>JAXMCI010000003.1:0-337609 GCA_046349435.1 Dongiaceae bacterium | reverse complement strand
CGGCGGCATGGCGGCGAAGAAGCGGACGGCGCCGCCCTCGAGTGCCGCGATCGGCAGGCCGTCGCGGTAGAGCAGGCGGTTGCCGGCGAGCGCCGGCAGGCGGGCGTCGGGGGTGAGGATGCCGACGAGGTTGAGCGGGTCGGCGCCGGAGAGCGAGACGAGCTCGCCGGACGCCGGCTTGCGGCGGGCCTCGCGCAGCGGGCCGATCGCCTCGGGCAGGGCGAACTGCTCGCCGGAGAAGCCCGCGACGAAGCGGCCGCCGCGGATCTCGCCGCGCGCCTCGAGCCGGCGATAGACGCGCAGCAGGTCGCGCCAGGGCGGCAGCCAGGCGGCCTCGCGCTCGAGCAGGCGCCAGAACACCACGCCGTAGCGGCGCAGCAGGGCGCGGGCGACATGCTCGACCGCGGCGGCACGGGCCGCTGCATCGTCCTGGCCCGGCCGCGGCCGGCGGGCGAGCGCCCAGCGGCCGGCATCGGCCATGTCGAAGGCGGCGGTGCGGCGCCGCCGCCGGCCGCCGGCGAGCGGCTTGCGGCGGTCGGACGGGACCAGCAGGGCGCGCAGCCCGGCGAAGCTGTCGGAGCTGACCAGGCCGAGGGCGACGAGCTCGCCCAGCGCCTCCTCGAGCTGGGTGCGCAAGAGGCCGCTGCCCTCGACCAGCTCGTCGAAGAAGGAGGCGCCCTGGGCGCGGATGCAGTCGAGCGCGGCGCGGGCGCGCTGGCTGGCCGCCGCCTCGTCGGGCGGCACCGCCAGCAAGGTCCAGGCGGCGAGATGGCGGCGCGGCAGCAGCACGATCGGCGTGGTGCGCACCGGCGTCGGCCCGCGCTCGCGGGCGGCGCGGCCGCCGCGCGGCGACAGCCGGGCCCAGGCCAGCCGGCCGGCCAGGCACTCGTCGTCGAGCCAGGCCGGCTCGTACTCGGATATCCGGGCGGACAGCAGCTCGCTCTCCCAGGCGCCGGCCGGGGCCTCGAAGCCCTCGAGCTGCGCCGCCACCGCGGCCACCGCGTCGGCGCCCTGCATGCGGCTCTCCGGCGCGACGCGCTGCCAGGCGAGCAGGAAGCGCAGCAGGTCGCGGGCGGCGACCGGCTCGATCTCGGCCCTGAGGCGCTTCACCGTGTAGCGGTGGATGCGGGCGAGCAGCCGGCGCTCGCACCATTCCTCGTCCGGCGTCACGGCGGTGAAGCGGCCGCGCATGGCGAAGCCCTCGACCTCGAGCGCGGCGAGGGCCGCGGCGACGCCGTCGGGCGGCAAGCCGAAGGGCGCAGCGAGAGCTGCCGCGGTCACGGGCCCGAGCCCCTCGAGGCGGCCGCGCAGCAGCTCGACCAGGGCCTCGTCCGCGGTCCAATGACGCGCGGCCTGCGCGGCGGGCGGGGTGACCGCGGGATCGAGCCGCACCTCGGGCCAGAGGCCGCGCAGCAACCCGACGCGCTCCGTCGCGACCCAGAGCGGGCCGGCCGGCGCGGCGGCCGCGTCGCCCGCCCGTCCTGCGCCAGCGCCGCCAGGATCTCCGTCCAGCCCGGGCCGGCCGCCGCCTCGGCCTCGGTGAGGAAGCCCAGCCAGCAGAGCGCGTCATGCAGCTCGTCGGGGGTAGCGGCCTCCGGCCAGGCCTCGGCGCGGACCCGGGCGATCGCCTCGGGGTCGAGCCGGCCGAGATCGGCCGCGCTCTCGGCGTCGAGCCAGCGGCGGCCCATCACCGCCTGGGTGCGGCGCTCCTCGATCGGCGCGTCGTCGAGATAGGCGTAGGGCCGCGCCGCCAGCACCTCGAGCGCCAGCGGCGAGGGCTGCGTCACGTCGCGGGCGACCACCTCGATCGCGCCGGACTGCAGGCCGCGCAGCAGCCGCTCCAGCCCGGCCAGGTCCATCGCCTCGCCGAGGCAGTCCTCGATCGTCTGGCGGACCAGCGGGTGGTCGGGGATCTCGCGGTCGCCGGGCAGGTTCTCGGCGCAGGCGATCTGGTCGGGGAAGACCGCGGAGACCAGGTCCTCGGCATCCATGCGGGCGAGCTGCGGCGCGATCCTGCGGCCGCCGCGCATGCGCGGCAGAGCCAGCGCCACCCCGGCCGTCCAGCGCCAGCGCGCCGTGAACATCGGCGCGTCGAGCAGGGCTTGGATGAGCATCGGCCGCACGGTCTCGGCGCGCAGGTAGCGCGCCACCTCGGCGAGCGGGAAGCTGTGCGCGGCCGACAGCGACAGCACGATGTTGTCCTCGGTGGCGGCCGCCTGCAGCTCGAAGTTGAAGGTGCGGCACATGCGCTTGCGCAGCGCCAGGCCCCAGGCGCGGTTGAGCCGGCTGCCGAACGGCGAGTGGATCACCAGCTGCATGCCGCCGCTCTCGTCGAAGAAGCGCTCCAGCACGATGCGGCCCTGGGTCGGCAGCGCGCCGAGGGCGGCGAGCGCGGCGGCGAGATAGTCGAAGAGCTGGCGAGCGGCGGGCTCGGCGATGCCGAGCTCGCGCTCCAGCCAGCCGAGGGTGGCGGCACCGCCGGGATCGCCCTCGCGATGGCCGGCGAAGCCCTGGCGCAGCCGCGACACCGAGGCGGAGAGCTCGTCGCTGCGGCCGGGCGCCTCGCCGAGCCAGAAGGGGATGGTGGGCGCGACGCCGGGGGCGGCGGCGACCCGCACCGTGCCGCGCTCGACGCGCAGGATGCGGTAGGCGGTGTTGCCGAGCTGGAACACGTCGCCGCCCATGCTCTCGACGGCGAAGTCCTCGTTGACCGAGCCGACCACCTGGTTCTCCGGCTCGAGCAGCACCTGGTAGTCGGCATTGTCGGGGATGGTGCCGCCCGAGGTGATGGCGGTCAGCCGGGCACCGCGCCGGCCGCGCAGCCGGCCGTGCACGGCGTCGTGGTGGAGCAGCGCGCCGCGCCGGCCGCGCCGGGTGGCGATGCCGTCGGCCAGCATCGCGACCAGCGCGTCGAAATCGCTCCGCGCCAGCGCGCGATAGGGCCAGGCGCGGCGGCACAGCGCGAAGAGCGCGTCCGCCTCCCATTCCTGCGCCGCCACCTCGGCGACGATCTGCTGCGCCAGCACGTCGAGCGGCGCCTCCGGGATGGCGAGCCGGTCGAGCTCGCCGCGGCGCACGCTGTCGAGCAGCGCTGCGCACTCGACCAGCTCGTCGCGCGACAGCGGGAAGAGGCGGCCCTTGGGCGTGCCGCCGACCGAGTGGCCGGAGCGGCCGACCCGCTGCAGGAAGCTGGCGATCGAGCGCGGCGAGCCCAGCTGGCAGACCAGGTCGACGTCGCCGATGTCGATGCCGAGCTCGAGCGAGGATGTGGCCACCAGCGCCTTCAGCGCGCCGGCCTTGAGCCGCTGCTCGGCGTCGAGCCGGCGCTCCTTGGCGAGGCTGCCGTGATGGGCGGCGACGGCGGCATCGCCGAGCCGCTCGGAGAGCTGGCGGGTGACGCGCTCGGCGAGCCGGCGGGTGTTGACGAAGACCAGCGTCGTGCGATGCGCGGCGATCAGCGCGACGAGCCTGCCGTAGAGCTGCTCCCACACCTCGTGCGACATCACCGCCTCGAGCGGCGAGTCCGGCACCTCCAGCGCCAGGTCGCGCGGCCGGTCGTAGCCGATATCGACCACCTCGATCCCTCGCCCGCGCGGGCTCGATAGGGAGCGCTCGCCGGCCCCGACGAGGAAGTCGGCGACCAGCTCGATCGGCTTCTGGGTCGCCGAGAGGCCGACGCGCTGCAGGCGGCCGCCGCAGAGCTGCTGCAGCCGCTCCAGCGACAGCGCGAGGTGGGCACCGCGCTTGTTCGGCGCGACGGCGTGGATCTCGTCGACGATCACCGTGCGGGTGGTCGAGAGCATCGCCCGGCCGGACTCCGAGCCGAGCAGCACGTAGAGCGACTCCGGCGTGGTGACGACGATGTGCGGCGGGCGGCGCCGCATCCGCGCCCGCTCCTCCCCCGGCGTGTCGCCGGTGCGCACGGCGCTGCGGATCTCGACGGCGGGCAGGCCCTGGGCGGCCAGCACCTCCGCGATGCCGGCGAGCGGCGCCTCGAGGTTGCGCTGGATGTCGTTGGAGAGCGCCTTCAGCGGCGAGACATAGACCACCTGGGTGGCATCCGGCAGAGTGCCGGCCAGGCCCTGGCGCAGCAGGTCGTCGATGGCGGCGAGGAAGGCGGCCAGCGTCTTGCCCGAGCCGGTGGGCGCCGCGATCAGGGCATGGCGCCCGCCGCGGATCGCCGGCCAGGCCGCCGCCTGCGCCGGGGTCGGCACGCCGAACCGCCGCTCGAACCAGGCGGCGACGGCCGGGTGGAACAGGCTGTCCAGCTGCATCGCTCGAATCAGGGGACGCCCGGGCCTCCTGTCAACTGCCGGCGGATCTGCAGGGCGCCGATTGACAGGCCGTGGCCGGCGGGAGGACAACCCTGGCCGCAATCCAGCCGGAGACCCCGCCGATGACCTCGACCAGCGACGCCGCCAAGCTGCGCGGCAATTGGAGCTATCCCACCCAGGTGCGCTTCGGCGTCGGCCGCATCGCCGAGCTGGCGGATGCCTGCAAGAGCCTCGGTCTGAAGCGGCCGCTGCTGGTGACCGATCCGGGCCTCGCCGCCCTGCCGATGATCACCGACGCGGTGGCCGCCAACCGGGCGGCGGGGGTGCCGACCGGCCTGTTCAGCGCGATCAAGGGCAACCCGGTCGGCAAGAACGTCGAGGACGGGCTGGCGGCGTTCCGCAGCGGCGGCCATGACGGCGTCATCGCCTTCGGCGGCGGCAGCGCGCTCGACGCCGGCAAGACGGTCGCCCTGATGGTCGGCCAGAAGCGCCCGATGTGGGACTTCGAGGATGTCGGCGACAACTGGAAGCTGGTCGACCCGGCCGGCGTCGTGCCGGTGATCGCCGTGCCGACCACCGCCGGCACCGGCTCCGAGGTCGGCCGCGCCTCGGTCATCACCAACGAGGCGACCCACACCAAGGTCATCGTCTTCCACCCGAAGATGCTGCCGGCCATCGTCATCGCCGACCCGGCGCTGACGGCCGGCCTGCCGCCGAAGATCACCGCCGCCACCGGGATGGACGCGCTCGCCCACTGCCTGGAGGCCTATTGCGCGCCCGGCTACCACCCGATGGCCGAGGGCATCGCGGTCGAGGGCATGCGGCTGGTCAAGGAGTACCTGCCGGCGGCGGTGCGCGACGGCCAGGACCTCGTCGCCCGCGCCAACATGATGGCGGCCGCCAGCATGGGCGCCACCGCGTTCCAGAAGGGGCTGGGCGCGATCCATGCGCTGAGCCATCCGCTGGGCGCCCTCTACGACACCCATCACGGCCTCAGCAACGCGGTCGTCATGCCCTATGTGCTGGCCTTCAACCGGCCGGCGATCGAGGGCAAGCTGACCCGGCTCGCCGCCTGGCTCGGCCTGCCGGGCGCCGGCTACCAGGCGGTGCTCGACTGGGTGCTGGCGCTGCGCCGCGAGATCGGTATCCCGCACACGCTGGCCGAGGTCGGCATCGGCACCGACCGGCTCGACAAGCTGTCGGAGATGGCGGCGGTCGACCCCAGCGACGGCGGCAACCCGATCCCGGTCGGCGTGCCGGAGCTGAAGCGGATGTTCGTCGCCAGCCTCGAGGGGCGGCTGTAGGCCGTCGCGGGGACACGAAGCCGGTCATAGGTCAGTGTTGTCCGATTGACGTTGTCATCCCGGCGAAAGCCGGGATCCATGTGGCCGATGCCAAGCCGCTGATGCATGGATCCCGGCTTTCGCCGGGATGACATATTGGTTGTGTCTTGTATGTCGTGACACCGTAAGGTTGTGGCCGTATACTGCCGCCACCCCATCGCGGAGGTGGCCCATGCTGCGCAGGCTGTTGCTGCCCTCGTTCATCCTGCTGCTGGCCGGCTGCTCGGCCACCTACGTGCCGACCGGCGGCGCACCGGCCAGCGGGCCGCCCTACGACGCGCAGCTCGACCGCTGCCGCGACGAGGCGCACCAGCAGCTCGATGCCGAACGGACCCTGCTCGCCGCGGCAGCAGGCGTGCTGGTCGGGGCGGCGCACGGCGCGCTGGCCGGCGCGCTCTCCGGAGCGGCCGGCCAGGGCGCCTGGATCGGCGCCGCCGCGGGGCTGGTGATCGGCGCGACGATCGGTGCGATCGGCGACGACCAGGCGTTCACCGCCGCGGTCGATGCCTGCATGAGCGCGAACGGCTACCGGCGCTCCTGATCTCAGCCGACGGCAGGCAGCTCGACCGTCGCGCGCAGCCCGCCCTCAGGCCGGTTCTCCAGCCGGAGCGCGCCGCCATAGGCCTCCAGGATGTCGCGGACGATGGCGAGCCCGATGCCGGCGCCGCCCGGCCGCTCGTCGGAGCGCACGCCCCGCTCGCCGATCCGGTCGATCATCGCCGGCGGCACGCCCGGGCCGTCGTCGGCGATCACGAGCCGCACCGGGCTGCCCTTCACCGCCTCGACGGTGACCGAGGCGCGCGCCCAGCGCGCCGCGTTCTCCAGCAGGTTGCCGAGCAGCTCGGCGAGGTCGGGGGGCTCCAGCGCGACCGCGATCGCGGGCGGCACGGCGACCCGCCAGTCCAGCGCGCCGCCGGCGGGGGTGCGGCGCAGCGTCCGCACGATCGGCTCGACCGCCGCGGCCAGCGGCGTCGCCGGCCGGCTCGCGCCGGCGAACTGCAGCCGGGCGCGGGTCAGCTCGTGCTCGACGTGCCGGCGCATGGCGAGCGCCAGCTCCTCGAGCTCGTCGGCGATCTCCGTCTCGCCGCGGTCGCGCAGCCGCGCGGCGTCGCCGGCGATCGCCGTCAGCGGCGTCTTCAGCCCGTGCGCCAGCTCGGCGGCGCGGGCGCGGGCCGCCTCCATCGCCCGCTCCTGCGCCGCCAGCAGCTGGTTGACCTCGCCGACCAGCGGCTGCAGCTCGTCGGGGAAGGCGCCCTCCAGCCGGCGGCGCTCGCCGGCATTCACCGCGTTGAGCCCGCGCCGCACCGCCTCGAGCGGGCTGAGGCCGACGCCGACCTGCACCCAGGCGGCGGCGAGCAGCACGACGCCCAGCACGCCGAGGGCCACCGCCACCTGCCCCATCAGCTCGCGGCGGGCCTCGAGAATGTCGCGCATGTCGAGCGCGACGGCGATGCGCAGCATGCGCTCGCCGCCGGCCACCGGCAGGATGACCGGGCGCTCGCGAACCAGAAGAGGCTGGCCGCCCGGGCCGGGCAGGGTGTGGCGGTCGACGACGCCGGGCCGCAGCGTGTCGGCGGGCAGCGCCAGCCGGGTGTCCCAGAGCGAGCGCGAGCGCAGCGCCGTGCCGCGCGCATCGTCCTGGATCTGCCAGTAGAGCCCGCCATAGGGCTTGTCGAAGCGCGGATCGGCGAGCGGCCGGGTGAGGCGCAGCGAGCCATCGGCATCGACCAGCACCGCCGCGGTGAGCTGCCGGATGTAGGTGTCCAGCTCGGCGTCGATCCGCTCGCCGATCTGGGCCGAGAACAGCGCCACCAGCGCGAAGCCGGCGACCAGCAGCGCGACCCCGACCGAGGCGACCGCCGCCAGCAGCAGCCGCAGGCGCAGCGAGCGGCGTCGCATCGCCCCGCCCTCACCCGCCCCCGGGCTCGGGCGCCGAGTCGGAGCCGCCCACCGGGGCGTCGATGATGTAGCCGAAGCCGCGCCGCGTCTCGATCAGCTCGACGCCGAGCTTGCGGCGAAGCCGGCCGACCAGCACCTCGATGGCGTTGCTGTCGCGCTCGAAATCCTGGGCGTAGAGATGCTCGGTCAGCTCGAGCTGCGAGACGACCCGGCCGGCATGGTGCATGAGGTAGCTGAGCAGCCGGTATTCCTGCGGCGAGACCGCCGCCGGCACGCCGGCGACGGTGACCCTCATCTGGCGGGTGTCGAGCGCCACCGGCCCGGCGGTGAGCACCGAGGAGGTCTGGCCGGTGGCGCGGCGCAGGATGGCGCGCAGCCGGGCGAGCAGCTCCTCCATGCGGAAGGGCTTGGGAAGATAGTCGTCGGCGCCGGCGTCGATGCCCTCGACGCGCTCGGCCCAGGTGCCGCGCGCCGTCAGCACCAGGATGGGAAAGCGCCGGCCGTTGGCGCGCCAGCGCTTCAGCACGGAGAGCCCGTCCATCCCCGGCAATCCCAGGTCGAGCACCACCGCGTCGTAGTCCTCGATGTCGCCCTTGAACCAGGCCTCCTCGCCGTCGCTCTCGCGCTCGACGACGTAGCCGCTGGCGGCCAGCGCCGCGGCGACGTCGCGGGCGAGCCGGGGATCGTCCTCGACCAGCAGGACCCGCATCACTCATCCTCCGGCCGGAGCACCGCGCCGGTCCGCGCGTCGACGTCGAGGTCGATCAGCCGGCCGCTGCCGTCGATCAGCCGGAGCTCGTAGATCCAGCGGTCGTTGCGGCGCTCGAGCTCGACGCCGATCAGCTCGCCGGGATGGCTGGCGAGCAGGCCGGCCAGCAGCTTGTCGAGCGGCAGGATCTCGCCGCGCTGCAGCGCCTGGAAGGCGCGGTCCTGATCGTGCTCGCCTTCGCGCTCCTGCGCGTCGTCGGCCGCGGCCGGCAGCGCCGCCGCGACGCCGCAGGCGAGGATCAGGGCCATGAATCGCAGTCTCGTGCGCATCGCCGGGGTCCGTAGCGCAGGCCGGCTGACAGGAAGCTGACAACGCCCATCAGAGGCTCGTCAGCGACCATGCCCTAGGGTCCCGCCCGTCGCATGGCGAGCATGCCATGGATCTTCGAGGAGATGCGAGATGAGGAAGCTTGCAATGCTGAGTGTCGTCGCCCTGTCGCTGGCCGCCGCCGTGCCGGCCCTGGCCGAGGAGCAGCAGGAGGGCGCACCGGTCGCCGGCGCCATCACCGACGACCAGGAGCAGAGCCAGGCCAAGGCCGGCGAGGCCGGCGAGGACCAGCCCGAGCTGATGCCGGGTGCCGAGGAAGACGACGACGGCGACGGCGAATAGGCCGGCTGACAAACCGCTGACGGCCGCAATCAGGCGGGCGTCAGCGCCCACCCCCTATGGTCCGGTGCATGGCCGCCCGGCCAGGATCTGCAAAGGAGTTTCGAAGTATGCGGAAGTTCGCCCTGCTTGGTGCCGTCGCCCTGTCGCTCGGGATCGCGCTCCCGGCCTTCGCCGAGGAGCAGCACAGCTGCGGCACGGTCACCGGCACCTGGATGACCAAGGACCAGGCCAAGGCCAGGGCCGCCGCGGCCGGCTACGACGTGCGCAGCGTCAAGAAGGAGAACGGCTGCTACGAGGTCTACGCCATGAAGGACGGCAAGAAGCAGCAGCTGGTGATGAATCCCGTCACCGGCGACCTGCAGCCGGCCACCGGCGAGGAGGACGAGTAGTGCCCGAGGCCGGCGGCGCCGCGGCGGGTCACGTCGCGGCGCACCCGGCCGAGGTCAGGGTGTGGGACCCGCTCGTCCGGATCTTCCATTGGAGCCTGGTCGCCGCCTTCGCCACCGCCTGGCTGAGCGCCGAGGAATCCGGCCACGTCCACCGGCTCGCCGGCTATGCAGTGCTCGGGCTGGTCGGGTTCCGGCTGGTCTGGGGCGTGGTCGGATCGCGGCACGCGCGCTTCGTCGACTTCGTCAAGGGACCGGGCGCGGTGCTGCGCTACATCGCCGAGCTGCGCCGCGGGCGACCGGCCAGGCATCTCGGCCACAACCCGGCGGGCGGCGCCATGGTGATCGCGCTGCTGACGCTGCTGGCGGTGATCGGCGGCACGGGATACATGCTGACCACCGACGCGTTCTGGGGCGTCGAGTGGGTCGAGGGCGTGCATGCCGCAGCCGCCAACCTGGCGCTGGTGCTGGTGCCGCTGCACGTGCTGGGCGTGGTGATCTCGAGCCTGGTCGAGCGCCAGAACCTGGTGCTGGCGATGATCACCGGGCGCAAGCGGGCGTGAGCCTCGCCCCCGCCCGCCGCGGCGGGCGAGGGCGATCCTCAGCCCCGATACTCAGGCCCGATACTCAGTCCCGATACCCTGCCAGGATCCCCCGGATGCAGGCGTTGACCTCGTCCGGGCGGTGGCCGAAGGCCGAGCAGTGGCCGAGGCCCTCGAGCAGGTGGAAATGGCCCTGCGGCGCCGTCTCGGCGACCTCGCGGCCACGCGCCGGCGGGGTCTGCACGTCGTGCGAGAAGGCGACGACGTGCAGCGGCACGCGGCAGGAGGGCAGCCGCGCCAGCGAGTCGTACTGCAGGCAGGCCTCCCACTGCGCGGCCAGCTCGTGGCCGTCGCGCTCGCCGTAGCTGCGCGACACCAGCGGCTTGATGCGGGCCCAGAGCGCGTCGTCGCCGAGCACCTCCGACGGATACATCTGCAGGGCGTAGTGGATGATCGCGAAGTCGCGCGGCAGGGTGCCGCCGGCCCGCCGGAAGGCGATTTCCGCCGATTCCCAGTCGTGCAGGAATCCCGACATGCGCGAGCGCGTGCCGGTCAGCACGGCCGCCCGCACCAGGTCGGGCCGGGTCAGGCAGACCTCCTGGCCGATCAGCGAGCCGAGCGACAGCCCAACCAGGAACACCGGCGGCCGGCAGGCCGCCTCGATGAGGCGGATGCAGTCCTCGGCGAAGACCGGGATCGGCCAGGGCGGCGCCCGCCGGCTGGTCGTGCCGCCGATGCCGCGCGCGTCGTAGGTGGTGTTGCGGTAGTCGCCGAAGGCGGGAATCTGGAACTCGCGCCAGGATGATCCCGGCATGTCGCCGCCGGCCAGCCAGACGATGTCCGGCCCCGATCCGGTCTGCTCGTAGAAGATCGCTGCGTCGGGCAGCTCCAGCATGGCCATGGCGATCCCTCCCCTGTCGCTCGCGGGCGCGAGTGAATCGCGGCGGCGGCCCGGCGTCAACGCCGCCGTCGCCGAGGCCGTCGCGGCGGTAACGTCAAGACGTTTGTGTCAGCAGGAGAGGGGTGCTGATGCCCTGGTTTCGGTTTTCGTGACTGAAGACGGCGAAGAGGATGCGATCCATGGAGGTTCGGTCTGAGAAGACGCCCATGGGTCTGGTTCGGCGCCTGACCTCTCGGAAGCGGCGCTCGATGGCGTTTGTGGTTCGGACGGCTCGTCGGCGGTCGAGGGATTTGTAGCACCAGCAGGTGAGGAGCTCGTCGAGGTCTGCACGCAGGCAGGCGACGGCGGCTGGATAGTCTTGCTGCCATTTGTCGGCGAAGCGGCGGGCAGCGGAACGGGCGAGCGGCAGGGTCCTGGCGTTCAGGATGGCGTGAAGGCCGGTCTTGACGGCGGCCTGATCGGCACGGCGGACCTTGGCCAGCACGTTGCGGATCTTGTGGGCCCAGCAGCGCTGGACAGGAACGCCCGGCAGGGCGGTCGGCAAGGCTGCGCGCAGCCCGCTGCCGCCGTCGATGCAGACCATCTCGAGACCCTCGAGGTTGAGGCCACGCCTGATCAGATCGCCGAGGAAGCGCTCCCATTCGGCAGCGCTTTCGCTGTGCGCCAGGCGGAAGTCGATGATCTCCTTCTTGCCATCGGGACGCAGCCCCAGGGCGACCAGCACCGGCCGGCGGATCGCGCCGGCGCCGGTCCGCCGCGCCAGCACCACGCCGTCCAGCATCAGCACCGTGTAGCGGCTACGCAGCGGCCGGGCGTGGAACGCCGCCACCACGGCGTCGAGCTGCTTGGCCACCGTGCTCACCGTCGCCGGGCTGATCGGCCGTCCCAGGATCGGCAGCAGCGCCTCGCTCACCTTGCGCACCGACAGCCCGAGAACGAAGCAGGACAGGATCATGCGATCGACCTGCTCGGGACGCCGCGCATAGGCCCGCACCACCTCGATCGGCGCGTACCGTCGCGTCCGGGGTACCAAAAGCTCGATATCCCCCAGCTCGGTCAGCAGATGGCGCGGATACGACCCGTTGCGCCGGTCCGCCTCGCCCTGGGCGGCCATCCGGTCAAGATGCGCGTCAATCGACCCCGCCATCTGACCCTGCAGGATGTCGCAAAGCGCATCCCGACCCAGCGACCGGTAGCTCTCGCCCCATTCCAGCCCCTGACCCTGCATGCCCTTCACCACCTCGAACGCAAACGGTAGGCTTCTGATCGTCACAGCTCGTGGCATTGGGGGTGCTCCATCGTGCGGGCTTCAGCAATCCGCGGAGTACCCCCTCTCACCACCTGACACAAAATCTCGTACGTCACCCCGCCCGTCATCGTCATTGTCATCCCCGGCAAACTACGGGATAATCGCCCCCAAGCTGGTTAGGGGGACAGCCGGCGGACTTTCTCGAGCTTGTTGCGAAACGGCCCGAAAGGCACCACCGAGATCATGGAGGCCCGTCCCCGCGAGGCGTCCGCTGCCGGCCGGATTCTGGTGGTCGACGACAATCCCCCCGGCCTCTACGCCAAGGCGCGCACCCTGCAGCGGGCCGGCTACGAGGTGCGCCAGGCGGAGAACGGCCAGTCGGCGCTCGCGCTGCTGCGGCTGGCGAAGGCCGACCTGGTGCTGCTCGACGTCAAGCTGCCCGATGTCTCGGGCATCGACCTCTGCGGGCAGATGAAGCGCGAGTTTCCCGGCACCCTGGTGGTGCAGACCTCGGCGACCTTCGTCGACGCCGACTCGCGGGTCCGCGGGCTCGGCGGCGGCGCCGACGCCTACATCACGGAGCCGGTCGAGCCGGCCGAGCTGACCGCCAACGTCGCCGCCCTGCTCCGGCTGCAGCAGGCGGAGGAGCAGGCGCGCCACAGCCGGCGCCTGGCCGACCGGCGGCTGGCCGAGCTGGAAGCGGTCTATGCCAACGCGCCGGTCGGGCTGCTCGTGCTCGACGGCGACCTGCGCTACCAGCGGGTCAACCAGCGCCTCGCCGAGCTGGCCGGGCGCGACGCCGGCCTGCTGATCGGCGAGTCCTGGCAAGCCGGCCTGCCGGGTGGCGAGCCGGGGCTGGAAGCGCTGCTGCGCCAGACACTGCAGACCGGCGCGCCGGTCGCCCGCGTAACCCTGCCGGGGCCCGGCGAGCGATCCCACTGGACCGCGTCCTTCTATCCGCTGCGCGATCACCAGGACCGCGTCATCGGCATCAACGGCGTGGTCGAGGACGTCACCGAGCAGGTGCGCTTCGAGGAGCACCAGCGCCTGCTCGTCCAGGAGCTCAGCCACCGCGTCAAGAACGCGCTCGCCACGGTCCAGTCGCTGGCCATGCAGACGGCCCGCCGCTCGGCCGGCATCGACGAGTTCAGCAAGGTCTTCCAGGCCCGGCTGGCGGCACTCGCCCGGGCGCACGAGCTGCTGGTGCGCGAGAGCTGGACCGCCGTGTCGCTGCGCGAGATCGTGCTGGCGATCCTGGAGCCCTACCGGAGCGCCCGGGGCGACGGCCAGGGGGAGGGCCAGGGAGAAGGCCGGGTGCGGCTCGCCGGCCGCGAGCTGCCGCTCCGGCCGCAGCCGGCCCTGGCGCTGGCCATGGCGCTGCACGAGCTCGCCACCAACGCGGCCAAGTACGGCGCGCTGTCGGTTCCCGGCGGCTCGGTCGAGATCGCCTGGGAGGGCGGCCAGGGCACCGACCGGCTCGGCCGGCTGGAATGGCGCGAGCACGGCGGCCCGCCGGTGCGGCCGCCGACCCGCCGCGGCTTCGGCTCGCGCCTGATCGAGCGCGGGCTGGCCCAGGAGCTGGGCGCGGAGGTGGCGCTCGAGTTTCACGGCGAGGGGGTGCGCTGCCGCATCGCCTTTCCGCACGGCCGCGCGCCGTGAGCGTCACCGCGACCCCGCCGGCCGAGCCGCGCGTCCTGGTGGTCGAGGACGAGGCCATCGTCTCGATGATGATCGAGGACGTGCTCGCCGAGATGGGCTGCCGGGTGGTCGGCCCGGCCGGCCGGCTCGAGGAGGCGCTGGCGCTGGCGGCGGCCGAGCCGCTCGCCGCGGCCGTGCTCGACATCAATCTCGGCGGCGACGCCGTGTACCCGGCCGCCGAGCTGCTCGCCCGCCGCGGCGTGCCCTACCTGCTGGTCACCGGCTACGAGGCGCGCCACCTGCCCCCAGAGCGCCGCGGCCGGCCGCTGCTGCAGAAGCCGTTCGAGCCGGCGGAGCTGCGCAGCGCCGTGGAACGGGTCCTGGCGGGGACCGTCTAGCACGCCCATCGTCGCGATCGCACGACACCGAAAAAGGGGGAGACCGAGCATGGTCGAAGCACGCAACCCGAGCGTCCTGCCCGAGCTGATCGCCAGGGGCGAAGCCGCGCTGGCGGCCGAGTGGAAGGAAGGGCTGGTCGGCGCGGGCGCGCTGCGCTCCGGCCGGATCCAGGACCGCGAGCTGCAGCAGCAGTGCCAGAGCGTGCTGCGGGCGCTGCGCGACGGGGCGGCGGCCGGCGATCCGGCCGGCATCGAGGGCGACGGCTACGCCCGGCTGCGCGAGCTGCTGGCCGAGATCTCCGACAGCCGGGCGCAGCAGGGCTTCTCGCCGAGCGAGATCGCCACCTTCGTGCTGTCGCTGAAGCAGCCGCTCTTCGCCGCGATCAATGCCGCGCTCTCCGCCGCGCCGGAGCGGGTGGCCAGTGAGATCTGGGCCGCCAGCCTGCTGATCGACCGGCTCGGCCTGTTCACCCTGGAGCATTATCAGCGCAGCCAGCTGGCGATCATCGCCCGGCAGCGCGAGGAGCTGACCGAGCTGTCGACGCCGGTGGTGCGGCTCTGGGACGGCATCCTCGCCGTGCCGCTGATCGGCACGCTCGACAGCGCCCGCACCCAGGTCGTGATGGAAAGCCTGCTGCAGGCGATCGTCGACCTCTCGGCGGAGATCGCCATCATCGACATCACCGGCGTGCCGACGGTCGACACGCTGGTCGCGCAGCATCTGCTGAAGACCGTGGCCGCGACCCGCCTGATGGGCGCCGACTGCATCATCAGCGGCGTGCGGCCGCAGATCGCCCAGACCCTGGTCCATCTCGGCGTCGAGCTCAACGTCACCTCCAAGGCGACGCTGGCGGACGCCCTCGCCACCGCGCTCGACCGCACCGGACGGCGGGTCGTCGCCCAGAACGCCGCCTGAGGCGGCCATGGACAGGATTCCGATCCTGCAGCTGGGCGACGCGCTGCTCGTCACCATCCAGGTCGACATGCACGACCAGCTGGCGCTGGCCCTGCAGGAGGACCTGACCGAGGCGATCGTGCGACGCCGGGCCCGCGGCGTGCTGATCGACATCTCGGCGCTCGAGATCGTCGACTCCTTCATCGGGCGGATGCTCGACAGCATCGCCGCCATGTCGCGGCTGCTCGACGCCCAGACCGTGGTGGTCGGGATGCGGCCCGCCGTCGCCATCACGCTGGTCGAGCTCGGCCTGTCGCTCGCCGGCGTGCGCACCGCGCTCAACGTCGAGCGCGGCATGGCGATGATCGGCCGCCATGTGACGGGCAGCCATGGCCGCCGCCGCTGACGACGTGATGGCGATCGCCACCTCCGAGGACATCGTCAGGGTTCGCCAGGAGGTGCGGCGCCGCGCCGTCGCGATCGGCTTCAGCCTGGTCGACCAGACGAAGTTCGTCACGGCGGCGAGCGAGCTCGCCCGCAACACGCTCGAATATGGCGGCGGCGGCACCGTGCGCTTCGAGGAGATCGGCCGGGCCGGCCGTCCCGGCCTGCGGCTGACCTTCGAGGATTCCGGGCCGGGCATCGCCGATCTCGACCAGGCGCTCACCGACGGTTTCACCAGCGGCGGCGGGCTGGGGCTGGGGCTCGGCGGCGCCCGCCGGCTTTGCAACGAATTCGAGATCGCCTCCCGGCCTGGCGAGGGCACCAGGGTGACGATCGCGCGTTGGAAGTAGCGATGATCGTCCTCGAGGTCACCGAGCCGAGCCAGGTCGGCGCCGCGCGGCGCACCGCGGCGCAGGCTGCCGCGCGCCACGGCTTCGGAGAGACCGATGCCGGGCGGCTGGCGCTCGTCGTGACCGAGCTCGCCGCCAACCTGGCGCGCCATGCCGGCGCCGGCGGCACCCTGCTGCTCGGCCCCTTCGCCGATGCCGGCGGCGCCGGCCTCCAGGTTCTCGCGCTGGACCGTGGCCCGGGCATGACCGACATCGGCGCCTGCCTGCGCGACGGCTACTCGACCGGCGGCACCGCCGGCACCGGGCTCGGCGCCGTCGCCCGCCTGTCGGACGACTGGGACATCCACTCCGCCCCCGGCCTCGGCACGGCCCTGCTCGCCCGCATCCTGCCGCGCGGCGCGGCGCCGCCGGCCCGCGGCGGCGTCCTCGACTGGAGCGGGCTGGCGGTGCCGGCGCCCGGCGAGACGGCCTGCGGCGACGCCTGGGCGATGCTGCACGAGCGGCTGCCGATCCGCCTGGTCGTCGCCGACGGGCTCGGCCATGGCGATCTCGCGGCACGCGCCGCCGCCGCGGTGATCGAGGCGGCGGCGGCCGCGCCGGAATCGCCGCTGCCGGCGCTGTTTCGCCGCATGCACGAGGCCGCGGGCCCGACCCGCGGCGCCGCCGCGGCCGTGGCCGAGATCGACCTCGCGGCGGCCGGGGTCCGCTTCACCGGGGTCGGCAATATCGCCGGCGCGATCCTCGGCCCCGGGCGGATCCGGCGGACCGTCTCGCTCAGCGGCACGCTCGGCCACGTGCTGCACCGGGTCCAGCTCTTCGACTACCCGTTCCCGCCGGGCAGCCTGCTGGTGCTCAACAGCGACGGGCTGGTCTCCAGCTGGAGCCTCGACCCCTATCCCGGCCTGCCGGCGCGTCATCCCGCGCTGATCGCCGGCATCCTCTGGCGCGACTTCCGGCGCGGCCGCGACGACACCACGGTGGTGGTCGTCCGCCACCGGGCGGCGCCGGCCGCGGCCTGATGACCCGCCCGATCATCGCCACCCTGGTCGCCTCCGAGCAGGACGTGGTGACGGCGCGCCAGCGCGCCCGCCAGGTGGCGCGCCTGCTGGGCTTCGACCCGCAGGACCAGACGCGCATCGCCACCGCGGTCTCCGAGATCGCCCGAAACGCCTTCGTCCATGGCGGCCGCGGCCGGGTCGAGTTCGCGCTCGAGGATCGCGCCCAGCCGCAGCACCTGCTGGTCACGGTCAGCGATCGCGGCCGCGGCATGCCCGCCCCCGGAAGCGAGACCGCCGCCGCGAGCGGGCCCGAGGCCGGGCCCGGCCGCGGGCTCGGCCTGCGCGCCGCGCAGCGGCTGATGGACCAGGTCGACATCGACTCGCGCCCCGGCGAAGGCACCAGGGTGCGGCTCGGCAAGGCGCTGCCGCGGCGCGCCCCCGCGGTCACGACCGCGATGCTCGCCGCCATCGCCGACCAGCTGGCCCGCGAGCGGCCGCCCGATCCGCTGTCGGAGATGCGCGAGCAGAACCGCGAGCTGGTCGACGGGCTGGAGGCGCTGCGCCAGCGCCAGGACGAGCTGACGCGCGTCAACCGCGAGCTCAACGACACCAACCGCGGCGTGGTCGCGCTCTATGGCGAGCTCGAGGACCGCGCCGAGCAGCTGCGGCGCGCCAACGAACTCAAGCTGCGCTTCATGTCGAACATGACGCACGAGTTCCGCACCCCGCTCAACGCCATCCTGGCGCTGACCCGGCTGCTGCTCGACCGCAGCGACGGCCCGCTCACCGCCGAGCAGGAGAAGCAGGTCACCTTCGTGCGCCAGTCCGCCGCGGCGCTCTCCGAGCTGGTCAACGACCTGCTCGACATCGCCAAGGTCGATGCCGGCAAGGCGACCACCAGCAACGCCGAGTTCGCCGTCGCCGACCTGTTCGGCGCGCTGCGCGGCATGCTGCGGCCGCTCCGCGTCGGCGCCGAGGTCGAACTCGTCTTCGAGGCGCCCGCCGACCTGCCGCCGATCCGCGGCGACGAGCGCAAGGTCTCGCAGATCCTGCGCAACTTCGTCTCCAACGCGCTGAAGTTCACCGAGCGCGGCAGCGTCGTCGTCTCGGCCGCGCTCGATGCCGGCCGCCGCATCATCTTCGCCGTGCGCGACACCGGCATCGGCATCGCGCCCGAGCATCACGAGACGATCTTCGAGGAGTTCGCCCAGGTCGAGAACCCGCTGCAGTCGCGGGTCAAGGGCACCGGCCTCGGGCTGGCGCTGTCGCGCCGGCTGGCCGAGCTGATGGGCGGCCGCATCCGGCTGGAGAGCGCGCCCGGCGCCGGCTCGACCTTCTATCTCGAGCTGCCGCTGGTGCCGCCCGGGGAGGACGAGGCGGCGCCGGTGCGGCCCAGGCTGCTACTGGTCGACGACGATCCGGTGTTCCGCTACACGCTGCGCCGGGTGCTCGGCGACGAGGTCGAGATCGGCGAGGCGGAGGACGGCGCCGCCGGGCTCCGCCAGGCGCGCGAGCAGCACCCCGACGCCATCTTCCTCGACCTCGCGATGCCCGGGATGGACGGCTTCGCGGTGCTGTCGGCCCTGCAGCAGGACGCCGCGACCCGCGCCATCCCGGTCTTCGTCGTCTCCTCGGCGGTGCTCGCGCCGCGCGAGCTCGAGCGGCTGGGAGCAGCCGCCGCGATCCTGCCCAAGGATCAGCTGTCGCGGCAGGCCGTGGGCGAGCTGCTGGCCGGGCTGCTGGCCGGGCTGCACCGGCCGGCGGCCCCACTTTCCGGCCGATCCGGCGGCGGACCGGCCGGTCCGGGGCGCCATTGACAGCCCTCGCGGGGCCGGCCTACGGTCGCCGCCAGCTGCGGCAGCGCCGCTCTCGACGAAGCGCCTGCTGCAACTCTCACTGGGAGGTCCTGAATGAAAAGACAATTGCTGATGGTGGCAGCCGCGAGCGCGCTGGTGCTCGGCATGTCGGCGGCGGCGAATGCCAAGACGCTCGTCTACTGCTCGGAGGCCAGCCCCGAGGGCTTCAATCCGCAGTTCTTCGACGGCGGCAACACGATCGACGCGACGCGCCAGATCTTCAACCGGCTGGTCCAGTTCAAGCCGGGCTCGACCGAGATCGTCCCCGGCCTCGCCGAGAAGTGGAGCATCTCCGACGACGGCACCGAGTACACCTTCCATCTGCGCAAGAAGGTGAAGTTCAACAGCAACGCCGAGTTCAAGCCGAGCCGCGAGCTGACCGCCGACGACGTCGTCTACTCCTTCGAGCGGCAGCAGAAGGCGGACAACCCGTTCCACAAGGTCTCCGGCGGCACCTATGTGTGGTGGGAGAACCTCGGCATGGGCGACCTCGTCGACAGCGTCACGAAGGTCGACGACCACACCGTCAAGATCAAGCTGAAGAACCGCGAGGTCGCCTTCCTCTCGATGATCGCGCTCGACTGGGCGGCGATCCAGTCGAAGGAATATGCCGACGCGATGCTGAAGGCGAACACGCCGGAGAAGATCGACCAGTCGCCGATCGGCACCGGCCCCTTCGCCCTCTCCTCCTACGAGAAGGACAGCGTCATCCGCTACGTCGCCAATCCGCACTACTGGAACGGCAAGCAGCACATCGACAAGCTGGTCTTCGCCATCACCCCGGACCCGTCGGTCCGCAAGGCGAAGCTGGAGGCGCATGAGTGCGACGTCGCCAACTCGCCGGCGCCGGCCGACCTGCCCGACCTCGCCAAGAACCCGGATCTCGTGGTGATGCGGGGCGAGGGCATGAACGTCTTCTACATCGCCATGAACACGACGAAGAAGCCGTTCGACGACGTGCGGGTGCGCCAGGCGCTCAACATGGCGATCGACAAGGAGGCGATCCTCAAGTCCGTCTACCAGGGCACCGGCGTGGCGGCGCACAACGTGATCCCGCCGACGCTGTGGTCCTACGACAAGGCGATCACCGGATATCCGCACGACCCGGAGAAGGCCAAGGCGCTGCTCAAGGAGGCCGGCGTTCCCGACCTCGCCTTCGACTTCTGGTACCAGCCGGTCACCCGGGCCTACAACCCCGACGGCAAGAAGATCGGCGAGATCATGCAGCAGGATCTCGCCAATGTCGGCGTCAAGGCCAACCTGACGACGATGGACTGGAAGGAGTACCTGAAGCGCGGCCGGGCCGGCGACCACCTGGTCATGCAGATCGGCTGGATCGCCGACTATCCGGATCCGGACGACTTCATGTTCGTGCTGCTCGGCTGCCCGGACGGCAAGGCCAACCCGTCCAACTTCGCCAAGTGGTGCAACAAGGACTACAACGACCTGGTGATGAAGGCCAAGCAGACCGCCGACACCGCCCAGCGCACCAAGCTCTACCAGGAGGCCCAGCAGATCGCCTTCAAGGAGGCGCCGTGGGTGCCGGTAGCCTATGCGGTCAACGTGCTGGCGGCGAGCAAGAAGGTGAAGAACATGCCGCTCGATCCCCTGTTCGTGAAGATCTTCGAGGGGGTCGACAAGTCCTAGCCTGACCGGGCCGGAGCGGCGGGGCGCAACAGCGCCCCGCCGACCGGCCGGGTGGCGCGGATGCTGCGCTTCGTCCTCAACCGGCTCGCGCTGGTGGTGCCGACCTTCTTCGGCATCGTCCTCCTGACCTTCTTCCTGGTCAGGCTCGTCCCCGGCGATCCCGTCACCGTGCTGGTCGGCGAGCACAACATCACGCCGGAGCGCTGGCACGAGCTCGAGAAGTCGCTCGGCCTCGACCGGCCGATCTACGTCCAGCTCTTCGACTACGTCGTGCATCTCGTGCAGGGCGATTTCGGCCGCTCGATCAACTCGCGGCGGCCGGTGGCCGAGGAGTTCTTCGCGCTGTTCCCCAACACGCTGGAGCTCAGCCTCTGCGCCATGCTGTTCGCGCTGGCGATCGGGCTGCCGGCCGGCATGGTCGCCGCGGTCCGCCGCGGCACCATCTTCGACCACCTGCTGATGGGCGGCAGCCTGATCGGCTACTCCATGCCGATCTTCTGGTGGGGCCTGCTGCTGATCCTGACCTTCTCGGTCGGCCTGCACTGGACGCCGGTCTCGGGCCGCATCGACCTCGATTTCGACATCGAGCCGGTCACCGGCTTCCTGCTGATCGACTCGCTGATCTCCGACCAGGAGGGGGCGTTCCTGTCGGTGCTCGGCCACCTCGTCCTGCCCAGCATCGTGCTCGGCACCATCCCGCTGGCGGTGATCGCCCGCATGACGCGCTCCTCGATGCTCGAGGTGCTCGGCGAGGACTACATCCGCACCGCGCGGGCCAAGGGGCTCGGCCAGTTCCGGGTGATCGGCGTGCACGCGCTGCGCAACGCGCTGATCCCGGTCGCCACCGTCATCGGGCTGCAGGTCGGCACGCTGCTCGGCGGCGCCATCCTCACCGAGACGATCTTCTCCTGGCCCGGCATCGGCCGCTGGCTGGTCGGCTCGGTGGTCAAGAACGACTATCCCGCCGTGCAGGGCGGCGTGCTGCTGATCTGCAGCCTGGTGATCCTGGTCAATCTCGGGGTCGATCTCGCTTATGGCGTGCTCAATCCCCGCATCCGCTACCGGCGGTCCTGACGGAGGCAGGCGAGCGATGAAGGCGCCGATCCGATGACCGATGCCGCCGAGCCGGCCGGCAGCCCCGCCGCCGGCGCCGCGCCGGCGCCGCTCTCCCCCGCCGCCGAGCTGTGGCTGTCGCTGCGCGCCAACCGCGGCGCCATGCTCGGCCTGCTCACCATCCTCTTCATCCTGCTCTGCGCCATCTTCGCCGGGGTGATCGCGCCGCACGACCCGGCCGAGCAGTTCCGCGACAACACGCTGATGCCGCCGGTCTGGAACGAGGGCGGCAGCTGGAGCTTCCCGCTCGGCACCGACGACATCGGCCGCTGCATCCTGTCGCGCATCATCTACGGCACCCGGCTGTCGCTGCTGATCGGCGGCATCGTGGTCACCCTGACGCTGGTTGCGGGCACGCTGCTCGGCATGGCCGCCGGCTTCTTCGGCGGGCTGGTCGACACCATCATCATGCGGGTGATGGACATCGTGCTGGCGATCCCCAGCCTGCTGCTCGCCATCGTCATCGTCAGCATCCTGGGCGCCGGCCTGCTCAACGCGATGATCGCTGTCACCATCACCTACCTGCCGCACTTCGCCCGGCTGACCCGGGCCTCGGTGATGGCCGAGATCTCCAAGGACTACGTCGTCGCCTCGCGGGTCGCCGGGGCCGGCCGCCTCCGGCTGATGTTCGACACCATCCTGCCGAACTGCGTGGCGCCGCTCATCGTCCAGGCGACGCTGGGATTCTCCAACGCCATCCTCGACGCCGCGGCGCTCGGCTTCCTCGGGCTGGGGGCGCAGCCGCCGACGCCGGAATGGGGCACCATGCTGGCCGATTCGCTGAAGTTCCTGCAGCGCGCGCCGTGGGTGGTGACCTTCCCCGGCCTCGCCATCCTGGTCACCGTGATCGCCTTCAACCTGCTGGGCGACGGGCTGCGCGACGCGCTCGACCCGAAGCTGAAGCGCTGATGGCGCTGCTCGAGATCCGCAACCTGTCGGTCGAGTTCCCGACCGCGCGCGGCACCTTCCGCGCCGTCGAGGGCCTCGACCTCGTGCTGGAGCCGGGCGAGATCCTCGGCATCGTCGGCGAATCGGGCTCCGGCAAGAGCGTCTCGATGCTGGCGCTGATGGGGCTGATCGCCTGGCCCGGCAAGGTCAGGGCCGACCGCCTCAGCTTCGCCGGCCACGACCTGCTGGGGATGCGGCCGGCGCAGCGCCGCCGGATGATCGGCAAGGACCTGGCGATGGTCTTCCAGGAGCCGGTCACCAGCCTCAACCCGTGCTTCACCGTGGGATTCCAGATCATGGAGGCGCTGGCGGTGCACGAGGGCGGCAGCCGCGCCCAGCGCCGCCGCCGCACCATCGAGCTGCTCGACCAGGTCGGCATCCCCGACGCGGCCGGGCGGATCGGCAGCTTCCCGCACCAGCTCTCCGGCGGCATGAACCAGCGGGTGATGATCGCCATGGCGATCGCCTGCAACCCGCGCCTGCTGATCGCCGACGAGCCGACCACCGCGCTCGACGTCACCATCCAGGCGCAGATCCTCGACCTGCTGCTGGCGCTGCAGCGCGAGCGCGGCATGGCGCTGGTGCTGATCACCCACGACATGGGGGTGGTGGCGGAGACGGCGCAGCGGGTGATGGTGATGTATGCCGGCCAGGCGGTGGAGGAGCAGGCCGCCGATTCCCTGTTCGAGCAGCCGCGCCACCCCTATACCGGCGCGCTGCTCGACGCCCTGCCGGAGCGCAGCGCCGGGGGGGCGCGGCTGGCCACCATCCCGGGCGTCGTGCCCGGGATCGACGACCGGCCGGCCGGCTGCCTCTTCAACCCGCGCTGCGCCCGGGTCGAGGAGCGCTGCCGCCGCGAGCGCCCGGCGCTGCTCGCCGACCGGCCCGGGCGGCCGGTGCGCTGCCACTTCCCGCTCGACCGCGGCGGCGCGCCGCGCGAGGCGGCGCCGTGAGCGCAACCCCGGCCCGGCCGGCTGCCGCGGCCACGCCGCTGCTCGTCGCCCGCAGCCTGGCGCGCGACTACGAGGTCCGCCGCGGCCTGTTCCGCGGCGCGGCGACGCTGCACGCGGTGGCCGATGCCAGCTTCGAGCTGGCGGCCGGGCGGACGCTGGCGGTGGTCGGCGAATCGGGCTGCGGGAAGTCGACGCTGGCCCGCATGGTCACGATGATCGAGCTGCCGACCGCCGGCACCCTGCGAATCGGCGACACCGAGGTGGTCGGGGCCTCGCCGCCGGCCCTGAAGGCGCTGCGGCCGCTGGTCCAGATGGTCTTCCAGAACCCCTACGGGTCGCTCAACCCGCGCAAGACGGTGGGGACGATCCTCGAGGAGCCGCTGCGCATCAACAGCGACCTCGGCGCCGGACCGCGGCGCGAGGCGGCCCGCGCCATGCTCGCCAAGGTCGGGCTGCGGCCCGAGCACTATGCCCGCTACCCGCACATGTTCTCCGGCGGGCAGCGGCAGCGAATCGCCATTGCCCGGGCGCTGATGCTGCAGCCGCGCATCGTCGTCGCCGACGAGCCGGTCTCGGCGCTCGACGTGTCGATTCGCGCCCAGGTGCTCAACCTGATGATGGACCTGCAGGCCGAGCTCGGCCTCGCCTATCTCTTCATCTCGCACGATCTCGGCGTCGTCCGGCACATCGCCGACGAGATCATGGTCATGTATCTCGGCCGGATCGTCGAGCGCGGCCCGCGCGACACCGTCTTCGCCCATCCGCGCCACCCCTATACGAGGGCGCTGCTCGCCAGCACGCCGGCGGTCGACCCCGCCGCGCGCCGGGTCCGGGTGGCGGTCAAGGGCGAGCTGCCCTCGCCGCTCGCCCCGCCGCCCGGCTGCGCCTTCCACCGCCGCTGCCCGTTCGCCACCGAGGAATGCGCCAGGGTGCGCCCGGAGCTGCGCGCCGTGGACGGGCGGCTGGCCGCCTGCCACCACGCCGAGCGAGTCGGCTGAAGCCAGCTGAATCCATGAAGCCGCTGCGCCAACGGCTTGGACTGTCATCTTTTTGCCACGCTGTGGCAGCAAAGTCGCGAATGCGCCGCATGGCGACTCGCCATCGGACCCCTGCTGTGCTATCCAAAAACGAGCGGCCGTGGGGGGTCCCGGCCGGGATTTCGGGGCGTGTCCTGACGGGCAACGCGGGCTAGCAGAGGTTCTGTGGCGGAGGCTGGAGCCCTCGCGCCGATGCCAGGACGGCAGAGGCAGGGGCACGAGCCTTGCAAGGCCCGGGGGTCGGGACGAGGAACGGGGTCGAGCGCTTCATGTCAGCAAAGAGAATGCCGCGGGCGGGATGGATCGGGCTGGCGCTGGCCGCAATGGTGGCGGTGGCCGGCTGCGCGAAGGTGCCGGAGGGCGATCCGGAGGCGCTGGCCGCCTTCCAGGAGGCCAACGACCCGCTGGAGCCGATGAACCGGTACTTCTTCGAGGTCAACTACGCGCTCGACGAGCTGCTGCTGAAGCCGATCGCCGGCTGGTACTACGTCGCGCTGCCCAACCCGGTGCAGGACAGCATCCGCAACTTCCTGCGCAACATCAACACGCCGGTGGTGCTGGCCAACGACCTGATGCAGGGCAGCCTCGACCGCGCCGGCGACACCAGCATGCGGTTCCTCATCAACACCACCTTCGGCGTGCTCGGCCTGTTCGACGTCGCCAGCGGCTGGGGCTATCCCTTCCATGACGAGGATTTCGGCCAGACGCTGGCGGTGCACGGCGTCGACGAGGGCCCCTACCTGATGCTGCCGGTGATGGGTCCGTCCAACCCGCGCGATGCGATCGGCACGGCGGTCGACAACTACATCGACCCGCTGACCTACGTGCTGCCGGCCCACAATCTCGGCTACCTGCTCTACATCCGCGCCGCGGTCGGCGGCATCGACCTGCGCGCGCGCAACCTGAAGACCCTGGACGAGATCCGGAAGAACTCGCTCGACTACTATGCGACGATCCGCAGCCTTTACAGGCAGGTCCGCAACGACGAGATCAGGAACGGGGCGCCGGGGGACACCCAGACGTTCCCGGGCGCCGTGGGGCTGCCCGACGGCATGAACGGCACCAAGGTTTCGGAGGTCAATTGAGCATGATGATCGCGCGTCGCCCTCTCCTCGGCATCCTGCTGGGCTGCGCCATCGGCTGGGCCGCCCCGGCCGGGGCTGCCGGCGATCCGGCCACCGACCCCGGCGCGTTCGTCACCAATCTCGGCGAGAAGGCGCTGGCCGAGATCAAGAAGAACGCCAGCTCCCGGGCCCAGATGGAAGCCAACTTCCAGCAGCTCCTGGAGCAGTATTTCGACGTTCCGTCGATCAGCCGCTTCGTCCTCGCCCGCTACTGGAAGGTGGCGACGGACGCCGAGAAGGCCGAGTTCACCAAGCTGTTCGAGCGCTATGTCGTGCAGTCCTACGCGACGCGCTTCTCCGAGTATTCCGGCGAGACCTTCCAGGTGAAGGACATCGCGCGCAACCAGCCCGACGCCGGCTACGACACGGTGCGCAGCATCATCGTGCGGCCCGGCGAGGAGAACGTCCGCGCCGAATGGGTGCTGCGCAGCACCGGCGGCCAGCTGCGGATCGTCGACGTCAAGATCGAAGGCATCAGCATGGTGCAGACCTACCGCAACGAGTTCGCCTCGGTGATCCAGAACGGCGGCGGCAAGGTCGCGGCGCTCAACGAGGCGCTGAAGAAGAAGATCGCCCAGGGCCAGGCTTCCTGAGCGATTCGTCCGCGTCGCCGAGACAAGGCGAGACCCCGGCCCGGCGGGCCGGGGTCTTTTGCTTTGGCGGCGCGGCTGCCCACGGCAATCTGGGAGGGGATCCAATGTCGGGTAAGGCATCGCTCGAACGGCCCGGCCTCATCGCGCTGGCGGGCTCGGCTCTTCTCGCCACCGTCCTGCTGCAGCCCGTCCGGGCCGGCGCCGACGACCTCGCCCAGCGGCTGGTCGGGACGTGGAGCCTGAAGGCCGGCAGCGATGCCACGCTGGAGGCCGCCTGCAAGCGGGAATCCTACATGTTCATGCCCGGCGGAAAGCTCGTCGCTCGCAACGGCGGGCGCACCGCCGAGGGCACCTACGTCCTGACCGGCGACCGCCTCGTCATCCAGATGGCAGAGGGGCCGCCGGGCGACGGCCACATCACGATCGCCGGCGATGCCATGACCTTCGCGAAGGGCGATTCGAGCGGGGCCATGACGCTGAACCGGTGCCCGGCGGGCGCCAGCTGATCCCCGGCGGCCTGCGGCACCCGAGGCGGGACGCCGCCGCTACCGCGTCAGCGGCCGGTACTTGATGCGGTGCGGCTGGTCGGCCTCGGCGCCCAGCCGCTTGTGCCGGTCGGCCTCGTAGTCCTGGTAGTTGCCCTCGAACCACACCACCTGGCTGTCGCCCTCGAAGGCCAGCATGTGGGTGGCGATGCGGTCGAGGAACCAGCGGTCGTGGCTGATCACCACGGCGCAGCCGGCGAAATCGATCAGCGCCTCCTCGAGCGCGCGCAGCGTGTCGACGTCGAGGTCGTTGGTCGGCTCGTCGAGCAGCAGCAGGTTGGCGCCGGACTTCAGCATCTTGGCGAGATGCACCCGGTTGCGCTCGCCGCCGGAGAGCTGCCCGACCTTCTTCTGCTGGTCGGCGCCCTTGAAGTTGAAGGCGGCGACATAGGCCCGGCTCGGCATCTTGCGCTTGCCGAGCTCGATCTCGTCGCGGCTGTCGGTGATCTCCTCCCACACCGTCTTGTTCGGGGCGAGCGCGTCGCGCGACTGGTCGACATAGCCGAGCTTGACCGTCGGCCCGGTGCGGAAGCTGCCGCCATCCGGCTGCTCCTGGCCGGTGATCATGCGGAACAGCGTGGTCTTGCCGGCGCCGTTCGGCCCGATCACCCCGACGATGCCGCCGGGCGGCAGGCGGAAGCTGAGATCGTCGATCAGCAGCCGGTCGGCGAAGCCCTTGCGCAGATGCTCGGCCTCGATCACCAGGTCGCCCAGCCGCGGCCCGGCGGGAATGATGATCTGCGCCCCGTCGCCGGTCTTCTCGCCGGCCTGCGCCAGCAGCGTCTCGTAGGCCGCGATGCGCGCCTTGCTCTTGGCCTGGCGGGCGCGCGGCGACTGGCGGATCCACTCGAGCTCGTGCTGCAGGCTGCGCTGGCGGGCCGATTCCTGCTTCTCCTCCTGAGCCAGCCGCTTCTCCTTCTGCTCCAGCCAGGAGGAGTAGTTGCCCTCCCACGGGATGCCCTTGCCGCGGTCGAGCTCGAGGATCCAGCCGGCGACGTTGTCGAGGAAGTAGCGGTCATGGGTGACCGCCACGACGGTGCCCTTGTACTCGGCCAGGAAGCGCTCCAGCCAGGCCACCGACTCGGCATCGAGATGGTTGGTCGGCTCGTCGAGCAGCAGCAGGTCGGGCTTCTGCAGCAGCAGGCGGCAGAGCGCCACGCGGCGCCGCTCGCCGCCGGACAGCTTGGCCACGTCGGCGTCGCCCGGCGGGCAGCGCAGCGCGTCCATGGCGATGTCGACGGTGCGCTGCAGGTCCCAGGCGTCGGCGGCGTCGATCTTCTCCTGCAGCTCGCCCTGCTCGGCGATCAGCGCATTCATCTCGTCGTCCTCGAGCGGCTCGGCGAAGCGCGCGCTCACCGCCTCGAAGCGGTCGAGCAGCGCCTTGGTCGCCGCCAGCCCCTCCATGACGTTGCCCTGCACGTCCTTGGCCGGATCGAGCGCCGGCTCCTGCGTCAGGAATCCGACCGTCGCCCCCTCGGCCGACCAGGCCTCGCCGGAGATGTCGGTGTCGAGCCCGGCCATGATCCGCAGCAGCGTCGACTTGCCGGCGCCGTTGAGGCCGAGGACGCCGATCTTGGCGCCCGGCAGGAACGACAGCCAGATGTTGTCCAGCACCTTGCGGCCGCCGGGATAGACCTTGTTCAGGCCCTTCATGACGTAGACGTACTGGTAGGCGGCCATCGGCGGCTCCGGGCTTCTCGGGAAGCGGCTGGGGAACGGGTCAGGGGGGCGGGCGGCTTGCCTGCCCGGTTCCGCGACCAGGGGTGGGTTGTAGCAAACCGCCGCCCGGCGGCGCAATCTTCGCGGCGGGGCGCGACTCCGGCACAGGTTGGCAAGCTGCCGCCCGCCATGCTAGCGATCCTGCAAGTCGCGACGCCGGGGTTGGGCGGCGTTCGAGCAAACGGGGGAACGGGACCATGGCGACAGCAAGCTACGCCGCACCTGCGGGAGATCTCGACCGGAGCAAGGTGACGGTCGTCTTCGCTTCGTCGCTCGGCACCGTCTTCGAGTGGTACGACTTCTATCTCTACGGCTCGCTCGCCGCGATCATCTCGAAGCAGTTCTTCTCCGGCGTGAACGAGACGGCCGGCTTCATCTTCGCGCTCGCCGCCTTCGCGGCCGGCTTCGCGGTCCGCCCCTTCGGCGCGCTGGTGTTCGGCCGGCTCGGCGACCTGGTCGGCCGCAAGTACACCTTCCTGATCACCATCCTGATCATGGGCCTCGCCACCTTCGGCGTCGGCCTGCTGCCGAGCTATGCCTCGATCGGGATGGCCGCGCCGATCATCCTGGTGGCGCTGCGGCTGCTGCAGGGCCTGGCGCTCGGCGGCGAGTATGGCGGTGCCGCGACCTACGTCGCCGAGCACGCGCCCGACGACAAGCGCGGCCTCTACACCAGCTGGATCCAGACCACGGCGACGCTCGGCCTGTTCCTGTCGCTGCTCGTCATCCTGGGCTGCCGGACCTCGCTCGGCGCGTCCTTCGATACCTGGGGCTGGCGCATCCCGTTCCTGGTCTCGATCATCCTGCTCGCCATCTCGGTGTGGATCCGGCTGCGGCTCAACGAGTCGCCGGTGTTCCAGAAGATGAAGGCCGAGGGCACGCACTCCAAGGCGCCGCTGACCGAGAGCTTCGCGCGCTGGTCGAACCTCAAGATCGTCATCCTGGCGCTGCTCGGCCTCACCGCCGGGCAGGCGGTGGTCTGGTACACCGGCCAGTTCTACGCGCTGTTCTTCCTCACCCAGACCCTCAAGGTCGATCCCGTCCCGGCCAACCTGATGATCGCCGCGGCGCTGGCGATCGGCACGCCCTTCTTCGTCCTGTTCGGCTGGCTCTCCGACAAGATCGGCCGCAAGCCGATCATCATGGTGGGCTGCCTGCTGGCGATCGTCACCTACTTCCCGATCTTCAAGGCGATCACCTTCTACGCCAACCCGGCGCTCTACAACGCCCAGGCGCAGAACCCGGTGATCGTGACGGCCGACCCGCAGGACTGCTCGTTCCAGTTCAACCCGGTCGGCACCGCCAAGTTCACCTCGGCCTGCGACGTCGCCAAGGGCGCCCTGGTCAAGGCGGGCGTGCCCTACCAGAACGCCGCCGGACCGGCCGGCGCCGCCTCGATCAAGGTCGGCGAGACGGTGGTCAACACCTTCCCGGCGGGCAAGCTGGCGGCCGAAGGCAAGGCCAAGGACGCCGAGCTCGCGACCCAGCTCAAGGCCGCCGGCGAGGCGGGCGTCGCAGCCGCCGCCGAGGCCGCCGACAAGGCGATCGCCGACGCGCTCGCCGCGATCGGCTACAAGGATCCGCGCCCCAACGCCGACGCCGCCAAGGCCAGGACCCTGTCGGCCCTGATCGGCGCCGGCCTCGCCTCGGACGCCTTCAAGAACGCCGCCGACAAGCCGGCCGAGCTCGGCAAGATCGTCGATGCCGCGGTGAAGGCCGGCGGCTATGCGGCGGCCTTCGCCGACGGCTTCCCCGCCACCCTCGGCGCCGCGCTCAAGGCCGCGGGATATCCCGCCAAGGCGGATCCGGCCCAGACCAGCACCGGGATGCTGATCCTGCTGCTCACCATCCTGGTGCTCTACGTCACCATGGTGTACGGCCCGATCGCCGCCATGCTGGTCGAGCTGTTCCCGACCCGCATCCGCTACTCCTCGATGTCCCTGCCCTACCACATCGGCAATGGCTGGTTCGGCGGCTTCCTGCCGACCACCGCCTTCGCCATCGTGGCCGCCACGGGCAACATCTACTCCGGCCTGTGGTACCCGATCGCGGTCGCCGCCATGACCCTGGTGATCGGCACCCTGCTGGTCCGCGACACGAAGAACGTCGACATCCATCGCTGAAGGCCGCGGTCCGGCGGCGCCTGGCCGCCGGACCCGCCTCCCTCGCCCTGTGAGGCCGGCTTCGGCCGGCCTGCCGGCAGGCTGCGCATTGCCGTCCGGCTGACCGCGGCCTGACGGGCGCTCGACGGGGTCTGTCGAGGCGCTGCCGGCATCCGCCGTCCTCGGCTGTTCACATTCCCGGCTCTCCTGCCACTTTCCCGGCTCCGGTCAGGCACCGGAAGCCGCGATCGATTGTTGGACCAGCGCGTGTCGGCGAAAGCGGCTCCTCGCCCTTTCCGCGATGCCGGATGGACGAACGGGAGGACATCGATGTCAGGTACGACTGTCGGACAGGGCCCCTTCTCCCGCCGCAGGATCTTGCGGCTCGGCGCCCTCGCGGGGACGACGGCGCTCATCCCGGGCCTCGGCAGCATCGGCTGGGCCCATGCGGACGACAAGCCGGCGATCGGCACATGGCCCGCCGGCTCGGCCGGCGACACCGTGCGAATCGGCGCCGCCGTGCCGCTGACGGGCGCCTATGCCGTGCAGGGAGCCGACGAGCTCAAGGGCATGGAGCTCGCGGTCGCCCACATCAACGAAGGCCACGCGCTGATGAAGGCCATCGCGCCGAAGCTCGACAAGGGCCTGCTCGGCAAGAAGGTCGAGCTGCTGTCGGCCGACAGCGCGGCCAAGCCGAACCAGGCCGTGCAGGAGGAGCAGAACTTCATCAACCAGGACAAGATCGTCCTGATGACCGGCTCGACCTCCTCGGCGGTCGCGGTCGCGCTCAACAAGTTCGCCCAGCGCGGCAAGGTGCTCTACGTCACCGGGATCTCGGGCTCGAACGACACCACCGGCAAGGACTGCGTGCGCTACGGGTTCCGCCAGAACTTCTACGGCCAGACCGCTGCCAACGCGATCGGCCCCGTGCTGGTGAAGGCCTACGGCAAGGGCAGGAAGGCGGCGTTCATGACGCCGGACTACACCTATGGGCACACCGTCACGAAGTCGGTGAACGACTACCTGACGGCCGAGGGCGGCTGGCAGATGGTCACCAACCAGGTGTCGCCGCTCGGCACGCAGGACTTCAGCCAGTATCTCACCAACATGGCCAACTCCGGCGCCGAGGTCATCGTCAACGTGAACTGGGGCCGCGACGCGGTGCTTTCGGTGCAGCAGGCCAAGCAGTTCGGCCTGACCCCCGCGATGAAGATGGTGATCCCGTACCAGATCCCGTTCCTCGCCAAGGAGGTGGGGGCGGAGCTGACCGCCGGCGTCTTCGCCGCGACCGATTTCTGGTGGACGCTGGAGGACCAGTACCCGCTGGCCAGGCAGTTCGTCGCCGCCTTCCAGCAGAAATACGGCTACCGGCCCGAGTGGGGCGCCGAGAACGGCTATGTCAGCTTCGCGCACTGGGCGCGCATGGTCTCCGAGGCCGGCTCGTTCTATCCGCCGGACGTCATCCGGCAGTACGAGAAGGGGGAGACCATCCCCTCGCTGGTCGGCGATGTCCGGTACCGCCCGGAGGACCACCAGTGCATCCGCCCCGTGGTCATCGTGCGGGGCAAGGACCCGAAGGACATGAAGAACCCGGAGGACTTCTGGGAGGTTCTCGACGTGCTGCCCGGAGAGCCGCTGATGCAGAAGCCGGACGCCTTCGGCTGCCGGCTCGGCGACTACACCTGATCGGCCACCGCCGCGGCCGCCGCCCGCCGCGGGCGGAGACGCCGTGCCCCGGCGGCGCCTCGGCCGCGACGGGGGCTGCCGCGTGATCAACTGGGCCAACTTCGTCTCGCAGTGCTTCAACGGGCTGGTGCTCGGCGCGCTGCTGGCCCTGATCTCGTCGGGGCTCACCATCATCTACGGCACGCTCGGCGTGCTGAACCTCGCGCATGGCGCGATGTTCATGCTGGGCGGCTATGCCGGCTGGGTCGCCTACGGCTACACCGGCTCGTTCCTGGCCGCCGTCGCCGCCGGCTCGCTGTTCGTGATGCTGGTGGGCGTCGCGATGGAGCGGCTCATCATCCGCCACTTCTATCGGCGGCGGCTGGAGGACCAGCTCCTCGTCACCTTCGGCCTCGGCATCGTCTTCGTCGAGACGGTGCGCTTCCTGTTCGGCAGCCTGTCGAAGACGGTTCCGCCGCCTCGCCCCCTGGTCGGCATCACCAACCTCGGATTCATGATGTATCCGACCTACCGGCTGGCGCTCCTGGGCATCGTCGCCGTGGCGCTGCTGGCGCTCTATCTCGTCCTCTATCGCACCCGCATCGGCATGATCGTCCGGGCCGGCATCGAGGATTCCGGGATGGTCGATGCGCTCGGCATCGACGTCTACCGGGTCTTCATGCTGGTCTTCGGCATCGGCGCCATGGCCGCGGGCTTCGCCGGCATCGTCAACGCGCCGGTGGTCTCGATCGCGCCCGATGTCGGCGAGGCGATCCTGGTGCAGGCCTTCGTGGTCGTCGTCATCGGCGGCGTCGGCTCCTTCCCCGGCGCGATCGTCGGCGGGCTGATCGCCGGCGAGATCATCTCGATCACCTCGATGTTCAATCCCGGCTACTCCTACATCATGCTGTTCGTGGCGATGACGCTGGTGCTGGTGCTGCGCCCGCACGGGCTGCTCGGCACGGCGGGGCGCGAGTAGAGGCGCCTCGCCATGAGCCTGCGGCGCCGCTACCTCGTCGAGCTCCTGACCGCCGCGGCGCTGATCCTGGCGCCGTTCGTGCTGCCCCATCTCGGCTTCTCGGCGAGCACCATCAACCGCATCGTGATCTGGGGCCTGTTCGGCATCGGCTTCGACATCCTGTTCGGCTTCACCGGGCTGCTCTCGTTCGGCCAGTCCGCCTTCTACGGCACCGGCGGCATGTTCGCCGCCTATCTGCTGACCGAGACCGGCTTCTCCTCCGTCATGGCGGCCATCGTCATCGGCGCGGTCGTGGCCGGCGCCGCGGGCTATGTCATCGGCCTGATCGCGCTGCGGCGCACGGGCATCTACTTCGCCATGATCACGGTGGCGATCGCCGAGGTGTTCTTCTTCGTCGAGTTCAATCCGCTGTCCGACTTCACCGGCGGCGAGAACGGGCTTCCGGGCGTCCCGACGCCGACCTTCGACCTGGGCTTCACGGTGCTGGCGTTCGACTCCGACCGGACGATGTATGCGTTCCTGGCGTTCTGGTACTTCGTCGGCATCGTCATCGCGCTGCGCATCGTGCGCTCGCCGGTCGGCGCGATCCTGTCGGCGATCCGCGACAATCCGGTGCGCGCCGCCGCCCTCGGCCACGACATCCACGGCTACAAGCTGACCGCCTTCGTGGTGGCGGCGATCTATGCCGGGTTCGCCGGCGGCCTGCTCGGCGTCATGCAGGGCTTCATGCCGCCCGACGCCTTCATGTTCGACACCTCGGGCCAGCTGGTCATGCAGACGGCCATCGGCGGCGCCGGCACGCTGTTCGGTCCCCTGGTCGGCGCCACGGTGTGGCTGTTCCTCAGCGACTTCTTCCAGAACGTGCTGCATCTCGGCGCGACCTGGAAGCTGGTGCTCGGCATCGTCTTCGTGCTGCTCGTCTGCTTCCTGCGGCGCGGCATCGTCGGTGCCCTCGCCGACCTCTGGGCGATGGCGACCCGGCGGCGGCCGGCGGCCGGGCCGGTCGGGCCGACGGCGGCACCGGCCGGCGCCTCCTTCGGCCCGGCCGACCCGGCGACGATCGCGGCCATGCCGGCGCGACGCCGCGGCAGCGCCCCGGGCTCCGGCCCGATCCTGCAGGCGACGGGCCTGACCAAGCGATATGGCGGCCTGGTGGCGAACGGCGACATCGACTTCAGCGTCGATCACGGCGAGCTGCGCGGCATCATCGGACCGAACGGCGCGGGCAAGAGCACCCTGTTCAGGATGCTGACCTGCGAGGTGCATCCGAGCGCGGGAAGGATCGTCTTCGAGGGCCGCGACATCACCGCGCTCGGCGTCACCGCGGTGTGCCAGCTCGGCCTCACCAAGAGCTACCAGATCAACCAGCTCTTCGACCGGCTGAGCGTTCGCCGGAACCTGACCATCGCCGCGCTCGGCGTCACCAACGGCAGGTTCAAGCTCGACCTGCTCCGCAGCGTCGACCGGGTTCCGGGCCTGCGGGATCGGGTCGAGCGCACGGCCGCGATGGTCGACCTGACCGAGCGGCTGGACAGGCCGGTCGCCGAGCTCGCCTATGGCGAGAAGCGGCGGCTGGAGATCGGGCTCGCCCTGGCCACCTCGCCCAGCCTGCTCCTGCTCGACGAGCCGCTCGCCGGAATGAGCCCGCGCGAGCGCGTCGAGACCGTGGCGCTGCTCAAGTCGATCGCGCGGGGCCGCACCATGATCGTCATCGACCACGACATGGATTCGCTGTTCGAGCTGGTGGACAAGGTGACGGTGCTGCAGGAGGGCAGGATCCTGGTCGAAGGCACGCCCGCCGAGATCAGAACCGATGCGAAGGTGCAGGAAGCCTATCTCGGCGGCGTGCACGGGCAGGTGGCATGAGCCTTCTCGAGGTCACCGGGCTGAACAGCTACTACGGCGACAGCCACATCCTGTTCGACATCGGCCTCCGGGTCGAGAAGCACGAGGTGGTGGCGCTGCTCGGGCGCAACGGCGCCGGCAAGAGCACCACGCTGAACAGCCTGATGGGCGTAGTGCGGCCGCGCTCGGGCTCGATCAGGCTCGACGGCGTCGAGCTGGCCGGCCGGAAGGCGCACGGCATCGCGCGGCTCGGCATGCAGCTGGTGCACGAGAACCGGCGCATCTTCGGCACCCTGACCGTGGAGGAGAACATCATCCTCGCCGGCCTGACCGCGGCGAGCCGATGGCCGCTGGAGCGCATCTACGGCATGTTCCCGCGACTGCACGAGCGCCGCACCAGCCGCGGCGCCAATCTCTCGGGCGGCGAGCAGCAGATGCTTGCCATCGCCCGGGCGCTGGTGCGGGATCCGAAGATCGTCCTGCTCGACGAGCCGTTCGAAGGGCTGGCGCCGGTCATCGTGCACGATCTGGTGCGGACCTGCCGCGAGCTCGCCGATGCGGGCCAGACGATCGTGCTGGTCGAGCAGAACTTGGCGGCGACGCTGGCGCTCGCCAGCCGGGTCTACATCATCAACAACGGCCATATCGCGCATGAAGGATCGGCGGCGGAGCTGAAGAGCCAGCCTGAGCTGCTGCGGCGCCATCTCGGCGTGTAGCACGGCGGCACCCTTCCGCAGCGACGCGGCGCTCCCCATCTTCTCTGCGCCCCTCGGAGGAGAGCCCATGCGCGTCATCGCCCTCGCCCTGCTCGGATTGCTGCTGCTGGCCGGCCGGCCGCATCCTGCGGCGGCCGACGAGATCGGCTGCGTCTCGACCACCTTCCGGCTGGTCGGGCCGAACGACAAGGTCTGCATCGAGGCGTTCGACGATCCCGGCGTGCCGGGCGTCACCTGCCATGTCAGCCAGGCCCGCACCGGCGGGGTCAAGGGCGGGCTCGGGCTGGCCGAGGACCCCTCGCGCTTCTCGCTGGCCTGCCGCCAGGTCGGCCCGATCACCCTGCCCGCCCGGCTGCCCGAGCAGCAGGAGGTGTTCAGCGAGCGCACCTCGATCATCTTCAAGGCGACGCGCGTCGTGCGCTTCTACGACAAGCAGCGCAACACGCTGGTCTACCTCGCCTACAGCACCAAGGTGGTCGAAGGCTCGCCGATGAACAGCGTGTCGAGCGTGCCGGTCATGCCCTGGCGGCAGTGACGGACGGCCTGCGATCCGAGCCGGAATCACCAGGCCGCCCGCCAAAGCGGGGTGGCGTAGCTGGTGACGCAGACTTGCCGTGGCTGACGCTCAATCCTGTCATTGCCGGGCTTGAGCCGGCAATCCAGGGCTGCCGCAAGCTGGATGCCCGGGTCAAGCCCGGGCATGACAAAGGGGGGCGGCCCTAGCTGTTGCTGGGGAGAGTCACGCACATGATGGTGCCGTCGAACGGCCGCGTGCAGGCATGTACGCCGTCGTCGGGCGAGGGCACCGGCAGGATCTGCTCGGGCAGCACCCGCCGCCAGACCTTCTCCGGCGGCCTGGCTTCGCCGACCTGCGGCCAGCGATGCGTGCGGATCTCCAGGCTGCCGTCCGGCGCGATGCGCACATCCTCCCGGCGCACCGGATGGCAGTCGAGGTAGCCGCAGCAGCCATCGCCGCCGGGGGTGACCAGGTTCTCGTAGAAGTCGGTATGGTAGCGGTCGTGGCCGGCGCTGTACTCCGGGTCCATCGTGATGCTCGGGATGTCGGTGCCGGAGGCGACGTGGGCGCCGTCGCGCGCCAGCACCTCGACCGGCAGCAGCAGCGCCGCCATCAGCAGGAGTCGATGCAGCATTGGTCGCCACCTCTGCTCGTGCGTCGTCCGGGAGCTTACCCGGCAGACGAAGGAGGCGGTTAGCGTCCTCAGCCCGGCATCCAGCCGGGCGGGGCGAGCTCGAAGCCGGCGAACTCGAAGGCCGGGGAGACCGTGCAGCCGACCAGCGTCCAGTCGCCCAGGCTCGCGGCGCCCTGCCAGGCGCCCGGCGGCACCAGCGCCTGCGGCTGCTGGCCGGCCGCGAGGTCGTTGCCGAGCGTGACCGCGGCGGCCGGCCGGCCCGGCTCGGCGATCGACAGCGCCAGCGGCGCGCCGGCGTACCAGTGCCAGATCTCCGCCGCGTCGACGCGGTGCCAGCCGGAACGCTCGCCGCGCGCCAGCAGGTAGTAGATCGCAGTGCCGGCGCCGCGGCCGCCGCCCGCCGGCCGGTCGCGCCAGGTCTCGCGGAAGTGCCCGCCCTCGGGGTGCGGCTGCAACCCGAGCCGGGCGATGATCGCCGTGGCCGTCATCTCCATGGTGCTATCGTAGGAACCCCTCGCCCGCGCGTCCATCGCGGGGGCGGCACCCTCATGCCGGGGCGGAGATGACGGTCGAGGCGGCAGGCCCGGTCGAGGCGGCAGGCCCGGTCGAGGCGACAGCACCGGTCGAGCAGGCCCACGCCCTCGCGGCCGAGCGGGTGGTGGCGGCCCTGCAGGTCGACCCCGCCGCCGGCCTCGCGGCGGCCGAGGCGGCGCGCCGCTTGGCGCGCTGCGGCCCCAACGAGGTGGCGGGCCGGGCGGCCGCGCGGCTGCTGCCGCTGCTGCTGCACCAGTTCAGGAGCCCGGTCGCCGGGCTGCTCGCCGCCGCGGCGGCGATCGCCCTCTATGTCGGCGAGATCGAGGAAGCGGCGGCCATCGCCGTCGTGCTCGGCCTCAACGCGGCGATCGGCTTCGTCACCGAGCTGAAGGCGACGCGGTCGATGGAGGCGCTGCGCGGGCTCGGGCGGCAGGCCGCGCGGGTCCGCCGCGACGGCCGCCTCGCCACCGTGCCCGCCGAGACGCTGGTTCCCGGCGACGTCGTCCAGCTCGAGGGCGGCGACGCGGTCGCCGCCGATCTGCGGCTGATCGAGGCGGCGGCGCTGGCGGCCGACGAATCGGCGCTCACCGGCGAATCGGTGCCGGTCGACAAGGACACCGCGCCGGTCGCCGCCGACGCGCCGCTCGGCGACCGCCGCTCGATGCTTTACCGCGGCACGCTGGTCACCCGCGGCAGCGGCACCGGGGTGGTGACGGCGACCGGCGCGGCCACCGAGCTCGGCCGCATCGCCGGGATGGTCGCGCAGGCGGCGCCGGAGGCCTCGCCGCTCGAGGCCCGGCTCGCCCGGCTCTCCGGCCAGCTGCTCTGGCTCACCCTCGGCCTGGCGCTCGCCATCGCGCTCGCCGGGCTGGGCCGCGGCCAGCCCGCCTTCGACGTCGTCGAGGCGGCGATCGCGCTGGCCGTCGCGGCGATTCCCGAAGGGCTGCCGGTCGTCGCCACGCTGGCGCTGGCCCGCGGCATCTGGCGGATGGCCCGCCAGCACGCGCTGATCGAGCGGCTCGCCGCGGTCGAGACGCTCGGCGCCACCACCGTGATCCTGACCGACAAGACCGGGACGCTGACCGAGAACCGGATGACGCTGCGCCGCCTCTGGCTGCCGGAAGACGTCGTGGCGCTGCCGGTCGAGGGCGGCGCCGAAGGCGCGGGCGCACGGGCGCTGCTCGAGGCGGCGGCGCTGTGCAGCAACGCCGGCCTGGCCGCCGGCGAGGGCGAGGACAGCGGCGACCCGATGGAGGTGGCGCTGCTGCGCGCCGCCCGCGCCGCCGGGCTCGAGCGCGAGGCTCTCCTCGCCGCCTGGCCGGAGGTCCGCGAGCTGCCCTTCGACAGCGCCACCAAGCTGATGGCGACCTTCCACCAGGCCGGCGATGGCTGGCGGGTCGCCGTCAAGGGTGCGCCCGAGGCGGTGCTCGCCGGCTGCGCCGGGCTGGACGCGGCCGGGCGCGGCCTCTGGCTGGAGCGCGCCGCCGCGCTCGGCGCCGACGGGCTGCGCGTGCTGGCGCTGGCCGGGGCGCGCGGCGCGGGCGCCGTGCCGCCGGCGGTCCCCGAAGCCCTGACGCTGCTCGGCCTCGCCGGGCTCGAGGACCCGCCGCGGCCGGACGTGCCGGCGGCGATCGCCGCCTGCCGCGCCGCCGGCATCCGCGTCGTCATGGTCACCGGCGACCATGCGGTGACGGCGCTGGCGATCGGCCGGGCGGTCGGGCTGGCGCCCGCGGGCACGGACGTCGTCGAGGGCCGCGCGCTGGCCACCACCGCGCCCGCGGCGCTGCTCGCCGCGCCGCTCTTCGCCCGGGTGGCGCCGGCCGACAAGCTGGCGCTGGTCCGCGCCCACCAGGCGGCCGGCGCGGTGGTGGCGATGACCGGCGACGGGGTCAACGACGCGCCGGCCCTGAAGCAGGCCGATATCGGCATCGCCATGGGCCGGCGGGGCACCGACGTGGCGCGCCAGGCGGCCGCCATGGTGCTGCAGGACGACGCCTTCCCCAGCATCGTCGCGGCGATCGCCGAGGGCCGCGTCATCTTCGACAACCTGCGCCGCTTCACGACATACCTGCTGGCCTGCAACCTGAGCGAGGTGCTGGTAGTCGGGCTGGCGCTGACCGGCGGCCTGCCGCTGCCGATCCTGCCCCTGCAGATCCTCTTCCTCAACCTGGTGACCGACGTCTTCCCGGCCTTCGCGCTGGCGCTGGTCGCGGGCGACCGCGCCGTGCTGGCGCGGCCGCCGCGGCCGCCGGGCGAGCCGATCGTCGGGCCGGCGCAGTGGCGCTTCGTGCTGCGCCAGGGCCTGCTGCTGACCGCCGCCGGCTTCGCCGCCTGGGCGGCGGCGCGCTACGGGCTCGGGCTGGGCCGGACGGAGACGGTGACCGTCACCTTCCTGACGCTGGCGCTCGGCCAGCTCTGGCAGGCGCTGGCGATGCGCGATCCCGGCGCCTCGCGCTGGCGCAACGAGGTCATCTGCAACCCCTGGGTCTGGGCGGCGGTCGCGCTCTGCGTCGGGCTGCTGCTGGCCGCGACCTGGCTGCCGCCGCTCGCCGCCGTGCTCGGGCTGGCGGCGCCGACGCCGGTCATGTGGGCGGTGGTGCTGGCGGCCAGCCTGGCGCCGGCGCTCATCGCCGTGGCGCTTCCGCTCCCGGCAGCTCGGCGTCGGGCTGGTTGAGGAAGATCGCGACCGCGAGCAGCGTGACGTAGAAGCGGAAGGCCGCCTGCTGGCCGTTCCATGTGCTCGACTGCCACATCTGGAACCATTCGCCGCCGATCACCATGAATCCCAGGAACCAGACCAGGAATCCCAGGCCCGCCCCGGCCAGGCAGAGCCGCTTGGCGCGCTGGAAGAGCGCGGCCGGGGCGCGCAGCCGGCCGAGCAGCGCGACGGTGCCGGCGGCGAAGCAGAGGCCGGTCGCCGCCTCGCCGGCAATGATCAGGGCATAGCCCGCCTGCCACAGCGCCGGCGCGGTGACCGCGCGCCCCTTCAGCGTGCTGTCCGGGAAGATCGTGTCCATGCTGAGCACATGCTGCACGAACAGGTAGTTGGTGCCGTAGTCCACGACGTTGTCGATCGCCACCAGCAGCGCGAAGGCGGCGAGCGACGCCGTCATCGCGATCTTGGCCAGCCGCACCTCGATCATGAATGTCGCTCCCCCGTCGCCCCCCGTCGCATTGGCCCCAGCCTCGGCCGGCGCCGGCCCGCGCGTCAACGCCGATCGGGAACGCCGCGCCGGCGCGGCTGTTTGCCCGGCGGTGGGGCAAGGCAGGAGGAGCGGCGATGGCGACCCGGCTGGAAGGCGCGGCACGGCAGGCGGCGCTGCGCTCGCTGCGCGGCTGGCTCGAGGTGCCGGACGCCGACGCGTTGCACAAGACGTTCCACTTCAGCTCGTTCCGCGAGGCCTGGGGCTTCCTCGTCCAGGTCGCGCTGCTCTGCGAGCGGGCCGGCCACTATCCCGAGATCCTCAACTATATCGACCGGGTGGAGATCCGGCTGATGACCCAGGAGCTCGATGTCTCCGGCGCCGGCGCGCTGACCGACGAGGACGTCGAGCTCGGCCGCCGCATCGACGAGCTCGCCCCGGAGCGCGACGCGGCCCGCACGCCGCGCTGACGAAGGCGGCCCCAGGAACCCGCCACGGCGCGGGCGGGTTGCCTCGGCGAGGCACCGCAGCCGCGAGGTTTCGCCATGTCCGAGGTCACCACCGACCACGACACCATCCGCCGCTGGGCCGAGTCCCATGGCGGCAAGCCGGCCGCCGTCGACCGCACCCACAAGGGCGACGATGTCGGCATCATCCGCATCATGTTCCCGAAGGCGCCCAACTCCGAGCACGGCCATCTCGTCGAGATCTCCTGGGACGAGTTCTTCGCCGAGTTCGAGGAGCGCAAGCTGGCGCTGATCTATGACGAGGACAGCCTGTTCAGCAAGCTGGTCGGCCGCGACACCGTCGAGAAGCGCGAGCACGGCGACCGCCACGCCCATCGCTGAGCCGCGGCGTCAGGCGCCGGGCTCGTCCATGGCCTGCGCCTTCTGCCAGGCGCGCACCCCGTCGGTGATGCGCTCGTAGAACGCGCCCGGGCCGAGCGCGGCCTCGACCCCCGAGCGCGCGAGCGTCGCCCGGACCTCGTCGCGCACCCGCGCCATCGCCAGCGTGATCCCGCGCTCCCGCAGGGCGCCGATCAGCCTGAGCAGCGCGTCGCAGGCGGTGGTGTCGACGTAGTCGACCGAGCTGGCGTCGAGCAGCACCCGCGACGGCCGCGGGACGGCTGCGGCCACCGCCGCCTCGAGGTCGCTGGCCACCCGCCCGATGCTGGCGAAGAACAGGTCGCCGCCCGGCCGCCAGATCAGCAGCCCGGGGTAGGTGCGCGCCTCCGGATGGCGCCGCAGGTCGCGATAGGACTGCTCGCCCGGCATCTGGCCGAGCGCCGCGGCGTTCGGGTGGGTGGTGCGGTAGACGACCATCAGCAGCGACAGGGCGACGCCGAGACCGATGCCCTGCAGCACGCCCAGCGACAGCACGCCGACGAACGCCATGGCGGCCAGCGCCAGCTCGCTGCGGCTGCGGCGGGCCAGCGCGACGATGTAGCCGGGCCTCTGCAGATGCAGCATCGCGGCGATGACGATGGCCGCCAGCCCGGCATGCGGCATGTCGTGGAACAGCGGCGTCAGCCAGAGCAGGGTGAGGAAGCACAACGCGGCGCCGATCAGGTTGGCGAGCTGGCTGCGCCCGCCGGCCGAGATGGCGACCGAGGTCTTGGACAGGCTGCCCACCGCCAGGAAGCCGCCGAAGAGGCCGCTCAGGATGTTAGCCGGCCCGTGCGCGATCAGCTCCTGGTTCGGCTCGATCGTCTCGTCGCCCTCGGTCGCCGCGGTGGCCGCGCCGAGCGCCTCGGCATAGCCGAGCAGCACGATGGCGAGCGCGCCGGGCGCCAGCTCGCGCAGCAGGACGGGATCGAGGCGCGGCAGCGCGAGGTGCGGCATGCCGGAGGGCAGCGTGCCGACGACGTCGATCCCCGCTTCGGCGCCGCGCAGCAGCACGACCGCGATCGTCGCGGCGGCGGCGACGATCAGCGCGGCCGGCAGGCGCGGCGACAGCCGGCGCATCAGCAGCATGGCGGCGAGCGAGAGCAGCCCCGTCAGCGCCGGCAAGGCCCGCATCTCGGGCAGGTTCCGCAGGACGGCCGCCAGCTTGTCGAAGAAGCTGCCCGAGCCGCCGGCGATGCCGAGCAGGTGCGGCACCTGGCCGATGATGGTCACCAGCACCAGCCCCTCGATGAAGCCGCGCATCACCGGCGTCGGGATGAAGGCGGCGACCCATCCCATTCGCAGCAGGCCGACCGCCAGGAAGAGCGCGCCGATCATCACGGCGAGCGTGCTGGTCAGCGCGTTGAAGTCGGCGCTGCCGTGCGCCGCGACGGCGCCGACGGTCAGCGCCGAGATCAGCCCGGTCGCGGTGTCGGGGCCGACCACCAGCCGCCGCGAGGTGCCGAGCAGGGCATAGGCGACGAGCGGCGGCACCAGCGTGTAGAGACCCATGATCGGCGGCACGCCGACGATGCCGGCATAGGCCATGCCCTCCGGCACCATCACCGCCCAGAGCGCGAGCCCGGCGGCGAGGTCGGCCGGCAGCCACGCCAGCCGGTAGGCCGGCAGCCATTGCAGCACCGGCAGGAAGCGGGCCGGTCCCGCGACGCCGCGGACCGGGCGCGCCGGGGTCACGAACCGGCCGGCTGCTCCGCCGGCTGCCCGCCCGCCGGTACGCCGGCCGGCGGCGCGGCCGGCTTCTTGCGGTTCTTGCGCCACTCGTCCAGCCGCTGCAGCAGCACGAAGAACGACGGCACGAACAGCACGGCGAGGCAGGTCGAGGCGATCATGCCGCTGAAGACGCTGATGCCGAGCGACTTGCGGGCGTTGGCCCCGGCGCCGGTCGCCAGCACCAGCGGCAGCACGCCGAGGATGAAGGCGAAGGAGGTCATCAGGATCGGCCGGAAGCGGGTCTTCGAGGCCTCGACCGCGGCGTCCAGGATCGACTTGCCGTCGACCATGCGGCGCTCGCGCGCCACCTCGACGATGAGGATTCCGTTCTTGGCCGAGAGCGCGATCAGCAGCATCAGGCCGATCTGGGTGTAGAGGTTGTTGGCGGCGCCCAGCGCGCTCAGCACGCTGACCGGGCCGAGCAGGGCCAGCGGCACGGCGGAGAGCACGGCCAGCGGCAGGATCCAGCTCTCGTACTGGCCGGCGAGACAGAGATAGACGAGCAGCAGCGACAGCGCGAAGACGTAGTAGAGCTGATTGCCGGTGACCTTCTCCTGGTAGGACATCGCCGACCATTCGAAGGTCACGTCGCTCGGCAGCACCCGGGCCGCCGCCTGCTCCATCGCCGTCATCGCCTGGCCCGAGCTGAAGCCCGGCGCCGGGCCGCCGATGATGGTGGCCGAGGGATAGAGGTTGTAGAGGGTGATCAGCGGCGGCGCCACCTGGGCGCCGAGATGGGCCACCGAGCCGAGCGGCACCATCTGGCCGTCCTGGCTGCGGACATGCAGCTTCAGCAGGTCCTCCGGATGCAGGCGGTAGGGCGCGTCGGCCTGGACATAGACCTGCAGCGACAGGCCGAACTTGTTGAACTGGTTGACGTAGGTCGAGCCGACATAGTCGGTGAGCGCGGCGAAGACGTCGCCGACCGAGACCTTCAGCGTCTCCGCCCGGGCGCGGTCGACGGTCAGCGTGACATGCGGCGCGTCGGCGCGGAAGGTGGTCACGGCGCTGCGGATCGCCGGATCCTTGCGCGCCTCCGCCACCACCGCCGCCGCGAGGTTGTTGAGCTTCTGGTAGTCGAAGCTGCCGCCCAGCATCTCGAGCTGCATCTGGAAGCCGCCGGCATTGCCGATGCCCTGGATGGCCGGCGGCGGCAGCACCAGCGCCTCGCCGTCGGGCAGCGATGCAAGCGCCTTCGACAGCCGCTCGTAGATCGTCACCATGTCCTGGCCGGGCGCCCGCTTCCGCTCGTCGAACGGCTTCAGCATGATCCAGGCCGTGCCGGCGTTGGCGAGGTCGGCGCTGTTGTCCAGGATCGACAGGCCGGCGAGCGCGATCACCTCCTGGACGCCCGGGATCTGGCGGGCCGCCTTGTCGACCGCCTCCAGGCTGGCGGTGGTGCGCCGCAGCGCGGCGGCCTCCGGCAGCTCGACGGCGACCAGCAGGTAGCCCTGGTCGTCGATCGGGATGAAGGCGGTGGGCAGGCGGGTCAGCCCGTAGACGCCGGCGGCCGACAGGCAGAGCGCCAGCACCACCATCAGGCCGCTGCGCCGGACCATGCGGCGGACCAGGCCGGTATAGCCCCGCTCGATCCGGTCGTAGACGCGGTTGAAGCCGCGGAAGAAGAAGTTCCGCTTCTCCGGCGGCTTGGGCGTGCGCAGCCAGAGCGCGCACTGCGTCGGCTTCAGGGTCGCGGCGTTGATCGCGCTGATCAGCGCCGTGACGGCGATCACCAGCGCGAACTGGGCGAACATCTTGCCGGTCAGGCCGGGCACGAAGGCGGCCGGGACGAACACCGCCATCAGCACCAGCGTGATGCCGATGATCGGGCCGAACAGCTCGGCCATCGCCTTGATCGCCGCGTCGTGCCCGGACATGCGGCGCTCGATATGGGCGGTGACCGCCTCGACGATGACGATGGCGTCGTCGACCACGATGCCGATCGCCAGCACGATGCCGAACAGGGTCGAGAGGTTGACGCTGAAGCCCAGCGCCGCCATGCCGGCGAAGGCGCCGATGATGGTGACCGGCACGGTGGTGGCCGGCACCAGCATCGCCCGGAAGTTCTGCAGGAAGATGAGGATGACCACCAGGACCAGGATGCCGGCCTGGTAGAGGGTCGTGTAGACCTCGTCGATCGAGGCCGTGACGAACAGGGTCGTGTCGTAGGGGATGGAATAGCGCAGCCCCTCCGGGAAGCGCTTGGCGAGGGCCGCCATGGTCGCGCCGACCTTCTGGCCGACCGCCAGCGAGTTCGATTCCGGCGTCTGGTAGATGGCGATGCCCGCTGCCGGCCGGCCGTTCAGCCGGAAGTCCTGGGCGTAGGTCTGCGATCCCAGCTCGATGCGGCCGATGTCGCGGACATAGACCAGCCGCCCGCCCTGGTTCGTCTCGTCCTTGACCACGATGTCGCCGAACTGGCGCGGGTCGTTGAGCCGCGACTGGATGTCGATGGTGTACTGGAAGTCGGTGTCGTCCGGCGCCGGCGGCATGCCGATCTGGCCGGCGGCGACGTTCTCGCTCTGCTGCCGGATCGCGTCGATCACGTCCTTGGGCTGCAGCCGGTAGGTCTTGAGCTTCTCCGGATCCATCCAGATCCGCATCGAGTAGTCGCCGGCGCCGAACACCTTGACGCTGCCGACGCCGGGGATGCGGGCCAGCACGTTGGTCAGGTTGATGGTGGCGTAGTTGGTCAGGAACAGGCTGTCGTAGCGGTTGTCGGCGGAATCGAGCGTGACGATCTGCAGGATCGCCGTGTTCTTCTTCTGCACGCTGACGCCCTGCGCCTGGACCGGCTCGGGCAGCGAGGCGAGCGCGATCTGGACGCGGTTCTGCACCAGCACCTGGGCGGTGTCGGGGTCGGTGCCGATGGCGAAGGTCACGGTCAGGCTGTAGGTGCCGTCGGCGGCGCTGGTCGACTCCATGTAGAGCATGCCGTCGACGCCGTTGACCTGGTTCTCGATCGGCAGCGCCACGGTGTCGATCACCGTCTGCGGGCTGGCGCCGGGATAGGAGGCGGTCACCGACACGGTCGGCGGCACGACGTTGGGATATTCCGACACCGGCAGGCGCATCAGCGCCACCGCGCCGATCAGCACCAGCACGATCGCCAGCACGTTGGCGAGGACGGGATGCTCGATGAAGAATTTCGACATGGCCGTCCTATGCGGCTGCCTGCCGCGTCCTCAATTGCCGATCGGGCGGAGCTGCGGCACCACCTTGGTGCCGGGCGAGGCCCGCCACAGCTCGCCGATCACCACCCGGTCGTCGCGGCCGAGGCCGCCGATGACGACGCGCAGGTCGCCGACCGACTGGCCGAGCTGGACATAGCGCTGCTGGATCACGTCGCCGGGGCCGATCACCAGCAGGTAGCTGCCGCCCTGGTCGGCCTGCAGCGCCCGGTCGGGCACCAGCAGGGACTCGCGGCTGCCGCTCTCCATCGGCAGGCGCATCCGCACGAACATGCCGGGCAGCAGCAGCCGGTCGGGGTTGGCGAGGATGCCGCGGACCAGCAGCGTGCCGGTCGCCGGGTCGGTCGCCGGGGCGACGTACTCGACGGTGCCGCGGTGCGGGAAGCCGCTCTCGCCGTCGAGCGCGACGTCGACCGGCACCTTGTGCAGCTCGGCCAGCGTCAGGCGGCGCTGCTTCAGGTTGGCGCGGATCTGGGTCAGCTGCTGCGCGCTGATGTTGGCGACGACGTAGATCGGATCGAGCTGGAAGATCTCGGCGAGCGCCGCCTGCTGCCCGTCGCCGCCGACGACGTTGCCGGGATCGATCAGGTGCTTGCCCATCTGGCCGTCGAACGGCGCGCGGACCTCGGTGTAGTCGAGGTTGAGCTTGGCCAGCGTGACCTGCGCCTGGGCCGCCTGGATGTTCGCCCAGGCGCTGCGCTGCTCGAAGATCCAGTGGTCGAGCTCGACCTCGGTGGCGGCGCTCTTCTGCACCAGCGCCTTGTAGCGCGCGACCTCGGTCGAGGCGTAGGCCGACGCCGCGAGCTGCAGCTGCAGCTGCGCCTGCGCCTGCTGCAGCTGCGCCTTGTACTGGTCCTGCTGGATGGTGAAGAGCAGGTCGCCCCCCTTGACCAGGGCGCCGTCCTCGAAATGGATCTGGTCGAGATATCCCGTCACGCGGGCGATCAGCTTGACCTGGCTGACCGCCTGGGCATTGCCGGTGATCTCGAGCGACTGGGTCACCGATTCGACCTTCGGCTGGATCACCGGGACGGTCGGCGGCGTGCCCTGGGCCTCAGCCGCGCCGGCGCCGCCGGCGAGCAGCAGCAGCGTCGCGGCCAGCAGCCGGAGCCGGTGGCGGGCCGGGCGGTGGCGGGCCGGGGGGCGGCGGATCTGCATGCGCCTCACCATTGCGGGGCCTGGATGTCGGGGCCGCGGTCGGCGGGCCCGGGCAGGCCCGGCTGCGGCGCGGGGGCCGGCGCCCCGGGCGGCGGCAGCAGGCGGCCCCAATCGGTGCGCTCGCGCATCTGCTTGCGCGTGGCTTCGTCGACCACGTCGTGTCCCTCCCGCAATTGCCAGCCGCCGCCGAGCGCGCGATAGAGCGCGGCGACGCTGGTGCAGAGCTGGCCCGAGGCGGCGGCCAGGTCGCTCTGCGCCTGGTACAGGTTCTGCTCGGCGGTCAGCACGGTGGTGAAGTCGCGGGTGCCGAGCTTGTACTGGGTGAGGCCGATCTCGAGCGCCTTCTGTGCCGCGGCGACGCTCTGGTGCAGCAGGACGACCCGCTTGCGGCCCTCGAGGAAGGCGCTGAGCGCGTCCTCCACCTGCTGCTGCGCCTGCAGCACGGTGTTGCGGTACTCGATCAGGAGCGTCTGCAGCCCGGCGTCCTGGACGCGGACATTGTTGGTGATCTGGCCGTAGTTGAGGATCGGCCAGCTGAACTCCGGCCCGAAGGAGAACTGCAGCCCCTTGAAGGTGAAGCTCTCGCTGACCTCGTTGGTACTGGCGTTCGAGCCCACCGTGCCGAGCGCGCCCTTGATGGTGAAGGCCGGGAACAGGTCGGCCTTGGCGATGCCGATCTGCTCGCTCTGGGCGGCGGCCCTGAGCTCGACGGCGCGGACGTCCGGCCGCCGCTGCAGCAGGTCGGCGGGGATGCCGACCGTGACCTCGCCGGGCGGGCTCGGGATGCCGCCGGCCCCGGCCAGCAGGTCGTCGAGCCGGCCCGGCGGCAGCCCGAGCAGCACCAGCAGCGCGTCCTTGCCGCGCTGCAGCTCGGCGGTGAGCCGGGGGATGGCCGCCTGGGTCTGGGCCAGCACGTTCTCGGCCTGGGCGACGTCGAGACCGGTCGCGACGCCGCCGGCGGCGCGGTCGCGGGCGATCTGCAGCGAAGCCTGCTGCTTGGCGACGTTCTCCTCGGCGATCAGCAGCTGCGCCTCGAGCGTGCGGATGCCGAAATAGGTCGTGGCAATGTCGGCGATCAGCGCCACCAGCACGTCGTCGTAGGTGGCGATCGAGGCCAGGTAGGCGGCGTCGGCCGAGGCGACCCCCCGCCGGAACTTGCCCCAGAAGTCGAGTTCCCAGCCGAGCGTCAGGCCGAAGGTGCCGCGCCAGTAGTTCTCCAGCTCCAGCGGGCTGTTGCTGAGGTCCAGCTGACCCGGCTTGTTGTAGATCATGCTGCTCTGGATCTGCTGGGTCTGCGGATAGATCTCGCCGATCGCCAGGCCGAGCCGGGCGCGCGCCTGGAGCACCTGCGTGCCGGCGGCGAGCAGCGTCAGGTTCTGGCGGTAGGCGAGATCGACCAGCCGGTCGAGGACCGGGTCGCCGAAGCCGGTCCACCACTTGGCGTCCTGGGCGTGGTCCGCCTTGACCGCCGGGTCGGCCGCGGCCTGCCACTGGGCGGCGACCGAGGCGGTCGGGGTGGTGAAGTCGGGCCCGACCCGGCACCCCGCCAGCATCGGCAGGGCGAGCGCGAGCAGCCGCACGGCCGCGATGCGGCGCGGCACCATGGCGTCAGCGGTCCGCCCGGCCACGCATGGTCCAGCCCAAGCGGCATCTCGCCTCGCGCATCATCCGTTCCCCCTGGCACGCCGCCCCGTCCGGCTGCCGCCCGCGAGCTTAGCGCCATCGCCGGCCGGCATCCAGGCCGAGCCGCCGGCGCGGCTGCCGATTGTCATCTCGTGCCGGAGGCGAGCGATGATCGGGGAGCGCGGCCGGGTCGCCGGCAAGCGGACGCTCCAGGCGCGCCGGAGCGCGACAGGCCTGGTAGGCCCGGCAGGGCTCGAACCTGCGACCACACCGTTATGAGCGGCGCGCTCTAACCAGCTGAGCTACGGGCCCGGATCCAGATGACAGGTATCAGGGATCGGGGATCGGAGTCACCCGATACCTGATCCCTGTCATCCGGCGCCTGAGTCAGGTGTCGAGGAAGCTGCGCAGCTTGCGGCTGCGGCTGGGGTGCTTCAGCTTGCGCAGCGCCTTGGCCTCGATCTGGCGGATGCGCTCGCGCGTCACCGAGAATTGCTGGCCGACCTCCTCCAGCGTGTGGTCGGTGTTCATGCCGATGCCGAAGCGCATGCGCAGCACGCGCTCCTCGCGCGGGGTCAGGCTGGCCAGCACCCGCGTCGTGGTCTCGCGCAGGTTGGCATGGATCGCCGCGTCGAGCGGCAGCACCGCGTTCTTGTCCTCGATGAAGTCGCCGAGATGGCTGTCCTCCTCGTCGCCGATCGGCGTCTCCAGGCTGATCGGCTCCTTGGCGATCTTGAGGACCTTGCGGACCTTCTCGAGCGGCATGATCAGCTTCTCGGCGAGCTCCTCCGGGGTCGGCTCGCGGCCGATCTCGTGCAGCATCTGGCGCGAGGTGCGCACCAGCTTGTTGATCGTCTCGATCATGTGCACGGGAATGCGGATGGTGCGCGCCTGGTCGGCGATCGAGCGGGTGATCGCCTGGCGGATCCACCAGGTGGCGTAGGTCGAGAACTTGTAGCCGCGGCGGTACTCGAACTTGTCGACCGCCTTCATCAGGCCGATGTTCCCCTCCTGGATCAGGTCGAGGAACTGCAGCCCGCGGTTGGTGTACTTCTTGGCGATCGAGATGACGAGGCGCAGATTGGCCTCGACCATCTCCTTCTTCGCCCGGCTGGCCTCGCGCTCGCCCTTCTGGATGGTGCCGACGACGCGGCGGAACTCGGCGATGGGCAGGTTGGTGGCCTGCGCCACCTCGGCGATCTCGGCGCGGATCGCCTTGGCCTCCTCGCGGTGCTTGGCGACCAGGTTCTTCCAGCCCTTGCCGGTCAGCCGGCCGGCCCGCTGCAGCCAGCGCGGATCGAGCTCGGTCTCGTAGTAGCGGCCGAGGAAGTCCTCGCGCTTGATGCCGGCCTTGAGGCCGAGCCGCAGCAGCTTGCCCTCGGCCCCGATCAGCCGGCGGTTGAGGTCGTAGATCTGCTCGACCAGCTGCTCGATGCGGGCGTTGTTGAGCCGCACCCCGGCCATCAGCTGGATGATCTCGGCCTTCAGCTTCTCGTAGCGGCGCTCGGCCTGCGGCGTCGGCTCCTCGCCCTCGAGCAGCCCGGCGAGCCGCTTCTCCTGCATCCGCTCGAGCTTCTTGTAGGCGGCGGCGACCGCGTCGAAGGTCACCATGGCGCCGGGCAGCAGCTCCTGCTCCATGGCGGCCAGCGACATGCTGTTCTCGCCGGCGTCGTCGTCGCCGTCCTCGGCCGCCTCGATCTCGTCCTCGACCGCGGCCTCGCCCTCCTCGGCCTCGGCTTCGCCCTCGGCCAGGCCGTTGCCGTTGGCCGCCGGCGCGTTGCCGCCATAGGTGGCGTCGAGGTCGATGATGTCGCGCAGCGGCATCTGCAGGGCGACCAGCCGCTCGCGCCACTCGAGCAGGGCGCGGTAGGTCAGCGGGCTCTCGCAGATGCCGCCGATCATCATGTCGCGGCCGGCCTCGATGCGCTTGGCGATGGCGATCTCGCCCTCGCGCGACAGCAGCTCGACGCTGCCCATCTCGCGCAGGTACATGCGCACCGGGTCGTCGGTCCGGCCGATGTCGGCGTCGTCGAGGTTGCCGCCGGTGCGGCCCTCCTCGGGCTCCTCCTCCTCCGTCCTCTCCGTGGCCGCCGGCGCGGCGTCCTCGTGCTCCTCGCTCTCGACGACGTTGATGCCCATCTCGTTGAGCGCCGCCAGCGTGTCCTCGATCTGCTCGGAGGACATCTGGTCGGGCGGCAGCACGGCGTTCAGCTCGTCATAGGTGACGTAGCCGCGCTCCTTGCTGCGCGCCATCATCTTCTTGACGGCCGCCGTCATGCTGTCCATCAGCGGGCCGTCCGCCGCCTCGTCGCGCGTCTCGCCCGCATCCGCCGTCTTGCTCGAAGGCTTTACCGCCGCCATGCCCATACCTGCCTTGCTCCGCTCCGGGCCCTTCCCGGAACGCACCGCTTCCGCCCGATGCGTTCCCTGCCGGTCAACAATCACTGTCTCGTCCGGGCTGTCGCGAGATCGACCTCGTCGATGTCGCGCCGCCGACTCTCGCCACTCTCAACCAGTTGGCGCTTGGCCTCGAACCGGGCAAGGTTCTCGCCGGTCGGATTCTCGGCCAGCTCCCGCTCGGCGATATCGGCCTCTCGCCGCGCCTCCTGCTCCTCCAAAAGGCCGAGAATGTGGGCCAGCCCCAGGGCCGCCGTCGCGCGGTCGGCAGCCGGCGCGGCAAAACCATTGACCGCCGTCCGGGCGAACACGGTTTCGACGACCCGGGCAAATCCCTTCTCGATCAGGTAATTGGTCAGGGATCCTGAATCAAGGTCAGGATGGCCAGCCGCGAGGTCTATAATGGCGCGCCGAACCTTGTCAAGGTCGGCACTGCCGAGCGCGACGTGCGCGACCGCCTCGCCATGGTCGTGCAGCAGGTCCGGATGGCGCAGCAGGATGGCCAGCAGCACCGCCTCGCGCTGCTGCGCCATGCCCACCGTGCCGCGCCGCGCCGCCTCGCCGCCGCCGACCTGCCAGGCGCCGCCGTCGCGCAGCCCGGGCCGCCCCCCCGAACCCGGGCCAAAGCCCGGCCCTGAGCCGGACCCGAAGCCGCCCCCGAAGCCCGCCCGCCCGCCGCCCGGTCGCCCCGTCCCGGCACGTCCGCGCCAGGATCGCCGCGGCGCCCCGAAGGCGGCCTCCAGCCGCTGGTCGATGTCGCTGCGGTAGAGCTGCTGCACCTCGCGGTCGGCGATGGCGGCGACGCGCTCCTGCAGCCGCCGCCGGAGCCCGGCGCGCCGCTCCGGCGTGTCGAAGGCGCGGCCGACCGTCTCCTGCTCCCAGAGCAGCGAGACCAGCGGCCGCGCCTGGCCGAGCAGCTCGCGCATCGCCGCCGGGCCCAGCCGCCCGACCAGGCTGTCCGGGTCGTCGCCGGCCGGCAGCAGGGCGAAGCGCAGCGACTTGCCGGGCTGCAGCAGGGGCAGCGCCCGGTCCGCCGCGCGCGCCGCCGCCCGCTGCCCCGCGGCATCGCCGTCGAAGCACAGGATCGGCTCGGCCGCGATCTGCCAGAGCAGCGCGATCTGGTCCTCGGTGAGCGCCGTGCCGAGCGGCGCCACGACGTGCTGCAGCCCCGCCTGGGACAGCGCGATGACGTCCATGTAGCCCTCGACCACGACGATCTCGCCGCTCTCGCGGGCGGCGCCCATCGCCGGGGCCAGGCCGTAGAGCACGCGGCCCTTGTGGAAGACCGGGGTCTCGGGCGAGTTCAGGTACTTCGGCTGGCCGTCGCCCATGGTGCGGCCGCCGAAGGCGATGACCCGGCCGCGGCGGTCGGTGATCGGGAACATCACCCGGCCGCGGAAGCGGTCGTAGCTCTGGCCGCCGCCCTCCGGCCGGCCCAGCAGCCCGGCCTCCAGCAGCAGCGGCTCGGGAAAGCCGGCATCGATCAGCGCCGCCTTGAGGGCGCCGCGATTGTCCGGGGCGAAGCCCAGCCGGAAGCGCGCGATGGTGCCGTCCGCCAGCCCGCGGCGGCGCAGATAGTCGAGGCCGCCGCGACCGCCCGGCGCGACCAGCTGGCGCTCGAACCACGCGGCGGCCGCATCCAGCGCGCCCAGCAGCGTCGCCTGGCGCTGCGCCCGCTCGCGCTCCACCGGCGAGCTTTGCGGCACCGCCAGCCCGGCCTGCTCGGCCAGCCGCTCGATCGCCTCGAGGAAGCCCAGCCCCTCGCTGCGCATCACGAAGGTGACCGCGTCGCCATGGGCGCCGCAGCCGAAGCAGTAGAAGAAGCCCTTCTCCTCGCTGACCGTGAAGGAGGGCGACTTCTCGTTGTGGAACGGGCAGAGGCCGACCAGCTCGCGGCCGCGCCGGATGAGCTTGACCTTGCGCGCGATGATGTCGGCGAGCGACAGCCGGCCGCGCAGCTCTTCCAGGAAATCCGGTGAGAAGCCCATCCGCGTCCCGCTGCCCCGCGCCGTTAACCAGTGTAGCCGAAGCGCCGGCCGCAGGCGACGCGATCGCCTCGCCGGGCCTGTGGAACATGGGGATAGCGGGGTCGGCCGGCCCAGTCCGGTCCGGTTCGGCCCAGCCCGGGCCGGGGGACCGCCTCAGCCCAGCTTCTGCTTCACCCGCGCGCCGGCCTTGGCGAGGTCCATCTGGCCGGCATGGCGCTCCTTCAGCGCCGCCATCACCCGGCCCATGTCCTTGAGGCTGGCGGCGCCGAGCTCGGCGACCACCGCGTCGACCGCGGCGGCCAGCTCGGCCTCGTCCATCTGCCGCGGCAGCCAGGCCTCGATGATGGCGATCTCCTCGGCCTCGGCCTTGGCCAGGTCGGGCCGGTTGCCCTGCTCGTAGAGCGCGATGCTCTCGCGCCGCTGGCGCACCATCTTGTGCAGCATCTCGACGATCTCGGCCTCGTCGACCCCGTCGGCGACGCCGCGCGGGCGGGCGGCGATGTCGCGTTCCTTGAGCGCCGCCAGCACCAGCCGCAGCGTCGACACGGACCGGGCATCCCGGGCCTTCATCGCCTGCTTCAGGGCTTCGTTCAGACGCTGGCGCAGCATGGCCGGACGCTCCTCCCCGGTGAATCGGGCGCGGACCCTAGCCCAGCTTCGCCGGGCTGGCAACCGAACGGCCGCCGGCCGCGAATCTAACTCGTTGACGAATCGCGGTAAATCCGCGCCGCTTTCCGCTTGACGGCAGGCCCGGCGCTGGCCTATCTAGCCGCCCGACCGCCGATCACCCGATCGGCCGTGCCCTTGCGCCTGCGCGAGGGCGCCCCCCGGAGCCTGACCGATGAGCGACCGTTCCCCGACAGCCGTCGTGCCGCCCGGCTCGACGGCCCTTCTGGCGCTGTCGGACGGGACGCTGTTCTGGGGCCGCGGCATCGGCGCGGTCGGCGAGACGGTCGGCGAGGTCTGCTTCAACACCTCGATGACCGGCTATCAGGAGATCATGACCGATCCCTCCTATGCCGGGCAGCTGATCGCCTTCACCTTCCCGCACATCGGCAATGTCGGGGCCAATGGCGAGGACATCGAGACGGCCACGGCGGCGGCGCGCGGCTGCATCCTGGCGGCCGACATCACCGAGCCCTCGAGCTGGCGGGCGAGCCAGCATCTCGCCGCCTGGCTGCGCAGCCAGAATCTGGTGGGGATGGCCGGGGTCGACACGCGGCGGCTGACCCGGCGGATCCGCGACGGGGGCGCGCCCTCGGGCGTGCTGCGCCACGACCCGGCCGGCCGCTTCGATCCGGCGGCGCAGGTCGCCGCGGCGGCCGCCTGGCCGGGGCTCGAGGGCATGGACCTCGCCAAGGAGGTGAGCTGCCGGCAGACCTATCGCTGGGACGAGACGGCCTGGCAGCCCGGCACCGGCTACGGCCGGCAGGCGGCGCCGCGCCACCACGTCGTGGCGGTCGACTACGGCGCCAAGCGCAACATCCTGCGCTGCCTCGCCAGCGCCGGCTGCGCCGTCACGGTGGTGCCGGCCGAGGCCACCGCCGAGGAGATCCTGCGGCACCGGCCCGACGGCATCTTCCTGTCCAACGGCCCGGGCGACCCGGCGGCCACCGGCGTCTACGCCGTGCCGGTGCTGCGCCGGCTGATCGAGACCGGCCTGCCGATCTTCGGCATCTGCCTCGGCCACCAGCTGCTCGGGCTGGCGCTCGGCGGCGCCACCCGGAAGATGCATTGCGGCCATCGCGGCGCGAACCACCCGGTCAAGGACCTCGCCACCGGCAAGGTCGAGATCACCAGCCAGAACCACGGCTTCATGGTGCTGCCGGAATCGCTGCCGCCGGGGGTCGAGACGACCCATGTCTCGCTGTTCGACGGCTCGCTCGAGGGGCTGCGCATGACCGAGCGCCCGGTCTTCTCCGTGCAGTACCATCCGGAGGCCTCCCCCGGGCCGCAGGACAGCCACTATCTCTTCGATCGCTTCGTCGCGCTGATGGACGCGCGCTGAGGCGGATGAACGCACCGGGGGCGGGGGTCAGCGGCGGATCATGCCGAAGCGCACCGATATCGAATCGATCCTGATCATCGGCGCCGGGCCGATCGTCATCGGCCAGGCCTGCGAGTTCGACTATTCCGGGGCGCAGGCCTGCAAGGCGCTGCGCGGCGAGGGCTACCGGGTGGTGCTGGTCAACTCCAACCCGGCGACGATCATGACCGATCCCGATCTCGCCGACGCCACCTATGTCGAGCCGATCACCCCGGACATCGTCGCCCGCATCATCGAGCGCGAGAAGCCGGACGCGCTGCTGCCGACCATGGGCGGCCAGACCGCGCTCAACACCGCCATGGCGCTGCACCGCGACGGGCGGCTGGCGGCGCTCGGCGTCGAGCTGATCGGCGCCAAGGCCGAGGCCATCGACATGGCCGAGGACCGGCTGCTGTTCCGCCAGGCGATGGACCGCATCGGGCTGGAGAGCCCGAAGAGCCGGCTCGTCAAGTCGATGGATGACGCGATGGCGGCGCTGCCCGAGATCGGGCTGCCGGCGATCATCCGCCCCTCCTTCACCCTGGCCGGCACCGGCGGCGGCATCGCCTACAACCGCGACGAGTACGAGACGGTGGTGCGCGGCGGGCTGCGCGCCTCGCCGGTCGGCGAGGTGCTGGTCGAGGAATCGGTGCTCGGCTGGAAGGAATACGAGATGGAGGTCGTGCGCGATCGCGCCGACAACTGCATCATCGTCTGCTCCATCGAGAACGTCGACCCGATGGGCATCCACACCGGCGACAGCATCACCGTCGCGCCGGCGCTGACCTTGACCGACAAGGAATACCAGCGCATGCGCAACGCCTCGATCGCGGTGCTGCGCGCGATCGGCGTCGACACCGGCGGCTCCAACGTCCAGTTCGCGGTCAACCCGGCCGACGGGCGGCTGGTGGTGATCGAGATGAACCCGCGGGTCTCCCGCTCCTCGGCGCTGGCCTCCAAGGCGACCGGCTTCCCGATCGCCAAGGTCGCCGCCAAGCTCGCCGTCGGCTACACGCTGGACGAGCTTGCCAACGACATCACCAAGGTGACGCCGGCCTCCTTCGAGCCGACCATCGACTACGTCGTCACCAAGATGCCGCGCTTCACCTTCGAGAAGTTTCCCGGCACCGAGCCGCTGCTCACCACCTCGATGAAGTCGGTCGGCGAGGCGATGTCGATCGGCCGCAGCTTCGCCGAGTCGGTGCAGAAGGCGCTGCGCTCGATGGAGACCGGCCTGACCGGCTTCAACGAGGTCGAGATCGAGGGCGGCAACACGCCGGACGCGGTGCGCGCCCAGCTCGCCAAGCCGACCCCTGACCGGCTGCTGGTCATCGCCCAGGCCTTCCGGCTGGGCTTCTCGGTCGCCGAGATCCACGCCATCTGCCGCTTCGATCCCTGGTTCCTGCGCGAGATCGCCGATATCGTCGCGGCCGAGCAGGCGGTGCGCGAGGCCGGGCTGCCGGGCGACGCCGCCGGCTGGTGGCGCCTCAAGCGCCAGGGCTTCTCCGACGCGCGGCTGGCCGAGCTCGCCGGCCGGCCGGAAGCCGAGGTGGCGGCGCTGCGCCGCGGCCTGGGCGTGACCCCGGCCTACAAGCGCATCGACACCTGCGCCGCCGAGTTCCCCTCCGACACGCCCTATCTCTACGGCAGCTACGCCGGCGACGGCATCGCCCCGGCCGAGTGCGAATCGCGGCCGACCGACCGGCGCAAGGTGATCATCCTGGGCGGCGGGCCGAACCGCATCGGCCAGGGCATCGAGTTCGACTATTGCTGCGTGCACGCGGCCTACGCGCTCAAGGAGGCCGGGTTCGAGACCATCATGGTCAACTGCAACCCGGAGACCGTGTCGACCGACTACGACACCTCCGACCGGCTCTATTTCGAGCCGCTGACCGGCGAGGACGTGATCGAGCTGGCCCGCGTCGAGCAGCGCAACGGCACGCTGGCCGGCGCCATCGTCCAGTTCGGCGGCCAGACCCCGCTGAAGCTGGCCGCCGCGCTGGCCGCGGCCGGCATCCCGATCCTCGGCACCTCGCCCGACGCCATCGACCTCGCCGAGGACCGCGCCCGCTTCCAGTCCCTGCTCGCCCGGCTCGGGCTGCGCCAGCCGGCCAACGGCACGGCGCGCAGCGTCGCCGAGGCGGAGGCGGTGGCCGCCTTGGTGGGCTATCCCGTGGTGATCCGCCCGTCCTACGTGCTGGGCGGCCGGGCGATGGAGATCGTCCACGACGTCGCCGGGCTGCGCCGCTACATGAGCGGCGCGGTCAAGGTCTCCGGCAGCAGCCCGGTGCTGATCGACTCCTACCTGCAGGACGCCATCGAGGTCGACGTCGACGCCGTCGCCGACGCGGCCGAGGTGCATGTTGCCGGCATCATGGAGCATATCGAGGAGGCCGGGATCCATTCCGGCGATTCCGCCTGCTCGCTGCCGCCCTACTCGCTGCCGCCGTTCCTGGTCGAGGAGATCGCCCGCCAGACCCGCGAGCTCGCCCGCGGCCTCGAGGTGGTCGGGCTGATGAACGTGCAGTTCGCCGTGCAGGGCGAGACGATCTACGTGCTCGAGGTCAATCCGCGGGCCAGCCGCACCGTGCCCTTCGTCGCCAAGGCGACCGGCCGGCCGATCGCCAAGATCGCCGCCCGGGTGATGGCCGGCGAGCCGCTGACCGGCTTCGACCTCAGCCGCCCGGCCTACCCGCACGTGGCGGTCAAGGAGGCGGTGTTCCCCTTCGCCCGCTTCCCCGGGGTCGACATCATCCTCGGGCCGGAGATGAAGTCGACCGGCGAGGTGATGGGCATCGACCGGGATTTCGCCCGCGCCTTCGCCAAGTCGCAGCTCGGCGCCGGGGTGATCCTGCCGCGCCGCGGCACGGTCTTCATCTCGGTCAAGGACAAGGACAAGCCGGCGATGGTCGAGCCCGGCCGCCGGCTGGTGGCGATGGGCTTCGAGCTGATCGCCACCGGCGGCACCGCCGCCTATCTCGAGGCCCAGGGCCTGCCGGTGCGGCGCGTCAACAAGGTGCTGGAGGGCCGGCCGCACATCGTCGACGCGATGAAGAACGGCGAGATCCAGCTGGTCTTCAACACCACCGACGGCGCCCAGGCGATGGCCGACAGCTTCGCGCTGCGCCGCACCGCGCTGAGCGACAGCCTGCCCTACTACACCACCGTCTCCGGGGTCCGGGCGGTGGTCGAGGCGCTGGCGGCCCTGGCCAGCGGTGATCTTGAAGTCGCTCCGCTGCAATCGTACTTTAGGGGGTCCTTCTAGCCGGGCCGCGAGGTCCGGCCGGGTGGATCAGCTTTGTCTCCGGGCCCTCGGGGGCCCGGTATCCCCGTACGAAACGGCAGGGCGATGTTGAAGATTCCGATGACGGCGGAAGGGTTTGCCCGCCTCGAAGAAGAGCTGAAGCACCTCAAGGGGGTGGAGCGTCCGGCGGTGATCCGGGCGATCGCCGAGGCGCGCGAGCATGGCGACCTCTCGGAGAACGCCGAGTACCACGCCGCCCGCGAACGGCAGAGCTTCATCGAGGGGCGCGTCGCCGAGCTGGAGGACAAGATCGCCCGGGCCGAGGTCATCGACGTCAAGAAGCTGTCCGGCAAGCAGGTCATCTTCGGCGCCACCGTCACCCTGGTCGACGAGGATACCGAGGAGAAGATCAAGTACCAGCTGGTCGGCCAGGACGAGTCCGACATCTCCGCCGGCCGCCTCTCGATCTCCTCGCCGCTGGCCCGCGCCCTGATCGGCAAGAAGGTCGGCGACACCGTCGAGGTCTCGACCCCCGGCGGGTCCAAGTCCTACGAGGTGGTGCGGCTGGCGTTCAAGTAGCGCGGCGGGGGCCGGCGACCGGCCCCCGCCGACGAGTGCCCGGGAAAAATTACTGCGCCGGGTTGCAGGCGGCCGCCGGGCCCACGCACCCGGCGACGCCCGGGACGGCTGCCGACTGCACCGGACGGCTGGCGGTCTGGTTGACGTTGTCGTCACCGCGATGCAGCGTAGCGATGTCGCGCAGCGCTCGGTTCTCCTGATAGGCATGCTGCGAAGCACCATCGTCGGCGCGGGCGACCGGCGCCATAGACATCATGCCGATGCTGGCCAGAGCGATCAGCGTCATGGTCTGGATCTTCGACATCTTTCCTCTCCTTTGCCCATCTGCCTGTCCGGGATGGACCAGGCTGACGAGCCAAGGATCGGGCAGGGGCGATAGCCGGCCGCGAGAGCACGACAAGCCGGCCGCAAAAAGATCGCAAAATGACTCCGTACCCGTGCGGAATACCTACCTGGACCCGGGCGCCGCGCCGTCCTCGCCCAGGGCCGACGACCGCCGGGCGGCCTTCAGGAGCGTGTTCCAGTCCGCAGTCCTCTGGAAGATGAAGGAGGGGCGATGCGGGGACCGATTGCCCTTGAGGAGCTGTCCGACGGCGGCCACCATCTCCAGAGCATCCCGGCGCTTGAGCGACACCCGGTTGTCCGGCAGCCAGGCGCGCAGTCGCGCGAGGCTCGCCGCCCGCCGGCGGTCGGCGGCGGCCGCCAGCAGATCCTCCCAGCGGCGGTCCTTGAAGAACATCTGCTCGCCCGTCGAGATCATGCGTTCGGCCAGCCCGGGACTGACGATCTTCGCCGCGAGGGCCCGCTGCAGGGTTGCCCGGATATCGACCATGGCTTCGGTGAGGGGACGGAAGCCCAGCTCGGCGGGGGCGTGCAAGACTGCGACCTCGTCATCCCTCTCCAGCCGGCCGAGGCGGAAATCCAGGTAGATCTGCCCGATCCCGACCATGCCGTACTCTGCCAGCTCGGCGGCCCGCAACGCGCCCATGCTCGCGGCGCCGAGCACATGAACCCCGCGGCTCATCGCCCACAGGATCTCCTTGTGCTGGACCGCGGGGCCGGTCTCGAACAGCCCGTCGACCAGCCCGATCACTGCGAAGCCCGCCCGCACGGCCCGACAGAGATCGCCCTGCCCGGCAGGCGGAAGCCACGTGATGGAACCGGCCGGCCGGCTGCGTTCCTGGAACAGCGTGGGCCCGGCGAAAACGGCAGCGCGAGTCATCGCCGGCCGCGCAGCGCGAGAGCACGGGCGCCTTGGACGTAGCCCGACGATTGATGGGACGCCTCGAGGCCGGGGACGATCACACGACACACGGGAATGCCGAGCTCGGGGCGCGTGAGATCGACGACGATGACCTCCGGGAACCCGCTGCGCAGCAAGCGGGCGTTGAGGACGGCCAGATCGCCCGCCAGCGTCGGCGTCGCCAGGCTCGGCACCTCGGAAAACGAGCGCGGACCCTGCCTTGCGTCCCACAGGTCCTGCAGATGATCGAGCAGCGCCCGCGCCGGATCCTCGCGGTAGTCGACGGGCCGCAGGTCGTCCCTGGCGCCCGCGACGAAGGTCAGCCGCGTCTGGGCTGACTCGGTGATCGCGCGCGCCAGCGCGATCCCGGGCGCCGGATGGCAGCCGCTCCCCCAGAACGCGCCCAGGCGGGACCGGTCGTTCCGTGTGGTCTCCCGAATACGGCACAAGAACGTCGGAACGCCGATCTCCGTGGTCGCGTCCCAGACCGCGACCGACATCTCGCGTCCCGACAGGAGCGCGATCAGGTCGGCGCAATCCGCGTCGTCCACGGTCGCCAGATCGATGCGCCGCCGAGCCCGTTCGACGGAGCCGCGGCACAGCCACAGGCTGAACGCGTCGCGCTCGATGAGCTCGCACAAGCCGGCGCAGATCGCCTCGATGGCATGATTGCCGGATGCCAAGCCGTTGCTGCCCTGCACGAAATAGCCGGCGTCGGATCGCCGCGGCAGTGTCAGGTCCAGATGCACCATCTCGAACGGCACCAGGACAGGGCTCGAGTCCGCCAGGATGGTGCCGCCTATCCAGGCGATCTCGCGCCCGGCGGGGAGGCGTCGCCCGGCGGCGCGCGGCAGGCGATCGAGCGCAGCGACGCGGTGGCGGCGGCGAAGCCGCTCGAAGGAGCCTGCGATGATCGGCGCTCGTATCTCCTCGGCATGGGCGAACTCCACCGCCTCCATCAGCGCGGAGACGCGGGCCGCGCCCTCGTCGAGTCCCTTGCCTTGAGCGACGGACAGCGAGCGTCCGTTCGGGCGCACCGCGGCGAAGATCGGTATCCCGAGATAGTCGAGACCCGAGATGTTGGCGAGGCGGGTAACGCCGACCGAGCCGGCATGACGACCCGCTACCGCCAAGGTCTCGGCAGGCGTCGCCAGCCGATGCGTCCCGTGCCAGAAGCGCTTTCGGCCGCCATCGGGCAGACCCCAGCCCGCCGATGCGCCCGAGGCTCCTCGTCCGCGATGCGGCACGCGCGCTCGCGCCGGGATCGACTATTTAGTCCCCTTGGTCCGGATTTCCGACAAGACCTCGTCCAGTGATCCCGACTTCTTCGAGACCATCGCGAAGTTGACATCGATCAACCGGCTGCATTTCTCCGCGATCAGGCGATAGATCAGCTGATCGGCTTCCGCGTTCTGCAGCGGATGGAGCGTATCGCCGGGAAACCAATAGATGTTTCCATCAGTGTCACGCACAATGATCGAGGTCGCGGGCGCCGAGATCTCCCGCGTACGTCCCGATCCCTTCTTGGGCACAGAACGTCGCGCGGCTTGGCCCTGCAGGCTCCTTGAGCTTCTTCCGCTCGTCCCCTTCTTGGTCCTCATGACCTTTACTCTCCCCTGATCCTCACCTCGCAAATCGGTCCAACACCACACTCTTTTGGTTTTTGGTCCACAGGGTCTCCGATGAATCACGCAACCGGAAGACCCGCGCCTCTGAGCCCCTCAATGAGGTGCTCCAGATCCTGTTGCCTCTGAAACGGAGAAAAGTCAAGGACCCAAGACACAAATGCCGCCGGTGTTGCAGGAATGCCGGGCGCCCAGATCTCGCGCACATTCTCGACGAAGCGGTGCGCGCATTCTCGCGCCTTATCTCGCTGGCCGTCGAGCGCGTACGCGGCCGTCTTCCACGCCGTGAAGCGGAGGTATGGATCGCGGACACCGGCCGCAAGCTCCAGCATTGCTCCGTACTCGCGGGCCACGAAGCACGCCTCGGCCAGGTCGCTCAGGTAGGAATCGCGGTGGCCCTGGTTCAGGCGCATTGCCGAGCGGATCGTCTGAACCGCAGCCTCCGGCTCTCCGAGAAAGGCCAGGGTAGTGCCGCGGTCGACCGCGAAGTCAGCATCGTTGGGATTGAGCTTCGCGGAGATGTCGAGATGCTTCCGCGCGGCCGCGAACTCGCGCCGCCACATGTGGGCCCAGCACAGGCAGAGATGAGAATGTGGATCGCCGCTGTCCAGCAGCACGGCCCTGGCGGCAAAGGCCAGGGCGCGCTCGCGGAACGGACCGAGCGGCTGCCCGGCATCACGGTACATCGTCTGGACGTCCTCGATGCACGCCAGGTAGCTGTACGGTCCGGCGAACTCGACATCCAGCTCCACTGCCTTGTGAAAGAACTCTCGCGCCTCCGCCATCGACGCCCGGCCCTCGATCGCTACTTGATAGGCAGCCTTCCCTTTCAGGAAGAAATCATAGGCCTTCATGTCGCCGGTCGGCCGACGGCGCGCAATCTCCACGCTCTCCGACTCGATGCGCGGCACCATGGTGGCAACGACCCGTCGCGTCACCTCGTCCTGTATCTCGAACAGCCTGTCGATCTCGACGTCGTAGTTCTCGGCCCAGACATGGTGGTTGGTCGCCGCATTGATCAGCTGCGCAGTGATCCGTACGCGCCGGCCAAGCTTCCGTACACTGCCCTCGACGATGAACCGCACCCCGAGCTCGTCGGCGACCCGACGCAAGTCCATGGCGACATCGCGATAGCCGAAAGACGACGTCCGGGACACGACGGATATTGTCCTGAAACGCGCCAGCGCGGTGATCAGGTCCTCGGTGATCCCATCGCTGAAGTATTGCTGCTCCGGGTCGCCGCTCATGTTCACGAACGGCAGCACCGCCACTGTCGGCATAAGGCTCCAGGCGGCTGTCCGCAGGGTCCCCGTCGCCGGGGCGGCGTGCGCCGTCACGGTCGTGCTGGCCCGCTCCTGCTCACCGTCGTGCGCCCTAGCGCCTTGCGGCTGCTGCGAGCGGCGGCCGGCGCGCAGCCGGCGCACGAGTTCCTCCGTCTCCGGCGACGGCACCGCATCAAGGGTCCGGGCCAGCGTCTGGCGCAGGAGCTCGTACTGCCGCAGGGCACTTCCCACGTCGCCGGTGCTGGCGTCGCAGGTGATGCGCGCGCGATGCGCCACCTCGCTGGCCGGCTCCACCCTCAGGACCGCATCGGCGAGGGCGGCAGCCTCGGGCCAGCGCTGGTCGCGCAGCGCCCCCTGCATGCGCGCCTCCAACTCCGTACAGTACTCCCGCTGAAGTCGCGACCGCTCGAAGAAGAGCCACTCGTCGAATTGCGGGTCGACGCCGTCAAGGTTGGTCAGCAGCTCGCCCGACCAGGTCGGCCCCGGAGCGAGCGGCTTGGCATCGCCCCCCACGGCCTGCAGATCCATGGCGTCTATGCTGACCCGGTCGGCACGGAGCATGACGACATCGCCGACGGCTGCCAGCAGGTCGGCCTCCTTCAGCGCAGCCCTGATCTCGGAAAGGCAGGTTCGCAGGCTCGCCTGCGCCTGTGGCTGGCTGCGATCGCTCCACAGCAGCCCCATCACGGTGCTCCGCGGGCTGCTCAGCTCGGGCCGCAGCGCAAGATAGGCGAGCGCCGCCTGGGCCTTGGTGCCGCGCGGGGTCAGCACCTCTCCAAGGGGGGACTGGATGGCGAAGCTGCCGAGCAACCGGATGCGGCAAACTCCGCGTCCAGGCTGCTGCGCCTGAGGGCGCCCGACCGCCCGCGTACCCGACCCTGACACCCGGTCAATCTCCCTCGGGCCCAAAGCTCGAATGTCGAACAGTACCGGGAGTAACAATAGCCCGTTTGGGGTTCGGAGGAAGTCTGATTGGCTCGCTTCATCGGCAGCCGTCCGGCCGCAGCCCCCATCCACCAGCGGCCGCGTTCATCGCTGCGGGGCCAAGCCGGGCCACAATTGACACCCGGCGGCCGGCGCGATGGGCCGAGCGGTATCGGCGGCCGCCCACAGAACCCCAGCTGAAGGGCTCTGGCACCATCCGTCAATCAAACTCGCTCGACTCGACCATGATGTCACGCCGCGTACACACGGAGGCACACCGGAAACCGGGAGCTCACCCGCTCCAGCTTCTATCTGGCCCGCATTGCACGTGCCTCTGCATCTCGCCCCGCATCTTCTAGGGGCAGGACATCTTGACCTGCTGCTCGGAGCTGCCCTGGTGGAACTCATCGAAGTACAGATTGATAGCTCCCGGAATCAGCTTTCGATAGATCCCGAACTTGAAATACTGCCCCTGACCGACGGAGTCGCTCTTGCTCTTGTAGCTGAGGTTGCCGCGTACCGTCGCTACCAGGTTGCCATTTGCCCAGACATCAAGCTGGCCCTCCTGCTGAGGCGGCCACTGGTTGTCCTGGCGACCTCCGCGGATGCGATACTTCATATCTGTCCAGCCCTTCCTCGGGTCAGGCAATGTGGCCCCTTCATTTCGCTCCACCGTTGCGGAACTTGGCCCCATATAAAGCGCGATATCGGCGAGGAAGCTGAATTCCCCGATCAATCCCACGATCGCACGGGCCGACAACTGATCTCGCAATCCCGGAGGGACGCCCAGGCGCGAGACCAGCGACTCCAGAGCGGCATCGGGCAACTCGAGCGGGCGAAGCACCGCAGGCGCACTCTTCGCCAGCAACCACATCGCCTGGATGGCTTCGAGAGCCTCCACGGCCGGCAACGAGTTTCGACTAAGCGACGATACAAGAGCCTCAAACAGCCGAACCCGGCCAGGATCACCCTCGGCTTTGGCCACCAGGATACGAGTGTCGGCATCCTGGATAGTGATATGGAACACGGAATTGTCGAATCGCTGTGCCACGAATGGGCTGTTGTCGGTCGGCGCCTTCCATTGACCAATCACTGTCCGATCGCTGCCGGTCGTCGGCAAGTCGCCATCAACGCGAAAGCTGAAGCTGTACCATGAGACGTCGCCATAAAGTGGCCAGTGACCCGATGCAACGCGAATTTCTGCTCTCTGGCATTCCGCATCGCAGGCGTCGGATGTAATGCCGTCCGCAACTGTGACTTTTATTGCATGCAGGCCACAGCGGCCAGGGGCAGCTATCGAATACTGGCTTGCTAGTATCTGTCCATCCCACCACTTGCTCTTATCCAGCAGCTGACCTTCGAAGCCATCGGACATCTGATCCGCATGCACGGCCCATGCCAACGACGAGAGCAGGACAGCCACCCCGGCAACAACAGAACGTGACACGCACGACATTTTGCTACCCATTTCAAATGCAGCCGGTCGCCAGATGGAACAATAATGCAGACCGGAGTGCACTTCGTCAATCGGAACAAACCATAATTCAGCCCCAATTCGATAAGCTCCATAGAAGTACGGGAAACATCCTCACGTGCAGAGATTGGGCTTGCGGCATCTCACCTGCGGCATTCCCATGGCAGCCGACCCACGAACCCCGCCAGCTCCTGCAGCCGCCCCTCGTCGGCGATCACCCGCGGCACCTTGTGCTGTCCCCCGAGCTTGCCCTGGCTCTTCATCCAGGCGGCGAAGCCGCCGGGCGGTGCGACCAGCAGGGCCGGCGGGCGCATGCCGAAATCCCCGGCGCGGTGGTCGCGGTAGTCGAGGTTGAGCCGCGCCAGCGTGGCGTCGAGCACGGCGAGAAAGCGGGCCTGCTCGTCCGGCGACAGCGGCCGGTCGGGCTCGACGACGAAGAGGTGGCCGCCGCGCTCCCCCGGCGCCGCCGGGTAGAGCGGCCCCATCGCGTAGTCGCTGACCGTCGTCCCGACCGCCTCCGCTGCGGCGGTCACCGCCGTGTCGATCTCCTCGCCGTCGACCCGCTCGCCGAAGGCGGAGAGGAAGTAGGAGGTCCGGCCGGCCACCACCAGCCGCGGCGGGTCGCGCCCGACCACCCGCACCACGTCGCCGAGGACATAAGACCAGAGGCCGGCGCAGCTGCTGAGCACCAGCGCGTAGTCGATGCCGGTCTCCAGCGTGGCGAGCCAGTGCCGGGTCGGGCTGGCGGCATCGAGCTCGCCGACCGGCACGAACTCGAGGAACAGCCCGTTGTCGAGGATCATGCGCAGGCCCTCGCCGCTGGCGCGGTCGGCCACTGCGACGAACCCCTCGCTGGTCGGGTAGACCTCGCGCAGCTCCGCGCGGCTGCCCTCGAGCAGGGCGGCGAAGCGGCGGCGATAGGGAGCGAAGGCGACGCCGCCATGGGCGATCATCTCGAGCCGCGGATACCAGCTCGCCAGCACCGGCGGCCGGTCGGGGCGGAGCGCCGCCAGCCGCTCGAAGAACAGCAGCAGCCAGCTCGGCGTGCCGCTGATCGAGCGGATCCCGGCACCCAGCGAGCGCGGCGCGAGGTCGGCGACCTTGGCCTCCCAGTCGCCGATCAGCGCCAGCCGGCGCGGCGGGAAGTACCAGGGCCGCGCCCAGGCCGGCACCTCGTTGACGACGATGCCGCTGAGGTCGCCGCTGGTCACCCCCGGCGCCTGGCGGGCCAGCGCCGCGCTGCCGCCGAGCATGAAGTTGCGGCCGCCCAGGATGCGGCTCTCCGGCCGGTTGGCGAGATGGTGCACCAGCAGGTCGAGGGCGGCGCGGCGGTTCGACCGCACCATCGCCGGCGATACCGGGACGTACTTGCTGATGCCGCTGGTGGTGCCCGAGGTGGTGGCGAGATAGGGGATCCGGCCGGGCCAGGTGACGCCGTCGAGCCGCGGGAAGGCGGGCTGCCACCACTCCCGCCAGAACTCCTCGTAGCGGCGCAGCGGCACCGCCTTCTGGAAGTCGGCGACGCTGCCGAGGCGGGCGAAGCCGTGCGCCCGGCCGAAGCGCGTGTCGCGGGCCCGGGCCAGCAGCGCCAGCAGCTGGCGCTCCTGCGCGGCCACAGGATCGAGCGCGGCCAGCGCCGCCAGCCGCCGGCGGGCGTAGAGGCGCAGCACCGGCGTCGCGTCGATCACCGCGGCGCCGGCGGGCGGAGCAGCGTGCGGTGGCGGAAGCGGGCCCGCACCGTGTCCAGCCGCAGCGGCAGCTCGACATGCTCGCCGCGCTGCCAGAGCGGCAGCTGGTCGAGGAAGGTGCTGCTGCCGAGCCAGCCATCCTGGCCGCCGAGCAGCACGAAGTAGTTGGCGTCGAGGTCGGCGAGGTCGGAGATGTGCCGGGCGCAGGCGCCGAAGCGCGTGGCGTGGCGCCGGCCGGCCGGGCCGTGCGCCGTCTTCATCACCGTGTCGGTGCTGCCGCCCGCCCGGTGGCGCCCGAAGCGGTAGCGCCGGCCCAGCACCGGCAGCAGCCCGAGCGGGTGGTCGAGCGAGAGGCGGTGCATGTCGCCCCAGTCGGCGTAGCGGCGGAAGGCGGCGGCCGCCCGGCCGACGGCGCGATCGAGCGCGACGGCGAGCGCCGGGCTCGCCACTTGCGACAGGTCCGCCCGGATCAGCGCGCCCGACTGCCACAGCGCGCCGTAGGCGGCGAGCCGCCGGCCGTCGATCAGCCCGCGGGCGAGATGGTAGACGAGCAGCTCGAAGGCGAGCGCGCCGCGCGAGTCCGGGGCGTAGTCGCCGCGCCACTCAGCCAGCGCGGCGAGGAGGCGGCGACGTCGCGCGCCGTCCTGCCGTCCGCCGATCTCGTCCAGCCGCCGCAGCAGCAGGTCGCGCAGCGCCACCGCGGCGCCGAGCTGCACGTCGCATTGCAGCCGAGCCAGCGCCTGGCGGGTCACCGCCGCCGGGCCGGAGAGCAGCTCCCGCAGCCGGCACACCCGGTCCGCGGTGGAGAAGATGTGGCCTATGGGGACCGGCGTGGCGGCCGGCCGGTCGTTGGCCGAGGCGACGAACCCCGCAGCGGGGTCGTGCTGCCGCGGCAGGTCGGCCGCTGTGGCGAAGCTGTCCCAGTAGCGGGCGAGATCGGGCGTCGAGATCAGCTGCGCCGCCGAGTCCGGCGGGCGGCGCGGCAGGTGCGCGGCCATGACCTGCCCGACATGGCCGGCCGTGTCGGCATAGAGCAGGTTCTGGCCGGGGATGGCGAAGCCTTCGACCGCGGCGTTGAAGCCGGCCCAGTCGCGCGCCCGGTTGAGTGCCAGCATGGCGCCGATCTCGTCGCTCGGCCGGTGCCCGACCCAGCGCAGCGCGATGCTGCGCCCGCCCCGCGGCCGCAGCATCGGCGCGTCGGAGAGCACCGGCCCGAGCGCCGTCTCGCGGATCGTCACCGTGACCGGCGCCCGCCAGCGCACGGATATGCGCTCCTGCCGCACCCGGAACGCGGCCGCGGGCTCGGCCGAGACGTCGTAGAGCTCGCTGCTGGCGGCATGCAGGCTGGTGCCGCCCCAGGCGATCCACGGATTGCGGCCGAGCGCCACCACCGGCACGCCGGGGATCATCAGCCCGACCACATGGTAGCTGGGCGAGCGGTAGCCGGCGATCAGCCAGAGGTTGGGCAGCCAGATCCCGAGATGCGGGTCGCTGGCGATCATCGCCGCGCCGCCGGCGCTGCGCCCCGCCGCCACTGCCACCGAGTTGCTGCCCGGTCGGCCGAACGCGGCGAGCAGTGCCGCCAGCCAGTCGGCGCTGGTCGTGGCGCCAGCCGGCGCGGCGCCCGCCAGGCTCGGCACCGGCAGCGCCGCGCCCTCGGTCAGCCGGTCCCAGGCCTGCTGCCAGTCGGCCGTCTCGGGCAGCTGCAGCAGCCGGAGCCAGACGATCCAGTTGACGTCGGCCGCGGCCAGCCGCGCCAGCCGCAGCAGATCGATGACCGTCCAGGGCTCGCGCCCGATGCCAAGCAGGCGGAACTCGTGCGGCAGCTCGCGGACGTGGCGGACATAGTGGGTCAGCCCGGCGGCGAAGCCCTCCAGCCAGGCGCGCGTCGCCGGCGCCAGCGCGGCGAGGATGGCGGGCACGGCGCGGCCGGGATCGAGGATGCGCAGCGCATGGTCGATGGCGAGGCCGGGCTCGCCGACCAGCTCGGCCAGCCGCCCCTGCGACACCCGGCGCAGCAGCTCGATCTGGCCGAGGCGGAGATGGGCGTGCACCAGCCCGAGCGCCACCGCGCAATCGGCGTCGCTCTCGGCCTCGACGAACGGCACCTGGTGGTCGTCCCAGTGGATGGTCACCGGCCGCTCGACCGGCCAGCCGTCCGGCGGGATCGCCGCCAGCCGGTCGGCGAGCCCGGTCGGCGCCGGCAGGGGATGGCGCAGCATGCGGCGGGCGAGGTGCAGCCCGAGCCGGGCGGCACCCGCCAGGGCACGGCCCCGCCGGCGCGTCATCGCGGCGGCAGGCTCAGCGGGCCGAGCGCTGCGGCTCGTCGCGGGCGTCCGGCGCCGGCTCGAGCGCCGCGGCCACCGCCTCGTCGACCCGCTCGATCCAGACGAACTCGACCGCCGCCCGGGTCTCCTCCGGGATGTCCTCGAGGTCGCGCTTGTTGCGGGCCGGCAGCAGCACCGTCCGGATGCCGGCGCGGACCGCCGCCACCACCTTCTCCTTGATGCCGCCGACCGGCAGCACCAGGCCGCGCAGGCTGATCTCGCCGGTCATCGCCACGCTGCTGCGCACCGTGCGGCCGGTCAGCAGCGAGGCCAGCGCCACATACATGGCCACCCCGGCGCTCGGCCCGTCCTTCGGGATGGCGCCGGCCGGGACGTGGACGTGGATGTCGGCCTTGGTCAGGTCGTCGTCGATGCCCAGGCTCGGCAGCCGCGACTTCACCAGGGTCAGCGCCGCCTGCGCGCTCTCCTTCATGACGTCGCCGAGCTGGCCGGTCAGGATCAGCCGCCCGCCGCCTGGCGTGCGGCTCGCCTCGATGAACAGGATGTCGCCGCCGACCGGCGTCCAGGCCAGCCCGGTCGAGACACCGGGCACGCTGGTGCGCTCGGCCACCTCGTTCTCGAAGCGGATCGGCCCGAGGATCGCGGCGAGGTCGCCCTCATCGACGCGCACGCCGGTCGCCTCGCCCTCGGCGATCCGCATGGCGGCGTGGCGGAACACCGAGCCGATCTCGCGCTCCAGGTTGCGCACGCCCGCCTCGCGCGTGTAGCGCTGGATGATGGCGCGCAGCGCCGCCTCGGTGATCTCGCACTGCTCCGGCTTCAGGCCGTTGGCCTCGCGCTGGCGCCGCACCAGGTAGCGCTCGGCGATCTTCAGCTTCTCCAGCTCGGTGTAGCCGGTCAGCCGGATCACCTCCATGCGGTCGAGCAGCGGCCCCGGGATGGTGTCGAGCATGTTGGCGGTGCCGATGAAGATCGCCCGGCTGAGGTCGAACGGCACGCCCAGGTAGTTGTCTCGGAAGGTGGAATTCTGCTCGGGGTCGAGCACCTCGAGCAGGGCCGAGGACGGGTCGCCGTGGAAGCCGCCCTGCCCCAGCTTGTCCATCTCGTCCAGCATGATCACGCAGTCGCGCGTGCCCGCTTTGCGGATCGCCTGGATGATGTTGCCGGGCAGCGCCCCGATATAGGTGCGGCGGTGGCCGCGGATCTCCGCCTCGTCGTGCGTGCCACCGAGGCTGACCCGGGCGAACTTCCGGCCGGTCGCCCGCGCGATGCTCTGGCCGAGCGAGGTCTTGCCGACGCCGGGCGGCCCGACGAAGCAGAGGATCGGGCTCTTGCCCTCCGGGTTCAGCTTGCGCACCGCGAGGAACTCGAGGATGCGCCGCTTCACCTTGGGCAGGCCGTAATGGTCCTCGTCGAGGATCCGGCGCGCCTCGCCGATGTCGATGACCCCCTCGCTGGTCTTCGACCAGGGCAGCTCGATCAGCCAGTCGAGATATGTCCGCACCATCGAGGACTCGCCGGCGCCCTCCGGCATGCGCTCCAGCCGCGCCAGCTCCTTCAGCGCCTGCTGCTCGACCTCGGGCGGCATGCCGGCCGCGGCGATCGCCTGGCGCAGCTCGGCCATCTCGGCGCTCGGGCCCTCGCCCTCGCCGAGCTCCTTCTGGATGGTCTTCAGCTGCTCGCGCAGCAGGTACTCGCGCTGCCGCGCCTCCATCGTCTCGCGCGTCTGCTGGCCGATGTCGCGCGACAGCCGCAGCACCTCGATGCGATGCGCCAGCAGCCACAGCATCTTGTCGAGCCGGCGGTTGATGTCGACGGTGGCCAGCACGTCCTGCTTCTCGGCCGGCTTGAGGTCCATGAAGCCGGCGATGAAGTCGGGCAGCTGCGTGGCCGAGCCGATGTTCTGCACGGTCTGGGCAAGCTCGGCCGGGGCGTTCGGCAGCAGCTGCAGGGCGTCGAGCGCGCGCTGCTTCAGCTGGTGGAAGCGCGCCTCGATCTCGGTGCCGGCCGCCTCCGGCTCGGCGATCTTCTCGACCCGGGCCACCAGATAGGGATGGCCCGCGAGGAACTCGATGACCCGGAAGCGCTGCTGGCCCTGGCAGATCAGGTGGTGGTTGCCATCGGGCGCGGTGAGGTAGCGCAGGATCGCCGCCGTGGTGCCGATCTCGTAGAGGTCGGCGGGACCGGGCTCGGCGGTCTCGGGATCGCGCTGCAGCAGGATGCCGACCGGCTTCTCCGCCCGCGCCGCCTCCTGCGCCGCGGCGATCGATTGCGGCCGGCCGAGCGTCAGCGGCAGCACGATGCCGGGAAACAGCACCAGGTTGCGCGCCGGCAGGATGATCAGGGCGTCGTCCGGCAGGACAGTGGCCGGGCCGCGCGGCTCGGCCGGCCCGGTCGGCTCTGCCGGCCCGGCCGGCTCTGCCGGCTCTGCCGGCTCGGTCGGCTCTGCCGGCTCGCTCGACGGCACGACGGCGCCCGACGGCGCCGGATCGCGCGCCTCCATCAGGGCAGCCCCCGCTCGCGGCCGAGCTTGCCCAGCCCGAGCAGCAGGCAGCCATTGGCGAAGCTTCGCTCGATCACCTCGAAGTTGCCGGGCGGCAGCTCGACGTGCCGCTCGAAGCGGCCGCTCGGGATCTCCAGCCGGCGGATCGCTGCGCCGCGCGCCTGGTGCGGCAGGGCGCGCACGCCGGCGACGATCAGCACGGCACCCTGGATGACGATCTCGACATGTTCGGCGGAAACGCCGGGCAGGGCGACCATGATCCACAGCGCGCGGTCGGTCTCGAAGACGTCGACCGGCGGCTGCCATTGCGCGGCGCGCGCCGGCACAGGCTGGAAGAACTGGCGGTGCAGCCGCTCGGCACGATCGAGCAGCTCGCAGGCCTCGGCCCACATCCAGTCGCGGGATTGATTGGCGGACATCACCCTTCCCTCCGACCTGCAACAGGGGCGGGTCGCAGCCGTTCCCGAGGCGTGCGAGGGTCGCCGCACGCGGCCGGGTCGCTGGCCCGCTACGCTATAGGTAACGTGCCGCGCCAGCCATTTCCACCTCGCTCGGGGTCCACCCTCGCACGGCAGCGCCGCGGCCGCGGCGGCTGCGACAGCCTCCAGCAACTTTCTTTTTTGGCGTGGCCGTGAACGTTTTTACCTGACGGCAGTTAGCACCCCCAGGAAGCCGGCCGGGCAGCAGCGAGATGACGCGACCCTCCCCACCCTCCCGCCGCCTAGGATATAATTCCTTATTCACTACCGCCAAGCCAGGCCGTTTCAGCCCGTCCCGCGCCACAGCTTCGACTGGATCATGAGCAAGACCGTCCTCATCACCGGCGGAGCCGGGTTCATCGCCTCGCACTGCGCCGACGACCTGCTGCGGTGCGGCTATCGCGTCCGGGCGCTCGACAACCTCGATCCCCAGATCCACGGCGCCGACCGCACCCCGCCCGACTATCTCGACGACGAGGTCGAGCTGATGGTCGGCGACGTGCGCGACGCCGACACGGTGCGCCGGGCGCTCGCCGGGGCGGACGCGGTCTTCCACTTCGCCTCGCGCGTCGGCGTCGGCCAGAGCATGTACGAGATCGCCGACTACACCGACGTCAACAACATCGGCACGGCGGTGCTGCTCGAGGCGATGATCGAGCGCGCGCGGCGCCGGCCGTTCGACCGGCTGGTCGTCGCCTCGAGCATGAGCATCTACGGCGAGGGTCTCTACCGCGCCGCCGACGGCAGCCCCGTGCCGGCGGCCGAGCGCAGCGTCGCGGCGCTGAAGCGCGGCCAGTGGGAGCTCGCCGACGGCGAGGGCCGGCCGCTGACCCCGGTGCAGACGCCGGAGAGCAAGCCGCCCTCGCGGATGAGCGTCTACGCGCTCTCCAAGTACGACCAGGAGCGGCTCTGCCTGGTGACCGGCAGCGCCTACGACATCCCGACCGTGGCGCTGCGCTTCTTCAACGTCTATGGCCGCCGCCAGGCGCTGTCGAACCCCTATAGCGGCGTGCTGGCGATCTTCGCCTCGCGCCTGCTCAACGGCAAGCCGCCGCTGCTCTTCGAGGATGGGCGGCAGCGCCGCGACTTCGTCCATGTCGCCGACGTCGCCGCGGCGTGCCGGCTGGCGCTCGACGTCGACGCCGCGGTCGGCCGCGCCATCAACGTCGGCAGCGGCCGCGCCAGCACGGTGCGCGAGGCGGCGCGCCAGGTGGCCCGCGTGCTCGGCGTCGCGATCGAGCCGGAGGTCACCGGCCAGTGCCGGGTCGGCGACATCCGGCACTGCTTTCCCGATATCGGCCTCGCCCAGTCGCTGCTCGGCTACCAGCCGCGCTACCGCCTCGACAACGGCCTGCAGGAGCTGGCCGGCTGGCTCGAGGGCCGCATCGCCGTCGACCGCGTCGGCGAGGCACGGGCCGAGCTCGCCGCCCGCGGCCTGACGATATGAGCGCCGCCGTCCTGCATCGCCGCGGGCGCGGCACCCCGGCGCTGATCACCGGCGGCGCCGGCTTCGTCGGCACCAACCTGGCCGACCGGCTGGCGCGCTCCGGCCGCACGGTGATCCTGCTCGACAACCTGTCGCGCCCGGGCGTCGAGGACAATCTGCGCTGGCTGAAGGCCGAGCATGGCGACCGCATCCAGCCGATCGTCGCCGAGGTCGGCGACCGCGCGGCGCTCGGCGAGGCGGTGGCGCGGGCCGGCATCGTCTTCCACCTCGCCGCGCAGGTCGCCGTCACCCACAGCCTGGCCGACCCGCTGGCCGATTTCCGCAGCAACGCCGGCGCCACCATCGAGCTGCTCGAGGCGGTGCGGCGGGCCGGCACCGGCGCCGGCGTGGTCTTCACCTCGACCAACAAGGTCTATGGCGCGATCGGCGACCTGCCGCTCGAGACCCGGCCCCTGCGCTACGCGCCGGCCGCCGGCTCGGCCTGGGCCCAGGGCATCGCCGAGGACCGGCCGCTCGACTTCCACAGTCCCTATGGCTGCTCCAAGGGGGCCGCCGACCAGTACGTCGCCGACTACGCCCGCAGCTTCGGCCTGCCGACGCTGGTGCTGCGGATGAGCTGCATCTACGGCCCGCACCAGCACGGAACGGAGGACCAGGGCTGGGTGGCGCATTTCCTGCGCCAGGCGCTGGCCGGCGCGCCGCTGGTCATCTACGGCGACGGCCGCCAGGTCCGCGACGTGCTCTATGTCGACGACCTGGTCGAGGCCTTCCTGCTGGCCGAGCAGCAGCTGCCGCGGCTCGCCGGCGGCGCCTTCAACATCGGCGGCGGCCCGCAGCGGACGCTGAGCCTGCTCGAGCTGCTCCGCCTCATCGCCGCGCTCGACGGCCGCGCCCCGCCGGTGCGCCACGAGCCGTGGCGGATCGGCGACCAGCGCGTCTACATCTCCGACACCAGGCGCTTTTCCGCCGCCACCGGCTGGCAGCCCCGCGTCGGCGTCACCGACGGCGTCGGCCGGCTCTATCGCTGGCTCGCCGCCCGGGCGCCGGGCCGGCGGATCGAGGAGGTGGCGTGATGCGCGTCGCGCTGGTCAATCCCGACTGGAGCTTCGCCGGCAGCATCTATTTCGGCTGCCGCGAGCCGCATCTGCCGCTCGAGTACGGCTATGCCGCGGCGCTGCTCGAGCGGGACGGCCACGAGGTGCTGCTGCTCGACGGCCAGCTCGAGGGGCTGACGCCAGGCGCCATGGCGGACCGGCTTGCCGCTTTCGCGCCCGACATGACGGTGGTGACCACCGCGCCCTCCTATCTCTTCTGGCGCTGCGCTCCGCCGGAGCTGCGCGTGCCGATGCTGACCCTGGCCGCGCTGCGCCGCCATGCCGGGCTCACCGTCGCGATCGGGCCGCACGGCTCGACCACGCCGCGGGCGACGCTGGCCAAGCTCGGCGTCGATGTCGTGGTCATGGGCGAGTGCGAGGAGGTGCTGGCGCGCCTGGCCAATGCCGACCGCTCCGGCTGGGGCGAGATCCCCGGCCTCTGCTACGAGGCCTGGGGCGAGGTGCGCCTGCAGGGCGGGCCGCAGGCGGCCGACCTCGCCGCCCTGCCGGCGCTGCGCTGGCCCGCCGGCCTGCTCCGCCGCCACCACCACCACCATCACCGCTTCGACGCCGCGCCCGACGCGCCCGGCGCCGAGATGGAGACCTCGCGCGGCTGCCCCTATCACTGCAGCTTCTGCGCCAAGGAGAACTTCCGCGACCGCTACCGGCGCCGGCCGCTGCCGGTCATCCTCGAGGAGCTCGACGGCCTGATCGCCGCCGGCGTCGCCTATGTCTACTTCGTCGACGAGATCTTCCTGCCGAACCGGCCGCTGCTCGAGGCGCTGGTCGAGCGCGAGGTGCGGTTCGGCGTGCAGACGCGGATCGACCTGTGGAAGCCGGAGATGATCGAGCTGCTCGGGCGCGCCGGCTGCGTCTCGATCGAGGCCGGCGTCGAGAGCCTGACGCCCGAGGGGCGCGACCGCCTCGACAAGGATTGCCGCATGTCGACCGCCGGGCTGACCGAGCGGCTGATCCTCGCCAAGCGGGTGGTGCCCTTCGTCCAGGCCAACCTGATCGCCGCCGGCGACGACGACGAGGCGGCCATCGAGGACTGGCGCGCGACGCTGCAGCGGCACGGCGTCTGGGCCAACAAGCCGGTGCCGCTGTTCCCCTATCCCGGCTCGCCCGACTACGGCAAGCTCTGGGGCCTGCCCGACGACCACGCCTGGGAACGGGCGCTCGAGCACTATCTCGACCGCCACGCCGCCTTCAGCGACATCCAGGAGGAGCGCCCGCGCCGCCTGGCCGAGCTGGAGGCCGTCGCCCGGTGATGGCGCGGGCCGCGCCGCCGCCCCTCCGCCTGCTGATGACCGCCGACGCCGTCGGCGGGGTGTGGAGCTACGCGCTGACCCTGGCGCGGGCATTGGCGCCGCACGGCGTGCGCATCCTGCTCGCGACCTTCGGCCCGCGGCCCTCGCCCGACCAGCGCGCCGCCGCGGCGGCGCTCGGCAATCTCCGGCTCGAGGACTCCGACTTCAGCCTGGAATGGCAGCCGGGCGGCGAGGCCGACTTCGCCGGCCGGTCCGGCTGGCTGCGGGCGCTCGCCCGGCGCTGGCGGCCCGACATCGTCCATCTCAACGACTATGCGCACGGCGCCTGCGAGCTCGGCGCGCCAGTGCTGATGGTCGCCCATTCCGACGTCCTCTCCTGGTTCCGTCACGTCGAGGGACGCGCCGCGCCGCCGGACTGGCAGCCCTATCGCCGGCGCGTCGCGGCCGGCCTCGCCGGCGCCCACCGGCTGGTCGCGCCCACCGCCGCCGTGCTGGCCGATCTCGAGCGCGCCTATGGCGCGCGGCCTGCCGCCCGCATGGTGATCCCGCACGGCCTCGCCGACGCGCCGCCCGCGGCCGCGGAGCGCGACGCCGTCGTGCTCGCCGCCGGCCGGCTGTGGGACCCGGCCAAGAACCTGGCGCTGCTCGACCGCGTCGCCGCCGGCCTGCCCTGGCCGGTGGCGATCGCCGGCGATCCCGCCCATCCCGCCGGGGGCGTCCTCGCGCTGCGCCATGCGGAGGCGCTCGGCCGCCTGCCGCAGGCCGCGGTCCGGGCACGCATGGCGCGCGCCGCCATCTATGCCCTGCCCGCCCGCTACGAGCCGTTCGGCCTCTCCGTGCTCGAGGCGGCCGCGGGGGGCTGCGCGCTGGTGCTGGGCGACATCGCCTCGCTGCGCGAGACCTGGGCCGGCGCCGCGCTGTTCGTGCCGCCCGACGACGAGGCCGCGCTGGGCGAGGCGCTGCGCCGCCTGATCGCCGCGCCGGCCGAGCGCGCGCGCCTCGCCGAACGCGCGCTCCGCCGCGCCCGCGCGCTGACCGCCGCCGCCATGGCCGAGCGCACGCTCGACCTCTATCGAAGCCTGCGCCGCCCGGCGCTGCGCGCCACCGCCTAGGCCCGACCCGATGCGCATCGTCCTGTTCTGCCACTCGCTCGCCTCCGACTGGAATCACGGCAACGCCCACTTCCTGCGCGGCGTGCTCGCCGAGCTCGCGGCGCGCGGCTTCGCGGTCGAGGCGCGCGAGCCGGCCAATGGCTGGAGCGCCGCCAACCTGGTCCGCGACCACGGCGCCAGCGCGCTGGCCGCCTGGCAGGCCGCCTATCCCGGCCTCGCCACCCGGCCCTACTGGCCGGACCTCGACCTCGACGCGGCGCTGGACGGCGCCGGGCTCGTGCTGGTCCACGAATGGACCGACCCGGCGCTGGTCGCCCGCATCGGCCGGCACCGCCGCGCCGGCGGCCGCTACCTGCTGCTGTTCCACGACACCCATCACCGCGCCGTCAGCGACCCCGCCGCGCTCGCCGCCTACGACCTCTCGGCCTATGACGGCGTGCTCGCCTTCGGCGCGACGCTCGCCGAGACCTACCGGCGGCAGGGCTGGGGCCGGCGCGTCTTCGTCTGGCACGAGGCGGCCGACACCGAGCGGTTCCGGCCGCATCCGGAGATCCCGCGCCAGCGCGACCTCGTCTGGATCGGCAACTGGGGCGACGAGGAGCGCAGCGCCGAGCTCGCCGAGTTCCTCGTCGACCCGGTGCGCGACCTCAGGCTCGCCGCCCGCGTCCACGGCGTGCGCTATCCCGACGCCGGGCGCGCCGCGCTGGCCGCCGCCGGGATCGAGTTCGCCGGCTACCTGCCGAACCCGGCCGTGCCACGCGCCTTCGCCGCGGCGCGCTGCACCGTGCACGTGCCGCGCCGGCCCTATGCCCGCCAGCTCCCCGGCATCCCGACCATCCGGGTGTTCGAGGCGCTGGCCTGCGGCATCCCGCTGGTCAGCGCGCCGTGGGACGACATCGAGGGCCTGTTCACGCCGGGCAGCGACTATCTCGTCGCCGCGGACGGCGCGGCGATGCGCCGGCAGCTGCGGCTGCTGACCGGGGATCGCGAGGCCGCCGCGGCGCTCGCCGCCCGCGGACGCGCCACGGTGCTGGCCCGCCATGGCTGCCGCCATCGCGTCGACGCGCTGCTGGCCATCGCCGCCGAGCTCGGATCCCCGCTCGCGCCGGCCCGCCAGGAGGTCCGCCAGGAGGTCCGGCATGGCGCGCTCTCCTGAACCGCTCGCCATCGCCTTCTTCGGCTCGAGCCTCGTCTCGGCCTATTGGAACGGCGCCGCCACCTACTATCGCGGCGTGCTGCGGGCGCTCGCCCGCCGCGGTCACCGCATCACCTTCTACGAGCCGGACGCCTACGACCGGCAGCGCCATCGCGACATCGCCGATCCCGACTGGGCCCGCGTCGTCGTCTACGACGCGTCCGGCGAGAGCGGCGTCGAGCGCGCGCTGGACGCGGCGAAGGCGGCGGACCTGGTGATCAAGGCGAGCGGCGTCGGCGTCTTCGACGTGCTGCTCGAGGCGGCCGTCGCCGACCTCCGGCGCCCGGGCCGGCTCGCCGCCTTCTGGGACGTCGACGCCCCGGCCACGCTCGACCGCGTCCAGGGCGACCCGGACGACCCGTTCCGCCCCCTGATCCCGCGCTACGACCTGATCCTCACCTATGGCGGCGGCGCGCCGGTGGTCGAGGCCTATCGCGTGCTCGGCGCGCGGGCCTGCGTGCCGATCTATAACGGGCTCGACCCGGATACCCATCACGGCGTCGCGCCCGACGGGCGCTTCGCCTGCGACCTGGCGCTGCTCGCCAACCGCCTGCCCGACCGCGAGGCGCGCATCGACTCCTTCTTCCTGTCGGTGGCGGCGGCGCTGCCCGAGCGCCGCTTCGTGCTCGGCGGCAATGGCTGGGGCGGCAAGCCGCTGCCCGGCAACGTCGCCTGGCTCGGCCACGTGCCGACGGCGGAGCACAACGCCTTCAACGCCTCGGCCGGCGCCGTGCTCAACGTCAGCCGCGAAAGCATGGCGCGCTACGGCTTCAGCCCGGCGACGCGGGTCTTCGAGGCGGCCGGGGCCGGCGCGTGCATGATCACCGATGCCTGGGAGGGCATCGAGCAGTTCTTCGAGCCCGGCCGCGAGATCCTGGTCGCCGCCGACGGCGCGGGCGTCGCCGCGCATCTCGCCGCGCTGACCCCGGACCGGGCGCGCGCCATCGGCCGCGCGGCGCAGCGCCGGGCGCGCGCCGAGCACAGCTACGAGCAGCGCGTCGCCCGGCTGGAGGCGGCGCTCGCGGGAGCGCCGGCCTGAGATGCAGGCGCGCACGCCGCACCGCCCGCTCGACATCGTCATCCTCGGGCTGACCATCACCTCCTCCTGGGGCAACGGCCATGCCACCACCTTCCGCGGCCTGGTGCGCGGCCTGGTCGAGCGCGGCCATCGCGTGCTGTTCCTCGAATGGGACAAGCCCTGGTATCGCGACAACCGCGACTGCCCGGTGCCGCCGCACGGCACGACCCGCCTCTATGACGGGCTGCAGGAGCTGCGCGAGCGCTGGGGCGCGGCGATCGGCGCCGCCGACCTGGTGCTGGTCGGCTCCTACGTGCCCGAGGGCATCGCGGTCGGCCGCTTCGTGCAGCAGACGGCGCGGGGCGCCACCGCCTTCTACGACATCGACACGCCGGTGACGCTGGCCGCGCTCGCCCGCGGCGACTGCTTCTATCTCACGCCGGAGCTGATCCCCGGCTACGACCTCTATCTCTCCTTCACCGGCGGGCCGGTGCTGCGGCGGCTCGAGCGGCGGCACGGCGCGCCGGCCGCCCGCGCCCTCTACTGCTCGGCCGACCCCGAGCTCTATCGCCCGGTCGCGGTCGCGCCGCGCTGGGACATGGGCTATCTCGGCACCTACGGCGCCGACCGCCAGCCGACCCTGGAGCGGCTGCTCTGCGGCTCCGCCCGGCGCTGGCGCCGCGGCCGCTTCGTCGTCGCCGGCCCGCTCTACCCGTCGGACATCGCCTGGCCCGGCAATGTCGAGCGGGTCGAGCATCTGGCGCCCGCCGAGCACGCCGCCTTCTACTGCGCCCAGCGCTTCACCCTCAACGTCACCCGCGCCGACATGGTGCGGCTCGGCCACTCGCCGAGCGTGCGGCTGTTCGAGGCCGCCGCCTGCGGCGTGCCGATCGTCAGCGATTCCTGGCCCGGCCTCGAGGCGATCTTCGCGCCGGGCGAGGAGATCCTGGTGGCGCGCACCGCCGAGGAGGCGCTGGCGATCCTGCGCCGCCTGCCGGAGGAGCGGCGGCTGGAGATCGCCGCCCGCGCCCGCAGCCGCGTGCTCGCCCGCCACACCGGCGCCCATCGCGCGGCGGAGCTCGAAGGCCACGCGCTGGCGGCGCTCGACCGGCTGGCCCAGGGCCGGCGCACGGTGGCCTGAGGCGGCGCGATGAAGCTCGTCATCTTCGGCCTGGCGATCAGCTCCTCCTGGGGCAACGGCCATGCCGCGCTGTGGCGGGCGCTGTGCGACGCGCTGATCCGGCGCGGCCACCGCATCGTCTTCCTCGAGCGCGACGTTCCCTGGTATGCCGAGCATCGCGACCTGACCGAGCTCCCCGGCGGCGACCTGATCCTCTATCCCGACTGGGCGTCGGTGCTGCCGAGCGCCCGCGCGCATGTCCGAGATGCCGACGCGGCCATCGTGACCTCCTACTCCCCGGATGCGCTCGCCGCCGAGGCGCTGCTCGGCGAGCTGGCGCCGCCGCTCGCCGTCTTCTACGACCTCGACACGCCGGTCACGCTCGACCGGCTGGCCCGCGGCGAGACGGTCGCCTATGTCGGGCCGCACGGGCTGGCGGGCTACGACCTCGTGCTGAGCTACACCGGCGGCGCGGCGCTCGACCGGCTGCGCGAGCGCCTCGGCGCGCGCCGCGTGCTGCCGCTCAACGGCAGCGTCGACCCCGCCCTGCACCGGCCGGTGGCGCCGGTCGAGCGCTACCGCGCCGACCTCTCCTACATCGGCACCTATGCCGAGGATCGCCAGGCGGCGCTCGAGGCGCTGCTGATCGAGCCGGCCCGCCGGCGGCCGGCGCTGCGCTTCGTCATCGCCGGGGCGCAGTACCCGCAGGGCTTCCCCTGGACCGACAACATCTACTTCGTGCGCCACCTGCCGCCGGGCGAGCACGCCGCCTTCTACAGCTCCTCGCGCCTGACCCTGAACGTCACCCGCGCCGCCATGGCCGCGCTGGGCCATTGCCCGTCCGGCCGGCTGTTCGAGGCGGCGGCCTGCGGCGCCGCGCTGCTCAGCGACTGGTGGGAGGGGCTCGACGCCTTCTTCGCGCCGGGGCGCGAGATCCTGCTGGCCGGCACGCCGGACGAGGCCGTCGCCGCGCTGGAGCGCAGCGACGCCGAGCTCGCCGCGATCGGGCGCGCGGCGCGCGAGCGGGCGCTCGACGAGCATACCGCCGACCGGCGCGCCGACGCGCTGGAGGCGGCGCTGTCGATCGCCTGGCAGGCGGCGCCCGAGCCCGTGCAACCGCGACCGGAGGCCTGAGCCATGTGGGGCATCATCCCGGCGGCCGGCAGCGGCACCCGCATCCAGCCGCTCGCCTTCTCCAAGGAGCTGCTGCCGGTCGGCAGCCGGCTGGACGGGGCGGTCGAGCGGCCCAAGGCGGTCAGCGAGTATCTCGTCGAGCGCATGCTGCGGGCCGGGGCGCGCAAGATCTGCCTGGTCATCTCGCCGGCCAAGTCCGACATCGTGCAGTACTACGGCGACGGCATCGGCGGCGCGACCTTCGCCTATGTCGTGCAGCCGCGCCCCGGCGGGCTGTGCGACGCGGTGTTCCGCGCCGCGCCGCTGATCCCGCCCGGCGAGCCGGTGATCGTCGGCCTGCCCGACACGGTGTGGTTCCCCGAGGACGGGCTGACCCTGATCGATCCCGACCGTCTCTCCTTCCTGCTGTTCCCGGTGAGCAATCCCAGCCTGTTCGACGCGGTCGTCACCGACCCGGCCGGGCGGGTGCGGGAGATCCAGGTCAAGTCGCCCGACCCGCGCTCGCGCTGGGTGTGGGGCGCCTTCGGCATGCCGGGCGAGGTGCTGCACGAGCTGCACCGGCTGTGGCTCGCCCGCGACCGGCAGGACGAGTATCTCGGCACGCTGGTCAACGCCTACATCGCCGGCGGCGGCGAGGCCTCGGCGGTGAGCGCCGGCGAATCCTACGTCGATGTCGGCACCCTCAACGGCTATCGCGAGGCGATCCGCCTGCTCGCCCGCGCGCCGGCGCTGTCCCCGGCGCCGCCCCCCGCCCTGGCACCGACCCCGGCGCCGGCCGATGCCTGAGGGCAGCGAAATGCCGAGCCAGGACGAGATTCGCCGCCGCGTCGAGGCGCTCGGCCCCTGGTTCCACAACCTCGAGCTCGGCGGCGTGCGCACCGCCCCCGACCACTTCCTCGGCGACTACCCGGCGATCAAGTGGCGGCGCTTCGCCGACGCGCTGCCGCAGGATCTCGGCGGCCGCAGCGTGCTCGACATCGGCTGCAACGCCGGATTCTATTCCCTGGAGATGAAGCGCCGCGGCGCGAGCCGCGTGCTCGGCATCGACTTCGACGAGGACTATCTCCGCCAGGCCCGCTTCGCCGCCGAGATCAGCGGCGCCGAGATCGAGTTCCGCCGGCTCTCCGTCTACGACGTCGGCGCGCTCGGCGAGCGCTTCGACCTCGTGCTGTTCCTCGGCGTCTTCTACCATCTGCGCCACCCGCTGCTGGCGCTCGACCTGATCCACGAGCATGTCGCGCGCGACCTGCTGGTCTTCCAGTCGCTGCAGCGCGGCAGCCCGGAGATCCCGGTCGTCGCCGCCGACTACCCGTTCCCGGAGACCGCGCTGTTCGAGCAGCCGGGCTACCCGCATATGAGCTTCGTCGAGGAGAGCTTCGCCGGCGATCCGACCAACTGGTGGATCCCCAACCGGGCCTGCAGCGCCGCGCTGCTGCGCAGCGCCGGCTTCGCCATCGAGAGCAATCCCGAGGAGGAGGTCTTCGTCTGCCGCCGCCAGGAGCGCGCCGGGGGGACGCAGGCGGTCTATCCGTGCAAGGAGCCGGACCAAGGGAGCGGCGCATGATCGAGGCGGCGATGATCTGGAACGAGCCGAACAACAAGTCCCACTGGGACCTCGAGCTCGATCCCGGGTGGCGCGCCTTCGCCGCCATGACCAAGGCGGCCTCTGCGGCGATTCGCGCCGAGGCGGCCGACCTGCCGCTGGTGCTGGGCGGCATCTCGCCGATCGATCCCGGCTTCGTGCGCAACCTCGCCGGCCAGGGCGTGCTCGACGCGCTCGACGTCGTCGCGGTGCACGGCTTCCCCTTCGACTGGAACCACTGGATGGTCAACGAGTGGCCGGACAGGCTGGCCGAGATCGCCGCCGTCACCGACCTGCCGATCTGGGTCTCCGAGGTCGGCGCCTCGACCTTCGGCGCCGAGGAGGTGCAGCTCTTCGCGCTCGAGCGCATGGCCGGGCTGCTGATCGGGCGGACGCCGCGCATCCACTGGTACAGCCTCTACGACTTGCCGCGCGCCTGGCCGGCCACCACCCGGCACCGCGAGGCCGAGGGCTCCTCCTACTACCGCCACTTCTACATGGGCCTGCTGCGCGAGGACGGCACCGAGAAGCAGGCGCTCGCCCGCTTCGCCGACTTCACGCCGGAGCTCGGCATCTGCCAGTGGTTCCACTTCGAGGACCACCGGCTCGACGACGCGGTGCGCTGGCTGAAGCGGCTGGGCGTGCGCCATCTGCGCACCGGCCTGAGCTGGGCCGATTTCTACCGGCCGGACGCGCTCGCCTGGTTCGACCGGCAGATGCGGGCGCTGGAGCCGTTCGAGGTCACCGTCACCTTCTGCTTCACGCCCGAGCATTGCGGGGTGGCGCCGCACTACACCAGCCCCCCGAAGGAGCCCGACGCCTTCGGCGAGTTCTGCGCCGCGATGATCCGGCGCTACGGATCCTCCGGCACCCGCCCGCCGCGCCGGACGGCACCGGCCGGCCGGAATGTCGACGCGCCGCGCGCCTGAGGCCGTCGCCGCGGCCTTCCTCGACGGCCTCGCCCGGCGCCTGCCGGTGCATCGCCGCGTCGCCCTGCTCGCCGCCCATCCCGACGACGAGGTGGTCGGCGCCGGCGCCCAGCTGCCGCTGCTGACCGGCCTCGCCCTGCTGCATCTCACCGACGGCGCGCCGGCCGACCCGGGCGACGCGCACGCCGCCGGCTTTGCCGACGGCGCCGCCTATGCCGCCGCGCGGCGCCGCGAGCTGTCCGCGGCGCTGGCCGCCGCAGGCATCGCGCCGCGGCGCCGGCGGCTGGGGCTGACCGACCAGCAGGTCGTGCTGGCGCTGGCGCCGCTCGCCCGCCGGCTGGCGCGGCTGCTCGGCGAGCTCGGCAGCGAGATCCTGCTGACGCACCCCTACGAGGGCGGCCATCCCGACCACGACGCCGCCGCCTTCGCGGCCTCGGCCGCGACGCGCCTGCTGCGCCGGGCGGGCCGGCCGGCCCCGGCCGTGATCGAGATGGCCTGCTACCATCGCGACGGGGCGGGCGCCATGCGCACCGGCACCTTCCTGCCGGGCTCCGGCCGGGCCGGCGTCACCATCCGCCTGCGCCCCGCCGAGCGCGCCGCCAAGCGCCGGCTGGTCGGCTGCTTCCCCAGCCAGGCTCGCGTGCTGGCCCAGTTCGACCTCGGCACGGAGCGCTTCCGCCCCGCACCGGCCTACGACTTCCGCCGGCCGCCGCAACCCGGCCCGCTGCTCTACGAGGGCTGGGGCTTCGCGCTCGACGGCGCCGCCTGGCGGCGCCATGCCGCCGCCGCCGGCCGCGCGCTGGGCCTGGGCTCATGAGCCTGACCGTGCTCACCGTCGCCTATCCCTTCGGCCCGGTCGGGCCGGACGCGGTCGGCGGCTCGGAGCAGATCGTGCACCTGCTCGACCGCGCCCTGGTCGCGGCCGGGCACCGCTCGCTGGTGCTGGCCTGCGCCGGCTCGCAGGTCGCCGGCGAGCTCGTCCCCGGCCTGCCGGTGCCCGCGCTGATCGACGACGCGGCGCACGAGGCGGCCTGGGCCTGCTGGCGCGCGCGGATCGCCGAGACGCTGGCGCGCGAGAGGGTCGACCTCGTGCATCTCCACGGCGTCGACTGCCATGCCTACCTGCCGCCGCCGGGTTGCCCGGCGCTGGTCACCCTGCACCTGCCGCCCGGCTGGTACGCCGCCGAGCTGCTGCGGCCGGCGCGGCCCGACACCTGGCTGCACTGCGTCTCCGCCGACCAGGCGCGGCGCTGCCCGCCGGGCACCCGGCTGGTGCAGACCATCGAGAACGGCATCGCCATCGATCCCGCCCCGCCGCGCCACGCAAAGCGCGGCTTCGCCCTGATGCTCGGCCGCGTCTGCCCGGAGAAGGGCTTCCATCACGGGCTCGACGCGGCGCGCGCCGCCGGGCTGCCGCTGCTGATCGGCGGCCAGGTGCACAACTACGCCTGGCATCGCCAGTACTTCGCCGAGGCGATCCAGCCGCGGCTCGATCGCCGGCGGCGCTTCCTCGGGCCGCTCGATCTCGCGCGCAAGCGCCGGCTGCTGGCGGCCGCGCAGTGCCTGCTGGTGCCCAGCCTGGCGCCCGAGACGAGCTCGCTGGTCGCCATGGAGGCGCTCGCCTGCGGCACGCCGGTGATCGCCTTCCCGGCCGGCGCCCTGCCCGAGATCGTCGAGGACGGCGTCACCGGCTACATCGTCCCCGACACCGCGGCGATGGCCGCCGCCATCCCGCGGGCCCGCACGCTGTCGGGCGAGGCCTGCCGCGCCGCCGCGCGGCGCCGCTTCGGCAGCGAGCGGATGACGGCCGCCTACCTCGCGCTCTACGGGCGGCTGGCGTCGACCCGCCCCGGCAAGCGCGTCGCATGACGCGCCGGCTGTCCGGCACGGTCGAGCTGATCGCCGACGCGGTCCGCCTCGACGCCCTGGTCCCGGAATGGCTGGCGCTGTGGGAGAGCGCACCGGACGCGACGCCCTTCCAGCGCCCGGAATGGCTGCTCTCCTGGTGGCGGCACTTCGCCGGCGGCGCGCTGCTCGTCCTGGCGCTGCGCCGCGACGGCCGGCTGGCGGCGCTGCTGCCGCTCTATCTCCGGCGCGAGCCGCCGCTGCGCAAGCTGCTGCCGCTCGGCGCCGGCGCCACCGACTATCTCGACCTGCTGGCGGCACCCGGCTGCGATGCCGAGGCGCTGCAGCCGCTGCTCCAACGGCTGGCCCGCGAGCGGGCGCGCTGGGACCTGCTCGACCTGCAGAACCTGCCGCCCGCCGCGCGGCTGCTGGCGCTCGCCGCTCCGGCGGGATGGGACGAGGAGCGCATCGTCGAGGGCACCTGCCCGGTGCTGCCGCTCGACGCCGACCCGGTGGCGCTGCGCCGCCGGCTGCCCTGGCGCCATCTGCGCAACGGCACCAACCGCGCGGCGCGGCTCGGCACGCTGACCTACCGGAGCCCGGCGGCGGACGAGCTCCCCGGCTTCCTCGCCGAGCTCTGCCGCCTGCATGGCGCACGCTGGGCGGCGCGCGGCGAGCCGGGCGGCGTGCTCGCCGACCCGGCGGTGCGGGCCTGGCACGCCGAGGCGCTGCCCCGGCTGCACCGCGCCGGGCTGCTGCGCTGCCACACGCTCGCGCTCGACGGGCGCGTCGTCGCCGCCTTCTACGGGCTCTGCGCCAAGGGCCGGCTCTACGCCTACATCATGGGCTTCGACGACGGCTTCGCGCGCCAGAGCTTCGGCAGCCTGCTGCTCGCCCACGCCGTCTTCTCGGCCGCCGCCGACGGCGCGCGCGAGCTGCACTTCCTGCGCGGCGGCGAGGGCTACAAGTACATGTGGGGCGCCGTCGACCGCCCGCTGGTCACCCGCAAGCTGCGGCCGCCTGCCCCGCTCCCGGTTGCGGGACAGGGTCGGGGTGAGGTCGCGCCGCCGGCTCCGCCCGCACCTGCCCGTCGCCGACGCGCCGGACTTCCCCTTCGTCTCCCGCCATCGCGGGAGACGGGACGTAGGATGCACACGCGCGAGATCCTGGCGCGCTATCGCGCCGGCCGGCAGTCGGCGCCGGTGACGCTGGCCCAGCTGGTGCTGGCGACCGGCTCGCCCGAGGGCGCGCTCGCGGCGCTCGACGGCAGCGACGCCGCGCCGTTGCGCGCCCTGGCCGAACGTCACGCCGGCGGGCTGGCCGGCGTCGCGGCGGTGGTCGCGGCCGAGCGCGCCGCGGCCGGGGCGATGCGCTGGCGCGGCAGCGCGACTTCTTCGCCGCGGCGGTGGCCGGCGCCCCGAGGCCACGTCGCGCTCTACGCGCTGGGGGATCCCGCGCTGCTCGCCGCCGCCACGGCCGAGATCGTGTCGCTGCTCGACGGCTGGGGGCTGATCGCCCCGGGGCGGCGGGGTGCTCGACCTCGGCTGCGGCATCGGCCGGATGACCGCGGCGCTGGCCCGCCGCGGCGCCGAGACGGTCGGCATCGACATGGTGCCGGCATGCTGGCCGTCGCCGCCGCCGCTACGCCGGCTCGCCGGCGCATCTCGTCAGACCGACGGCCGCAGCCTCGCCGCCCTCGCCGACGCCGCCTTCGACCTCGTGCTGGCGGTCGACAGCTTCCCCTACCTGGTCGAGGCCGGCCTCGTCAGCCGCCATCTCGCCGACGCCGCCCGCCTGCTCCGCCCCGGCGGCCGGCTGCTGATCCTCAACTACTCCTATCGCGGCGACATCGCGCGCGACGTCGCCGAGCTGGAGGCGCTGGCCGCCGGGGCGGCGCTGACGCCGGAGCGGCTCGGCAGCCGCGACCTCGCCCTCTGGGACGGCGTCAGCTTCCTTCTGTCGAAGCCGGCTGCAGGTTGACCGCGTTGACGACGACGTCGTCCTGGCGCAGCTCGAGGTCGCTGACCGAGCCCGGCGCGATCTCGATGCGGCGCTGCAGGTCGATCGGCACGCCGAGGAAGTAGGCGATCGCCGACTTCAGCGGGTCGCCGTGCCCGACCAGCACCAGGCTGGCCTCCGGGCGCGCGGCCGCCAGCCGGCGCAGCGTGGCGATCATGCGGGTCTGCACGTCGATCAGCGACTCGCCGCCGGGGATCGCCACCAGGCTGCGCGCGCTGTTGAAGAGCGGCCAGGCGGGATCGCCGTCGAGCTCCGCGAAGGGCCGTCCGGTCCAGTCGCCGAAATCGATCTCCAGCAGCCCCGGCTCCAGCTCGAGCTCGAGCCCGAGCCGCGCGGCGATCGGCCGGGCGGTCTCGACCGTGCGCTGCAGCGGGCTGCTGATCACCGCGGCCGGCGCCAGCGCGGCGAAATGCGCCGCCAGCCGCTCGGCCTGGACGCGGCCTTCGGCGTTGAGGCCGACGCCCGGCATGCGGCCGGCGAGCGAGCGGCCGAGCAGGTCGTGCGCGCCATGGCGCACCAGGTAGAAGCGGGTCACGATGTCCCCCGGATCGAGGCGACTTCCTTATGTCATTGCCGGGCTTGATCCGGCAATCCAGGGCCGCCGCAAGATGGATGCCCGGGTCGAGCCCGGGCATGACAAGAAAATCGCGATGAGCGGATCCACGAAAGCCCTGCTACGCCGGATCCTCGCCGCGGATGAAGGCCTCGGTGCGGGCGCGCGCCTCGGCGTCGGTGTATTGCCGCGGCGGCGTCTTCATGAAGTAGCTCGACGGCGCCTCGAGCGGCCCGCCTTGGCCGCGGTCGAGCGCCAGGCGGGCGCAGCGGATCGCGTCGATCACCACCCCGGCCGAGTTCGGCGAGTCCCAGACCTCGAGCTTCAGCTCGCAGTTCAGCGGCACGTTGCCGAAGGTGGTGCCCTCGATGCGGATGTAGCACCACTTGCGATCGGTCAGCCACGGCACGTAGTCGCTCGGGCCGACATGGATGTCGTCGGCGGCCAGCGGCACCGCCAGTTGGCTCGCCACCGCGCCGGTCTTGGAGATCTTCTTCGATTCCAGCCGCTCGCGCTCGAGCATGTTCTCGAAGTCGCTGTTGCCGCCGAAATTGAGCTGGTAGGTCCGGTCGATGCGCACGCCGCGCTCGGCGAACAGGTTGGCCAGCACGCGGTGCACGATGGTGGCGCCGACCTGGCTCTTGATGTCGTCGCCGATGATCGGCACGCCGGCGCGCCGGAAGCGCTCGCCCCAGGCGGCGTCGGACGCGATGAAGGCCGGCATGCAGTTGACGAAGGCGCAGCCCGCCTCGAGCACCCGCTCGGCATACCAGCGGCTGGCCGCCTCCGAGCCGACCGGCAGGTACGAGACCACCACGTCGGTGCCGGTGTCGCGCAGCGTGCGCGCCACGTCGTCGACCGGCGCCCCCGACTCCGCGACGGAGCGGCGGAGATAGCGGCCGAGCCCGTCATGGGTCGGGCCGCGCCGCACGGCGATGCCGCTGGGCGGCACGGCGGCGAAACGCTGGGTGTTGTTGGGCGGCGCCAGGATCGCGTCGGCGAGGTCGCGCCCGACCTTGTCGGCGCTGACGTCGAAGGCGGCGGAGAACTCGACGTCCTCGATCCGGTAGCCGCCGAGATCGGCATGCATCAGCCCGGGCACCGGCTGGTTGCTGCTGACTCCCTGGTAGAACTGCACGCCCTGGACCAGCGACGACGCGCAATTGCCGACCCCGATGATGGCGACCCGGATCTTCCGCTTGGCCAAGTCTCACCTCGCCCGGTGCTGGCCTCGCCCGCTCGTCGCATGGGGGGCCGTCGAATCCCCAAGAACAATTCCACCTCGGGATCGTTGCTTGGTCGTGGGATCGCGGCCAGCTTGGCCGGCGGTTCCTCGCCCCCCGGAACCGCCTCGGCCTCCTGCTCATGAGCCAAGCCTTCCTGCCCGCGGCGGCCGCGCCCGCCCGGACTGCTTTGCCCGGGACTGCCTCGCCCGGGACTGCCTTGCCCGGGACCGCCCTGCCCTGGATCGCGCGCGCCCCCGGCGCGCCCTACTTCGCCACCGAGGACGGCCGGCCCTGGACGCCGATCGGCCAGAACGACGCGATCAGCTGGCCGGAGCTCGACGGGCTCTACCGCCGCCGCGATCTCGCCGCGGTGGAGCGGCATCTGCGCGCCCTCGCGGCGAGCGGCGTCACCTGCCTCAGGCTGATGCTGGAGTACGGCCAGGGCGACCACCGCTGGCTCGAGCGCCCGGCCGGCCGCTTCCGCCCGGCCATGGTGCAGCTCTGGGACGACCTCTTCCAGATGTGCGAGCGGACCGGCCTGCGCATCCTGCTGACCCCGTTCGACACCTTCTTCACCTGGATCCGCTGGCACCGCCATCCCTACAACGTCGCGAACGGCGGGCCCTGCCCCGACCGGACGGAGATCCTGACCTCGCCCGCCGCCCGCGCCGCGATCAAGGCCCGGCTCGCCTTCGCCACGGCGCGCTGGGGCGGCAGCGGCGCGCTGTTCGCCTGGGACCTGTGGAACGAGATCCATCCCGACCAGGGCCAGGGCGATACCGGCTGCTTCGACCGATTCATCGAGGATGTCGGGCCGTTCCTGCGCGACCTCGAGATCCGGCTGCATGGCCGGGCGCATCCGCAGACCGTCTCGATCTTCGGGCCGGAGCTCGGCTGGCGGCCGCAGCTGAAGGCGCCGATCTTCCGCCACCCGGCGCTCGACTTCGCCAGCACCCACCTCTACGAGGAGGGCACCATCGACGATCCGGCCGACACGGTGGCGCCGGCGCTGGCCACCGGTCGGCTGGTGCGCGACGCGCTCGCCGAGATCGCCGACGGCCGCCCCTATCTCGATTCCGAGCACGGGCCGATCCACCGCTTCAAGGACCACCACACGACGCTGCCGGAGCCGTTCGACGACGAGTATTTCCGCCACATGCAGTGGGCGCACCTCGCCTCGGGCGGCGCCGGCGGCGGCATGCGCTGGCCGAACCGGCACCCGCACGTGCTCACCGCCGGCATGCGCCGCGCCCAGGCCGCGCTGGCGCGCTTCCTGCCGCTGATCGACTGGACCCGCTTCCGCCGGCGCAACCTCGACGGCGAGGTGGAGCTGGCGCTTCCCGGCTTCGCCGCCTTCGCCTGCGGCGACGGGCGCCAGGCCGTGCTCTGGCTGCTGCGCACCGATGCCACCGGCGGCGACGGCCGGGTGCGGCGCGACGCCGTCCCGGCCCCGCTCGGCCTGACCATGCCGGGGCTGGCGCCCGGCGCCTACCGCGTGACGCCCTGGGACACCGTCGCCGGTGCGCCCGGCGCCGCCTTCACGGTGCGGCACGGCGGCGGGCCGCTGGCGCTGGCCCTGCCGCCGGTGGTCGCCGACCTGGCGGTCGCCGTCAGCCCGGCAGCGGAATGAAGTCCGTCTCCCCGGGCACCGCCGGGAAGCGGCCCTCGCGCCAGTCGGCCTTGGCCTGCTCCAGCCGGTCGGTCGAGCTGGCGACGAAGTTCCACCAGAGATGCCGCTCGCCCGCGACCGGGGCGCCGCCCAGCAGCATCAGCCGCGCCGGCCCCTCGGCCCGCAGCACCGGCGTGCTGCCCGGCCGGAACACCACCATCTCGCCGGCCGGGATCGTCGCGCCGTCCAGCGCCACGGCGCCCTGCAGGATGTAGGCGGCGCGCTCCTCGTGCTCCGGCGGCACCGCCAGCCGGGCGCCGTCGGCCAGAACCGCGTCGGCATAGACCATCTCGGAGAAGGTCTCGACCGGCGCGCGGGCGCCGCCCAGCGTGCCGACGACGAGGCGCAGCCGGACCCCCTCGGCATGGATCTCGGGCAGGTCCTCGGCCGGGTGATGCGCGAAGCTCGGCGCGGTCTCCTCGTCGGCCAGCGGCAGGGCGATCCAGCATTGCAGCCCGAACAGCGCCGAGCCGGCGGCGCGCGCCGCCGGCGGGGTGCGCTCGGAATGGACGATGCCGCGCCCGGCCACCATCCAGTTGACCGCGCCCGGCCGGATCGGCTGCACCGTGCCGAGGCTGTCGCGATGCAGGATCTCGCCCTCGAGCAGGTAGGTCAGCGTCGCCAGCCCGATATGGGGATGCGGCCGCACGTCGAGCCCGTGGCCGGGGCGCAGCAGGGTCGGCCCCATCTGGTCGAAGAAGATGAACGGCCCGACCATGCGCCGCGCCTTGGCCGGCAGCGCGCGGCGCACCACGAAGCCGTCGCCGAGGTCGCGGGCGACCGGCAGGATCCGGGTGAGAAGGGTGTCGTCGCCGGTCACGGGGGCGCCTCCTGCGCTGCATCGGCCGGCACTATCGCACGGCGGCACGGCGCCCGGTCAACCGCGCCCTCCCGCTCGCTGGCCCATTGCCGCGCCTGCGCCGCCGCCGCATGATCGCGCCCGCGGCGGCGGCATCGGGACGACACGGAATGCAGACCGACATCTTCGCGCCGGACTACCGGAGCGAGCCCTATTGGTGGGATGCGGCACCGCGCCCGGAACTGCCGGGCGGACCGCCGCCAGCGCGGGCCGACGTCGCGGTCGTGGGCTCCGGCTATACCGGCTTGGCGGCGGCGCTGGCGACGGCCCGTGGCGGGCGCGACACGCTGGTGCTCGAGGCCGGCGCGATCGGCGAGGGCTGCAGCACGCGCAACGGCGGCCAGGTCAGCACCAGCCTGAAGCCGGGCTTCGCCGCGCTCGCCGAGCGCCACGGCCCCGACCGCGCCTTCGCCATGCTGCGCGAGGGCCACAACGCGCTCGCCTTCATCGCCGACTTCATCGCCGCCGAGGGCATCGACTGCGACTGGCAGCGGGTCGGCCGCTTCACGGGCGCGCACGCCCCGGCGCAGTACGAGGCGCTGGCGCAGCGGCTGGCCAGCCAGCCGCGCGGCCTCGAGGTCGAGGCCCACATGGTGCCGCGCGCCGAGCAGGCCGGCGAGATCGGCACCGAGCTCTATTACGGCGGCGCGGTCTACGAGCAGCATGCCGCGCTGCAGCCGGCGCGCTTCCACCAGGGGCTGCTCGACCGGGCGCTGGCGGCCGGCGCGCGGGTGGTGCCGCGCTGCCCGGTGCTGGCGATCCGGCGCGAGCGCGACGGCTTCACCCTGCTCACCGGGCAGGGCCCGGTCGCCGCCCGCGAGGTGGTGGTGGCGAGCAACGGCTATTCCGGGGCCGAAAGCCCGGCGCTGCGCCGGCGGGTGATCCCGATCGGCAGCTACATCATCGCCACCGAGCCGCTCGAGCCGGCGCTGGCCGCCCGGCTGATCCCGCGCAACCGGGTGATCAGCGACACCCGCCACGTCGTCTTCTACTACCGGCTCTCGCCGGATCGCCGGCGCATGGTCTTCGGCGGCCGGGTGGCGCTGGCGGAGAGCGATCCAAGGGTCACCGCGCCGCGCCTGCGCGCCGCCATGGTGGCGCTGTTCCCGGAGCTGGCGCCGGTCCGCATCAGCCATTCCTGGCACGGCTTCGTCGCCTTCACCTTCGACACCATGCCGCATCTCGGGCGCTGGGACGGGGTGCACTACGCGATGGGCTATTGCGGCTCCGGCGTCTCGCTGGCGACCTATTTCGGCACCCGCATCGGCCAGCAGGTGCTGGGGCTGCGCGAGGGGCGCACGGCGCTCGACGACCTGCCCTTCCCGACCCGGCCGCTCTATGAAGGCCGGCCCTGGTTCCTCGCCCCGACGCTGGCCTGGTATCGCCTGCTCGACCGGCTCGGGCGCTGAGGCGGGTCAGCCGGCCTGAACGTGGAACCGCCAGGCAGTGCCCTGGATGCTCACGACGTCGGACTGGCGCGATGGCCCCGTGCCGTCGCCAGTGACGACGGCTTCGCCAAGCCGGTCACCGTTCTCCGCAGCGTGACGCGCCAAATGCTTGGTGCCGGTCACGAGATCTGTCGCCCGGCGAGCAGGCGCGGCAACATCGTCGACCTGGACGACGGACCGCAAGCGTCGGCTATTGATCGACGGCAGCGGCGGCTTGCTGGCGGGGCACGGCGTCGTTGCTGCATGGCCGGCACTGGCGGAAGGCCGCGAATGCTCGCGCGACGTGCTTTGGCCACCGCGGCCTGGTGTCCCGCCAGCAACCCTCCGCAGCTGATCGGCTCGACCAGATGGCGGCGGCCGGCGGTGGTCGTGCCGCGCCGGCAGATTGCCGATCCGCGACCTGCCGCAAGGACGCGCGCTGCAGGAGCGTCAGCAGCGTCCAGGTCGAGGGGGACGACGCGATGGAACTGATCATGGGGACCAAGCGGCCGGCCTGTTCCTGCTGGTGAGCGGGAAATGCTGGCCGGCTGTTCAACCTGGCGGTGATCACGCCCGATCTGGCCGCGCGCCCGTGGCCCAGGTCGCGGCCGCGACGCAAGGTGGCGGCGCCGTCGCCGCCTGGAGTCGTCTCGCCGGTCGCCGCGGCTGAAGGGCGGTGCCGGGCGCAGTTTTCCGCGGCGGCGGCCTCGACGGCCGCTGGGTCCTCGCCCCGCCGCCCCTCCCCGCGGCGCCGCCCGTGGCATCGTAACCCTCGCCTGCCGCCACGGCGCCGGCGCGTGGCGACGCCGTGACCCTGGCCGCCCCCGCACCTGTCCCGGCCCCCGCCGCCGTCGCCACCACCGCCGCGGCCGCTCCGGCACCGCTTTCGCCCCAGCCCACGGTCGCCAGCCGCCTCCATGCCGCTGGCCTCGCCTGGCCGCCACCGCGGCCGCGCGACCTATGCCCACCGAAACCGCGTCGCCGCGCCGGCGCCGACCCCGGCAGCCGCACCGGCGGCACCCCCGCCGCGGCGGCTTCCGCACGGCGATGCCGTGACGTCTGCGCTGCGCCCGCGCCCGCGCCCGACATCACCGCATCCGCTGCCGCGCCCGCGCCGACCCCGGCAGCCGCACCGGCGGCACCCCTGCCGCGGTGTTTCCTGCACGCGGCGATGCCGTGACGCTCCAGGCTGCGCCCATGCCCGTTCCCCGGATACACCACCGCATCTCGCCGCCGCGCCCCGCGCCGGCCCCCATCCCGGCCCCCGCCGCGGCCGTGTCCAGCGCGCCGGCCGAGCCTGCTCGAGGCGAAGCCCGCTCCCGCGGCGACCGCCGTAGTGGCGGCACCGCCCGCCGCTGCCGTGAAGCCGGCCGCCGCCGCGCCGGTCGCGGCGAGCGCGGCGCCGCCGGCGACTCCGGCCGCACCGCCCCTGTCGCCCTCGACTCCGGCAAACGGCGTCGACACGAGCCGTCCCAGCAGCATCGCGGCCCAGCGCCTGCAGGCCAAGGTCGACCAGGGCGATCCGTGGGCTGCCGAGAAGCTCGCCGATTTCTATGCCAAGGGGGACGGCGTGCCGCAGGACTACGCCAAGGCGGCCACCCTCTACCGGCAGGCGTTCGACGGCGGCAACTTCTGGGCGGGCGCCGGACTGGCCAGGCTCTATGCCAACGGCCAGGGCGTGCCGCAGGACATCCAGCAGGCCGAGCTCTGGTACGGCAAGTCGCTCGAGCAGGGCAATCCCAAGGCCGCGGCGGAGCTGGCGGACCTCTACTACGAGGGACGGGTCGTGCCGCGGGACTATGCCAGGGCGGCGGCCCTCTACCGGAAGTCCTTCGACATGGGGAACTTCTGGGCCGCGGCGCGCCTGGGCGATCTCTATGCGCGCGGCCAGGGCGTGCCGCAGGACTATGCCAAGGCCGCGGCGCTCTACGAGGAGTCGGCGGCCAAGGGAAACTTCTGGGCGAAGTCGCCGCTCGCCGATCTCTATGCCAAGGGCCAGGGCGTGCCGCAGGACTACGCCAGGGCGGCCGCTCTCTACCAGGAGTCCGCCGCCGGCGGAAACTACTGGGCGCTGGTCCCGCTCGGCGACCTCTACCTGAAGGGGCTGGGCGTGCCGAAGGACCCTGCCCGGGCGGCGTCGCTGTATCGGGAATCGGCGAACCGGGGCAACGATGCGGCACTCGTCTCGCTGGCCAGGCTCTACCTCTCGGGCGACGGCGCGACGCGCAATCCGCAGCGGGCGGCCGCGCTCCTGAAGGAGGCGGCCCTCAAGGGCGACACCGACGCGATGACCACGCTCGCCACCCTCTACGCCAAGGGCCAGGACCTGCCGCAGGACGGCGCCAAGGCGGCGGCGCTCTACCAGGAGGCGGCCGACCACGGCAACTTCTGGGCGCTCGCGTCGCTCGCCGATCTCTATGCGCACGGCACCGGCGTGCCGCAGGACGGCGCCAAGGCGGCGGCGCTCTACAAGCAATCGGCCGATGCCGGCAACTTCTGGGCGCTGGCCCCGCTGGCCGACCTCTACGCCGCCGGCTCTGGCGTGCCGCAGGACTACGCGCAGGCCGCTGCCCTCTACCAGCTGTCGATCGACAAGGGCAATCCCGGGGCCGCCACCGCTCTCGCCAACCTCTATGCCAAGGGGCGCGGCGTGCCGCAGGACTACGCCAAGGCTCGCACCCTGCTGGAGATGGCCTCGGGCCAGGGCGACCTGTGGGCGACCACGGCGCTGGGCGACCTCTACGCCAACGGGCAGGGCGCGGCGCGGGACTACGACCGCGCCGCGCAGCTCTTCCGCAAGGCGGCCGAGGCCGGCAATCCATGGGCGGCGCTGCGCCTCGCCGAGCTCTATCGCGACGGCACCGGCGTGGAGAAGAGCGCGGCGGACGCCTATTTCTGGTTCGCCGTGGCCGAGCGCGAAGGCTCGCCCGACATCCGCGACGAGGCGGCCAAGAGCGGCGACGCGGTCGGCGCGCGGCTGCCGGCCGAGACCCGCGAGGCGATCCGCAGCCGCGCCGGGGCCTGGACGCCGACGACGTCGGGCTGAGCCGGCGCCGCGGAGCGCCGGCGACCGCCCTCCCTAGGACGGAAGCCGCCGCAGGAAATCGAAGACGTGGGTGCAGCCGCCGACGGCGATCCGCCGGTCGAGGTCGGCCAGCCGCGCCGGCGCGAAATGGCGCAGCGCCAGCCCGGCCGTGAGCGGGTCCTCGATCCGATCGGTGTTCCAGCCGAGCAGCAGCCAGCCCTGCGGCTTCAGGATCCTCGCCATGGCGGCGAATGCCTGCGCCTGCGCCGCCGGCTCGTTGACGCCGAATCCCAGCACGCCGTTGCACAGCACCGCGTCGAACGAGCCGGCGGGATAGAGGCGGTCGACCTCGAGCAGGCTGCCGACGACGTGGCGGCCGGAGCGTCCCCAGCGCGCCGCCGCCGGATCGATCTCGAGCGTGTGGCAGGTCGCGCCCCGGGCCTCGAGCATGGCCGGGTAGTGCCGGGTGTAGCGGCGGCAGCCGACCCACAGCACGGAGCCGCCGAGCGCGGCGAGGGCGGGGAGGACCCGGCCCTCCAGCACCGCGCGGTCGGGCGAGCGCGTCGTCCGCCGGTCGGCGCGCCACTCGCGCAGCCACGCCCTGAGGCCGGCCGGCAGCATGCCCTTGACCGCTCCGCCGAGTGCGCCGCCGGCTCCCATGCTATCCCCCTTCGCCCGTCTTCCGGCTCTGCGCCGCCAGCCTGCTGCCGACATAGAGGATCAGCCCGGCATTGGCGAGCCCGATGACCACCGAGAACAGCGCGATGGCGGCGATGTCGCTGGCGGCGACCAGGCCGAGATAGAGGACGGCCAGCCGCACCACCGTGAAGACGCACTCGAAGACGAGAAACCGCCCCTGCATGCCGAGCAGGGGCACCACCGCCACGGCCGGCACGTCGACGATGTGCGCCGCCAGCATGATCGACAGCCAGCGCGCATATTCGCCGGCATGCTGCCACTTCGCCCCGAGGACGACGGCGAAGACCTGCGGCCCGCCCGCCGCCAGCACCACGACCATCGGCAGCACCAGCAGGGCGAGGAGCGCCGTGGTGCGCATCGTGTGGCGGTAGAGGGCGGGCCGGTCCGCGACCAGCTCCGCGGCGCGCCGGGTGAAGACCGGGCGCACGGAATCGCTGATCACCGTCACCGGAATGGTCAGGATCCGGTTCGTCAGATGGAAGAAGCCGGCGGCCACCGCCCCGTAGTGCGACTGCAGCAGCAGGATCGGCAGGCCGTAGGCGAAGGCCGACACCAGCCCCTGCGGCGCCGCGTACATCAGGAACTGACGGTGGCGGCCCGCCGCCTGGCGCAGCTGGCTCCGGCTCGGGCGATGGGCGAAGGCCTCGCGCAGCTCGGCACGGCCCATCGCCAGGGTGGTGGCAACGCCCAGCCCCTGGCCGACGACGACGCCGAGGATCAGCCCGGGCCAGCCGAAGCCGGCCAGCGCCGCGGCGACCTGGGCGGCCAGCGTCGCCGCGCTGCGCACCACCTGCCCCGCCGCCACCGGGCGCAGGGCCCGGCGGCGCACCAGCCAGGGCTCGATGATCTTCTGCAGGCCGTAGAGCGCGACCCAGGGCGCCAGCAGCGGCAGGGTATCGACCACGCCCGGCCCGCCGGCGCCGAGCAGCACGGCCGCCGCGCTGCCGGCCGCCGCCAGCAGCAGGGTCGCCCCCAGCAGCACCAGGCAGAGCGTGAAGATGTGGCGCGCCCACTCCTCCTCGGCCTCCAGCACGATCGCCGTCTCGAACCGCAGGCTGGCGACCACCAGCACGAAGGACGCGATGGTGGAGAGCGTCCCGAGCAGGCCGAAGGCGCTGGGATCGTAGAGCCGGCTGGTGACCGGGGCGGCGAGGATCGCGATCCCCTGCGCGATCCCGGTGCCGGCCATCAGCACGGCGACGTGCCGCAAGCTGAGCAGGCGCTCGCGCCAGCGTCGCAGCCTGCCGCTCACGGGGTGCCGAGCAGGGCCCTGAGATAGGCCGAAACGGTGGTCTCGATCTCGAACTCCGCGGCACGCCCGCGCAGCGCCGGGGCATCGGGCGGGTGGTCCAGCGTCTGCGCGATGGCGCTCGCCATCGCCTCGGCGTCGCCGACCGGCACCAGCCGGCCGTAGCGGCCGCGGCCGAGGATCTCGGACGGCCCGCCGGGGCAGTCGGTGCTGACCACCGGCGTGCCGCAGGCGAGCGCCTCGACGATCACCATGCTGAACCCCTCGCGCGTCGAGGACAGCACGAACGCCGCCGCGCGGCGCAGATAGGGAAAGGGATTGGCGACGAAGCCCGGCATCGACACGTCGTCGCCGACGCCGAGCGCGGCGGCGAGCGCCTGCAGCTCGCCGCGCAGCGCGCCCTCGCCGAGGATCAGCAGCCGGGCGGGACGGCGGCGCCGCAGCAGGGCGAAGGCGCGGATCAGCGTGTCGAAGCCCTTCTCGACGGCGAGCCGGCCGACGCCGATCACCACGGGCTCGGCCCCCGGGCCGAACAGCGGGTCGTCGAGCGGCTCGGCCGACCGCGCCGCGATGTCGGCCGGCGCCGGGTTGTAGATGCGGCGGATGCGCTGCCGCGGCACCCCGGTCGCCGCCGCCAGGTCGTCCGCCACCGCGTCGGAGACGGCGATCACCAGGTCGGCGCGGCGATAGGCCCAGGGTCCGATCCACTTCAGGCTGCGCTCCTGCCAGCTCGGCGCGATCTTCAGCCGGATCGAGAAGAGGTCGTGAACGCTGGCGACGATGCGGCGCGGCCGCCCGGCGAGCAGCCCGGCGATCACCGCGACGACGTTCGACATGTCCTGCCCGCTCAGCAGGACGTCGGGCCGCTCGCGGCGGATGAAGCGGGCCAGCCGCAGCGGCGCCTGGCGCAGGCGCCTGGCCCCGAGCTCGACCACGCGCACCTCGGGCGGCACGTGCGCGAGGTTGGGGCCGATCGCCTGGTCGAGGACCAGGGTCACCCGGTGGCCGCGGCGCACGAAGCAGCCGCTGAGCGTGGCGAAGACGAACTCGACGCCGCCGGCATCCATCGCCTGGAGATAGAGCGCGATGTGACGCGGACCGCCCGTCCGGCCGCCCGCCTCCTCCGCCCGATCCGGCCCCCCGCCTCGCCCCATCCGGCTACCATAACGGGCCGCACACGCCCGGTCGAGACAGCGGGGCTCCGGACACTGCCCGGACACCCTGGACAGCCGGGCTCCGCTGCGCGAAGGTCGGCGGCCGGTTCCCGGCAGCCCACTGGCGCGCAGCCCGATGAAGATCCTGCTGCTTACGACGTTGATGGAGGCCGGCGGCGCCCAGAAGGCCCTGCTGCAGCTCGCCCGCGGGCTGGCGCGCCGAGGCCATGCCGTGACCGTGGCGACGATGTACGACAAGGTCGGCATCATCCCCCACTTCGAGAGCCGGTTCGGCGTGCCGATCCGCAACCTCGAGATGAAGCGTGCCGCCGGCGGCGGCTGGCGCGCCGGCCCCGTGACGGTGGCCGGCGGCCTGTGGCGCCTCTACCGGATGATGCGGGACGGCGGCTTCGACGTGCTGCAGACCTTCTGCCACTACAGCAACATCCTCGGGCAGCCGGTCGGGGCGCTGGCCGGCATCCCGATCCGCATCGCCAGCCAGCGCAACCGGCTGGACGCCCAGTCGCCGCTGGTGCGGCTGGCCGACCGCCTGATCGCCAACTCGCCCATCCTGCACCGCATGGTCGCCGTGTCGCCCTCGAACCGGCAGTACTGCCTCGAGGTGCAGCGCATCCCCGCCGCGAAGCTGGTCGTGGTGGAGAACGGCATCGACCCGGCCGACTTCCCGACGCCGTCGCCCGACGCGGTGGCCGGGCTGCGCGCCGAGCTCGGCCTGGCGCCGGGCGAGATCGTCGCCACCATGGTCGCGCGGCTCCATGTGCAGAAGGACCATGACTGCCTCCTGCGGGCGCTGGCCCGGGTCGCCGGGCAGCTGCCGGACCTGCGCGTCCTGCTGGCCGGCGACGGCGTGCTGCGCCCGGCGATCGCCGCGCGCATCGAGGCGCTCGGCCTGGGCGGCACGGTCCGCCTGCTCGGCGACCGTCGCGACGTGCCGGCGATCCTCGGCCTCTCGGATCTCTTCGTGCTGACCTCGCGCTGGGAAGGAATGCCCAACGCCGTGCTCGAGGCGATGCTGGCCGGGCTGCCGGTGCTGGCGACCCGGGTCGACGGCAGCCGCGACGTCGTCCGCGACGGCGAGACCGGCCTCCTGGTCCCCCCGGGGGACGACGCCGCGCTCGCCGAGGCCCTGCTCGCCCTGGCCGGCGACGCGGCGCGCCGGCGCGCCCTGGGCGAGGCCGGGCGGCGGCGCGTGCTGGAGGTCTACAGCATCGACCGCTTCGTCGACGGGTTCGAGCGGCTCTATCTCAGCCTGCAGCCCGAGGGCCGGGCGCAAGCCGCCTGAGGCGGCGGCCGTGCGCCCGGCGGCCCCAGGCCCGCAGCAGCGGCGCCGCCGGGTGGAAGCGGACGCGCTTGCCGTCGACCAGGGTGGCCGCGCCGGACGCGCAGAAGGTGTGCAGCCCGTCGGGATAGGGGCCGTTGCGGTCGGGCTCGATGCGCCACGCCACCTCCTCGAGGAAGCGCTCGCGCTCGAGCGTCACGATGCGGTTGATCGCCAGCGCGCCCCCATAGGTGCGCGCGCCATCCTGTGCCGGGCGGTAGAGCACGCCATCGACCAGGAAGGGCGGTCCCGCCGGTCGGCTGGAGCGGACATCCAGCTTGACCGGGTTGAGCGGATGGGGCCGGAACGGGCCGGTGGGGGCGTCGGCGAACCAGACATGCAGCTCGCTGTCGGATGTCTCCCCCTCGCGGCCGCACAGCAGCCACCACGCGCCGTCGTGGCGGAACAGCGTCGCGTCGACCGCCGGGAAGCCGGGCAGCAGCGTCGCGATCCGCTCCCAGCGGTCGGGAAAGCGGGTGGCGCGGAACAGCGGCACGCCGCCGGTCTCGAACGACTCGGGCAGGCAGAGGATCTCGCTCCCGTGCTCCACGAGCTGGGGGTAGGACATGTGCAGCCCGGTATCGAGCCCCGCCGGATAGGAGCAGCGCCATCCCGGTGCCGCGAGGCAGCAGATGCGGCCGCGGCCCGTGACATGGTCGAACTCCTCGGCCAGCATCGCGCCGTCCGCCCCGGGCAACGCCATCGGATCGGCGTAGAAGCGATGCAGGGGCGGCGCCGGCAGCCACTCGATGCCGCGCAGCGGCGTCTCGCCCAGCAGCTCGCGCGGCGGGCGCCGCACGACGCCGATGTTCCAGGTCTCGAGCTGCATCTTGTCGCCCAGCGCGCCGGCCAGCTCGCGCGCCTGGAGGGCAAGGAACCGGGCCATCGCCGGGTCGGCAAGGACGGTGCGCGGCCGCACCGGCCAGGGATGATCGGGCAAGTCCGGCGCCTCGCCGGCCCGGGCCAGGCGGGCGCACGCCGCGACCAGGCAGTCGGTCGCGACGAGCAGGGCGCGGTCGAGATTGCGCAGCGCGTTGCGCCGCGCCCGGAAGCTGCCCTCGATGACCAGGCCGGCGCGGCCCTGCCGGAAGCGGACGACGGCGAGGCGGAGCGGCTCGTGCGACCGCGCCGGCGGGTCGAGCCGGGCGAGCGGGCCGCCATCGCCCGCCGCCGGGCCGTGCCACAGGGCGAGCACCCCGAGGCGAGCCGCCGCGGCGAGCGCGCCGGGATCGCCTGCGCCGCCGAGATCGATGACGAGATCGAGCCCCAGGTCGGCCAGCGCCGAGGGCGCGGCGCCCTGGAGCGGCCGCGCCGCCCAGCCCGGGCCGGGCGGCTCCGGCCGCAGCGCGCGGCACCGCCGCAGGGCGCGCCGCCACCAGGCGGCGAAGAGGCGCGCGCCGCCGGGCGGCTCGGCCGGCGGCGGCGCCTGCAGCCACAGCGCCAGCTCGGCACCGCGCTCGGTCAGGGCGCGCACGCAGCGCACCTGCCAGTACGCCGGCGCGGCGCCGGCCGTGACGACGCCGAAGCGCAGGCGAAGCGGCTCCATCATTCCTCGCCGAAGAGCAGGGCGCGGTAGCGGGCGACGGCACGCTCGACGGTGAACTCCTGGGCGCGCTGTCGCAGCAGCTCGACCGGCGCCGGCTCGGCGAGCGCGGCCAGCACCGCCGCCGCCAGCGCCGCGGGATCGCGCATCGGCACCAGCCGCCCGTAGCGCCCGTCGCCGAGAATCTCCGCCGAGCCCGCGGAGCAATGCGTCGCCACCACCGGCGTGCCGCAGGCGAGCGCCTCGACCAGCACGGTCGGCAGGCCCTCATAGACGGAGGACTGGACCAGCAGCGCCGCCCGCGACATCAGCGCGAACGGATTCTCGACCCAGCCCGGCAGATCCGCGGCGGCCTCCAGCCCGAGCTTCGCGCGCAGCCGCTCCAGCTCGGGGCGCTGGCTGCCCTCGCCGAGGATGATGAGCCGGACCGGCCGCTCGCGCCGGACCAGGTCCAGCGCCTGCAGCAGGGTGGCGAAGTCCTTCGCCGGGGCGAGCCGGCCGACCGCGAGCAGTACCGGCGGCTGCCCCGGCGCCAGCCAGGGATGCGCGCAGGGTGCCGCGGCGAGCGCCGGCAGGGTCGGCTCGACGATGGGATTGTGGATCACGCGCACCTTGCGGGCGAGCCATGGCGGCCAGCTCAGGCTGGCGGCGACCCCGCCGGAGACCGCTACCACGTTGTCGGCCAGCGGGTAGAGCAGCGGGCCCAGCCGGTAGGCGATCCGGATCAGCGGAAAGGCGGGATCGTCCCACGCCTTCCGCTCGTTGTGCTGGGTCGGCACGATGCGGGCGCGGTGCCCGGCCAGCCGCGCCGCCAGGATCGCGATCAGGTTGATGTGCGGCAGCGCGGAGAGCAGCGCGTCGGGCCGCTCGCGCCGCAGCTGGCCGACCAGCCAGGGCGTGCTCCACAGCGTGCGCCGGCCGGGGCTGGCCTCCACCCGCACCGCGGGCGACAGCACGTCGAGCAGCGGCCCCTCGCGGCGCACCAGCAGCATCACCACGTCGAGCCCGGCCGCGGCCATGCCGTTGGCGAGCCGCACCATGACGCGCTCGGCGCCGCCGCCCGAGAGATCCTGAAGGAAGAAGGCGACGCGCCGGCGCTGCGCGGCAGCCGCCGCGGCGCTCACGTCCGGCCTCCCCGCCGCCAGCGATGGCAGGCGATGTGGAACAGCACGAACCACGGCTCGACCAGGTAGCGCGCCCACAGCCGCCGGGGATCGCTGGCCAGCCGGTGCAGCCACTCCAGGCCGAGCGGCCCCAGCCAGCGCGGCGGCGTCGCCTGCCGCCCCGCGACATAGTCGAGATAGGCGCCGGCCAGCAGCACGCTGTCGACCGCGAGCCCGTCGATATTGTCGCCCAGCCAGTGCTCCTGGCGCGGCATGCCCATGCCGATCACCAGCAGATTGGGCCGGGCGGCGTTGATCTCGGCGACGATCCGGCGGTTGTCGGCCGAGGTCGGCCGCTGGTCGAAATAGCCATGCGCGCCCGCGACGACCAGCCCGGGGTAGAGCGTCCGCAGCCGCTCCAGGCCGGCCGTCAGCACGTCGGGCTCGCTGCCGAGATAGAACACGCGCCAGCCCCGGGCGGCGGCGGTCCGCAACACCGGCGGCATCAGGTCGATGTAGGTGAGGCGGTGCGCCCGGTCGACCCGCGCCCCGGCGAGCCGCGCCAGCCAGACGATCGGCATGCCGTCGATATGGACGAGCGCACGCTGATGCAGGGCGCGGAAGCCGCCATCGCTGAAGAAGAGATAGGCACCGTGCAGGTTCTGGTTGGCGACGATGAACCGGGCGGTGCTGCCGACCCGCTCGGCGAGCAGCGCGATCAGCTCGTCGGCGGTCATCGGGGTGACCTTGAGGCCGAACACGTCGAGCGAGGCGGGCTCGTGCATCATGCCCCGGGTCGCCTTGGATGGGGCTCGAGCGGCGCGGCGCCGGGAACCGCGAGGTTGCGGCCGGCGTCGGCGAAGCCGGGCGCCCAGGCCGCGCCGGGCCGGGGCGCCGGACGCGGCGGGCCCGGGCGCCGGGCCTGCCGGGCGGCGGCCGCCAGCTGGTCGCGGGCGCGCGCCCCCAGCACCATGATGGTGAGGGCCCCAGCGCCGTCGTCTTGAACGACATGGTGTTGTCGCCCGAGGCCACGACCAGGAAGTCGAGCACGGCGAGCCCGACATAGAGGCCGCCGCGGCGAGCGAGCCAGCGCAGGTACCAGAGCAGCGCGCCGGCGAAGGGCACGAACATGATCAGCCCGAGCTGCAGCAGCAGCTTGATCCAGAAGTTCTCGATGCTGCGGATCCCCGCCTGGCCGGCGACCAGCAGGGCGATCTGGTCGGTGCTGGCGCCGAACCACAGCCACTCCGGCGGCAGCCAGTCGAACAGCCCGTACACGGCGACGCGCTCGCTGGCGCTGTTGTCGTAGTAGAGCGAGGCCCAGAGCCGCTCGCCGAGGCTGGTGGTCAGCAACGCGACCGCCACGGCCAGGGGTATCAGGACCGCCAGCACCGCATAGAGCCGCATGGTCTGCGGCCGGAGCCGGCCGCTCGCCAGCACGCGCGACAGCTCGATCGCGAAGCCGAGCACGACCAGCATCGTCGTCACCAGGGTCGCCGCCCGCCCCGAGAACGCCAGCATGCCGCCCAGCAGCACCACCACCGCGACGAGGCGCGGGACCAGCGGTCCCGGGGCGCCGAGCAGCAGCAGGATCGCCGGTGCGGTGATCAGGGCGTTGGTCAAGGGATGGCCGAGCAGGGCCGTGGCGCGGAAGTACTCGTCGCTGTAGGGCGCGCCGATCAGGGCGGCGTGGGTCAGCGACTCGCCGATGGCGATCGCCGCGTTGAGCAGCAGCGCGGCGAACGCCACCCGCAGGCCGAGCACCCGCATCCCGGGCGTGAGCTGGAGCAGCAGAAGGGCGAGCAGCGCCGGCGCGGTGAAGGTGTCGACCAGGTAGGAGAGGCCGGTATTGCCCGGATTGAGGGACAGCAGGAGGGCGCAGCCGAGCGACAGGACGGCCAGCAGGGTCGCCGGCGGGGCGGTCCCCGCCGCGACCAGCAGGCGGCCGATCCCGCCCGGGCGCAGGAGCCGCGCCAGCAGGGTGGCCACCACGACGTAGGTGCCGGGATGGAAGCGCTCGAGAAAGCTGTTGCCCGGGACGGTGTAGCGGTAGCCCAGGAGCTCGAGCAGCGGGAAGCCGAGGGTGAGGTAGGCGCAGGCCGCCAGCGTGACGAACAGCGCGCCCCGCTCCGGCCGCGGCCCGCCGGCGGACGCCGCCGGGCGGTCGATGGGGAACGACGCGGACTCGCGCGATGTCATCGCCGCCGCAACCCTTTGTTCTCGCCCGCGGCAGTCTGGTCAGCGGCGCGCTGCATCGAGGATTGTAAACCCCCAAGTCCCGGCGTGGCCTTCTTGCCCGCCTGCTACGGCCGAGTCTATAAGTAACATCATGGCAATGCCAGTTCACCGCCCCGGCCAGCACCAATTTGCTGCCCGGCCGCCAGTTCTTCCTGTCCTGATAAGCGAGCCCCGCAGGTGAAGATAAAGCTAATCGCCGGATTCGCGTTGTGGTTGATCTCCGGCACGTTTGCTCTCGCCGGCGATCCGGGCTGGGATGCGGTCGACCGCGGCGACTATGGGGAGGCCCTGAAGTACTGGCGCCCGCTCGCCGAGGCTGGCGAGTCGGCGCCGCAGTTCGGGCTCGGCTACCTCTACGCCTCGGGCAAGGGCGTGCCGAAGGACGTCGCCGCGGCCCGGGGCTGGTACGAGAAATCCGCCGCTCACGGCAATTCCTATGCGGCGGCCGCGCTCGCCGAGCTGCTCATCGCCGCGTCGCCGCCGGACTATGCCGGCGCCGCCGCGCTCTACCGCCAGGCGGCCGACCATGGCCGCGCCGATGCCCAGCTGGCGCTGGGCGACCTCTATGTGTCGGGCCGGGGCGTGCCGCGCGACTATCAGGCCGCGCGGCGCTACTACCGCATGGCGGCCGACCAGGGAAGCGCCGCGGCGGAGTACGATCTCGGGCAGCTCGCCTACAAGGGCCAGGGCCAGCCGCAGGACTTCGCCGAGGCCGGGCGCTGGTACCGCCGGGCGGCCGAGCACGGCCTGCCGGAGGCGCAGTACGCGCTCGCCTCGATGCTCGTCGCCGGCCGGGTGATCGCGGCCGATCCGGCCGAGGCGGTCGGCTGGTTCCGCAAGGCGGCGGAGCATGGGCTGCTCGACGCGCAGTACCGGCTGGCCGGCCTGCTGCTCGACGGCAAGGCCGTCGCCAAGGACGCCACCGAAGCGGCCAAATGGTATCTCAAGGCCGCCGAGCAGGGGATGAAGGAAGCGCAGAACGCGATCGGCGTGATGCTCGCCTCCGGCACGGGCGTGCCGCGCGACGATGCCGCCGCCGCCGCCTGGTTCCGCCGCGCCGCCGAGCAGGGGCTGGCGGTGGCCCAGAGCAATCTCGCCGACTTCTATGCCGCGGGCCGCGGGGTGGCGCAGGATTTCGCGACGGCCTTTTCCTGGTATCGCAAGGCGGCCGAGCAAGGGGTCGCCGCGGCGCAGGCCGGGCTGGGCGAGCTGCTGGCCAGCGGCAAGGGCATCGCAGCCGACCCGGCCGAGGCGGCCAAGTGGCTGGAGAAGGCGGCGACCCAGGGCGTGATCGCCGCCGAGACCAGCCTCGGCCTGCTCTACGGAGCGCCGGAGGGCCCGCTGCACGATCCGGCCGCCGCGGCCGGCTGGTACCGCAAGGCGGCCGAGCGCGGCGACGCCACGGCGCAGAACAACCTCGGCGTCCTCTACGCATCCGGCTCGGGCGTGCCGAAGGACATGGCGGAAGCGGCCCGCTGGTACCGGCTGGCCGCCGACCAGGGGAACGTCACGGCGCAGACCAACCTCGCCGGGCTCTATCTGCGCGGCGACGGCGTGGCCGCCGACGAGGCCGCGGCGGCACGGCTCTACGGCCGCGCGGCGGACCAGGGCGATCCCACGGCGCAGTACTACCTCGGCACCCTCTATGCGCAGGGCAAGGGCGTCGGCGCGGACATGCAGAAGGCCTATTTCTGGCTCAATCTCGCCGCCGCCTACGCGCCGCCGGGCGAGATCCGGGACGGCGCCGCGAAGAACCGCGACATCGTCGCGGGCCAGCTCACCCCCGAGCAGCTGGCCGAGCAGCAGAAGCTCGCCCGCGCCTGGAAGCCGCCCGCCTCCTGAGCCGCGCGCTGCGCCGACGGCTCAGCGCGCGCCCTTGCCGATGACGACGGCGCGCACCGTCCATAGCAGGATGCCGAGGTCGAGCCGCAGGCTCCAGTTGCGCACGTAGTAGCCGTCGAGCCGGCGCAGCGTCGGCAGGTCGGCGCTCTCCCGGGCCCGGGTCTGCCACAGCCCGGTGAGGCCGGGACGGACCGACTGGCGCAGCCGCAGGAAGCTGCCGCCGCAGGCGCTGAGATGGTAGTCGGGCAGCGGCCGCGGCCCGACCAGCGCCATCTCGCCGCGCAGGATGTTCCAGAGCTGCGGCAGCTCGTCGATGCTGGAACGGCGCAGCGCACCGCCGATCCAGGGCAGCACGCGCGGATCCCGGCTCAGCTTGAAGCGGCGCGCCCACTCGGCGCGGGCCGCCGGGTCGTCCGCCAGGTGCCGCTCGAGCCGGGCCGCGCTGTCGCGATACATCGAGCGCAGCTTCCAGACCCGGAACGGCCGGCCGTGCAGCCCGCGGCGCGACTGGGCGTAGAGCACCGGCCCGGGGTCGATCAGCCAGATGCCGACCATCGCCAGCGCCAGGATCGGCAGGGCCAGCAGCCCGAGCAGGGCCGCGATGACCAGCTCCAGGATCCGCTTCACCCGGAGTGCCGGGTCGGGAACGCGCGCGGCGGCCCGGGTCGCACCGAGCGGCGATTCGAGCCGGAACCGGCGCAGCCGGATCCGCGACGAGGTCCGGATCGCCGGGCCCCGGCCGGGCGATGCGGTCGCCGGGGACGTTCTCCTGCTGCGCGGCAGTGCCGCCCCGCCAACCGGCTTTCCCATGATGCCCCGCACACGAAGATTTATTATCGACGACGTATCGCCGACGATGAGTAATTTTCCGCCGGCCCGCAAGTGCCCCGCGAGACGGATCACAACCAATTGAGATCACTATACCTTTTGGAACAAGCCTCGGGTCCGCCGGCCATCGGAGGCCGGCGGGCTTGTCGTCGCCCTTGACGCAGGTAGACTTGGCCGTGAATATTGGCTGAAGAAGGGCGACCTCCAATGTCGCCCGATGATAATGTTTCTCGAAGGCCGGTTCGGCCTCGCAGATTGCGAAGCAAAGAGCGAGCCGTCGCAATCCGCCGATCCGGCTTCGAGGGAGGGATCGCCGGCCGGCCGGATGGAAACCGGTCGATTCCGCGGGGTTGCGACCGAAGAACCGATACCGGCGCATCTGGCGCGGCCATTGCATCAGGCGTCCGGCGGCTCGCCCGGTAATTCCGGATCACCAAGCCGTAACTGGAGTGTGGGTCAGATGTTCAGCTTCCCCGTTTCCACGGTGCGGTCGGCCCTGTTGTCGGTCGGCACGGCAGCCGTGCTGCTTGCAGCGGTCCCGGCCCATGCCGACCGCCAGCCGAACACGAACGTCGGCGCCAGCGAGCGCAGCGCCTATGCGACGGCGGTGTCTGCCGGCACGCCGGCCGCGCTGCGTCGCTACATCGAGTCCTACCCGGACACCCCCAAGGCGGCGCAGCTGCTGCAGATGCTGATCGAGGACTGCGCGAAGCGGCTGCAGGGCGCCGAGTCCAGCGCCGGGACGAAGGCATCGGACGATCCGGCCTGCAACCTGTCGGAGCTGATCGCTCCGGCCGCCGGCACCGAGGTCACGAACAACCGCTACGTCGATCCGCCGACCGAGAATTCGAGCGGCCGCCGGGCCAGCCCGAACTGACGGCCTCGCCGTTAATCGCCCGCCGGGGCATTAACCCGTTCTTCAACCTGGGCGGATAGGCTAAGCTCAATCCGCCCAGGCGCGAGGCGATCGCGCGCCGGGCTCCACGAGAAGCGGCGCCCGGCAGAGCATGATCATCGATACAGCGAAGGCCGAGCGCGCCCTGCAGAGCCCGCCGGAAGGCAGCGAGGAGCTGTGGCGCTCGTGGCTGCGCGGCGGCGAGCAGGAGCTGCGGCAGGCCCTGGCGGTGATTCGTCGCCGCAAGACGATCATCGTGGCCACGGTCGCGCTGGTCACGCTCGGCACCCTGCTGCTGGCGCTGCAGCTGACGCCCTCCTACACCGCCACGGCGGTGGTCGGCATCAACGTCCGCAACCCGAACGTCGTCAACGTCGTCTCGGTGGTGGCCGGCCTGCCGCTCGATCCCAGCGTGATCAAGTCGGAGATCGACGTGCTGCGCTCGCCGGCCCTGGCCGCGCGCGTCATCGCCGCCCAGCATCTCGATGACGATCCGGAGCTCGCCCCGTCCGGCAAGCCGGGGCTGCTGGCTCAGCTCAACCCGCTGCAGTTCCTGCCGCCGGAGTGGCGCCGGGCCGTGCTCGGCGACCGGCCGCAGCCGAGCGCCGAGCAGCGCGCCGAGATCCAGCGCGCCCGCATCATCGACGCCTTCCTCAAGCAGCTCGAGGTGACCAACGACGCGCGCTCGTACAGCATCGCCGTGTCGTTCCACTCGCGCGATCCGGCCAAGGCCGCCCGCATCGCCAACGCCGTGGTCCAGCAGTATCTCGACGACCAGCTCCAGACCAAGCTGGAGACCACCAAGCGGGCCAATAGCTGGCTGACCGATCGCCTCGCCGAGCTGCGCGACAAGCTCCGGGAATCCGAGCTCGCCGTGCAGGACTTCCGGCTCAAGGCCAACCTCGAGGACACCACCGGCCCGAGCCTGGCCGCCCGCCAGCTCGACGAGCTGGCGAGCCGCCTGGTGCAGGCCGAGGTCGACCAGGCGCGCCTGACGGCCGAGGTGGCCGAGCTCAAGACGATGCAGGCCGCGGGCACCCTGGAGCGCTCGCCCGCGGCGCTGCTGTCCGGCCCCGTGCAGCGGCTGCGGGCCCGGCAGCAGGACCTGCAGCAGCGCAAGGCGGAGCTGGGACAGGCCGGCAGCCGCGATCAGCAGGCCTCCGTCGCCGCCGCCCTGGCGGCCACCGAGGCGGCGCTGTTCGAGGAGCTGCAGCGGGTCGTCGCCGCCCGCGAGAGCGAGCTCGCCGCCGCGACGCGGCAGGTCGCCAGCATCCGCACCATGATCGTCACCCAGCGCGCCGAGACCGCCGAGGAATCGCGGGCCCGCACCCGACTCTCCGAGCTGCAGCAGGAGGCCGACGCCGACCGCGCGCTGCTTGCCACCTTCCTGGTTCGTGCCAAGGAAACGGCCGGCCAGAACGCCTACGAGGAGCCGGACGCCCGGGTCATCGCGCCGGCCCAGCTGCCGGTCCGTCCGACCTTCCCGCGCATCGGGCTGATGGTCGCCGGGGCGCTGGCCATCTCCACCCTGCTCGGCATCGGGCTCGCCTTCCTGCTCGAGCAGCTGCAGAACGGCTTCCGGCTGCCCGAGGAGGTCGAGCAGCGGGCCGGGCTGCCGGTGCTGCGGGTCCTGCCGGCGGTGGCCGAGAGCGGCCCCAAGCCACATGAGCTGCTGCTGCGCCAGCCGACCTCGGCCTATGGCGAGGCGGTGCAGGCGGTGCGGGCCGGCGTGCGGTTCGCCGCCGCCACCCCGCCCAAGGTCGTGCTCGTCACCTCCGGCACGGCGGGCGAGGGCAAGAGCACCCTGGCGCTGTCGCTGGCCCTCAGCTTCGCCCGCGCCGGCCAGCGCACCGTGCTGGTCGACGCCGACATGCGGCGCCCGGCGATCGGGCGCATGCTCGGCCTGACGGTCGGCCGCGGCCTGGAGGACGTGCTGGGCGGCGGCGCCGCGCTCAACGACGCGCTGGTCACCGATCCGGCCAGCGGCCTGTGGATCCTGCCCGCCCGGGCCGGCGCGGCGCAGCCGCAGGAGCTGCTCGGCGGCCCGGCCATGTCGAGCCTGCTGCGCGAGCTGCGGGCCAGCTGCGACATGGTGATCATCGACTCGCCGCCGGTCACCTTCGTCTCCGACGCGGCCCTGCTCGCCACCCAGGCCGACGGCACGCTGTTCGTGATCCGCTGGGAAAGCACGCCGCGCGAGGTCGCGCTGGCCGGGCTGCAGCAGCTCCGGCGGGCCGGCGCGGTGCTGCTCGGCGCGGTGCTGACCCGGGCCCGGCTGCGCCGCCACGAGGCCTACGCCTACGGCATGGACTCGGGCTACTACGCGCCGGTCGGACGCTCCGGCTGAGGCGGTCCCCCGTGCGCCGGCGCGCCATCGCTTCCTGCACCATCTTCGCCGGGCTGGCGGCCTGCCTGCTGGCCACCGCCGTGCCGAGCCTGCTCGCCGCGGCGACCCGCCTGCCGTCGGACCCCACCGTCGAGGCGCTCGCCGAAGGACAGCGGGCCAGCCCGGCCGATCTCGCATCCCTCGTGGCGGCCAGCGCCGCGGCGCGGCGCTTCGTCCCCAGCCCGCGCTACGACACCGACATGGCCACCGGGCTGCTGCGGCTGGCGCTCGCCGCCCCGTCCGGCAGCGCCGATCGCCAGCGCCTGCTGCAGGAGACCGCGACGGCGCTGCGCCGCGGGCTGGCCGCGCAGCCGGCCAACAGCTTCGCCTGGGCGCGCCTCGCCGAGACGATCGCGCAGCTCGACCCCGATCCGGCGGCCCCCCTCGCCGCGTGGCGGCTGTCGATCGACACCGCTCCGGCGGAGCCGCGGCTCGCCGAATGGCGCGCCCGCTTCGGGGCGCAGCGCCTGGCCCTGCTCGATGCCGCCGACCGCGCCCGGCTGCTGCGCCAGACCATGCTGGCCCGCAGCTTCTACGAGCGCGGCTATCGCGTGCCGCAGGGCTGAGGCTCAGGCGGCGGGCGCGATGCCGTCCTCGCTGCGCCAGGACTGCGCGTAGCCGAGCGCCAGCAGGGTCGCGAACCAGGCGGCGACCGCCGGGATCTGCAGGCTGAAATCGACCACCGCGTGGCAGGCGACGAGCGCCGCCGCGGCCGCACCCAGCGCCGGATAGACCATGTCGCGCCGCCGCCGGCGGGCCCCCGCCGCGCAGCAGATGGCGACATAGGCGATCGCCGCCACCAGGCAGGCGGCCGCCGGGATGCCGAGCTCGAAGGCGGCCTCGAGATAATCGTCGTGCGCCCGCTCGTAGTCGCTCAGCACGCTGCCGTCGTGATAGGCCCGTGAGGCGAGGTCGAAGGCGCCGTAGCCATGGCCGGCCCAGGGCCGCTCGGCGATCCCCCTCAGCACCACCGCGTAGACGCGCGCCCGCTCCTCCTCGAGCTGCGTCTCGCCGAGACGCTCCAGGGTGCGTCCGCCGCTAACCAGGACGGTGACGACGACGATGGCGACCGCGGCGAGGCCGAGCAGCAGCTTGGTCGCCATGTTGATGCGGCGCGCCAGCAGCAGCAGCCCGAGCAGCGCCGCGGTGCCGACCCCGGCGCTGAGGAAGCCGCCCCGCGAGTGGCTGAGCACGATGGCGCTCGCCAGCAGCAGCACCGACAGTCCCGGGCGCAGCATGATCGACGGCGCCGCCCCGAGCATCGCGGCGAAGCGGCCGCGCAGGCTGGCGCCGTCCGCCGCCTCGTCGAGCCGCTGCGCCAGCAGGGTCAGGTTGGCCAGCAGGCCGAGGCCGGCGAAGGTCGCGAACGAGTTGCGGTTGACGAAGGTCGCGGTGAGGTCGCCGAAATAGGCCCAGCGGGGGAACCAGAGCAGCCGGTCCGGCGTGGCGACGAAGGCGACGAGGCCGTAGAGAGCATAGAGGGCGGCAGCCCCCGCCAGCCAGGAGAGCGCGGTGCGAGCCCGGCGCCGCGAGCGGAGCAGCATCACGGCGAGGGCGAAGATGCCGAGGTCGGTGGCCAGCCGCATCAGCGAGGTGACGGTCGCCGCCGGATCGCTGCTGATCCGCGGCACCAGCTCGACGCCGAGCGCCGCGCCGGCCGCGCTCCAGACCGGCGCCGCCAGGTCCGGGGCGAGCGAGGGCGGCAGCGGCACGATCTGGGCCGCCGCCCAGAGGATGGCGGGCGCCGCGATCAGCAGCGGGATGGCGATGCGCCCGGCCGGCACCCGCAGCACCCGGCCGCGGCTGGCCGCCGCCCACAGCGCGTGCAGCAGCAGCAGCAGCCCGACGACCGTCCCGGCCAGGCTCCACGACCAGGCCCGGTTGCTGCCGAAGGGCAGCGGCATCAGCCCGACCAGCAGCAGCAGCGACCAGAACAGCAGCGCCTCGATGGGCGACCGCCCGCCCGCGCCAGTGTCGGCGGCGCGCCATGTGCGGAACCCTCCCCCCGGCACCGCCTCGCTCATCGACATCCCCGGCTCATCCCCCATTTCGACGCCACCGGGCGACGCGCCGGAGCGAGGGCGCTTGACACTGCGGCGCGGGCTGACGGTATCCTACCGCCCGCCGGGAGGAAGGGAAAAGTTTCGATGCCGCGGCGCCGCCGCGCCGGTCCGATCGGCGCAACTCATCCCTGAAACGATGCAGGCGGGTCGATGCCCATGAGCGGCTTCATCATCTCTGTCGATTTCCGCCTCAAGCCCGGCTGCTTCGACCGCTTCCGCGAGCTGATCGTCGAGAATGCGCGCCTCTCGGTGCGCGACGAGCCGGGCTGCCGGCGCTTCGACGTGTTCGTGGCCGAGGGCAGCACCGACCAGATCCTGCTCTACGAGATCTACGACGACGAGGCGGCCTTCGCCGCCCACCTGAAGACGCCGCATTTCGCCGTCTTCGACAAGGCGAGCGCACCGCTCGTCGCCGACCGCACGGTCATCCGCAGCCGGCTGCTCTATGCCGGCTCGGAGGACTGAGGCCGAACCGGGCCGGGCGGCACGCCCGGCCCCGCGAACCACCGGGGAGGAACCGCCATGACGCAGCCGGGGCTCAAGGAGCTTGCCGCGAAACGCAGCCCGAAGTTCGGGCACTTCATCGTCGAGTTCGCCACGCCGGGCATCGGCCACATCCTGAAGTCGGCGGGCTGCGACTTCGTGCTGCTCGACATGGAGCATAGCGGCTTCGGCTTCGAGACGGTGAAGAGCGTGCTGCGCTATCTCGAGGCGGCCGACCTGCCGGCCATCGTGCGCTGCCCGTCCAAGGACTACCACCACATCGCGCGCGCCTGCGACATGGGCGCCGAGGGCGTCATGCTGCCGATGGTGGGCTCGGCCGAGGAGGCCAAGGGGATCGTCAACGCCATCAAGTACCACCCCGAGGGCGGCCGCGGCGTCGCCCTGCAGATCGCCCATGACCGCTACCGCCCGGGCGCGGTCAAGGAGAAGTTCGAGGCGGCCAACCGGCGCACCACCTTCTTCGCCCAGATCGAGACCGCCGAGGGCGTGAAGAACGCCGACGCCATCGCCGCCGTGCCCGGCGTCGACTGCCTGTGGGTCGGGCATTTCGACCTCTCGGTCTCGCTCGGCATTCCCGGCGAGTTCGACAATCCCAAGTTCACCAAGGCGATCGCCAAGGTGACGCAGGCCTGCCGCAAGCACGGCAAGGCGCTCGGCCGGCTGGTGCCCAACGTCGAGACCGGCGTCGAGATCAACCGCGCCGGCTTCGACTTCGTCTGCTATTCCGGCGACGTCTGGGTGCTGCACAACGCGGTGGCGGCGGCGATCGCCGAGCTGCGCGAGAAGTGCAAGCGGAACTGAAGCCGGCACCGAGGAGAGGCATCATGGCCGACCGCTTCCGGGTGGCGCTCAGCGGCGATTTCCGCCGCGCCGACGGCACCCCCACCTTCCCCGACTTCGACGTCGCCCCGCTCGCCGACGATCCCAACGTCGAGATCGCCTACATCGAGCCCGGCCCCGAGATCAGGGCCGAGCAGCTCGCCGATTTCGACGCCCTCATCCTGCTGGTACCGCGCTTCACCGCCGCCTCGGTGCCGCCGGGCGGCCGGCTGGCCGCGGTGGCGCGCTTCGGCGTCGGCTACGACAATGTCGACGTCGAGGCCTGCAGCAAGGCCGGCATCGCCGTGGTCATCACCCCCGACGGGGTGCGCCGCCCGGTCGCGGTCGCCATCCTGACCTTCATCCTGGCGCTGTCCGGCAAGCTGTTCGTCAAGGACCGGCTGACCCGCGAGGGCCCCGAGGGCTTCGCCAAGCGCACCCAGCACATGGGCGTCGGCCTGGTCGGCAAGGTGCTGGGGTCGGTCGGCATCGGCAACATCGGCGCCGAGATGTTCCGCATGTGCCGGCCGCTCGACATGACCTACATCGCCCACGATCCGTTCGCCGACAAGGCGGTGGCCGCCGAGCTCGGGGTCCGCCTGGTCGATCTCGACACGGTGTTCCGCGAGTCCGACTTCGTCACCGTCAACTGCCCGCTGAGCGCCGAGACCCGCCACCTCGTCAACGCCGCCCGGCTCGGCCTCATGAAGCCGACCGCCTTCCTCATCAACACCGCCCGCGGCCCGATCGTCGACCAGAAGGCGCTCACCAGGGTGCTGCAGGAGCGGCGCATCGCCGGCGCCGGCCTCGACGTGCTGGAGCAGGAGCCGCCCGATCCCGACGACCCGATCCTGCGGCTCGACAACGTCATCCTGGCGCCGCACGCGCTGTGCTGGACCGACCAGTGCTTCGCCGGCATCGGCGCCGCCGACGTGCGCGCCATGCTCGACATCATGCATGGCCGCGAGCCGCGCGGCGTGGTCAACCGGGCGCTGCTCTCGACCGACGGCTGGAAGCAGCGCCTGGCCGGCTACGCCAGGCGCTTCGGCGGCTGAAGCCGTGCCGGCCCGACGCTTGCCCGGCGCTTGACAGCACCGGGACCCCATGCCGGAATTGCCGTGAAGCCCGGCAGGCCCAGAAGGCCTGCCGGGCGTCGTTCAGGGAGGAGACGAGATGACCAAGGACGTCGACCGTCGAGAGATTGAGGCCGGCCTCGCCCAGGAGGTCGATGCCTGGCTGCGGGGCGACCCGTCGCGCCGCGCCTTCATGAAGCAGGCCCTCAGGATGGGCGCCTTCGGGGCGATGGCCGCCGCCATGCCGGGCTGGGCCCAGGCCGCCGTGCAGCTCGCCCAGGCCCAGATGGCCGATCCCAGCACGCCGCTGGGCCAGGCCCAGGCCGCCGCCCTCAAGGCCTCGACCGAGGGCCCGCAGGACGGCTCGGCCTACCGGGCCGTGCAGGCCGGCAAGGCGCACAAGGGCGTCACCATCAACATGACCTACGAGGCCGGGCTGCAGGCGCTGGAGCCGCGCAACTACACCGGGCCGCTGTGGCAGGACCTGACCGGCGTCAGCTCCAACGTCATCGAGCTGCCGCATCCCGACCAGTACTCCAAGCCGATCGCGGAGCATTTCGCCGGCTCGGGTGCCTACGACATCCTCGACATCGAGCCCGCCTGGATCCCGTCGATGGCCGAGGGCGGCGTCATCGCGCCGATCGACGACCTGCTCGCCAAGTACGCCAACCCGGCCGACCAGAAGGACTATCATCCGCTCTACAGCGCGATGACCACCTACAAGGGCAAGACCTGGGGCTTCTTCGACGACGGCGACGTCTTCCAGCTCTACTACCGCAAGGACATCTTCGCGGACCAGAAGCTGAAGGACGCCTACAAGGCGAAGTTCAACCAGGAGCTGCGCGTCCCGCAGACCTGGGACGAGTACTCGCAGGTCGCCCAGTTCATCACCGACCAGCTGGCGCCGAACGTCTACGGCGCGGCCCACTTCCGCAAGTTCGGCGGCCCGGGCAACCAGTATTCCTTCCTGCAGCAGTTCCGCTCCAACGGCGGCGTCTTCTTCGACGACGCCATGAAGGCGCAGCTGGTGTCGGACGCCGGCGTCAAGACGCTGCAGCAGATGATCGCCCAGAACAAGGCGTCGATGCCCGGCAACAACGAGATGGACGCCGTCGCGCTGTGGACCGCCTGGCTGCAGGGCAAGGTGGCGATGATCTTCTCCTGGCCGCCGACCGGGCGCATGTCGGCCGGCTACTCGCAGAGCGACAAGGCGATCAACTTCATCCCGCAGTCGAGCATCAAGGACAAGGTCGGCTATGCCGTCATGCCGGGCAAGAACGGCGAGCACGCCTCGGGCTACGTCAAGGCGCTGACCGCCGATTCGCCGAACGCCGAGGCGGCCTACCTGTTCATGCAGTGGACCACCTGCCCGGCGGTCTCGCTCGCCCGCACCATGGTGCCCTACGCGCTGCGCGATCCGTACCGGCTGTCGCACTTCACCTCGCCGCTCTACCGCGCGCTCTGGCCGGACGCCAAGGACTACCTGATCGGCCTGAACAACGCCGCCAACAACGCGGTGATCGACATGATCATGCCGGGCTGGCAGGACTACGCGCTCAGCCTCGACCGCATGTGCTCGGCGGTGTGGGCCGGCACCGACCCCAAGGAGGCCCTGCAGAAGGCCGCCGCGGAGTGGGACTCCACCACCGAGAAGCTCGGCACCGACAAGCAGAAGGACGCCTACGCGCAGTTCAAGAAGCTGCCGGGCTCCTATGCCGACCACACCATCGAGACGCTGGGCCAGAGCGTGAACCTCGGCTAGCTCCGCGTTCGATGGCTCGTCCCGACCGACGGCGGACCCCCGAACCCGCTTTCCCGCGGCCTCCGCCGGCATGGCTGAGGCCGCCGCGCTGAAGGGCGGGCGCCGTCGCCGCGGCAGCCCGTTCGCCGTCTGGGCCGACCGCCACATGAAGTGGCTGCTGATCGCCCCGGCGGTGATCCTGATCCTGGCGCTGACCATCTACCCGCTCGCCTTCTCGATCTGGGTCGCCTTCGTCAACTACGACTTCCAGATCCCGGGCCACGCCTTCGTCGGGCTGCGGAACTTCGCCGAGGTGGTGACCGACCCGGTGGCGGGATCCTCGCTGCTGCTCACCGCCATCCTGTCGGCCGCCAATGTCGGGCTCGAGTTCCTGCTCGGCCTCGGGCTGGCCATGGCGATGACCAAGACCTTCCGCGGCCGCGGCACGATCATGCTGCTGCTGATCATCCCGCTCTTCATCAGCCCGGTGATCGTCGGCCAGTTCTGGTCGCTGATCCTGCAGAAGCCCTACGGGCCGTTCGACTACCTGGTCTCGACCCTGCTCGGCCACCCGACCGAGATCAGCTGGCTGACCGGCACGCCCTGGATGTACCTCGCCATCATCACCGCCGACGTCTGGCAGTGGACGCCCTTCATGTTCGTCATCCTGCTGGCCGGGCTGACGGCGATCTCGCCGGAGCTCTACGAGGCGGCCGAGCTCGACGGCGTCGGGCGCTGGCGCACCTTCTGGCACATCACCCTGCCGCAGCTGGCGCCGCTGATCCTGATCGCCGTCACCTTCCGGCTGCTCGACGCGGTGAAGCTGTTCGACACCATCTTCGTGATGACCGGCGGCGGCCCCGGCACCGCCACCTACACCGCCTCCTTCTACCTCTACCAGATCGGCTTCCAGCAGTTTCACCTCTCCGAGGCGACGGCCGGCAGCTGGATCTTCCTCATCATCACCGCGGTGCTGATCACCTTCCTGGTCCGCCGCCTGCTGCGACCGGAGCGCGCCTGAGATGGCCACCGCCGCCCGCCGCCCGCGCAAGCGCCGCCGGCTCGGCCTCGACGGCGTCGTCCGCGTCGCCTATCTCGGGTTCTTCCTGCTCTTCCTGCTGGTGCCGCTCTACTGGGTGGCGATCACCTCGATCAAGCCGGTCGACGACTACCTCAAGCTGCCGCCGGTCTGGTTCCCCAGCCAGCCCACCCTGATCCACTACACCGCCGCGCTGTTCACCTATCGCGGGCTGCACGGGCTGATCAACAGCGCCATCGTCGCCTCGGCGGCGACGGTGCTCTCGGCGCTGCTCGGCACGCTGATGGGCTACAGCCTCGCCCGCTTCAACACGGGCGGGAAGCACCTCTCCTTCTGGGTGCTGTCGCAGCGCTTCCTGCCGCCGGTCGCGGTCGTGCTGCCGGTGTTCCTGCTCTACCGCAGCTACGGGCTCAACGACACGCGCATCGGCCTCATCCTGATGTACACGATGCTGACCCTGCCGCTGTCGGTCTGGATGATGTTCGCCTATTTCCGGCAGATGCCGGTCGAGCTCGAGGAGGCGGCGCTGGTCGACGGCTGCAGCCGCTGGCGCACGCTGTGGATGGTCGCGCTGCCGCTGGCGCTGCCCGGCATCGTCGCCGCCGCGGTGTTCGCCTTCATCTTCTGCTGGACCGAGTTCTTCTTCGCCCTGATCCTGACCTCGCGCAACGCCTTCACCCTGCCCACCGTGTTCCGCGCCTTCCTGGGCTTCCAGGCCTCGCAATATGGCGAGGCGAGCGCGCTGGCGGTGACCTCGCTGGTGCCCTCGATCATCCTCGGCATGCTGGTGCAGCGGCACCTCGTGCGCGGGCTGACGCTCGGCGCCGTGCGCGGCTGAGAGGAGCTTCGAGACCGACATGGCACGGCTGAAGATCGAGGGGCTGCACAAGCATTACGGGGCGGTGCATGCCGTGCGCGGCGTCGACCTCGAGATCCCGGACGGCGAGTTCACCGTGCTGGTCGGGCCGTCGGGCTGCGGCAAGAGCACGCTGCTGCGCACCATCGCCGGCCTCGAGGAGGCCGACGAGGGCAACATCATCATCGGCGACGAGGTGGTCAACGACTTCCGGCCGAGCGACCGCGACGTCGCCATGGTGTTCCAGAACTACGCCCTCTACCCGCACATGACGGTCTACAAGAACATCGCCTTCGGGCTGATGGCGCGCGGCCTGCCGCAGTCGGAGATCGACGCCCGGGTGCGGCGGGCCTCGACGATGCTGGGCATATCCGAGCTGCTCGAGCGCCGGCCGCGCCAGCTCTCCGGCGGCCAGCGCCAGCGCGTCGCCATCGGCCGGGCGATCGTGCGCGACCCCCGCCTCTTCCTGTTCGACGAGCCGCTCTCCAACCTCGACGCCCAGCTGCGCGACGGCATGCGCGGCGAGATCAAGCGCCTGCACCAGGAGATCGGCGCGACGATGATCTACGTCACGCACGACCAGATCGAGGCGATGACGCTCGCCGACCGGATCGTCCTGCTGAAGGACGGCCGGATCGAGCAGCAGGGCGCGCCGCTCGACCTGTTCGAGCGGCCGGCTACCCGCTTCGTCGCCGGCTTCCTCGGCTCGCCGCAGATGAACTTCGTGCCGGCGCGCCTGGCCCGCCAGGAGGGCGCGCTCGGCATCGCGCTCGCCACCGGCGCCTGGCTGCCGCTGCCGGCGGCCCGCCAGGCGGCCTGCCGGAACGAGGCCGAGCGCCCGATCACGCTCGGCATCCGGCCGGAGCACCTCGCCCGCACCGGCAGCGGCGAGGGACGCCCCGGCACGGTGCGGATGCGCGCGCTGATCGACCTCGTCCAGCCCACCGGCTCGCGCACCTACGCGACGTTCCGCATCGCCGACACGCCGGTCGTCGCCGAGCTCGAGGCGCACGACGTGCAGCACCCCGGCGAGACCATCGAGCTCGCGCTGGACATGAACCGCGCCGTGCTGATCGACCCGTCGAGCGACAAGGTGATCGCCGGGTGAGACGCGGCCGGTCGCCGAAGCGAGCCAAGACAGGCAATGAGTCAAGCCGGACAATGACAACTTATACTTGTGTCATCGCCGGGCTTGACCCGGCGATCCATGGATGAGGACGTACCACGTCTACATCATGGCAAGCCGCCGCAACAGCACGCTCTACATCGGTGTCACCGGGGACCTCGCGAGCCGGGTGCATCAGCACAGGGAGGGCTTGGTCGACGGATTCACTAAACGCTATGATGTCAACATGCTGGTCCACTGCGAGCCGTTCGAGGACGTTCGTCTGGCGATCCAACGGGAGAAGAGCCTGAAGAAATGGCCTCGGTCGTGAAGATCGCGCTGATCGAGAAGAACAATCCGGATTGGCGCGACCTCTATGAGCCTATGATTTCCTGAACGCGAGTGCTTCTGGACTGCCGGGTCAAGCCCGGCAGCGACACTGGACTGACAAGGAGCCCGTCCCGCCATGGCCGCCCCCACCGCGAACCGCGCCGTCATGCTGTTCGGCACCACGGTGCCGGAGCCGGCGAGCCGCCTGCTCACCGCCGGGCCGCTGACCGCCGAGCTCGATGCCGGCGCGCTGCGCTATGTCCGGCTGGGCGGGGTCGAGGTGCTGCGGGCCATCGCCTTCCTGGTGCGCGACGAGAACTGGGGCACCCGGACGCCCGCGATCGGCCGCCTCCGGGTGCGCGAGGACGAGAAGGGCTTCCGCGTCGCCTACGAGGCGCGGTTCGGCGAGCCCGGGCACCAGCTGCTGACCCGGGCCACGATCACCGGCCGGCCGGACGGCAGCCTCGATTTCGAGGCCGACTCGACCGCCGAGGGCGACGTGCTGACCAACCGCACCGGCTTCATCGTGCTGCACCCGCTGCGCGGCGTCGCCGGCCAGGCGCTCACCGTCGAGCATGTCGACGGCCGCGTCGTCGAGGACCGCTTCCCCGCCATCATCAACCCGCTGCAGCCCTTCTACGAGATCCGCGCGCTGACCCACGAGGCGCTGCCCGGCGTCCGGGTCACCTGCCGCATGGAGGGCGACACCTTCGAGATGGAGGACCATCGCAACTGGACCGATGCCTCCTACAAGACCTATGTCCGCCCGCTGGCCCTGCCCTGGCCCTACACCATCGCCGCCGGCACCGGCTTCCGCCAGGCCGTCAGCCTGCGCTGCGAGGGTAAGCTGCCGCGGCCGGTCAAGGCCGGCGCGGCGAAGCGGGTCACCGTCGCGCTCGGCGGGCCGGTCCGCGCCCCCATACCGCAGATCGGCATCGGCCTGCCCGCCGCCGAGGGCGAGGCGGCGCTGGCCGCCTCCGAGCTGCTCGCCGCGCTCGGCCCGCAGCTGCTGCACGCGCAGATCGACCTCACCGCCGGCCACGGCTCGCCCGAGATCGAGCGCGCCCGCGCGCTCGGCGAGGCGACCGGCGCCGAGGTCGCGCTGGAGATCATCATCCCGGGCCGCCGGCCGCCGGCCGCCGAGCTCGACCGCATCTCCCGCACCGCCTCGCGCGCCGGGCTGGTGCCGGCCTCGGTCACCGTCTGGGCCGCCGCCGACCGCAAGGGCGTGCTGCCCGGCAGCCAGGGCCCGAAGCTGCCGCCGCCCGAGGAGATCTACGCCGCCGCCCGCGCCGCCTTCCCCGGCGCCCAGGTCGGCGGCGGCCACTACGCCTTCTTCACCGAGCTCAACCGCAAGCGGCCGCAGGCCGAGCTGCTCGACTTCGTCACCCACACCACCTGCGGCATCGTCCACGCCGCCGACGACCGCTCGGTGATGGAGACCCTGGAGGCGCTGCCCTATGTCGTGCAGTCCGCCCGCGCCTTCATCGGCAAGGCCGGCTACCGCGTCGGGCCGAGCGCCATCGGCGCCCGCGACAATCCCTACGGCGCCGCCCCGGCCGCCAATCCCGGCAACGGCCGGGTGGCGCTGGCGGCGATGGATCCGCGGCAGCGCGGCCTGTTCGGCGCGGCCTGGACCCTGGGCTATGTCGCGGCGCTGGCCCGCGGCGGCGTCGACGTCGTGACGCTCGGCGCGCCGACCGGGCCGCACGGCCTGGTCGCCCGCCGCGGCGACTGGAAGCAGCCCTATTTCGACCGGCTGAAGCAGCCGGCCGTCTACCCGGTCTACCATGTCGTGGCGGGCCTCGCCGCGGCCGCCGGCGCCCGCCAGCTCGAGGCCCGATCGAGCGATCCGTCGGCGGTCGAGGCGATCGCCTGGAAGCGGCGCGGCGGCACCTCGCTCTGGCTCGCCAACCTCACCGGCAGCGCGCAGCGCGTCGCGCTCGCCGGCCTGCCCGAGGGCGGCGCCACCCTGCGGCTGCTCGACGAGGGCAGCTTCCTCCAGGCCACCAGCGACCCCGCCGCCTTCCGCGCCGGCGGCCGCCGCCTGGCCAAGGCCGGCTCGCTCACCCTCGGCCCCTATGCGGTGGCCGCGCTGGAGCTCGGCCAGCCGTGAGCGGACCCGCCGCCGTGCTGCTCGGCTGCATCGCCGACGACATGACCGGCGCCACCGACCTGTGCAACACGCTGGTGCGCGGGGGCATGCGCACGGTGCAGACGATCGGCGTGCCGGAGCCCGGGCTGGCCCTGCCCGGCACCGACGCGGTCGTGGTCGCGCTGGAGTCGCGCACCATCCCGGCCGGCGAGGCCGTGGCGCAGTCGCTGGCGGCCCTCGACCATCTCCGCCGGGCCGGCGCCGAGCAGTTCTTCTTCAAGTACTGCTCGACCTTCGATTCGACCGACGCCGGCAATATCGGGCCGGTCGCCGACGCGCTGCTGGCGGCGCTCGGCGCGCCCTTCACCATCGCCTGCCCGGCCTTCCCGGAGACCGGCCGCACGATCTATCTCGGCCACCTCTTCGTCGGCCGGCAGCTGCTCTCCGAATCGGGCATGCGGCACCATCCGCTGACGCCGATGACCGATCCCGACCTGGTCCGCGCGCTCGGGCGCCAGACCCGGGCCAAGGTCGATCTCGTCCCCTATTCGACCGTGCGCCAGGGGCCGGCGGCGATCCGCGCCGCCTTCGAGCAGCTCGCCGCGACCGGCGTCGCCCACGCCGTCGTCGACGCGCTGGAGCCGCAGCACCTGCGCGACATCGGCGAGGCCGCCGCCGGCCTGAAGCTGGTCACCGGCGGCTCCGGCGTCGCGCTCGGCCTGCCGGCCAACTTCCGCCGCCGGGGGCGGCTCGGCGACGCCGCCGGGGCCGACGCCCTGCCGGCGGTGGGCGGCCCGGCCGCCGTGCTCTCGGGCAGCGCCTCGACGGCGACCCTGGGCCAGGTCGGCCGCTGGCGCGAGGAGGGCCGGCCGGCCTTTCGCATCGACCCGCTGGCGCTCGCCCGCGGCGAGGACCAGGCGGCCGCGGCGCTCGCCTGGGCCCGGCCGCTGCTCGGCCACGGCCCCGTGCTGGTCTATGCCAGCGCCCCGCCCGACGAGGTCGCGGCGGCGCAGGCCGCGCTGGGCCGCGAGCGCGCCGGCGCGCTGGTCGAGGACGCGCTCGCCGCGGTGGCGCGCGGGCTGGTCGCGGCCGGCGTGCGCCGGCTGGTCGTCGCCGGCGGCGAGACCTCGGGCGCGGTGGTCCAGGCGCTCGGCGTCACCGCGCTGCGCATCGGGCCGCAGATCGATCCCGGCGTGCCGGCCACCGCCGCGGTCGACGGCAGCCTGGCGCTGGCGCTGAAGTCGGGCAATTTCGGCGCCGTCGACTTCTTCGCCAAGGCGATCGGGATGCTGCGGTGAGCGAGGCCCGGCTGCGCGAGGAGATCTGCCGCCTCGGCCAGTCGCTGTTCGAGCGCGGGCTGACCTGCGGCAGCTCCGGCAACATCAGCGCGCGGCTCGAGGAGGGCTGGCTGATGACGCCGACCAACGTCTCGCTCGGCCGGCTCGACCCGGCCCGGCTGTCGCGGCTCGACGCCTCCGGCCGGCTGGTCGAGGGCGACCCGCCGACCAAGGAATCCTTTCTCCACCGGGCCATGTACGAGGAGCGGCCGAAGGCCGGCGCCGTGGTCCATCTGCACTCCACCCATTCGGTGGCGGTGTCCTGCCTCGACGGCCTCGACCCCGACGACCTGCTGCCGCCGATCACCGCCTACTACGTGATGCGGGTCGGCCGGCTGCCGCTGATCCCCTACTACCCGCCGGGCGACGAGAGCCTGGCCGAGGCGGTGCGGCTCAAGGCGGCCAAGCACAGCGCCGTGCTGCTCGCCAATCACGGGCCGGTGGTGGCCGGCCGCTCGCTCGAGGCGGCGATCAACGCCATCGAGGAGCTCGAGGAGACGGCCCGGCTGTTCCTGCTGCTGCAGGGGCACCGGACACGCTTCCTGACCGACGCGCAGGTCGCCGAGCTGCGCCGCCGCTTCCCCGATCCCTGAGGAGGGACGATGCCGCGCTTTGCCGCCAATCTCAGCCTGATGTACCCCGAGATCGAGTTCCTCGACCGCTTCGCCGCGGCCGCGCGGCACGGCTTCAAGGCGGTCGAGTACCTCTTCCCCTATGCCTGGCCGGCGGCGACCCTGGCCGACCTGCTGAAGCGCCACGGGCTGCAGCAGGTGCTGTTCAACTTCGCCCAGGGCAACTGGGAGGCGGGCGAGCGCGGCATCGCGGCGCTGCCCGGCCGCGAGGCGGACTTCGCGGCCGCGCTCGCCACCGCGCTCGACTATGCCCGGAGGCTGGGCGTGCCGCGGCTGCACTGCATGGCCGGCATCGTGCCGGCCGGCGCCGACCCGGCGCCCTACGAGGCGACCTTCCGGTCCAACCTGGCACGGGCCGCCGAGGCGGCCGCCCGGATCGGCGTCACCATCACCATCGAGCCGCTGAACAAGCGGGACTTCCCCGGCTATTTCCTCAACCGCAACGACCAGGCGCTGCGCATCCTGGACGCCATCGGCGACCCGCGCCTCAAGCTGCAGTTCGACGTCTACCACACGCAGATGTCGGAGGGCTCGCTGACCACCACGCTGAAGGAGAACCTGGCGCGCATCGGCCACGCCCAGGTCGCCGGCGTGCCCGGCCGGCACGAGCCGGACGCGCGCCAGGAGATCAACTATCCCTACATCTTCCAGCTGTTCGACGAGGTCGGCTACGACGGCTGGATCGGCTGCGAGTACCGGCCGCGGGCCGGCACCGAGGCCGGGCTGGCGGGCTGGGCGAGGCCGTTCGGGCTCGGCCCCGCCTGAGGCCCTCGCGCTACTTCGGCTGCACCGCCGGGTTGCCGCCGGGCGAGCCCGGCGGCGGCACCACCGGCATGGTGCCGGTCTGCGGCGGCGTCTTCACCGCGCCCTTGTCGATGGCGGGCGGCGGCACGATCACCCCGCCCGACCTCGACAGGCTGTCGCTCAGCGAATCGCCGCCGGAGCTGCCGCTCGAGCCTTCGGGCGGCGGGGATCGGGTCTCCGGGATTGTCGGGCCGGGCTGCTGGGGGGCGGCGCTCTGCGCCGCTGCCGCGGCCGGCAGCAGGCCGGCCAGCAGCAGCAATGGAATGATTCGCATGGCCGAGCTCCGATAGGGGTTGGGCTTTCCCGACCAACGCCCCCTGGTCGCGACCGTTCCGCTTCACGCCCCGATCAGCTGCAGCACCAGCTCGCGGCGCTGCGGCCGGGTGCGGTGCTCGAAGACGTAGATGCCCTGCCAGGTGCCGAGCAGCAGCCGGCCGTCGGCCACCGGCAGCGACAGGCTGGCCTGGGTCAGCGCGGCGCGGATGTGGGCCGGCATGTCGTCCGGCCCCTCGTCCTCGTGCAGGTAGCGGCCGGCCTCCTCCGGGGCGAGCCGCGCGAAGAACGCCTCCAGGTCGCGCCGCACGTCGGGGTCGGCGTTCTCCTGCAGCAGCAGCGACGCCGAGGTGTGGCGCAGCAGCAGGGTCAGCAGGCCGCGCGCGACCTTCTGCCGCTCCAGCCAGCCGGCCACGGGCCCGGTGACCTCGACGAGGCCGCGGCCCGGGGTGCCGACCCCGAGGATGGTCTGCTCGATTCGCATGGCTCCGCCCTCCTCGCCTGCGGAACAGTCGCGACCGCCCGCCGTTCGGCTGGATATCCCCAAGGAGCGAGGAGGAGCAACATGGCCAACGAGCTTTCCGGCCGGAAGGTGGCGATTCTCGCCACCGACGGCTTCGAGCAGGCCGAGCTGGAGAGGCCGCTGGAGGCGCTGCGCCAGGCCGGCGCGACCGCCGAGGTGGTCGCGCCCGGGCCCGGCGAGATCCAGGGCATGGAGCATGACAAGAAGGGCCGCAGGATCGCCGTCGACCGCACCCTCGGCGCGGCCCGGCCGGAGGACTACCAGGCGCTGGTCCTGCCCGGCGGCGTCGCCAACCCGGACAAGCTGCGCATGCAGCCCGCGGCGGTCGCCTTCGTCCGGCACTTCGTCGAGAGCGGCAAGCCGATCGCGGCGATCTGCCACGGCCCCTGGACGCTGATCGAGGCCGGCGGCGTCGACGGCCGCACCGTCACCTCCTGGCCGTCGCTGAGGACCGACCTCGCCAATGCCGGGGCCAGGTGGGTCGACCGCGAGGTGGTGGTCGATCGCGGGCTGGTCACCAGCCGCAAGCCGGACGACCTGCCCGCCTTCTGCGCGAAGATGGTCGAGGCGTTCGCCGAGGGGCGGCACCGGCCGCCGCGCGCCGCCGAGTAAGGTTGCCTCGTCCCCGCGGTTCCAGCAAACTGCGGCGGGCCGACCCGGGGGGCGGCCCGCCGTAGATCCCGCGAGGACCCTGATGCCCGAACCCTACAAGGACATGGCCCCGATCCTGGACATGTTCACCGTCATGCTCCGCGGCCCGAAGGTGGCCAAGCTCCTCAAGGACTGGAAGGAGACGCTGAGCCGCGGGATGCTCAACTTCGGCACCAAGGAGCGCCTCAACGCCGAGCTGGACTTCAACCTGCTGTTCTACTCCCACCTCCATCCGACGCCGAGCAAGTCGGGCAACCGCGTCTTCCTCGACATCGACATGGAGATCGTCGGCGTGGTCTCCAACAAGGCCTACAAGCACGCCAAGCCGAACCACCTGTCGAGCGAGATGATGATCGTCAAGGCGGTCGGCCGCTGGGACTATTTCCGCAACAACCGCTTCCTCAATCTCTCGCTGCGGCCCGAGGCGACGCTGTGCATCCCGCCCGACATCGAGCCGGACATGCAGGCCAACGCCGAGAAGTACGTCCACGAGATCGCCCGCCACTGCGCCCTCTGGCTGCTCACCGCCACCGCGGTCGAGAAGGCCAAGGCGATGGCCAAGGCGTAGCGCCGGGAGGCGGCGCGGCAGTGCCGACCTCGCCCTTCGACAGGCTCAGGACGAGGTTCAAGGAGGCGCGCGCGATCTCTCCGGCCTCATCCTGAGCTTGTCGAAGGATGAGGCGGCGCGCGGTCAGTCGATCGTGTAGCCCAGGCGCTTGATCGCCGGCTCGAGGATCTTGAAGGCGGGCTCGAGCTGCTTCTTGTAGCTGCGGTAGCGGTACACCGAGCGGTCGTAGAGCTTCTCGGTGACCTGCGCGTAGCTCGCCGTGCGGGCGTAGCGGTAGTTCTCGTGGAAGCTGAGGCAGCGCTCGTCGAACGGCTCCTTGACGAACTCGAGCATGCGCCGGACCTGCTTCTCCTGGTCGGCGACGATCTCCTCGTACTTCACCTGCATGTAGTGCATCTGCAGGTTCTCGCGGTAGTGCTCGACCAGGTCCATGATCAGCGCGTAGTGGGTCGCGACGGTGACGACGTCGAACGAGCAGTTGAAGCCGTGCGTCAGGTAGTTGGAGAAGCAGGAGAAGATCACGTCCAGCGGATGGCGGATCAGGTGGATGATCGGCGATTGCGGGAACACCAGGCTGATCAGCCCGAGATGCGTCTCGTTGAGCGGCATCTTGTCGGTGAACCAGTGCGCGCCCTCGCGGATGATGCCGAGCTGGCGGGTGCGCTGCAGGTAGAAGTCGCGCAGGTTGTCGAGCGCCTCGTGGTTGTCGCCCATCCACAGATCGGCCAGCGCCTCCGGATAGGTCAGCGGGCTGCCCAGCATGCGCGGCATCAGGAACGAGATGTCGTTGATGAAGGTGAGCTCGTCGCCGGCGCAGATGTTGGGATGCGAGGTCAGCGTCTGCTCGACCATCGTCGTGCCGGAGCGCGGGAAGCCGACGATGAACAGCGGCTGGGCCATGTCGGTGCGCACCGCGGCGCGCGGCAGCAGGTTGAGCCGCGAGCGGGTGAAGAAGCCGCGCAGCCGCTGCACCAGGTTGGCCGCATAGGCCTGGTTGTACTTCAGGCCCGACTCGTCGCGGACCATGCGGTTGGCCTCGATGAAGGCCTCGAAGGCCTCGTCCTGGCGGCCCATCTTGTCGAGCAGCTGGCCCTTCTCGATGAGCAGCCCGGCGCCCGGCTTGAAGTTCGGGCCGCCCTTGTCGATCCGCGCCAGCTCGGCCAGCGCCTTGTCGTATTCCTTGGCGCGGCCGTAGAGCACGGCGCGCAGCATGATGACCTCGGGATTCTGCGCGTCCAGCCGCTCGGCGGTCGACAGCAGCTCCCAGGCGCGCTTCAGGTCGCGGCGCGACTCCTCCATGCGGATCCAGCCGAGCAGGCTCTGCAGGTTCTCCGGCTCGAGCCGCATCGCCTCGCGGTAGAACTTCTCCGACTCCTCGAGCTTGCCCTGCTGCTTGAGGTTGAGCGCCATGTTGGCGCAGAGCTTGCCGACCGGGTTGGCGAGCTTGAGGGCCTTGCGGTAGTGGAACTCGCCCTGCAGGTTGCGATTCGTCTCGGTGAAGATCATGCCCATCATGTTGTGGGCTTGCGCGTTGGTCGGCGACAGCCGCACGGCATTGCGGGCATGGACCTCGGCCGTGGTGCGGTCGCCCTTGAGGAAGAGCAGCATCGCCAGGTCGTTGGTCGCCCAGAGGACGTTGGGGTTGATCTTGACCAGCCGGGTGAGCAGCGCCTCGGCCGCCGGCTTGTTGCCCGCCGCGTTGCGGATCTTGTAGAGCACCCCCATCGCCTCGGTGTGGCAGGGCGCCTGGTTGAGGATCGCCAGCGCGTGGCGCTCGGCCTCGGCGGCGTTGCCGCGCTCCAGCGCCTGGGTCGCCGCCTGCGACTGCGCGGCGAACTTCTCCAGGACGTTGGCCGGCAGGATCTCCAGCTTCTGCAGGCTGCAGCAGTTGCCGGGCGCGAGCCCGCTGCCACAGGGGCACTTGGCGACGGCGACGGTGGTGGCGGCGCGATACATGCTGGGTTCCATTCCCCCGGGCCGGGCGGTGGTCGCCTCTGGCCGATTCCTATGCTATTAGCTTCGTACAGAAGCGATTTCAACGCCGACCGGGGGCGGCGAGCAGGCGATGCGGCTGAAGCAGGAGTTCTACCGTCTTCCTTTTCGTTTCGATGCGGCCCGGCTGGCGGAGGAGGCGCTGAGCTTTCCGCCTGAGGCGTGGCGGGCCCATCCCTCGGGCTACGAGGGCAACACCGCCCTCATCCTGGTCTCCGCCCGGGGCGAGCAGAACGACGACCTGACCGGTCCGATGCAGCCGACCGAGCATCTCGCCCGGGCGCCCTATTTCCGCCAGGTCATGGCCGCCTTCGACACGGTGATCGGCCGCTCCCGGCTGATGCGGCTGGCGCCGGGCGCCACGGTCAGCGAGCACACCGACATCAACTACTACTGGCGCAGCCACTTCCGCATCCACGTGCCGATCGTCACCCGCCCCGAGGTGCAGTTCTATTGCCGGAACAAGCCGGTGCACATGGCGGCCGGGCAGGCCTGGACCTTCGACAACTGGCTGATGCACAAGGTGGTCAACCCGACCGAGATCACCCGCATCCACCTGGTGATCGACACGGTCGGCACGGCGGCGCTGTGGCGGCTGCTCGACCGGGCGGCGATGGGCGCGGTGGGGGAGCGCTTCGTGCCCTTCGACCCCGCCGCCGACCCGGTGCTCAAGACCGAGCGCTACGCCAACCCGCCGGTGCCGCCGCCCTCGGAGATCGACAGCCTGGCGCTCGAGCTGCTGGCCGACATCCGCGACAACAAGTCCAACGAGCCGGCGGCCGTCCTGACGCTCGCCCAGGCGGTCGACGACCTGCGCCATGACTGGCGCTGCCTGTGGCTGGTCCACGGCCCGGCCGAATCGGGCTGGCCGGAATACCGCGCCTGCATGCGGCGCTTCGAGACCACGGTCGGCGCCCTGCCCCAGCTCGTCGTGGCGAGCAACGGGATGACGGCGCAGTCGATCGCCAACGCGCAGTTCGCCGCCGCCTTCGCGGTCGACCGCAAGCCGGAGCCGGCCCGCCCGGCGCCGCCGCAGCCGACCGCGGCACCCGCCGCGCCGTCGGCCGCGGCGGTTCCCGCAGCACCCGCCCCGGCCGCCGTTCCTGCGACCGCCGCGGCGACGGCGACGGCCGGCGCCGCCGAGCCGGCGTTCGAGCGGCCGGTCTTCGTCATCGCGGCACCGCGCTCCGGCAGCACGCTGCTGTTCGAGACGCTGGCCGAGAACCGCGACTTCTGGACGGTCGGCGACGAATCGCACCAGCTGATCGAGGGCATCCAGGGGCTGCATCCCGCGCAGCGCGGCTTCGATTCGAACCGGCTGACCGCCGCCGACGCGACGCCGCCCGTCGCGGCGGCGCTGCGCCGCGGCTTCGCCGGCAACCTGCGCAACAACGCCGGCGTGCCGTGGCGGGACCTCGAGGAGTCGGCCAAGGCGGCGCCGCTGCGCTTCCTCGAGAAGACGCCGAAGAACGCCCTCAGGATCCCGTTCCTGGCGGCGGTCTTCCCCGATGCCTGCTTCATCTATCTCCACCGCAACCCGCGGGACAACGTCAGCAGCCTGCTCGATTCCTGGCGCTCCGGCCGCTTCGTCACCTATCCCGCCCTGCCCGGCTGGTCCGGCCAGGCCTGGTCGCACCTGCTGATTCCGGGCTGGCGCGAGCTGGCCGGCAAGGAGCTCGCCGAGATCGTCTCCCGGCAGTGGCAGGCGACCAACGAGACCATCCTGGCCGACCTCGAGGCGGTGCCGCGCGCGCGCTGGACGACCGTCTCGTACGAAGCCTTCACCGGCGACACGCCGCTCGAGCTGCGGCGCCTCTGCGAGTTCGCCGGCGTGCCCTACGGCCCGCGCATGGACGAGATCGCCCGCCGGCCGCTGAAGCAGTCCCGGTACACGCTGACGGCGCCTTCGGCCGAGAAGTGGCGGCGCAACGCGGGCGAGCTCGCCGCCGTGCTCGGCGGGCTCGAGCCGCTGGCCGACCGGCTGCGCAAGCTGCAGCCAGCCGCCGCCCCGGCCCTCGCCTGAGCGCACCGTCGATCGCCGTCACGCTCCGGCCGTCGGCGGGCCGGAGCCGGCCCCGGCTGCTCGCCGTCTTCTCCTACCGGGGCGAGGCCCATCTCGTCCCCGGCCTGATCGAGAACATTTCGCCGTTCGTCGATGGCTGGGTGGCGTGCGACGACCGCGCCAATCCGGAGCCCTTCGCCGGCGAGCGCCGCCGCCGCCGCGCCCTGCTCGAGGCGGCGGTCGCGGCGGGCGCCGGCTGGGTCCTGGCGCTCGATCCAGCGGAGCGGATCGAGGACGGGCTCGGCCCGCAGCTCGACCGGCTGCTGGCGGCCGAAGGGCTGGTCGCCTACGCCTTCCGGCTGCGCTCGATGATGTCCCCGACGGCATACCGGACCGACGACGCATGGGGCGTTCGTCGGGCGCGGCGGCTGTTCTCGATCCGGCCGGGCTTCGCCTACGACCGCAGCGGCCCGCTCGACCATTGGTATCCCAGCGACTGCGCCTATCGGATCCTGGCGGAGGAGATCGACCTCTACGACTTCCGCACCGCCACGCCGGAGCGGCGCCGGCTGCTGCGCGCCGTCCGCATGCATCTCGATCCCTTTCTCGGGCAGCGGCCCCTGACCCACGAGTTCCTGACCGACGAGACCGGGATGACGACGCGGCCGATCGCGCCCGACCGGCCCTGTCGCCCCGCCTTCGTCGAGGATGGCGGGCTGTGGTCGTCCAGCCCGGCGGCGCCCTGGCCGCCGAGCCGGGACGCGCTGGTCGCCCGCGAGCGCGCCCGCTTCGCCGAGAGCATCCGCATGGTGCTCGAGGACCCGGCCTCGCCGCTGCGCGGCCGGGTCCTGCCGGGCCATGCCCGCGGCGCCGACCGGCTCGACCGCGCCGGGCTGGTCCGCGCGCTGCAGCAGACCTGCAACCGCTTCGCCATCCGCCAGGGCTATGCGCCCGACCTGTTCCGGCCGCGGCGCTATCTCGAGAAGCTGGTCTGGCGCAAGTTCTTCGCCAACCTGCCGGTGCCGCAGTCCGGCAACAAGCTGCTGGTCGCCAGCTTCATCCCGCCGCATCTCGCCGGGCAGGTGCAGGCGGCGCCGATCGTCTGGCAGTCCCGCAGCCCGGCCCTGCCGGCGAACGAGGCGATCGCCGCCGGCTGGTACTATCTCAAGTCGAACCACGGCTCGGGCAATGTGCTGCGCGTCCGCTATCCCCTCGAGCCGGCGGAGCGGACGCGGCTCGAGCGCACAGCCGAGGAATGGCTGCGCACCCCCTACCCGCCGCAAAGCTTCGAGTGGTGGTACGACGCCTTCCCGCGCGCGCTGCTGCTGGAGCGCAGCGTCACCGCGGACGAGCGGGCCTGCACCTGGTCCTATCCCGCCTTCCCGGACGGGGTCCCCTACGTCAACGTCAACCGCAAGACGAGGCGGGGCGTCCAGGCGATCCGGCTGACCCCGTCGCTGGACCCGCTGCCCGAGCGCCACCAGCCGCGGGACTACGAGCGCCTGCCCGACTGGGAGACGCACTTCGACGCCGCTGCGGCCGCGCGCATCGCCCGCGAGATCGCCGCCCCGCTCGGCTTCGCCCGGATCGACCTGCTGTTCGGCCCTGACGGCGCCTGCTTCCTCAACGAGGTGACGCTGACGCCGAACAATGCCGAGGCCTATCTCCACCCCGAGCTCGACGAGCGGCTCGGCGCGCTGTGGACGAACCTCGCCTGACCTTCGCCCGCCGGGCGGGGCGCAATTCCGGCGATTCCGAGCGATCGACCCCATGCCCGGCGGGGGAGCGACATGCGCTCGCCGGGCGAATGTCGCGGGTGAGACACTTCAGCCGGGCCGGCCGTACCGACCTCGCCCTTCGACAAGCGCAGGGCGAGGTTCGAATGGCAGGCGCGATCTCTCCGGCTTCATCCTGAGCTTGTCGAAGGATGAGGCCTGCACGGCGCCGCCGGCGCACACGGGAGAAGGATCGTGGCACGCGAAGCCACGAAGCCGGCGAAGGGAGATGTCGCCGGCCCGCCCTGAACTTCGCGGCCTTCGCGGCTTCGCGGGAGACAATGAAGCCTATCCGCCCCACCGGCGCCCGTCAAGAACAAAACAGAAACACCGCCTGACTATGGATTGCTGAACACCGCGTTGCCGCCGGTCGCCGCCGTGCCGTTGCCGGTCAGGATGCTGTTGCCGAGGCTGATCGCCTGGGTCGCCGTGCCGTCATTGCCGCCGTAGATGCCGAAGCCGCCATTGCCGGTGACGCTGTTCTGGCTGCCGTCGACGAAGACCACCGTCTGGACGGTGGCCGAGCCGCTCGCCTGGGCGGTGACGCCGTTCCCGCCGTTGCTCGCGATCAGGTTGCCGGCGAGCGAGATGGTCTGGACGGCCGGTGCCGCCAGGAAGTCGGGGGCCGCGCGCAGCAGCAGGCCGGCGGCCTGGTTGCCGACCAGGCTGTTGCCGGTGAGGGTGAGCGCCTGGGTGGTGTCCCCGAGGACGTCGACATAGGCGAACGCCACCAGGCCGGCGCCGTTCGGGCCGGCCTGCCCGGCGACGAGATTGGCCGAGACCTGTCCCTGCTGCGTCACCGTGCCGAAGAGGCTGGCGCTGCCCAGAATGCGGATGCCGGCATAGAAGGCGCCGCTGACGGTGTTGCCGGCGATGGCAAGGGTCTCGTCGACCACCCCGTCATGGGCGGCACTGGCCTGCACGCCGATGCCGACGGCGAAGCCCGGCGCGACCTGGTTGCCGGCGATCGTCGCCGACTGGCCGATGCTGCCCTCGAAGGCGTTGTCGACCAGCAGGATCCCCGCCCGGGCGCCGGGCTTCGGCGCGCCGATCGTGTTGCCGTCGATCGACAGCGCCTGGGTCGTCGACCCGAAGGCGTCGTTGTAGACGCCGATCCCGATGTGGCTGACCGCCCCGAGCGTGCCGATGACGTTGCCGGCAATGGTCAGGCTCTGGTCGGCCGAGCCGTTGTCGACCGTGCTGCGGACGACGATGCCGTCCGAGACGTGGTTCACGCTGTTGGCCGAGACGGTCAGCGCCTGGGACAGGCTGGCGCCCGCGGACAGGTCGGTGCCCGCCAGGATGCCGGCGCTGGCCTGGGCGATGTCGTTGCCGGTCACCAGCAGGGCCTGGCTCAGCACGCCCTGCTCGATCGAGCCGTAGACCCGGACCCCGGCGCCGCCGATATCGCTCAGGCTGTTGCCGCCGATGGCGGCCGGGGCGGCGGCCGTGCCCTGGATCAGCAGGCCGGCCTCGGTGACGCCGTTCTCCAGCCGGATGCCGTCCTCCGCCACGTCGGAGATCCGGTTGCCGGCGATGGCGAGCGCGGCCTCATCGAGCGTGCCGAAGCTGACATAGGAGCGCACATGGACGCCGTGCCGCTCGACGTCGGCGATGTCGTTGCCGGCGATCGACAGCTGCGTCACGGCGCTGGCCGGGCCGAGCAGCCCGCCCTCGACCTCGGTCAGGATGTCGATGCCGTCGCCCCCGACGTCGCGGATCGAGTTGCCGGTGATCGACACGAGCTGGCTGAGCCCGGACCCGTCATAGACGTCGGCGCGCAGCTGGATGCCGTCCTCCCCCGTCCGGTCGACGAGGTTGCCGGCGATCGAGACGGTCTGGGTCAGCACCGCGCCGATGCTGAGATAGGAGTCGACCTGCACGCCCTCGTCGCGGCTGTTGGTCACGCTGTTGCCGGCGATGGTGACCGCCTGGGTGGCCTCGGCGTCGTGCGCGACGTCGAGCTCCACCCGGATGCCGTCCTCGCCGCTGTTGTCGATCAGGTTGTCGGCGATGGCGATCGACTGGCCCAGGGTCGCGTCGCCGTCGAGCCGGCTGAAGATCCCGACCCCGTCCTCGCCGCTGTCGAGGATCGCATTGCCGGAGACGTCCAGGGTCTGCCGGATCGACGACAGCTTGGCACCGCTGTTCGACGCCAGCACGCCATAGCCGTCGTTCTGGACGATGCTGTTGCCGGCGATCGACACGGTCTGGGTCACGTCGGCGAGCGCGGCGTAGAGCCTGAGATCGACGCCGTCGTCGCCGTTGCGCGCGATGCTGTTGCCCTGGATCGCGACGTTCTGGAGGAGAAGGGCGTCGACCGCGCGGTTCCCCAGGGCGATGCCGTCGCCGCCGTTCTGGTACAGGCTGTTGCCGGCGACCAGCAGGGCCTGGCTGATGGCGGCGCCGTCATAGACGGCGTTGAAGCCGCCGATCCCGTCCTCGTTGTGATGGACGGTATTGCCGGCGATCGTCAGCGACTGGCCGATGGTGGTGCCCACCGGGCTGCCCGGTCCCGTGCCGGGGTCGGCGCGGTTGTGCAGGCCGATGCCCTCGCCGCTATTGTGGTCGACGAGGTTGCCGGCGATCTCGCCGGCCTGGCTGATCCAGGAATTGTAGGCGGCGACATTGCCGACCGCGATGCCGGTGCCGCCGTTCTGCCGGACCGTGTTGCCGTCGATCGCCAGTGCCTGGCTGATCGCGCCGAAGGATCTGGCGACGTTGGCGAGGGCGATCCCGAACCCCGCGCCGCCGATCGGCGCCGCCCTGGTCTGCAGCCCCCCATCGACCCCGTTGGCGCTGACGAGATTGTCGAGGATCGAGAGCCGCTGGTCGACGGCGCCGTCGAACCCGGCGAGGTTCTCGGCAAGGATCCCGCCCCGGCTGTTGTAGGTCGCGCGGTTGCCGGCGATGGTGACGGACTGGCTGATCGTCCCGCCTTCCGCATCGTTCAGCACCAGGATCCCGATGCCGGACTGGAGCGGGGCCGGCGCGGCCGCCAGGCCGGTGCGCAGCTGGCCGTAGTTGAAGTCGGCGGCATTGCCGAGGATCGCCACCGCCTGGCTGATCGCGCCGCCGGAGACGACGTGATTCTCGACGTTGATGCCGATGCCGCCCTCGAGCGGCAGCGGCACCGCGGCGAAGCCGGCGAGGGCGAGCCCGGGCGCGCCGTTGAAGCTGGCGGTGTTGTAGGCGATCTCGACCGTCTGCGAGAGCACCGTGCCGGAGCCCAGCGCGCTGATCCGGAGCCGGATGCCCTGGTGCCCGTTGGAGCTGGCCGTGTTGCCGTCGATCAGCACGGACTGGGTGTAGGCCTCCCCGTCGTCGAGCAGCGTCGTCACCTTGAGGCCGTCATTGCCCGCGCCGACGACGCTGTTGCTCTCGAGGTGGACGAAGGAGCTGGGCTGCGCGCCGATCGAGGCTTCCGTGGTCTGCAGGATGTAGACGCCGTTCTGTACCGGCGGGTCGATGCTCGTCTGCTTGACGATGGCGCGTTCCATGTTCAGCCCGAACACGCCGTCGATCATGTCGCCCGTCAGGTCGAGACCCCAGATCTCGTTCTGCGTCCCCGCCGCCATGTCGATCAGGTCGCGCGTCGGGTCCGTGCCGACCAGCGTCGGCCGCGAGCCCGGCACCTTGAACCCGACCGTAATGTTCGAGTCGCTCGCGTCGTGCAGCGGCACCTTCGAGCCGCCGCCCAGCAGCGCCTGCCCCGAGGCCAGCTGCAGCGGCTGACTCACCTCGATCGGGCCGTCATTGCCCTGCACCACGATGATCGCGTTCCGGCCCAGCGACTCTGCCAGGGCCACCGCGTTGTCCAGCGACACCGGGTCGCCCTTCGTCCCGCGACCGTCCGCGGCACCGTTGGCCGACGCGAACACGATCGTGTGCGTCTTCACCGTCAGCTCGTCGACCACAACGTCGTTCGGGTCGCTCTGGTAGTCCTCGGTGACGATGTCGACGTCGCGCTGCACCCGGTCGACCATCCGCCGGTCGAGCGGCGACAGCTTCGGACCCGGCGTCCCGGTCACCGCGCCCAGCGGGATGCGCAGCTCCAGCCCGCCGAAGGCCTGCGTGCCCCGCGGGTTGTCCCACTGCACCTCGCCGTTGATCGTCAGCCGCGACTGCATCCCCAGGAAGTCGATGTCGTAGAGCCGCACCTCGAGCCGCCCGCGCGGGCCCGCGATCGTGTCGACGTCCGAGTTGGTGAAGAAGTAGCCGCCGATGAAGGCGCGGACATCCATGTCGCCGTCAGCGGGGAAGATCGGCAGACGCCAGCCGACCTCGCCGTCGAAGCCGTAGAGCGGCTTCTCCTTGTCCGTCGTGATCCCGATCGTGTTGCCGCTGATCTCCAGGTGCCCGTTGCCGTTGTCGACGCTCTGCCCCCCGGCGTTGAACGGGATGTAGCCGTTCACCCGGAAGTCCCAGTCGACCGACAGCGCCTCCAGCCCCAGCGTCGCCTGGTAGAACAGGTTGTCGTTCTCGCTGTTCTGGATGTCGAAGTAGCCGTAGCCGCCCAGGATCCAGGACGGGTCGACCTGCGTGCGGTAGCCCAGGCCGAAATTGCCTTCCTGCGTCGGCTGGCTGCTGAACGTCCCCGGAAATCCCCGAACAGCAGCGAGGTCTGGTCCTGCCAGACCGGCACGAAGATGTCGACGTCGCCGAAGCTGTGGTTGGTCCCCACCATCCCCCCGGCCTCGCCAGGGCTGCCACTTCGCCTCCTGCGCCATTCGCCTTGCCGGCCCCGGGCGCGGCCAGCGCCACGGCGCGACGCCGACCAGAAGCCGCGACCGCAGACGCCGGTTCATGCCATGCCGAGTTCCCCCATCCCCCGGCCCGCCGCGTCATGCACCGCGCCGGGCCGCCAGGATCAGGGACGTGACCCTCGCCGAAGATCGGCGCGCGGTGGGCCGCCGGTTCCGTCCAGGGCCGAAATGCCGGTTGGCGCCGAGAGCTGAGCGAGATGCGCCGGGGGACGGTAGACCGGCGACCGCCGTTGCCGTGATGCCGTGGCGCCGCTGCGGTGACCTGTTGTCGGTCTCGATGAAGGTTGCGCCGCGCCGTTGGCCGGCGAGGCGAGCGCCTGGTTGCGGCCGTTGCGGTCGATCACCGTGTTGCTCGACAGGCTGAGGTTCGTGCCGAAGCGGCCGGCCCCGGCCGTCGCACCGGCAGGTCGCCGTCCGCCGCCGGCGGAGAAGCCGTTGAAGGTCGTCTGCGGATCTGCCCCGGGTGAAGCTGCCGGGCCCCGCGCCGAAGCAGCCGGCTGCCGATCGCCGGCGCGTTGGCGCCTGGACGCCGAAGACGATGGCCGCGGTGCTCACCGGCGGCACGGCGCTCGAGCACGCGGTAGCCGCCGCGCCGCCGCCGTTGCTGGGATCGAGGTAAACCCGCCGGCCGTCAGCCGCCGTTGGCGTCGGCGATGGTGTTCGCGACGACCGTCAGCTGAGCGATGCCGCCGTCCGCCCGGGAGGTGGACCGTCGCCGCCCCGTCGCCATGGTGCTCTAGACCGGATGCCTCGCGCCGGCTCGACCGGATCGCGTTGTGATTCTCGCCAGCCGCCCCGGCCCGGGCCGGCCGAGGTTGAATTGTTGATGGCGCCGTCAGGCCGGGCCGTCCCTGGGTGCCGCGCGCGCTGGTGGCCGTTCTTCACCGACAGGCGCGACACCGTGGCGATGTTGAGGCCTTGGTGCCGGCGCCCTGGTGCGCCAGATGTTGTCGTCGTCGAGCCGATGCCGGGACGGCGGCTGCGTGCCGATGATCCGTTGTGGTCGATCCGGCGACGGCGCGACGGCGGCGATGGCGACGCTCTGGGCGGAGGTTGACCGCCGCTGCTGCCGCGCTGCACGTCGTATGTCGAGCCGATGCCGACGTCGCTGCGCAGCGTGACCGTGCCGGCCGCCGGAACTGCGCAGCTGACCGGCGACCTGTTGTTGAGAGCCCGGATGCCGTCGCTGCCGGACGCGTGCCGCGCTGTTGTGATCCGGGCCACGGTCTGCGACCGCCGGCGAGGCTCGACCATTGCGCGGCGGTCGATGCGCCGTCTGCCTCCGGCGCTGCGGTGACGCGTTGACCGAAGATGCCGGTCGGTCACGGTCGCCGTTCCCGAGATCGTTGTTGTTGAAGGCTGATGCCTGTCTGAGGTCACCGCGCCGATGCCGTTGTCGCGACTGCGAGGGTCTGCGACAGGCCGGCAGGCTCGATCCGTTCGGAGGCGATGCCGCGCGCCGCCATGAAGAGGATCGCGCCGGCGACCCGGTTGACCGGCATTGAGCGGACCGACGTGACCGAGCACGCCGTTCGGCGGTAGCGCCGATCGCCGTCGCCGGTTGCTGGGATCTGTTGCCGGCGAGTTCTTCGTCGGGCGCGGGCTGCCGACCGTCCGGCCGCGGCACGGGCGAAGGTGCCGTCTGTAGTCGACGATGCGCGCCGGCCGAGGCTGGTTCTCGTGCCGAGGCGCGAGCGCGCCGATGCCGTCGCCGCCGGCGCTGGATCGGCTGTTGTGCGTCGAGGAAGCCGGTCACGGTTGCCGAGCCCGTGACGGCTGCTCAGTAGATTCGGTGCGACTGGGACCGTCCGTTGCTCCGACCGTCGCCGGCGATGCCGGCGCGTTGTGGCCGAGTGTAGGCCGGCGGTCGTCCGACTTGACCGAAGCTCGTCGCTGCGCCGAAGTGGATGCCGTCGCCGCCGACCGTGGAAGATGCTCGTCGCCGCTGTTGTGGCGCGAGATTGCCGGTCATCGGCCGCGCCCGAGCCCGGCGGCGAATTCCGAGTGATGCCGTCGCTGCTGGTCGCCGTTGCCGTCGCGCGCCCAGCCTGGCTGATCTGCCGCTGCTCGCGGTGCGATGTTGCCGACGCCGCCCATGCCGTTCAGTCGCCGCCGGCGCGATGCGGACGAGGTCCTGACCCGGCGCTGACGAGTTGCCGCCGCGGCGCCGATCTGCGTCGACCGCATCGTTCGGCCGAATCCCGGCGCGGCTGTTGTAGTTGACGGTGTTGCCGATGATGGCCGATCCGCTGGTTCGAGCCGGCGTTCAGCACCCGCCGGCCGATGCGTATCGCCGAGCATGGCTGGCGCAAGGCCGATGCGCCGCGAAAGCGTAGTCGAAGTGGCGGTGCTTGCCGGCCAACGCCGCCGCGGTGCTGCTTCGACCGCGCAGTTCTCGACCGCGGCCGATGCCGGTGGTGGCCGGATGCGCCGATCTTGTTCCTGGAAGATCACGCGGAACTTGCCGTTGCCGTTGGCGGTGTTGTAATCCGCACCGACTGCGGGTCCTGATCCGCTGCCGTCGCTGGACCCGATGCCGAGCGCCGTTACCACCGCGTTGTGCCGTCGATGATTCCGGCTGGGTGTGCGCTGCCCGAACCCCAGAAGTCGCGCCTTCGTTGCCCGGCGGAGCGCGATCGTGGCCCTCGCGACGAACGTCATGCTCGAGGAAGCTGGCTCGTCTTCACGAAGATCGTTGAACAGCTGCGAGTCGTGGTCGTTCTTGACGATCGCCGCTGCTGTTCTGGACGAGGCACGCTGTCGCCTTGCTCGAGACCGTAGATCTCGTTCTGCGTCCCCGCCGCCATGTCATCGGTCGCGCCGGTCGGTCCCGACCAGCACGCCGTTCCCGGTCACCTTCGCCCGCCTTGATGTTCAGGGCGTCGTGCAGCGCACCTTCGCGGTTGCCGCCCCGAGCCGTCGCCCCGGCGCCTGGTAGGCGGTGGACCTCGAGCGCTGCTCGCCTGGGCTCGATGATCGCGTTCTGGCCCAGGCCGCGCCGCCACCGGTTGTCACCGAATACCGGGTCGCCCTTCGTAGAGGCCGTAGAAGCGCGGCACCGTTGGTCCGAGCGAAGTCGAATGGCATAGCGCGATCGTCTCACGACGCGTTCGGGTCCTGACTTGTCCGCGGATGTCGAGCGCTGCACACGGTCGACCATCCCGGTCGAGCGGCGACAGCTTCGGCGGGATCGTCCGAACCTTCGCCCAGCGGGATGCGCAGCTCCGCCCGCCGCCGGCGATCGTACCGGCGCATCCTGCACCTCGAGATCGTCGCCGGACCACGCCCAGGAAGTCGAGGTCGTAGAGCCGCACCTTGATCGGCCCCGCCGACGTTGGCGTCGCGTAGCAGAAGAAGTAGCCGCCCGAAGGCGCGGCAGGCGTCCCCGTAGTCGCCGGGAAGATCAGGCAGACGCCAGCCGACCTCGCCATCGGCCAGGCGGCTTCTCCTTGTCCGGCCGCATGCCGAGCGTTGCCGTTGATCGTCAGGATGCCGCCCGAGTTGCCGTTGTCGACTTCGAGCCGCCGGCGTTGAATGGGATGTAGCCCGCGGAAGCCGTCGTTGCCGCCGGCGAAGGTGCCCGGTCGCCCTGAAGGTGTTGTCGTTTCGCTGTGCTCGTCGAAGAAGCCGTAGCCGCGAGGATCCACGGGATCGACCTGCGTGCGGTAGCCCGCCGCCTGCCTTCCTGCGCCGGCTTCGTGAACGCGCCGCGGATCAGGTTGCCGAACAGCAGCGGATGGTCCTGCGATGGTCTCGGCCGTTGCCGACGTCGCCGAATGTGGTTGTCGTCCCCACCGCGCGCCGCACCGGCATCGCCAGGGTGCCGCCGGTTGCCGCGGCGGTGTTGCCGCGCCGCCAGCGCCACCGTCGCGACGCTGCCGAGCCGCGGCGTCGTTCACATGACGACCATCCCCAGGCCGGACGCGCGTTGACGTAGGCCGATTTAAGTCAAAGCCGCCCGATTTCGGCGCCGTTCATCGCCAGGGCGTGCCGTTGCTGCGATCGGTTGCCGCCCCCGCGGGGGCGAGTCAGGATCTCCCCGGCCTGCGATGCCGGCATAGAAGGTCGCATTGCCGCCCGCGCCGCCGTGCCGTTGCCGGTCAGGATGTCCGCCCAGGCTAATAGTCTGGGTCGCGCCACCACCGTGCCCGAACACCCCGCGCTCCGTTGCGGCGACCAGTTAAGGCCGTTGACATGCGCGCCTGCGATCGCCAGGCCGGCAGCCATCGCGTGCCGCGATCCTGCCGTTGCCGTCGATCGTCGCCGAGAGCGATGTCTGCTGCTCGCCCGGCCGTGTCGACCAGCAGGACACGCCTCGCCCTGGCGGCGTCGTTGTTGGTCAGACGGCGAATCACCGCCGAGCAGGTGTTGCTCGGCGATCCTCGACAGCGACCCGCCATCCGCGCCGTCATCGGGCCCGAAGGCTGCCTGCATCGCCTTGAGAGACGACGCCGCCAATCGGCGCGAACGGCAATGGAGTTGCCCTGGTACGCGCGGTCGCCGCTCGGGCTGGTGCTCGCCTTGCTCGCGGCGATGAAGTCGGGCTGGCGGTCTGCGCCCGATCCCGGCCGTTGTGGCGCGACGCTGTTGGCGTCGATGGAGCGACGCACCGTCGCGCCGGCCGAAGGCGCGGTGACGCTGCCGGCCGAGGACGGCTGCCGCGCCCTGTCGCCAGATCACGTTCCGCCTGGTCAGGACGCCGTCGTCGGTAGACCCGGTTGTCGACCTCGATCTTCGGTGCCGGCGCCGGCCTTCCTCGTCGACGTTGCCGATGCTGGCCAGCGTCTGGGTCCTGGGCTGGCGGCTCAGGTCGTGCCCTGCGCGACGAACACGCCGTAGCGACGCTGTTCATCGCATGGGCCCGACACCGTCGGCGCCGCCGGATGATCCGCCCGCCCGACCGCTCGCCGCCGATGGCGGACCGCGGCGCCGTGCTGTTGGCGGATCGCCAGGCCGGCTGCTCGGTGACGCCCGCGACATCCTGGCATGTCCGGGCCGGATGCCGTCGCTCTCGCCACGTCGGAGATCCGGTTGCCGGCGATGGCGACCGTGCTGCGTCGGTGCTGCCTGCAGACGCCCGGAGCGCTCGCATGGCGATTCCGTGCCGCTCGGTGTCGGTGATGTCGTTGCCGGCGATCGAGCGAGCCATCGTCTTCGAAGCCGAGATAGCCGGCCGGGCGCGCTGATGCCTGTCGCTCTCCGCGCTTCGGTCGGGATCGTCGATGCCGTCGCCCTCCGCGCGTCGCGGATCGAGTTGCCGGTGATCGACCTGCTCGGCTGAGTTGCCCGTGACCCGTCTTCATCGGCGCGCAGGTGGCACCGATGACCGCCGCGCCGTCCGGTCGACGAGGTTGCCGGCGATCGTCACGCTCTGGCCCAGCACCGCGCCGATGCTGAGATATCGCCGACCTGCACGCCCTCGTCGCGGCTATTGGTCACGCTGTTGCCGGCGATGGCGACCGCCTGCGTGGCCTCGGCCCCGTGCGCGACGTCGAGAGAAGACCTGGATGCCGTCGTCGCCGCTGTTGTCGATCAGGTTGTCGGCGATGGCGATCGACTGGCCCAGGGAGCGGCCGTCCGAGCCGGCTGAAGATCTCCGACCCGTCCTCGCGGCTGTCGAGGATCGCATTGCCGGAGATGTCCAGGGTCTGCCGGATCGACGACAGCTTGCCGTGGTTCCGTGCCAGCACGCCAGTCTGTCGTTCTGGACGATGCTGTTGCCGGCGATCGACACGGTCTGGCTCACGCGCGGCGGTAGAGCGGAGATCGACGCCGTCGTCGCCGTTGCGCGCGAGGCGTGTTGCCCTGGATCGCGACGTTCTGGAGGACGTAGATGGCGTCGACCGCCGCGGTTCGCAGCGCGATGCCGTCGCCGCTGTTCTGGTACAGGCTGTTGCCGGCGACCAGCAGGGACTGGCTGATGGCGGCGCCGTTGTAGGCGGCGTTGAAGCCGCCGATCCCGTCCTCGTTGTGTGGACGGTATTGCCGGCGACGGTCAGCGACTGGCCGATGGTGGTGCCGACCGGGCTGCCCGGCGCCGTGCCGGGTCGGCGCGGTTGAACAGGCCGATGCCGTCGCCGCTGTTGTGGTCGACGAGATTGCCGGCGATCTCGCCGGCCTGGGTGATCCAGGCGTTGTAGGCGGCGCCATTGCCGAACCGCGATGCCGGTGCCCCGTTCTGCCTGGACCGTGTTGCCGTCGATCGCCAGCACCCTGATCGCGCCGAACCGGTCTGGCGACGTTGGCGAGGGCGATCCCGTGCCCGTCCCGCCGATCGGCGCTCGCGATCAGCCGGCACGATGGCCCTCGATCGCTGGTCCCGTTGGCGCTGACGAGATTGCCGTCGATCGACCGCTGGTCGCCGGCCTTCGAACCCGGCGATGTTCTCGCCGATGATGCCGCCCTGGCTGTTGTAGTTCGCGCGGTTGCCGGCGATGGGCGACTGGCTGACCGTGCCGCCTTCCGCATCGTTCAGCACCAGGATGCCGATGCCGGCTGGAGCAGGGCGCCGGGGCGGCGCCGGCCGGTGCGCGCTCCGTAGTTGAAGTGCGCATTGCCGGCGATCCCGGCCCTGGCTGATCGCGCCGCCGGAGACGACGTGATTCTCGACGTTGATGCCGATGCCGCCCTCGAGCGTCGAAGGCGTCCAGCGGCGATCCGGCGAGGGCGAGCCCGGCGCGCCGTTGCCTCGCGGTGTTGTAGGCGATCTCGCACCGCTGCGCCGAGCACCGTGCCACCGGCGACGCTGTTCAGGACCTCGATGCCCTGGCGCCGTTGGAGCTGGCCGTGTTGCCGTCGATCAGCACGGACTGGCGACGTAGGCCTCCCCGTCATCGAGCAACGTCGTCACCTTGAGGCCGTCGCTGCCGCGCCGACGATCGCTGTTGCTCTCGAGGTGGACGAAGGAGCCGGGCGGCGCGCCGATCGAGGCTTCCGTGGTCTGCTCGATCGAGACGCCGTTCTGAACCGGCGGGTCGATGGTCCTGCTTGACGATCGCGCGGCCATGTTCAGGCCGAACACGGCGTTCGCCATGTCGCGCACGATGTCGAGACGTCCGTAGATCTCGTTCTGCGTCCCCGCCGCCATGTCGATCAGGTCGCGCGTCGGGTTGGTCCCGACCAGCGTCGGGCGCGACAGCCCGGCACCTTGAACCCGACCGTGATCGAGCGCTCGCTTGGTCGGCAGCGGCACCTTCGAGCCGCCGCCCAGCAGCGCGCTGCCCCGAGGCCAGGCAGCGGCTGCGTCACCTCGATCGCCCGCATCGCCCTGCACCACGATGATCGCGTTCTGGAGCGATCTTCGTCGCCAGGGCCACCGCATTGTCCAGCGATAGCGCGAGTCGCCCTTCGTCCCGCGACCGTCCGCCGCGCCATTGGCCGACGCGAACACGATCGTGTGCGTCTTCACCGGCTCGTCGACCACCACGTCGTTCGGGTCGGACCTCGTAGTTCTCCGTCCCGATGTCGACGTCGCGCTGCGCCGCGCGTCGACCATCCGCCGGTCGAGCAGCGACCGCTTCGGACCCGGCGTCCCGGTGACCGCGCCCAGCGGGACGCGCATCTCCAGCCCCCGAAGGCCCTGCGGTGCCCGCTTTGTCCGGCACCTCGCCGTTGATCGTCAGCCGCGTCTGCACGCCCAGGAAGTCGATGTCGTAGAGCCGCACCTCCAGGCCTGCGCGGGCCGGCGATCGTGTCGACGCGGAGTTGGTGAAGAAGTAGCCGCCGATGAAGGCGCGCGACATCCATGTCGCCGTCGGCCGGGAAGATCGGCAGACGCCAGCCACCCGCCGTCGAAGCCGTAGAGCGGCTTCTCCTTGTCCGCCGTGATCCCGATCGTGCCGCTGATCTCGGTGGCCGTGCCGTTGTCGACGCTCGCCCGCCGGCGTTGAAGATGTAGCCGTTCACCCGGAAGCCAGTCGACCGACAGGGCCTCGAGCCGAGCGTCGCCTGGTAGAACAGGTTGTCGTTCTCGCTGTTCTGGATGTCGAAGTAGCCGTCGCCGCCCGGGATCCAGGACGGATCGACCTGCGTGCGGTAGCCCAGGCCGGCGGCCGCCTGCGTCGGCTGGCTGCTGATCGTCCCCGGAAGTCGCCGAACAGCGGCGAGGTCTGGTGAGCCGCCAGATCGGCACGAAGATGTCGACGTCTCCGAAGTCCAGTGGCTGGTCACACCATCCCCCGGCTTCCGGCCATGGGGCTGCCACTTCGCCTCCTGCGCCAGCGCCTTGCTTGCGCCCGGCGCCGCCATCGCCACAGCCGCCGCGCCGACCAGAAGACGCGACCGCAGACGAACGTTCATCCCCATGACCGATTCCCCATCCCCTTGGCTCCGCCACCCGGATTTCGGAGCCGATTCCCAAGAGTTAAAGCAAAGCTTCGCTGCGCAAAAGATCCAAAGCAAATCGGCGCGGCCCGAGGGCCGCGCCGATCCGCGCGAGGGCGATGTCGCCCGGCTTACGGGTTCGTGAAGGTCGCGTTGCCCCCGGTCGCCGCGGTGCCGTTCCCGGTCAGGATGCTGTTGCCCAGGCTGATCGTCTGGACGGCACCGCCGCCATTGCTGCCATAGACGCCGAACGCGTCGTTGTTGGTGACGCTGTTGTTGCTGCCGTTGACGAAGGTCAGCGCCTGCGTCGTCCCGGCATTGCTCGCCTGCGCCTGCACGCCGTGGAAGCCGTTGCCGTCGATCACGTTGCCCGACAGCGACAGGTCCTGCAGCACGTCGGCACCACCATTCGCCTGCGCGTCTAACAACATGCCGTCACCGGTATTGCCGGAGAAGTTGTTGTTCGTCAGCACCAGGGACTGCGTCACCGTCACGCCGCCGCCGCCCTCCGAGGCGTAGATCCTGGAAAACAGCCCGGTCCCCTCGATCCCGGTCGCGCCGGCGACGGCGTTGCTGCTGACCACCCCGCCCTGCGAGATGTCGCCGCCCGAGTTGGCCCGGGCGTAGAAGCCGATCCCCACGTAGCGGGGGGCCCCGATGCTGTTGTTGGTGATCCCCAGGCTCTGCCCGATGAAGCCGCCGGTGGACGCGATCTCCTCCAGGTTGATCCCGGTCTGGAAGCCGTCGGCGATGCTGTTGGCGTCGATCGTCAGCGTCTGGGTCAGGTCGCCGCCGTTATAGGCCCGGTTGTAGATCCCGATCCCGGCCGTCGCCCTGGTGTTCGCCGTCGCCACGGTGTTCGACTGGATCGTCACGGTCTGGGTCAGGTCGCCGCCGTTCCAGACGTCGTTGTAGACCCCGATGCCGATCCCGCGGACCCGGCCCTCCTCGTCGATCACGTTGCCGGTGATCGACAGCGTCTGGGTCGCGTTGCCGCCGTTCCAGACGCTGTTCTGGGCGAAGACGCCGTAAGAGACGTTGTTCATCACGTTGGCGGAGACCGTCACCGCCTGCGAGACGTCGGCCCCGCTGCGGACGCCCGTCGTCACGTAGATCCCGGTGCCCGCGCCGTCGATGCTGTTGCCGGTGACGACCACCGCCTGGCTGAGCACCGAGTCGCCGCCGCGCACGTAGCTCGACAGGTTGATGCCGCTGTAGTCGGCGCTGACGTTCGACACCGTATTGTTGGCGATCACCACCGGCGCATCGGTGCTGCCCTGCACCAGCACGCCGTCGGAGTTCACCTTGTTCTTGAGCTCGATTCCGTCGCCGCCGGTATCCGATACCGTGTTGCCGGTGATCGACACCGCCGTCTGGCTCACGACGCCGGAACTCCAGGCATAGGAGAACACCTCGATGCCCTCGTCCCCGGCATCGGTGACCTGGTTGCCGGTGATCGACAGCGACTGCGTCGCGGCTCCGTCGGGCTTGAACCCGCCGACCATGACATAGATGCCGTCTTCGCCGGTGTCGTTCACCGAGTTGCCGGTGATCGCCACCGTCTGGGTGACGGTGGAGTCGTAGACCGACGCCGCGACGAAGATGCCGTCCTCGCCGGCCCGGTCGACGAGGTTGCCCGAGATCGCGACGCTCTGCGTCAGGCTGCTGCCGCTGCTGAGGTACGACGCGACCCGGATGCCGTAGTCGCCGCTGTTCAGGGCCGAGTTGCCGCTGATGGCGATGCCCTGCGAGGCGGTGACCCCGTCCTCGCCGCGCAGGAAGACGTCGATGGCATCGTCGCCGCTGTTGTCGATCAGGTTGCCGGTGACGCTCACCGTCTGGCTGATGTCGAAGCCGTTCGACAGGTAGCTGCCGACCTCGACGCCGTCGCCGAAGTTGCTCAGGATCGTGTTGCCGGCGATGTTGAGCGCCTGCGACAGGGTGCCGTCCTCGCCGCCGTTGCTGACGAAGATGCCGTCATCGTCGTTCTGGACGATGCTGTTGCCGGCGATCGACACGCTCTGCGAGATCGTGCCGAGGCTGGCATAGGTCCGGATATCGATCCCGTCGTCGTTGCTGCGCGCGATCGTGTTGCCCTGGATCGTGACGTTCTGCGTGACGTAGGAGACGAGCCCCGCCCGGTTGCCGAGGAAGATGCCGTCGCCGCTGTTCTGGTAGATGTTGTTGCTGGCGATCAGCAGCGACTGGCTGACCGTCCCGCTGTTCTGGGCCAGGTTCTCGCCGTCGATGCCGTCCTCGTTGTTGTGGATGGTGTTGCCGGCGATCGTCAGCGACTGGCTGACGGCCACCCCGAAGCTGCCGGCCGGGCGATAGCCGCTGGTGCCGTTCAACAGGAAGATGCCGTCGCCGCTGTTGTGGTCGACGAGGTTGCCGGTGATCTGGCCGGACTGGGTGACACCCGAATTGTAGATGGCGAGGTTGCCGAGCGCGATGCCGTCGCTCTTGTTGGCCTGCACCGTGTTGCCGTCGATCGCCACAGACTGGCTGACCACGCCGAAGCGGTAGGCGGTGTTGCCCACGGCGATGCCGATGCCGTTCAGGTTCCCCAGGCCCAGCCCGATGATGCGGACGTCGAGGTCCGAGCCATTGGCACTGACGAAGTTGCTGGCGATCGCCAGCTGCTGGTTGACCAGCCCATCCAAGGCCGCGTCGTTCAGGCCGACGATTCCCGCCCGGCTGTTGTAGTTGGCAGTGTTGCCGATGATCGACGCGATCTGGCTGATCGTGCCGCCTTCCGCCTCGTTCAGCACCGCAACGCCGATGCCGGCCGCGCCGAGCAGGTTGACCTGCTGGATGCCGAGGCCGCCGGGGAGACCCGTATAGGCGAAGTTGAAGTTCGCGGTGTTGCCGGCGATCACCACGCCCTGGCTGATCGTGCCTTCCTTGGTCGCGAAGTTCTCGACCGCGATGCCGATGCCGCCCTCGGCATCGATCAGCGGCTGGACGGGCGCCGCCGCCACGGCGACGAGAATCGGCCCGCCCGAGCCGTTGCCGTTGGCGGTGTTGTAGGTGATCTGCACCGACTGGGTGAACACGGTGCCGATGCCGGCGACCTCGTTCACCACCTCGATGCCGTCATGGCCGTTATAGCTGGCGACGTTGTGGTCGATGATCACCGTCTGGGTGTGCGCCCCGTCCTCGTCGTAGAGGAAGCTCGCCACCTTGATGCCGTCGTTGCCGGCGCCGATGATCGTGTTGCCCTCGATGTGCACGAACGTGCTCGACGGCAGCGCCGGCCCGTACCCGTCTTCTGCTCGATCGAGATCCCGTTGAACACCGGCGGGTCGATGGTCATGTTCTTGACGATCGCCCGCTCCATGTTCAGCCCGAACACGGCGTCGATCATGTCGCCCTTGACGTCGAGACCGTAGATCTCGTTCTGCGTCCCCGCGGCCATGTCGATCAGGTCGCGCGTCGGGTCGGTCCCGACCAGCGTCGGCCGCGACCCCGGCACCTTGAACCCGACCGTGATGTTCGAGTCGCTCGCGTCGTGCAGCGGCACCTTCGAGCCGCCGCCCAGCAGCGCCTGCCCCGACGCCAGCTGCAGCGGCTGCGTCACCTCGATCGGGCCGGCGTCGCCCTGCACCACGATGATCGCGTTCTGGCCCAGCGACTCGGCCAGCGCCACCGCGTTGTCCAGCGACACCGTCGCCCTTCGTCCCGCGCCCACGCGGTCGCCATTGGCCGACGCGAACACGATCGTGTGCGTCTTCACCGTCAGCTCGTCGACCACCACGTCGTTCGGGTCGCTCTCGTACTTCTCCGTCACGATGTCGACGTCGCGCTGCACACGGTCGACCATCCGGCGGTCGAGCGGCGACAGCTTCGGGCCCGGCGTCCGCGTCACCGCGCCCAGCGGGATCCGCAGCTCCAGCCCGCGCCGAAGGCCTGCGTGCCCCGCGGGTTGTCCCTGCACCTCGCCGTTGATCGTCAGGCGCGACTGCATGCCCAGGAAGTCGATGTCGTAGAGGCGAACCTCCAGTGTCGGCCGCGCGGGCGCGATCGTGTCGACGTCCGAGTTGGTGAAGAAGTAGCCGCCGATGAACGCACGGACGTCCATGTCGCCGTCGGCCGGGAAGATCGGCAGACGCCAGCCGACCTCGCCGTCGAAGCCGTAGAGCGGCTTCTCGCGGTCCGTCGTGATCCCGATCGTGTTGCCGTTGATCTCCAGGTGGCCGTCGATGTTGTCGACGCTCTGGCCCCGGCGTTGAACGGGATGTAGCCGTTCACCCGGAAGTCCCAGTCGACCGACAAGGCCTCCAAGCCCAGCGTCGCCTGGTAGAACAGGTTGTCGTTCTCGCTGTTCTGGATGTCGAAGTAGCCATAGCCGCCCAGGATCCAGGACGGGTCGACCTGCGTGCGGTAGCCCAGGCCGAAATTGCCTTCCTGCGTCGGCTGGCTGCTGAACGTCCCCCGGAAGTCGCCGAACAGCAGCGAGGTCTGGTCCTGCCAGATCGGCACGAAGATGTCGACGTCCCCGAAGCTGTGGTTGGTCCCGACCATCCCCCCGGCCTCGAGCCAGGGCTGCCACTTCGCCTCCTGCGCCAGCGCCTTGCCGGCACCCGGCGCGACCAGCGCCACAGCCGCCGCGCCGACCAGAAGCCGCGACCGCAGACGAACGTTCATCCCCATGATCCGATCCCCTATCCCCTTGGGCTCCGCCACCCATATGCCGGAGCCGATTCCGTACAAAAATTAATGCAAAGTTGCGCCGGGCGAAAGACCCAAAGCAAATCGGCGCGGCCCGAGGGCCGCGCCGATTCGTCCGCGAGTGCTCGGGAGGCTGAAGCTGCCGGATCAGGGCACCACGACGATGTTGCCGCCCGGATGCGTGTAGAAGTTCGTCAGGTTGTTGCCGCTGATCGTGGCCCCGCCGACCGTGACCGTCAGCGTGCCGCCGCCGGTGGCCGACAGGTTGACGCCGTGGCCGGTGTTGGAGGTGATGATGTCCTGCGTCCCCAGCGTGAAGTTCTGCAGCACGCCGTCGCCGTTCTGGTAGGCGCGCAGGCCGTCCCCGGCGTTCTGGGTGACCTGGTTCGCGTTCATCACGACGTTGAGGCGGGTGTACGACGTGATCCCGTTGCGCGCGTAAGCCGAGAAGAAGATACCGTTCTCGCCGTTGGCGGAGACGAAGTTGCTGGTGAGAGCGACCTTCTGCGAGACGGTCCCGTAGTAGGCGCGGTTTTCGATCCGGATGCCGTTGTCGCTATTGCCGGCGATCGTGTTCAGGCCGATCGACAGGTACTGGCTGACGAAGGCGCCGTCCGACCTGACGTAGTTCGACACGTCGATGCCCTGGAAGGCATTGCCGGTGATGGCGTTGCCGGTCAGGGTCACACCCTGCGAGACCACCGCGTCGTTGAACGCCCTCGCCGACAAGAAGATGCCGTCGCCGGAATTGCCGGCGATGGTGTTGTCGGCGACGGCCACGTCCTGGCTGATGAAGGCATTATCGCGGTAGGCGTAGCTGACCACCCGCACGCCGCCGCCGCGGTTGCCCCGGATGACGTTGTCGGAGACGAGCAGCGCCTGCGTCAGGTTGGCGAAGTCGCCGTCCGACTTCACGTTGGAGTCGACATAGATCCCGAACGAGCGGTTCTCGGTGATCTGGTTGCCGCCGATCGTGATGTGCTGCGAAGCGGTCGCCTCGTCGCTGACGAAGGTCGAGATGAGGATGCCGTTGCCGGAGTTGCTCGCGATCGTGTTGTCCGCGATCACCACGTCCTGGCTGGCGAACGCGATGTCCTCATAGGCCTTCGTGTCCATCCGGATGCCGTCGCCGGCATTGCTCTCGATCACGTTGCCGGAGATCGAGATCGTCTGCGAGGCCGAGCCGAAGTCGTAGGCGAGGGTCGAGATGTCGATGCCGTTGCTGCTGTTGTGCGTCAGGCTGTTGCCGCTCAGCGTCAGGCTCTGGGAGACGAGCCCGTTCTGCCAGGCCTCCACCCGGACATAGATGCCGTTCTGCTTGACGTGGTCGACGACGTTGTCGCCGATCACGATCGCCTGGCTGACCTCGGCCCCGCTGCTCGCATAGACATACACGTCGATGCCGTCGCGGTCGGAGCCGGTGACCGTGTTGCCGGAGATCTGCACCGGCGCGTCGGTCGAGCCCATCTCGACCGTGCCGCCGTTGAAGGCGTTGACGCCCAGGATGATGCCGTAGCGGCCGACGTCCTTGATCGAGTTGCCGGTGATGGACAGCGGACCCTGGGTGACGAAGCCGTCGTTGAAGACGTAGGCGAACACGGCGATGCCGGTGCCCTCGGCATTGGTGACCTGATTGCCGGTGATCGAGAGCGACTGCGTGCCGGTGGCATCGCCGCGGGCCCGCACGACGACGTAGATGCCGTTCTCCCCGACGTCGTTGATCGAGTTGCCGGTGATCGCCACGGTCTGCGTGGCGTCGGCCTTGCCATAGAGGTCGGTCCGGAGCTTGACGCCGTCCTCGCCCGCGCGGTCGACGATGTTGGTGGCGACCTCGACGCTCTGCGTCAGGCGGCTGCCGAAGCTGAGATAGGTCGTCACCAGCACGCCGTACTCGTCGCTGTTGAGGACCGAGTTGCCGCCGATGCTGATGTGCTGCGAGGCGCTGACCCCGTCCTCGCCGCGCAGGCCGACGTCGATGCCGTCGTCGCCGCTGTTGTCGATGACGTTGTTCGCGACGTTGACCGTCTGGCTGATCACGAACCCGTTCGACAGGTAGCTGCCGACCTCGACGCCGTCGCCGAAGTTGCTCAGGATCGTGTTGCCGGTGATGTTGAGCGCCTGCGAGAGGAGCCCGTCCTCGCCCCGGTTCCCGACGAAGATGCCGTCGCCGTCGTTCTGGACGATGCTGTTGCCGACGATCGACACGCTCTGCGAGACCGTGCCGAGGCTCGCATAGGTCTGGATGTCGATCCCGTCATCGTTGCTCCGGGCGATCGTGTTGCCCTGGATCGTCACGTTCTGGGTGATGAAGGCGCCGTCCTCCGCCTGGCTCCCCAGGAAGATGCCGTCGCCGCTGTTCTGGTAGATGTTGTTGCTGGCGATCACCAGCGACTGGCTGATGGCGCCTTCGTTGTCGGCCGCGTTGAAGCCGCCGATGCCGTCCTCGTTGTTGTGCACGGTGTTGCCGGCGATCAGCAGCGACTGGCTGATCGTCGAGCCGTAGATGCCCGGCGGGGCCCCATAGCGGGTGGCGCCGTTGAACAGGAAGATGCCGGCGCCGCTGTTGTGGTCGACCAGGTTGCCATTGATCTCGCCGGCCTGGGCGATCGCCGCGTTGTAGACGGCGAAGTTGCCCAGCGCGATGCCGTCCTCCTTGTTCGCCTCCACCGTGTTGTTGTCGATCGCCAGCGACTGGCTGACCGTGCCGAACCGGTAGGCGAAGTTGCCGACGCCGATGCCGGTGCCGTTCAGGCCCGCAACGAAGCCGGGCCCGACGATCGGGATCGGTCCGTCCACGCCGTTGGCGCTGACGAAGTTGCCGTAGATCGCCAGCTGCTGGTCGACCAGCCCGTCAAATTCTGCGACGTTGGCGCCGATGATGCCGGCCCGGCTGTTGTAGTTCGCCGTGTTGCCGATGACCGACGCGATCTGGCTGATCGTGCCGCCTTCCGCCTCGTTCAGCACCGCCACGCCGATGCCCGCCGCGCCGAGCAGGTTGGCCTGCAGGAGGCCGGGGTCGCGCTTGATGGATGTGAAGGCATAGTTGAAGTTGGCGGTGTTGCCGGCGATCACCACGCCCTGGCTGATCGTGCCGCCCTCGAACGCGAGGTTCTCGACCGCGATGCCGATGCCGCCCTCGGCGTCGATCAGCGGCTTTGCGCACGATCGGCGCCACCGTGACGATCGGAATGAGGCCGCCCGAGCCGTTGCCGTTGGCGGTGTTGTGGGTGATCTGCAGCGACTGCGTCAGCACCGACCCCGAGTTGCCGACATCGTTCAGAGCCTCGATGCCGTCATGCCCGTTGTAGCTGGCCGTGTTGTGGTCGATGATCACGGACTGCGTGTGCGCGCCATCCTCGTCGCCGATGAAGTTAGCCACCTTGATGCCGTCCTCGCCGGCACCGATGATCGTGTTGCCCTCGATGTGCACGAAGCTGCTGGACGGCCCGGTGAGCCCGGTCGCCTGGACGATGTAGATGCCATTGGCGATCGGCGGGTCGATGTTCGTCTCCTTGACGATCGCCCGCTCCATGTTCAGGCCGAAGATGCCGTTCCATGTCGCCCTGCAGGTCGAGACCGTGGATCTCGTTCTGCGTCCCCGCCGCCATCTGGACTGGGTTCTCATCGAGTTCGTCCCGACCGCGTCGGCCGCGAGCCCGGCACCTTGAACCCGATCGTCACGTTCAGGTCGCTCGCGTCGTGCAGCGGCACCTTCGAGCCGCCGCCCAGCAGCGCCTGGCCCGAGGCCAGCTGCAGCGGCTGGCTCACCTCGATCGGGCCGTCATTGCCCTGCACCACGATGATCGCGTTCTGGCCCAGCGACTCCGCCAGGGCCACCGCGTTGTCCAGCGACACCGGGTCGCCCTTCGTCCCGCGACCGTCCGCGGCACCGTCGGCCGACGCGAACACGATCGTGTGCGTCTTCACCGTCAGCTCGTCGACCACCACGTCGTTCGGGTCGGACTCGTACTTCTCCGTCACGATGTCGACGTCGCGCTGCACACGGTCGACCATCCGACGGTCGAGCGGCGACAGCTTCGGACCGGGCGTCCCGGTGACCGCGCCCAGCGGGATGCGCAGCTCCAGCCCGCCGAAGGCCTGCGTGCCCCGCGGGTTGTCCCACTGCACCTCGCCGTTGATCGTCAGGCGGGACTGCACGCCCAGGAAGTCGAGGTCGTAGAGCCGCACCTCGAGCCGGCCCCGCGGGCCGGCGATCGTGTCGACGTCGGAGTTGGTGAAGAAGTAGCCGCCGATGAAGGCGCGCACATCCATGTCGCCGTCGGCCGGGAAGATCGGCAGACGCCAGCCGACCTCGCCGTCGAAGCCGTAGAGCGGCTTCTCCTTGTCCGTGGTGATCCCGATCGTGTTGCCGTTGATCTCCAGGTGCCCGTTGCCGTTGTCGACGCTCTGCCCGCCAGCGTTGAACAGGATGTAGCCGTTCACCCGGAAGTCCCAGTCGACCGACAGAGCCTCCGAGGCCGAGCGTCGCCTGGTAGAACAGGTTGTCGTTCTCGCTGTTCTGGATGTCGAAGTAGCCGTAGCCGCCCAGGATCCAGGACGGGTCCACACTGCGTGCGGTAGCCCAGGCCGAAATTGCCTTCCTGCGTCGGCTCGCTGCTGAACGTCCCCCGGAAGTCGCCGAACAGCAGCGAGGTCTGGTCCTGCCAGACGGCACGAAGATGTCGACGTCCCCGAAGCTGTGGTTGGTCCCCACCATCCCCCGGCCTCGAGCCAGGGCTGCCGCTTCGCTTCCTGCGCCAGCGCCTTGCTTGCGCCCGGCGCAGCGAGCGCCGTCGCGACGCCCACCAGAAGCCGCGACCGCAGCCGAATGTCGATCCCCATGACCCGATCCCCTATCCCCTGCGCTCCGCCACCCGGTTTCCGGAGCCGATTCTGTCCGGAGAGGATTAATGCAAAGCCGCGCCGCGCAGAAAGTCCAAAGCAGATCGGCGCGGCCCGAGGGCCGCGCCGATCCGCCCGCGAGTGCCCGGGAAACCCGGGCTGCCGGGGATCAGGGCAGTACGATGATAGTGCCGGGGCCGTGCGCGTAGACCTGCGGCGTCAGGCCGTTGCGCTCGCTGATCGCGGCCCGCCCTGTGTGAAGATGCAGGGCGGCGCCACCGGTTGCGGACAGGTTGATGCCGTGGCCGGTGTTGAAGGTGACGCTGTCCTGCGTTCCCAGCGTGAAGTGCTGGAAACGCCCGTTGCCGTTCTGGTAGGCACGCGAGCCGTCCGCTCCGTTGCTGGTGACCCGGTTCCCGCCCGCCGCGACGTAGACGTCGATCGACGAGATGACGAAGTTGTGCGCATAGGCCGAGAAGAAGATGCCGTTCTCGCCATTGCTGGAAACGAAGTTGCTGGTCAGCCTGACGTCTTGGGTAACCGTCGCCGCGTACGCACGGTTGAAAACGCGGATGCCGTTGTTGTCGTTGCCGGCGATCGTGTTCAGGCCGATCGAGAGGTACTGGCTGACCAAGGCGCCGTCGCCGCTGGCGAAGTTCGATACGTCGTCGATGCCCTGGCCGCCGTTGCTGGTGATGGCATTGCCGGTCAGCGTGACGTCCTGCGAGATCACCACTGCCTCGAAGAACGCCTTCGCCGAGCAAGAAGACGCCGTCGCCGGAATTGTCGCCGATGGTGTTGTCGTGACGACCACGTCCTGGCTGATGAAGGCATTATCGCGGTAGGCGTAGCTGACCACCCGCACGCCGCCGCCGCGGTTGCCCCGGATGACGTTGTCGAGGACAGCAGCGCCTGCGTCAGGTTGGCGAAGTCGCCGTCCCGACTTCACGTTGGAGTCGACATAGTCAGCCGAGCGGTTTCTCGGTGATCTGGTTGCCGCCGATCGTGATGTGCTGCGGAGCGGTCGCCTCGTCGCTGACGAAGGTCGAGATGAAGATGCCGTTGCCGGAGTTGCTCGCGATCGTGTTGTCCGCGATCACCACGTCCTGGCTGGCGAACGCGATATCCTCATAGGCCTTCGTGTCCATCCGGATGCCGTCGCCGGCATTGCTCTCGATCACGTTGCCGGAGATCGAGATCGTCTGCGAGGCCGAGCCGAAAGTCGTAGGCGAGGGTCGAGATGTCGATGCCGTTGCTGCTGTTGTGCGTCAGGCTGTTGCCGCTCAGCGTCAGGCTCTGGGAGACGAGCCGTTCTGCCAGGCCTCCACCCGGACATAGATGCCGTTCTGCTTGACGTGGTCGACGACGTTGTCGCCGATCACGATCGCCTGGCTGACCTCGGCCCCGCTGCTCGCATAGACATACACGTCGATGCCGTCGCGGTCGGAGCCGGTGACCGTGTTGCCGGAGATCTGCACCAGCGCGTCGGTCGAGCCCATCTCGACCGTGCCGCCGTTAAAGGCGTTGACGCCCAAGGATGATGCCGTAGCGGCCGACGTCCTTGATCGAGTTGCCGGTGATGGACAGCGGACCCTGGGTGACGAAGCCGTCGTTGAAGACGTAGGCGAACGGCGATGCCGGTGCCCACTCGGCATTGGTGACCTGGTTGCCGGTGATCGAGCGACTGCGGTGCCGGTGGCATCGCCGCGGGCCCGCACGACGACGTAGATGCCGTTCTCCCCGACGTCGTTGATCGAGTTGCCGGTGATCGCCACGGTCTGCGTGGCGTCGGCCTTGCCATAGAGATCGGTCCGGAGCTTGACGCCGTCCTCGCCCGCGCGGTCGACGATGTTGGTGGCGACCTCGACGCTCTGCGTCAGGCGGCTGCCGAAGCTGAGATAGGTCGTCACCGCGCCGTACTCGTCGCTGTTGAGGACGAGTTGCCGCCGATGCTGATGTGCTGCGAGGCGCTGACCCCGTCCTCGCCGCGCAGGCCGACGTCGATGCCGTCGTCGCCGCTGTTGTCGATATTGATGTCGACGTTGGCCGTCCTGGCTGATCACGAACCCGTTCGACAGGTAGCGCCGACCTCGGCCGTCGCCGAAGTTGCTCAGGATCGTGTTGCCGGTGATGTTGGGCGCCTGCGGAAGGCCGTCTCGCCCGGTTCCCGACGATGCCGTCGCCGTCGTTCTGGACGATGCTGTTGCCGACGATCGACACGCTCGCGAAGGTCGTGCCGAATGCGCATGGTCCTCGATGTCGATCCCGTCGTCGTTGCTGCAGGCGATCGTATTGCCCTGGATCGTCGCGTTCTGCGTGACGGCGCGGAGTCGAATCCGGCCCGGTTGCCGAGGAAGATGCCGTCGCGGCTGTTCTGGTAGATGTTGTTGCTGGCGATGAGCAGCGACTGGCTGGCGATCCCGCTGTTGCGGGCCTCGTTCTCGCCGCGATGCCGTCCTCGTTGTTGTGGATGGTGTTGCCCATGGCGATCGTCAACGTCGCTGGCTGACGGCCACCCCGAGCGCTGCCCGCCGGGCGGTAGCACCGTTGCCGTTGAACAGGGAAGATGCCGAAGCCCGCGCCTGTTGTAGATCGACGAGGTTGCCGGTGATCTGGCCGGACTGGGTGACACCCGAATTGTAGGCGGCGAAGTTGCAACCGCTGATCCCGTCGCTCTTGGCCAGCCTGCACCGTGTTGTTGTCGATCGCCAGCGACTGGCTGATCGTGCCCAGGCGGTAGGCGAAATTGCCGACGGCGATGACGCCGTTCAGGTCTGCCGGGCCAGGCCGATGATCCGGATGTGCTTCATCAGCGCCATGGCGCCGACGGGGTGCCGGAGATCGCCAGCTGCTGGTCGATGGTGGCGTCGAGGGCTGCATCGTTCAGGCCGACGATGCGGCCCCGGCTGTTGTAGTTGGCGGTGTTGCCGACGATCGACGCGATCTGGCTGATCAGTACGCCTTCGGCCTCGTTCAGCACGGCGCCGATGCCGCCGAGCAGGTTGATCTGCTGGATGTCGGCCCACGCCGATGAGGCGCGAGCGGGCATAGTTGAAGTTGGCGGTGTTGCCGGCGATCACCACGCCCTGGCTGATCATTGCCGCCCTCGAACACGAGGTTCTCGACCGCGATGCCGATGCCGCCTGGCGTCGATCAACTGCTGCGCGATCAGCGCCAGCGCGACCGGGATCAGGCCGCCAGGCGTTGCGTTGGCGGTGTTGTAGGTGATCTGCAGCGATTGCGTCCAGCTTCGTCCCGGCGCCCGAGACCTCGTTCAGGACCTCGATGCCGTCGTGGCGTTGCCGCTGGCGGTGTTGTGGTCGATGATCTCGACTGCGTTTGCGCGCCGTCCTCGTCGCCGATGAAGCTCGCCACCTTGATGCCGTCGTTGCCGGCACCGATGATCGTGTTGCCCTCGATGTGCACGAACGTGCTCGCCGGCGGCGGGAAGGGCCCGGTCGCCTGCACGAGGTAGATGCCGTTGGCGATCGGCGGGTCGATGTTCGTCTCCTTGACGTCGCCCTTCCGTATTTCCAGGCCGAAGATGCCGTTGGAGCATGTCTTGCAGGTCCAGACCGTAGATCTCGTTCTGCGTGCCGGCGGCCATGTCGATCAGGTCGCGGCTCGGGTCCGTGCCGACCAGCGTCGGCCGCAGGCCAGCACCTTGAACCCGACCGTGATGCTCGAGTCGTTCGCGTCGTGCGGCGGCACGGCTTCGACCCGCCGCCCAGCAGCGCCTGCCCCGAGGCCAGCTGCAGCGGCTGCGTCACCTCGATCGATGCGCCGTCGCCCTGCACCACGATGATCGCGTTCCGGCCAGCGGTACGCAGCGCCACCGCGTTGTCCAGCGACACCGGGTCGCCTTCGTCCCGCGACCGTCCGCCGCGCCGTGGCCGACGCAGGCCTGATCGTGTGCGTCTTCACCGTCAACTCGTCGACCACCACGTCGTTCGGGTCGGACTGTTCTCCGTCACGATGTCGACGTCGCGCTGCACCCGGTCGACCATCCGCCGGTCGAGCGGCGACGAAGCTCGGACCGGCGTCCTGGCCATGGCCAGCAGGATGCGCTCCAGCCGCGCCGAGGCGCGCATGCCGCGTTGTCCACTGCACCTCGCCATTGATCGTCAGCGACTGCATCCCCGGAAGGCTCGATGTCGTAGAGCCGCACCTCGAAGGCGCCCGCGCAGGCGGTCATCGACGTCGAGGATGAAGTGAAGAAGTAGCCGCCGATGAAGACGCGGACGTCCATGTCGCCGTCCGCCGGGAAGATCGGCAGCCGCCATCACCTCGCCGTCCGACCCGCCGGCGGCTTCTCCTTGTCGTCGTGATCCCGATCGTGGCGCCGTTGATCTCCAGGTGGCCGTCGCCGTTGTCGACGCTCTGCCCGCCGGCGTTGAACAGGATAGCCCGTTCACGGAAGTCCCAGTCGACCGACAGCGCCTCCAGCCCCAGCGTCGCCTGGTAGAACAGGTTGTCGTTCTCGCTGTTCTGGATGTCGAAGTAGCCGTAGCGCCCAGGATCAGGACGGATCAACCTGCGTGCGATAGCCCAGGCCGAAATTGCCTTCCTGCGTCGGCTGCTGAACGTCCCCAGAAATCCCGAACAACGGCGAGGTCTGGTCCTGCCAGATCGGCACGAAGATGTCGGCGTCGCCGACTGTGGTTGGTCCCCGCCATCACCGGCCTCGAGCAGGGCTGCCACTTCGCCTCCTGCGCCAGCGCCGTGCCGGCACCGAGGCCGCCAGCCAGCGCCACGGTCGCCACGCCGACCAGGGAGCCGCGACCGCAGACGAACGTTCATCCCCGGTGACGATTCCCCATCCCTTGGCTCTGCCACCCGGATCCCCAGGTGGCCTTCCGGAAAAAGAAGCTAATGCAAAGCTGCGCCGTACGAAAGATCCAAAGCAAATCGGCGCGGCCGAGGCCGCGCCAGTGCGCAGGCGATGTCGCCCGGCTTGAGTTCGTGAAGGTCGCGTTGCCGCCGGTCGCCGCCGTTGTTCCCGGTCAGGATGCTGTTGCCCAGGCTGATGGTCTGCACCGCGCCGCCGCCATTGCTGCCGTAGACGCCGAACGCGTCGTTGTTGTTGAAACGCTGTTGTTGCTGCCGTTCACGAAGGTCAGCGACTGCGTCGTTCCGGCATTGAACGCGAACGCATGCACGCCGTCGTCCCCGTTGCCGTCGATCACGTTCCCCGACAGCGACAGGTTCTGCAGCACGTCCGCGCCGCCATTCTCCTGCGCCCTGACGAACATGCCGTCCCCGGTGTTGCCCGAGAAGTTGTTGTTCGTCAGCACCAGCGACTGCGTCACCGTCACGGCGCCGCCGCCCTCCGACGCGTAGATCGTCGACACCAGCCCGGCGCCCTTGATCCCGGTTTCGCCGGCCACCGTGTTGCCGCTGACCGCACCGCCCTGCGAGATGTCGCCGCCTGACAGCGCCCGGGCGTAGAAGCCGATGCCGGCGTAGCGCGCGGCCCCGATGTTGTTGTTGGTGATCCCCAGGCTCTGCCCGATGAAGCCGCCGGTGGACGCGATCTCCTCCAGGTTGATCCCGGCCTGGAAGCCGTCGGCGATGCTGTTGGCGTCGACCGTCAGCGTCTGCGTGATGTCGCCGCCGTTGTAGGCCCGGTTGTAGATCCCGATCCCCGCCGTCGCCTTGGTGTTCGCCGTCGCCACGGTGTTCGACTGGATCGTCACGGTCAGGATCGGTCTTCGCGTTCCAGACGTCGTTGTAGACCCCGATGCCGATCCCGCGGACCCGGCCACTCCTCGTCGATCACGTTGCGGTGATCGACAGCGTCCTGGTCGCGTTGCGCCGTTGAAGATGGAGTTCTGGGCGAAGACGCCGTACGAGACGTTGTTCATCACGTTGGCCGAAACCGTCACGGCCTGTGAGACGTCGGCCCCGCTGCGGACGCCGGTCGTCACGTAGATCCCGGTGCCCGCGCCGTCGATGCTGTTGCCGCTGACGACCACGGCCTGGCTGAGCACCGAGTCGCCGCCGCGCACGTAGCTCGACAGGTTGATGCCGCTGTAGTCGGCACTGACGTTCGACACCGTATTGTTGGCGATCACCACCGGAGCGTCGGTGCTGCCCTGCACCAGCACGCCGTCGGCGCTTACCCTGTTCTTGAGCTCGATGCCGTCGCCGCCGACGTCCGACACCGTGTTGCCAGTAATGGAGAGCGGCCCCTGCGTCACGCTGCCGAAGTTGCTGGCGTAGGCGAACACCTCGATGCCTTCGTCGCCGGCATTGGTGACCCGGTTGCCGGTGATGGACAGCGACTGGGTGGCGATTGCGTCGTTGAACGCGCCGATGCCGACATAGATGCCGTCCTCGCCGGTGTCGTTCACCGAGTTGCCGGTGATCGCCACCGTCTGGGTCACGCTGGAGTTGCGGTAGGCCGTCGCCACGACGAAGATGCCGTCCTCGTCGGCCCGGTCGACGACGTTGCCCGAGATCGCCAGGCTCTGCGTCAGGCTGCTGCCGCTGCTGAGATAGGCCGTGACCCGGATGCCGTAGTCGCCGCTGTTGAGCGCCGAGTTGCCGCTGATGGTGATGCCCTGCGAGGCGGTGACGCCGTCCTCGCCGCTCAGCCCGATGTCGATCGCCTCGTCGCCGCTGTTGTCGATCAGGTTGCCGGTGACGTTGACCGTCTGGCTGATCACGAAGCCGTTCGACAGGTAGCTGCTGACCTGGACGCCGTCGCCGAAGTTGCTCAGGATCGTGTTGCCGGCGATGCTGAGGGCCTGCGTGAGGGAGCCGTCCTCGCCCCCGTTCCGGATGTGGATGCCATCCTCGTCGTTCTGGACGATGCTGTTGCCGACGATCGACACGCTCTGCGAGATCGCCGCGAGGCTCGCATAGCTCCGGATGTCGATTCCGTCCTCGTTGTTCCGCGCGATCGTGTTGTCCTGGATCGTCACGTTCTGGGTGATGAAGGCGCCGTCCTCCGCCTCGCTCCCCAGGAAGATGCCGTTCTGGCTGTTCTGGTAGATGTTGTTGCCGGTGATGGCCAGCGACTGGCTGACGACCCCGCCATTGTCCGCCCGGTTGAACCCGGCGATGCCGTCCTCGTTGTTGTGGACGGTGTTGCCGGCGATCAGCAGCGACTGGCTGATCTCGACGCCGTAGATGCCCGGCTTGATGTAGCGGCTGCTGCCGTTGAACAGGAAGATGCCGTCGCCGCTGTTGTGGTCGACGAGGTTGCCGGCGATCTGGCCAACCTGGGTGATCCTGGCGTTGTAGCCGCCCTGGTTGCCGAGCGCGATGCCGGAGTTCTTGTTGGCCTCGACGGTGTTGTTGTCGACCGCCACCGACTGGCTGACCGTGGCGAAGCGGTAGGCGATGTTGCCGACCGCGATGCCGATCCCGTTCAGGCCCGCAAGCAGGTCGGGGCCCATCACCGTGATGCTCTCGTCGGTGCCGTTGGCGCTGACGAAATTGCCGTAGACCGCCAGCTGCTGGCCGACGAAGCCGTCGAAGGCCGCCACGTTCAAGCCGACGATGCCGGCCCGGCTGTTGTAGTTGGCGGTGTTGCCGATGATCGACGCGATCTGGCTGATCGTGCCGCCTTCCGCCTCGTTCAGCACCGCGATGCCGATGCCCGCGGCGCCCAGCAGGTTGACCTGCTGGATGGCGGCTCCGGTCCTGAGGCTCGAGAAGGCGTAGTTGAAGTTCGCGGTGTTGCCGGCGATCACCACGCCCTGGCTGATCGTGCCTTCCTTGGTCGCGAAGTTCTCGACCGCGATGCCGATGCCGCCCTCGGCGTCGATCAGCTGCTGGGCGATCGGCGCAATGGCGAACACGCCGCCCGAGCCGTTGCCGTTGGCGGTGTTGTAGGTGATCTGCACCGACTGGGTGAACACGGTGCCGGGGCCGGCGACCTCGTTCAGCACCTCGATGCCGTCATGGCCGTTATAGCTGGCGACGTTGTGGTCGATCACCACCGTCTGGGTGTGCGCCCCACCCTCGTCATAAATGAAGCTTGCGACCTTGATGCCGTCCTCGCCGGCGCCGATGATCGTATTGCCCTCGATATGCACGAAGCTGCTCGACGGCGGCGGGCCATACTTGGTCGCCTGGACGATGTAGATGCCATTGGCGATCGGCGGGTCGATGTTCGTCTTCTTGACGATCGCCCGCTCCATGTTGATGCCGAAGATGCCGTTGAACATGTCGCCCTGCAGGTCGAGACCGTAGATCTCGTTCTGCGTGCCGGCGGCCATGTTGATCAGGTTCTCGCTGGAGTTCGTCCCGACCAGCGTCGGCCGCGAGCCGGGCACCTTGAACCCGACCGTGACGTCCGAGTTGCCCGAATCGTGCAGCGGCACCTTCGAGCCGCCGCCCAGCAGCGCCTGGCCCGAGGCCAGCTGCAGCGGCTGCGCTCACCTCGATCGGGCCGTCATTGCCCTGCACCACGATGATCGCGTTCCGGCCCAGCGACTCCGCCAGGGCCACCGCATTGTCCAGCGACACCGGGTCGCCCTTCGTCCCGCGACCGCTGGGATCGCCGTTGGCCGACGCGAACACACGATCGTGTGCGTCTTCACCGTCAGCTCGTCGACCACCACGTCGTTCGGGTCGCTCTGGTAGTTCTCGGTCACGATGTCGACGTCGCGCTGCACCCGGTCGACCATCCGCCGGTCGAGCGGCGACAGCTTCGGGCCGGGCGTCCCCGTCACCGCGCCCAGCGGGATCCGCAGCCCAGCCCGCCGAAGGCCTGCGTGCCCCGCGGGTTGTCCCACTGCACCTCGCCGTTGATCGTCAGCCGCGACTGCATCCCCAGGAAGTCGATGTCGTAGAGGCGAACCTCGAGCCGGCCGCGCGGGCCCGCGATCGTGTCGACGTCGGAGTTGGTGAAGAAGTAGCCGCCAATGAAGGCACGGACGTCCATGTCACCGTCCGCCGGGAAGATCGGCAGACGCCAGCCGACCTCGCCGTCGAACCCGTAGAGCGGCTTCTCTCGGTCGGTCGTGATCCCGATCGTGTTGCCGTTGATCTCGAGGTGGCCGTTGCTGTTGTCGACGCTCTGCCCCCCGGCGTTGAACGGGATGTAGCCGTTCACCCGGAAGTCCCAGTCGACCGACAGAGCCTCGAGGCCGAGCGTCGCCTGGTAGAACAGGTTGTCGTTCTCGCTGTTCTGGATGTCGAAGTAGCCGTAGCCGCCCAGGATCCAGGACGGGTCGACCTGCGTGCGGTAGCCCAGGCCGAAATTGCCTTCCTGCGTCGGCTGGCTGCTGAACGTCCCCCGGAAGTCGCCGAACAGCAGCGAGGTCTGGTCCTGCCAGATCGGCACGAAGATGTCGACGTCCCCGAAGCTGTGGTTGGTCCCCACCATCCCCCCGGCCTCGAGCCAGGGCTGCCACTTCGCTTCCTGCGCCAGAGCCTTGCCGGCGCCCGGCGCGACCAGCGCCACAGCCGCCGCGCCGACCAGAAGCCGCGACCGCAGACGAACGTTCATCCCCATGACCGAATTCCCCATCCCAGGCTCCCCACCCATGTTCCGGAGCCGATTGAAGTCAACTCACCGCCGAGCCTCGGCGGGCACTCATCAAATCCCGTACCGGATCGGCGCCGCCCCGAGGGCCGCGCCGATCCGTCTAAGCCGCCAGCCCGCGACTACGGGTTGGTGAAGGTCGCGTTGCCGGACGTGGTGGCAACGTTGCCCGTGAAGATGCTGTTGCCCAGGCTGATGTTCTGCAGCACCACGCCGGTGTTGCTGCCGTACACGCCGACATTGTTGTTGCTGATGGTGTTGTTGCTGCCGTTCACGAACACCACGGTCTGCGACACCAGCGCGCCGGCCGCGGTCGCCCGCAGGCCCTGGTCGTTGTTGTCGATCAGGTTGCCCGACAGCGAAACCGTCTGCGCCAGCAGGCCGAGGCCGACCGCCTTCAGGTAGACGCCGTTTGCCTCGTTGTTCGCGAAGGTGTTGTTGGTCAGCGTCAGGCCCTGGGTGATCCCGGCGAAGTTGGCGTAGAGCTTGTCGACGAGCCCGCCGCCGCTGATATCGGTCTGCCCCGCGACGACGTTGCCCGAGATCGTCCCGGTCTGCTGGATGATGCCCGCGTCGCCCCGGTCGACCAAGCCGATTCCGGCTTGCTCGGCCGCGCCGATCTGGTTGCCGGAGATGGTCAGGGCCTGGCTGATCAGGCCGAGATCGGCATCGTTCACGACACCGACGCCGTAGCGGAAACCCGACGCCACGGTGTTGTCGACGATCACCGCGGTCTGGGTCAGGCTCCCTCCCGTGTCGGCGTGGTTCCTGTAGATCGAGATGCCGGCCACCGCCGGCGCCGCGGCCCGGCCGATCTGGTTGCCGGTGATCGACACGCCCTGGGTGAGATCGCCGAGGTCCGCACGTAGGTGTCGACCTCGATGCCGACGCTCTGGATCTGGCCGCTATCGACGTTGATGCTGTTGCCGCCGACGGTGATGTTGCTGATCCCGTCGGCAAGGTTCGAGACGAAGTTCCGGGCGATGATGCCGTTCGACACGTTGTCGAATACGTTCCCGTCGACGTCGATCGCCTGCGAGAAGGTGGCGCCGTTCTGCTGGATGTTCTCGATGTACACGCCGACGCTGGCCTGCGTGACCGAGTTCGCCTGGATCAGCACGACCTGGCTGAAGGTCCCGCCGTTGATCGAGTTGTAGACCTCGATCCCCGCAAAGTCCGCGTCGGTGACCGTGTTGTCGGCGATCGTCGCCGGGGCGGAGACGCTGCCCTGGATGATGAGCCCGCCGCCGAGCATGCTGTTGTCGAGCTCGATGCCGACGTCGCCGATGTCGGACAGCGTGTTGCCGTTGATGCTGAGCAGCGTCTGGTTGACCGTGCCGAAGCTGGCATAGGTCACCACCTGGATGCCCTCGTCCTCGGTGTTGCTGATGCTGTTGCCGGAGATCGAGACCGACTGCGTCACGCTGCTGTCGAGGCGACGCGCGCCGGCGAAGATGTAGATCCCGTCCTCGCCGACGTCGTTGATCGAGTTGCCGGTGATCGCCACCGTCTGGGTGATGGCGCCGCCCGCATAGGCCGTGGCGGCGATGTTGATGCCGTCCTCGCCGGCGCGGTCGATCAGGTTGTTCGAGATCGCCACGCTCTGCGTCAGGCTGCTGCCGATGCTGAGATAGGACGCGATCCGGATCCCGTAGTCGTCGCTGTTGAGGATCGAGTTGCCGCTGATGTCGATGCTCTGCGAGACGGTCACGCCGTCCTCGCCGTCGAGCGTCATCTCGATGCCGTCGTCGCCGCTGTTGTCCATCGTGTTGCCGACGATGGACACCGTCTGGCTGAGCTCGAAGCCGTTATAGAGGTCGGTGTTGAAGTCGACGCTGTCCTCGAAGTTGCTGAGCAGCGTGTTGCCGGAGACGACGACCGCCTGCGAGACGAACCCGTCCTCGCCCGACAGGCCGAAATAGACGCCGTCATCGTCGTTCTGGACGATGCTGTTGCCGGCGATCGTCACGTTCTGGCGGAGCGAGCCGGCGCTGACATAGGACTGGATGTCGATCCCGTCCTCGTTGTTCCGGGCGATCGTGTTGCCCTGGATCGTCACGCCCTGGGTCAGCTGGGACTCGAACCCGACCTCGTTGCCGAGGAAGATGCCGTCGCGGCTGTTCTGGTAGATGTTGTTGCCGACTATGACCAGCGACTGGCTCTGGTCGGTGGCGTTCTGGACGGCGTTGTAGCCGACGATGCCGTCCTCGTTGTTGTGGATGACGTTGCCGGCGATCGACAGCGACTGCCCGATGCTCGTGCCGTTGGTGCCCGAGGAGGCGAACAGACCGGTCCCGTTGAACAGGAAGATGCCGGGGCCGCTGTTGTGGTCGATCAGGTTGCCGTTGATCTCGCCGCTCTGGCTGACGCTGGAGTTGTAGCTCGCCAGGTTGACGTTCGAGATGCCGGCCGCCTTGTTCGCCTGGACCGTGTTGCCGTCGATCGCGATGGCCTGGCTGATCGTGCCGCCGCGATAGGCGATGTTGCCGATCCCGATGCCGACCCCGTTGATGTCCACCGTCGCGACCGCAAGCAACGACGGCATCCGCTCGTCGCTGCCATTGGCGCTGACGAAGTTGCTGTAGCCCACCACCTGCTGGCCGACGAAGCCGCCGAAGCCGGCGATGTTGCCCATGATGATGCCGGCGCGGCTGTTGTAGTTCGCCGTGTTGCCGACGATCGACGCGATCTGGCTGATCGTGCCGCCCTCGGCGTCGTTGCCCAGCCCGATGCCGATGCCGGTGTCGGAGAGAACCTGGCTTGGCGGCAGCGGACGCGAGGTGCTGAAGCCGTAGTTGAAGTTGGTCGTGTTGCCGGCGACCACCAGGCCCTGGCTGATCGTGCCGCCGCTCCCGGCGAAGTTCGCCACCGCGATGCCGATGCCGCCCTCGCCGTCGATCACGTCCACTGCCGCGAACGGTATCGCGATGATGCCGGTCGAGCCATTGCCGTTGGCGGTGTTGTAGGTGATCTGGACGGCCTGCGTGAATGCGGTCCCGGTGCCGGAAACCGCGTTCACCACGTCGATGCCGTTGTTGCCGTTATAGTTGGCGACGTTGTGGTCGATGATCACCGTCTGGGTGTGCGCGCCGTCCTCGTCGTAGAGGAAGCTCGCCACCTTGATGCCAGTCGTTGCCGGCCCCGATGATCGTGTTGCCCTCGATATGCACGAAGGTGCTCGACGGCAGCGGCGGACCGTAGTTGGTCTTCTGCTCGATCGCGATCCCGTTGGCGACCGGCGGGTCGATGTTCGTGTTCTTGACGATCGCCCGTTCCATGTTCAGGCCGAAGATGCCGTCATACATCTCGCCCTGCAGGTCGAGACCGTAGATCTCGTTCTGCGTCCCCGCCGCCATCTCGATCAGGTGCTCGTCGGGATTGGTCCCGACCAGCGTCGGCGAGCCCGGCACCTTGAACCCGACCGTGATGTTCGAGTCGCTCGCGTCGTGCAGCGGCACCTTCGAGCCGCCGCCCAGCAGCGCCTGGCCCGAGGCCAGCTGCAGCGGCTGCGTCACCTCGATCGGGCCGTCATTGCCCTGCACCACGATGATCGCGTTCTTGCCCAGCGACTCCGCCAGGGCCACCGCGTTGTCCAGCGACACCGGGTCGCCCTTCGTCCCGCGACCGTCCGCGGCACCGTTGGCCGACGCGAACACGATCGTGTGCGTCTTCACCGTCAGCTCGTCGACCACAACGTCGTTCGGGTCGCTCTGGTAGTCCTCGGTGACGATGTCGACGTCGCGCTGCACACGGTCGACCATCCGCCGGTCGAGCGGCGACAGCTTCGGACCCGGCGTCCCGGTCACCGCGCCCAGCGGGATGCGCAGCTCCAGCCCGCCGAAGGCCTGCGTGCCCCGCGGGTTGTCCCACTGCACCTCGCCGTTGATCGTCAGGCGCGACTGCATCCCCAGGAAGTCGATGTCGTAGAGCCGCACCTCGAGCCGGCCGCGCGGGCCCGCGATCGTGTCGACGTCGAGTTGGTGAAGAAGTAGCCGCCGATGAACGCACGGACGTCCATGTCGCCGTCCGCCGGGAAGATCGGCAGACGCCAGCCGACCTCGCCGTCGAAGCCGTAGAGCGGCTTCTCCTTGTCCGTCGTGATCCCGATCGTGTTGCCGCTGATCTCCAGGTGGCCGTTGCCGTTGTCGACGCTCTGCCCACCGGCGTTGAACGGGATGTAGCCGTTCACCCGGAAGTCCCAGTCGACCGACAGGGCCTCGAGGCCCAGCGTCGCCTGGTAGAACAGGTTGTCGTTCTCGCTGTTCTGGATGTCGAAGTAGCCGTAGCCGCCCAGGATCCAGGACGGGTCGACCTGCGTGCGGTAGCCCAGGCCGAAATTGCCTTCCTGCGTCGGCTCGCTGCTGAACGTCCCCCGGAAGTCGCCGAACAGCAGCGAGGTCTGGTCCTGCCAGATCGGCACGAAGATGTCGACGTCCCCGAAGCTGTGGTTGGTCCCCACCATCCCACCGGCCTCGAGCCAGGGCTGCCACTTCGCTTCCTGCGCCAGCGCCTTGCTTGCGCCCGGCGCCGCCATCGCCATCGCGGCGACCCCCACCAGAAGACGCGACCGCAGACGGCTGCCCCTGACCACCTGGCCCATGTTCCCAGTCCCCATTGATTCTGCCCCGAGGAGCCGATGCCCCACCGGCTCTTCCCTATCAGGCAATGGTTACGTCGACAGCGCCGCTCTGACAAGTTTCGCCGACCCGGGCGGCACAAAATCTGCGCACCCGTGGCATTTTTGCCACAGGGTGGGTTCGCAAAACGAGACGGCCGGCATCGAGCCGGCCGTCGAGGCTGGGATTGGCTGGCGGAAGCCGGCTTTTGCCGGCAGAGCGGCTCGCTATTTGCTGATGAGCTGCGTCCCGCCGGTGCTCGTGGCGAAGAAGTTGGTGCCGTTGCTGGTGATGGTGTTCAGCACCGCGCCGCTGCCGAGATTGCTGTTCAGGGTCGCCGACTGGGTGCCGGCCCGGTTGACGAATCGGACCCCGTCCTGCTGGTTGCCGGCGATCACGTTGCCGGAGACCAGGGTGAGGGTCTGCAGCGAATTGATACCGGCATTGACCGCGTAGATGCCGTGCCCGCCGAGGCTGACGGCGCCGCTGGTGAAGTGGGCGGTGTTGGCGCTGATGCTGTTGCTGGTGAAGCTCCAGGTCTGGCTGACCGTGCCGCCGGTGAGCAGGCCGCGGTCCCCCGCCCGCAGATAGACGCCGACCGCGTTGTCGGCGATGACGTTGCCCGACACCGCCACGGTCTGGGTCACCGAGCCGCCCGGGCTGCCGGCGACCGCGACGCCGTCGATGCCCTCGCCGAAGTTCGCCCCGGCGCCGGTCAGCGTGTTGCCGACGATCGAGCCGGCCTGGACGATGGTGCCGCCCGGCCCGGCCGAGGCGAACAGCTTCACCCCGCCGTAGAAGTTGTCGACCAGGCTGTTGGCGACCACCGCGAAGGACTGGGTCGCCGCGCCGCCGTTGCTGGCGAGCGTGCGGATCGCCACCCCGTAGCCGCCGCTGCCCGAGACCGAGTTGCTGGTGATGGTGAACTGCTGATTCGCCGTCGCCCCGTTGCCGCGCACGGAGGTGCTGATGTAGACGCCGTCGAAGGTCGCCACGTTGCTGATGTTGTTCTGCGTGACGGTCAGCGACTGGTTCAGCGTGGCAAAGTAGGCGAGCCGGTTCTGCACCAGGATGGCGTTGCCGCCGGTGACGATGCTGCTGCTCTCCGGGTTGACATAGGCCGAGGTGACGCCGTCGATGAGGTTGCCGGCGATCGCCAGCGTCTGGCCGATGGTCGCGTCGTCGAACGGCGCCCGCGCGCTGTTCGAGATGAAGATCCCGTTGATCCCGCTGTCGCTGATCTGGTTGCCGGCGATCACGCCGGTCTGCGAGATCTGGTGATTGCCGTAGGCCGAGATGTAGTTGTCGATCCGGATGCCGTTCTGGACGCTGGCGGCGATGCTGTTGCCGTTGACCGTCAGGCCCTGCGACATGTCGGTGCTGCCGGCGTAGTTCGCCACGTGGACGCCGTCACGGCCGGAGCCGGAGACGAGATTGCCGGCGATGGTGACCTGCTGGCCGGCGGTCCCGAAGCGGTACACCCGCGTGTGGATGTAGATGCCGTCATTGACCACACCGGCGACGCTGTTGCCGGTGATTCCCAGGCTCTGGTTGAGCGAGCCGAAGTGGTCGATCCGGTTCTCGACCAGGATGCCGTTGCCGCCGGTGAAGTAGACGCCGTCGCCGCTGATCGCATAGCGGGCGACGACGTTGACCACGGTATTGGCGGCGATCGCCAGCGTCTGGCCGATCGTCGCGTCGTCGAACGCCGCGCCGGCGAAGTTCGAGACGAAGATGCCGTTGATGCCGCTGTCGGTGATCCGGTTGTTGCTGATCGCGCCGACCTGGCTCAGCTGGTGGTTCTGGTAGCCGGTGTAGATGCCGTTGCGCACCAGCACGCCGTTGCGGCCGCTGTCGACGATGCTGTTGCCGGTGATCGTCAGGTTCTGCAGCAGGTCGGCGTCGTCGAGATAGGTGTGCAGCCCGACGCCGTCGCGCTCCGATCCGGTGACGCTGTTGCCGGCGATCACCACGGTCTGGCTGGCCGCCACGTCGGTCAGGCGCGTGCCGACATAGATGCCGTCGCGGCCGGACCCCGAGACCCGGTTGGCGGCGATCGAGACCGACTGGGTCGCCCCGTCCGCCGCATGGCCGTAGATGTAGGTGGCGACGCCGATGCCGTTGCTGCCGCTGCCCACCACGGTGTTGGGGTCGATCAGGATCGCCTGGGTGAACGAGACCGGCCCGGCGCTGTCGTCCGAGAGGACGAAGTCGCGCACCAGGATGCCGTTGCCGGCGTTGTCGGAGACGAGGTTGTCGTTGATGGCGAGGGACTGGCTGAAGCTGACCGAGCCGCCGCCCAGGGCGCTGACGTAGTTGCCGACGTCGATGCCGTCGCCGCTGAAGGACTCGCCGAGGCTGCCGACGACGGTGTTGCCGGCGATCGAGGCGGTCTGGCGGAACTGCACGACGCCGGCGTCGCCGCCCTCGAAGATGTAGGTCGCCGAGGCCTCGTTGCCGACCCAGATGCCGTCCCAGCCCGAATCGACGACCGTGTTGTCGGCGATCACCAGGTTCTGGCTGACGACGGCGGTCTGCTGGCTGTCGGTCCGGTTGTCGAAGGCGAAGCCGTAGGTCTGCACGGCGATGCCGTCGCCGCCGGCGCTGGTCACGTCGTTCGAGACGATCTGCAGGGTCTGGCTGAGGTTGGCGCTGCCGTCGCCGGTGAAGAAGGCGCCGCTGACGGCATAGACGACGCTGTGCACCAGGATGCCCTGCTCGCCGGTGTCGCTCACCACGTTGCCGGCGATGAAGGCGCTCTGGCTGAGGCCGATCGAGCCGTGGCCGGTGTTGCGGACGAAGTTGTTGACCTCGATGCCGTTCTCCTCGGCGCCGATGGCGGTGTTGCCGGCGATCTGCAGCGCCTGGCTGACGGCCGTGCCGAAGCTGGCATAGTCGACGATGGTGCGGACGTGAATGCCGTCGACGGCGCCCAGCACGACGTTCGAGGCGATGTTGATCGCCTGGGTGACCGAGGCGCCGGCCACCGAGGTGTAGACGAAGATGCCGTCGCCGCCGTTGCTGACCCCCGACACGGTGTTGGGGTCGATGGTGAGGCCCTGCGAGGCCGAGACGTGGCCGTCGATCAGGTTCTCGACGACGATGCCGCCATGGTGGCCGCTCTGGATCTCGTACTGATCGACGTTGGAGACGACGTTGTCGTTGATGGCGAGAGTCTGGCTCAGCACCGCCGTGGCGTCGCTGCCGGCGAAGGCGTCGGTATAGACATGGATGCCGTCCGAGCCGGCGACGTCGACGACGTTGCCGTTGATCTCGCCGGCCTGGGACACGAAGACGGCGGCGCCGGACGCCAGCGGGTCGAGCCTGGTGCCGACCAGGATGCCGACCTCGCCGCTGTCGCTCACCACATTGCCGTCGATCGCAAAGCTCTGGGTGACCGTCGCGGTCTCGTTGTCGAACGCGAAGACCCCGGTATAGGCCGCGATGCCGTCCGCGAGCGCGCCGGTGACGGTGTTGCCGCTGATCCCGAAGGCCTGCGCGACGTTGCCGACATCGATGAACTCGGCCTCGAACAGGATGCCGAAGGAGCCCGGCATCAGCACCGCGTTGTCGGCGATCAGCACCGACTGCGACAGGTTGAGCTGCGCGCCCTCGCCGTGCGTCTTCACCTCGATGCCGGCGAAGGCGGTGTCGCTGATGACGTTGCCGGTGATCTGGCCCTGCTGGGTGACCAGCAGCGGGCCGTCGCCCTCGGCGTCGCGGAAGAAGTTGTCGACGCGGATGCCGTCGCCGCTGAGCGCCGGCGGCGGGTCGATGACGTTGCCGTCGATGGCGAAGGCCTGGGAGACGACGGACGACTCGGCCGAGGCGAGGAAGCGCCCGTACGCCCGGGTCAGCATGGCGATACCGTCCGAGCCGAAGCCGGTGACGCTGTTCGACTGGATGGCGAGCGCCTGGCTCACGAAGCCGACGTTGTAGAAGTCCTGGCTGGCCCGGATGCCGTCCTCGCCGGCGTCCTCGATGGTGTTGCCGGTGATCGCCAGCGACTGGGTGACGACGTTGCCCTGGCCGCCGAAGCGGGTGTCGGCGCGGATGCCGTCCTGGCCGACGGCGCTGATCCGGTTGTTGTAGACGGCGCCGACCTGGAGCAGCTCGGTCGGCCCGGACGGGCTGGCGGACTCCGCCACCAGCGTCGTCCGGCGGTCGCCGGTGGCGAGCAGGATGCCGTTGAGGCTGGCGTCGCTGATCGTGTTGCCGCCGATCCCGAAGCTCTGGGTCAGGTTGGCGCTGTAGACGCCGGTGTACATGGCGATGCCGTGGCGGCCGACATTGCCGATGGTGTTGCCGGCCACCTGGATCGTCTGGCTGAAGCTGCCGGGCAGGCTGTAGAAGCCGTTCACGATCAGGATGCCGTTTTCCGACATGCTGGTGATCGTGTTGCCCTGGATCTCGATGAAGGCCGATTCGACGCCGCCGAAATTGCCGAGATAGACGCCGTTGCCGACCCCCGGGTCGCTGCCGTCGATGCTGTTGCCGATGATGATCGCCCGCTCCATGTCCTGGCCGGCGATGCCGTTGCTGAAGTCGCCGGTCAGGTCGAGCCCGCTCACCCGGTTCTGGCTGCCCGAGGCCATCTGGACGAGGTTGGACTCGGTGGTGCCGCCGCTCAGCGTCGGGCGGGAGCCCGGGACATGGAAATTGACGGTCTGGCCGCTGTCGGCGCCGGTCAGCTTGACCTTCGAATCGCCGCCCAGCAGGGCCTGGCCCGGCTGCAGCTGCAGCGGGTTCTCGACGCCGATCACGCCGGCCCCGCCATCGGCGACGATGATCGCGTTGGAGCCGGCCGGCGCGTTGCTGACCGCGCTCGCCAGGTCGGTCGGGCTGCCCTTCTGGCCGCTGCCGCCGCCGGCGCCGTCGGCGAAGTAGATGGTGTGGGTCTTGACCGTCAGCCCGTCGACGATGACGTCCTCCGGGCTGCCCTGGGTGATCTGGGTGACGATGTCGACGTCGCGCTGCACCCGGTCGACCATGCGCCGGTCGAGCGGCGACAGCTTCGGCCCGGTCTCGCCCATGACGAAGCCGAGCGGGATGCGCAGCTCGAGCCCGCCGAAGGCCTGGGTGCCGCGCGGGTTGTCCCACTGGACCTCGCCGGTGACGGTCAGCCGCGACTGCAGGCCGAGGATGTCGATGTCGTAGAGCCGCGCCTCGATCCGGCCGCGCGGGCCGGCCACCACGTCGGCATCCTCGCCGGTGAAGTAGTAGCCGCCGATGAAGGCGCGGATGTCGATGTCGCCGTCGGCCGGGAAGATCGGCAGCCGCCAGCCGACCTCGCCGTCGAAGCCGTAGAGCGCCGTCTCGTTGCCGGCGCGCAGCTGGATGGTGTTGCCGCTGATCTGGAGCTGCGCCTCGTCGGGCGCGCTCTGCTGCGGGTTGGTCGGGATGTAGCCGTTGACCCGGAAGTCCCAGTCGACCGACAGCGCCTCGAGGCCGAGCGTCACCTGGTAGAAGGTGTTGTCGTGGTCGGTGCCCTGGATGTCGAAATAGCCGTAGCCGCCGAGGATCCATTCGGGGTCGATCTGGGTGCGGTATCCCAGGCCGAAATTCCCCTCGTTGGTGCCCTGGTTGTCGAACCGGCCGCGCAGGTCGGTGAAGAGCAGCGAGGTCTGGTCCTGCCAGAGCGGGATGAAGAGGTCGACATCGCCGAAGCTGCGGTCGGTGCCGATCATGCCGCCCGCTTCGACGTAGGGCTGCCATTTCGGCTGCTCCTGCGCGATGGCCTTGAGCGGCGACGGTACCGCCAGGGCCGCGGCCGCGGCTCCCAGCAGCAGACGCGCGCGCAACCGATTGCGACCGAACCCCTGAGCCATTTACGCCCCCAGCAAAGTCGCCGCGCCGACCGGGATCCCCATCGCGGCCGACCCTTAACTCCATACCTCTTGTGCCGCCCAGCCTCAAGCGATAGGGAGAGGGCGGCGTCGCCGACCCCGTGATTGGAGTCACCCTGTTGCGCAATTATCACAGATTCGCCTCGATCCGGGGCCGAACCCGCCCGGCCAAGCTTGCTCCCGCGCTGCCCGCAGCCCGGGAGATTCGCTCCGCGGAGCCGCGGCGATGAGCCCGCAGGACGCCGCCCTGGCCGCGGGCAACGCCCAGGCGCAGGTCCAGGCGCAGCTGCCGGGGCTCTTCGACCTGGCCGCCAACCACGTCGCCTCCGGCCGCATCGAGGATGCCGAGCAGGTCTACAACCAGATCCTGGGGGCGCGGCCGAACAACCCGATCGCGCTGCACCGGCTGGGGCTGCTGAAGTACCGCAAGCGCGACCTGGAATCGGCGGAGACGCTGATCCGCAAGGCGCTGGCGGTCCGGCAGAACTTCCCCAACGCCTGGTCCAATCTCGGCGTGGTGCTGAACGAGCGCGGCAAGAAGCAGGAGGCGATCGACTGCTACCACCACGCGATCGAGTTCAACCCGAATCACGCCAACGCCTTCAGCAACCTCGGAAATTCGCTGAAGGAAAAGGGCGTGATGGAGGCGGCGGTCGCCTGCTACCAGCGCGCCATCGACATCAACCCGAGCGTTCCCGACCCCTACAACAACCTGGCGGCGGCGCTGCGCCACCTCGGCAACCTGCCGCAGGCCGAGGCGACCTGCCGCAAGGCCATCGAGCTCAACCCGAACCACGCCGATTCGCACGTCAACCTCGGCGCCATCCTGAAGGAGCAGGGTCGCACCCAGGAGGCGATGGACTGCTACCACAAGGCGCTGGAGATCAACCCCAACTCGGCCGCCGCCTACACCAATCTCGGCGTCGTGCTGCGCGACGAGGGCCGCCTCGAAGAGGCGATGAACTGCCACAAGAAGGCCATCGACCTGCGGCCCAACGCCCCGGAATCGTACAATAATTTCGCCGTGGCGCTGCGCGACCTCGGGCGGCTGGACGAGGCCGTGGAGTTCTATCGCAAGTCGATCGCCATCGACCCCGGCATCGCCGAGCACCACACCAACCTGGCGCACGCCCTGCTGCTGATGGGCCAGCTCGACGAGGGCTGGAAGGAAAACGAGTGGCGCTGGAAGTCGAAGAAGCCGACCTCGCCGGTGCGCAACTTCACGCAGCCGCAATGGGACGGCAGCCGGCTCGACGGCAAGACCATCCTGCTGCATGCCGAGCAGGGGCTGGGCGATACCATCAACTTCATCCGCTACGTGTCGATGGTGAAGCCGTTCGGCGGCCGGGTGATCCTCGAGGTGCAGCCGAAGCTCGACAAGCTCTGCCGCAGCGTCGCCGGCTATGACGAGTACTACCTCTACGGCCAGCAGCTGCCGCATTTCGACGTGCAGGCGCCGCTGCTCACCCTGCCCTACATCTTCCGCACCAACGTCGACACCATCCCGAGCCAGACCCCCTACCTGTCGGTCGACAAGCCCTGCCCGATCCGCTTCCCGGAGGACGGCAAGCTGCGCGTCGGGCTGGTCTGGGCCGGCAACCCGAAGTTCGTCGAGGACAAGCAGCGCTCGCCCCGGCTGGAGGCCTTCCTGCCGCTGTTCGACATCCCCGGCGTGCAGTTCTACTGCCTGCAGAAGGGCGACGGGCGGGCCGACATGGCCGGCCGCGCCATGCCGGCCTGCTTCACCGACTGCGACGGCGTGATCGAGGACTTCGTCGACACCGGCGCGATCATGAAGGAGCTCGACCTGGTGATCAGCTCCTGCACCTCGCCCGCCCACGTCGCCGGGGCGCTCGCCCGGCCGCTCTGGCTGGTGCTGCCCTTCATGCCGGACTATCGCTGGCTGATGGGGCGCCCGGACACGCCGTGGTACCCGACCGCCCGGCTGTTCCGCCAGTCCGAGCCCGCCAACTGGCGGCCGGTGATGCAGGAGGTGGCGGCGGCGCTGCGCGAGCGCGCGGCGCGCGGCCGCTGAGCGGCGGCCGCTGAGCGGCGGGGCCGGCGAGTCCGGGTCCGCCGCGCCGCAGCTGCGCGACCTGCTCGGCCTCGCCGCGGCCCATGCCGCCGCCGGCCGGCTCGACGAGGCGGCGGCCGCCTATCGCCGGATCCTCGAGGTCCGGCCGGACAACCCGGCCGCGCTGCACCGGCTCGGCCTGGTCCGCTACCGCCGGCGCGATCCCGAGGCGGCGGAATCCCTGATCCGCCGCGCCATCGCGGTCCGGCCGGACTTTCCCGCGGCCTGGTCCGACCTCGCCATCGTGCTGAACGACCGCGGCAGGGCGGCGGAAGCGATCGACTGCTGCCGCCGCGCCATCGCGCTCGAGCCGGGCCATGCCGGGGCGTTCGGCAATCTCGGCCTCCTGCTGCGCAACGCCGGCCGGATCGAGGACGCGGTCGCGTGCCAGCAGAGGGCGATCGCGCTGCGGCCCGAAGCCCCCGAGGCGCACAACAACCTCGGCGTGGCGCTCTGCGACCTCGGCCGGCTCGACGCGGCGGCCGCCGCCTTCCGCCGGGCGATCGCCATCGCCCCCGGCACCGCCGCCTTCCACACCAACCTGGCGCACGCCCTGCTGCTCAAGGGCGAGCTCGAGGAGGGCTGGCGGGAGAACGAATGGCGCCCGAAGCGGCGCTTCGCGCAGCCGCAGTGGGACGGCAGCCGGCTCGACGGCAGGACGATCCTGCTGCACGCCGAGCAGGGCTTCGGGGACACCATCCAGTTCGTCCGCTACGTGCCGCTGGTGAAGCAACGCGGCGGCCGGGTGGTCCTCGAGGTGCAGCCCGAGCTCGACCGGCTGTGCCGCAGCGTCGGCGGCCATGACGAATACCGGCTCCGCGGCCAGGCGCTGCCGCCCTTCGACCTGCACGCCTCGCTGCTGACGCTGCCCCACATCTTCCGCACCACGCTCGAGACCATCCCCGGCCGGACCCCCTATCTCGAGGTCGACGCGCCCTGCCCGATCCGCTTTCCCCGCGACGGCAGGCTGCGCGTCGGCCTGGTCTGGGCCGGCGACGCGGCGTTCCCGGAGGACCGCCAGCGCTCGCCCCGGCTGGACGCCTTCCTGCCGCTGCTCGAGGTGCCGGGCGTGCAGTTCTACGGGCTGCAGAAGGGCGACGGGCGCGCCGACCTGGCCGGCCGGACCCTGCCGCCCTGCTTCACCGACTGCGGCGCGGCCATCGGCGACTTCGCCGATACCGCCGCGATCATGAAGGAGCTCGACCTGGTGATCAGCTCGAGCACCGCGGCCGCGCACCTCGCCGGGGCGCTCGCCCGCCCCCTCTGGCTGGTGCTGTCGGTGACGCCGGGTTTCCGCTGGCTGCTGGGGCGCAGCGACACGCCCTGGTATCCGACCGCCCGGCTGTTCCGCCAGTCCGAACGGGGCGACTGGCGGCCGGTGATGCAGGCGGTGGCCGAGGCACTGCGCGAGCGGGCGGCGCGCGGCCGCTGAGCCGCCGGCGGCAGAAGCGGCCCGGCCTGCCCGGCCGGGACCGCCCGCCGCTCCCTCAGGAGCGCTTCAGCGCGTCGAAGGCGGCCGAGAAGCCGGCCAGCGAGGCATGCACGACGACCGGCTTGCTGCCGGTGCCGAGGTAGGTGACGTTGAGCACGCGCCCGGCGCGCAGCTGCTGGATGGTGCCGTTGTCGAGGCCGCCCTGCACCAGGCACCGGTCCTTGGTGCAGCCGGCGATCTGCACCGCCACCGCCTGGTTCTGGTCGACCGCCAGCGCGATCTGCTTGCCGGCCTGGGCGGCCAGCGGCAGGCGGATGCGCAGCACCGGCTGCTGCTGCTGCCCGTTGAGGAAGATCGTCAGGCCGAGCTCGATATTCTGGCCGCCCGGCGGGATCTGCTGGTTGATGTAGCACTGCCGCGGCGTGCCGGTGCTGCAGACCAGGTTCCACGCCTTGTAGGGCTGCGTCTGCACCTGCGGCTGCTGCTGCTGCGCCACCACCGGCGTCGCGACCAGCCCGGCGGCCAGCACCAGGGCCGCCGCCAGCCCGCGCCGCCAGGCGCCGGCGGCAGGATCGGAGGAAAGCTTGGAACGCGCGTCGATGCTCATGTCACCCCACCGTTGTCAGAATTCACCGTCCCGCGGCGAATGCGGGCGATGACGGCCGCGGCCGGGCCGCCGTCACCGCCCCGGCGCATCCGCCTAGAACCGGACGCCGCCGCCGACCTCGATATAGCCCTGATACTTGTCGCCCGTGGCAGCCGACTCGCCGGCCGGCGCACTGCTGGCGCAGCCGGCCAGCGCGGCCCCCAGCATCAGCAACAGAAGTCCCGTGGCGAATCGCATGCTGCGTCATCCGTCTCGAAGCAGACAGTAGCACAGCCATGCCGCCCGCGAAAACCGCGTCGGCTGCCGGCGCCCGCGGCCGGCCGTCACGGAACCGTCATGCTGCGGCGGTAGCGTCGCGCCGGCGGGACCGTTCCCGCGCCCGAGGGGAGACGGGATCGATGGCCTTGAGCACCGCACCGGCGATCGCCCGCCCCTTTGCCGCCCACACCGTGCCGGTCGTGCGGGCGACCGCGGAAAGCCTGCGGGGATATGGCCGGCCGGTCGCCGACTTCGCCGCCGAGCCGATCGAGATCGTGCGCTGGCCGGCACAGGGCTGGCGGCCGGTCGACCCGGACACCGGCGACCAGGGCGGCACCACCGAGGGCGTCTTCTCCTTCTGGTGGGAGGGCGAGACGCTGCATGGCCGCAACGACGCGGTCGGCGACAGCTACCTGATCGGCTGGTGCCGCGACCCGGCCGAGGCCGCCCCGGAGGACGCCGCCCCCGACCGCTCGCAGGTGCTGCTCTGGCACGTCAACTACCATCCCGACGGCGGCCAGCTCTTCTTCCCGCGCGAGCGGATCCCGTTCGTCGTGCCGCTGGCGCTGCCCGGCGACGATCTCTCGCCGGACCGCTTCACGGCCTTTTATTGCGACGGCAGCTTCGGGCTCTACATCCACCCCGGCGTCTGGCACGAGGCGGTGCTGCCGCTGGCCGACGCCGCCAGCTTCGACGACCGCCAGGGACGGGTCCACGCCCGGGTGAGCAGCAACCTGGTCGCCGAGTTCGGCACCTATCTGCGCGTGCCGCTCGCCCACCCTTGAGCGCCGAGCCGGCCCCTCCCACGGCCCGGCCCGCCGTCCTGCCCGCCGCCCGCCCCGCAGCCGGGCCGCTCGACCCCGGCGAGGGGCTGGCCTTTGCCGTTGCGCTGGCGCCGGGCGGGCGGCCGCGCCCGCTGCGCGACTGGCCGGCGGTCGACGCCGCGCTGGCCGATCCGGCGGCCGCCGTCTGGGTCCATCTCAACGGCGGCACCAACCAGGCCCGCACCTGGCTGACGGAGCGCTCGCGGCTGCCCGCCGATGCCGTCGAGCGGTTGCTCGACGACGATCCGCGGACCTGCCTGGAGGTGGTGCGCGAGGGGCTGTTCGGCGTGCTGACCGACCTCCATCGCGAGCTCGACGGACGCTCCTGGGAGATCGGCCAGCTCCGGCTGTGGGTCGACCGCCGTCGGCTGGTCACCGTGCGCCACCACCCGCTGCGGGCGGCCGCCCGGCTGCGCCGCAAGCTGCGCGACGGCCTCGAGGTGGCCACCGCCCCGGCGCTCGCCGGCGAGCTGATGCACGCGCTGGCGGAGGAGCTCGAGGAGGCGGCCGACGACCTCACCGCCGCGGTCGACGAGATCGAGGACGACGTGCTGGCCGGGCACGGCCACCACCATCGGCGCCGGCTGGGCGAGGTGCGGCGGCCGGCCGCCCGGCTGGTGCGCCACGTGCCGATCGGGCGCCATGCCTCCGCCCGGCTGGCGCTGCGGCCGCCGACCTGGCTGGCCGCCGGCGAGCTCGACGAGCTGCGCGACGGCATCGAGCGGCTCGCCGCCGTGGTCGACGACCTGACCGGCCTGCAGGAGCGCGCCAAGCTGCTCGAGGAGGAGCTGGCCGCCCGGCTCGCCGAGGCGACCAACCGCAACCTCTACGCGCTGTCGATCATCACCGCGCTGTTCCTGCCGATGACGCTGCTGACCGGCGTCTTCGGCATGAACGTGGCCGGCCTGCCCTGGACGCAGGGGCAGGGCGGCTTCGCCTGGACGATGGGCCTGATGCTCGGCGTCGCCCTGGTGACGCTCGGCCTGCTGCGCTGGCTCAGGCTGCTGTAGCCGGCCTCAGCGCGCCTTCTCCGCCCGGACCTCCCAGACGGAGATGGTGCCCTTGCCCTTGACCTCGAGCCCGCCCAGCGGCTCGCCCTCGAAGTCGTCGGCGATCCGCACCCACAGCTCCTCGGTCATCGCCACGCCGCGGCCGCCGGACTTGGCGGTCATGCGCGCGGCGACGTTGACGGTGTCGCCCCAGATGTCGAACTGGTAGCGCTCCTGCCCGACGACGCCGGCGACCACCGGTCCGGCATGGACGCCGACCCGGACCGCCCATTCGAGGGCGGCCTGCTCGATCGCGGCGATCATCTCGAGCCCGCAGCGCACCGCCGCGCGAAGCGGATCGTCGACCTCGCTGAGCAGCCCGGCGGCCGCCATGAAGGCGTCGCCGATCGACTTGATCTTCTCGAGCCCGTGCTTCGCTGCGACCCGCTCGAAGACGACGAAGAGGGCGTCGAGCCGGGAGACCACGTCCTCCGGCTCGTGCCGGTCGCAGTAGGAGGTGAAGTTGACGACGTCGCAGAACAGCACGGCGACGTTCTCGTGGCGGCGCGGGATCACCGTGCCGATGGTCCGGATCTCGTCGGCGGCCGCCTTGGGCAGCAGCACGTGGAGCAGCTCGTCGGCGCGGTGGCGCGCCTCGTGCGCCTCGTGCAGCGCCGCCTGCAGCGCCAGCTGGGTGCGCACCCGGGCGAGCACGATCGGCCCGGAGAAGGGCTTGTGGATGTAGTCCACCGCGCCGACCGAGAAGCCGCGCTCCTCGTCCTCGACCTCGGTCTTGGAGGTCAGGAAGATCACCGGGATGCCGCTGGTCGCCGGGTTCGCCTTGAGCCGGCGGCAGACCTCGTAGCCGTCCATTCCCGGCATCATCACGTCGAGCAGGATCAGCCCGGGCCGCTCCGGGCCGGCGGCGATGGCCAGCGCCTTCTCGCCGTTGGTCGCCACCTTGGTCCGGAAGGCGCCCTTGAGCACCCCGGAGATGACGCCGATGTTGGTCGGCGTGTCGTCGACGATCAGCACGAGATCTTGGGCGGAAGCGTGCGGCTGGCTGTTCATGTCGGGGTCCCGAGGTCGAGCGAGAGGCGCCGGGCGGCGCCGGCGAGGCGTTCGAGGGCGGCGGCGAAGTCGAAGTTGCCGACGTCGCGGCCGAGCGCCGCGGCGTCGGCCGCGCCGAGCAGCCCGTCGAGCGCCGCGCGGTGCTCGGCGAGCAGGTCGGCCGCCTCGGCGTCGTCGCTCTCCAGCAGCGTCCTGAGCCGGGCGAGGACGGCGATGGCGGCCGCGCGGTCGACCGGCGCGGTCGCGTCCGCCGGGGCGGCGGCAGGCAGCGCCGCCCGGATCGCCGCGGTCGCCGCCTGCAGCTCCAGGACGAGGGCGTCGAGCGCCGGGGCGACCCCGTCCGCCCGGCTCAGCGCCGTCTCGGCGTTCCCGGCCGCGGCGGCCAGCGTCATGGCGCCGAGGCTGCCGGCGGCGCCGCGCAGCGAGTGGGCGGCCCGCTCCGCCGTTGCGGCGTCGCCGGCGGCGAGCGCGGCGCGGATCGTCTCGACGGCACCCGACTGCTCCTCGGCGAAGCGCCGCAGCAGGTTCTCGTACCGGCCGCGGTTGCCGCCGAGGCGGCGCAGCGCCGAAGCCGTGTCGATGCCGGGAATCGCCGGCGCGCCGGCGGCGGCAGCCGGCGCCGCGGCGGCCGGGGGCGCCGGGGGCACCGGCGCGGCCATGGGCGCGGCGGCAGCGGCCGGAGCGCGGGGCCGGATCCAGCGCTGCAGCGCGGCGAAGAGCTGATCGGGATCGACCGGCTTGGCGACGTGGTCGCACATCCCGGCGGCGAGGCAGAGCTCGCGGTCGGCCGCCATGGCGTTGGCCGTCATGGCGACGATCGGCAGGTCGCGATGGCGCGGATCGGCCTTGATGATCCGGGTCGCCTCGATGCCGCCCATCACCGGCATCTGCATGTCCATCAGGACGAGGTCGTAGTCGCGCTCGGCGACCTTGCGGACCGCCGCCGCGCCGTCCCCGGCGAGGTCGACCACGACCTCAGCCTCCTCGAGCAGCCCCTGCGCGACCTCCTGGTTGAGCTCGTTGTCCTCGACCAGCAGGATGCGCGCGCCGCGGGTGCGCGCCGGGTCGAAGGCGGACGAGGCCGCGGGGCCGGCCGGCGCCTGCCCGGGCTCCTCCGCGCCGAGGGCGCGCACCGCCGTCTCGAACAGGGTCGACTGGCTGAGCGGCTTGATCAGCACGCTCTCGAAGCCGCTCGACTCGGCCTGCTTCAGCACCTCCTCGCGGCCATAGGCGGTCACCATCACGAGGTGCGGCGGATGGCCCGGGCCCGGCAGGGCGCGGATCCGCCGGCCGGTCTCGATGCCGTCGATCCCCGGCATCTGCCAGTCGACCAGCACGATCTCGTAGGGCTCGCCCTTCTCGGCGGCGCGGCGGACCATCTCGATCCCCTCCTCGCCCGACGGCGCCTCGTCGACCGCGAAGGACATGCTGCCGAGCATGTCGGAGAGCACCGCCCGGGCGGCGGAGTTGTCGTCGATCACCAGGCTGTGGCGGCCCTTGAGGTCGTCGCGCAGCAGGCGGTGGCGCGGCGGCGCCGTGCTCTTGCCCAGCCGGGCGGTGAACCAGAAGGTGCTGCCCCGGCCCGGCTCGCTGCTGACCCCGATCTCGCCGCCCATCATCTCGGTCAGGCGCTTCGAGATGGCGAGCCCGAGGCCGGTGCCGCCGTACTTGCGGGTGGTCGAGGCGTCGGCCTGCTGGAAGGCGGTGAAGAGCCGGCCGATCTGCTCCTCGGTGAGCCCGATCCCGGTGTCGCTGACCGAGAAGCGGACCAGCTGGCCCTGCTCGTCGTCGGCCTCGATGCGGGCGCGCACGATGACCTCGCCGCGCTCGGTGAACTTGACCGCGTTGTTGCAGAAGTTGATCAGGATCTGCCCGAGCCGCAGCGGATCGCCCTTGAGGTGGGTCGCGATCGCCGGCTCGACGTCGAAGATCAGCTCGAGCCCCTTGGCCGCCGCCTTCTCGGAGATCACGTTGGCGACGTTGTCCAGCACCTTGTCGAGATCGAAGTCGATCGACTCGACGGTCAGCTTGCCGGCCTCGACCTTGGAGAAGTCGAGGATGTCGTTGATGATGCCGAGCAGGTGCTGGCCGGACTGCTGGATCTTCCGGACATAGTCGCGCTGCCGCGGGTCGAGCGCGGTCTTCAGCGCCAGGGTCGACATGCCGATGATGGCGTTCATCGGCGTGCGGATCTCGTGGCTCATGTTGGCGAGGAAGTCCGACTTCACCCGGGTGGCATCCTCGGCCGTCTCCTTGGCGCGGCGCAGCTCCTCCTGGGAGGCGGCCATCGCCTCGTTGATCCGTTCGAGCTCCCCGGTGCGCGCCGCCAGCTGCCGCTCGGAGGCGGCCAGCGTCGCCGCCTGCTCGCGGGTCCGCTCCAGCAGCTGGCCCGTCTCGATGTTGCGCGCGAGGATCTCGGCGTTCATCGCGACGGCCGGCAGCAGCGCGTCGAGCAGCGCCTGCTGGCGCTCGGAGAGCGGCGCGGCGACGGCCAGCTCGACCACCGCCAGCACGCCGTCCTGGCCGCCGACCGGCAGGAACAGCAGCTGGCGCGGCGCGAGGCTGGCGGCGCCGGCAGCGATCGGCGGGGCGTCGGCGGCCGGCATGACGGTCAGCACGCGGCCCTCCAGCGCCGCCTGGCCGGGCAGCCCCTCGCCGAGGCCGAAGCCCGGCGGCGCGTCCGGCGCGGCGAGCGCGAAGCCGCCGACGCGGCCGAACCGGGTCCCGTCCTCGCCGCGGGCGTAGACCGCGCCGTAGAGCAGCGGGATCGCCGCGTCGATGCGCGACAGCAGGGCGGCGGCGAAGCCGGCGAAGTCGCCCGCCTGCTGCAGCCGCTCCGCCGTCGCCGCGACCTCGGCCTTGACCCAGGACTGCGTCTCGCGCTCCCAGGCGACCCGCTGCAGGGTGTGCACGGCGCGGCCGATCTCGCCGATCTCGTTGGTCTGGCCGCGATAGGGAATCGGCCGGTCGAGCCGGCCGTCGGCCACCTCCTTGATGCTGTCGCGCAGCGCCAGCAGCTGGTCGACGATCTCGGTCTTGGCGATGAAGAAGGCGGCCCCGAAGGACAGCACCAGCCCGAGGCCCAGCGCCAGCCAGGTGACGACGACGGTCCGCTCGGCGTCGCGGCTGAGCTCGGTCGACCGGACGAGGACCGCGGCCTGGACGTCGGCGACGACGTCGTTCAGCGCCTGCCGGGCGGCCTGCACCTCGCCGTCGACCTTGTCGATCATCAGCTGCAGCGCCCTGGCGTCGTCGTTGCTGCGCGCCGCCGCGCGCACCGTGAAGGCGTCGGTCGCCGCCCGCTCGAACAGGGCCTCCGCGGCGCGCAGCGGCCCGGCCACCTCGGGGCCCTGCCCGATCGCCTGGCGCATCAGGGTCTGGTAGTCGGTCTCGGCGCGCTCCATCTCGCCTTCGGCGGCCTGCATCTCGCCGGCTCCGTGCTCGGCGATCAGCTTGTAGAGCGCCAGGCCGAAGCGCGAGGCGTTGGCCCGCGCCTCGCCGAGGGTCTGCAGCAGCCGCAGGTCGGCATCGATCAGGTGGCTGTATTGCGTGTCGACGGTGCGCGACTGGATCGTCGAGTAGAGCGCCGCCACCACGACCATGACGCCCAGCGGCGCCAGGGCGATCAGCACCTTCGAGCGGATGCTCCGATTGCCAAGCAGCGTCATCGAGTGCGGCTCCCGGCCGGCGGTGCCTCCCGCGGATCAGGAGATCGGCACGCCCGCCCCGGCGGCCGCACCGGCGCGCCGGCACGGCCCAGCCTGAGGATAGCGGCAAGCGCGCCGCGGCGCGAGCGGCGCGGCCGGCGGCCGGCCGGGCCGCGCCGGGAGGCCGGCGTCAGAACGCGACCTGGTCGCCGCCCTTGAGCGCCAGCATGGCGCGCGCCTCGGCCGGGGTGGCGACCTCCAGCGACAGCCCCTCGAGCAGCTTGCGCACGATGCCGACCTGCTCGGCGTTGGAGGTGGCGAGCCGGCCGCGGCCGGCATAGAGGCTGTCCTCCAGCCCGACCCGGACGTTGCCGCCCATGATCGCCGCCATGGTGACGAAGCCGATCTGGTGCCGGCCGGCGGCCAGCACGCTCCACTGGTAGGCGTCGCCGAACAGCTTGTCGGCGATCCGCCGCATGTGGCTCAGATTCTCGCTGTCGGCGCCGATGCCGCCGAGGATGCCGAAGATCGTCTGGACGAAGAGCGGCGGCTTGACCAGCCCGCGATCGAGGAAGTGGGCCAGGTTGTAGAGATGGCCGACGTCGTAGCACTCGAACTCGAAGCGCGTGCCGCAGCCCTCGCCGAGCTCCTTCAGCACGTTCTCGATGTCCTTGAAGGTGTTGCGGAAGATGAAGTCGCGGCTGTTCTCGAGATGCTGCCGCTCCCAGTCGTGCTTGAACTCCTTGTAGCGGTCGAGCATCGGGTAGAGCCCGAAGTTCATCGAGCCCATGTTGAGCGAGCACATCTCCGGCCGGGCCCGGAGCGGCGCGGCCAGCCGCTCCTGCAGGGTCATGCCGTGGCCGCCGCCGGTGGTGATGTTGATCACCGCCTCGCTCGCCTGCTTGATGCGCGGCAGGAACTCCATGAACACCTTGGGGTCGGGCGTCGGGCGGCCGTCCCTGGGGTCGCGGGCGTGCAGGTGGATGATGGCGGCGCCGGCCTCGGCCGCGGCGATCGACTGCTCGGCGATCTCCTGCGGGGTCAGCGGCAGGTGCGGCGACATGGTCGGCGTGTGGATCGAGCCGGTGGTGGCGCAGGTGATGATCACCTTGCGGTTCTTCGCCATGGGACGGTTCTCCTATTTCCCGATGTCCTTCTCGGCGCGCCGCTTGTGCGCGGCCAGCGCCATCAGCCGGCGGTCGCGCCAGGCCTGGCGGGCGACCAGCCGGTCGCGCGGCAGCGCCCGCTTGCGCGATTCCTCCAGCCGGTCCGACTGCCCGCCCCAGGGCACGATGTGGTTCTGCGACGGCCACAGCCGGACGTAGATCTGCTCGTAGCGCTCGATGTAGTCGCGCACCCCGCCGGGGGCGTTGAGGTCGATCGTCTCGAACGGGCCCATGAAGGCCCAGCGCAGGCCGATGCCCTGGCAGATGCCGACATCGATGTCCTCGGGCGTGCACTCGCCGGCGGCGACCAGGCGGAAGGCCTCCTGCAGCAGCGCGCCCTGCATGCGGTTCATGATGAAGCCGTCGAGCTCGCGCTTCATGACGATCGGCGCCTGGCCGACCGCGACCATCAGCCGGCGGGTCCGCTCGATCACCGCCGGGTCGGTCCAGGGGGCCGGCACCAGCTCGACCGCCGGGATCAGGTAGGGCGGGTTGATCGGGTGGGCGACCATGCAGCGGGCGCGCCCGGCCAGCCCCTCGCTGAAGGAGGACGGGACCAGCGCCGAGCTCGAGCTGGCGAGCACGGTCCCCGGCGCCGCCAGCCGGTCGAGCTCGGCGAACAGCGCCCGCTTGGTGGCCAGCACCTCGGGGGCGTTCTCCTGGACGTGGACGGCGCCGGCGAGCGCGTCGGCGAGCCCGGCGACGGGGGTCAGCCGGGCGCGCAGCTCGGCCGGCGACTGGCCGGCCAGCAGGTCGTTGGCCTGCAGGTCGGCGAGCACCCCGTCGATGAAGCCGATCGCCGCCTCGGCGGCGCCGGGCACCGGGTCCCACAGCGCCACCTCGTGGCCGCCGCGGGCGAAGCTGATGGCCCAGGCGCGGCCGATGAAGCCGCTGCCGACGATGGCGATCCTGTCACTCATGAAGCGGTCCTCGGTGATGGGACGGAGGCCGGCCCCGCCCCCGGTCGGAACGGCAGCTCAGAACGGCACCTGCCGCCCGGTGCGGCCGAGCTGGGCGATGAGCGGCTTCGAGAACGCCTCGATCAGCTCCGCCCGGTCGTCGGTCTGCAGGCTGCAGTTGATGTCGGCGAACCAGACGACCCGGCCGGACTGCTGGTTGCGCAGCTGCACGTTGATGTGCAGCAGGACCTCGCCGCTGCCGCCCGAGCGGCGCCGCGGCAGCGATTCCAGCCCGTAGAGCCAGTCGTTGCCGTTCATCGTCGAGTAGGTGGTGCCGCCGCCGAAGCCGCTCGACAGGCTGTCCTCCTCGGGATGGCGGCCGCGCGACGCCGCGGCGGAGGGCTGCGACACCTCGGCCTTGAAGGAAAACATGTAAGCCGGCGGCGTGGCGGTGCGGTAGCCGGCCTTGGCCAGCCATTTCAGGAACTTGGTGCGCAGCACCAGCGGGTTGTTCGGATTGCCGTAGTTCTCCACGTCGTAGGTGGCGTTGGCCGTCAGCGGCTGCAGCGAGGCGCTGGAGATGGTGCCCGGGCAAGAGTCGTTCTGGTCGGCCAGCACCGGCCCGGCGAGCCCCGCGACGACCGCCGCCAGGGCGAATGCCAGGGAGAATGCCAGGGCGCGTGCCCGGGCGAGGCCGCGCCCCCGTACGCTGTTCCGCATCGACCGCACCTCTCCCCCGCTGGCGGCCCACCATAGCGGCCGGCCGGCCGGGCCGGTAGGGGTTCGATGCGACACCGCCGCCGCTTGACGCTCCGGTGAGTGATGACTTACTCATCGCCCCATGGTTGCCGTCAGGCTGGACAGCGAGGAGCGTCGCAGGGCGATCGTCGAGGCGGCGATGCCGCTGTTCGCGCGCCGCGGCTTCGCCCGCACCACGACCAAGGAGATCGCCGAGGCGGCCGGGGTCTCCGAGGCCCTGCTGTTCAAGCACTTCGCCACCAAGGCGGCGCTCTACGGCGAGATCCTGAGCCAGGGCTGCCGCCGCGGCATCGATCCGGCGCTGGCCGCCCTGCAGGCGGCCGAGCCGTCGACCGCGACGCTGGTGCGCATGGTCGAGGTGATGGTCCGCCTGATGGTGCTGGGCCTGCCCGAGGACGAGGAGCGCGAGATCCGCCACCGCCTGATGGTCACCAGCCTGCTCGAGGACGGCGAGTTCGCCCGCATCGTGCTGGAGAACGTCTTCGGCTGGGTCTACCCGACCTTCGCCGCGTGCCTGCGGGCGGCAGCCGCGGCGGGCGACCTGGCGACCGGGCCAGGCGCCCCCGAGAACAAGTTCTGGTTCGGCCATCACGTCGCCGCCTTCCTCGCCTACGCCCGGCTGCCCGGCCGCGAGACCGTGCCCTATGCCGGGCCGCTCGAGGCCGTGGTGGCCGACGCCGTGCGCTTCGTGCTGCGCGGCATCGGCCTGACCGAACGCGCCATCGCCACCCATATGGATCCGGCGGCGGCGGCGTGCGGCCGCTGCTGCGCCGCGCCGGCCGGCTTCGACACGGAGAGCTGAAATCGTGGTCAAGCGCACCATCCTGCTGCTGCTGACGGCGGCGATCCTGGCCGGGATCGGCTACGGCTTCTGGTGGTTCGACCAGTTCCGCTCGAAGATGATCGCCGGGTTCATCAACGCGCCGCGCCCGCCGACGCCGGTGACCGCCGTCGAGGCCAAGGCCGAGAGCGTGCCGCAGTACCTGCCGGCGATCGGCTCGCTCGCCGCCGTCCACCAGGTGATCGTCACCTCGCAGGTCGGCGGCGAGGTCATGAAGATCTGGTTCGAGCCCGGCGCCACGGTCAAGCAGGGCGACCCGCTGGTGCAGCTCGACGACCGGCCGGAGCAGGCCGACCTCGCCAGCTTCCAGGCGCAGGCGCGCTACGCCGAGGTGCAGCTCGGACGCGCCCGCGAGCTGGCCGGGCGGCAGTTCACCTCGCAGGCCCAGGTCGACCAGAACCGCAGCCAGCTCGACCAGGCCAATGCCGGGATCGTCCGCAACAAGGCGCTGATCGACCAGAAGCTGATCCATGCGCCGTTCGGCGGCACGCTCGGCATCCGGCTGATCGAGGTCGGCGAGTACGTCAACCCCGGCAAGCGGCTCGTCTCGCTGACCGATCTCGACCAGCTCTACGTCAACTTCACCCTGCCGGAGCAGGACCGCAGCCGGCTCAGCGTCGGCCAGGCCGTCGAGATCAGCGTCGACGCCTTCCCCAACCGGGTGTTCAAGGCGACGCTGGCCACCATCGAGCCGCAGGTCAGCATCGAGACCCGCACCATCAAGCTGCAGGCGACGATGGACAATCCCGGCCACCTGCTGCTGCCCGGGATGTTCGCCAACGTCCGGGTCGTGCTGCCGCCGCTGCCCGACATGGTGACCGTGCCGGCCACCGCGGTCGACTTCACGCTCTACGGCGACTCGGTGTTCGTGATCCAGGATTCGGGCAAGGACGACAAGGGCCAGCCGGTGCTCAAGGCGGTGCGCACCTTCGTGCGCACCGGCGAGCGCTTCGCCGACCGCGTGGCGGTGCTGACCGGGCTGAAGCCGGGCGAGCGGGTGGCCGCCTCCGGCCAGATCAAGCTGTTCAACGACGCGCCGGTGACGCTCAGCGAATCGCAGGCGCTGGTGCCGCCGGCGACGGCGCCGAACGACTGAGCCGGCGATGGCCTTCACCGACATCTTCATCCGCCGCCCGGTGCTCGCCACCGTGGTCAGCCTGCTGATCCTGCTGATCGGGCTGCGCAGCCTCTACGGCCTGCCGATCCGCCAGTACCCGCAGCTGCAGAACACGGTGATCACCGTCACCACGGTCTATCCCGGCGCCTCGCCGGAGCTGATGCAGGGCTTCATCACCACGCCGATCTCGCAGGCGGTGTCGACGGCCGAAGGCATCGAGTACATGACCTCGTCCTCGATCCAGAGCCAGAGCACGGTGACCGCCTATGTCCGGCTGAACTTCGACCCGAACAAGGCGATGACCGAGGTCATGTCGAAGGTGCAGCAGGTCAAGTACGTGCTGCCCCGCGAGGCCAACGACCCGGTCATCCTGAAGTCGACCGGCGACACCACCTCGGTGATGTATATCGGCTTCAACAGCCCGCAGCTCAGCAACCCGGCGATCTCCGACTATCTCACCCGGGTGGTGCAGCCGCTGCTGGCCACGGTCGACGGCGTCGCCTCGGCCGAGATCCTGGGCGGCCAGACCTTCGCGATGCGGATCTGGCTCGACCCGCAGCGCCTGGCGGCCCGCGACATCACCGCCATGGAGGTCCAGGCGGCGATCCAGGCGAACAACTTCCAGGCGGCGCCCGGCCAGACCAAGGGCTACTTCACGGTCAGCAACATCACCACCAACACCGGGCTGACCGACGTCGCGCAGTTCCGCGACATGGTGGTCAAGGCGCGCGACGGCAGCATGGTGCGGCTGAAGGACGTCGCCACCGTCGAGCTCGGCGCCCAGAGCAGCGATTCCAGCGTCGCGATGAACGGCCAGCAGGCGGTGTTCATCGGCGTCAACGCGACGCCGACCGGCAACCCGCTGACCCTGGTCAAGGGCGTGCGGGCGCTGATGCCGGCGCTCGAGCGCAGCCTGCCGCCGACCCTCAAGATGGAGATCGTCTACGACTCGACGCGCTTCATCCAGGCGTCGATCAACGAGGTGATCCGCACGCTGGGCGAGGCGGTGCTGATCGTCATCGCGGTGATCTTCCTGTTCCTCGGCACCATCCGCTCGGTGCTGATCCCGGTCGTCACCATCCCGCTGTCGCTGATCGGCGCCGGCATGTTCATGCTGGCGATGGGCTTCAGCCTCAACCTGCTGACCCTGCTCGCCATGGTGCTGGCGATCGGGCTGGTGGTCGACGACGCCATCGTCGTGGTGGAGAACGTCTACCGCCACATCGAGGACGGCAAGTCGCCGGTCCAGGCGGCGATCATCGGCGCCCGCGAGATCGTCGGGCCGGTGATCGCCATGACCATCACGCTGGCCGCGGTCTACGCGCCGATCGGCTTCCTCTCCGGCCTGACCGGCGCGCTGTTCCGCGAGTTCGCCTTCACGCTGGCCGGCGCGGTGGTGATCTCCGGCATCGTGGCGCTGACCCTGTCGCCGATGATGTGCTCGCTGCTGCTGACCCGCGAGATGACGCACGGCCGGCTCGCCCGGCTGATCGACGCCGCCTTCACGCGGCTCACCGCCTTCTACGGCCGCATCCTCTCGGGCTCGCTGCGCTACCGCGCGGTCACCGGCCTGTTCGCCGTCGCCGTGCTCGGCAGCCTGTGGTTCCTCTACACCCACAGCGCCGCCGAGCTGGCGCCCGAGGAGGACCAGGGCGTGCTGTTCGCCGTCACCAAGGCGCCGCAATACGCCAACATCGACTATGTCAGCGCCTACAGCGCGCAGCTCGACAAGGCCTTCCTGAGCTTTCCGGAGACCGACACCACCTTCGTGGTGAACGGCACCGCCGGGCCGACCAACGGCTTCGCCGGGATGATCCTGAAGCCGTGGGACGAGCGCAAGCGCTCGGCCAAGCAGCTGCAGTCCGAGGCGCAGCACCTGGTCGACCAGATCCCCGGCCTGTTCGCCTTCGTCATCGTGCCGCCGGCGCTGCCCGGCTCGACCGGCGGGCTGCCGGTGCAGATGGTGATCAGCTCGCCGAACAGCTACGAGACGATCTACAAGGTGATGGAGACGATCAAGGACAAGGCGCGGGCGAGCGGCCTGTTCATCGTCAGCGACAGCGACCTCGACTTCAACAACCCGGTCGTCCGGGTCAAGGTCGACCGCCAGAAGGCCAACGACCTCGGCATCACCATGGCGGCGGTCGGCGAGACCCTGGCCACCATGGCCGGCGGCAACTACACCAACCGCTTCAACCTCAGCGGCCGCTCCTACGAGGTCATCCCGCAGGTGCCGCGCAAGCTGCGCCTGACGCCGGAGATGCTGTCGCAATACTACGTGCGCGCCGCCGGCGGCGAGCAGGTGCCGCTCTCGACCGTGATGTCGATCGAGAACGGCATCGATCCCAACGCGCTGACCCAGTACAACCAGCTCAACTCCGCCACCTTCTCGGCGGTGCCGATGCCCTTCGTCACCATGGGCCAGGCGGTCGCCTTCCTGGAGAAGACGGCGCAGGAGGTGCTGCCCGCCGACTTCAGCCACGACTGGCTGTCGGAATCGCGGCAGTACGTGCAGGAGGGCAACCAGCTCGCCGTCACCTTCGTCTTCGCCCTCATCGTCATCTTCCTGGTGCTGGCGGCGCAGTTCGAGAGCCTGCGCGACCCGCTGGTGATCCTGATCAGCGTGCCGATGTCGATCTGCGGCGCCCTGATCCCGCTCTTCATCGGCCTCAGCTCGATCAACATCTACACCCAGGTCGGGCTGGTGACGCTGATCGGGCTGATCAGCAAGCACGGCATCCTGATGGTGTCCTTCGCCAACGACCTGCAGCGCAGCCAGGGGCTGCACCGCCGCCAGGCGATCGAGCTGGCGGCGCAGGTCCGGCTGCGGCCGATCCTGATGACCACCGCCGCCATGGTGGTCGGGCTGGTCCCGCTGCTGCTCGCCACCGGCGCCGGCGCGGCCAGCCGCTTCGCCATCGGGCTGGTGATCGTCTCCGGCATGTCGATCGGCACGCTCTTCACGCTGTTCGTCCTGCCGGCGGTCTACACCGTGCTGGCCGAGGACCACCGGGCACGCGCCCGCTCGGTGCGCAATACCGAGATCACCGCGCTCGCCGGCGGCGAGGCGCTGAAGCCGGCCGCCGAGTAGCGGCCGAGGAGGACCGGATGGCTGGAGAAGCGCTGCGGGTCGGCGTGCTCGGGCTCGGCTCGATGGGGCTCGGCATGGCCAGGCAGGCGGCCGGGGCGGGGCTGGACGTCGCGGGCTTCGACCCGCGGCCGGAGGCCGGCGCGGCGCTGGCTGCCGCCGGCGGCCGCGCCGCCGCGAGCCCCGGCCGAGGCGGCGCGCGGCGCCGGGCTGCTGCTCGTCATCCCGGTCGACGCCGCCCAGGCCGAGGCTGCGCTGTTCGGGCCGGAGGGCGCGATCGCGGCGCTGCCGGCCGACGCCGTGGTGATGCTGAGCAGCACCGTGCCGGTCGCCTATGCGGAGGGGCTGGGCCGGCGGCTGGCCGAGGGCGGCCGGCTGCTGCTCGACGCGCCGGTCAGCGGCGGCCAGGCGCGCGCCGCCGACGGCTCTCTCACCATCATGGCCTCGGGCGCGCCGGAGGCCTTCGCGCGGGCCGAGCCGCTGCTCGCCGCGGTGGCCGCCAAGGTCTACCGGCTGGGCGACCGGCCCGGCATCGGCTCGCTGGTCAAGACCGTCAACCAGCTGCTCGCCGGCGTGCACATCGCCGTCGCCGCCGAGGCGATGGCCTTCGGCACGCGGGCCGGCGCCGACCCGGCCACGCTCTACGAGGTGATCTCCAACAGCGCCGGCAATTCCTGGATGTTCAGCAACCGGGTGCCGCACATGCTGGCCGGCGACTACCGGCCGCTCAGCGCGGTTGACATTTTCGTGAAGGATCTCGGGCTGGTGCTGGAGACCGGGCGAGCCCTCCGGTTCCCGCTGCCGCTCGCCGCGGCCGCGCACCAGCTGTTCCTGGCGGCGGCGGCCGCCGGCCACGGCCGCGAGGACGACGCCGCGGTGGTCAAGGTCTTCGAGCAGCTCGCCGGGATCACGGTCGGGCCGCGGCCCGAGGCCTGATCGCCGCGGTTGACGCGGCAGCCCGCGCACCTAAATGCCAACCCGGTGAGCCAGCCATGGGAGCCGGGTCGATGGACCAGAGACTGATCGATCTCTACGACGACTACACGCACCGGCACCTCGACCGCCGGCTGTTCCTCGAGCGCGCCGCGCGGCTGGCCGGCGGCAGCGCCGCCGCCGCCGCCCTGCTGCCGCTGCTGCAGGCCAACGCCGCGGCGGCCGGGCAGGTGCCGACCGACGACGACAGGCTGCAGTCCGGCCGCGTCGAGTTCCCCGGCGCCGCCGGGCCGGTCAAGGGCTACCTCGCCCGGCCGAAGGGCGACGCCAGGCTGCCGGGCATCGTCGTCATCCACGAGAATCGCGGCCTCAACCCGCACATCGAGGACGTCGCGCGGCGCGCGGCGCTCGCCGGCTTCGTGGCGCTCGCCCCCGACCTGCTGTCGGGCAGCGGCGGCACGCCCGCCGACGAGCAGGCGGCCATGGCGGGGATCAAGGCGCTCGACCGCGGCCAGGCGGCGGCCGAGCTGAAGGCGGCGATCGCCTGGCTGCGCGGCCGGCCGGACGCCACCGGCAAGGTCGGCGCGGTCGGCTTCTGCTGGGGCGGCGGCATGGCCAACCTGCTGGCCACCGCCTCCGACATCGATGCGGTGACGGTGTTCTACGGCGCGGTGCCGGCGGCCGACGCGGTGGCGCGGATCAAGGCGCCGCTGCTGCTCAACTATGCCGGGCTCGACACCCGCATCAACGCCGACCTGCCGGCCTACGAGGCGGCGCTCAAGAAGGCGGGCGTGCGCTACACGCTCTACGTCTACGAGGGGGTCAACCACGCCTTCCACAACGACACCAGCGCCGCGCGCTACGACGCCACGGCGGCCAAGCTCGCCTGGCAGCGGACCATCGCCTTCTTCGACGCGACGCTGAAGAGCGCGTAGCGGCGGGAGGATCGCCGGCCCGGCGAACGCGAGCCGCGCCGCCGGGTTGCAATGCGGAGGGCCGGATCTCCGGTCCGGCCCAGCCAGGAGCGATCGTCATGCGGCCGCGGTGCAGCGAGGCGTTCAAGAGTCGGCTTCTCGCGGTGATGGCGGGTCTCGACGACCCCGACGACCCGCCCGACGGGACCGCCGAGGAGGCGATCGACATCGCCGAGGTCGAGCGCGCCTACGAGGCGGCCGGCGGCGACCTCGAGGCCGCCGACCGCCGTCTGGCCGAGCTGCAGCAGATGCGCACCGAGGCCTTCGCCGCGATCCTGCGCGCGCTGGCGCGGGCCTATCGCATGGGCGCCCTGGAAGGCGTCGGCGACGAGCAGCTGGCCAGCCTGGCGGCGGAAGGCCAGGAGCTGACGCGCAACTGGGCGGTGCGCGACCGGGCCGCAGCGGGTCCCGCGCCGGACTCCGCGCTCGGCCGGCTGCTCGACGACCATGAGCGGATCGCCGACGAGCTGCTCGAGGCGATCGAGGAGATCGTCTGGCCCTATGCCCGGCTGCAGGGCCTCTGAGCGGCGGGACCGCCTCAGCCCCGCAGCACGGCCTCGAAGGCCTCCCGCCCCCGGGCGTTGCGGCCGGCCACTGTCGCGGTCAGCGCTGCCGGCGCCCGATCGGGATGTCCGGTCCGGAAGGGCGGCGCCGGGTCGTACTCGATGCCGAGCTGGATCGCCTGCGCCGCCTCGTCGCCGGCGATCTCGGCCACCACATGCAGCGCGAAATCGATGCCCGACGCCACGCCCGCCGCGGTCGTCACGTTGCCGTCCTTGACCACCCGACGCTTCTCGAAGGTGGCGCCGACCAGCGGCAGCAGGTCGGCATAGGCCCAGTGCGTCGTCGCCCGGCGGCCCTGCAGCAGCCCGGCCCGGCCGAGGATGAAGGCGCCGGTGCAGACCGAGGTGACGTAGCGGGCGCCGGCGGCCTGCCGGCGCAGGAAGGCGATCGTCGCCGCGTCGGCCATCGCGTCGGCGACGCCGACGCCGCCGCCGGGCACGCAGATCAGGTCCAGCGCCGGGCACGTCTCGAAGGTGACCGTGGGCATCAGGCCGAGACCGCAGTCGCTCGGCACCGGCGCCAGCGACTTCGCGGCGATGTGGGTGGTCGCCCCGGGCAGCCGGTGCAGCACCTGCAGCGGGCCGGTGAAATCGAGCTGCGTCAGCCCGGGGAATATCAGGAAGCCGGTATGGAACGTGCTCATCGAACCCTCCCTGGATCCGCCGGCGGCATCGGCTCAGGCGCCGACCTCGCCGGCCGCCGCCATGACCTCGGCGACGATCGCCCGCACGTCCGCCTCGGTCGTGCGGTGGTTGACGAAGCAGGCACGCAGCGCGAAGCGGCCGTCAATGGTGGCGTTCGACAGGTAGACCCGGCCGCGCGCGATCACCCGGCGCAGGATCGCCGCATTGTCCCCGGCGCGGTGGCGGAAGCACACGGCGCTGAGCCCGACCGGCGCCGCCAGCTCGAGCGCGGGGGTGGCGCCGATCTCCTCGACAAGCAGCCGGGCATGGCGAAGGTCCCGGGCGATCGCCTCCCGGAAGGCGGCGCGGCCGTGATACTGCAGGGAGAGCCAGAGCTTCAGGGCGCGGAAGCGCCGCGACAGCTCCATCGATTCCTCGAAGAAGGCGAAGCCCTCGACCGGGTCGTCGGTCAGGGTCCTGACATAGTCCTCGCTGGCCGAGAAGGCCTGCCGCGCCGCAGCCCGGTCGCGATAGAGCAGGCAGCCGCACTCCATCGTCTGGTAGAGCCATTTGTGCGCGTCGAGCGACAGCGAATCGGCGCGGTCGAGGCCGCGGAAGCGCTCGGGCACCGCCAGCGCCGCGAGCGCGCCATAGGCCCCGTCGACATGCAGCCAGAGGGATTCCCGCGCCGCGATGTCGGCGATGGCGGGAAGCGGGTCGATGGCGCCGCTCGCCACCGTGCCGGCCGTGGCGACGATGGCGATCGGCGCCCGCCCGGCCGCCCGGTCGGCGGCGATCGCCGCCGCGAGCGCCTCGGGCCGCAGGCGCAGCTCGCCGTCGACCGGGATCAGGCGCAGGTTGCGCCGGCCGATGCCGAGCAGCGCCACCGCCTTGGCGATCGACATGTGGACCTGCTCCGAGGCGTAGACGATGCCCGGCCGCGCGCCCGCCTCGTTGGCCGGGAGCTTCGCCTCGCGCGCCATGGCCAGCGCCATCAGGTTGGCGGCCGAGCCGCCGCCGCAGAGCGTGCCGGCATGGCCGGCGCAGCCGACGGCGTCGGCCAGCCAGCCGACCACCGTCCGCTCGATGGTGACGGCGGCCGGGCCGGAGCGCCAGGCGGTGACGTTCTGGTTCAGCGCCGCGGCGAGCAGCTCGCCGAGCGCGCCGACCGGCTCGCCGGAGCCGAAGACATAGCCGAAGAACCGGCCGCCCGAGGGACGCGAATGCGCGGCGATCTCCGGGAAATCCCGCAGCACGGCCGCGCCGAGCCCGGCCTCCGTCCAGGGCCGCGTGAACAGGCGGGCGGTCTCCGGCCCGCTGGTCGCCGGACAGGCGGGCCGCGCCTCGAGCGATGCCCAGTACGACTTGGCCAGCCGCAGCGCCTCGTCGGCCAGCCGCCCGAGCGCCTCGTCGGTGATGCGCAAGCCGTCCCTCGTCATCCTCGCCCTCCGGGGTGAAGCGACCGGCGCCGGAGCCTCGGCCTCGCACGCTGCGGTCGGCGGGGAACTCGGTGTGGCCGCCGGTCGTTATGCATCCTGCGCGCGAAAAGGCGGCCCCGCGCGAAGCGGGGCCGAGTTGCGATGTTACCTCGAAGGTAAGCCGGGGCCCACGCCCTACCTGGCACGGGTTCCGGCTTGCTGCAAACCGGCTTCTTCAAACAAAGTTTCCCAAATCTTGCGCGCAGACGCGCAGACGTCATTCTTTACGACCCTGTCCTGATGGCCAGAAAAGTCCGGCAAGTTTCTGATATTGCAAGAAACATCTGGACACCTCTTGCGATTCGTCCCGGTTCGACTGCCGGGGCCGCCGCCCGGCGTTTCGCTTTGTGAAACATCGACCCTGGACAAGTCGCCGCGCCTCGCCTAATCCGGGACGGGCGCGGCCGGCGGCGGCTGCGGGCGGCAACGGGTCAGCGACATGCCCACCATCAGGGACGTGGCCAGGCTCGCCGGGGTGTCGACGGCCACCGTCTCGGCGACGATCAACCAGAGCGCCCGGGTGAGCGAGGCGCTGCAGGCCCGCGTGCACGAGGCGGTGCGCCAGCTCGGCTACGCGCCCGACGGCGTCGCCCGCAGCCTGAAGAAGGGCCGCACCCAGCTGATCGGGCTGGTCATCGCCGACATCACCAACCCGTTCTTCGCCGAGCTCGTCCATGTCATCGGCAACGCCGCCCAGCGGGCCGGCTATGCCGTCCTGCTCTGCAACACCGACCAGGACCCGGAGAAGGAGCGGCTCTACCTGCAGCTGATGCGCACGCACCGGGCCGACGGGGTGATCCTGACGCCGACCGGCGCCGGGCCCGACTACGGCGCCGCGCTCGGCGGGCTCGGCCTGACGCTGACCCTGCTCGACCGCGCGGTGCCGGGCGTCGCGGCCGACGCGGTGCTGCTCGACAACCGCCAGGCGGCGCGGCTCGCCACCGGGCACCTGCTCGATCTCGGGCATCGCCGCATCGCCGCCATCACCGGCCCGTCGCACCTGTCGGCCGGCGCCGAGCGGCTGCAGGGCTTCGCCGAGGCCTTCGCCGAGCGCGGGCTGGCGCCCGATCCGGCGCTGATCTGCGAGGCCGATTTCCGCGAGCAGGGCGGGCTCGATGCCTGCCTCTCGGTGATGCGCCGGCCGGAGCGGCCGAGCGCCCTCTTCGTCGCCAACAACCACATGCTGATCGGGGTGATGCGCGGCCTCACCCAGCTCGGCCTCGCCTGCCCCGCCGACGTCTCGGTGGCGGCGATCGACGACTTCCCCTGGGCCAACGCCTTCACGCCGCGACTGACCACGGTGCGCCAGCCGGTGCGCGAGATGGGCGAGACGGCGCTCGGCCTGCTGGTCGACCGGCTCGCCGGCACGGCGCCGGCGGCGCCGCGGCTGGTCCGGCTGCAGCCGGCGCTGGTGGTGCGCAGCTGCGTCCCGCTCGCCCAGGCCGCCCAGCGCAGCGCCGCCGCGCCTGACCGGCGCGGCTCAGGGGTCCGATCTGGGCGAGGCCTGGCCGCTGCCCCCGGAGACCGGTCGTCCTCGCCCGCCGGCGCCTCGCCGCCCTCCGGCTGCGCCTCGCCACCCCGCGGTGCCGCGTCGCCTTCCGGCTGCGCGTCGCCGCCCCGCGGCGCCGCGTCGCCGCCAGGGGCCGGCGACCCGCCGTCGCGACCCTCTCCCTCCTCCTGCCCATCGGGCGCCGGGCCTGCCTGCTCGGCGGGCGCCTGGACGGAGACGAACTCGGTGCCCGGGTCAGCCTCGTCCCGGTTCGCCTCGATGTGGCGGCGCAGCCCGGCGGCGAAGCGGGCCAGGCCGCCGGCATGCGCGAGCAGCGAGTCGGTCAGCGCCGCGCTGACCTCGCCGGTCTGCGGCAGCCCGGCCTCGCCCTGGTACCGGGCGACGGCGCGGCGCAGCCGCGGCCCGGCCGCACCATCGATCGGGCCGACGTCGTAGCCCTGAATGGCCAGCAGCACCTGGGCATACCAGACCAGGTCGAAGGCACGGTTGCGCGCCTCGCCGATCTCGGTCGATCCGAAGAAGGCCGTGGCGGTGTGGCAGCGCCGGCCGGTCGCCGCGATGCACAGCAGCAGGGCCCGGTGCCGGGCCCAGGCCGGATTGCCGCCCGCGCATGCGGCAGCATGCGCATATTCGTTGTCGGTCTCGGCGATGGCGGCCCAGCCGCGCTCGCAGGCCAGCACCAGCTTGCAGTCGGCGTTGCCGGACTGCTCGCAGTAGCGGCGGGCGCAGGCGCTGGTCTCGTCGGAGCCGCCGACCTCCGAGCACCAGCCATAGCCGTGCTCGGGCGCCGAGTAGTAGATGGCAGTGCCGGCCGCGGCGGGCCCGGCGGCGAGCAGCATGGCAAGCGCGGCGAGGAGCGACAGGACGACGGCAGGACCGGCGTCGCGACACCGGACGCCGCCCCAGCCCCGCCAGGCCACCCCTCTCGCCACGTTGGCGCCCACCCTTGCGCAACCCAACGGCCGAGCTTCGCACCGGGACGGGCCGGGGACAAGCGCCGTTTCCCGCGCCGCGTGCATCGCGGGCGGGTCAGCCCGGCCAGGCCGCGTCGGGGTCGTCGAGCCGGTCCGGCCCGAGCTTGACGCAGAAGGCGCCGGCGCGCCGCAGCGCCTGGCAGCTCCGGTCGGCCTGGTCTTCCGCCAGCCCGACCAGCAGCGCGGCATAGAACCTGGGATCCTTGAGCGGCACGGCCCTGGCCTTGCCGACCTCGTCCGGCAGCCCGAGGCCGGCGCGGGCCAGCGCCACGGCGCGCAGCGCGCGAAAATCCTCGGGATAGGCGCCCAGCACGATCCCCCAGCCGGCGATCGTCACGAGCCGCAGGCCGCCTGCCCCGGCCGGCCCGTCGCGGTAGAAGTGATGGTCGCCGATCCGGGCGATCGGCGTCCGGCCGCCGAAATCGACCAGGCTCGCCGGCACCAGGCCGGCGGCGGCGCGGGCCGCCACGATGCTCCGGTTCTGGAAGTAGAGCGCGCCGCCCGTGGGATCCCCGAGCGCGCCGTCGGCGAGGCCGGCGAGCAGGCGGTCGATCGCCGCCGCCTCGGCGGCCGAGAGCGGCGGCAGCCGCCGCCAGCCGCCGGCCCGGGCCACCGGCTCGAACTGGCCGGGGGCGTCGATCACCGCCGTGACGCTGTCCTGGAAGCGGCCGGCGGCGACGCGGTTCAGCACCGTGCAGATCACGGCCAGCAGGCCGACCGGGCCCTGATTGCCCGCCTCGGCATAGGCGACCCGCCCGAGCGCGTCGCGCTCCTCGGCCGAGAGCGGCAGGCGCAGCGCCGCCCCCTGGGTGCCCGCCGGCGGGGCGGCAATGCCGGGCACCGCCGCCAGGAGCACGCACCCGGCGAGCGCCAGCGCCAGCGCGCGGCCGGACCTGCGGGAGGATCGGCGATGCGGCGTCGCAGCCATGAGGGGCGGAGGAGGCACATGCCGTGCCACCTCGCCGGCCGGGGGTATCCCGCCCCAGCCCCGCCGGACGGCAGGATTCCCGACGCTTGGCGGCACAGCCGTCAACAGATCCGACAGCCAGCCGCGGCCGCAGGCGCCGCGGCATGGCGGCCGGCCGGGCTTTACTCTACTGTCGTGGCCGGGGACCATGTCGCAACTGGGACGGATGGATCGGGTGCATCCCGGCCAGGCGGAGCCGGCGGGCGAGCGGCCCGGCCTCGCCGCCGGGACGGCCCCGCGGGACTGCGTCTTCACCATCCTGACGGGCGACTACGAAGCGCTCAACGAGCAGCCGGTCGCCAGCCGGTCGCGGCTGCCCTTCATCTGCCTGACCGACGATCCCGGGCTGAGCAGCGCGAGCTGGCAGATCCGGCTTATCGAGTCGCGCTTCGCCATGGACCCGGTGCGCAGCCAGCGCATCCTGAAGCTCCGGCCGGAGGGCGTGCTCGGCGGCTTCGACCGTTCGCTCTACATCGACAACAGCGTCATCCTGAAGGCGCCGCCCGAGGAGCTCTTCAGCCGGCATCTCGACGGCGCCAGCCTGGCGCTGTTCGAGCACAGCTACCGCGACACGCTGGCCGACGAGTTCCTCGAGGTGGCACGAACCGCGCTGGACGACCCGGCGCGGATCTTCGAGCAGCTCAATCACTACGTCGCCTGCCATCCCGAGGTGCTGGAGCAGAAGCCGCTCTGGACCGGCATCCTGCTGCGCGACCATCGCGACCCCAGGCTCGACGCCCTGCAGTCGCTGTGGCTCGACCACGTGCTGCGCTACTCGCGCCGCGACCAGCTCTCGATCAACCTGGCGCTGTCGCAGTCCGGCCTGCGGCCGCGGCTGATCGCCGGCGACAACTTCGCGACCGCCCTGCACAGCTGGCCTCAGGCGCCCGGGCGCGACCGCTGGAAGGGCGCGCGGAGCGTGGTCGCCTCGCAGGCGCCGCCGTCGGCCCGGCTGCGCGGGCTCGAGCGGGAGCACGAGGCGCTGCAGCGAACGCTCGCCGCCGAGGAAGCACGCCACCGCGGCGAGGAGTCGGCGCTGCGCCAGGGGCTGGAGGATCGCAGCCGCGAGATCGCGATGCTACGGCAGGCCCTGGGGGATCGCGATCGCGACGTCGCGGCGCTGCGCGGCTCGACGAGCTGGCGGCTGACCGGGCCGCTGCGCGCCCTGTCGCGCGCCGCACGCGGGCTGCTGCGCCCGGGCTCCCCGGGACCGACGGCGCTGCCGGCCGCGGCCGCCGCCGGCCCGGCCGGCCAGTTCGCCCGCGAGGGCTTCCTCGGGCCAGTGCCGCTGCTGACCGCGGCGCAGTGCGCGCTGCTGCTGCGCCATCTCGAGGGCGGCTGCGCGGCGCCCCGGCCCGACTGGCCGAAGACGCTCGGCGCCGCCGACAGCCTGTTCGGCGGGATCGCGGCGCGGCCGGCGATCCTCGCGCTGCTGCGGCCGGTGCTCGGCCCCGACATCGTGCTGTGGGGCGCCAGCGTGGTGACGCGCCAGCCCGGCCAGCGCCATATCTGGCACGTCGACATCGAGAGCGCGACGGCCGACAGGCCCTCGGCCTCGCTGTGGATCGGCCTGCGGAACACGGCGCGCGACTCGGCGCTGCAGCTCGTCTCGCGCTCGCACCGGCACGGCAAGCCGGTGCAGCAGGAGGTCGCCGAGCGCGGCCTGGAGCGCGGCCAAGCCGCGGACGAGACGGTGCTAGGCTGGGCCCGGCGGCGCGATGCGCCGCCGCCCTGGTGCAGCCCGAGATGCGCGACAGCAGCGGGCTGCTGCTCGACGGCCGGCTGTGGCACGCGCACGCACAATCGCAGCGGGCTCGCCCGCTCGGCGCTACTGCTGCAATATGCGGCGGCCGAGGTCGCGGTCGGCATCCCCGTCTTCGAGCACGTCGCCTGGCCGTTCCGCCTGACCGGCGAGCCGGCGCCGCGCGTGCTGGTCTGCGGCCGCGACCGGCGCGGCGACGCCAGGCCGGTCCCCTCGCCCTGCCCCCCGCAGGCGGCGGCGGTCGCGACCACGCTGCGCTGACGGCACCGGGTTCGAGCCCGGCCCCGACGGCTGGAAGGCCCCACCACCTGCTGCAGGGGCCGACGCCCAACATCGCCGCGATGCATTGCCACGTCTCGGTGCTGAGCCCCGGCCACTGCCCGCATCCCGTCCATGCCCATGCCAAGGAGGAGCTGCTGATCGTGCTCGACGGTGAGGCCGAGGTGCTGATCGGCGATGCGGCTCACCCGGAGGCGGCTCGGGTGGAGCGGCTCGCCGCCGGCAGCTTCGCCTACTATCCGGCCTATCAGGGCCACACCATCCGCAACGTGTCGGCCACGCCGGTGACCTACCTGATGTATCGCTGGGAGGGCGCGCCGGTGGGGCCGAGCGGCCGCTCGAGACCGCCATCGTCTCGATCGGCGAGCCGCCGACGCCGCTGCCGCCGGGCCGGGCCGAGATGCGCCTGCTGCTCGAGGGCCGACCGGCTATCTCGGCAAGCTGCACGCCCATGTCACCACGATGCCGCCGGGCGCCGGCTATCCCGCCCATGTCGACGGGCACGACGTCGCCATCCTGCTGTTCGCCGGAACGATCGCGACGGCCGGCCGGCGCTTCGGGCCGCGCGCCACCCTCTACCACCCGGCCGGCCACGCGCACGGCCTTCGCAATCCGGCGACGAGGTCGCCGCGCTACCTGGTTTTCGAGTTCCACGGCGCCCACGCGCGGCATGCCAGGACGAAGACTTCATTGCCTGAGCAGGCTGATTTGATTTCTCCGCGAGCGAACGCTAGTTTTGATCGGAAAATAATCCGCCGGCCGTGAGCGAGGCGCAGGCGATGCCGACCATGCGAACCATCGCCGAGGCTCTCGATCTCGTCGTGAAGGTCGGGATCGCCGTCGTAGTCGGCTTTCTTCTGCTGCCGAGAGCAGGCCGAAATCGCGAGCGCAGGCGAGCGGCCGTCGAGCCGACGAAGGCTTGATCCAGCACGAACAGGGCATCGCCGATGCCCAGGCTTGCAGGCGCGGCGAAGCCGCGCAGGCGATCATCGGCAAGATCTGATCTTCTGGTGCTTCAAGGCTCCATGAAGCCGAGAAGGCAATACGGTCAATTCTCGTCCAGTCGCGCAGCAGGCGCAACGACGTAGCTCGGCGAAGCGCCTCGGACCGCTCTCCTCTCCGGCGGCGAAGGCCACCGGCACCAGGGCGCGGCATGGGCCCGGCCACCGCGGTAGCGGCGGTGTCGGCCAACGGCGCGATCCCGTTCGTCACGGCCAGCAACTTCTCCGGGATCTTCGACAAGCTGAAGGCCGAGAACGTCCAGGTCGAGGCCGCGCCAGAGGCGAGCGAGAAGCCGGACGGGTATGTCGCCGTCGGCTCCTACGACCCTGCCACCGGCTTCCGCAACTTCACCGTCGTCGGCGGCAAGCCCGACGGCGCCAGCATCGCGGCGGCGACCCTGATCAAGGCGCGGTGGTCGGTCTATCTGCGGTCCAACACCGGGAACACCGATTCCGGCGGCAACCCGATCCTCGGGCTGATCCGCCAGGAGGACTGCGTGCGGGTGCTCGCCTCCTATCCCGGCGTGCGCGGCCAGACCTGGGCCGCGGTGAAGCTGGCCCCCTGCCCGAAGGCGTGAGGCCTCAGCGGTGGTGGTGGGCGCCCGGCCAGTACCGGGCGCGCAGGCTGCCGCGGCGGCCGAGCAGGATCGACAGCAGGTAGCAGAGCCCGGCGACCAGCACGATGGCCGGGCCGGAGGGCAGCTCCCAGCGGAAGGAGACGAGCAGCCCGAGCGCGCCGGAGAGCGCGGCCAGCAGCGTGGCGAGCGCCGCGAGCGACCACACCTGCACCGCCCAGAAGCGCGCCGCGGCGGCCGGCAGCATCATCAGCCCGACCGCCATCAGGGTGCCGAGCGCCTGGAAGGCGGCGACCAGGTTGAGCACCACCAGCAGCAGGAAGATCAGGTGGCAGGCCGAGCCGCGGCCGCCGACCGCCCGCAGGAAGCCGGGATCGAAGCACTCGACCACCAGCGGCCGGTAGATCACCGCCAGCACCACCAGGGTCAGCGAGGCGATCGCCGCGATCAGCAGCAGGGCGGCGTTGTCGACCGCCAGGATGGTGCCGAACAGCACGTGCAGCAGGTCGACGTTGGAGCCGCGGGTCGAGATCAGCAGCACGCCGGCGGCGAGGCTGATCAGGTAGAAGCCGGCGAGGCTGGCATCCTCGCGCAGATGCGTGGTGCGCGCGACCAGACCGGCGGCCACCGCCACCGCCAGCCCGACGATCAGCCCGCCGAGGCTCATCGCCCAGAGCGACAGGCCGGCGATGAGGAAGCCCAGCGCCGCGCCGGGCAGGATGGCGTGCGACATGGCATCGCCCATCAGGCTCATCCGGCGCAGCACCAGCAGGGTGCCGATCGGCGCGCCGCCGAGCGACAGCGCCAGGCAGGCGACCAGCGCCCGGCGCATGAAGCCGTAGGCGACGAAGGGCTCGACCAGCAGGGCGTAGAGGCTCATCCCAGGCGCTCCGCCCCGCCCTCGCCCCAGCCGCCGGCCAGCCGCCGCGCCCGCTGCAGCAGCGGCTCGGTCAGCACCGCCGCGGTCGGTCCCCAGGCGACCGGCTCGCGCGCCAGCAGCAGGGTCTCGGGGAAGACGGCCCGCACCTGCTCGAGCTCGTGCAGCACGGCGACCACAGTGCGGCCCTCGTCGTGCCAGCGCCGCAGCAGCGCCAGCAGGTCGCGGGTGGTCGCCTCGTCGATCGCGGCGAACGGCTCGTCGAGCAGGATCACCGGTGCGTCCTGCAGCAGCAGCCGGGCGAACAGGGCGCGCTGGAACTGCCCGGCGGAGAGCGCGCCGATCGGCTGGCCGGCGTGGCCGGCGAGCCCGACCCCGTCGAGCGCCGCCGCCACGCGGGCCCGGCCGGACGCGCCGACCCGGCCGAAGGCGCCGGTCTCCCGCCACAGCCCGAGCGCCACCGTGTCGGCCACGGTGATCGGGAAGGTGCGGTCGATCTCGACCTGCTGCGGCAGGTAGGCGACCGCGTCGCGCCGGGCCGGCCGGGTCACCCGGCCCTGGCTCGCCGGCAGCAGGCCGACCAGCGCCTTCAGCAGGCTGCTCTTGCCGGCGCCGTTCGGCCCGACGATGGCGGTCAGGCTGCCCGGGGCGAAGGTTCCGCTGAGGTGATGCACCGCCGGCTCGCGGTCGTAGGCGACCGTGAGATCCTCGATCGCCAGCGGCGGGGGCGTCACAGCGCCCACAGCACGGCGAGCCAGAGCAGGACGAGCAGCAGGGCGACCGCGGCCAGGCGCTGCCCGACCCCGGCCCCGAGCGGCGACAGGTCGCGCAACAGGAACGGCTCCGATGATATGTTATAACATTCGTGACTGTGACCGGGATGGGCGGGCGGAACAAGGGCAAAGAATGGCCCCGGGGTCGCGGCGGCGCAGGCCGGCGAGGGCCGCAGGGGGAGCCGCCGGGGAGCCGCCGGGGAGCCCGCCGGGGGACGAGCCTTGCCGCGGGCCGGGGAAACAGGGACAATCCGCGCCTGTCCAGCAACCACCGTGCTGCCATGAGATCATCGCGTCCCGCGCGGCGGAATGCGCGGCCGCCGGCCGGCCGCCGCCTCGCCCACGACCTGCTCCAGCCGGCCGCTCTGGCCCTGCTGCTCGGGCTCGGCGCCTGCGCCAGCGCGCCGACCGAGCCCGGCGCCAAGGCGGCCTATGACGAGACCAACGACCCGCTGGAGGCGACCAACCGGGCGATCTTCGGCGCCAACCAGTTCCTCGACCGCAACGCGCTGAAGCCGGTCGCCGAGGCCTACAAGGAGAACGTGCCGGAGGAGGTGCAGGCCGGCGTCCACAACGCGCTGACCAACCTCAACGAGCCGGTCACCGGCATCAACCAGGTGCTGCAGGGCAATTTCGACTTCGCCTGGGACACCACGCAGCGCTTCGTCGTCAACAGCACGATCGGCGGGCTCGGCATCTTCGACGTCGCCACCGACTGGGACCTGCCGCACCGCGACGCCGATTTCGGCCAGACGCTCGGCGTCTGGGGGGTCGATGACGGGCCCTACCTGATGCTGCCGCTGCTCGGGCCGTCGAACCCGCGCGACGCGGTCGGCTTCGTCGTCGACATCCTGCTGGATCCGCTGACCTGGGTCGGGACGCCGGCGGTCACCGCCCTCAACTATGCCCGCTTCGGCGGCACGGTGATCGACCAGCGCGCCGCCCACCTCGCCGACCTCGACGAGGTCCAGAAGAACTCGCTCGACTTCTACGCGGCGCTGCGCAGCCTCTACCGGCAGCATCGCACCGACCTGGTCGACCAGGGCCGGCGCACGCCGGGGGGCAACAACGACCTGATCCCGGCCGACGACGGCGGCGACCTGCCGGGCGCGGACCTGCCGGGGTCGGACCAGCCGGGCGCCGACCTGCCCGGGGCCGACCTGCCCGGGGCCGACGAGCCGGCCACCGGCGCCGCCGCGCCGGCGCCGCCAGCCCGGCACCCGCCAGGGTGCCGACGGCGAGCGATCGAGCCGCCTGCCACGCCGGGCACGGCGCCCGATGGCGGCGTCGCCGGCCAGCCGCAGCCCGGCGTCCGGGTCGAGTTCGCGCCGGCCGAGCCGATCCCCACGCCCTGAGGAGCGGCGCGACCGGCGCCCCAGCCCCGGCGCGTCTCAGGCTCGCGGGCGACTCAGGCCTTCGGCGAGGCGCGGAAGGCGATGTCCTCGGCCCGGCCGCTGTCGCCCGAGCGCTGGATGGCGTCGACGATCTCGGCGACCTTGTAGCCGTCCTCGAAGGTGGCGCCGACCGGGCCCACCGGGCGGTTGTCGGCGAGCGCGGTCAGCATGTGGTGCGCCTGGTGGAAGAAGCAGTCGCGCCAGCTGCCGGGGAAGGCGCCCTGGATGCCGACCGGCAGCCAGAAATCGGAATAGGGGTGGTCGGGGGCGACGACGTTGACCGTGCGCACCCCCTTGCGCGGCTCGGCGATCTGCAGCTCGGCCACCCGCGCGAGATCCCAGCGCAGCGTGCCCAGCGTGCCGTCGACCTCGATGCGGCCGGTCAGCGAATGGCCCTCGGTGACGCGCGAGCATTCGATGGTCGCGGTGGCGCCGCTCTCGAGCTCGGCGGCCGCGGCGAACCAGTCGTCGTTGACGTCGTTGACGCGGCCCTGGCTGTCCTTGCTCCAGCTCCGCGTCATGGCGACCACCCGGCGCACCTCGCCGACCAGGAAGCGGGCCTGGTCGATATGGTGCGAGCCGAGGTCGCCGGTGGCGCCGCCGCCGGCCGCCGCCCGGCTGTAGCGCCAGGAGAGCGCGCCGCCGGGATGCTGCATGTCGAGCAGGAAGTTGCTGCGGAAATGCCGGATGCGGCCGAGCTCGCCGGCGGCGATCATCCGCCGCGCCAGCTGCAGGGCCGGCACGAAGCGGTGCACGTAGGCGCACATGTGCTTGCGGCCGGCGCGCTCCGCCGCCGCCCAGATGGCATAGGCCTCGGCGGCGTCGCGGGCCAGCGGCTTCTCCGAGAAGAGGTCCTTGCCGGCGGCGGCCGCGGCGATGGTCGGCTCGGCATGGGCGTCGTTCGGCCCGGAATTGATGAACAGCCGGATCGCCGGGTCGGCGACGACGTCGCGCCAGTCGGCGCTGACCCGCTCCCAGCCGTAGCGGCGCTGCACCTCCGCGGCGAGCGCCGCGTCATGCTCGACCAGCCCGACCAGCCGGCCGAAGACCTGCGGCCTGGCCTTGGCCCGGCCGACCGAGCCGAAGCTCAGCGAGTGCATCTGGCCGATGAAGCCGGCCCCCAGCATGCCGATGGTGATCTCGGTCATCGCCACGATCCTCCTGTCCTTCGTCCTTGCCCGGCTCAGCCCACCGTGACCCAGCGCCGGTCGCGGGCCGAAGCGACGCAGGCGTCGACGATCTGCATGATGCGCCAGCCGTCGCGGAAGGAGGGCCAGCTCGGCTTGCCCGCCGCCACCGCCAGCATCAGCTCGCGCACCTCGATCGCCTTGTACTCATTGTAGCCCAGCCCGAAATTGGCGACCGGGTAGAAGGCGCCGTACCAGGCATGGTCGGGGCTGGCGTCGATCGCCTTGAAGCCCTGCTCGGCCGGCGGATCGCCGACCCGATAGAAGTTGATCCGGTTGACGTTGTCGTAGTCGAAGGTGAGCGCGCCCTTGGTGCCGTAGATCTCGTAGCTCTGGGCGAACTTGCGGCCCGTCGCCACCCGGCTGACGTCGATCGTGCCCATGCCGCCGCCTGTGAAGCGGCAGAGCAGGGTCACGATGTCGTCGGTGGTGACCTCCTTGCGCGGCGCCTCGCCGGTCGCCTTGCGCTGCTGGCCGTAGTTGAAGTCGTTGAGCAGCGGCCGCGTCTTGGTGACGATCTCCATGTCGGCGACCAGGCTCTCGACGTCGCCGATCAGGTACTGGACCAGGCTGAAGATGTGGGTGGCGATGTCGCCGACCGCGCCGGTCCCCGCCTGCTCGCGGTCGCAGCGCCACATGAAGGGGATCTCCGGGTCGGCGAGGAAGTCGACATGCATCGAAGCACGGAAATGCACGATGCGGCCGATCTCGCCGCGCTGGATCAGGTCGCGGGCGATGCCGTGCGCGGGATTGCGCGGGAAGTTGTGGCCGACCATGGTGACGACGCCGCGCTTCTCGGCCGCCTCGGCCAGGCGCAGCGCCTCGGGCGCGTCGTTGGTCAGCGGCTTCTCGCAGTAGACGTGCTTGCCGGCCGCGATCGCCGCCATGCACACCTCGTAATGCAGGTTGTTGGGCAGCACGACGTCGACCAGGTCGATCGCCGGGTCGGCGACGACGCTGCGCCAGTCGCCGGCGCTGCGCGCCGCGCCGTAGTCGCGCGCCAGCCTGGCGGCGTGCGCCGGGTCGAGCTCGACGACGGTGTCGAGCACCGGCACCACCGGCTCGGCGCCGAACAGCAGCGCCTGGTTGCGGTAGCCCATGGCGTGCGCCTTGCCCATCCAGCCGCCGCCGCCGATCAGGCCGATGCGGATCTCCTTGCCCATGCTTCGCTCCTTCGAGGCTAGCCCTTGACCGCTCCCGCCGAGAGGCCGCGCATGATCCAGCGCTGCGCCGCGATGCCGATGGCGATCATCGGCACCACGGCGATCATGGCGAGCGCCGACATGATCCACCAGTAGGAGCCGAGCTCGTTGGCCTGGCCGGCGATCAGCACCGGCAGGGTCTGCGACTTGCGGAAGGTGAGGACCAGCGCGAACAGGTATTCGTTCCAGGCGAAGATCAGGCAGATGATGAAGCTGGCGGCCAGCCCCGGCCCGGCCAGCGGCAGCGAGATGCGGGCGAACGCGCCCCACCGGCTGCAGCCGTCGACCAGCGCGCTCTCCTCGATCTCGATCGGCACGTTGCGGAAGGCGTCGCGCAGCACCCAGACGGCGAGCGGCAGGTTGAACAGCGTGTAGGCGACCGCCAGCGACCACGGATTGTCGATCCAGCCCAGCACCTTGTACATGATGAGGAAGGGGAAGACGATGGCGACCGGCGGCAGCATGCGCTGCGAGATGAAGAAGAAGGCGATGTCGTCGTTGCCCCAGCGCCCGATGCGGTAGCGGAAGCGGGTCAGCGCGTAGCCGGCAAGCGCGCCGAGCAGCGTCGCGAGCAGCGCGCTGCCGGCGGCGGCGATCACCGAGTTGAGGATCGCGTTGACCACCTGCGAGCGGTAGTCGGTCAGCACCGTCTGGAAGGCGCTCCAGGTCGGCTGGAACTGCAGCCACGGGATGTAGCGCGGCACCGGGAAGATGTCCGGCCGCTGCTTGAAGGCGGTGGTCACCATCCAGTAGAGCGGGAAGGCGACGATCAGCGTCCAGCCGGCCAGCACCGCATAGACCGCGACGGCACGCCGCGCGGTGCCCTTCTGCTGCCTCATGCCGGCGCACTCATGCCGGCGCACTCATGCCAGGGCGCCCATGCCAGTGCGCTCATGCCAGCGCCCGGGCCATGGCGCGGCGCAGCAGCCGCAGGAAGAGCGTGGCGCCGAGCGAGGCGAAGATCAGCAGCGCGAAGGCCAGCGCCGAGGCGTAGCCGAGGTCGAAGTTGGTCACCCCCATGCGGTAGGCGTAGAGCGTGAGCGACTCGGTGGCGATGCCCGGCCCGCCATTGGTCAGCACCACGACCACGTCCATGATCTTCAGCATCTCGATCGAGCGGATCAGCAGCGCCGTCACCGTCCAGGGCAGCAGCAGCGGGAAGACCACCCGCCAGAAGGCCTGCCAGTCGGAGCGGGTGTCGATGCGCGCCGCCTCGGCCACCTCGTCGGGAATCGACTGCAGCCCGGCGAGCAGCAGCAGCATCATGAAGGGCGTCCACTGCCAGACGTCGACGATCAGCACGGTGAGGAAGGCGAGCCGGTTGTCGGTCAGCCAGGGCACGGCGCCGAGGCCGGCATGGCGCAGCAGGTCGTTGACCGGGCCGACCGCCTCGTTGAACAGGACCCGGCCGACGATGAAGGAGATCGCCACCGGGCTCAGCATCATCGGCAGCAGGAAGAAGAGCCGGAACCAGGCGCGCGCCCGGATCTCCTGGTTGAGCACGACGGCGAGCAGCAGCCCGAGCCCGTACTGGATCGGCACGCCGACCAGCACGTAGAGCAGGGTGTTGAGCGCGACGCGGTGGAAATGCGCGTCGGTGAAGAGCCGCTTCCAGTGGGTCAGGCCGGCCCAGCCGATCCCGGCCGCGGGGTTGGCGATGTTCCAGTTGGCGAAGGAGAGGCCGAGCGACAGCACCAGCGGGAAGATCGACAGCAGCAGCACCACCACCAGGGGCGGCAGCAGGAACAGGAACGCCGCCCGCCGGTCGGCGCTGCGCACGCGCGCGATGGTGCGGGCTACCGCCATGGGGCGCGAAGGTCGAGCATGACGGTCATGCATCCTTCCGGCGCGAGCCGGCGCCGGCGGTCCGCGAGCCGCCGGCGCCGAGAGCAACGCATCATTGGCCCGGCTGCATCTCGCCGGCCACCGCCCCTCTTGTCATGCCCGGGCTTGGCCCGGGCATCCAGCTTGCGGCAACCCTGGATTGCCGGGTCAAGCCCGGCAATGACAAGAGAGAGCGTGCACCACTGCAGACCCGGGCAAGGACGGACGGCACTCTGCCTAGCCCGCGATCGAGGCCTTGTAGAGCTCGCGCTGCCGGTCGCGGCCGAGCCGGTCGGTGGTCTGCTCCCAGGCATCCGACGCGTTCTTCATCGCCTGCTCGGCGCTGATCTCGCCGGCCATGAAGCGCGACGCCTCGACGTCGAGCAGGTTGTAGTACTCGCCGCCGCCGGGGATGCGCATGTCGAGCACGGCGTTCGGGTTGCCGATCGCCTTGCCGATGCCGTCGAGATACTCCTTGGCATCCACCGGGTCCATGCCGGCGTCGATCAGGTCCTGCACGCCCTTCATGGCGCTGATCCGCGAGGGCTGCACGCCGGAGTCGGGATAGGCCACCAGGGTCGACGCCGCCTTCGGGTTGCAGAAGAAGGCCGCGAGGTCCCAGGCCGCCTCCTTGTGCTCGGCCGTCTTGGGCACCCCGAACAGCCAGGCGGTGACCGCCAGGTAGGGGGCGTAGTTGACCCCGTCCGGGGCGGCCGCCCAGGCCTTGGCGACGCGGTCGTAGAGCTTGCTGGCGCCGGGCACCATCGCCGTGCCGGTCTTGCCCTTGATCTTCGAGTCCTTCTCGTAGCTGAGCGTGCCGATGTCGCCCCAGTCGGTGATCAGCGCCGCCTGGCCGGCGACGAAGGTCGGCCGGGTCTCCGAGAAGCCGTACTGGATCATGCCGGACGGGCCGTTGGTGGAATCGCGCTTCCAGTCCTCCAGCGCCTGCACCCAGCCGGGCTCGGCCAGCCGCGGCGACATCGAGTCCGGATCGAAGAAGACGTAGGGGTCGCCGAGCTTCTTCGAGTAGCTGATGCCGCGGCCGATCAGGAAGTAGACGCCGCCGGTGCCGCGGCCCATCGGCTCGAGGATGCCGTAGCTCTGGCCGGTGCCGCTCCAGTCGAAGCTGTTGAAGAACTGGCCGACGTCGTGGAACTTCTCCCAGGTGGTCGGCACCGCCAGCGGGTAGCCGTACTTGTCGGCGAACTTCTTCTGGAAGTCGGCGTTGGCGAACAGGTCGCGGCGGTAGAACAGGTTGTGGACGTTGCCGTCATAGACGATGCCGGCGGTCTTGCCCTGCCACGACATCGAGTTCTTGTAGGTCGGGTAGTAGTCGTCGATCTCGATGATCTTCTTGACGTCGTCGGGCACATCCTCGAGGAAGCCGCCGCCGATGAAGTCGCCCGCCCAGTTGGTGGTGAAGTTCATCAGGTCCGAGGTGTAGGCGCCGGTCGCGAGCTCGGTGCGCAGCTTCTCGAACATCTGGCCGAAAGGATAGGTCACCAGCTCGATCTTGGCGCCGGTCGCCTGCTCCCAGATCGGCCCGAAATGCTGGATCGGGCCGCTGATCACCGGCCCGGGCTGCGACACCACCACGACCTTCTGCCCGTCGAACTTCTTGCTCGAGACGATCGGCAGGGTCACGTCGGCCGCCGAGGCGGCCCGGCTGCGGGCGAGCGCGGCGAGCGCCGCGGTCGACGCCGCCGCCAGCAGGAACTGGCGGCGGTCGAGGGTCAGTCTGCCTTCCATAGTGCGCTCCTCCTCCATGGGCAGGGCTGGGACGCTGCCGTCTAGTTCAACCGTCCTGGTCCAGCGTGCGATAGGTCACCGGCTCGCGCCGCCCCGAGCGCCACGACCGCAGCATGGCGTCGCAGATCTCGGCGGTGCGGTAGCCGTCCTCGAAGGTGGCGGCGAGCGGCGCCACCGGCGTCTCGCCGGCGATCGCGCTCAGCATGTGGTGCATCTGGTGCACGAAGCACTCGATCCAGCCGATCGGGTGGCTGCCCTGGATGCCGGGATCCCACCAGAACTCGCTGAAGGGATGGCCGCGGCGGATCGCCTGGATGGTGCGGAAGCCGGCGCCGACGCCGTCGGCGATCTCGAGCTCGTTCAGCCGCTCGACGTCGAACTTGAGCGAGCCCTTCGTGCCGTCGACCTGGATGCGCCCGGTATGGCCGTAGCCGCAGGCGATGCGCGAGCCCTCGATCGAGCCGATCGCGCCGTTGGCGAAGCGCACCACCGAGACGAAGGCGTCGTCGACCTCGACCGCCTTGCCGTCGCGCACCGGCACGGCGTTCTTGCCGAGCGCCGAGACCTCGGCGATGTCGCCGACCAGGTAGCGCGCCTGGTCGATATGGTGCGAGCCGAGGTCGCCGATCGCCCCGGTGCCGGCCACCACGCGGTCGAAGCGCCAGCTCATCGGCTGGTCGGGCTCCAGCGCGGTCGACATCAGGTAGCTCGAGCGGAACTGCAGGACCTCGCCGATCTCGCCCGCCTGGATGATCTCGCGGGCCAGCCGCAGCGCCGGCACGAAGCGGTGGATGAAGGCGCATTGGTGGACGACGCCGGCCTTCGCCGCCGCCTGCCAGATGCGGAAGGCGCGGTCGGCGTCGGGCGCCAGCGGCTTCTCGCAGAAGACGTGCTTGCCGTTGGCCGCGGCGATGGCGGTGGGCTCGAGATGCAGGTCGTTGGGCGCGGCGTTGACGAACAGGCCGATGCGCGGGTCGGCGACGAGGCGGCGCCAGTCGTCGCCCTCCTCCTCCCAGCCGAAGCGCTCGCGGCAGCGGCCCCGGGTCGCCGGGTCGAGGTCGACCGCGCTGACCAGCCGCGGCGCCACCGCCGGTCGCCGCTTGACGATCTCGACGTTGCGCAGCGTGTAGGAATGGAACATCCCGATGAAGCCGGTGCCGAGCAACCCGACGCCGATCGTCTCAGACATCTCGTCCCCTCCCCGTCCCGCCGGCTCCGGCCCGGCGTTTCAGATCGCCCGCGGCCGGATCAATCGTTCCAGAAATTCGTCAGGCCCGCATCTCCGCGAGCAACGCCTTGGATTGCGCCGCGATCATCCGGGCGTCCGAGCCGAGCGTGATCAGGCGGAAGCCCTGCTCGGCCGCCGCCCGCCGCGCATAGGCCGGCGCGCCGCAATGCAGCCCGGCGACCAGCCCGCGGGCGCGCGCCGCGGCGGCGATGCGGCCGATCTCCGCCAGCATGGCCGGCTCGGTGCGGTCGAAGCCCGGCGGATATCCCAGCGAGATCGACAGGTCGGACGGCCCGACATAGAGGCCGGACAGCCCGGGCACCGCGGCGATCTCCTCGAGGTTGTCGAGGCCCTGGCGGGTCTCGATCATGGCGAAGATCAGCAGCGCGTCGTTCGCCCCGTCGAAATAGTCCGGCCCGCCATAGAGCAGCTGGCGGATCGGCCCGAAGCTGCGCTGGCCCTTCGGCGGGTAGAGGCAGTACTCGACCAGCCGGCGCGCCTGCTCGGCGGTGCTGATCATCGGGCAGATGATGCCGTAGGCGCCGGCATCCAGGCACTTCATGATGATGCCGGGCTCCAGCCACGGCACGCGCACCATCGGGGTCACCGCGGTGGTCGAGATCGCCTGCAGCATGGTGGTGGCGACCTGGTAGTCGACCAGCCCGTGCTGCAGATCGACGGTCAGCGTGTCCCAGCCCTGGTGCGCCATGGTCTCGGCGGCGAAGGCCGCGGGGATCGCGCACCAGCCGTTCACCAGGGTCTCGCCCTTCAGCAGCCGCTGCTTCGCCAGGTTCTGGCGCAAGGCGCTCCTCCTCTCGTTCCAGATCTCTCATTCATGGAACGTTTGAACCGAACCTACGCCCTATGCCGCGCGGCGTCAAGAATGCAACGATTAGATTCCGTGGCTTGGCCCGGCTCAGCGCAGCCCGAGCGCCGCGCCGGACGGGGCCGGCAGCAAGGAGGCGATGTTCTCCGGCAGGCCCTCGATGCGGTGCGCCACGGCGATGGCCAGCGCCTGGGCGAGGCAGGCCGGCGCGGCGATCGAGTAGGCGAAGTTGGCGGCGCTCTCGGGGATGTGGAAGCAGACATCGGCGTTCTTCGAGAGCGGGCTCAGCACCGTATCGGTGATGGCGACGATGCGCGCGCCGCGCGTCTTGGCGAGCTGCACGATGTCGACCGTCTCGCGGGCGTAGTAGGGAAAGGACACGGCGAACAGCACCGAGCGCTCGCTGAGCAGCGCCACCTGCTCGCGCGCCATGCTGCCGAGGTTGTCGAGCAGCTGGGCCGGGCGCTTCAGGTAGGTCAGCGCGTAGGTCATGTAGAAGGCGACCGGGAAGGAGCGCAGCTGGCCGACGCAATAGACCCGGTCGGCGCCCTGGATCAGGTCGGCGGCGCGCTCCAGGTCGCTCTCGGCGATGCGCTGCAGCATGTCGTGCAGCGCCGCGATGTCGCGCAGGACGAGGTCGCTGAGCACGCCGTGCGACGGGCCCTTGACGGCGACGTCGAGCTCGCGGCGCAGCCGCTCCAGCCGGTAGTCGAGGCCCGGCAGCGCGGTGGTCAGCCGCGACTGGAAGACCTTCTGCATCTCGTTGAAGCCGGAGTATTCGAAGCTCTGGGCGAAGCGCACCAGGGTCGAGGCCGGCACGCCGGACTGCTGCCCGGTCACCTTGACCGACTGCAGCGCGACGGCGTTGGGGTTCTGCACGATGTACTGCGCCGCCTTGCGGAACACGGCGCTCATCGCGTCGTAGCGGTCGGAGATCGCGGTGATCAGCTGTTCGTAGGTCAGCGGTGCGGGCATCGCAACCATCCGGCGGGCACCCCCCGGGCGCCGATCCGCCAGGATCCTCGCCCGGGTCCGGGCTTGTCAACCGACGCGCCGGCGCTGCCTCCGCCCGGGCGCGGTGCTATATCCTGGCGCGGCCCGGAACGGTCGCAGACGAGGGAGAGGCACATGGACATCGGCATCGGCCTGATCGGCTCGGGCTTCATGGGGCGGAGTCACGCGCTCGCCTACCGCACCGTGGGCGGCGTCTTCGACCTGCCGGCCCGGCCGGTGCTGGAGATCGTCGGCGACGTCAGCGAGGATCTCGCGAGGCGCGCCGCCGGCGCCTTCGGCTTCGCGCGGGCCACCGGCGACTGGCGCCAGGTGATTGCGGATCCGGCCGTGGCCCTGGTCGACATCACCACCCCCAACAGCCTGCACGAGCCGATCGCGCTCGCCGCCATCGCCGCCGGCAAGCACGTCTATTGCGAGAAGCCGCTGGCGCCGCACGCCACATCGGCGCTCGCCATGGCCGAGGCGGCCGAGGCCGCCGGCGTGAAGACGCTGGTCGGGTTCAACTACCTGCGCAACCCGATCCTGGCGCTCGCCCGCGAGATGATCGCCGGCGGCGAGATCGGCGAGGTGATCGGCTTCCGCGGCATCCATGCCGAGGACTACATGACCGACCCGGCGGCGCCCTGGACCTGGCGGCTCGATCCCGCCGGCGGGGCCGGCGCGCTCGGCGATCTCGGCAGCCACATCATCTCGATGGCGCGCTTCCTGGTCGGGCCGATCACCGCCGTCTCGGGCGAGGTCGACACCATCGTCAGGCGCCGCCCGGTGGCGCCCGGCGCCACGGAGACGAGGCCCGTCGAGGTCGACGACGAGGCCCGCTTCCTCGTCCACTTCGCCGGCGGGGCGCGCGGCACCATCGAGGCGAGCTGGGTCGCCTGCGGCCGCAAGATGCAGCTCGCCTGGGAGATCACCGGCAGCCGCGGCTCGCTCGCCTTCACCCAGGAACGGCTCAACGAGCTGCAGCTCTACACGGCGGGGCAGCCGAAGGGCCGCGAGGGCTACAAGACCATCGCCAGCGGCCCCGACCACGCGCCCTATGGCGCCTTCTGCCCGGCGCCCGGCCACCAGCTCGGGTTCAACGACCTCAAGGTGATCGAGGTCCGCGACCTGCTGGTCGGCCTCGCCGGCGGCCCCGCCCCGTGGCCCGACTTCCGCGAGGGCTGGGAGGTCCAGAAGGTGGTCGACGCGGTGCTGCGCAGCGCCCGCGAGCGGCGCTGGGTGATGGTCGATTCGATGGGGTGAGGTCCGCGGCCGCGCCGCGCCCGATGGGGCGACACCTCACCCGTCATCCCATTCCTTGTCATGCCCGAGCTTGACCCGGGCATCCATCGTGCGGCGGCCCTGGATTGCCGGGTCAGGCCCTGGGTCAGGCCCGGCAATGACACCAAAATGGGATCAGTCGAACTCGGCCCCGGGCAGCGGGCCGGCCTTCATGAAGGCGTCGACCACGTTCCTGGTCAGCCGCGAGACCGGGTTGTCGAAGTTGCGGGACGGCAGCGCGCTGCCCCAGGCGATCGAGCCGGTGGCGAAGACGGCGCCGTGGTTGGGCGTCGTGAAGTAGACGAGGTCGGCCCGGACCAGCGGGTGCTGGCTGCCGCCGAGGCCGGGCGTCATGAAGAAGATCTCCTCCTGCACCAGCGGATAGTTGTCGGTGAAGGGCTCGGAGGAGGCCAGGATGCGGGCGTGCGGCGGCGTGCCGAGCGCCAGCTCGTAGCGGTCGATCTCGATGCCGGCGGCGCCGCCGAGGCCGAGGCCGGCATCGCCGAAGACCTCGCCCGCGATGCCGTCGAAGATCCAGGCGACGCTGCGGTGGTAGCTGTCGGGCATGCGGCGGTAGGGCACCGACTGGTCCATGCCCTCCGAGGTGAAGCCGACGCCGATCAGCTTCTGCGGCGGGCGGCCGCGGTGGCGCCACAGCCCGCTGCGCTCGCCGGTGCTGGCGAGGTAGTGCTCCCCCGGCCGCGCCTGCCAGGCGCGCGAGCCGGCCTCGAGCTTGCGGACCTCCATCACCCAGGGCTCCTCGTCGCGGAACCCGACGCACCAGTAGTGCGTGTTGGCGCCGAGGTTGAGCAGGCGGCCGCCCTCGGCGAGATAGTCCTCGGTCGCGTCCATCATGCGCTCCGAGTAGTACTCGTTGTGGGTGGCGTTGATCACCACCCGGTAGGGCTTGAGCGCCGCCGCGCCCTCGCGGTGCAGGTCCTCGTCGGTGAGGACCTCGTACTCGTACTTCATCGCGTCGAGCCAGGCGATGATCGACAGGTCGGCCGGGAACTGCCAGGTCGCGCCGATGCCCGGCTGGCGGTATTTCGGCCGGAAGTTGAAGATCGGGCGGCGATAGGAGGAGTAGCAGACGCCGGCGCCGTCATCGTGCGAATCGTAGGTCGACAGGCCGAACTCGTGGCCGTTCTTGTAGACCTCGATGTCGATCTCCTGGAAGATCGGGGTCGAGGCGGTGATCGCCTGGTCGAGCGCGGCGTCGAAGGCGATGCCGGCATTGGCATAGGCGAGGTAGCTGGCGGTCGGCACCAGGAAGCAGATCGCGGCCTTCGGCGCGGCGGGCCGGACGAAGAACGGCGTGTACTCCTCGGCGTCCCCCGCCGTCAGCTTGATCGCGTAGACGCCGCTGGGCAGCTCGCCCGGAACGGTGAGCGCGAAGGTCGGCTCCCAGCCGCAGTCGATCAGCGCATCGGCATGAAGCTCGATGCCGCCATATTCCTGCGGCGCCAGCCGGAAGCAGTCGTTGCGGCCGGACCAGTTCCAGCCGGTCAGCGCCCGCACCGGCCGGTTGTAGCCGTCGGCGTGCAGCTGGTGCGGTCCGGTGTCCAGCACCCGGTCGCCGATCCCGTGCTCGGAATAGCCCGCCGTCGTGTCCCAGTCGGCGAGCACGCCCGCGGGATCCGGCCGGGCGCCCGCGCGGATCCGGTCGAGCGCGGCCCGGTCGAGGGCCTGGCCCTGCACGCCGCAGCGGTCGATCTTGCCGCTGTAGCACTGGCTGAAGAAGGTGCCGCGCGCCTGGTTGCGGTCCGTCGCCGCGCCGATCACGAAGCCGGCGTCGGCCGGCGTCGCCGGGCGCACCCGCAGCGCCTGGCTGACATGCGAGCGGTAGTCGTAGGGGACGATCCGCGACAGCAGGCTGTTGTAGCGGTTGACCACCGCCTCCTGGTAGAGCGTCGCGGTGCCGCTCGCCGGATCGTAGCTCGCCGCCACGAAGTACCAGATCCGCGGCACCAGCCTGACCTCCGCGGCGATCGCGTCGCCGCCGGAGCCGTCGCCCACCCAGAACTCGAGGCGTCCGGTCTGGTTGATGCCGAGCGCGAAGCCGCTGATGCCGTCGATCGACCACCGGCCGAGGATGACCTGGCGGCCCGCCTCCGGCCGGGTGGGGTAGATGTAGGCGTGCAGGGTCACCGGCCCGCTCGCGGCGAGCCGCCCCTGCGGATCGGCGACGCGCAGGAAGTTGCCCTTCTGGATGTGCTGCTTGCGGACCGGCCATTCGCGGTCGATCGGCGAGCCGACCGGCCGCTCGACGAAGCCGGGACCCTCCGGGTTCTCGTCGCCATGGGCGAGCCGGACGAGCTGGGCGCGCACGCTGTCGGCCGCGTCGGCGCTGGCCATCACGCGCAGCTCGTCGCCGGGCTTCACCGAGAGCCGGTCCGTGTAGGCGGAGATGCGGATATAGGCCATCGCCGTCAGGACTCCATGAGGTCTTGCACGCGCTTCAGGAAGACGCCGTGCAGCGCGTCCTCCGCGGAGGCGAAGACCTGGTCGTCGACCGCGCGCGGCGGCACGCCGCGGCGGCCGGACAGCGCCACGATGCGGTACTCGGCGAACGGCTTGACGGCGAGGACCGCGTACTTGTCGGCGGCCGCCGCGCTCCGGAAGTAGGTCAGCACCCGCTCCAGCGCGTCGCTCCGCGGCTTGCCGAAGGTGGTGCGGTGCTCCTCGATCAGCGCGTCGGTGATCAGGCGCTTGAGGTTCTCGCGCACCCGCGCATCGAACCGCCGAAGGTAGATCGCCTGCTTGTCGGCGATCTCGGTCGCCTCCTCGGGCATAACCTCACCTCCCTTGCCGGAGCGCTGGCCGCGGCGCTCGCTCTGCCGCTTGCCGCGCCACGCAACATATTGCGCGCGGATGCCGAACAGGCCGCCGCGCAGGAACAGCACCGTGCCGAGCATGATGCCGGCGATGATGATCAGCCTCGCCGGGCCGAGGCCGATGAACACCTTGTCGAGCAGGACGACGATCAGCGTGCCGACGACCGCGCCCTCGGCGGTGCCGATGCCGCCGACCACCACCATCGCCAGCAGCAGCAGCAGCTGGTCGAGCGAGAACAGCGTCGGCGTGGCGCCGTGCAGCAGGGTCGCGTAGAACGCGCCGACGCCGCCCAGCGCCGCCGACGAGATCAGGAAGACCTGCAGGCGCAGGGTGCGGTAGTCGATGCCGAGCGCCTCGGCGAAGGCCTCTTGATTCTCGGGCGCGGCGCGGAGCAGCCGGCCCAGCCGCTGGCCGTTGACCAGGCGGTACAAGGTGAGGGCGGCGAGCAGCAGCAGGAATCCCAGGTAGAACCCCAGGACCAGGCCGCCGCGGTCCGACATCCAGGCGGGAACGAAGGTGTCGGCGCCGAGCAGCCCGTTGGCCGAGCCGAGCGTCTGGTCCTGGATGACGTAGACGCGGCAGAGCTCGGTGATCCCGACGGTCAGCAGGGCATAGTAGAAGCCGCTGAGGCGAAGCGCGGGGATGGCGATGACGAGGCCGAAGATCAGCCCGAACAGCGGCCCCGTGAGCCACATCGCCCAGAATGGGAAATGGTAGTAGACCGACAGGTACGAGCTGCCATAGGCGCCCGCGCCGACGGTCGCCAGCGCGGCCAGCGAGAAGATGCCGGCGGTGCCCGTCGTCAGCATCCAGATGATGTTGATCGCGGCGTACATCGCGAAGCTGGTGGACGCCAGGACGAACGAGTTGCTGCCGACCTGCGGCGGCACGATGGCGATGATCGCCAGCCCGATCAGCCAGACGATCGGCGCCGGATTGACGATCCGCCGCTCGGCTGCGAGCGTCAGCGGATTGTAGCTGGTCTCGACCAGCAGGGGGGTACGCCGGGTGAACGGATAGCGCCAGCGGTGCCAGCTGGCGCCGCCGCGGCCGCGCAGCAGCGGCAGCCGGCGGCGGGCGCCCACCACGGCGGTCGCGCCGGCCGCCTCCGGCCCGTCCTTTGAGCTCTGCGCCGACACCCCCCTACTCCCGGGTATGCTCGATCATCCCGGCGATCCCCCGCGGGCGGACGAGCAGGATGGCGATGATGAAGAGGAACTGGGTGATCAGGACGTATTGCCCGCCGAGCTGCACCGCGGTGAAGGCCTCGACGAAGCCGATCAGCACGGCCGCGATCACCGCGCCGGTGACGCTGCCCAGCCCGCCGGCGAGCGCCACCACCATGCCCTTGACCAGCGGCGTGGCGCCGGCGCTGGGGCTGATGAAGTAGGTCTGCGACAGCAGCACCGCCGCCAGCCCGGCCATCGCGCCGGTCACCATCATCACGATCATCGCGGTGGAGCGCAGGCCGACGCCGACCAGCGCCGCCCCTTCGGGGTTCTGCATCATGGCGCGGATCTCCAGGCCGCGCCGGCTGCTCTTCATCCAGCCCAGCGTCAGCAGCAGCAGCACGGTGGAGCAGGCGATCGCGCCGATCTTGTCGTAGCTGATGGTCGCCGGGCCGATGTGAACGCTGCCGACCCCGAAGATCTTCGGCAGCGCCTTGACCCGCGTCGTGAACAGCCAGAGCAGGCACTGGCTGCCCATCAGGCTGATCGCCAGCGTCGCGATCAGGCTGCGCAGCGCGAAGTTGGGCTTGTCGTAGAGCGGGATGAAGGCGAGCAGGCCGGTGAGCCCGCCGGCGAGCGCCCCGGTGAGCACGCCGGCCGCGACCACGACGAAGCCGTTGGTGCTGAAGTTCTGGGCGACCAGCCAGGCGCCGTAGCCGGCGGCGGTGAAGGTGAAGCCCTGGGCCAGGTTGATCATGCCCAGGCTCGACCAGATGATCGAGATGCCGATGGCCAGCAGCCCGTAGATGGAGGCCAGGCTGATCGCCGTCGTGAGCAGGTAGTATGGGTCCATGGGATCGCTTCGCCGCCGTCAGTGCCGCGCGTGCATGTGGGCGTCGTGGTGGATGACCTCGGTGACCGGCATGTCCGGGCTCACCGCGCCGCCCTTGAGCTTGCCGGCATGCAGGCCGATCAGCCGCGACACCTTGCCCTGGAGCAGCGAGATGTTCTGCTCGGCGATCACCATCGCGCCGTCCGCGATGTCGATCCGCATCAGCGCCTCGATCATGCCCTTGCTGATCTTCGGGGCCAGCCCGAGGGAGGGCTCGTCGATCAGCAGCAGCTTGGCGTCGCCCATCAGCCCGCGCCCGAGGCTGACCATCCGCCGCTCGCCGCCGGAGAGCTTCCCCACCGGCTGCTCCAGCAGCTTGCGCAGCGGCGGGAAGATCGCCAGCACGCGCTCGCGCCGCTGCTTGCGCTCGCGCCAGGCACGCTTGGTGTAGGCGCCGCTGTCGAGGTGATCGGCCACCGACAGGCCATGGAACAGCGCGTCGCCCTGCGGCATCAGCGCGACGCCCATGCGGACGATCTTGTGCGTGTGCCGCCCGGGGCCCTGGCTGCGCGTGCCGCCGATCTCCACCCCGTTCAGCATGATCGACCCGCTCTGCCAGCCGGTCAGCCCGGCGATGGCGCGCAGCAGCGTCGACTTGCCGTGGCCATTGAGCCCGACGATGCCGACGCGCTCGCCGGCGCGCACCGTCAGGTTGACGCCGTGCAGCACGCCGAGCGGGCCGTAGCCGGCCGACAGGTCGGCGATGCGGAGCACGTCGCTCATCGCTGCAGGTCCGGGTGCGTCATGCCGCCTCGACCTCGAAATAGGCGGCCCGCACGCGCGGATCCTCGAACACCGCCTCCGGATCGCCCTCGGCGATCACCTTGCCGAGGTCGAGGACGACGACGCGGTCGGCGATCGCCGACAGCAGCTCCAGCCGGTGCTCGACCAGCATCACCCCGATGTTCATCTCGCGCGCGAAGTGGCGGATGATGCCGTCGAGCTCGTCGATCTCCGCGTTGATCAGGCCGGCCGCCGGCTCGTCCAGCAGCATGACCCGCGGCCGGCGCATCAGCAGGCAGGCGAGCAGCAGCTTGCGCCGGTTGAGCGTCTCGAGCGAGCCGGCGATCGCCGACATCGGCACGCGCAGGCCGACCCGCTCGGCCGCCCACTCGGCATGGAAGCTGGTGAGGAACGGCCGGAAGGCCTGGCGCGCGGCGCGGAACACCTCGGCGACCGTCAGCGCGTCCGGCACCACCGGCGACTGGTAGGTGCGGCCGAGGCCCAGCCGGGCCCGCGAGAACAGCTTCAGCGAGGTGATGTCGCGGCCGTCCAGCAGCACGCGGCCGCGGGTCGCGACGTAGCGGCCGGAGAGCACCTCGAACAGCGTGGTCTTGCCGGCGCCGTTCGGCCCGACCACGCCGAGGATCTCGCCGGCCCGCAGGCCGATCGAGATGCCCTCGAGGATCGGGCGCCCGCCGAGGCGGATGTGGATGTCCTCGCAGCCGAAGAGCGCGGGGACCGGATCGCCTGTCGTCATTCCGGCCCCCGCGCCACTCTAGCGGCCGATCAGGCCCAGGAGAACGGGCGGAACTTGCTCTCCGCCAGCGGACCGGGCTGGATGATCTTGTGCTGGCCGTCCTGGACCTGGAAGTAGAGCTGCGCCATGCCCTTGTTGAGGTCCTCGGTCTGCAGCGGATAGTGCAGCGCCGCCTGGTACTCGTTGTTCAGGTCGACGGCGCCGCAGACCCCGCGATAGGTGTGCGTGCGGATGTAGTCGGCCACCGCCTTGAAGTCGGACGGATCGGCGTTCGTCCAGGCGTTCTTCAGGATGTAGGCCGTGTCGTACGCCGAGCCGGTGTAGCAGAGGCCGATCACGCCGGGGTGCTTGGCCGCGTACTTCTTGCGGAACTCCATGCCCTGCGCGTCGGCGTAGACGCCCAGCACCGTCGACCAGATCATGCCTTCCGCGGCGCTGCCCGCGATGTTCAGGAACTCCGGCTGCGAGGCGCCGTACTGGATGTAGACGAGCGCGCCCTTCACCGGGTCGGAGACGAACTGCTGGCAGAAGGCGGCTTCCTCGGCGCCCACCCAGTAGTCCAGCATGATGGTGCCGGCACCGACCTTCTTGATCGCCTGCATCACCGGGCCCCAGTCCTGCACGGGGTACTGGATGTCGGTGATGGTGGCGAGCTCGAACTTGCTCGACGGCAGCGTCGCCACGACCTCCTTGGCGATCTGCATGTTGTAGTTGTTCTGCTCGCGGATGATGTGGACCTTGTTGTTGGTCGGCTTCCACACGCCGCCCCCCGCCAGCTGGTCGAGGAACTTGGGGAACATCCGGCCGTAGTAGATCTCCGGCGGGTCGACCTGGAAGTAGTTCCAGTACTTGTCGCGGTTGGCCTTGGCGAAGGTGATCAGGTCGAAGTTGGTGTCGCCGGTCAGCAGCGGCGCCTTGTAGTCGCCGAGCGCCTCGAGCATCGTCTGGCGCGCCAGCGGGACGAAGGCGCTGCCGATGGCGTCGGGCTTGGTGTCGACGACCGCGCGATAGCCGGCCTGGATGCCGTCCGGCGTGAAGATGTCGCAGTCGTGATGCTCGATCTTGATCTGCCGGCCCTTGACGCCGCCGGCGGCGTTGATCTCGTCGACCGCCAGCGTGGCGCCGGCGAGGTAGTCGGTGTGGTCGGCGATCTGCGCCGCGACCACGGCGTAGCGGATCGGCTTGGCGTCGTCCGCGTACGAGCGGCTGATGAACGGCGCTGCCAGCGGCGCGGCGGCTGCCACGCCGATACCCTTTACGATCGTACGACGACTCGGCGTCCAGTTCCTGCCCTTCATCGTCTCCGTCCTCCTCTGTTTATATACGCCTAACGCGTTTGATCGCGGAGCCTAGGGCGCGGCGCACGGTCCAGTCAAGTGATGGCGAGGTCGCGCTGCCGATCTTTCGCAGGTCGCCATGTCCCCGTCCCGCCTAGAGGCTCACCGACAGCCCGCCATCGACGAACAGCGTGTGGCCCGTGACGTAGTCGGAGGCGGGCGAGGCGAGGAACACGGCGGTGCCGGCGAGCTCGTCCGGCACCGCCCAGCGGCCGGCCGGGACGCGGCCGCGGACCCAGCCGTCGAACTCCGGCTTGGCGCGGATGTCGGCGTTCATCTCGGTGGCGAAGTAGCCCGGCGCGATGGCGTTGACCTGGACGTTGTGGCGCGCCCACTCGGTCGCCATGGCGCGGGTCAGCATCATCAGCCCGCCCTTCGCCGCCGAGTAGGGCGCGGTGGTCGGGCGGGCGAGCACGCTGGCCACCGAGGCGATGTTGACGATCTTGCCGGCGCGCCGCTCGATCATGCCCTTGACCAGCGCCCGGGTGATCAGGAACACGGCGGTGAGGTTGGTGTCGAGCACGGCGCGCCAGTCGGCCTCGGCGAAGTCCTCGAGCGGGCCGCGGCGCTGGATGCCGGCGTTGTTCACCAGGATGTCGATCGGGCCGAGCCGCGCGGTCGCCGCCGCCACCGCCGCGGCGTCGCCGACATCGAAGGCGGCGGTGTCGACCGCCAGCCCGTCGGCGGCGAGCGCCGCCCGCGCGGCGTCGAGCCGCCCCTGCTCGCGGCCGTTGAGCAGCACCGCCGCGCCGGCCTCCGCCAGCCCGCGCGCGATGGCCAGCCCGAGGCCGCGGCTGGCGCCGGTGACCAGTGCCCGCCGGCCGCCGAGATCGAACCGTGCCGCGCCGCCCATCGCGCTCCTCCGCCGCCGCTCTTCGCCTGGGATTTCGGTCGGCCATGGTGCCGCAGCGGGTGTGCCGGGCCAAGCTGGAATCGACCGCGGCTCTCGCCTGGACAAGGTGGAACGGCCATTCTACTGTACGCCCCCAACGAACGCGTCGAACACCGGCGGCGCGACCGGGACCGCATCGGGAGGACCGCACCGCTTGGCCGTTCTCAAGCTCGATAGGGTGTCGAAGAGCTTCGGCGCCATCAAGGCTCTGACCGAGGTCGACCTGACGCTCGAGCCCGGCGAGGTTCTCGGGCTGATGGGCGACAACGGGGCGGGCAAGTCGACCCTGGTGAAGATCATCGCCGGCAACTTCCCGCCCTCCTCCGGCCAGATCCTGATGTCCGGCGAGCCGGTGCATTTCCACCGTCCGGTCGAGGCCCGCGGCAAGGGCATCGAGGTGGTCTATCAGGACCTCGCGCTGTGCGACAACCTGACCGCCGCGGCCAATGTCTATCTCGGTCGCGAGGCGAGCCGCAGGATCGGCCCGTTCCGTGTGCTGGACTACCGGCGGATGTATGAGCGGGCGGCCGAGCTGTTCGGCGAGCTCAAGTCGGAGACCCGGCCGCGCGACATGGTGCGCCGCATGTCGGGCGGCCAGCGCCAGGCCGTGGCGATCGCCCGCACCCGGCTCAGCGACGCCAAGATCGTGCTGATGGACGAGCCCACCGCCGCCATCTCGGTGCGCCAGGTGGTGCAGGTGCTCGACCTGATCCGCCGGCTGCGCGACCGCGGCGTCGCCATCGTGCTGATCAGCCACCGCATGCCCGACGTGTTCGCCGTCGCGGACCGCGTGTTCGTGCTGCGGCGCGGGCGCAAGGTGGCGGAGAAGGCGATCGCCCAGTCGAGCCCCGAGGAGGTCACCGGCCTGATCACGGGGGCGATCAATGCAGCCTGAGACGGCCGAGCCCGGCGCGGCGCGCCCCGACATCGGCAGCGTCGCCATCCAGGACGTCGTCGCCCTCAAGGAGATGACGCCGCTCGAGCGGCTGGTGGCCAGCCAGGCCTTCTGGGTCACCATCGCGCTGATCGTGATCTGCGTGCTGATGAGCTACCTGCAGCCCGCGGCCTTCGCCACCACCGAGAACCTCTACAACATCACCCGCAACTTCGCCTTCATCGGCATCATGGCGATCGGCATGACGGCGGTGATCATCACCGGCGGCATCGATCTCTCGGTCGGCTCGCTGATGGGGCTGGTCGGCGTCGTCTGCGGCGTCGTGCTCGAGGGCGGCTATCCCTGGTGGCTGGCGGTGCTGGCAGGCTTGGTCGCCGGCGGCCTCGCAGGCGCCGTCAATGGCAGCCTCATCGCCTATGTCGGGCTGTCGCCCTTCGTCGTCACGCTGGGCATGCTGTCGCTCGCCCGTTCGCTGGCGGTGGTGCTGTCGCAGAACCGGATGATCTACAACCTCGGCCCCGGCGGGCCGTCCTTCAAGATCTGGGGCAGCGGCCAGCTTCTCGGCCTCGCCAACCCGGTCTGGTTCATGGTGGCGATCGCCATCATCCTCGGCATCGTGCTGCGCGTCACCCGCTGGGGCCGGCATCTCTATGCGGTCGGCGGCAACGAGCAGGCGGCGCGGCTGACCGGCGTGCCGGTCGACCGGGTCAAGCTGCAGGCCTACATCCTGTCGGGCCTCACCGCCGCGGTCTCCGCGATCCTGATCGTCGGCTGGCAGGGCTCGGCGATCAACGCGCTCGGCACCGGCTACGAGCTGCGCGTCATCGCCTCGACGGTGATCGGCGGCGCCAACCTGATCGGCGGCGAGGGCGGCACCTACGGCGCGGTGATCGGCGCGGCGCTGATCGAGGTGATCCGCAACAGCCTGCTGATGGCGGGCATCGATTCCAACTGGCAGGGCGCCTTCGTCGGCGTCTTCATCGTTCTCGCGGTGCTGCTCGAGAAGCTCCGCGGGCGCCGTCGCGGCTGAGGGCCCGGCCCTGGCCGCGACATCGCACGAGCTCGGCAAGAGGGAGGAGTGATAGACATGCGGAAGTTCTTGACCACGACGGCACTCGCGGCCGGCGTCATCGCCGCCGGCGTGCTGCTGACCCATGATTCGGGCGTCCGCGCGGCGTCCAAATACACCTTCGCGCTGGTTCCGAAGAACCTCAACAACCCGTTCTTCGACCAGGCCCATCTCGGCTGCCAGAAGGCCGAGAAGGAGCTCGGCGGCGAGGTCACCTGCTACTACATCGGCCCCGGCGAGCATGGCGGCGGCGACGAGCAGGTGCAGGTCGTCGAGGACCTGATCGCCAAGAAGGTCGACGGCATCGCGGTGTCGCCGGCCAACGCCGCGGCGATGGCCGCGGCGCTGCGCGACGCCAAGAAGGCCGGCATCCCGGTGCTGACCTGGGACAGCGACGTGCTGCCCGGCGACAAGGACCTGCGCATCGCCTATGTCGGCACGCACAACTACGACATCGGCGTCAACCTCGCCAAGGCCGTGCAGAAGATCAAGCCGAAGGGCGGCACCATCTGCATCCAGTCGGGCGGCGCGGCGGCGGCCAACCACAATGAGCGCATGCAGGGCATCCGCGACACGCTGGCCGGCGTGCAGAGCAAGGAAGCCCCCGGCGACAAGCTGACCGGCCAGAACGGCTGGACCGAGGTCGATGGCTGCCCGCTCTACACCAACGACGACTTCCCGCTGTCCGTGCAGCAGATGGAAGACATCCTCGGCAAGTACCCGAACCTCGACGCCTTCGTGCCGACCGGCGGCTTCCCGCAGTTCGTGCCCGACGCCTACAAGAACGTCGTCGAGAAGTACAAGGACAAGATCAAGAGCGGCGCGCTCGCGCTGGTCGTCGCCGACACCCTGCCCGTGCAGATCGACCTGCTGAAGGCCGGCTACTCGGCGGGCCAGGTCGGCCAGCGGCCGTTCGAGATGGGCTACAAGGCGATGTTCTTCCTGAAGGACATCAAGGACGGCAAGGCCCCGCCGGCCGATCCGACCTATACGGGCCTCGACGTCTGCACGCCGGAGACCGCCGCCACCTGCATCGGCGGCGGCAGCTGATCCCAGCGACCCCGCAATCGTTCATCACCGGGGAGGGCGGGGCCTGCGGGCCCCGCCCTTTCCTTTTCCGGGCATCGGGGACCATCGAGCGCAGGAGGCGGGCATGATCCGAGTCGGCATCGGCGGCTGGAACTTCGCGCCCTGGCGCGGCACCTTCTATCCGCGCGAGGTCAAGGCGGCCGGCGAGCTCGGCTATGCCAGCCGCCACCTCACCACCATCGAGATCAACGGCACCTTCTACCGCACCCAGTCGGCGGCGAGCTTCGCCAAGTGGCGCGACGAGACGCCCGAGGGCTTCGTCTTCTCGGTCAAGGGCCACCGCGCGGTGGTCAACAGCCGCAAGCTCGCCGAGGCCGGCGAGCCGGTCGCCTGGTTCCTCAAGAGCGGCGTGCTCGAGCTCGGCGACAAGCTCGGCCCGCTGCTCTGGCAGATGGCGCCGTTCCGCAAGTTCGACCGCGACGATCTCGGCGCCTTCCTGTCGCTGCTGCCGCAGGCGATGAACGGGCGCAAGCTGCTGCACGCGCTCGAGGTGCGGCACGAGAGCTTCCTGACGCCCGCCTTCATCGAGCTGCTGCGCGAGCACGACACCGCCGTCGTCTTCGCCGACTCCGACGAGCACCCGGCGATCGCCGACGTGACATCCGGCTTCGTCTACGCCCGGCTGCAGAAGAGCCGCGAGGAGCACGAGACCGGCTATCCGCCGGCCGAGCTCGACCAATGGGCGGCGCGGCTGCGCCGCTGGCGCGACGGCGGCTCGCCGGACGACCTGCCGCACCATCACGAGAAGCGCGCGGCGAAGAAGAAGCGCCCGGTCTTCGCCTACGTCATCAGCGGCGCCAAGGTGCGCGCCCCGGCCGCGGCGATGGCGCTGATCGAGCGGCTGAAGGGCTGAGCCTCAGCGGATGTAGCCGAGCCGCTGCAGCGTGTCCTCGATGTCGGGCTGCTGCGCGCGTGCCGCGGCGGCGTCGAGCATGGGACGCGGCTTGCCCAGTGCCGCGCCTGCCAGCGAGCGGCCGAACCGCGCCAGGGCATCCCCGGCATCGAGAACGAGCGCCCGGTTGAAGGCGGCATACGCCTCTGCCGGGGCACCATCGGAGAGATAGGCGAAGCCGAACGTCGCCCAGACTCCCGCGTTCGTCGGGGCCAGCGCCGCGGCGCGGCGGCAATCGGCGACCGCCTCGTGCGCCCGATCGACCCGGATCAGGGCCGAGCAGCGAAACCAAACGGCGTCGAGGTAGTCGGGCTCTATGGCGAGCGCCGAGCTGAAATCGGCGATGCCGCGGGCGTCCTCGCCGCGCCAGAGGCGCAGGTCGCCGCGCTCGACCAGGGCATGGGCATTGCCGCGCTCGGCGCCGACCGCCGCATCCAAATCGCGGAGCGCGGCATCCGGCTGGCCCAGCCTGCGATAGGCCTTGGCGCGGTCGATGAGGACCCAGGCGAGTCCCGGCTTGCGTTGCAGGGCGGCATCGAAGTCCTCGATGGCCGCCTGATCGTCGCCCGCCCTGCCGTGGATCTGGCCGCGCCACCCCCAGGCTCCGGCGTCGCCCGGGTCGATCTGCAGCGCCGCATCGAGGTCCTGCAACGCGCGCCGGCGGTCACCGGCTTCGGCATGGATCTCGGCCCGAACCATCAGCGCCTCGAAGTGGCGCGGATTCGCCCGCAGGACCGCGTCGAGATCGGCCATCGCCGCCTCCTTGCGCCCGCGGGCCCGGTACGCATAGGCGCGCTCATAGAGCGCATCGGCCCAGCCCGGCTGCAGCCGGAGCGCAAGATCGAGGTCGGCGATCGCGTCGTCGTAGCGACCTTGCCTGTTCAGTGCGGCCGCCCGGCTGGCCAAGCCCCCGGCCTTCCAGGAGCGGCTGAAAGAGGACAGGGCGATGACGCGGCTGCAATGCTCGACCGCTGCCGCGGCATCGCCATCGATCACGCAGCGATCGGCCTCGCGCGCGCGGGCATCGACCGTGGCGTCGGCGACGTCGGAGACGAGCTGAAACAGGGCGAGCAGGATTGCCAGAGCTGAGAACATGCCAACCCACCATCGCGCGCCTTTTCCAGCATTTCTACAATCGATGGTAACAGAACATACTGGCAACGGTCAAGCCGGCCGAATCCCGGGCTGGGCATGTCCGGCAGCGAGCGGCCGGCCCGCTTCAGCGTCCCAGCACGTGCGGGTTGACGACGAGCGCCGGATCCAGCGTGCCGTCAAGGCCGGCCAGCACGTTGCGGGCGGAGACCTCGGCCATCCGGACGCCGCATTCCTGGGTGAGCGCGCCGATATGCGGGCTCAGCACCACGCTGTCGAGCGCGAGCAGCGGATCGTCGGCGGCCGGCGGCTCGGCCGCGAAGACGTCGAGCCCGGCGCCGGCGAGCCGGCCGCTGCGCAGCGCATCGACCAGCGCCGCCTCGTCGATCAGCCCGCCCCGCGCGGTGCAGATCAGCCGCGCGCCGGGCTTCATCGCGGCGAGCGCCGCGGCATCGAGGATGTTGCGCGTCTCGTCCGTCAGGGGCGTGTGCAGCGTCACGAAGTCGGCCTCGGTGAGCCCGGCCCGCAGCGACGCCGCCTTGCGCACGCCGGCGGCCGCCATCGTCGCGGCCGCGACGTAGGGGTCGCAGGCCTCGACCTGCATGCCGAAGGCGGCGGCCCGCGCCGCCACCTGCCGGCCGATGCGGCCGAAGCCCACCACCAGCAGTCGCTTGCCGGCGAGCTCGACGCTCGAGAAGCGCTCGCGCAACCCCCAGTTTCCGCTGCGCGTCGCGCGGTCGTGGGCGAGGCCCTGCTTGGCCACCGCCAGCATCAGGAAGAAGGCCAGCTCGGCCACCGGCACGGCGTTGACGTCGCCGACCACGGTCAGCGGGATGCGACGGCGGTCGAGCGCGGCGAGGTCGACATTGTCGTAGCCGACGCCGTGGCGCGAGACGACCCTGAGCCGCGGCGCGGCGTCGAGCACCGCGGCCGAGAGCCGGTTGGTGCGCACCAGGATGCCGTCCACCTCGCCGAGACGGGCGATCAGCTCGGCGTCCGACGCGCCCGGCAGCAGGTCGAGCGTCACGTCGGGCCGGGCGCGCAGCAGCGCCATCCCCGCCTCGTTGATGTGGCCAAGGACGAGGACCCGCCCCATCTCCCGTCTCTCCTGCGCTCGCTTCCTTCGGATGCCGGGCAGAGTAGAACGCACGTTCCACCGCGTCCAAGCGAAAAGGCAGGCGGCGCCGCGCCGTCGCAGGCCGTCGCTTCGGGATTGAAATCGGCGGCGTTTGCAACGAATGTTCCGGCCGGCGACACGGGCCCACGGCAGCCCCCGGGAGGAGACCATGAAGACCATCCGCCTCACCATGGCGCAGGCGCTGGTGCGCTACCTGACGGCCCAGCGCACGGTGCTCGACGGCCGCGAGGTGCCGCTGTTCGGCGGCGTCTTCGCCATCTTCGGCCACGGCAACGTCACCTGCCTCGGCGAGGCGCTCGAGGCGGTCAAGGACGAGCTGCCGACCTGGCGCGGCCAGAACGAGCAGTCGATGGCGCTGGCCGCGGTCGCCTACGCCAAGGCCAAGCGCCGCCGCCAGATCATGGTGGCGGCGAGCTCGATCGGGCCGGGCGCCACCAACATGGTGACCGCCGCGGCCGTGGCGCACTCCAACCGCCTCCCCGTCCTGCTGCTCTCGGGCGACACCTTCGCGCACCGCGTGCCCGACCCGGTGCTGCAGCAGGTCGAGCATTTCAGCAACCCGTCGCTGACGGTGAACGACGCCTTCCATGCGGTCACCCGCTACTGGGACCGCATCGTCAAGCCGGAGCAGATCATCTCCTCGCTGCCGCAGGCGATCGCGGTGATGCTCGACCCCGGCGATTGCGGCCCGGCCTTCCTGGCGCTGGCGCAGGACGTCCAGGGCGAGGCCTTCGACTATCCCGAGGTGTTCTTCGAGCCGGTGGTGCACCATGTCCGCCGGCCGCGGCCCGACGTCGAGGAGCTGGTGGCCGCCGCGCAGCTGCTGCGCCGCGCGAAGAAGCCGCTGATCGTCGCCGGCGGCGGCGTGCACTACTCGCTGGCCAATGCCGAGCTCGCCGCCTTCGCCGAGCGCCACCGGCTGCCGGTCGCCGAGACCATCGCCGGCCGCACCGTGCTGACCCACGACCACCCGCACAATGTCGGGCCGATCGGGGTGATCGGCTCGGCCTCGGCCAACGCGCTCGCCGCCGAGGCCGACGTGGTGCTGGCGGTCGGCACCCGGCTGCAGGACTTCACCACCGGCTCCTGGAGCGTCTTCCAGAACCCCGACTTCCGGCTGATCGCGCTCAACGCCGCGCGCTTCGACTCGCACAAGCACCGCGCCCTGCCGGTGGTCGGCGACGCCCAGGCCGGGCTGGCCGAGCTGTCGGCGGCGCTGCAGGGCTGGCAGGGGCCGGACGGCTGGATGAAGCGCGGCCGCGACGAGTACGCCAAGTGGAACGCGCTGGTCGACCAGCGTTCCGGCCCGACCAACGCCGAGCTGCCCTCCTACGCCCACGTCGTCGGCGCGGTGAACCGCAAGGCGGGGAAGACCGACATCGCGGTGACCGCGGCGGGCGGGCTGCCGGGCGAGCTGACCAAGAACTGGAAGGCCAAGTCGGCCGGCACCTTCGACTGCGAGTTCGGCTTCTCCTGCATGGGCTACGAGATCGCCGGCGGCTGGGGCATCAAGATGGCCGAGCCCGACAGGGACGTGCTGGTGCTGGTCGGCGACGGCTCCTACCTGATGATGAACTCCGACATCTACAGCACGGTGCTGACCGGCCATAAGCTGATCGTCGTGGTCTGCGACAATGGCGGCTTCGGGGTGATCGACCGGCTGCAGGTCTTCAAGGGCGGCGAGCACTTCAACAACCTGATCAAGGACTGCAAGACCGTGCGCCAGGTCACCGTCGACTTCGCCCAGCACGCCGCATCGATGGGCGCGCTGTCCGAGACGGTGTCCTCGATCGGCGAGCTCGAGCAGGCGCTCGACCGCGCCAAGGCGGCCGACCGGACCTACGTCATCAGCATGAAGGTGCATCCGACCGAGTGGACCCCGGGCGACGCCTGGTGGGACGTCGGCGTGCCGGCGGTGAGCCCGCGCGAGGCGGTGCGCAAGGCGACCGCCGACCACATGGCCGGCAAGTCGAAGCAGCGGGTGGGGGTGTAGGCCGATGAGCGCGCTCAAGGTCCGGCTCGGCGTCGCGCCGATCGCCTGGTCGAACGACGACCTGCCGCAGCTCGGCGGCGAGACGACGCTGGAGACCTGCCTCAGCGAGAGCCGACAGGCAGGCTTCAGCGGCACCGAGACGGGCGGCAAGTTCCCGCTCGACGCGGCGGTGCTCGGGCCGATCCTGAAGAGCCACCAGCTGCAGCTCGTCTCCGGCTGGTTCTCCGGCCGGCTGCTCGAGCTGTCGGTCGCCGAGGAGATCGCCCGCATCGAGAAGCAGCTCGCGGTGTTCGCGGCCCTCGGCGCCGCGGTCTTCGTCTATGCCGAGACCACCGGCACGGTGCAGGGCAAGCAGGCCGTGCCGGTGAGCGCCCGCCCGCGCCTGCCGGCGCGCGACTTCGTCGAATACGGCCGCAAGCTGACCGCGGTGGCCGAGCACCTGGCGGCGCGCGGCGTGCCGCTGGCCTATCACCACCACATGGGCACGGTGATCGAGAACGAGATCGAGATCGACCTGCTGATGGCGCATACCGGGCCGGCGGTCGGGCTGCTGCTCGACACCGGCCACCTGACCATGGCGGGCGGCGACGTCGCCGGGGTGACCAGGCGCTACGGCAGCCGCATCAACCACGTGCACTGCAAGGACGTGCGGCGCGAGGTGCTGACCCGCTCGCGGGTCGAGGATATGAGCTTCCTCGACGCGGTGCTGGCCGGCGTCTTCACCGTGCCGGGCGACGGCTGCATCGACTTCGGCGCCTTCGCCCGGCTGCTCGCCGGCTGCGGCTACAGCGGCTGGGCGGTGGTCGAGGCCGAGCAGGACCCGGCCAAGGCGCCGCCGCTGCAATATGCCCGGATCGGGCACGACACGCTGACCCGCGCCTTCCAGGACGCCGGCTACGGCATCACGCGATAGGGGACGATCACCATGGCCAGGACACGCAACCTGCGCAAGCAGTTCACCGGCAAGTACGCCGTCGTCACCGGCGGGACCCAGGGGCTGGGCGAGGCGACCGCCCGGCTGCTGGCGGCGCGCGGCGCCGCCGGGGTGGTGATCTGCGGCCGCAACAAGGCGCGCGGCAAGGCGGTCGCCAAGGAGCTGCAGACCGTCGGCTGCGACGCCCATTTCGTCGCCGCCGACCTCGCCGAGCTCGGCGACTGCCGCAAGGTCATCGCCAAGGCCGACAAGGCCTTCGGCAACCTGCACATCCTGGTCAACGCCGCCGGGCTGACCGACCGCGGCACCATCCTCGACACCAGCCCGGACCTGTTCGACCGGATGTTCGCGGTCAATGTCCGGGCGCCCTTCTTCATGATCCAGGACGCCGCCAAGATCATGAAGCGCGAGGGCACCGAGGGCGCCATCGTCAACATCCTCAGCATGTCGAGCCGCGGCGGCCAGCCCTTCATCTGCGCCTATAGCGGCTCCAAGGGCGCGCTGCTGACGCTGACCCGCAACATCGCCTTCTCGCTGATGCGCGACCGCATCCGGGTGAACGGCCTCAACATCGGCTGGACCGACACGCCGGGCGAGCACCGCGTGCAGAAGGAGTTCCACGACGCCGATCCCGGCTGGCTCTCCGGCGCCGAGCAGCGCCAGCCCTTCGGCCGGCTGATCAAGCCGGACGAGGTCGCCCGCGCCGTCGCCTTCCTGGTCTCCGAGGAGTCCGGCCTGATGACCGGCTCGATCGTCGATTTCGACCAGTCGGTGCTCGGCGCCTACGAATCGCCGCCGCACCCGAACCTGCCGCAGGCCGCGGAATAGGCCGCGCGATGGGCGGCGTCACGGAGGGAACCATGGATGGCGACCGGCTGGCCCGCTCGATCGGCGGGCGGTGGGACGGCGAGATCGTGCCGCAGCTCGTCGACTACATCCGCATCCCCAACAAGTCGCCGCATTTCGACCCGGACTGGGCGGCGCACGGCCACATGGACCGCGCCGTCGCCATGTTCGAGGCCTGGGCGCGCGACCGGCTGCCGGCGCTGCCCGGCGCCACCGTCGAGGTGGTGCGGCTGGCCGGCCGCACGCCGGTGATCCTGATCGAGGTGCCGGGCAGCGGCGGCGCGCCGGGCGGCCCCACGGTCCTGCTCTACGGCCATCTCGACAAGCAGCCGGAGATGGTCGGCTGGGCCGAGGGCACCGGCCCGTGGATCCCGGTGCAGCGCGACGGCCGGCTCTACGGCCGCGGCGGCGCCGACGACGGCTATGCGATGTTCGGCTCGCTGGCCGCCCTGCTGGCGCTGGCCGAGCAGGGCCTGCCCTACCCGCCCTGCAGCATCCTGATCGAGGCCAGCGAGGAATCGGGCAGCTGCGACCTGCCGCCCTATATCGAGCACCTGGCGCCGCGGCTCGGCCGCCCGGCGCTGGTCGTCTGCCTCGATTCCGGCTGCGCCGACTACGAGCGGCTGTGGGTCACCACCTCGCTGCGCGGCATGGCCGGCGGCACGCTGACCGTGCGCGTGCTGACCGAGGGCGTGCATTCCGGCGATGCCTCGGGCGTGGTGCCGTCGAGCTTCCGCCTGTTCCGCCAGCTGCTGTCGCGCCTCGAGGACGAGGCGACCGGCGCCATCCTCCCGCCCGAGCTGCAGGTCCAGGTGCCGGCCGAGCGCATCGCCCAGGCGCGCCGCACCGCGGCGGCGCTGGGCGACCGGCTCTACAGCCGCTTCCCCTTCGCCGGCGGCACCCGGCCGATGTCGGACGACCCGGTCGACCTCGTGCTGAACCGGACCTGGCGCCCGCAGCTCGCGGTCACCGGCATGGCCGGCCTGCCGGAGCCGGGCAATGCCGGCAACGTGCTGCTGCCGGAGACCCGCGCCAAGCTCAGCCTGCGGCTGCCGCCGACGCTCGACGCCGAGGCGGCCGGCGCGCTGGTCGAGCGGCTGCTCACCGGGAACGCACCCGAGGGGGCCGAGGTGATCTTCACGCCGGGCGACACCGCGACCGGCTGGAACGCGCCCGCCCTGGCGCCGTGGCTGGAGCGCTCGCTCGAGCGCGCCGGCACCGCCGCCTTCGGCCAGGCGCCCGGCTACATGGGCGAGGGCGGCAGCATCCCCTTCATGGCGATGCTGGGCGCCCGCTTCCCCGACGCGCAGTTCCTCATCACCGGCGTGCTCGGCCCGCACTCGAACGCGCACGGTCCCAACGAGTTCCTCGACATCGCCACCGGCAAGCGGGTCACCGAGGTGGTCGCCCGCGTGCTGGCCGACCTGGCGGCAGCCTGACTCCCTCTCCCGCGCGAGCGGGAGAGGGAGACTCGCTCAGTGCAACCGGCCGCCCTTGAGCAGGCGGTTGCGGTCGGTGCTGGCGACGCGGAGCTCGTGGATGCGGCCGTCGCGGAAGACCGCCAGCGGCACCTCGACGCCGGCGTCGCCGAGCGCCCAGACGCGGCGGAAGAAGCCGGCGAGGTCGCCGACCGGCTGGCCGGCCACCGCCAGCACGATGTCGCCGACCTTGAGGTCGGCGCGCTCGGCCGGGCCCTCGTCGGCCATGCCGACCACCACCACCTTGCCCTCGGCCTCGGTGGCGTAGAGCCCGAGCCAGGGGCGCGGCGGGCGGTTGGCGCGGCCGGTCGACATCAGGTCGTCGAGGATCGGCTTCAGCAGGTCGATCGGCACGATCATGTTGAGCTGCTGGGACTCGCCCTCCTCGGCCGACTGCTCGAGCTGCAGCGAGCCGATGCCGAGCAGGTCGCCGGCCGGCCCGATCACCGCCGTGCCGCCCCAGTGCGGATGGGCCGGCGCGGTGAACAGCGCGTCCTCCAGAAGATATTCCCAGTAGCCGGCGAATTCCTGGCGGCCGACGACGCGGGCCGCGACCGAGCGCCGGCGGCCGCCGGCGCCGGCCACCACCACCGGCTCGCCGACCGCGACCGCGGCCGAGCGGCCGAGCGGCAGCGCCGGCAGGTCCATCCGGCCGAGCGCCTGCACCAGGCCGAAGCCGGTGACGGCGTCATAGGCCAGCGCGTGGCCCGGCACCACCCGCCCGTCGATCAGGCTGAGCCAGATGGTCTCGGCCTCGGTCACCAGGTAGCCGATGGTCAGCACCATCCCGCTCCGGTCGATCACCACGCCGTTGCCGGCCCGCTCGGTGCCGAGGATCCCGGCGGTGAAGGCGTCGTCGGGCACCATGGCCCGCAGCCCGACCACGGCGGACAGCGCCCGGTCGAGATCGTAGCCATAATCCTCCGGCCGGGGCTGCTGGGCTGGCGGTACGTTCCATTCGCTGTCCGACGGCATGACGGGCCTCCTCGCGCCCGGAACTGATACTCGAAACGCGGGCGGCCTGTCCCGCCCGACGCTCCGGCGCCCCTGGCCCCCCTCAGAGCGGCGTCTGCCGGCGATCGAGCGCCTGCTGCCAGAGCCGCTCCGGCTCGTCGGCGAAGACCAGCGCCGGGTCGAGCGCCAGGTCGAACCAGTCGCCGCCGCCCAGCTCGGCCTCGAGCTGGCCCTTGTCCCAGCCGCAATAGCCGAAGACGAACAGGCGCCGGGCCGGGCCCTTGCCGGACGCGATGGCCTGCAGCGCGGCCGCCTCGGCGGTCAGCGCCACGCCCTCGGCGAGCTTGCGGCTGCCCGACAGCATGACGTCCGGGCTGTGCAGCAGGAAGCCGCGCTCGGGCTGCACCGGGCCGCCGGCGAAGACGCGCAGCCCGCCCTGCGCCTCGCTCAGCGGCAGGCCGAGCGCCTGGGCGAGCTCGGCGATCGACACCACCCGGCCCGGCCGGTTGACGACGAAGCCGAGCGCGCCCTGGGCATCGTGCGACGCCATGACGATCACCGTCTCGGCGAAGCCGGGGTCGCGCATCGCCTCGCTGGCGACCAGCAGCCGGCCGGCCAGCGTCGCCGGCGCGCCCGGAGCCTCCCCGCCGGTCGCCGCCCGCGCGGCCGCCGGCGCCGCCGCGGCGAGCAGCAGCAGGCCGAGCGCGGCACGGCGGCCGGGATCGCAGGCAGGCCTCATCGACGGCTCCCCAGGGGTCGCCCGATTCCAGAACCGCCGGGACCGGGCTTGGTTCATCCCAGGCCTGACCATAGAGCGCGGCGCGGCGGGCGGCCAGGACTGGGCGGCCAGGACTGGGCGGCCAGGACTGGGCGGCCAGGACTGGCGGCGAACCAATCCCGCGAGCCTACCCGCCCGCCGCGCCGCGTGCCATCCTCGGCGCCGCGCGCCCGGCAGGGGCGGCTCCGGGGAGGATGAAGGCATGACCGAGCGGTATCTCAGCGGCCGGGTGGCCTGGGTCACCGGCGGGGCGACCGGCATGGGGCGGGCGATCGCGCTGGCGCTGGCGCGGCGCGGCGCCGAGGTGGCGATCGGCTCGCTGATGGAGAGCGAGCGCGCCAGCGTGGTGCGCGAGGAGTCCGTCTACCTGCTGAGCGCGGCGGAGATGGAGCGCACCCGGCAGGAGATCGAGGATTGCGGCGTGCGGGCCACCGCGCTGCCGCTCGACGTCGGCTCGACCGCGTCGGTGCAGGCCTCGTTCCGCGCCATCCTGGAGCGGCACGGGCGCATCGACATCCTGGCCAACGCCGCCGGCGCCACCGCCCGGCACCGCATGATCGACCACCCCGACGAGCTCTGGGACCGGATCATCAACGTCGACCTGACCGGCGCCTACCGCACCATCAAGCTCTGCCTGCCCGGCATGGTGGAGCGCCGCTGGGGCCGCATCGTCAACATCGCCTCGACGGCGGCCAATGTCGGGGCGATCGCCCACGGCGCCTACTGCGCCGCCAAGACCGGGCTGCTCGGCCTGACCCGCTGCGTCGCGCTCGAGGGGGCGCCGGACGGGGTCTCCTGCAACGCCATCAACCCGGGCTACGTGCCGACGCCGCAGAACGGCATCGGCATGGTGCAGCAGATGCGCATCGACGGCGTCGAGATGAGCCTCGAGGACTACCGCCGCAAGGTCGCCGAGACGATCCCGCAGAAGCGCTGGATCGATCCCGACGAGATCGGCGCGCTGGCCGCCTTCCTCTGCCGCGACGACGCCTTCGGCGTCACCGGCCAGGACCTCACGGTGGCGGGCGGCTCGAGCTGGTAGCCGCGGTCTCGCGCAGCCGCTCGGCGTCGAGCCCGACGCTGCGGGCGGCGGCGGCGATCGAGGACCACACCGCGTCGGGCACCGGGATGCCGCCGGCCGACCGCTCGGCCGCCGACCGGCGCTCCGGCTCGCCCGGCACCATGACCTCGGCGAAGCCCTCGGCCGGCGGCACCGCCTTGAGCTCGTCGAGGAAGCCGTCGGCGGCGCGCAGGAACTGGCCGAGCGGCCGGAACGCCTCGAGGTCGAGCGCCACCACCAGCCAGTGGAACTCCCGCGGCGTCTCGCCGAGCAGCGCCTCGGCGATCAGCTCGGTCAGCACCGACAGGCCGGAGCCCTTGGCGCCGCCGAACGGCAGCTGCATGCCGCCCTGGAAGAAGTCCTCCGCGTCCGTGGTCGGCCGGCCCTCGCGGTCGAGGATCCAGCCCTCCGGCACCGGCTTCCCGGCGGCGCGGTAGAGCCGCAGCTTGCCGGTCGCCACCGCGCTGGTGGCGAAGTCGACGACCACCGACTCGTGGCGGTCGGCGGGCAGCGCGAAGGCCCAGGGATTGGTCGACAGGATGGGGCGCCGCCCGCCATGCGGCACGACGCAGCCCCAGCGCGCATGGTTGCCGCCGCCGAGGATCATGGCGAGCATGCCGTGGCCGGCGATCCGCTCGGCGAACTGGCCGAGCCGGCCAGCATGGCCGACATCGACCAGCGCCACGGCGGCGATGCGGCCGCCCCGCGCCCGCTCGACGGCGAGATCGGCGGCGAGCTCCATGGCGTAGATGCCGAAGGCGCCGTGGCCGACCATGGTCGCCGTGGCGCCGTTGTCGTGGTCGACCGTGGGCCGCGCCGCCGGCCGGATGACGCCGTCGCGGATCTGCTCGAGATACCATTCGAGCCGCATCACGCCGTGCGAATCGACGCCCTTCAGGTTGGCCTCGGCCAGCGAGCGCGCGACCTGGTCGGCGATGTCGTCCGGGGTGCCCGCCGCGGCCAGCACGGCGCGGGCGACCGCGGTCAGCTCGGCGGCACTGCAGATCGGCATGCTAGGGCTCCGGCGACAGCTCGATGATCTCGATCCAGCTCGGGTTGGTCCCGGCCCGCACGACGGCGCACTCGGCCAGCGCCCCGCTCGCCCGGTCGATGGCGTAGCTGGCGAGGCGCCCGCTCTCCTGGCCGGCGGCGAGCAGCCAGCGGCCGCAGGGGCTGATCGCGAAGCTGCGCGGCGAGGGCTCGGTCGGCCAGCTGCCGAGCGGCGTCAGCCGGCCCGCCTTGCAGTCGACGGCAAAGCCGGCGATGCGGCTGGTGACGCGCTCGCTGGCATAGAGGAAGCGGCCGTCGGGGGTGACCCGGATCTCCGCGGCGGCGTGGGACTCGGGCGCGCCGCGGGCGAGCAGCGGCACGTCGTGGCGCGGCTCCAGCCGCCCGGCCTCGGCGTCGAAGGCGAGCACCCGGACCCGGCCGCCGAGCTCGTCGAGCAGGAAGACCAGCGCGGCCTCGGGATGGAAGGCGAGGTGGCGCGGGCCCGAGCCCGGCGGCAGGCGCAGCGTCCCCGGCGGATGCGCCTTCAGCGCGCCCGTCGCGGCGTCGAGGCGGAAGACCAGCACGACGTCGCCGCCCAGGCTGGTGGCCAGCACCCAGCGATTGCCCGGGTCGGCGAGGATGCAGTGCGCCTTGGGCGGCGTCCCGATCACCTGGCGCGCGGCGTCGCGCACCGCCCCGTCGCCCTCGGCCGCGCTCAGGCTCAGGCAGGCGCCGACATAGGAGGCGGCGAGCAGCCAGCGCCCGGTGCGGTCGGTCGCGACATAGGCCATGGCGTCGGGCAGCGGCGCGGTGGCCAGCGGCGCCAGCGCGCCGCTCGAGCGGTCGATCGCGAAGCTGGCCAGCACGAAGGGCGAGCAGCGCACCGCGGCGTAGAGACGCCGCCGGTCCGGGCCGAGGGCGAGCGGCATGCTGGTCGGCGACTCGCCGGTGCCGCCCGGCACGCCGACGACGAAGAGACGCGACAGGCCGCCCCGCTCGCGATCGAGCGCGAAGCCGATGATCTCCCGCGTCCCGGCGCTCGCGACGTAGGCGATCATCCGCCGGCGGCGCGCCCGGGCCGGGGCGCGCGCTCAGCGCCGCAGCGCATAGAAGCACCAGCCGAGATCGCCCGACCGGGCCGCCGCCACCTGGATCTCGATGCGCTCGAAGCTGCCCGCCATCGCCTCGCCGCCGAGCCGCGGCAGGAACTCCGCCTCGGCTGCCCGGAGGTTGGCCAGCACGCGCTCGAAGGTCGGGCGGGTATGGGCCGACCAGTCCCGCCGCTCGACCACCTCGAGCGGCAGGGTGGCGAGCAGGGCGTCCCAGCGCTCGAGCGGCCACATGTCGGGCGCCTTCATCGTCGCGGTGAAGCGCTCGCGCGCCGCGCCGGTCACCCGCGCGGCGAGCAGCAGGTCGGACATGATCAGCAGGCCGCCCGGCTTCACCACCCGCATCGCCTCGCCCAGCACGCGGCGCTTGTCGACGGCATAGAGCAGCGCCTCCTGGCACCACCAGACGTCGAAGGCCGCGTCCTCGAAGGGCAGCGCGTGGAAATCGGCGAAGCCGAAATCGACCCGGTCGGCCAGCCCCGCCGCCTCGGTCAGCGCCCGCGCCTCGACGATCTGCATCTCGGCGAGGTTGGTGGCCCGCACGCGCACGCCATACTCGCGGGCGAGGTAGCGGGCGGTGTCGCCGAAGCCGCAGGCGGCCTCGACCACGACCTGCCCCGGCCGCAGCCGCGCGGCGGCGGCCATCGCCCGGTTGGCCCGCATCTGGGCCCGGGGCAGCGGCTCGTCGTCGCTCTCGAACAGGCCGAGATGCTGGGCGCCCTGCCACATCCGGCTCTGCAGCGCGGCCACCGCCGTGTCGAAGGTGGCGCGGTACCCGGCCGCCGCCGCCTCGATCTCGCGCGTGCTCACGACGGCCTTCCGGGACGGCGCCGCCGCGGCCCGTCCGGGCCGCGGCAGCCGGTCCCCCTGCTGCGCGGCGCGGCGGTCAGACGTGCCACCAGCGCTGGCAGATGCGGAACCCGTCGAGGTCGAGGCTGGAGAGCAGCTGGCCGTGCCCGACCTTCTTCGAGTGGGCGGTGATGTAGGTGGTGAACATCAGCACGATGACGCCGTTGTCGTCGTGCATCAGCTGCTGGCACTCGGCATACATCGCCGCGCGCTTCTTCTCGTCGAGCTCCGAGCGCGCCGCGGTCAGCAGCTCGTTGAACCGCGGATTCTTCCAGAAGGTGTCGTTCTGGTTGGAATCGGCCGAGTACTCGAAGGTCATCACCGCGTCGGCGGTCGGCCGGCCGAGCCACTGGCTGGCGGAGAAGGGCTTCTTCTGCCAGACATTGTCCCAGTAGCCGTCGTTCGCCTCGCGGGTGACGGTGATGTCGATGCCGGCCTTGGCGGCGCTCGCCTGGAACACCGTGGCGGCGTCGACCGCGCCGGTGAAGGCGGCGTCGGCCGCCGACAGCCCGATCTTGAGGCCGGACAGCCCCGCCTTCTTCAGCAGGCTGCGCGCCATGTCGGGGTCGTAGCGGTGGATCGGCTCGGGGTTGATGGCGTACTTCACGCTCGGCGCCACGACGTTGTCGTTGCCCGGCGTGCCGATGCCGCCGAACACCCGCTTGATGATCGCCTCGCGGTCGATGGCGTACTTCAGCGCGTTGCGCACGTCCGCATTGTCGAAGGGCGGCGCCGTGACGATCATCGCGAAGGTGTTGTGCTCGTAGCCGGTGACCTTGTCGATCTCGATGTCCGGCTTCTGCTCCATGAACTTCAGCGTCTTGGCGTCGCAGCGGTCCATCACGTCGAGCCGGTTGGAGAGCAGCGCGTTGGTGCGCGCCGTCGGGTCGATGATCGACAGGATCTCGACCTGGTCGAACCAGGTGTCGCGGAAGTAGTTCGGGTTGCGCTTGGCCCGCGTCACCTCGCCCGGCTTGAACTGCTCCAGCATATAGGGGCCGGTGCCGATCCCCGACTGCCAGTCGACGTCGCCGTCCTTGGCCGGCATGATCGAGAGGCGGTGCTCGGCGAGGAAGTAGGGGAAGTCGGCATTGCCGCCCTTGAGGTCGAAGATGACGTAGTCGCCGTCGGCCTTGACCTGGTCGATCTGCTTGGCGCTCGACTTCAGCGCCGACTTGGTGTCCGGGCCCATGTGGTGCCGCACCGAGGCGACCACGTCGTCGGCCGTCAGGCTCTTGCCGTTGTGGAAGGTGACGCCCTTGCGCAGCTTGACCGCCCAGGTCTTGGTGCCGTTCGAGGGCTCGAAGGACTCGGCGAGATCGGTGCCGACGCCGCCCTTCTCGTCGACCTCGGCGAGCAGGCTGCGGATCGTCAGGTTGACCGTCCCCATGTAGCTGTCGAGGATCGGCCCGGGATCGAGCGTGTTCGAGCTCGCCCCCCAGCTGATCCCCAGCCTGAGGTCGCCGCCCTTGGCCGGCGTCGCCGCCTTGGCCTGGCTGAAGAGCGCGTCCGCCGTGCCGGCGGCGAGGCCCGCCGCCATCGCCAGCTGGATGAAGTCGCGCCGGCTCATCCGGCCGCGGCCGATCTCCTGCCGCAGCGTCGCGAGCTTGTCGAGATCCGACTTGTTCCGATCCGTCATCGCTGCCTCCCTCTGGTCCCAGTTTTCTTCCGGCCGGCTGTGCGCCCTTGCCGGCACGAGGCCTGGCACGATGCCACCCTCCGGGCTGCGGCTTCGACGATCGACCGTGTCGCCGCGGCGCCGCACGGAGGAAAGCTAGAATCGCGGGCTGGCGTTCATTTGCCCGGACGCGCCGGCCTGTTGACCGCGCGCGCCGCGCCGGACTCAGAGGACTTCCGTCCCGAACGGACGGTAGAGGCCGATCTCGCGCGGCCGCAGCCGGCCCGGCGCGGCGTCGCGCAGCATCGGCTCGAGGCCGGCGAAGCCCGGCGCGCCCCAGAAGGCGAGCAGCGCCGGATCCGGGCCGGCGCGGCCGACGCGGCGGAGCAGCAGCAGCGGGCGGACCGCCCGGTGGCGCGCGGCGCGCGCCGCCATCGCCGCCAGCACCGCCTCGTCCGGCTCGCCCTGCGGCTCGATGTACTCGACCAGCGTGAGCGGCGCCTGCAGCGAGGGCGCCCGGTCGAGCGCGTCGTAGAGGCCCGCGCGGCGGATCTGGATGGCGCGATGCATGGCGAGGCTGCGCGCGTTGCGCTGGGCGGCCGGCGAGCGGAAATAGGCCTCCCAGTCGTCGAGCCGGGCCGGCGAGGGGATCTCCCAGAGGCAGAGATGGCTCGGTGCCGGGCCGAGCCCCAGCGTGCGGCCGAGCTGCAGGATCATCCGGTCCGCGGCGCCTTCGGCCCAGTCCGAGGCCTGGTTGCCGAGCCGCCGGAAGATCTCGACCGGCATGGCAGGGTCGCGCGCGATGAACTCGGCGTAGATCATGGCGCGTCCCCCCGGGCCCGCCTCAGGCCGGCCCGTAGAGCGCGGCGGGGTTGTCGACCAGGATGCGCCGCCGCGCCGCCGCGTCCGGGACCCAGGCGGCCAGCAGGTCGGCGAGGTCGGCGTCGTCCGGCATGGCGGCGGGACCGTCGACATGCGGCAAATCGACATGCGGCCAGTCGCTGCCCCAGACCAGCCGCTCCGGATTGGCCGCCAGCAGCGCGGCGACGAGCGGCGCCAGGTCGGCATGCGGCGGCCCGGCCCGGCCGACCCGGTAGGGGGCGGAGAGCTTGACCCAGCAGCGGCCGGACTCGACCAGCCCGAGCAGCCGGCGAAAGCCCGGCTGGCCCGGGCCGCGCCGCGGATCGGCCAACCCCAGGTGATCGATCACGCAGGGCACCGGCAGCGTCGGGACGAGCCGGCAGACCGCCTCCAGGCTGTCGCCCGGTGCGAGGAACTGCAGGTGCCAGCCGAGCGGCGCGATGCGCGCCGCCAGCGCCGGCGCGTCGGCCAGCGCCAGCCCGCCGGGCCAGGCGGTGTTGAGGCGCACCCCGCGCACGCCCCGGCGGTCGAGCGCGGCGAGCGCCGCGGCGGGCACCTCCGGCGGCAGCACCGCCACGCCGCGCCAGCCCGGCCCGGCCGCCGCCAGCGCGGCCAGCAGCGCGCGGTTGTCGGTGCCGTAGATGCTCGGCTGCACCAGCACCGCCCGGGCGATGCCGAGCGCCGCCATCACCGCGCGATAGTCCGCCAGCGTGCAGGGCGCCGGGACGTAGCCGTGCCCCGGCGCCAGCGGCGCGCCCGGCGGCGTGACGTGGATGTGGCAGTCGACGCTGCCCTCGGGCAGGCGCTGGCGGGGCCGCCCCGGCGGAAGCGGCGGCGGGCAGGGAGCGACCATGGCGGCAGCCTAGGACGCCGGGACGGGCGGAGCCAGCCCGACGGCAGGCCGGGCCCGCGAGCGGACCCTCGGCAGGACGGAGATTCCAGCCGCGCCGCCGGCCGCGCCGGCCTATGATGCGCCCCCCCCGCCAACCGCCGCTCCGGTCCTCTGCCGCTCCGACGATGCGCCACTTCACCTTGCTGACCTGGATCGCCGGCGCGCTGCTTCTGGCGGGGCTGCTGGCGAGCAGCGACTTCGACGCGGTGGTGCAGTCGCTTGCCGCCCTGCCGGCGGTCGGGCTCGCCGCGATCCTGCTGTTCCATGTCGTGCCGATGGCGATCGACGTCGCAGGCTGGCAGCAGCTGTTCGCCGCCGGCGCCCCGACGTTCGCGCGGCTGCTAGTGATCCGGTGGGTCGGCGAGGGCGTCAACTCGTTGTTGCCGATCCCCAATCTCGGCGAGCTGGTGCGCGCGCGGCTGACGCGCGACGCCGGCAGCGACGGCATAGCGGCCGGCGCCTCGGTGCTGGTCGACGTGACGCTCGGCGTCGCGACCCAGGTGCCGTTCATCCTGCTCGGCCTGGCCTGCCTCGGGATGGGCCAGGACTGGCTGCGCTACGGCGCGGCGCTGCTGGTCCTCTCGGCCAGCGCCGGCGGGCTGTTCCTGCTGCAGCGCAGCGGCGCGGCGACCCGCCTGGCGCTCGCCATTGCGCGGCGCACCGGCGCCGGGGCCCGCTTCGACGCGAGCGACGCGGCGCGGCTGGATGCCGTGCTGCGCAGCCTCTACGCCCGGCGGCGGCCGCTGCTCATCGCCTTCGCCTGGCGCTTCGCCGGCTGGATCGCCGGGGCCGGCGAGTCCTGGCTCGCGCTGCGGCTGCTGGGCCACCCGATCGGCATCGCCGAGGCGATCGCGCTGGAGAGCCTGAGCCAGGGGGCCCGCGCCGCCGCCTTCCTCATCCCCGGCGGGCTCGGCGTGCAGGACGGCTCGCTGATGCTGCTCTCCCTGCAGCTCGGGCTCGGCGCCGAGGCCGGCCTCGCCCTGTCGCTGGTCAAGCGCTTCCGCGAGCTGGCGCTCGGGCTGCCGGCGCTGGCGGCCGGCTATCTCCTGGCCCGCCCGGGCCGCGCCGACCTCAGGCCGTCGGCGGTGCCCCTGCCGGTCGCCGCAGCAGCCGGCTCGCCAGGCGAGCCACCCCGGGCATGAGTCGCGGGCGCAGCAGCCGCGGGTCGTAGCCCGACATCCGGCGGTCGTGCTCGGTCAGGCAGAGGGTGAGGAACTCGCGCGGCTGCAGCGACAGCCCGATGCTCTCGCCGCCGGTCAGGGTGAAATTGTCGCCGTCGGCCTTGTTGCGGGCGATGCTGGCGCGGCTCCAGGCCTGCACCGCCAGCGCCGCCAGGCGCTGGCCGGTCAGCCGCGCCCGGCCGGGCAGGCCGCGCCTGGCGCTGACATAGGCGACCCAGTTGACGAAGAAGAGGTTGTGCCGCGCCTCCTCCTGGATCACCGGCTCGAACACCTCGACCAGCGGCTCGGGGAAGAAGCCGGAGCGCCGGGCCAGCTGGAACAGCCCGAAGGCGAAGAAGGAATCGAAGCATTCGCCGTAGCCGGTGCGCAGGAAGGCCCAGAACGCATCCTCCGGCGGGTCGACCGGCGGCGATTCGTCGACGACGATGCCATAGTGCCGGATCATGTGGCCCAGCACGTCGCGGTGCCGCTCTTCCTCGAAGGCATTGAGCGCGACCGCCTCGCGAATCAGCGGGTCCTCGGTGACGGCGGCCAGCGCCGCCATCCGCTTGCCGGCCCGGTGCTCGGTCTGCACCGCCATCTCCCAGAAGGGCAGCCCGACGAGGCGGTCGAGCGCCGGACCGCTGAGGCTGGGCCACGCGATGACCGCCGGCTTGTACGCATCGAAGCTGTCCAGCAGCATCCGGCAAAACAGCTGCTTGTGCTCTTCCGACCCGATTCGCAACATCCCGCCTTCTCACACCGGCGCAAGGCCGTGCTGTCCGCTCCGGACATTGCCAAAACCGAAGGTCGGGGGCAAATGGCGTCGGCAGCGCGACGCCTCGCCCACGGCGAGGCGCCGGCCGGGAACCGGGGCGGCGCCTCGCGATCGGGCGGGCAACCTACTTCGGCAGGGAGGGCAGCGACGGCGCGGTCGGGGACGGCAGGGACGGGAGCGACGGCAGGGACGGGAGCGACGGCGGGGTCGGGATCGACGGCTGCGAGGCGGTGCGGGTCGGCGGCAGCCGGTTGAGCGTCATCGACAGGGAGACGTCGGTCAGCGACAGCGCGCTGCTGGAGCCGGCGCCCGCCGCGCCGCCGACGCTGCTGGCCGACAGGCGCTCGGCCTTGGCAAGGCCGGCGGGCAGCGCGAGGCCGATCATCAGGGCGGCGGCGATGGCGAAGGAACGCTTGGTCATGGCAGGCTCTCCTCTCTCGGGATCGGCGCCGCTCCACCGGGGCACCGGCCGGCAGGACGCTGCCGACGGGAAGGAGACTAGGAGAGCCCTGTTTCTGCGATATTCCCGCCGACGGGGATCTTGGTTTCGTCGGTTTCAGCCGCGCCCCGCCCGAGCTGCGGCTCGCCGGCGGGGTCAGCCCTTCGGCGTGACCGGGCGGCGCGTCCTTGCGCTCTCGATGGCGGCGTCGACCAGCGCGTTGCCGCGGGCGCCGTCCTCGAAGGTCGGATAGAGCACGGCCTCGCCGCGCATCGCCCGCCAGGCGCTGCCGATGACGTTGCGGAAGGCGTCGAGATAGCCCTCGGGGTGGCCGGCCGGCACGGTGGTGATCCAGCCGAGATCGGCCGGCAGGCGGCCGGGGTCGCGGTGGCGCAGCGCCTTCTCGTTGAGCCGCCGCTCGACGTAGGTGTCGGCGGTCTCCTGGCACCAGTCGAAGCCGCCGGCCGAGCCGTCGACCGAGAGCACGATGTGGTTCGGGTTGCCGAGCGACAGGCCGGTGATGGTGGCGCTGCCGCCGGCGCCGCCCTCGAGCCGCAGCAGCAGGTCGGCCTGGTCCTCGAGCTCGACCGCGACGGCGACCCCGCCATCGGCGGTCGGCGTGCCGTGGCCGGGCCGCGGCCCCTCGCCCGGCTGGCCGCGCCAGACCCGGCGCTTCTGGTGGGTGGAGAACTGGGCCGACAGCTCGGCGATGCGCCGGCCGGTGACGTGCTCCACCAGGTCGAACCAGTGGACGCCGTAGTCGAGCAGCACGAAGGCCGGCCCGGAGAGGCCGCGGGTGAAGTGCCAGACATACTTGTCGGGGTCGTGCACGTCCTGCGACAGGTACTCGCCGGAGACCCGCCGCAGGGTGCCGTAGCGGCCGGCCGCCACCGCCAGCCGCAGCTCCTGGACCACCGGGTAGCCGCGATAGGTGTAGCAGACGGCGGCGATCCGGCCGCTGCGCCCGGCCGCGTCGACCATGCGCATCGCCTCGTCGCGCGTCGTGCCGAGCGGCTTCTCGCAGACCACGTGGGCGCCGGCGGCCAGCGCCGCCAGCGCATGCCCGGCATGCAGGTGGTTGGGCGAGCAGACATGGACCACGTCGGGCCGCTCGGCGGCGAGCAGCCGGCCGAGATCGTCATAGGCCTGGCCGCGGCCGAGCGCCGCCGCACCGGCCAGCGTGCGGCCGCACACCGCCGCCACCGTGCCGCCGAGCTGCTCGATCAGGATCGCGTGCACCCGGGCGATGCCGCCGCTGCCGACGATCGCCGCGCGCATCACGCCACCACCCCGTCCGGCCGCGCCATCGACGCCTCCCGTCCCCGATTACCTGCCCGAATTCCCTTGCCTTCCAAAATATGCGTTCGATAATCCGGGTCCAATGGAATAAACATGCTGGGAGAGCGCCGCGATGGGCGAGGTCGCATGAGCGCCGGGAATCTCGAGACGGCCGGGGCGATGAGGCGCGGCGACGAGCGGGTGCGCCGGGTCTCGCCGTGGAAGAAGCTGCTGGCGCGGCCGGAGCTCGGCGCCTTCGCGGGCACCATCATCGTCTACCTGTTCTTCGCCATCGTCGCCGGCGACAGCGGCATGTTCAGCGCCAAGGGCATCCTCAACTTCCTCGAGGTCTCGGCGCAGCTCGGCATCCTGGCCAGCATCGCGGCGCTGCTGATGATCGCCGGCGAGTTCGACCTGTCGGTCGGCTCGATGATCGCCTTCGCCGGCGTCTGCATCGCCATCCCGACCATCGAGTTCGGCGTGCCGCTGTGGATCTCGCTGATCTTCACCTTCGCCATGGCGGCGCTGGTCGGGTTCATCAACGGCGTGCTCGTGGTGCGCACCAAGCTGCCCTCCTTCATCGTCACGCTGGCCGGCCTCTTCGTGCTGCGCGGCCTGACGCTGGCGCTCACCCGGCTGATCACCAACCGCACCCAGGTCTCGGGCCTCGGCGACCACGTCGCCAATGACTGGCTGGCGCCGGTGTTCAGCGGCCAGGTGCTGCAGGGGCTGTTCCGCTGGGCCGGGCAGCACGGGCTGCTGGCGCTGCGCTCCGACGGGCTGCCCTTCGCCAGCGGCGTGCCGATCTCGATCGTCTGGTGGCTCGGCATCACCGCGGTCGCCACCTGGGTGCTGCTGCGCACCCGCTTCGGCAACTGGATCTTCGCCTCGGGCGGCGATCCGGTGGCGGCGCGCAACGTCGGCGTGCCGGTGTCGCGGGTGAAGATCGTGCTGTTCGTCGCCATGTCGATGGTGGCCGCGCTGTTCGCCGCCATCCAGGTGCTCGACGCCGGCTCGGCCGACACGCTGCGCGGCCAGCAGAAGGAGTTCGAGGCGATCATCGCCGTGGTGGTCGGCGGCACGCTGCTCACCGGCGGCTACGGCTCGGCGATCGGCGCCGCCTTCGGCGCGCTGATCTTCGGCACGGTGCAGATGGGCATCTTCTACACCGGCGCCGACACCGACTGGTTCAAGGTGTTCATGGGGATCATGGTGCTGATCGCGGTGCTGGTGAACAACTTCATCCGCCGCCGCGTCACGGAGGCGCGGTGATGGCCGGCGGCGAGGCGCCGCCGCTGATCGAGCTGCGCTCGGCCAGCAAGTTCTTCGGCTCGGTGATCGCCCTCAACGACGTCTCGCTGACGGTGCGGCGCGGCGAGGTGCTCTGCCTGCTCGGCGACAACGGCGCCGGCAAGTCGACCCTGATCAAGCTGCTCTCCGGCGTCTACCGGCCGTCGCGCGGCGAGATCCTGGTCGAGGGCCAGCCCGTGCATTTCAGCTCGCCGCGCGAGGCGCTCGACCGCGGCATCGCCACGGTGTTCCAGGACCTCGCCACCGTGCCGCTGATGAGCATCACGCGGAACTTCTTCATGGGCCGCGAGCCGGTCAAGGGCCGCGGGCCGTTCCGCCGCCTCGACCTCGCCTATTGCGACGGGGTCGTGCGCCAGGAGATGGGCGAGATCGGCATCGACATCCGCGACCCCTCGCAGGCGGTGGGCACGCTGTCGGGCGGCGAGCGGCAGTGCCTGGCGATCGCGCGCGCCGTGCATTTCGGCGCCAAGGTGCTGATCCTCGACGAGCCGACCTCGGCGCTCGGCGTGCACCAGGCCTCGGTGGTGCTGCGGCTGATCGCGCGGGCGCGGGCCCGCGGGCTTGGCGTCATCCTGATCACCCACAACGTGCACCACGCCTTCCCGGTCGGCGATGCCTTCACCATGCTCAATCGCGGCCGCAGCCTCGGCACCTTCCGCAAGGCGGAGATCACCCGCGACCGCGTGCTCGAGCTGATGGCCGGCGGCAAGGAGCTGGCCGATCTCGAGCTCGAGCTGGCCGCGCTGGCGCGCGGCGACGCCGCGCTTACCGTCTGAGGAATCCCATCATGAGCGTCACTCTCGGCATCAACCCGATCGGCTGGACCAACGACGACATCCGCTGGCTCGGCGACGACATCCCGCTCGAGACCTGCCTCGCCGAAGCGAAGCAGGCCGGCTTCTCCGGCGTCGAGCTCGGCCGCAAGTTCCCGCGCAAGGCCGAGCTGCTCGGCCCGATCCTGGAGCGGCATGGCCTCAGGCTGGTCTCCGGCTGGTACAGCGCCCGGCTGCTGGAGCGCGACGCGGCGGCGGAGATCGCCGCCATGGCCGACCACCTGGCGCTGCTGCGCGGGCTCGGCGCCCCGGTGATGGTGTTCGCGGAGACGACCGGCGAGACGGTCAACCACATCGGCGCCGGCGCCTCGACGCGGCCGACCATCGGCTCGGCGGCCGAGTGGAAGAAGCTCGGCCAGCGCATGACCGCGGTCGCCGAGCACATGGCGGAGCGCGGCGTGCGCATGGCCGTGCACCACCACATGGGCACGGCGGTGCAGAGCGACGCCGACGTCGACCGGCTGATCGAGAACACCGGCGAGGCGGTCGGGCTGCTGGTCGACACCGGCCACCTGACCTATGCCGGCGGCGACCCGGTGGCGCTGATCCGCCGCCATGCCGGCCGCGTCGTGCACGTCCATTGCAAGGACATCCGGCGCGGCGCGCTCGCCACCTGCAACGCGCGCGACGCCAGCTTCACCGAGGCGGTGCTGCACGGCCTGTTCACCGTGCCGGGCGACGGCATGGTGGATTTCGCCGGGGTGGTCGCCGCGCTCGCCGCCGCCGGCTACCAGGGCTGGCTGGTGCAGGAGGCCGAGCAGGATCCGCGCGTTGCGCACCCGCTGACCTATGCCCGCATGGGCCACGACCATCTCGCGGCGCTGGTGGGCAAGGCATGGCCGGGCCGGTGAGCCGGGCCGCTGAGGCTCCGGCCATGACGCCGCGACCGGGCTGACGAGATCCGCGCCGCCGCCGGCAGCCGCAATACCGCGGCCCGGGCGGGCGGAGTGCGGCGGCAAGGTCCGCCGCTCCGGCCAGGCGAAGGCCGGGCAACCGAGGGAGGAAGACGCATGAGGAGAATGGCAGGACTGCTCGCCGCGGCCGCGGCGCTGGTCGCGCTGTCGGCGGGCGCCCAGGCGTCGCCGGACAAGCCGCGCATCGTGGTGATCACCCACGGCCAGGCGGCGTCCGGCTTCTGGACCGTGGTCAAGAACGCGGTCACCCAGGCACAGAAGGACATGCCCGGCGTCACCATCGAGTATCGCGCGCCGGAGACCTTCGACATGGTGGCGATGAAGCAGATCATCGACGCCACCGTGAACACCAAGCCGGACGGCATCGCCGTCTCGGTGCCCGATCCCGACGCGCTCGGCCCCGCCATCAAGGCGGCGGTGGCCGCCGGCATCCCGGTGGTGACGCTGAACTCCGGCGGCGACGTCTCGAAGAAGCTCGGTGCGCTCCGCCATGTCGGGCAGAGCGAGTTCGAGGCCGGGGTCGGCGCCGGCGAGCGGATGAAGGAGATGGGGGTCAAGCACCCGGCCTGCGTCAACCACGAGGTCGGCAACGTCGCGCTCGACGTGCGCTGCGAGGGCTTCGCCAAGGGCGTCGGCGTCAAGGCCGAGGTCATCCCGGTCACCCCCGACCCGACCGAGGAGCGCAACACGGTCGGCGCCTACCTGACCTCGCACCCCGACATCGACGGGCTGCTGGTGCTCGGCCAGGACGCCGCCATCCCGACCCTGCAGGCGGTCGACCAGGCCGACAAGCTGAGCAAGGTCAAGGTCGCCACCTTCGACATCTCCGGCCCGGTGCTGGAGGCGATCCGCGACGGCAAGATGGCCTTCGCCATCGACCAGCAGCAGTACCTGCAGGGCTATCTCTCGGTGGTCCTGCTGCTCAACTACATCCGCTACGGCGTGATGCCCGGCGCCGACGTGCTGACCGGCCCCGGCTTCGTCACCAAGGACAACGCCGCCAAGGTGATCGACTGGGCCAAGCAGGGCTACCGGTAGAGCGCTCACTCTCCCACGCAGGCGGGAGAGCGCCGGGGTGAGGGTCGGGCCGGCGGCTCCACCCTCACCCTCCCGGCGCTGAGGCGCCGGGCCCCGCCCTCTCCCGCTCGCGCGGGAGAGGGAAACGGGGTCACGGCGCCGCCGTGTTGCCCTGGATCGCGATCGCCGGGTCGGGCGAGGACGCCAGCGCGTCGTTGCCCGGCCCTATTGACAATGAGACAAGGCCTCCCAAATCGCGGAAGACACATCCCATAGGATGTGTCACTCTGTCTCGGTGAGGCGGGTGGTGCTCGACAGCTCCGTGGTCATATCGGCCTTCCGCAGCCGACACGGCGCGTCGAATCGTGTCCTCGGGCTGGTGGCGGACCGGCGAATCGTGCCGCTCGCCACGCCCGCGCTGTTCATCGAGTACGAGGACGTGCTGAAGCGGCCGGAGCAGCGCGCGGTATCCGGCCTGACGATCGCGGCGATAGATGCCGCACTCGCCGCGTTCGCGGCCGCGGTGGAGCCGGTCGAGGTACGGTTCACCTGGCGCCCGCAGCTCGCCGACGCGGATGACGAGATGGTGCTGGAGGCGGCGGTGAACGGGCGGGCCGACGCGCTGGTGACGCACAACCTCGCCGATTTTGCCACCGCTGCGCCGCGCTTCGGGCTGGTGCTGTTGCGGCCCGGCGAGTTGCTGGAGAGGATGAAGCGATGAGCAAGGCAACCTACCCCCTCAAGCTTCCGGCGTCGATCAAGGCCGCCGCGGCACGGTTGGCGAAACAGGACGGCGTGTCGCTCAACCAGTGGATCGCCTCGGCCGTCGCGCAGAAGGTCGGCGCGGTAGAGACCGCCGCCGAGTTCTTCCGAGGCCGCGCCGGGGAGGCGCGGCCCGAGGATCTGCGCGCGATCCTCGCGCACGCGCCCGACCGTGCCCCCGATCCCGGTGACGAGGCCCCCGAGGTGTCGCGAGCCTGAGCCGCGCGGGCGGGAGAGAGCAGCCTGCCCCGGAGCGCCTTCGGCTGGCGCCATCGCCTCTCTCCTGTCATTGGGTGGGGTGGAGAGTATCGGGGCGAGGTCGGGCCGACGGCTCCACCCTCACCCACGCGGCGCTGGCGCATCGCGGCTTGCGACGCCGCAACGGCCCAGCCCGGGGACGCCCCTTCCCGCTCTTGTCTCCTGTCATTGCCGGGCTTGACCCGGGGCTTGCCCCGGCGATCCATGCCGGCCTCGCCCACCCACTCGCGCCGCTCGCTTCCCTACCTCCGTGAGGCTGCCCTGGATCCCCGGGTCAGGCCCGTGATGACGTTTGTGCAGGTCATCTTAGCCTCGATCCGCCTCAGGGGACGGTGTCCGATGCGACCTCGACGGCCCGGCAATAGAGGGACAGTGGGAAGTCATCTTCAATGTTCTCAACCTTGAACCGGACGCGGTCCCATTGGTCGGCCGACACGTCGCTGATGCTGATCATCAAGAGCGCGCCAAAATCGATGCGGCTTATCGGCGTCCCAAAACTGAGGTCCCGGACACCGGTCAGACGGATGGTCGTGACGGACGAGGATGGTTCCCAATCCTTGCTCAGCACGATTCTGACATCGAGGCGGAAGTCGGTCGGATCGAGGATCCGGGTGACTTCAAACACAACGACATAGCCTTTGATGAGAGGATGTCCCATCTCGGTCATGGACTGCACGCGCGCTCCACTCTCGTCGTCGCCCGACTTGGTCCGGACACCGCACGCTAACATGCCGTCAGCATTGCGCGCCAAACTGGCGCGCGGCCTTCACGGCACCGGGCAGGGCTTGGCGTGCCAGATGTGGGTGGCGTACTCCGAGATGGTGCGGTCGCTGGAGAACTTGCCGGAGCCGGCGATGTTGAGGATCGCCTTTTCCGCCCACGCAGCGGGCTGCGCATAGAGCTCGCAGAGCCGCCGGTCCGCGTCGAGATAGGCATAGAGGTCGGCGAGGTGCATGTAGTGGTCGCCGTGGCGCAGCAGCGTGTCGAGCAGCGGCTGGAAGAGACCCGGCTCGTAGCGGCTGAAATGGTCGGCGGCGATCAGGTCGAGGGCCGCCCGGGTCTCCGGCTCGTTCTCGTAGTGCCAGAGCGGGCTGTACCAGCCGCGGCTGCCGGCGACCTGGTCGGCGGTGAGCCCGAACAGGAAGAAGTTCTCCTCACCGGCCTCCTCCGCCATCTCGATGGTGGCGCCGTCGCGCGTGCCCAGCGTCAGCGCGCCGTTCATCATGAACTTCATGTTGCTGGTGCCGCTCGCCTCGTAGCCGGCGGTCGAGATCTGGTTCGAGACGTCGGCGGCCGGGATCAGCCGCTCGGCCAGCGACACGCTGTATTCCGGCAGGAACACCACCTTGATGCGGCCGCGCACCGCCGGGTCGCCCTCGATGGTGTGGGCCAGGTTGTTGATGAACTTGATGATCAGCTTGGCGAGGCGATAGGCCGGCGCCGCCTTGCCGGCGAAGAGGAAGGTGCGCGGCACCACATCGTGGCCGGGATCGGCGCGCAGCCGGTTGTAGAGCACGACGATGCGCAGCGCGTTCAGCAGCTGGCGCTTGTACTCGTGGATCCGCTTCACCTGGCAGTCGAAGATGGTGTCGGGGTCGAGCCGCTGGCCGTGCGCCGCCGCCAGCCAGTCGGCGAAGCGCGCCTTGGCGTCGCGCTTGGCCGCGCGGATCGCCGCGTTGAAGGCCGGGTCGTCGGCGAGCGGCGTCAGGCGCCGGACCTGGTCGAGCTCGGTCTTCCAGCCCTCGCCGATCGCCGCCGTGATGGTCTCGGCGAGCCGCGGGTTGGCGAGCAGCAGCCAGCGCCGCGGCGTCACCCCGTTGGTCTTGTTGCTGAAGCGCTCGGGGAACAGCTCGGCGAGGTCGCTCACCGTCACCCGGCGCAGCAGGTCGGAGTGGATGGCGGCGACGCCGTTGGTGCTGTGCGAGCCGACGATGGCGAGGTTGGCCATGCGGACCTTCCGCTCCGCCCCCTCCTCGACCAGGCTGATCCGCGACACCCGGCCCTCGTCGCCGGGGAAGCGGTGATGGACCTGCTCGACCAGCCGGCGGTTGATCTCGTAGACGATCTCGAGATGGCGCGGCAGCATCTGCTCGAACCAGGCCACCGGCCATCTCTCCAGGGCCTCGGGCAGCAGCGTGTGGTTGGTGTAGGCGAGCGTGCGCTGGGTCAGGTCCCAGGCGAGATCCCAGTCGAGCCGCTCGTCGTCGACCAGGATGCGGATCAGCTCGGGGACGGCCAGCGCCGGATGGGTGTCGTTGAGCTGGATCGCCGCCTTCTCCGGCAGGGTGGCGAGGTCGGCGTTGAAGCGGCTGAACCGCCGCATCAGGTCGCGCAGCGAGCAGGCCACCAGGAAATACTCCTGCAGGAAGCGCAGGCCCTGGCCCATGCTGGTGGAATCGTCGGGATAGAGCACCCGGGTCAGCGACTCGGCGGTCAGCGTCTCGGCCATCGCGCCGACGAAGTCGCCCTGGCTGAACTCGGCGAAGTCGAAATAGTCGGGGGTCGCCGCCGCCCACAGCCGCAGCGTGTTGATGTTGTGCCCGCCATAGCCGACGATCGGCCGGTCGAAGGGAATGCCGATCAGGGTCGAGGGCTTGCCGGGGATGGCGCGCAGCCCGCCGCCCCTCAGCTCGAAGGAGCAGTTGAGCTTCACCTTTCACCGCCTCGTCGAGCCGCGGCACCTCCCACGGGTCGGGCCGCTGCAGCCAGTTGTCCGGCTGCTCGCGCTGCCAGCCGTCGGCGAGCGACTGGCGGAAGATGCCGTACTCGTAGCGCAGCCCGTAGCCCATCGCCGGCAGCTGGCGGGTCGCCATCGAATCGAGGAAGCAGGCGGCGAGCCGCCCCAGCCCGCCATTGCCGAGCCCGGCATCGGGCTCCTGGTCGAGCAGCCCGACCCAGTCGAGGTTGTCGCGCCGCACCGCCTGCTCGACCATCGGGTCGAGCAGCAGGTTGTTGATGTTGTTGTGCAGCGAGCGGCCGATCAGAAATTCCATCGAGAGGTAGTAGACGCGCTTCGGGTTCTCCCGCTCGTAGGTCTGCTTGGTGTGCAGCCAGCGATGCGAGAGCAGGTCGCGCACCGAGCGGGCGAAGGCCTCGAAGCGCTCGCGGTAGCCGGCGGCGGGCAGCCCGACGACGTTGTCGAAGATCAGGTGGCGCTCATAGAGCGCGTCGTGGCTGCCGGCGAACTGGATCGGCCCGAAGCCGTACTGCTCCAGCAGCTTCGCCATGGTGTCGGTCCCCATGGCGGCCATCGCCGCCATCGGCGCCGCCACGCTCCGGTCGCTCATCGCCGCCTCCCCTGACTGAGACAAGGAGCTTCACAGTAGGCGGTGAGCTTTGCAGACCCGTGACAGCGCCCGCCGACTGGGCGGAGCGAGCGGCTCAGAGGTGGCGCGCGGCCGTCATCCGGTCGGTGAGGGGCGAAGCCGAGGCCGCGATAGAAGCGCGACAGCGCGTGCTCGCGCTCACCCCCGCCGGTGAGGTGACGAGCGGCGCCCCCGCGAATCCTTCCTCGCGGAAGAACCGGGTCGGCAGCGCCGCCGCGGCCGGCGCCTCGCCGGCGCCGACCGCAACGATGCGAGCGCCGCTCAGTGGCTCTCGCGCGGCACCCCGTGGCCGCTCGATCCCACCAGGAAGTCGAGGTCGACGCCCTTGTCGGCCTGCAGCACGTGCTCGACATAGAGCCGGGCGTAGCCGCGCTGCTGCGGCAGGGCCGGGGCGGTCCAGGCGGCGCGGCGCTTGGCCAGCTCCTCCTCGCTGACGTCGAGGTGGAGGCGCCGGCCGGCGACGTCCAGCTCGATCATGTCGCCGTCGCGGACCAGCGCCAGCGGGCCGCCGACCGCGGCCTCGGGCGCGGTGTGCAGCACCACGGTGCCGTAGGCGGTGCCGCTCATCCGCGCGTCGGAGATGCGGACCATGTCGGTGACGCCGGTCTTCAGCACCTTGGGCGGCAGCGCCATGTTGCCGACCTCGGCCATCCCCGGATAGCCCTTGGGGCCGCAGTTCTTCAGCACCATGACGCAGCTCGCGTCGATGTCGAGGTTGGGATCGTCGATCCGCTGCTTGAAGTGCTCGATGTTCTCGAACACCACGGCGCGGCCGCGATGCTGCATCAGCGCCGGCGTCGCCGCCGACGGCTTGATGATGGCGCCGCTCGGCGCCAGGTTGCCGCGCAGCACGGCGATGCCGGCATTGGGCTTGAGCGGCGCGTCGAACGGCCGGATCACGTCGGCGTTGAAGCACTCCGCCTCGGCGACGTTGTCCGCCACGGTGCGGCCGTTGACGGTCAGCGCATCGCCATGCAGCAGGCCGCGCTCGAGCAGCTGGCGCTGGACCACCGGCACGCCGCCGGCATAGTAGAAATCCTCCATCAGGTACTTGCCCGACGGCATCAGGTCGACCATGCAGGGGATGCCCTGGCCGAACCTGTCCCAGTCGTCGAGGTTGAGCTCGACGCCGATGCGGCCGGCGATCGCCAGCAGGTGGATGACCGCGTTGGTCGAGCCGCCGATCGCGCCATTGACCCGGATCGCGTTCTCGAACGCCTTGCGGGTCAGGATGCGCGACATGCGCAGGTCCTCGCGCACCAGCTCGACCGCGCGCATGCCGGCCATGTGGGCAAGCCGGTAGCGCCGCGCGTCGGCCGCCGGGATCGCCGCGTTGGTCGGCAGGCCCATGCCGAGGCTCTCGACCATCGAGGCCATGGTGGACGCGGTGCCCATGGTCATGCAGTGGCCCTGCGAGCGCGACATCGCCGCCTCGGCGTTCATGAAGTCGTCGAGCGTCATCTGCCCGCCGCGCACCATCTCGGAGAACTTCCAGGTGTGCGTGCCGGAGCCGACCAGCTCGCCCTTGTAGCGGCCGTTCAGCATCGGCCCGCCGGACAGCGCGATGGTCGGCAGGTCGCAGGAGGCGGCACCCATCAGCAGCGAGGGCGTGGTCTTGTCGCAGCCGACCATCAGCACCACGCCGTCGATCGGGTTGGCGCGGATAGCCTCCTCGACATCCATGCTGGCGAGATTGCGGAACAGCATCGCCGTCGGCCGCAGGTTGCTCTCGCCCAGCGAGCTCACCGGGAACTCGAGCGGGAAGCCGCCGGCCTCGTAGACGCCGCGCTTCACCCGCTCCGCCAGCTCGCGGAAATGGGCGTTGCAGGGGGTCAGCTCGGACCAGGTGTTGCAGATGCCGATCACCGGCCGGCCGTCGAAGAGGTGGGCCGGCAGGCCCTGGTTCTTCATCCAGCTGCGATGGGCGAAGCCGTCCTTGTCGGCCTTGCCGAACCATTCCGTGCTGCGCAGCTTGCGGCCGCCGCCATTGCCGCCATTGCCCGATTCGGACATGTCCTCGTTTCCTCCTTGAAGATTTATTTGCCCGACCAGCGGTTGGCGGCGACGTCGGCCGCCGCCGCCTCGCGGAGCAGGATGAGATCGGCCGGCCCGAGCACCAGGTCGTAGCCGAGGTCGAAGAGCCGGGCGGTGCTGCGCGCCGGGGTCGAGATGCCGCCCAGCAACTTGCCGGCCGCCTTGGCGGCGCGCTCGATGCGGGCGATCGGCCCGGCCATCGCCGGGTGGTCGGGCTGGCCGAAATGGCCCATGTTGCCCGACAGGTCGTTGGGACCGATGAACAGCATGTCGACGCCGTCGACGGCGGCGATCTCCTCGACCACCTCGACCGCCGCCACCGTCTCGATCTGCACGATCAGCAGCAGGTTGGCGAAGGCGTTGCGCTTGTAGGCCTCCGACTGGAAGCCGTAGTCGGCGGCGCGGGCCACGCCGATGGCGATGCCGCGGAAGCCCTCCGGCGGGTAGCGGCAGGCGGCGACGACGGCGCGCGCCTCGCTGGCGCTGCTCACCGCCGGCACCATCACCCCCTCGACGCCGATGTCGAGCACGCGCTTCAGCTCGACCGGGTCGTGGCCGGGCACGCGCATCAGCGCGGTGGTGGGCGTGGTGCGGATGGCGTTCAGCAGGTTGACCGCGTTGAGCAGGTCGCCGGGACTGTGCTCGCGGTCGATCATCAGGCAGTCATAGCCGGCCAGCGCCATCAGCTCGACGACGATCGGGCTGCAGGAATTGACCCAGGCGCCGTAGGCGTGGCCGCCGGCGCGGAAGCGCTCTTTCAAGGCATTGGATCGATACATCGACCTGGGATATCCGGGAAGTTGGGGTGCCGGGGTGGCGCGGGACCGCGATCATATCCCCCGCCCGCCGCAGCCGCCACTGCCAGGACGGCGAAAAATCGCGGCGCTTGCCCGCACCTCCGCGATGGCCAATCCTGCCCTGCCGAGTGAGGCACGAGCGGGGGATCCGGGTGGCGATCCGGGTGGCGCATGTGACACCGCACTATTTCGGCGCCGGCTCCTACATCGGCGGCGGCGAGCGCCATGTCTCGAACAAGGTGCGGGCGGTGCAGCGCGCCGGCGCCGGCTTCGCGCCCGAGATCGTCTCCTTCCACCGCGCGCCGACGACGCGCCAGATGCTCGACGAGATCCCGCTGACGCTGGTGCAGGATCGCGGGCCGGGATCGCGCGAGCGGGCGGTGGGGCCCGAGCTCTGGGAGGTGCTGGCCGGATTCGACCTGATCTATGTCCATCACGCGCTGACGCCGATCGGCGAGATCAACCTGGCGATCGCGCTGCAGTGCGGCAGGCCCGTGGTGGTCACCGATCACGGCGCCGAGCGCCGGGCGCCACTGGAAACCGGCGCGCTCGGCCTCGTCGATGCGGTGGTCTGCCAGTCCGAGTTCGGCGCCGGGCTGCTCCGCCCCTGGGTGAGCGCGCCGCTGCACGTGCTGCTCGGCCCGGTCGACGACCGGCTGTTCACTCCAGATACGGGCACGGCGCGGCAGCTGCGCCTGCTCTGTGCCGGCCGCATCCTGCCGCACAAGGCCATCGACCGCGTGATTCGCGCCCTGCCGGCCGACCTGCCGCTGACCGTCTGCGGCCCGGCTTTCGACCCCGCCTACCTCGAGCTGCTGCGGCAGCTCGCCCGCGGCAAGCAGGTCGCCTTCGTCACGGAGGCCAGCGACGGCGACCTGCTGCATCTCTACCGCTCCTCGACCGCGACGATCCTCGCCTCGGGCTACCGCACCATCCATGGCGAGCTGATCGCCTATCCCGAGCTGTTCGGGCAGACGCTCGGCGAATCGCTGGCGTCGGGAACGCCGATCCTGGCGGCGCGTGCCGGCGGCATGCCGGAGGTGATCGGGGACAGCGGCGCCGGGCGGGTCTTCGCGGACGACGCCGAGCTCGAGACGGCGCTGGCCGACATCGCCGCCCGCCGCTGGCCGCCGCCGGGGATGGCGGAGCGCTGCGTCGCCCGCGCCAGGGCCATGGGCCAGGAGCTCGCCGGCCGCCGGCTGACGGAGATCTACCGCGCCGCGATCGCCAGCTTCGAGGCCCGGCGATGAGGATCGTCGCCATCAGCAATCTCTATCCGCCCAACGTCATCGGCGGCTACGAGCTGTTCGCCGAGCGGGTCGCCCGCGGGCTGCGCCGGCGCGGTCACGCGGTCACCACCCTGACCACCGCCGGGCCGCTGCCGGGCGCGGAGGACGACGCGGTCGAGCGCTGCCTCTGGCTGGCCGACGTCTATCGTCCCTCGCCCTGGCCGGGCGGCCAGCCAGCGCTCGACCATGCCGCCCGGGTGTCCTGCTATGCCAACATCGACCGGGTGGCGGCGGCGCTGCGCCGCCTCCGGCCGGAGCTGGTGCTGCTGCACAATCCGCTCGGGCTCGGGGTGCTCGGCCTGATCGACCTGCTGGACGAGATCGGGGTCGGCTGGCTGTGGCTGCTGGGCGACAAGATCCCGGCGCAGGCCCTGGCCGATCTGCCGCCGGACGTCGCCGCCTTGTTCCGCTGCGCCCATCGCCGCAGCTTCGCCGGCGGCAGCTTCGTCTCGGTCAGCTCCACCCTGCTGCACGAGATCCGCACCGCCGGGATCGAGCTCGGGCCCAACGTCGAGGTCGTTCCCTGCTGGTGCGAGCCGGTGCCGCCCGGCCCGCGGCCGCCGCACCGGGGCCCGCTGCGCTGCGTCGCCACCGGCCAGATCGGCCGCGAGAAGGGGATCCATCTCATCGTCGCGGCTGCCGCGGCGCTGGCCCGCCGCCCCGGGCCGCCGGTGACCATCGACGTCCAGGGCGCCGGCGAGCTCGCGCACTACGCGACCCTGGCCCGGGCGGAGGGAGCGGACGAGATCATCCGCTTCCATGGCTTCCGCCCGCATGGCGAGCTCGTCGAGCTCTATCGCCGCAGCGACGTGTTCCTGTTCCCCAGCCGGACGCGGGAACCCTTCGGGCTGGCGCATCAGGAGGCGGCCGCGGAGGGCTGCGCCGTGGTGATGACCCGGGGCGGCAGCTCCGAGCGGTTCGTCGACGGCGTCCATTGCCTCAAGATCGACCGGACGGTGCCGGCGCTGCTCGAGGCCATCGAGCGGCTGGCGCGCGACCGCGACCTCGCCGCGGCCCTCGGCCGGCGTGCCGCCGCCCTGGTGCGGGGCGGCCTCGCCGAGGCGCGGCTGCTGCCGCGCCTGGAGGCCCCGCTGGCCGCCGCGGTGCGGCCGCTCGACTGGGACCGCGTCGATTGGGCGCGGATTCTCCGGCTCGCCCTCTACAAGGATCGGCTGGCGCAGGAGCGCGCCGCGGCAGCATGACCGCGCGCATCGCCGTCGTCGGGCTCGGGCCGGTGGGCAGCGTCTCGGCTGCCTGCCTCGCCGCCGCCGGGCACGCGGTGGTCGGCATCGACCGGGATGCCGGGCGGGCCGGTGCCCTGGCCGCCGGCCGGGCGCCGGTCCACGAGCCCGGGCTCGACGAGCTGGTGGCGGCCGGCATCGCCGCCGGCCGGCTCACCGCCGGCGACGACCTCGCCGCCGCGGTGGCCGCCAGCGACCTGTCGCTGATCTGCGTCGCCACGCCGGCCGCGGCGGACGGAACGCCGGACCACGCGGCGCTGGCCGAGGCCTGCCGGGCGGTCGGCCGCGCGCTGCGGCGGGACGGCCCGCGCCACACCGTGGTCGTCCGCTCCACGGTGCCGCCCGGCACGACGCGCTCACTGGTCGTCCCGCTGCTCGAGCAGGAGAGCGGCCGCCGCCTCGGCGCCGGCCTCGGGGTCGCCGTCCATCCGGAGTTCCTGCGCGAGGGCAGCGCGCTGGCCGATTTCCGCGCCGCGGAGCGCCGCGTCGTCGGCTGCCGCGACGCGGCCAGCGGCGACGCCGTGGCAGCCCTCTATGCCGGCGACGACCCGCCGCCGGCGATCACCACGATCGAGATCGCGGAGGCCGTCAAATATGCCGACAACGCCTGGCACGCCCTGAAGGTGGCCTTCGCCAACGAGGTCGCCGGCTGGTGCGCGGCGGAGGGCGTCGACGGCCTGGCGGTGATGGCCCTGCTCCGGCAGGACCGGCGCCTCAACCTCTCGGCCGCCTATCTCGAGCCCGGCCTGCCGTTCGGCGGCGCCTGCCTCGGCAAGGACCTGCGGACGCTGGGCCGGCTGGCCGAGCGGCGGGGCCTCGAGCTGCCGGTGCTCGCCGGCATCCTGCCGAGCAACCGCCGGCATCTCGAGCGGCTGACCGCGGCGATCGCCGGCGCCGGGCATGGCGCCGTGGCCATCCTCGGCCTCGCCGTCAAGACGGGCACCGACGATCTGCGCGACAGCCCGGCCCTGGCGCTGGCCGCGGCGCTGCAGGCGCAGGGCTGCCGGGTCCGGCTGTACGACCGGCTGCTGCGGCGCGGCCCGGCGGCGGGCCGCCTCGGCCCGCTGGCCGCACTGCTGCAGGACGACGCCGCCGCGGCGCTGGACGGCGCGACCTTCGTTGTGCTCGGCAACCGCGACCAGGCCTATCGCCGGGACCTCGCCGGCAGGCCGGCGGCGACGCTGGAGGGACTCTTGTCAGGGCGGCCCGCCCGCGGAGAGGAGCCATGCTGAAGGACGAGATCGACCGGCTGCGCGCGGCCGGCGAGCATGCCACCCGCCATCGCTGGCTGGTCGGGCCGCTGCGGGCCCTGCTGTTCCCGCTGATGCGCCCCTATCTGCTTGCGGTGGCCACCCGGCCGCCGGCCGAGACGGCCGAGCAGCTCGCCATGCTGGCGCGCGGGATCGCCGAGACGGCGGACCGTCTCGCGCCGCTGCCGGCGCGCATCGACGAGACCGCCGGCCGCCTGGACCCCCTCGCCGCGCGCCTCGAGCGCCTGGCGGACGAGGTCGCGGCGCTGCGCGCGGCCCAGGCGGAGCTCGCCCGGACGGTCGAGATCTGGGGCGTGGCCGGCGGCGACCTGCGGGCGATCGGCCACCGCCTGGCCGACCTGGAGGATGAGCTGATCGAGCTCCGGCGCCCGCCGGGCTGATCGGACGGAGGCTTCTCTCCGGACCCGGCCGCGGGCAAGATGCGCCGGCCCGCGAGATCAGGGAGGAAGCAGCGATGACCATCTCCGTGAAGGCGCCGTCGGTCGAGCAGATCCAGGCGCTCGCCGACTCCTTCGGCATGCACATGACGGCGGAGGACGCCGCCTCCTATCTCGGCATCATGCAGGGGCCGCTCGCCTCCTATGCCCGGCTCGACGAGCTGATCGAGCCGAAGCCGCCGGTGACGTTCCCGCGCACCGCCGGCTACCGCCCCGGGCCGGCGGAGAACCCGCACAACGCCTGGTACTGGAAATGCGAGATCCGCGGCGCGGCGTCGGGCGTGCTGGCCGGCAAGCAGGTGGCGGTGAAGGACAATATCTGCGTCGCCGGCGTGCCGATGATGAACGGCAGCCGGGTGCTCGAGGGCTACGTCCCCGACGTCGACGCCACGGTGGTGAGCCGCGTGCTGGCGGCCGGCGGCATCGTCGCCGGCAAGGCGGCCTGCGAGGATCTCTGCTTCTCGGCCGGCAGCCACACCTGCGTCACCGGGCCGATCCGCAATCCGCACAACCCCGCCCATTCGGCCGGCGGCTCGTCGGGCGGCAGCGCCGCGCTGGTCGCCGCCGGCGTGGTGCCGATGGCGCTCGGCGGCGACCAGGGCGGCTCGATCCGCACCCCCTCCTGCTGGTGCGGCGTCTACGGGCTGAAGCCGACCTGGGGGCTGGTGCCGCTGACCGGCGCCATGCCGATCGCCTACGCGATCGACCATTGCGGCCCGATCTGCGCCAGCACCGAGGACGTGGCGCGGCTGCTGACCGCGATCGCCGGGCCCGATCCGCACGACCCGCGCACCACCATCGCGCGGACCGGCGACTACATGGGGGCGCTCGGCGGCGGCGTGCGCGGCCTCAGGATCGGCGTGATGAAGGAGGGCTTCGGCCATCCGCCCAGCGATCCCACCACCGACCGCAAGGTGCGGGCGGCCATCGACCGCTTCACGGCGCTCGGCGCCAGCGTCGCCGAGGTCTCGGTGCCGATGCATCTCGACGCGCCGCATGTCTGGACCGCGGTGATCGTCGAGGGCGCCGCCGAGATGATGATCAAGGGCAACGGCCAGGGCAGCAACTGGAACGGCTACTACACCACCTCGCTGATCGACGCCTTCGCGCGCGGCTGGCGCTCGCGCCCGGACGACCTCTCCGACACCTGCAAGCTGGTGCTGCTGCTGGGCGAGTACCTCAACCGCGGCTATCACGGCCGCTACCACGCCAAGGGGCAGAACCTGAAGCCGGTGGTGAAGGCCGCCTACGACACCGCGCTGGAGAGCTGCGACATCCTGGCGATGCCGACCATCCCCTTCCCCGCCACCCGCATCCCGGCGCCCGACGCGCCGCGCGAGGAATGGGTCGATGCCGCCCTCAACATGCAGCACAACACCTGCCCGTTCGACGTCTCCGGCCATCCCGCCTTCACCGTGCCCTGCGGCATGGTCGACGGGCTGCCGATCGGCATGATGCTGGTCGGCCGGCACTTCGAGGAGGCGACGGTGATCCGCGCGGCGGCCGCCTTCGAGGCGCTCGGCGACTGGAAGAGCTGGTAGGGGCTCAGCCGGCGGGCCGGCGCTCGAGCGGGCAGAGGCGGAGCCAGTCGCCGCCGATGTTGCTCCAGACCGGCCGGCACGCGGCCGCCGGGCCGGGCGCCAGCCCGTATTCCGGCAGCAGCTCCGCCGCCGGCCCCGCCGCGTCGGGCGAGGTCAGCAGGTAGAGGTCCGCCCCGGGCCGCGCCGCCAGCCGCGCGCGGATCAGCCGGCGCCACGGCGTGTCGCCGTGCCAGCCGATGCCGGGCGGCGGCTCCAGCTTGAGGAACGGCACGGCCGGCGGGAAGCTCGGGATGACCAGCCCGCCCGGGCCGCCCACCAGCAGCACGATGCTGTCGCCGGGCCGGGCGAGCGGCGGCGCCTTCGCCTCGATGAAGCGCGCGGTCCAGGGCATCCGGCCCCAGTCGACATAGCGCGTGGTCGCGACCAGCAGCACGGCCAGCGCGGCGATGCCCGCCCAGGCCGCCGGCCGGGGCAGCGGCAGGGCGAGCAGCGCCAGGGCCAGCGCCAGCGGCGCCAGCATGTCGAGCGGGATGGCATAGCGGACATAGGAGAAGACCAGCAGCCAGCAGAGGTAGCCGACCGCCATCAGCAGGAAGAGATAGCCCGCTCCCGGCCGCAGCGCGGGACGCCGCGGCCAGGCGAGGCGGGCCAGCAGCAGCGCCGGCAGCAGCAGGTAGGCCAGCGCCAGCCGCAGGTCGCGCAGCGGGATCTCGGAGAAGCGCGCGGGATCGAGCGCGACGACGATCGGCCAGACCAGCCACTCGCCGAGCGCGTGGGGAACCCAGCGCAGGTCGCGATGGCCGCCCGGCCCGAGGCCCGGGGCCTGGAACAGGTCGTTGAAGAAGGGATAGACCGGGTTGCCGGTATGGACCCAGCTGTACCAGCCCCAGGGGCCGAGCAGCAGCAGCGCCGGGACCGCCGCGCCGGCGGCGCAGCAGAGCGCCAGCCCGGCCCGCCGCCGCCACGGCCCGGGCAGGGCGGCGAAGGCGGCCACCACGGCGACCCCATAGGGTGCCGCGACCAGCTTGGCGCCGACCGCCAGCCCGACCGGCGCGCCGGCCCAGGCGGCGCGCCGGGCCGCCCCCGGCGCCCCCGCGGCCAGCACCGGCCAGGCGCGCAGCACCAGCAGCAGGCTGCCCAGCGCGCCCAGCGAGACGAGCAGGTCGTTCATCACCGTGCCGATCTCGCTGACCGCCGCCGCGCTGGCCATGCCGAGGGCGGCCAGGGCGAGCGCCGCCAGCCAGCGGACGGCGGGCCGCTCGACCGGCAGCAGGCGGCGGGCGATGGCGCTGAGCAGCAGCAGGTTGACGCCGTGCACCGCGCCGATGACGAACCCGAGCAGGCGGGCAGACGCGACCTGCCCCAGCAGGTACCAGGGAAGGTCGGCCGCCGGCGAGAAGAAGGTCTGCGAAGCCGGCGGCGTTGAGGGTCGAGCCCGTGCCGGCCGTTCAGCAGCGCGAACGGGTTGTACCAATGGTAGTTGCGCAGGTCGAAATTGGCGTCCTGGCCGAGCGCCAGCGAGAGGAACCCGAACCCGACCGGGACGGAGAGCCGGAGCAGCGCGACGACCCAGCCGAGGCCGTCGCGCGGCGGTCGCCGGCATCGTCATTCCAATCTCCCTGTCGCTGCCGGGCGTGACCCGGTCTCCGGCGCCGCAAGCTGGATGCCCGGGTCAAGCCCGGGCATGACAAGAACGGGCATGACAAGCCCGGGCATGACAAGAACGGGGCGGTGGCGATGCGTCACAAGCAATGCGTCACAAGCAAGACGTCGTTTGTCGCACCGCGCGTCCCGTTGCATGTCATTGCCGGGCTTGACCCTGGGCTTGACCCGGCAATCCAGGGACGCCGCAAGCTGGATGCCGGGTCGAGCCTGGTCAAGCCCGGGCATGACAGGGAAGAGGGAGAGGCCGGCGCCGTGTCGCCGGCCTCCTTCCCGCCTAGAGCTTCGTCCAGTCGGCGGCACCCTCGAAGGCGGCGGCGGCGCGGTAGATGGTCGCCTCCTCCCAGTGCCGGCCGACCAGCATCATGCCGATCGGCAGCCCGTCGCCCAGGCCGCAGGGCACGCTCATCGCCGGATGGCCGGTGACGTCGAAGGGCGCGGTGTTGGGCAGCATCTCGAAGGCGCGCTGCAGGATCTCGGCGCCCGGCGCGCCATGCTCGGGCAGCGGCGTCGCCTTCATCGGCAGGGTCGGCATCAGCAGCAGGTCGTGCTCGGCGAACGCCGCGTCGTAGGCGGCGCATAGCTGGCGCGACAGGTTCTGGCACTTGGCGTAGAAGTGGCCGCGATACTGGCGGATGAAGTACTCGCCGGTCAGCATCGAGATCTTCAGCGACAGCGACAGCTCGTCGGCCCGGCTGCGCCAGTTGGCATGGGCGTCGAGCAGGCTGGTGGCGTAGAGCCCCTTCCAGTTCATGCCGAGCCCGTTGCCGCGCATCATCTGCCACTGCAGCCCCTCGAGCGCGATCGGCGTCCAGATCGCCGCGCCGATGCGGTGCATCGGCACCGAGACCTCGCTGACCTTGGCGCCGAGCCCGGCCAGCCGGTGGGCGGCGGCGCGCACCTTGGCGTCGACGTCCTCCTCCGAGTTGGCGTGGCCGAAGCCCTCGGTCACGACGCCGATGCGCAGCCCCTTCACCCCCTGCCCGAGCGCCTCACCCGATGGGAAGGCGCGGTGCGCACGTCGTGCTGCCGCGGATCGAGCCCGTCGGCGCCGGCGATGACCTCGAGCAGCAGGGCGCTGTCGGCGACGTTGGCGGTGATCGGCCCGGTATGGTCGATGGTCGCCTCGATCGGCATGACGCCGGTATAGGGCACCAGCCCGTGCGTCGGCTTCATGCCGCAGGTGCCGCTGAAGGCCGCCGGGATGCGGATCGAGCCGCCCTGGTCGCCGCCGATCGCCATGTCGACCTCGCCGGCGGCGACCAGCGCGGCGCTGCCCGAGGAGGAGCCGCCGGCCGAGTGGGTCGGCCGCCGCGGGTTGCGCACCGGCAGCGGGTCGCTGGTGTGGCTGCCGCCCGACAGGCAGAAGCACTCGCAGGTCGCCTTGCCGACGATCTCGCCGCCGGCATCGAGGATGCGGGTGACGATGGTGGCGTCGATGTTGGGAACGTAGCCCTCGAGCGTCGAGGAGCCGTTCATCATCGGCAGGCCGGCGACGCAGACATTGTCCTTGATGACCACGGTGCGCCCGGCGAGCGGGCCGGCGGCGGCGCCGCGGATCGAGGCCTTCCAGGCCCAGGCGTTGAGCGGGTTCTCCGCCGGCCCGGGGCGATGGCCGCCGGCCCGCGGATACTTGACCTCCGGCAGGTAGTCGGGCAGCGCGTCGATCAGGCGGTAGACCGACACCGTGCCGGCCATCGAATCGGCGAAGAAGCGCACCTCCTCGTCGCTCAGGTTGAGCCCGAGATCGGCGGCGATGCCGGCGAGCTGCGCGGTGGTGGGTCCCTTGACGGCCATGATCGTCCTCCCGGTCCTGTTTTGGGCAGTCTCTAGCGGGCGAGCCCGGAGAGCTCGTTGGCGGTGTAGAGCGCGATCGGCTCGGCGAGCAGCTCGGGCAGCCGGGCGATCGCCTTGGCGACCATCGCCGAGCCGTTGTGCCGGTCCATCGCGGCGCGGTCGACGAAGCGCTCGTGGGTGATCAGCAGCCGCGGGTCGTCGGCCGACTGGCTGACCACGTAGCCGATGGTCCCCGGCTCGTTGGCGGCGACGTCGGCCGCGACCTCGAGCAGCAGGTCGCGCAACGCCGCCTCCTTGCCGGGCCTGGCGCGGAGCAGCGCGGTGATGGTCATCATGGCGTCCTCTCCCTTCAGCTGCCGACGCCGACGAACTCGTGCACCAGGTCGGGGTCGGCGAGGTGCTCGGCGGTCAGCGCCCGGGTGATGCGGCCCTTCTGGATGATCAGCACGCGCTCGGACAGCGCGCGGATGAAGTCGAGGTTCTGCTCGACCAGCACGATGGTCAGGCCGCGCCGCGCGCGCAGCGCGCGCAGCCGCTCGACGATCTCCTCGATGATCGAGGGCTGGATGCCCTCGGTCGGCTCGTCGAGCAGCAGCAGGCGCGGGCCCCCGCAGAGGCAGCGGGCCAGCGCCAGCAGCTGCTGCTCGCCGCCGGAGAGCGCGCCGCCCGGCCGGTCGAGCAGCGGCTTGAGGCGCGGGAACTCGGCCAGCATCTCCTCGACGATCTCGGCCTCGCGCACCCCGCCCGTGACGCCCATGCGCAGGTTGTCGCGCACGCTGAGCGCCGGGAAGATGCCGCGACCCTGCGGCACGTAGCCGATGCCGCGCCGCGCCCGGCGGTGCGGCCGCTCGCCGGTGATGTCGGCGCCGTCGAGCGCGATCCGGCCGCCGCTGGCGCGCAGCTGGCCGATCAGCGCCTTGAGCAAGGTCGTCTTGCCCATGCCGTTATGGCCGAGCACGCCGACGAACTCGCGCTCGGCGACCTCCAGCGCGATGCCGTTCAGCACCTGGATCCGGCCATAGCCGGCGACGAGGTCGGTGACGCTCAGCATCGGGGATCGCGGGGCGCGCTCAATGGGGGCCGCCGCCTGCGCTCATTCTTGTCATTGCCGGGCTTGACCTGGCAATCCATGGCGGCCGCAATCTGGATGCCCGGGTCAGGCCCGGGCATGACAAAGGGGGGCGGCCTCAATCCCTGCTTAGGCGGCATGGCGGCCGAGATAGACGTCGCGGACCCGCGGGTCGCGCATGATGCTGTCGAAGGACTCCTCGACCAGGATCTGGCCCTGGTGGAAGACGGTGACGCGCGTCGCGATCTGGCGGATGAACTGCATGTCGTGCTCGACGACGACCAGCGCCACCGTGCGGTTGATCTCGCGGATCAGCGCGGCGGTGCGGTCGGTCTCCTCGGCGCTCATCCCGGCCGAGGGCTCGTCGAGCAGCATCAGCTTGGGCTCGCGCAGCATCACCATGCCGATCTCGACCCACTGCCGCTGGCCGTGCGCCAGCTCGCCGACCAGCCGGCCGGCGATGTCGGAGAGCGACAGCCGCTCGATCAGCGCGGCGACGCGGTCGGCGGCCTCGCTCCTGGCGCGGCCGCGGCGGGCGGCGAGCCAGAGGTTCTCGCGCACGTCGAGGCCGTCGAAGACGTCGGGCACCTGGTTCTTGATGCCGATGCCGAGCCGGCCGATCTCGTGCGCCGCTGCCCCGGTGATGTCGGTGCCCTCGAACAGGATGCGGCCGGAGGTCGGGTGGATCTGCCCGGTCACCATCTTGAAGAAGGTGCTCTTGCCGGCGCCGTTCGGACCGATCAGGCAGCGCAGCTCGCCGGCCTCCAGCCGGAAGTCGACGCCGGCGATGGCGCGCACGCCGCCGAAGCGCTTCTCCAGCCCGACCGTCTCGAGGATCGCGCTCATCGCCGCCCCGCCACGCGGTCGCGCGCCCAGCCGAGCAGCAGGCCGACGGTCGGCAGCAGCCCCGCCTGGAAGACCAGCACGAAGACCATCAGCACCAGCCCCAGCACCAGCGAGACCTGGCCGACCCCCTGGGTCCCGAGCCAGGCGGTGGCGTACTGGATCACCGCCGTGCCGGCGATCGGCCCGATCAGCGTCGCCCGGCCGCCGACGATCACCCAGATGACGACCTGCGCCGCCTGGTTGAGGTTGAACATCTCCGGCGCGACGAAATTGCCCCAGATGCCGTAGAGCACGCCGGAGAGCCCGGCGACGCCGCCGGCGACGACGAAGGCGGCCAGCTTGTAACGCCGGCTGTCGTAGCCGAGCAGCTCGACCCGGCGCTCGTTCTCGCGGACGCCGACCAGCACGCGGCCGAACGGCGTCGCCAGCAGCAGCCGGAGCCCGACATAGACGAGCAGCAGCATGACCGCGGCGAGGTAGTAGTTGCCCGTCGTGTCGAGCTCGGCGTCCATCCAGGGCAGCTTCAGCGAGGGCACCGTCGGGATGCCGTTCTGGCCGTTGAGGCGGACCGTGCCGATGACGTACTGGTCGCCCGAGGTCGAGCGGATCGCCTTCTCGAAGATCAGCGTCACCACCAGGGTGATGACGCTGAGATAGATGTCGCTGATGCGGCCATAGATCATGAAGTATCCCAGCACCGCGGCGAACAGCATCGGCACGAGGACGGCGGCGAGGAACGGCCAGGCGGTGGTGCCGGCATTGAGCCCGATCACCGCGTAGCTGTAGCCGCCGAGGCCGAAGAACACGGTCTGGCCGAAGCTCAGCATCCCGCCATAGCCCCAGAGGAAGCTCATCGACAGCGCGAGCAGCGCCAGCACCAGGATGATCGAGATGTCGAGCTGCACCGAGATGTCGTCGATCAGCGACGGCAGCCCGAGCAGCACGACGCCGCCGGCAGCGACGAAGAGCCACCACCACCAGGCCGGCGGGCGGCCGGAGGGGCCGAGGCCGAGCGGACGGGTGGCCATCCTCAGATCCCCCGCCGCAGCCGGCCGGTGATGCCGAGCGGCAGCGCGCGCAGCAGCAGGATGGCGACCAGCAGCACGGCGATCTCGCCCGTCACCGAGCTCCAGAGATAGGCGACGACGCCGTCGATGGCGGCGAACAGCGCGCTGGCGCTGGTCGTGCCGATCAGCGGCAGCGGCCCGGCCGCGATCACCGTGATGAAGGCCTTGGCGATGTAGAAGACGCCCATGGTCGGCGAGGCGCCGGTGCTCGGCACCAGGATGGCGCCGGCCAGGCCGGTCAGCGCCGAGCCGAACCCGAAGGTCAGCATGTAGACGCGGCGCGTGTCGGTGCCGAGCGCGTCGGCCATCGCCGGGTTCTGCATGGTGCCGCGCACCACCAGCCCGAAGCGGGTCCAGCGCCACAGCGCGTAGGTGCCGGCCAGCATCGCGACGGCGACCGCCATCATCACCAGGTTGTAGCGCGAGAAGGCGAGGCCGCCGACCGAGAAGCTGCCGAGGTCGGCGGCGACGCTCTCCGACTGCGGCCCGAAGATGGTGGTGACGCCGCCGACCAGGAACAGGCTGAGGCCCCAGGTGGCGAGCAGGGTGTCGACGATCCGGCCGTAGAGGAAGCGGATCATCAGCCGCTCCACCAGGATGCCGAACAGCCCGACCGCCAGCCCGGCGAGCAGCACGCCGGCCCACAGCGGCAGGTCGTGCTTGGTGGCCAGCGTGCAGACATAGGCGCCGAGCATCAGGAACTCGCCCTGCGCCAGGTTGATCACCCGCATCATGCCGAAGATCACCGCCAGCCCGAGGCTGATCAGGATCAGCACGCTGAAGGAGCTGCCGATCAGGTAGGCGTAGTTGGCGATCTGCTGCAAGGCGGCGCGGCTTCCCTGAGCGGGCTTGGTGACGACCGTTCGCTTCGACTGTCATCCCGGCGGCAGCCGGGATCCATGCTGCAACGTCCCCGCTCGCGGAGCGATGGATCCCGGCTGCCGCCGGGATGACGACCCTGGATGCGGCCGGACCCGGATCCGACGCGCGGGATCCGGGTCCGGCCTGCCGTCGGCTACAGCTTCGGCTCGTACTGCGTCGTGTCGTTGGGGTTCTTGTGCAGGTCGCAGACCAGCTGCGTGTCGAGCGGCGGGCGCTGCGGGAACGACTTGATGACGTCGAAGCTCTGGCTGGCGTTGCCCTTGACGATGTGGATGTCCATCGTCGTGTGGTTGGTCTGGCCGTCGATCGTGTAGAGGCCGCCGCCGCCCTCGAACTTGATGCCGCCCTTCGAGATCGCCTCGATCACCGCGTCCGGCTTGGAGCTGCCGGCGGCCTTGACCGCCTGGGCCCAGAGCATGACGCCGCGATAGCCGTACTCGCCGTACTCGCCGACATATTCGTCGTTGCCGACGTACTTGTGGAACCTGGCGACGAAGTCCTTGGCCTGCTGGGTCGGCAGGCTGTCGACGAAGGAGGTCGCGATGATGATGCCCTCGCCTTCCTGCGGGCTGAGCTCGGTCTGCTCGCGGCCGACGCCGTAGGTGGTCGAGGCCAGCGTCATGTTCTTCTTGCCGATGGTCGCCTCGAACTGGCGGTAGAAGGAGATGTGCGCGCCGCCGACCAGCGCCGACCAGACGACGTCGGGCTTGGCCGCCTGGATGCGCGACAGCGCCGGGGCGAAGTTGGTGACGTCGAGCGGGAAGAACTCGATCCCGGCCAGCGAGCCGCCCTTCTCGGTGACGAGCTTCTGCATCCACTTGGCGGTGATCTGGCCGTAATTGTAGTCGGCGGCCAGGACGTAGCCCTTCTTCTTGCCGAGCTCGCCGCCGACATAGTCGATCAGCGGCTCGAGCTGCTGCGCCGGCACCATGCCGGTGTTGACGTGCCGGCGGTCGCAGACACCGCCCTCGTAGAGCGAGTTGTAGAACAGCAGCCCGTGGAACTTGCGCACGATCGGGCGCATCACCTCGCGCGAGGAGCTGGTGATGCCGCCATGGATGACCTCGACCTTGTCCTTGACCAGCGCCTGGGTGGCGTATTGCGAGTTGAACTGGTTGTTGGACTGCGAGTCGTAGAAGTAGAGCTGTACCGGCCGGCCGAGCAGGCCGCCGGCGGCATTGATCTCGTCGACCGCCATGGCGACGCCGGCGATCTGCTTCAGGCTGTAGATGTTCAGCCCGCCCGTCTTGTCGAGGATGTTGCCGAGCCGGATCGGCTCGGCCGCGGCGAGTCCCGCCCGCTCGAGCGTGGCGAGCGTGCTGCTGAAGACCAGCGCCCCGGTGGCGGAGCGGACGAACTGCCTGCGACTGAGTTTCATCGATTGCCTCCTTGCTGCCCCGGGGCGCCGGACCGGCCGCGCCGCAGGCCCCGCGAGGGCGGTGCCCGGGCTGCATCTGCGATCCTGTCCGGCTTGTCTGGTAGCCGTCGTTCTCCCGACGGGATTGGCCCCGCTGGCGCCACGCTACCAGTTCGCCGCACGCCGGGAAACTGCCATTCAAGTCGCAAGCAAGTGTGGGCCCAGCCGGGGCGGGCCAGCGGCAGACCAGCAGGGCCCGCGGCCTTGCGCCGCCGCCGCGGCGGCGGGAGAATGGCCCGGCACGGGATCCCCGAGGAGCGCCATGGCCGACCGAGACGCCGAGCACGAGACCCTGAGCGGACAGCTGCGCCGGGCGATGCCGATCCTGCTCGAGCGGGTGTCGCTCGACGACACCGCCATCGGGCTGGTGATCGTCGACGAGGTCAACGGCTTCGCCACGGTCGGCGCCGGGGCGCTGGCGCCGCCCGCCGAGGATCCGCAGGTCCGCCGCATGGTCGAGGAGACCGACCGGCTCGCCCGCCGGCTCACCGGCCAGGGCCGGCCGGTCCTGGCCTTCCTCGACACCCACGAGCCGGGCCGGCCGGAGCCGCCCTACCCGCCGCATTGCGAGGCCGGCACCGGCGAGGAGCACCTCGTGCCGGAGCTGCTCTGGCTGGAGCGCGAGCCGCTCGCCACGCTGGTGCGCAAGGACTGCATCAACGGCTTCGTCGGCGCGATCCGGCCGGACGGCAGCAACGCCGTGGTCGACTGGGTCAACCACCACCGCCTGGAGGCGGTGCTGGTGGTCGGCATCTGCACCGACATCTGCGTCATGGACTTCGTGCTGACCATGCTGTCGGCGCGCAACCACGACCTGATGCCGACCCTCAGGGACATCCTGGTCTACGAGCCGGGCTGCGCCACCTACAACCTGCCGCGCGAGACCGCCATGCAGATCGGCCTCGGCCCGACCGCGGCGCATCCCCAGGAGGCGACCCACTATATGGGCCTCTACTTCATGGCTTCGCGCGGCGCCCGCCTGGTCGCCGACGTGGCGGCCGGCTGATGGCCGAGCCCGCCGCCGCCGGTGCGGCAACCGGCAATGGGGCCGGCAAGCTGGTGGTCCGCAACATCGGGCTGCTGCTCTCGGGCGACCTCGCCAACCCGATCCTCGACGCCGACACGGTGGTGGCGGTCGACGGCCGCATCGCCGCGGTCGGCCGCAAGGGCGAGGTCGACGACGCCAACGCCCGCACGGTGATCGACGCCAAGGGCGCGGCGCTGGCCCCCGGGCTGATCGACAGCCACGTCCATCCGGTGTTCGGCGACTGGACGCCGCGGCAGAACCAGCTCGGCTGGATCGACAGCTTCCTCAATGGCGGCGTCACCACGATGATCTCGGCCGGCGAGGTCCACCTGCCGGGCCGGCCCAAGGACGTGGTCGGCGTCAAGGCGCTGGCGATCACCGCGCAGCGCGCCTTCGCCGCCTTCCGCCCCGGCGGGGTCAAGGTGCTGGCCGGCGCGCCGGTGCTCGAGAAGGGCATGGTGGAGAGCGACTTCGCCGAGCTCGCGGCAGCCGGCGTGACGCTGCTGGGCGAGGTCGGGCTGGGCGGGGTCAAGACCGGCGCCGAGGCCAAGGCGATGGTCGCCTGGGCGCGGCAGCACGGCATCCAGAGCACGATCCACACCGGCGGCCCGTCGATCCCGGGCTCCGGCCTGATCGACAAGGACGTCGTGCTGGAGGCCGACGCCGACGTCATCGGCCACGTCAATGGCGGCCACACCGCCCTGCCGCTCGACCAGATCCGCTGCCTCTGCGAGGGCTGCCGCCGCGCGCTCGAGATCGTCCACAACGGCAACGAGGCGGCGGCGCTCTACACGCTGCGCACGGCGCGCGAGATGGGCCAGCTGGAGCGCGTCATCCTGGGCACCGACTCGCCCGCCGGATCGGGCGTCCAGCCGCTCGGCATCCTGCGCATGATCGCCATGCTGAGCAGCCTCGGCGACCTGCCGGCCGAGCTGGCCTTCTGCCTCGCCACCGGCAACACGGCGCGGCAGCGCAAGCTCGATTGCGGCCTGATCGAGCCGGGCCGCGCCGCCGACTTCGTGCTGCTCGACCGCGCCCAGCACAGCGCCGGGCGCGACCTGCTGGCGAGCGTGCGCGGCGGCGACCTGCCGGGCATCGGCATGGTGGTGATCGACGGCGTGGTTCGTACCGGCCGCAGCCGCAACACGCCGCCGGCCGAGCGCGCCGCGGAGCTGGTGAGCGCCTGAGCCGCGGGCCGCGGCCGGGAACAAGGAGGCGGACCGATGTCCGACTTGATGAAGGCCGTGGCGGTGCCGATCGCCGAGATCTACGTGCCGCAGAAGCTGCGCCACGAGATCGACCCGAAGGCGCTCGAGGCGCTCGCCGAGAGCATCGCCGAGATCGGCCAGCAGACGCCGATCCTGGTGCGCCCCGACAAGGACCGCTTCGTGCTGGTCAGCGGGCTGCAGCGGCTGGAGGCCTGCCGCGCGCTGGGCGAGACGACGATCAAGGCCAACATCGTCCAGGCGCGGAAATATTGAGCGCGGCGCAGCCCGCCGGCGCGGTCCTCTGCATCGGCGCCGCCCACATCGACCGCCGCGCCCGGCTGCAGGCCGCGCCGGTGCCGGGCAGCTCCAACCCGGTCGCCATGACCGCCGGCTGGGGCGGGGTGGCGCGCAACGTCGCCGAGGGGCTGGCCCGGCTGGGGACGGGCGTCGCGCTGCTCAGCCGGCTCGGCCCTGAGGCCGAAGCCGACCGGCTGCTCGCCGCCCTGGCCGCCGCCGGGGTCGACGCCGCCGCCGTGGTGCGCAGCGCCGCGGCGGCGACGGCGAGCTACACCGCGGTGCTCGACCCGGCGGGCGAGCTCGTCATCGGGCTCGCCGACATGGCGATCTACGACGGCATGGACGCCGCCTTCTTCGCCGCCCGCGCGGCGCTGCTGCGGCGCCATCGCGCCTGGTTCGCCGACGCCAACCTGCCGGCCGCCGGGCTCGCCCGGCTGCTCGCGGCGAAGCCGGCGGGAGCCTTCGTCGCCGCCAACACGGTCTCGGTCGCCAAGGCGCCGCGGCTGGCCGGGCTGCTCGGCGCGGTCGACCTGCTGTTCTGCAACCGGGCGGAGGCGGCGGCGCTGTCGGGCGCCGGCCCGGCGCCGGAGGCGGCCGCCGCCGCGCTGCGCGCCGCGGGGCCGGCGCCGTGGTGGTGACGCTGGGCGCCGAGGGCGCCCTGCTGGCGACCGCGGCGGGGCTCGAGCGGCTGCCCTCGCCGGCGAGCGCGGCGCGCGACGTCACCGGGGCCGGCGACGCGCTGATCGCCGCCACGCTGCAGGGCTGGATCGCCGGCCTGCCGCCGGCCGATGCGCTGCGGCGTGGGATGGCCGCCGCCGCGCTCACCGTCGCCAGCGAGCAGGCGGTGCGGCCCGACCTCTCGCCGGCGCTGCTCGAGGCTGCGCTCCGCCGGCAGCCCTCGGGACCGCGCGCGGCATGAGCGCCGCCGACCTGCAGCTCGCCCCCGAGGTGGCGGCGGCGCTGGCTGCCGGCGGGCCGGTGGTGGCGCTGGAATCGACCATCATCAGCCACGGCATGCCCTATCCGCGCAACCTCGAGACGGCGCGCCGGGTCGAGGCGGCGATCCGTGCCGAGGGCGCGGTTCCCGCCACCATCGCGGTGCTCGACGGCCGGCTCCGGGTCGGGCTCGGCGCCGCCGAGCTGGAGCGGCTGGCCACCGCGCGCGACCTCGCCAAGCTGTCGCGCCGCGACCTCGCCGCGGCGATCGCGACGGGCGGCAGCGGCGCCACCACGGTGGCGGCGACGATGATCGGCGCGGCGCTCGCCGGCATCGCGGTGTTCGCCACCGGCGGCATCGGCGGGGTGCATCGCGGCGGCGAGAGCAGCCTCGACATCTCCGCCGACCTCGAGGAGCTGGCGCGCACGCCGGTGGCGGTGGTCTGCGCCGGCGCCAAGGCGATCCTCGACCTGCCGCGCACGCTGGAATATCTCGAGACCCGCGGCGTGCCGGTGATCGGCTTCGGCACCGACGCCTTCCCCGCCTTCTACACCCGCGACAGCGGGCTCGCCGTCGACCGCCGCGCCGACAGCGGCGCCGAGGTGGCGGCGATCATGGCGGCCTCGCGCCGCCTCGGGCTCGGCGGCGGGCTGCTGGTCGCCAACCCGATCCCGGAAGCCCACGCCCTGCCCCGCGCCACGGTGGAGGCGGCGATCGCCGCCGCGCTGGCCGACGCCGAGCGCGACGGGGTGCGCGGCAAGGCGGTGACGCCGTTCCTGCTCGGCCGGCTGGAGGCGCTCACCGGCGGCGCCAGCCTCGCCGCCAACATCGAGCTGGTGATAAGCAACGCGCGGGTCGGCGCGGCGATCGCGGTGGCCGAGGCGGCGCTGCGCCGGGGCCGTTGAGCGAACGCCGGAACGCGCCGCGCCGCCCGGCTGTTCCGATCCGTCGAGGAGAGGCCGTCCCCAGTGCCAGGGGCGCGGCGATCCCGTACCAGCAGCGCGGGAGGAGTGCCATGTCCGCTGTCCCGCCGCCGGCCGCCCGGGCCGGCCGCCTGCCGTGACCTGCCGCGCCCGCCGCATCGAGGGCGCGCTGCGCGACCGCGTGGTGCGGCTGCGCCCGCGGCGCGCGACGGGCGAGCCGCCGGCGCTGCGGCTGCGCCGCGCGGTGCCGGCCGACGCCGAGGCGGTGCGGGCGCTGACCCGCGCCGCCTACGCCAAATGGTGCGCAGTGATCGGCCGCGAGCCGCTGCCCATGGGCGCCGACCAGGAGCGGGCGATCCGCGAGCACCGCGTCGACCTCGCCTTCCTCGGCGAGGCGCTGGCCGGGCTGGTCGAGACCGTGGCGCGCCGCCACGACCTGCTGATCGAGAGCCTGGCGGTCGACCCCGCCTGGCAGGGGCGCGGGCTCGGCGAGCGCCTGCTGCGCCATGCCGAGGCGGTGGCGGGCGAGCTCGGGCTCGGCGTGGTCCGCCTCTATACCAACGCGCTGTTCGCCAGCAATCTCGCCTTCTACCGCGCCCGCGGCTACAGCGTGGAGCGCGAGGAGCCGTTCCGCGGCGGCACCATCGTCCACCTCATGCGCCGGCTGAACCAGCCGGGGTAGAGGTTCAGCCGCGCAGCGTCCGCTCCGGCGGCAGGCGCACCCGTGCCGTGGTGCCGATGCCGGGCGCGCTCTCCAGCCCGAGCCGCCCGCCATGCTGCTCGACCAGCGCCTGGCTGATCGGCAGGCCGAGCCCGGCGCCCTGGTACTTGCGGGCGAGCGAGCTGTCGACCTGGCCGAACGGCTCCATCGCCTTGGGGATGTCGGCGGCGGCGATGCCGATGCCGGTGTCGCGCACCAGGAAGCTGATCCCGCCATCCGCCTCGCGCACCGCCTCGAGCGCGACATGGCCGCCGGCCGGGGTGAACTTGATGGCGTTGGACAGCAGGTTGAGCAGGATCTGGCGCAGCGCCCGCCGGTCGGCGCGGATCGCCGGCAGGCCGTCGGCCGGCACCACGTCGAGCGTCAGCTGGGCCTGGTCGGCGCGCTGCCGCACCAGCCGCTGCACGCTGGCCAGCAGCTCGGGGATGGCGAGCGTCTCCTCCTGCAGCTCGAGCCGGCCGGCCTCGATGCGCGACAGGTCGAGCAGGTCGTTGATGACCGCCAGCAGGTGCAGGCCGCTCTCGTGGATGTCGGCGGCGAACTCCCGGTAGCGCGGGTGGCCGAGCGGCCCCAGCATCTCGCCGCGCATGATCTCGGAGAATCCCAGCACCGCGTTGAGCGGCGTGCGCAGCTCGTGGCTGGTGTTGGCGAGGAACTCCGACTTGCTGCGGCTGGCGAGCTCGGCGCGCTGCTTCTCGGCGACCAGCGCCTCGTCGAGGCGCTTGCGCTGGATGGCGATCGCCGTCGAGGCGGTCAGCCGCTCGATGACCTCGAGCTCCCAGGGCTGCGGCCGGTGCGGCTCGCGGCGATAGACGGCGAAGGTGCCGAGCACCTCGCCGCCGCGCGACAGCAGCGGCGTCGACCAGCAGGCCCGCAGGTCGTGGGCGAGGCCGAGCTCCTTGAAGTCGGCCCATACCGGATCGCTGTCGATGTCCTCGACGATCACCGCCTGCCGCAGCCAGGCGGCGGTGCCGCAGGAGCCCCGCGCCGGGCCGATCACCAGGCCGTCGATCGCCGCGGAATAGGCGGCGGGGAGGCTCGGCGCCGCGCCGTGCTGCAGCCGGGCGCCGTCGCGCGACAGCAGCAGCACCGAGCAGAGCGCGCCGTCGAGCGCCGCCTCGGCGGCGCGGCAGACGAGGTCGAGGATCTGCGGCAGCGGCAGGCTGTCGGCGAGCGCGCGCAGCACCCGCTGCTCGGCCGCGGCCAGCCCGTCGCGCCGCCGCTCCTGCGTGACGTCGCGGCCGACCAGGCAGGCCAGCCCGCCGGTGCCGGCGCCGCTCCACTCGACGAGGTGGTGCTGCCCGTCGGCCGGGCTGAGCCGCAGCAGCTCGTCCCTCACCTGCTCGCCCGCCGCGAGCCGGCGCAGCAGCGCCAGCGCGCGGGGGCGGTCCTCCGCCGCGACGGCGGCGACGAAGGTGGCCGGCGACGCGGCGGCATCGACCAGGCGCTGCCAGGCGGGGTTGGCGCGCAGCACCCGCCCCTCGGGCGAGAGCACCAGCATCGGGTCGGGCGAGAGCGCGAGCAGCGGCTCGAGGTCGGGCCCGGCCAGGGCGCCGTCGGTGGCGCGCAGCGGGCTCATCGCGCCGGCCCGCGGCGCATCGGGCTCAGCCCTGCCAGTGCAGCCCGGCCACGCCGGGATGCCGGGCGAGCGCCGGCACGAAGCCCGGCGGCTTGGGGTCCGTGGCGCGCCCCGGCCAGCGCACCTCGCAGCGGATCTCGCGCATGGCGGCGGCGCGGTAGGTGGCGGCGCAGCCGACCAGCCGGAGGCCGGCCTGGTGCAGCGCGTCGCGCACCCCCGCCTCGTCCAGCGCGCCGGGCTCGACGGTCAGGGTCAGCGTCCCCCGGCGCTCGCGCGGCAGCCGCAGCTCGACCCAGCGCAGCACGGTCAGCACGACGGTTGCCAGCACCAGCGCGACCAGCCCGAGCCCGAGCTGGCCGCCGCCGAAGCACAGGCCGATCACCGTGGCGAACCACAGGGTGGCGGCGGTGGTGACGCCGGTCACCCGGTTGTCGCGCCGCAGGATGGCGCCGCCGCCGATGAAGCCGACCCCGGTCAGGATACCGAGCGGCAGGCGCATGACGTCGATCTGGGCGAACGACCCGGGCTGCCTGCCGTCGGTCGGCAGCAGCAGGTTGGCCTGCAGCATGGCGATCGCGGCGGCGAGGCAGACCAGCAGCGTGGTGCGCAGCCCGGCGCTGCGGCCGCGCTCGCCGCGGTCGAAACCGATCACCCCGCCCGCGGCCAGCGCCAGCGCCAGCCGCAGCGCGATCTCGGGCCAGTCGAGGGTGAGCTGCATTCCGGCTCCTTCTCGGGCCCCCGCTTCGGCAAACTTACCCGCACCGCCGCGGCGCCGTCCAGGCCGGCCGGCCGGCGGCGGCGCAGGGGTAGCCGCGCCCGGCGAGCCCATGCCATCCTGCCGCCCCGCTTCCGACGGAGCCCGCCCGCCGCATGACCGCGCCCGACCTCGCCGCCTGGATCGGCCGTTCCCAGACCGCCGAGGCGCTCGCCCGGCCGGAGCCGCCGGCGGCGCTGGCCGCGCTGCTCGACCGCGACGCCGCGCCGCGGCAGGGCAGCCGCTGCCGCCGGCCTGGCACTGGACCTACTTCCTGCCGACCGCGCCGCAGCGCGCGCTCGGCCCGGACGGCCACACCGAGACGGGCGGCCTGCTGCCGCCGCTGCGCGGCCACCGGCGGATGTGGGCCGGCAGCCGGATCGCCTGCCAGGGGGCGGTGACGATCGGCGAACGCCTCTCCCGCCGCTCCACCATCGCGGCGATCACCGCCAAGCAGGGGCGCAGCGGCGCCTTCACCCTGATCGCGCTGCGCCACGAGATCGAGGGCGAGCGCGGCGGCCGCATCGTCGAGGAGCAGGATCTCGTCTTCCGCCCGCCGGCCGCGCCCGGCACGGGCAACGCCGCGGCGGCGGCGCCCGCAGCCCCGGCCGCCGAGGCCCCCGCCGCCGAGGCCCCGGCTGCCTTCGAGCGCCGGCTGGTTGCCGACCCGGTACTGCTGTTCCGCTTCTCGGCGGTGACCTTCAACGGCCACCGCATCCACTACGACCACCCCTACGCCACCCAGGTCGAGGGCTATCCCGGGCTGGTCGTGCACGGTCCCCTGATGGCGATCCTGATGCTCGAGCTGCTGGCCGCGGCCCGCCCCGGCGTGCCGCTCGCCCGCTTCGATTTCCGCGCCGAGCGGCCGGCCTTCGCCGGCGAGAGCCTGCGCGTCGCCGGCGACCCGACCGCGGACGGCCTCGCGCTGCGCGTCGAGGCGGCCGGCCGCGTCGCCAGCCGGCTGACGGCGGTGCTCGGCTGATTGCCCTGGGCCACCGCCACGGACGACGATCCGTGGCGGCGGCAGGTCGAGACAAGCCGGCCGCCTGCGGCGATGATGCAGGACGAGACAGTCACCGGGGGAGGGTCGCGATGGCGACAGGCTGGGTATTCCACGAGCTCTATCTCTGGCACGACACGCGCAACTACGCGTCGCTGTTCCCGCCGGGCCTGACGATCGAGCCGGGCGAGCATGCCGAGAACCCGGCGACCAAGCGACGCTTCCGCAACCTGCTCGAGGTCTCCGGGCTGCTCGAGCAGCTGACGCCGATCCGGCCGCGCCCGGCCACCGAGGCCGAGGTGGCGCGCTTCCACACGCCGGACTACATCGCCCGCATCCGCGAGATGAGCGGCCGGGCCGACGGCGGCGATGCCGGCGTGCTGACGCCGTTCGGCCAGGGCGGCTACGAGATCGCGCTGCTCGCCGCCGGCGGCACCATCGCCGCGGTGGACGCGGTGCTCGAAGGGCGGGTGCGCAACGCCTATGCGCTGGTGCGCCCGCCCGGCCACCATGCGCTGCGCGACAAGGGCATGGGCTTCTGCATCTTCGGCAACGTCGCCATCGCCGCCCACCATGCCCGCGCCGTGCACAAGGTCGGGCGGATCGCCACCATCGACTGGGACGTGCACCACGGCAACGGCACGCAGCAGGCCTTCTACGAGGACCCCGGCGTCCTCACCATCTCGCTCCACCAGGACAACCTCTATCCGCTCGATTCCGGCGGGCTGCAGGAGACCGGGGCCGGGCCGGGCGAGGGCTACAACATCAACATCCCGCTGCCGCCGGGCTCCGGCGTCGGCGCCTATGTCGCCGCCTTCGAGCGCGTCGTGGTGCCGGCGCTGCGCCGCTTCCGGCCGGAGCTGATCCTGGTGCCCTCGGGCTTCGATGCCGGCGGCGCCGACCCGCTCGCCCGCATGATGATGCACAGCGAGGGCTATCGCCGGCTGACCCGGCTGCTGATGGACGCCGCCGACGAGCTCTGCCAGGGCCGGCTGGTGCTGTCGCACGAGGGCGGCTACTCGGCCACGCACGTGCCCTATTGCGGGCTGGCCGTCATGGAGACGCTGTCGGGCATCGGCACCACCGTCGCCGACCCGTGGCTGCCGGCCATGACGCGCTGGGCCGGCCAGGACCTGCAGCCGCACCAGGCGGCGGCGATCGACCGCGCCGCGCCGGCGGTGGCGAGGATCGGATAGGGCGCGGCCGGCCGCGGCGCCCCGGGGCGCGGCAACGAGACCGGCCGCTCAGGAACCCTGGATCGGCGTCACCACCTGGCACTTGATCGACTTGCGGGCCAGGACCTTGCAGGCGTCGACCGCGGCGCCCGGGGTCAGCCCGACCAGCCGCGCCATGTAGTAGACGTTGCCGCCGAAGGGCGTCGTCTTGGCCACCTGCACCTGCGTGCCGCTCAGCTGCGACAGGCCGGTCAGGCGGGCCTTGGCGGCGGCGGCGCGGGCCGCATCGGCATTGCCGAACACGCCGACCTGGATGGCCGACCGGCCGACCGGCGCCAGCTCGGCCGCCGGCACGGCGGCGAGCTGCACGCGGGACGGGGCCGGCGCGGTCGCCATGGTCACCGGCTTGGCGGTGGGCGGCGCCGAGAGGAAGGCGACCGCCTGGTCGAGCCGCGAGGCGGACGCCGCGGCCGGCTTGGCCAAGGCGGGCTTGGCCGGGGCGGGCTTGGCCAGGGCGGGCTTGCTCGCCGGCACCGGCTCGGGCGGCGGCAGCGGCTTGGCGAGCGCCACCAGGGTCGGCGGCGGGGCCGGCTTGCCGGCCGGCGCGGGCGCCGGCAGCTCGACGGCGACCAGCGTCGGCTCGGGCTGCGGCGCCGGCGCGGCGGGGCTCGCCGGCGCCGGGGTCAGGTCGGCGACGGCGACGCCGGTCTCGACCGGCGCGCCGCCGCGGCCGCACGGGCCGTTCGGGTCGTAGGCGGCCAGGGGATCGCAGCCGGCCGGCGCCGGCTTGCCGCCGACCAGCGCCACCTCGCGCGCCGGCCGCATGCGCCGGGGATCGAAGCCGCCGCCCATGTCGACGCTGGCCACGGCATAGCCGGCGAGCGGCCCGGTCGCCGGCGCGGCGTTGCCCAGCCGCGGCGCCACCGAGGCGACGTAGTTGACCGTCTCGGTCGGCAGCCTGCTCTCGCCGGAGAGATACTGCTCGAGCCGGCCCGGGCCGGCATTGTAGGCGGCGAGGAAGCCGGGCGAGCCGTAGCGGTCGTACATCTCGCGGATATAGGCCGTGCCGGCCATGATGTTGTCGTGCGGGTCGGAGGGGTCGGGCCCGAGGCCGTAGCGCTGCCGCAGGATGGCGTAGGTGCCGGGCATCACCTGCATCAGCCCCACGGCGCCGGCCGGCGAGGTGATCGGCTGGCCGTCGAGATAGGCCTGGCCGGCCGATTCCTGCATCATCACCTCGCGGATCCACTGCTCCGGCACGCCGTAGCGCTGCGAGGCCTCGTGGATGAAGGGCCGCCACTGCGCCACCGGGTCGTCGGCGACGATCGTCTCGCCCGGCAGCATCGGCGCCGGCTGGTGCACCACCGTGGTCGGGCGCTCCGTGCCGGAGCAGGCGGCCAGCGCGGCAAGGCCCGCCAGCAGCATCAGCCGCGGCAGCCGCCACGCGCATGCAAGACCGAGCACCCGCCCGGCGGTCCCCTGCAGCATTCCCCTCTCCGAGACTGACACCCGGTCACGCGATTCGCATGGTAGCCATCGGCGCCCGGCAATCAACCATCGAACGCACCGGTGCCCGTTAGCGGCCCGCCCTCATACCGTCATATCGTATGACAGCCTTGACAGCCCGGCGACGCCGCCCGCCAATGGCCGCACCATCGACGGGGGAGCCCATGGACCGCGCCGACGTCGCCGCCCTGCCCAACCGCATGCTGATCGGCGGCCGCCTGGTGGCCGCCGGCGACGGCCAGCGCATGACCACGGTCGACCCGGCCTGCAACCGGCCGCTGGCCGACGTGCCCGATGCCGGCCCGGCCGACATCGAGGCCGCCGTCGAGGCGGCGCGGCAGGCCTTTCCCGCCTGGTCCGGCACGCCGCTGCCCGAGCGCCAGCAGGCGATCCGCGCGGTGGCCGAGTTGCTGCGGCGCGAGTCGGAGACGCTGGGCGCGCTCGATTCCTTCGACACCGGCAACGTCTTCTCGGCGATGCGCCAGGATTCGGCGATCGCCGCCGACTGCGTCGACTATCTCTGCAACCTCGCCAGCGCGGTGACCGGCACGGTCACCCAGCTCGACCGGCATTTGCACTATACGAAGCGGGTGCCGTTCGGCGTGGTCGCCCGGCTGCTGCCCTTCAACCACCCGGCCCAGGCGCTCGGCATCTCGCTCGCCGCGCCGCTGCTCGCCGGCAACTGCCTGGTGGTCAAGCCGTCGCCGCACAGCCCGCTCTCCGGCCTGTGGCTGGCCGAGCGGCTGGCCGGGCTGCTGCCGCCGGGCGTCGTCAACATCGTCACCGGCAGCAACGAGCGCGCCTCGGCGGCGCTGATCGCCCATCCCGGCGTGTCGCGCATCTCGGTGGTCGGCAGCGTCGAGGCCGGCCGGCTGGTGATGCGCCAGGCAGCTGAGCGGATCGTGCCGGTCAGCCTCGAGCTCGGCGGCAAGAACCCGCTGATCGTGCTGCCCGACGCCGACCTCGGCAAGGCGGCGAAGCTTGCCATGGACGGCATGAACTTCCGCTGGCAGTCGCATTCCTGCGCCGCCACCTCGGTGATCTACGTGCCGCGCCAGCGCGAGAAGGCCTATGTCGAGGCGCTGGCCGAGCTGGCCGGCGCGCTGCGGGTGGCGCCGCCCTTCGATCCGGCGGCCGAGATGGGCGCCATCTCCACCGCCGCGCTGCTCGAGCGCACGCTGGCCTACGTCGCCGAGGGCGAGCGCGAGGGGGCGCGGCTGGTCTGCGGCGGCCGCCGCCTCGGCGACCCCGAGCGCGCCGCCGGCAACTTCGTCGCACCGGCGCTGTTCGCCGGCGCCGAGCCCGGCATGCGCATCGCGCGGGAGGAGATCTTCGGCCCGGTGATGACGGTGATCGCCTATGACGACCTCGACGACGTCGTCGAGCAGGTGAACCGCTCGCCGCTCGGGCTCTGCGCCGTGCTCGCCACCGACCAGCTGACGCTCACTCACCAGATCTGCGACCGGCTGGCGGTCGGCTATGTCGAGGTCAACGGCCCGATCTCCTTCGCGCTCGGCCAGCCCTATGGCGGCTTCCGCCAGAGCGGCTTCGGGCGCGAGGGCAGCATCGACGAGATCGAGAGCTACACGCAGCTGAAGTCGGTCAACATCCGGCTGGCCTGAGCCGCCATGGCGCTGAGCTGCGACGTGCTGGTGATCGGCGGCGGCTCGGCCGGGTCGGTGCTGGCCCGCCGCCTCTCCGACGATCCCGCGGTCCGGGTGATCCTGGTCGAGGCCGGCCCGGCGGCCGAGAGCCTGATGGTGCGCATGCCGGCCGGCTTCGCCTACGCCATCAGCAGCCGGCGCTTCGACTGGCTCTACGAATCGGAGCCCGAGCCCGGGCTCGGCGGCCGCAGCGTCCCCTGCCCGCGCGGCAAGGTGCTGGGCGGCTCCTCGGCGATCAACGCCATGGCGTTCGTGCGCGGTGCGCCCGAGGATTACGACGAATGGGCCCGCTTCGCCGGCCCGGGCTGGGGCTACCGCGCCTGCCTGCCCTTCTTCCGCCGGCTCGAGACCTATAGCGGCGGCGCCAGCGAATGGCGCGGCGGCGACGGGCCGCTCTTCGTGCAGCGCCCGGCCTGGTCCAGCCCGCTCAACGAGGTCTTCCTCGCCGCTGCCGCCGAGGCCGGCTATCCGCTCAACCCCGATCCGAACGGGGCGCGGCTCGAGGGCTTCGGCCCGATGGACCAGACGATTCGCGGCGGCGAGCGCGAGAGCGCGGCGCGCGCCTTCCTCAAGCCCGTCCTGCCGCGGCGCAACCTGACGCTGCTGACCGGCACGCGCGCGCTGTCGCTGCGCCTGGACGGGCGACGGGTGACGGGCGCCGAGGTCGCGGGGCCGCAGCACAGCGGCACGATCGCGGCCGGCGAGACGATCTGCTGCGCCGGCGCCATCGACAGCCCGCGCCTGCTGCGCTCTCCGGCATCGGCCCGGCCGATCTGCTGCGGCGGGCCGGCGTGCCGGTCCGCCACGACCTGCCCGGGGTCGGCGCCAACCTGCAGGACCATGTCGACGTCTCGCTGCGCCAGGCCAGCGACGTCGCCTGCTCGATGACCGGCCTGCTGTGGGAGCCGCGCCGGACGCTGACCGGCCTGCGCTGGCTGCTCGGCCGGCGCGGGCTCGCCGCCACCAATCATTTCGAGGCGCAGGGCTATCTGCGCAGCCGCGACGGGCTGGCGCTGCCCAACATCCAGCTCTGCTTCATCCCGCTGCTGGTCGGCGCCGACGGCAGGCCGATCGGGCGGCGCCACGGCTACCAGGCGACGGTGATGCTGCTGCGGCCGTCGAGCCGCGGCCGGGTGGCGATCGCCGGCGCCGACCCGGCGCTGCCGCCCCGCCTGCTCTTCAACTACCTCGGCGACCCCGACGAGGTCGCCCAGCTGGTCGAGGGGCTGCAGGCGGTGCGCCGCATCTTCGCCCAGCCGGCCTTCCGCCGCTTCGACGCGGGCGAGCTCGAGCCGGGGCCGGCGGCGCGCGACGACGCGGCGCTCGCCGGGTTCGTGCGCCGGACGGCCAAGAGCACCCACCACCCCTGCGGCACCTGCCGCATGGGCGCGCCCGACGACCCGGACGCCGTGGTCGACCCGGCGGGCCGGGTGCACGGGCTGGAGGGGCTGCGCGTCGCCGACGCCTCGATCATGCCGGTGCTCACCCGCGGCAACATCAACGCGCCGGTGCTGATGCTGGCCGAGAAGCTGGCCGCGGCGATCGCCGGACCCTGATCAGCCGAGCGCGGCGCCCCAGCGCGGCTGGTAGGGCTCCTCGAGGAAGGCGAGGTCGGCCGGCTCCAGCCGCAGCGCCAGCGCGGCCACCGCGGCCTCGAGCTGCGCCACCGCGGTGGCGCCGACGATCGGCGCGGTGATGCCGGGCTTGGCCAGCACCCAGGCGAGCGCCACCTGGGCGGGCTCGGCGCCGAGCCGGCCGGCCACCTCGCGCACCCGCTCCAGCACCGCCATGTCGCCCTCGCGGTAGTACCATTTGTGGGCGTACTCGTCGGTGCGCGCCCGCTCGGTGGGGCCTTCGCCGGCCGCGCCGCGGTTGCCGGCGAGGAAGCCCCGGGCGATCGGGCTGAAGGGGATCAGCGCCAGCCCCTCCGCCCGGCACAGCGGAATCGTCTCCTTCTCGTCCTCGCGATAGCAGAGATTGTAGTGGTTCTGCGCGCTGGCGAAGCGGGCCAGCCCGTCGCGCTCGGCGATGCCTATCGCACGGGCGAGCTGCCAGGCCGGCATGGTGGTGATCCCGGCATGCAGGATCTTGCCCTGGCGGACCAGCGTGTCGAACGCCGCCACCGTCTCCTCGAGCGGCGCCGAGTCGGCCCAGATGTGCGTCTGGTAGAGGTCGATATGGTCGGTGCGCAGCCGGCGCAGCGACTGCTCGACGGCGTGCAGGATGTGCTTGCGCGAGTAGCCGCGCGCATTCGGGCCGCGGCCCATCGGGTTGCCGACCTTGGTGGCGATCACCAGCTCGTCGCGCGGCACCGCGCCGACCAGGCGACGGCCGAGCACCTCCTCGCTGGCCCCGGCCGAGTAGAAGTCCGAGGTGTCGAAGAAGTTGATCCCGAGATCGAGCGCGCGGGCGATGAGCGGGGCGCTCGCCGCCTCGTCGAGCACCCAGGAGCGCCAGCCGGGATCGCCCATGCCCATGGCGCCGAGGCCGATGCGCGAGACACTGAGGCCGGTGCGGCCCAGCCTGACATGCTCCATCGTGGGAAGGCTCACCGCTCGTCCTCCGTCGCGCACCAGGCCGCCACCGTCCGGTTGAAGGCGGCGGGCCGGTCGTGCATCACCATGTGGCCGGCGCCGCCCAGCACGTGCAGCTCGGCGCCCGGAATGAGGTCCATCAGCTTGAGCGCCCGCTCGACCGGCACGGTCGGGTCGTCGCGCGCCCAGAGCAGCAGGCAGCGCGCCCGCAGCCGGTCGAGCCGGGGATGGAGTTCCTGCTCCTGCAGGCGGGTATAGAGCAGGTAGTCGGTCTCGCTCGGCGGCAGGGCGCGGAACATGGCGTCGCTGCCGCTCTCCGGGCGCGCCGATAGTTGTCGCGCAGGATCGCCTCGTACGCCGGATCGGGGCCGCGCCGCAGATGCGGGATCGCCGGCCACCGCGCCGTCCTCCTCGCTGCCGGCGCCCTGGACGTCGTAGGCGTCGAGGCCTCCATCCAGCCGCGGTCGAGATCGCCGCCGAGCCGCGGCGCGGTGCCGCTGGTCACCAGCACCGGGCGGGTGATCCGATCGGGCTGCTCGGTCGCCATGCGGGCCGCCATGAAGCGCCCTCGGTGGCCGACCAGCATCGCCTCGCCGATGCCGAGCGCCGTCGAGCACGGCCCAGGCATGCGGCACCCGCTCAGCCGGTTGAGATAGCGGTTGCCCGGGTTCATGTCGCTGCGGCCGAAGCCGGGCTGGTCGAAGGTCACCGTCCGGAAGCGGGCCGCCAGCGCCGGCAGGGCGCGGAACCAGGTGAGCCAGGCATCGACCCCGAGCGAGGCGCCGTGCAGCAGCACCAGCGCCGGCCCGGCGCCGCGCTCGATCACGTAGGTGCCGACGCCGCCGGCCGCGACGATCCGGCCGTCGGGGGCGGTCATCGCCGCCGCCTCGACCGGCGGCGGACGAGGTGGCCCTGCGGCAGGCTCATGGCATGACTCCGCTGGGAAGACCGGGACTGTGGCGGCCCGCTTCGCACGCTGTCAATACTGTATGATCGTCAGACATCATGAGCCTTGCCGGGTCCGGCGCGGAGCAGCATCAGCCCGGCGCCGACGACCAGCACGGCGCCGATCACCATCGACGCCGTCAGGCGCTCGTCCCAGATCAGTACCCCGGCGATCATCGCCAGCACCACCGCGCCATACTCGAACGGCGCCACCAGGTGGGGCGACCCGAGCCGGTAGCCCTGCGTCAGGCTCCAGCTGCCGAGCGCCGCCAGCAGGCCGGTGGCGAAGATCAGCAGGCCGTCCGCCGGGCTCGGCACGCTCCAGGGGCGGGTCAGGAAGCGCAGGCTGGGATGCTCGAGCCCGCCGGAGCCGGCGCCGCCGATCAGCACCGCGACGACGGCAGCGCCGAGCAGGTTGGTGGTGTTCTGGAAGAAGGCCATGGTGGCGGCCCGCTCGGTCCGCCCGAGCGAGCGCGCCATCAGCTGGGCCAGCGCGTAGAACACGGCCGAGGCGGCGGCGAGCAGCGCCGCCGGCTCGAACAGGGCGGCGCCCGGCCGGCAGATCGCCACCACGCCGACGAGGCCGGCGATGACCGCGGCCCAGCGCCCCGCCCCGACCCGCTCGCCGAGCAGCGGGCCGGAGAGCGCCGCGATGTAGAGCGGGGCCGCGTAGTAGAGCGGCGCCGCCTCCGAGAGCGGGATCGCGGCGAGCGCCACGTAGTAGGCGGAGAAGGTCAGGAACAGCAGCAGCGTGCGCAGCAGGTGCAGCCGCAGCCGCCGGCTGCGCAGCCCGCCGAGCCCGCCGTCGAGATGCAGCAGCACGAGCAGCGGCAGATAGGCCGCGAGGCTGCGCAGGACGAGGAGCTCGGTGACCGGGTAGGCGCCGCTCGACAGCTTCATCAGCACGTCGTGCGCCGTGAAGACGACGCCGGCCCCGAGGATGGCGAGGATCGCCCTCGCCCCCTGCGAGCGCGTCGCTGCCGGCGGGGCGGCCACGTCAGGCGGGATAGACGACGGGGTATTGCGGTCCGTCGAGCCGGTCGCCGGTCTGCAGCGCCGGGTTGGTGATGTAGCTGTTCCACACCCGGCCGGCATAGTAGCGGACGTCGCGGCCGGTCAGCCGGATCGCGTAGGCCCGACGCCGCTGCCGCGCCTCGCCGTTGCCGCGCGCGGCATGCAGCGTCAGCGCATGGAAGGCGAGCGCGTCGCCCGGCTGCATCTCCCAGGAGACGATGTCGAGCCGGTCGCGCGCCGCCTCGATGTCGGGCATGTCCTCGAAGTCCCGGTCCTCGTCGCCCTTGAAGATCTCGGTGACGCGGCCGGTCTCGTCGGTGTCGAAGGGCCGGTACCAGCGGCTCTGCCGGTGCGAGCCGCGCACGAACTCCAGCCCGCCATTGGCCAGGGTGACGGGATCGCAGGCGACCCACAGCGTCAGCAGCTGGGTGCCGCGCACCGGCCAGTAGGGCTGGTCGTTGTGCCAGGGGGTGGGCGCGAAGCTGCCGGGCTCCTTCACGAAGACCTGGTCGTAGAGCAGGTTGACGCGGTCGGTCTGCAGCAGCTGCGCGGCGACGGACGGCACCGCCGAGTGCAGGCAGAAGGCCCGGAGGTCGGCATCGCTCTCCCACATCCTGAGGCGCTTGAAGTAGGCGCTGGCCTCGCCGGTGGCCCTGTCGACCAGCGAGCGCTCGATCCCGGCGCGCACCCGCTCGATCCAGCCGGCATCGGCCAGCCCGCGCAGCAGCACGGCGCCGTCGCGGTCATAGGCGGCGATCGTCTCCGGACCGACGCGGTACGGCTCAGGGGCGGTGGCGAGCGACATGGCCTGGCCCGTATGACTGTATGACGGGATCATAGCACCGCCGGGAGCGGCGGCAAGCGACTGCCGTCACGATCACGGCGCGGCCGTGCCGACCTCGCCCTTCGACAGGCTCGGGACGAGGTGAGAGGAAGCCGGCGCGGCCCCTCCGGCCTCATCCCGAGTTGAGAGAAGCGGGCGCGGCCCCTCCGGCCTCATCCTGAGCTTGTCGAAGGATCAGGCTCGCACGCTCGCGGGCCGTGAACTCTGCCCGATCGAGGTTCACGCCGTCGTGCGACGTCCTACGAGGCGGCGGCGAGCTCGTCGCGCAGCACGGCCATGGCGACCGCGGCGGCGTGCTGCACCTGGGCGACGCAGGCGGCACCGGCCGCCGCCGGGTCGTGCTGGCGCACGGCGCGGACGATGGCGCGGAAGTTCTCGATCGACTGGCGGGTGTCGGCGGCCGACTGGCGGATCGTCGTGGCGGTGCGCAGGTACTGCATGCGGGCCCGCAGCGAACGCACGATCGAGGCGGCGATCGCGTTGCCGCAGCCGTCGAAGATGACGTCGTAGAACGCGGTCAGCGCCTCGAGCACGGCGTCGACGTCCTTGCGCCGGATCGCCTCCTCGTAGCGGCGGCCCGCCTCGGCCAGCAGCGCGATCTCGGCGGCCGTCGCGCGCTCGGTGAAGAGGCGCGCCGCCATGCCCTCGATGGCGGCCCGCACCTCGTAGATCTGGCGCGCCTCCTCGAGGCTGACGGTGGCCACCACCGTCCCGCGATGCGGCACGTTCTGGATCAGCCCTTCGGCGGCGAGGTGGCGCAGCGCCTCGCGCAGCGAGGTGCGGCTGACGCCGGTCAGCTCGCAGAGCTCGCGCTCGATCAGGCGCTGGCCCGGCTTGAAGTGCAGGTCGAGGATCGCCTGGCGCAGCGCGGCCACGGTGCGCTCGCGCGTCGTGCTGGTGGTGCCGGCGACCCTGTAGGGGCTGGCGCCGGCCGTCGCCGGCCGGTCGCCGTCTTCGGCCGTCTCGCGGGTCGGCAGTCGCGTCGGCATGGGTTCCTTGCCATCGAGCGGGGCCTGCGGCCTCGGCCCCCGCCGCCGCCCCTGCCCTTCGATATACGAGAACCCCGCATCGTGACAAGGCGGCGGGCGGACGCTGCCGCCCGCCGTCCTGTCCCGCGACTCAGTCGAAGTGCAGCTGCTCGCCCATCCGGTAGCCGACGAACACCGGGGTCGGCTTCAGCCCGGAGACGTTCTTGGCGCCGCCGAACAGGTAGTTGTTGAACAGCGGGACGATGACGCCGGAATCGTCGGAGATCATCGCCTGCAGGTCGCGGTACATCTGCTTGCGCTTGGCGTTGTCGAGCTCGCCGCGCGCCTGGATCAGCAGCTTGTCGAAGTCCGGCCGCTTCCAGTAGCTCTCGTTCCACGGGGCGGTCGAGAGATAGGACAGCGCCATCATCATGTCGGCGGTTGGCCGGCCGGCCCAGTAGGAGCCGCAGAACGGCGCCTTCAGCCAGACGTCCGACCAGTAGCCGTCGTCCGGCACCCGCTCGACCGCGATGTCGATGCCGGCCTTGGCGGCGTCCTCCTTGAACAGCGTGGCGGCGTCGACCGCGCCGGGGAAGGCGGCGTCGGCGACCTTGAGATTGAGGGCGCCGCTGTGGCCCGACTTCTTGTAGAGGAACTTCGCCTTGTCGGGGTCGTAGCCGTGCTGCGGGATGTCGGCCGCGTGGAAGCGGTCGAGCGAGCTGACGCAATGGTCGTTGCCGACCACCCCGAAGCCGCTGGCGATCTTCTTCTTCATGCGCTCGCGGTCGATCGCGTACTTCAGCGCCAGCCGCAGATCGTGGCTGTCATAGGGCGGCGTGTCGCAGCGCATCGGGAAGCAGTAGTAGCCGGCGCTGGGCACGTCGACGACCTGCAGGTCGGGCGCGTTGCCGAGCAGCGCCACCGTCTTCGGGTCGACGCGGTTGATGAAGTGCACGGCGCCCGACTGCAGCGCGCTGGTGCGCGCCGTGACGTCGTTCATGCCGAGCGTCTCGATGCTGTCGACGAAGGCGCGGTCGGCCTTCCAGTAGTTCGGGTTGCGCTTGGCGATGGCGCGCACGCCGGGCTCGAAGGTCTCGATGATGTAGCCGCCGGTGCCGATGCCGGCCTTGGGATCGCCGCCCGCCGGCTGGATCAGCAGGTGGTAGTCGGCGAAGATGTAGGGCATGTCGGCGTTGGGCGCCTTCAGCGTCACCGTCAGCTCGTGCTTGTCGGACGCCTTGATGTCCTCGACCGGCTCGAAGAAGGCCTTGGCCGGCGAGGTCGACTTCTCGCTGCGATGGTAGTTGACGGTCGCCAGCACGTCCTCGGCGGTCATCTCCTTGCCGTTGTGGAACTGCACGCCCTTGCGCAGCTTGAAGACCCACTTGGTCGCGGTCGGATCGGGCTCCCAGCTCTCGGCCAGCTCGGGGCTGAGGCCGCCGTCGTGGGTCAGCTCGACCAGCGAGTTGCCCCACTGGTAGCCGACCGTGTACTGGAAGGTGACGACGTAGGTGGTGGGATCGAGGTTGTCGGTCGAGGCCGAGCCGTCGAGCCCGAGGATGAGGTGCCCACCCTTCTTCGGCGCCTCGTCGGCGAAGACGCCCTTCGAGGCCAGCGTCCCGGCCAGCGCAGTCGAGACGCCCAGCGCCGCCGCCCGGCTCATGAAATCCCGGCGCGTCATGCGGCCGGCGCTCGCCAGCCAGCGCAGTTGATCGTGGTCAGCCATGGTCTCCGCCTCCTGTCCTGCCTGTTTCCGGCCGGTCCGGCCATCATCTTGTCATACAATGCTACGAACTGGGCGGCCGGCGGTCAATCGCCGCTCAACGCCGCAGGCGCCGCGCCAGCTGCCAGTCGACCAGCAGGTTGACCGAGACGGTGAGCAGCACGATGGCGGCCGCCGGGATCAGCGGCATGAAGAGGCCGAAGCCCAGCGCGTTGGCATTCTCGCGCACCATGCCGCCCCAGTCGGCCTGCGGCGGCTGGATGCCGAGCCCGAGGAAGCTGAGCGCGCTGAGGAACAGGATGACGAAGCAGAAGCGCAGGCCGAACTCGGAGATGATCGGCGTCAGGGTGTTGGGCAGGATCTCGCGCCGGATCACCCAGGCCAGCCCCTCGCCGCGCAGCCGCGCCGCCTCGACGAACTCCAGCACCGCGACGTCGCGGGCGACCGAGCGGGCGAGCCGGAAGACACGGGTGGAATCGAGCACCGCCATGACCAGCACCAGCATCAGCGTCGAGTGCGGCAGCAGCGACAGCACCACCAGCGCGAAGATCAGCGTCGGGATCGACATCAGCACGTCGACCACCCGGCTGATCGCCTGGTCGACGGCGCCGCGCGACACTGCGGCGACGAAGCCCAGCGTCATGCCGATGGCGAAGGAGAGCAGGGTCGCCGAGAGCGCGATGCCGATCGTCCGGCGCGTGCCGTAGAGCAGCCGGCTGAGCACGTCGCGGCCGAGATTGTCGGTGCCGAGCAGGAACTCGGCCGAGGGCGGCTGCCAGGCGTCGCCGGCGGCGTCGGCCTCGGCGTAGGGCGCGATCGACGGGCCGATCACCGCCAGCACCAGGAAGGCCGCCACCAGCACGGCGCCGATCCAGAAGCTCGGAGGCCTGCGCATCGCCGCCCCCCTATTTCGGGTGCCGCAGGCGCGGGTTGGCGACCGTCGAGAGCAGGTCGGCCGCGACGTTGAGGATGGTGTAGGTGCCGGCGAAGACCAGGCCGCAGCCCTGGATCACCGGCACGTCGCGCTTGGCGACGTGGTCGACCATCAGCTGGCCGATGCCGGGATAGACGAACACCACCTCGACCACCACCACCCCGACCACGAGATAGGCGAGGTTCAGCATGACGATGGTGATGATCGGCGAGAGCGCATTGGGCAGCGCGTGCGACAGCACGATGCGCCAGCGCCCGAGGCCCTTCAGCTCCGCCATCTCGACATAGGGCGTCTCCATCACCGAGATCACCGCCGCCCGGGTCATGCGCATCATGTGCGCCACCACCACCAGCACCAGGGTGAGGGCGGGCAGGACGATGGTGTGGAGCTTGTCGCCGAGCGACATGGAGGGCGAGATCTTGGCGAAGGAGGGCAGCCAGCGCAGCTTCACCGCCAGCACGTAGATCAGCACGTAGCCGATGAAGAATTCCGGCATCGAGATGGCGGCCAGCGTCGAGACCGAGATGGTGCGGTCGAGCCAGCTGCCGCGGAAGCGCGCCGCCACCAGCCCGAGCAGGATGGCGAGCGGCACCGCCACCAGCGCCGCCGCGCCGGCCAGGAACAGCGTGTTGCCGAGCCGGGTGGCGATCATCCCGAGCACCGGCTTGCGGGTGGTCAGCGAGGTGCCGAGATCGCCCTGCAGCAGCCCGCCCAGCCAGTCGAGGTAGCGCAGATGGGCGGGAACGTCGAGGTTGAGGGCGTGGCGGAGGTTGGCGACGGTCTGCGGCGTCGCCCCCTGCCCCAGGATCGCCTCGGCGACGTCGCCGGGCAGCACCTCGGTGCCGACGAAGATCAGCAGCGACACCGCCAGCAGCGTGACCAGGCCCAGCGCGATCCGGGCGGCCAGGACCCGCAGCACGGCCCTCGCCTCAGGTGGCGGCGGCGAGCCCGGCAGGCCGCCCGGGGGCGGTCCGGGGCGGCGCGGTCACGCGGTCGGGCGGCATCGGCATCGACGGCATCCTCGGGCTCGGGGCAGCGCTACCCGATGCCCCCCGGCCAGAGCAGCTCGAGCGGGCGGTTGAAGAGGATATCATCGATCAGCGCGTCGGGAATACGCGGCATCGTCACGCCGGGGCCCCAGTCGTTGATCGCGCGGAAGGACTCCTGCGCGGCGAGCGGCGTCTGGATCGGGAAGTCGGAGCCGAACAGCAGCTGGCCGGTGACGCCGTAGTCGATCGCCAGCATCAGCGCGTTGTAGCACTGCCACTTGCGATAGTAGCGGGCCGACAGGTCGGCATAGAGCTGGCGATGCTTGCGCAGCAGCAGCACGGTCTCGCCGATCCAGGGCTGGCCGACATGGGCCAGGATCATGCGCAGCTTGGGGAAGGCGCGCGCGATGCGGTCGACCAGGATCGGGTTGCCGTATTCCAGCATGGATTGCTGGGCGTAGGCGGCCGACTGGTGCCACAGCATCGGGATACCGAGCGCATCGGCCACCTCGTAGACCCGCCAGGCCTCCGGCGACCAGGGATCGAAGCCGGCATAGACCGGCGACCATTTCAGGCCGCGCAGCCCGAGCTTCACCACCGCATGCTCGAGCTCGGCCGGCGCGCTCGCATCGTGCGGGTCGACGCAGGCGAAGCCCACCGCCCGGCCGGGGAACGACTGCACGTACTCGGCGACGAACTCGTTGGGGATGTGGATGCCGAGACGGTTCCAGCGCATCGCGATGACGACGAAGCGCTCGCAATGGGCGGCGACCTCGCGGCGGTGCGCCGCCGGGCTCGCATCCATGCTGCGGCCGGTCTTGGAGCCCATCTCGGCGAGCTGCTCGCCGAGATGCTCGGGCAGCCAGAGATTGCTGTGCCAGTCGATCAGCGGCCCGGGCAGCGGCCCGGGCAGCGGCCGGGGGGACGGCCCGGCCGGCATGGCGTCGCCGGCGGGGGCGGCGCTCACTCCGCCACGGCGGCGACCGGCGCCGGGCTGCCGAGCACGCCGCGGGAGAGCCGCGGCAGCACCTTGTCGACGAAGAGGCGCATCGAGCGCATGACGCGGTCGTGCGGCACGGCGTTCCAGGTCATGTTGATGAGCAGCTGCTCGAGGTTGAGCTCGGCATGCAGCTCCTCGATCTTGTCGGCGACCTGCTCGGGCGTGCCGAACAGCAGCGAGCGCTCGGCCACGAAGTCGAAGCTGAGCTGCTTGACCAGCGCCTTCTCCTGCTCGGCCGGCAGCTGCTCGCCGGGCCGCAGGAAGATCTTCGGCCCGCGCCAGTTGCTCCAGTTGAGGTAGCCCATGACGTAGGGCTCGGCCAGCGCGCGCGCCTCCTCCATCGACTCGGCGACGAAGGTGTCGCGCATGATGCCGGTGCGCGCGCCGAAGGGAATCGCCTGTCCGGTCGCCTGGCGGGCCGAGTCCTGGTAGAGGCGGAAGCGCTCCTTCAGCGTCTCGATCGGCGGCCGCCACATGATGACGCCCATGTCGTTCTTCGCCGCGAACTCGACCGAGGCCGGCGAATCGACGACCTGCCAGAGCGGCGGGTAGGGCTGCTGCAGCGGCCGCGGGAAGACCGAGATGTACTTCAGCTCGCCGGTCTCCGCGTCGATGTAGTCGGCGTCGTTGACCGGGTGGGCGCGGTCCCAGCGGAAGCCCGGCGTCGGGACGGTGTACTTCTCGCCATGATGGTTGAAGAGCCGCTGGCTGAAGGCCTTCTTGAGGATCTCCACCGTCTCGGCGAAGACCTTGAAGTTCTCCTCGGGGACGCGCGGGTCGGCGATCTTGTTGAGGTTCAGCCCCTCGATGCCGTAGTTGCCGCGGCCGAGCCCGAGCTCCAGCCGGCCGCCGCTCAGCTGGTCGAGCAGCGCCAGGTCCTCGGCCAGCCGCAGCGGGTGCCAGAAGGTGATGATCGCGGCCGCCAGCCCGATCCGCAGCCGCGTGGTGCGCGCCGCGATGTCGGTCGCCATGATGATCGGGTTGGGCAGGACCTCGCGGCCCCAGATGCTGAAATGGTGCTCGGCGAACCACATGGCGTGGAAGCCGGACTGGTCGAGGAAGCGCGCGAGGTCGCGCACCTCGTCCATGACGACGCCATACGGCCTGGCATGGCCGGGATTGGTCGGGTTGCAGAAATAGCCGATCTTCATGCCTCACCTCGCCCGGTGCGCGGCGCCTGCCGTCTGTCATACAATAGTACAGGCATCCCGGACGGCGGTAAAGGCCGGGCCGGCCGGCTACGGCGCCGGCGCCTTGCCCTGGGCGTAGTCGGCATAGCCCGGCGGACGCGACTTGCGGAGCGCGGCGCAGCCGCAGCCGTCGCCGAGGCCGATCCTGCCCATCGTCTCCAGGCTGATCCGCGAGGCGGCGAGCGCGAGGTCGCCGTGGATCGCGTCGATGTCGTCGTCGGCGGTGGCGACGCCCGGCTCGTAGCAGACGACGTAGCTGGCGGCGGCGAAGCAGGCGCCGATCTCGCGCGCCGCGTTGGCCTCCGGGCAGATGCTCTGGTTGAGCGCGTCGGCGCCGAGCAGCTGGAAGGCGCGCGCCTCGGCCCGGGTGGTGAAGCGCGGGCCCCAGTCGTGGCTGACCACGACCTGCTTGGAATGGCCGAGCACGCGGCCCGGCGCCGGCCAGCGGGCGCGCGCCGCCGTCTCCAGGGTGCGGGCGAGGTCCGGGCAGAACATCTGGTCGGCGAGGCAGACATGGCGGAAGCGCCCGGCGAGCAGCGAGTTCTCGGTCTGGCTGAAGTCGATCAGGTCCTGCGGGATGATGAAGTCGCGCGGCTGCAGCGCCTTGTTGAGCGAGCCGCAGGTGCTGTCGGCGAGGATCTTGCGCACGCCCGCCTGCTGCAGCACCCAGGCGACCCGGCGGTGCGCGCCGCGGTCGATCGCGTCGAGCGGCCAGCCATGGGCGAAGACGTTGAGGAAGCGGCGCGGCTGGCCGTCCGCGGTCAGGGGGCCCTCGAGCCCGATCAGCTGCCAGTTCTCGGTGACGCCCCAGGGCGTGTCGAAGCTGAGGCCGCGGGCCAGCACCTTGACCCCCGGCTCGGCCAGTGCGTCGGGAAAGCGCACGCCCCAGCCGGCGCTGCCGGACAGCAGCGCGAAGGGCGTTTCCGGAATCCTGTCGCTCATCTCGTCCCCCCGATTGCGGTCCGCTATGCCGGCGGGCCGTCCTGATATGGCGCGTCGTGAAAGGCGATCTCCAGCCGCAGCATGCGGGCGAAGTTGGCGGCGCAGCGTCCCTGCCGGACGGGATCCAGCAGCGGGCCGAGCGCCTCGACCCGCGCCCGGGTCCAGGCAACGCCGTCGGCGAAGCCCGGCGCGACATGCAGGGCGATCCAGTCGGCCGGTCCCGGCCGGCGCGGCCGGGTGGCGTGCGCGGCGCGGCACCAGGTCAGGTACATCCACTCGGCGGCCAGCATCGCCGCGAGGATCTCCTCGAAGCCGCCATGGGCGGCGATGGCGAGCGCGCCCTCGGAGAGCGCCAGGGCGGCGTCCGGCAGCTCGGATGCGGCCAGCGGCTCGGGCGGCAGGCCGAGCACGGCCAGCTGGCGCGCGAAATAGGCCTCCTGCTCGCCGACCAGCCCGTCGAGGATGCCAACCACGTGGCGGCGATCATCGGCAGTCGGCGCGGCGATCAGCGCATGGGCGAAGACCGTGACCGCGGTGCGCACGAAGGAATGCTCGTAGCGGAGATAGCGGACGAAGGCCTCGGGCGGCAGCCGGTCGGCCGCCATGTCGCGGGTAAAGCGGTGCCCGACCATGGCGTCCCAGAGCAGGCCGCTCTCCCGCCGCAGCCATTCGCAGAAGCCGGCCTTGGGATGGCTGGCGCGAAACCCGGCGAAGCCCTCGGCCGGCGGCTTGCGGTGCGGCATGGAGGCGATCTCCTCAGGGACCCGGATCGGCGCGCAGCCGGGCCAGCTCGGCGGCGGCGGGAAAGGCGCTCGAGGTGCCCGGCCGGGTGACGGAGAGCGAGGCGGCGGCGACCGCCCAGGCGACGGCATCCCGCATCGGCATGGGACCCTCCGGGATACCCGGCGAGAGCGCCGCGGCCAGCACGCCGCAGAACACGTCGCCGGCCCCGGCCGTATCGACCGCCGTCACGGCGGGCGCGGGGAACCGCTCCGCCGCGCTGCCCCGCAGCAGCACCGCGCCGCGCGGCCCGAGCGTCACGACCACCGCCCCGGCACCCCCGGCGCCGAGCCCCCGCGCCGCCGCCAGCGGGTCGTCGACGCCGCCGAGCCGGCAGGCCTCGCCCTCGTTGACGATGGCGAGGTCGACCAGCGGCCAGAGCCCGCCATAGTCCCAGTCGATCGGCGCGGGATTGAGCAGGGTGCGCGCGCCGGCCGCCCTGGCCCGGCGCAGGCAGGCCTCGGTGGCGGCCCGGGTCAGGTTGCCCTGCATCAGCAGCAGGTCGGCCGGGCCAAGGCCCTCGAGCCGCGGCAGCAGCGCCGCCGCGGTCAGGCCGCGGGCCTGCGCCGCCGTGCTGACGATCATGTTCTCGCCCGCCCGGTCGAGATGGATGATCGACTGGTCGGTCGGGCCGGGACCGACGAGCAGGCCGTCGGCAGCCAGGCCTTCGGCCGCCATCCGCTCGCCGATCAGCGCCGCCTCGGCATCCCGGCCGACCGCGGCGGCGAACCGCACGGTGCCGCCGGCGCGCCGCGCGACGATGGCCTGGTTCAGCCCCTTGCCGCCGACATCGGTGCGCCGGGCGCGGGCGAGCAGGGTTTCGCCCGGCTGCGGCAGGCGGTCGAGCTCGAAGGTGATGTCGAGGACGGCGTTGCCGACGACGTGCACGATCATCCCGACCGCGCCTTCTCCATGAAGCGGGCGACCCGCGCCGGGTCGACCTCGTTCCACCAGACGCCGTCGCGCTTCAGCGCCGAGGCGACGATGACCCCGTCGCAGGCCGCCAGGATGGCGCCGACATTGCCCGGATCGACGCCGCTGCCGACCACCACCGGCAGGGCGGTGGCGGCCTTCACGGTGGCGATCTCCGCCATGGGGGCGCTGTCGCCGGTGCGCTGGCCGGTGACGATGACGACGTCGGCGTCGAAGAACTCGAGGTCGCGGGTGAGCTCCGGGATGCTGCGGTCGGCGACGATGGCGTGCGCCCCGTGCTTGACGTGCACGTCGGCGAAGATCTTGAGGCCCTGGGCGCGCAGCCAGGCGCGGTAGCGCGTGGCGCGCGCCGCCGGCCCCTCGATGATGCCCTCGTTGGCGACGTAGGCGTTGGCCCACTGGTTGACCCGCACGAAGGCGGCGCCGGCCGCCTTGGCCACCGCGGTGGCGTGCAGCGCGGCGTTGGCCAGCACGTTGATGCCGACCGGCACGCCGACGGCGCGGCGTACCCGGTCGGCCATGACCGCCATGGCGGCGGCCGTCTCCGGCCCGAGATCCTCCGGCTTGGCGAAGGGGATGTCGCCGTGGTTCTCGACGATCACCCCGTCCAGGCCGCCCGCGGCGTAGCGCTCCGCCTCGCGCACCGCGTAGTCGTAGACCGCGTCCATCGCCTCGCCCTCATAGGCCGGGGCGCCGGGCAGCGGCCGCGAATGCACCACGCCGATGATCGCCTGCGGCCGGCCGAACAGGGTGGAAAGGGCGCTGTCGCGCGGCTTGTACACGGCCATGGGGCACTCGGGCGGCTGCTGATCCGGCCGCCGATCAAAGCGCCGCGCGCCGGCACTGGCAAGCGGCGCCTACAGCGCCGGGTCGAGCACGATGTCGATCAGCCGCGGGCCGGGCGCGGCGAGAGCCGCCGCCAGCGCCGCCCGCACCTCGTCGAGCGTCGCGGCGCGCTCGGCCGCGACGCCGAGCGCGCGGGCGAGGCCGACGAAGTCGATCGGCGGGTCGTCGAGGTCCATGCCGACGAAGCCGCCGCCGGCCGCGGCGTGGCCGCCGAGCGCGGCGGTGCGCTGCTTCAGCACGCGGTAGGAGCGGTTGTTGAGGATCACGAAGACGATGCCGAGGCGCTCGTGCGCCGCGGTCCACAGCGCCTGGATCGAATACATCGCGCTGCCGTCGCCGATCAGCGCCACCACCGGCCGCTGCGGCAGCGCCAGCTTGATGCCGATCGCCGCCGGCAGGCCCCAGCCGATGCCGCCGCCGCGCATGCCGTAGAGGCTCTGGGCGTCGCCGGCCGGCACCAGGAAGCGCAGGCCCGGCCCGGAGGACAGCGTCTCCTCGACGATCACCGCGTCGGGCGGCAGGGCCGCGCCGATGGCTTCCAGCACCGGCAGCGGCCGCAGCGGCAGGTGCCGCGCTTCCTCCCGCGCCCGGGCATGCAGGGCGGCGCGCTGCGCGACCGATTCCCGCTCGAGCGCGGCGCGGCGCGCCACAGCCGCGTCCCGCGCCGCCGGCGTGCGCACGGCCTCCACCGCCGCCAGCAGCTCGGGCAGCGCCGCGGCCGGGTCGGCGAGGATGGCGACCTCGGCGGGGAAGTTCTTGCCGAGCTGCCAGGGATCGGAATCGAGATGGACGATCGGCAGGCCGGGCGGCACCGGCTCGACCTCCGACGGCAGCGACAGGGTGAAAAGGTCGGCGCCGGCCGAGAACAGCAGGTCGTGCCGCTCCAGCACCCGGCGGATCGCCGGCGCCATGCGGCCGATCGGGCCGCGGAACAGCGGGTGGGCGCTCGGGAAGGGCGCGCTGTTGTCCATGCCCTCGAGATGGACCGGCGATCCCAGCGCCTCGGCGAGCGCGACCAGCGCGCCCACGGCGTCGGCCTGCGCCACGCCGTCGCCGGCGACGATGACCGGGCGCTCCGCCGCGGCCAGCCGTCCCGCCGCCGCCGCGATCGCCGCGGCGTCGCCGCGCAGATGCGGCGCCACCCGCGTCGGCCGGCCGAGATCGAGCTCGCCCTCCTCCTTGAGGACGTGGGCCGGGATCGACAGGAAGACCGGTCCGGTGGGCGGCGCCAGCGCCGTCTTGGCGGCGCGGTGCAGCAGCCGCGGCAGGTCGGCCAGCCGCCGCACCTCGGCCGCCCATTTGACGTAGGGCCGGGCCATCTCCGGCAGCTCGGCCCAGAGGATCGGCTCGGTGACGTCGAGCCCCTGGTCGTGCTGGCCGGCGGTGACCAGCACCGGCGCGCCCGCCTTCTGCGCGTCGTAGAGCATGCCGATGGCGTTGCCGAGCCCCGGCGCGACATGCAGGTTGACGACGCCGAGCCGCCGCCCGGCCTGGGCGTAGCCGCCCGCCATCGCCATCGCCGGCGCCTCCTGCAGCGCCAGCACGAAGCGCGGCGAGCGCTCGGCGGCGAGCTGGTCCATCAGCGGCAGCTCGGTCGTGCCGGGGTTGCCGAAGACCAGCTCGACGCCCTCCTGGCGGAGCAGCGCGAGCAGCGCCCGGCGCCCGGTCACCACAGCCATGGCGGCACGCCCTCAGCCGCGGCCGGCGCGCGCCTTCTGGAAGAAGCCGTTGATCTCGGGGTGCGGCATGGCGCGGGCGAGGCCGGCGAAGCTGCCCTGCTGCTGGATCTCCTCCGCCACGCGCTTGAACTCGCCCCAGGCGGCCCGGGCCAGCGCGCCGCCGGTGCTGATGCGGCGCACGCCGAGCGCGGTCGCCTCGGCGACGCCGATGCCGGGCCCGCCGACCAGCAGGTTGACCGGCTTCGGCGCCACGGCCTTGACCACCGCGGCGATCTGCTCCGGCGTCTTCAGCCCCGGCGCATAGAGGCAGTCGGCACCCTCGGCGGCATAGGCCTCGAGTCGCCGGATCGACTCGGGCAGCGGCTCGGGATGGCCGACCAGGAAGCATTCGGCGCGCGCCGTCAGCAGCACGCCGCTGCCCGAGCGGTCGATCGCCTGGCGGGCGGCCCGCACCCGCTCGACGGCGAGCGGCAGGTCGTAGAGCGGCTGGTCGGCACGGCCGGTCGAGTCCTCGATCGAGAGGCCGGCGACGCCGGTCTCGGCCGCCCGCAGCACGTTGGCCGCGACGCCGTCCGGCGCGTCGGCGTAGCAATTCTCGAAATCGGCATTGACCGGCAGGTCGGTGGCGTCAACCACGTCGCGCAGATGCGCCAGCATGGCCTCGAGCCCGAGCGCGTTGTCGGGCAGCGCATGGCTCCAGGCGACGCCCGAGCTGGTGGTGGCCAGCGCCTTGAAGCCGAGATGCTGGAGATAGCGGGCCGAGCCGGCGTCCCAGGGGTTCGGCAGCACGAAGCAGCCGGACTCGTGCAGCCGGCGGAACTCCTGCCGGCGCGCCGCGATGCTGATGGTCATGGGTGGTCCTTCCTCCGCAGCCCCGTCGCGATCCCCGTCGCCCGCGGCCGGAGCATAGCCGAAATCACGCCGCGAGGAGGCGCGCGGCAGCGAGGTCCTCGTGCTCGAAGGCCGACGCCATGCGGTCGAGCGCAGCCGGCGGCAGGCCCTGCGCGGCCGCCGCCTCGCGCCAGCCGGCGACGGCGGTGCCGACCTCGCCGGCGATGCGCGCCGCCTCGGCCGCCGGCAGGCCGAAATACTCGGCGACGCCGAGCGCCAGCTCGAGCGAGGCGGTGGCGTCCTCGAGGTCGATGGCGGTCGAGAGCACGCGCGGCCGGAGGTCGGTCGGCACCGGGTTGAGGTCGTAGGCCGGCGCCAGCCGCCAGCCCTCCGGCCCCTGGTAGAGGAAGCCGTGGTTGCGCAGGTGGTCGTCGCCGTTCGAGACCATCAGGTTGAAGACGATGCGCCGCCACAGCGCCTCGAGGTCCTCGCGCGGCTCGGCGCCGTGCTGGCGCAGCGCGTCCGCGATCTCGAGATAGCTGCGCGTCTCGCCCTCGCCGGCGCCGAGCAGGCTCATCGCCGAGAGGAAGGGAATCCGGCTGCCGGCCACCCGGTCGAAGCGGCGCAGCAGCAGCACCGGCCGGCCGGCCACGGCGATCAGCCGCCAGTCCGGCACGGCGAGGCCGGCGGCGGCCGCCAGCGCCAGGGTCGCCGCCTCCCAGCGCACCGCGTCGATCTCGTCGCCGCGGTGCGGGAACTTGGCGATCGACAGCCCACCCGCCTCGTCGCGCACCGAGGCCTTGGGCCGGGCCCCGCCGAGCGAGGAGCCGGGCGCCAGCAGCAGGCGGAGATCCTCGTCGCTGTCCTCCTCCTCGGCGACCCGGTCGGCCGCCACCAGCAGGCGCGGCAGGTCGAGCAGCGGCGGCACGCGCAGCGGCCCCGGTTCGGCCAGCCAGGGCCCGTCCGGGCCGGCGGCGAAGCGCAGCGCGCCCTGGCGCACCTCGTCGTCGACCAGCAGCAGGTATTCCAGGCCCCAGAGGGTGCGCGGCGGCCGGCTCTCGCGCGCGGCCTGGCGCCGCTCGGCCCGGCGCATCAGCATGCGGCCCCAGCGGTCCGGCGCGGAATCGCCGAGCGGCCCGAGCAGCAGCTTGCCCGCCTCCATGACGAACGGCCCGGGACCGAGCTGCAGCGCCGGCCCGAGGGCGAAGCGCTCCGGCCGGGCGAGCCAGCCGCGGTCGTACTCGAAGCCGGCGCTCTCCTTGCCGCGCCGGCCGCGGCCCCACAGCCGGCCCACCGGCAGCGGCCGGCCGCCGAGCTCGACATGGACCAGGACCTCGCGTTCCATCAGCCCTCCGGCGCCGCGCGGCGCCGCCGGATCCGCTTCGGCAGCTGCTCCTCGGCCAGCGCCATCCCGAGCCCATCCTCGCGCGGGTCGGCCAGCGCCGCCAGCCGGTCCATCAGGCCGAGCACGAACAGCACCTTGGCGTAGATGCCCATCGAGACGCCGGGCTCGCCCTTCTCCACCTTGGCCAGCGTCACCCGGCTGATCGCCGCCCGCTCGGCCAGCACCGCCACCGGGATCCGCCGCCGCAGCCGCGCCGCCCGCAACTCCTGCCCAAGCCGGCGCAGCCCGTGCTTGACGGGCAGCGGCCAGAGCCGCGCCTGCGATCAGGCATTTTTAATGATCAGCTTCATGTCACAAAATCGATATAGCGTAAATTATAATGAACGTAAATATGGTGAAGCGGCAAGGCCGAATGGCTCACGCGAAGGCGCGAAGCCACGAAGAGCTCAAACGGTCATCCTCCACGGCTGTAAACCAATCCGGTCACGCCGAGCCGCCGAGCCGCCGAGAGTCGCAGCGCCGCCGCGTGCGCCCTCGGCGTCCTCCGCACCCGCGTGCCAATTTTCTTTCTGCGCTGCTCGGCGGCGGGTGCGTGGCTCAGCCGAGCCGGCGGCGGGCCGTCTCGACGAGGGCGGCGAGGGCGGCGACGCGGGCCGCGCCGAGGATGGCGGCGCGCTGCTGCAGGGTGGCGGCCATGCGCTCGCAGCCGACCAGGCCGAAGCGGGCGAGATAGGCCTCGGCGTGGGCGTCGGTGCCGGTGAGGAACGGCGCGTCGCTCGACACCATGACGCGCATGGCCAGCGCCGGCACCGGGGCGCGGAAGGGGCGGAAGCGGGCGCTGTGCAGGCCGGGCTCGTCGTTGCCGGGATGGAACTGGCCGATCATGAGCCCCGCGCGGACGAAGAAGTCCTTGAGCCGCGCCTGCAGCCCGTCGATGGCGACCGGCGCCTCGGCCGGCGTCACCGTCGGGAACAGGGTGATGATCGCCTTCAGCCGGGAATCCTCGCCCTCGGCGGGCGGCAGCGCCAGGAAGCGGTCGCGGGTCGCCAGCATCAGCCGGGCCGCCGCCTCGCCGCCGGGCGGCACGCGGGCGACGGTCAGCCGCAGCAGCCCGCGGCCGATGGCGCGCCGGACATAGGGGCAGACCTCGCCGGGGCGGCCGAGCTCGGGATGGGGCGCGGCCAGGCCCTCGACGGCGAAGCGGGCCATGGCGCGCAGCGCCTCGAGCTCGGCCCCGGCGAAACCGGGTGGCGCGGCGCCCGGCGCCAGCAGCTCGGGCACCGTGACGAGCGGCGCCGGCCCGTCCGCCGGCCAGTGGGGTCCCGGCTGCGGGTCGAGCGGGCTCATCGGCGGCCCGCCGCGGCGCTCGGCAGCGCGGCCAGCCGGTGACCGGCGCGGCGCCGGTCGTGCAGGGCCTTGAGCCAGCCGACCCGGCGCAGCCGCCGCCGCGCCGCGCCGAGCGCCGGCTGCAGCGGCAGGGTGACGAGGTTGCGCCGCAGCACCCAGCGCAGCGTGCGGGTCCAGTCGGCCTCGACGCCGTGCCGCTCCGCGGTGGCCAGCAGCTGGCGGTAGGCCAGCAGCACCGCCATGCGCGGCATGGCGAGGCGCAGCAGGTCGGCCGGCGCGAAGGGATGCGGGAAGGCCGGCGGGATCGGCCGGCCGATGGCGAGGAAGCTGAGCTGGGTGCGGATGCACTTCTCGCAGCGGCCGCAATTGCCGTCGCGCGCCTCGCCCTGCCAGCAGACGCGCAAATGGCGCAGCGCGGCCGGCCAGCCGGCGATCAGCGCCGCCTTGTCCGGCCGGGTCAGGCCGGCGCCGTCATGGACGATCGCCAGGGCGCCGGAGAGCAGCGGCGTGGTGACGGGGTTGTTGCCCCAGGGCGGGTGCGGCAAATCGACCGGCAGGTCGGCGGCGATCAGCCCGCACGCGGCCAACCCGGCGAACTGCGCCAGGCAGGCGGCGAGCGCCGCGCCGTGCTCGAGCTCCCAGTCGCCGCAGGCGACGTCGCGCCAGTTGGTGGCCACCGTCGCCAGCGGCAGGCCGATCGAGTCGAGGACGGCACGCACCCCGTGCTCGGCACGACGGAAGCCGGCGGCGTCGGCGAGCGGGATGTCGAAGCCGGCGACCAGCAGCCCGGCGCGGAGCGGGCGCAGGCCGCCGGCCCGGTGACGCTGCAGCGTCGCCAGGGAGTCGACCCCGCCGGAGACGCAGGCGATCCCGCCCGCCGCGGCCGGCGGCGCGTCGACCACGCGGTCCGGCAGGATCTCGACCGGCACCAGCGCGTCGGGGCGCCAGCGGCACCAGACCTCCTGCAGTTCGCGCAGGTTCGCGAGCAGCGCGCGCGACACCGGCCCGCGCACCCGGAGGTCGCGGCCGCGACGCATCGCCGCGAAGAGGAAGGCGAGGACGAAGCCGTCGAGCAGGTCGAGGCGGGGCGGCAGCGGCTCGCCGGCGAAGCGGTACCACAACCTGACGCCGTCGGCGGACCGGCGCGGCCCGAGGCGGGCAAGCCGCAGGACCCGGCCGGGCGAGCGACGCTCCGCCACCTCGAGTTGAAGAGCCGACGACAATGCCGGCATGCGTTCCCCCGATCGCAGGCGACGAGCGCGGCGCGCTCGCCAGCTTGACCGAGCAGAGAAACCCGCCGCAGCATGACTTGGCCTCAACGGAGCCGGCATGACCCCGCAATTGCCACAGAACCGGCGTTTGGCCCGGCCAGTTACCGCCGCTCCGCAACGGGCCCGGGCGGCTTCGGCCGATCGGCCCGGCCATTTGACAGGCTACTGACTCACCAGTAAGTACACGGCAGAAAAACGTCCGGGGCGGGGACCCCCGCCCGACAGACAGAGAGGCAGCCATGAACGACATCCTGCGCGACCTGCTCGACCGCCGTCTCAACCTGCCGGCCAGCCGGCGGCGCTTCCTGCAGGGAGCCGCCGGCCTCGCCACGGTCACCGTGCTCGGGCTGCCCGGCGGCCCGGCCGAGGCCGAGCAGCTCGGCGGCCCGCTCAACTTCTTCGGCTATGACGGCGAGCAGGCGGCCAACGTCGCCAAGCCGTTCCTGGAGAAGAACAAGATCCAGCTCAACGCCACCTTCGCCGGCGCCGCCGACGAGACGCTGACCCGCTTCAAGACCGGCGGTCGCGGCTCGATGGACGTGATGACGATGAACAAGGACTTCCAGCGCTCGATCATCGACGCCAAGGTCGAGCTGTTCCAGCCGCTCGATCCCGCGCGCATCCCGAATGCCGCGGGCCTGTTCGAGGGCTTCAAGACCGCCAACTGGCTGGTCCGCGACGGCAAGATGTACGGCGTGCCGATGATCTGGGGCGACGAGCCCTGCATCTGGAACCCGAAGAAGTGGAACGGCGTGCCGGACCGCTACACCGACTTCGCCGACCCCAAGTACAAGGGCGAGCTGGTGCTGCTCGACGACCCCTTCGGCAATCTCTGGCTGTTCGCCAAGTCGACCGGCGCCAAGGATCCGAGCCGGCTGACCAAGGCCGAGCTCGACAAGGCGCTGGCCGCGATGCTGACGATCAAGCCGAACGTCGCGACGATCGGCGCCTCGCTCGGCGACATGGCCGACGTGCTGGTGCGCGGCGACGCCTCGATGGGGCTCGGCGGCTGGGCCTACCAGATCGTCATCGCCAAGCAGAAGGGGGTCGAGCTGGTGGTGGGATCGCCCAAGATCGACGACCGCTTCTTCTGGTCGGACGCCTACACCATCGCGGTCGACGCGCCGCACCTCGACAACGCCTATGCCTACATCAACTTCGTCACCGCGCCGGAGAACAACGCGGCGCTGGCGACCGAGCTCGGCTCCGGCTGCACCGTCGAGAAGGCCTTCGACCTGCTCGCCCCGGACATCAAGGCGCTCTACGACTACGACACCGTGCGCAAGCCCGGCGCCGGCATCCTCGGCACGCAGACCGTGGTCCCGCCGCAGCAGCCCGACGGCGACATCCTCGGCGCCCAGTCCTGGGTCGAGGCCTGGCAGACCTTCAAGGCGTCCTGAGCGGATCGTTCATGGACCCTCATGCTTCGACAGGCTCAGCATGAGGGTCCGCCGCGTTCGCCAGCCTCATCCTGAGCCTGTCGAAGGATGAGGCCGGCAAGGCCGCTGGGCCGCAGGACCGGCGCGGCGCTGCCGCTGCTGCCGGCGGGCGGGTTCTACCTGCTGTTCTTCGGCGTGCCGATGCTGTGCCTCTTCGGGCTGAGCTTCTGGCGGGCGCAGGCCTTCGACCTGATCCCCGACTTCTCCTTCGCCAACTACCGGAAGATCGCCGAGTCGGCGCTCTATCGCGGCATCCTGCTGCGCACCGTCTGGGTCGGGCTGGTGACGGCGGCGATCACCGTGCCGATCGCCTTCGCGCTCGCCTACCTCATGCGCTTCGTCTTCCGGCGGCGGGCCCAGCTGCTGCTGCAGCTGGTGCTGGTCTCGCTGTTCTCGGGATATCTCGTGCGCATCTATGCCTGGCGCACCATCCTCGGCAAGCAGGGGCTGCTCAACTCGGCGCTGATGTGGCTCGGCGTGATCGACCAGCCGCTGACCTTCCTCATCTACAGCAGCTTCGCGGTGATCGTGACGCTGACCGGCCTGCTGCTGCCGCTGGCCGTGCTGCCGATCCACGCCGCCATGGCGAACATCGCGCGCGACCACATCGAGGTGGCGTCGGACCTCGGCTCGCGCCGGCTGCACCTCGTGCGCACCATCCTGCTGCCGATGGCGCTGCCCGGGGTGCGCACCGCCTTCGCCTTCACCTTCCTGATCGCCGCCGGCGACTTCGTCACCCCGGCGCTGGTCGGCGGCAGCCAGAGCGTGATGATCGGCAACATCGTCGCCGACCAGTTCCGCGGCACCGGCGCCAACTGGCCGCTCGGCGCCGCGCTCGCCTTCGTCACCGTCTGCTGCGTCATGGCGATCTACGCCGCCCTGGCGCGCGCGCTCAGGCTGGTGTCGCGATGGTGAGGCGGCGGCGGCCGGTCGGCGCCATGGTCTTCGCCGGGCTGGTGATGATCCTGCTCTACGCGCCGGTCGTGGTGACCGTGCTGTTCTCCTTCACCACCTCGCCGCGCCTGTCGCTGCCGATCGAGGGGCTGACGCTCAGCTGGTACGGCGCGGCGCTCGACAACCCGCTGATCGCCTCGGCGCTGCGCAACACGATCATCCTGGGCCTCGCCTCGGCGCTCGGCGCCGGCACGCTCGGCGCCGCCTTCGCCTTCGGCATCGTCCGGCTGCAGAGCGCGCGGGCGCGCGCCGGGCTGCTCGGCGTCAGCCTGCTGCCGGCCGTCGTGCCGCTGCTCGTCATCGGCATCGCGCTGGCGGTGTTCTTCCGCACGCTGGGCGCGCCGCAGGGCCTGGTCAATGCCGGCATCGGCCATGTGCTGGTCAGCCTGCCCTTCGTAATCCTGACCATGAACGCCCGGCTCGAGACTTTCGACTTCTCGGTGCTGGAGGCGGCGCGCGACCTCGGCGCTTCACCGGCCCGCACCTTCCTCGACGTCACCTGGCCGCTGACCCGGCCGGCCATCCTCGGCGCGGCGCTGCTCGCCGCCGCCCTGTCGCTCGACGAGTTCGTCGTCACCTGGTTCAACGTCGGCAACGAGCTGACCGTGCCGGTGCTGGTCTGGGGGCTGATGCGGCGCGGCATCGACCCGTCGATCAACGCGCTCGCCTCGCTGCTGCTCTTCGCCATGCTGGCGCTGCTGCTCGGCGCCCACCTCGTCGGACGGCGGCGGCAGGGATGAGCGACGCGGTGGTCATCGCGGGCGTGCGCAAGTCGTTCGGCGGCGTCACCGCGCTCGACGGCATCGACCTCACGATCCGCGAGCACGAGTTCGTCTCGCTGCTCGGCGCCAGCGGCTGCGGCAAGACCACGCTGCTGCGCATCGTCGCCGGCTTCGAGCTGCCCGATGCCGGCAGCGTGTCGATCCGCGGCGCCGACGTCACCGCGGTGCCGCCCGACCGGCGCCCGACCAACCTGGTGTTCCAGCGCGGCGCCCTCTTCCCGCACATGACCGTATTCGAGAACATTGCCTACAGCCTGAAGATCCGGCGCTGGCCGAAGGCGAAGATCGCCGCCAAGGTCGAGGAGATGCTGGCGCTGGTCCGGCTCGAGGGCTATGGCGGGCGCGGGCCGACCGAGCTCAGCGGCGGCCAGGTGCAGCGCGTGGCGCTGGCCCGCGCGCTCGCCGCCGAGCCCAGCGTGCTGCTGCTCGACGAGCCGCTCTCCGCGCTCGACCTCAAGCTGCGGCAGCAGATGCAGCTCGAGCTGCGCGCCATCCAGCGCAAGCTCGGCGCCACCTTCATCTTCGTCACCCACGACCAGACCGAGGCGCTGGTCATGTCGGACCGCATCGCCATCATGAATCGCGGCCGGCTGGTCCAGCTCGGCACGCCGCGCGAGATCTACACGCGCCCGGCCTCGGTCTTCGCCTCCGACTTCATCGGCCAGACCAACCTGCTGCGCGGCACGGTGCGCGCGGTGGATGGCCGCGACGCGACGCTCGACATCGAGGGCCAGGCGGCGACCGGGGAGACCGGCTCGCGGCTGGCGGCGGGCGAGGCCGCCATCCTGTCGGTGCGGCCGGAGAGCATCCGGGTGGCGCCGGACGGCGCGGGCGGCGGGCTGGCCGGCACGGTCGCCGAGATCGTCTATCTCGGCAACGCCGTGCGGATCGGGACGCGGGTCGGCGAGGCGGTCGTCTGGGCCGAGCTGCGCGACGCCGAGGCCGCCGGCCTGGCGACCGGGATGGCGGTGCGGCTCGCCTGGCCGGCCGGCGCCGCCACCATCTGGAGGGGAGACGAGGCATGAGCGCAGCCCGCGACGTCGCGCTGCTGGTCCGCAACGGCTATCTCATCACCATGGACGGCGAGGACCGCATCATCGAGCGCGGCGCCGTCGCCATCGACGGCAACCGCATCGTCGCGGTCGGCGAGGACGAGGCGATCGCCCGCAGCCACCGCGCGGCGCGCGAGATCGACGCCGGCGGCGCGCCGGTCCATCCCGGCCTGGTCGAGTGCCACCTGCACGCCTCCTTCCAGCTGTTCCGCGGCGCGCTGCCCGACCAGCTGCCGGAGAGCGACGCCTTCGACAGCTTCGAGAGCGTGTTCTTCAACACGGTCGACGACGAGGAGGAGTATCTCGCGGTCGCGCTGGCGGCGCTCGAGATGATCCGCAACGGCACGACCTGCTTCCTCGAGGCCGGCACGGTGCTGGCGCCGGACGCGGCGGCGCGCGCCGCCGAGCTGGTCGGGATCCGCGCCATCCTGGCCGACGCCTTCATCTGGGACCAGCCGCAGGGCTTCGCCCAGGGCATGCTGGAGGGGGCGTCGACCGGCTGCGGCGCCTGCGACGCCCAGGCGCGCGCCCGGCCGACCCTGAAGCGCGCGCCGCAGACCCGCGAGGAGGCGCTGGCGGCGCTCGGCGGCCAGCTCGCCCGCAACGCCGATCCCGACGGGCTGGTCGCCGGCCACGTCGCCATCCTCGGCCTCGGCACGGCGAGCGAGCCGCTGATGATGGAGGCCAAGGCCCGCGCCGACGCCGCCGGGGTGATGCTCAACCTGCACCAGTCCTACAGCCCGGCCGACACCGAGGCCGACCGCGGCCGCTTCGGCAAGGACCCGCTGCTGCACCTGGCCGAGACCGGCTTCCTCGACCGCAACATCGTCTTCGGCCACGCCAACCACCTGACCGACGCCGAGTGCGAGGTGCTGCTCGACCGCGGCGCCTGCATCGCCTGGGCGCCGGCCGCCTCGATGATGTGGGGCCATGGCGGCTGCTTCCACGGCCGCCATGCCGAGCTGTGGCGGCGCGGCGGCAACATCGCGCTCGGCTCCGACTCGGCCAACTGGTCGAACAGCTTCGACCTCTGGCGGCAGGCCAACCTGGCGGTGCTGACGGCGCGCGAGGCGCATGGCGACCGCACCTACCTCGTCGCCGAGGACGGCATCGCGATGGCGACGCGCGGCGGGGCGCGCGCCGTCGGCTGGGAGGACCGCATCGGCTCGCTCGAGCCCGGCAAGCGGGCCGACCTGGTGATCCACACGCTGGACCGGCCCGAGCTGCTGCCGGTCACCAGCATGGTGCGCAACCTGTTCTACGCCTCCGGCTCCAAGTCGGTGCGCACCGTCATCGTCAATGGCCGGGTGGTGCTGGAGGACGGCCGCTTCCGCACGGTCGACGAGCCGGCGCTGCTGCGGGAGATCGACGCGGCCGGCCGGTCGCTGCTCCGCCGCATGGGCTGCCGCGCCGAGCCGAACGCCTTGCCACGCAGGATAAGGGCCATCTGACATGGACAGCGCGACCGCCACCATCCGGCTCCGCCCCGAGCACTTCACCGAGGCCGAGCACGAGCTCGCCGCCTTCGACGGCCTCACCGCCACCGCCTTCCGTTATTCCACGGGCGTGCCGGCGCTGCGCCTCGCCAACGAGCTCGGCCAGATCACCACCCTGCCCTACCAGGGCCAGCAGATCTGGAGCGCCAGCTTCCGCGGCCGCCCGCTCGGCATGCGCTCGATGTTCGACGAGCCGCGCCCGACCCAGGACTATCTCGCCACCTATGGCGGGTTCCTGATCCATTGCGGCGCGGTCGGCATGGGCGCGCCGGGGCCGGACGACCGCCACGGGCTGCATGGCGAGCTGCCCAACGCGCCCTATCGCGACGCCGCGCTGCTGCTCGGCCGCGACGCGCACGGGCCCTTCATGGCGCTGACCGGGCAGTACCAGCACACCATCGCCTTCAACCACAACTACGTCGCCCGGCCGCTGGTCCGGCTGCATGCCGGCAGCAGCCGCATCGAGGCCGAGCTGGTGATCGACAACCTGCGCCACGCGCCGATGGAGCTGCTCTACCTCGCCCACATCAACTTCCGCACCGTCGACGACGCGCTGCTGGTCGACAGCGTGCCGCCCGGCGACGCGCACATGCGGCTGCGGCCGCTGCCCGGCGGCCGCTTCAAGCCGTCCGAGGCCTATATGCGGATGTTCGAGGCGATGCGCGCCGATCCCGGCCGCCACCGCCGCATGGAGCGCGGCCAGGTGATCGACCCGGAGCTGGTGCTCTATCTCGACGCGCTGGCCGATGGCGAGGGCTGGTCGCACGCGCTGCAGCTGCTGCCCGACGGCTCGGCCGACTTCGTCGCGCACCGGCCCGACCAGCTCGACAAGGCGATCCGCTGGATCTGCCGCAACGCCGACCAGAACGCGCTCGGCCTGGTGCTGCCGGCGACCGCCGAGGACCATGGCTACACGGCGGAGAAGGCCAAGGGCAATCTGCGCATCGTGCCGCCCGGCGGCCAATGGCGCTGCGACCTCGCCTTCGGCGCGCTGACCGCGGCCGAGGCGGCGGCGATGAAGCAGCAGATCGAGGCGACGGTCCGCCGCCACGCCGGCGGCTGATCAGGCGACCCGCTCGACCGCGCCGCTGGCGAGCGAGGCCATGACAGCCGCGGCGACGGCGAGCCCGTCGCGGGCGTCCTGCGTGGTGACCGCGGTCGGCCGCTCGCCGCGGCGGATGCAGCGCACGAAATAGTCGAGCTCGGCGGCGAGCGGGTCGTCCGGGATGGCGGCCAGGTCGATCTGCCGCACCGTCCGGCCGAACTGCCGGATATGGCTGCCGAGCTCGAGCTCGACGCCGCCGCTCTCGCCGACCACCTCGACCCGGTCGGGCGGCGTCTCGGTGCCGGGGAAGGTCCAGGCGCTGGCGAGGTGCCAGGCGGCGCCGGCGGCCCCGCTCGCCAGCATCAGCGTGTCCGAGCGCCGCACGCCCGGCGGCCGCCGCAGCGCATGGACCGAGGACGCGCCGGCACCGGTCATCCAGATCGCCAGGTCGATGTCGTGGACCATGGTCGTCAGCACCGGGTCGACGTCCGTGTAGCGCACGGCATGGCCGTCGTCGCGATGCTGGCGCGAGGCGAAGCCCAGCACCGGCCCGATCGCCCCGGAGAGGACGATGTCCGCCAGCCGGCGATAGTGCGCGGAGAAGCGCAGCACATGGCCCGGCAGCACGAAGCCGGAGCTCCCCGCCTCCGCCGCCACCAGCCGCTCGGCCTCGGCGACGTCCGTGCCGACCGGCTTCTCCAGCAGCACCGGGATGCCGGCCGCCAGCGCCGCCAGCGCGATCGGCAGGTGGGTCCGGCCGGGCGTCGCCACCACCAGCCCGTGCGGCCGCAGCCGCGCGATCATCTCGAGCGCATCGCCGTCGGCCTTCGGCACCCCGTACCGCCCGGCCGCCAGACGCGCGGCGGCGAGGTCGATGTCGGCGATGCCGGCGATCTCGACGCCGGCCATGGCGCCGAGGCGCTCGAGATGCTCCCGGCCGAAGGCCCCCGCCCCGGCCACCGTGATGCGCACGCGTTCCGTCATGGCCGCCCGCAAATAGATTTTTGGCGAGACTTGCATAATACCTCTAGGTAAACTATATCCATGATCGTCAACATCTCGGTCAAGCAAGGGCTAGGTGTCCCATGGCAGACGACAATGATGATAGCGTGATCGTGGTATTCGACTGCGCGTCGAAGGAGTCGATTCTCGAACATGGTGGGTCACGGTGGTGGAAAATTAACGTGGTCCGAGCCAGAAGCTGTCCTTACTTGGTGTGCGTCCACAACGGTGGTCACGAAGACTCAGAAGGATCTGAGGAACACAATGCCGCCTTCCTGGTGGCCAAGGTGACCTCTGTGCAGATCACCCCGGATAATGAGGAGCGCTGCGTCATCCGTTTCGATGAGTACGCCGACATTCATATCCCCGACGTCTGGCAGGGTTGGCGCTTCCCGGTGCGCTACATGACCCTTGAGGAACTCGGGATTGATCCAACCAAGCTGATCTGGAAGAAGCTCGATCCGCGTCCCGAGCCGGAAGCCGATGAGCCGCCGAAGCCGACGACCTCGCCCACAGCCGCCAAGCTCTCGATCGCGGAGGCCAAGCGCGGTCTATGCGCGATGTAGAAATTTTCAGCTGCCGCCTCAGGAATTCTGACTTCGAGAGTCTATATATTAGATTATTAAGATCTCCGCGAATGCTAGCATTTCTAATTTCCTGAGGATTCAAACGCTCACCACCTTTATTTAAGCGCGTAAATACCTCATATTTTAGCTCTTCATCAGATTGCTTGAGCAACGTCACTACTCTGACGTAGGGTCGAATGGTAAGAGTGTTCCGAATCTCGGATGGCAGCTCCTCAAATGACAGCCCCTCAAGCAATTTGAATGTCTCAAGTCGCCTCAGCCTCATTCCCGCCTTCAAGAAGCTTGTTATTGAAGTTAATCGTTGTTTTCCATCGATAACAGAGTAGTGCCCAAAATCATCTTCGGCGAGATAAATTGGCGGCACCGGTATGTTCAGGATGAATGACTCAATCAGTGCTGATTGGCGATCAATATCCACTTGCCCCGTCGCTGATAATTGGCCTAACATCAATCGAGCCCTCCTTGTGCACCATGCTGGCTATAGTTTCCAAAGACAGATCGGAGGACTGGAGGACAAAACGATCCTGCGCCCGCAAAAATGTCTCTACAATCTCTGAATCTTTTACTCATTTCTACCATCTGACCAAATATGTGGCGTTTGAGTCTTATAAGACAGATCATTTCTAAGCCATAAGGACTGACACCCTATGACATCGAGAGCCCGTACTCATTTTCCAACCACTTGCAACACACCCACCTACGCGAGTGGCCGGCCTACAGGAGCATTGACGCTAGGATTGACACATCGAGCCGCTGGTCCATGGAGCATGGCTACACGGCCGAAAAAGGCCGAGGGCAATCATCGTGCCGCCGGGCGGCCAGTGGCGCTGCGACCTCGCCTTCGGTACCGACGCGGCCGAAGCGGCGGCGATGAAGCAGGGCGATCGAGGCGACGGTCCGCCACGCCGGGGCTGATCAGGCGACCTGCTCGACCGCGCCGCTGGCGAGCGAGGCCATGACAGCCGCAGCGACGGCGAGCCTGTCGCGGGCGTCCGTGCGGTGACCGGGGCGGGTCGGCCGCTCGCCGGCGGCGGATGCAGCGCACGAAATAGTCGAGCCCGGCGGCGAGCGGGTCGTCCGGGATGGCGGCCAGGTCGATCTGCTGCACGGTCCGGCCGAACTGCCGGATATGGCCGCCGAGCTCGAGCTCGACGCCGCTGTTCGCGCCCACCACCTCGACCCGGTCGGGCGGCGTCTCGGTGCCGGGGAAGGTCCAGGCGCTGGCGAGGTGCCAGGCCGCCCTGGCGGCCCTGCTCGCCAGCATCAGCGTGTCCGAGCGCCGCAACGCCCGGCGGCCGCCGCAGCGCATGGACCGAGGACGCGCCGGCGCCGGTCATCCAGATCGCCAGGTCGATGTCGTGGACCATCGTCAGTCGGCACCGGGTCGACGTCGGTGTAGCGCACGGCATGGCCGTCGTCGCGATGCTGGCGCGAGGCGAAGCTTCAGCACCGCTCCGATCGCCCCGGAGAGCACGATGTCCGCCAGCCGGCGATAGTGCTCGGAGAAGCGCGCACATGGCCTGGCAGCACGGAAGCCGAGCTCCCTTCGCCTCCGCCGCCACCAGCCGCTCGGCCTCGGCGACGTCCGTGCCGACCGGCTTCTCCAGCAGCACCGGATGCTGGCCGCCAGCGCCGCCAGCGGATCGGCAGGTGGGTCCGCCGGGCGTCGCCACCACCAGCCCGTGCGGCCGCAGCCGCGCGATCATCTCGGCGCATCGCCGCGGCCTTCGGCACCCCGTACCGCCCGGCCGCCAGACGCGCGGCGGCGAGGTCGATGTCGGCGATGCCGGCGATCTCGACGCCGGCTATGGCGCCGAGGCGCTCGAGATGCTCCCGGCCGAAGGCCCCCGCCCCGGCCACCGTGATGCGCACGCGTTCCGTCATGGCCGCCCGCAACAGATTTTTGGCGAGACTTGCATAATACCTCTAGGTAAACTATATCCATGATCGTCAACATCTCGGTCAAGCAAGGGCTAGGTGTCCCATGGCAGACGACAATGATGATAGCGTGATCGTGGTATTCGACTGCGCGTCGAAGGAGTCGATTCTCGAACATGGTGGGTCACGGTAGGTGGAAAATTAACGTGGTCCGAGCCAGAAGCTGTCCTTACTTGGTGTGCGTCCACAACGGTGGTCACGAAGACTCAGAAGGATCGAGGAACACAATGCCGCCTTCCTGGTGGCCAAGGTGACCTCTGTGCAGATCACCCCGGATAATGAGGAGCGCTGCGTCATCCGTTTCGAGGAGTACGCCGACATTCATATCCCCCGACGTCTGGCAGTTTGGCGCTCCTCGGTGCGCTACATGACCCTTGAGGAACTCGGGATTGATCCAACCAAGCTGATCTGGAAGAAGCTCGATCCGCGTCCCGAGCCGGAAGCCGATGAGCTGCCGAAGCCGACGACCTCGCCCACAGCCGCCAAGCTCGATCGCGGAGGCCAAGCGCGGTCTATGCGCGATGTTCGGCCTGCCGGAGTCCGCCATCCAAATCTTCATCCAAGGCTAGTTGGTAGGGCCGGTGGCTTAGCCCACCGGCTCCAGCCGGCTGGCCAGCGAGGCCAGCACCGCCTCGGCGCAGGCGAGCCCGTCGCGGGCGTCCCGCGCAGTAACCGCCGTCGGCGGCTCGCCCCGGCGGATGCAGCCCGCGAAATATTCCGGCTCGGCGGCGAGCGGGTCCTCGGGGATGCAGCGAGGTCGATCTCCTCACCACGCGGCCGAACTGCCGGATCGAGCGCCTCGACCTCGAGCTCGACCCCGCCGTACTCGCCGACCACCTCGACCCGGTCGGGCGGCGGCTGCAGGTCGGGGAAGGTCCAGGCGGTGGTGAGGTGCCAGGCGGCGCCCGCGGCGCCGCTCGCCAGCATCAGCGTGTCGGAGCGGAACCGGCCCTCCGGGCGGCGCAGCGCATAGGCCGAGGCGGCGCCGGCGCCGGTCATCCAGATCGCCAGGTCGATGTCGTGGATCATCGTCATCAGCACCGGGTCGATCTCGGGATAGCGCACGGCGTGGCTGTCGTCGCGGTGGCGGCGCGAGGTGAATCCGAGCACCGCGCCGACCGCCGGCGAGCGCACGATGTCGAGCAGCATGCGGTGATGCGCCGAGAAGCGCAGCACGTGCCCGGGCAGCACCCAGGCCGGGCCGGCCGCCTCGGCCGCCATCAGCCGCGCCGCCTCGGCGGCGTCGAGCCCGATCGGCTTCTCGACCAGCACGGGGATGCCGAGCCCGAGCGCCGCCAGCGCGATCGGCAGGTGGGTGTGGCCGGGGGTGGCGACGACCAGACCGTCGGGGCGGAACTCGCCGACCATCGCCACGGCGTCGGCCGCGGCGACGCGGATGCCGTGCTGCTCCGCGGCGCGGCGGGCCGCCGCCGGGTCGGTGTCGGCAACGCCGGCGATCTCGACCCCGTCCATCACGGCCAGCCGCTTCAGATGCTCGCGGCCGAAGGCCCCCGCCCCCGCCACCGCCAGCCGCACCCGTTCCATCATCCCTCCTTCGGCGGCTCGGCGATGGCGTGCCAGGTGCCGCGGCTCAGCGTCAGCAGCAGCGCCAGCGGCAGCTCGATGTCGAGCCCGAGCCGGCCGGCCCCGACCATCACCCGATCGTAGCCGGCGAGCCCGCGATCGACCAGCACCGGCAGCCCGCCGGGGGCGAGCGGCGAGACGCTGCCCGGCGGCTGGCCGAGCCGGCGCTCCGGCGTGCCGCGCGGCGCCATCGAGCAGCGGCCCCAGCCGAGCGCCGCCGCCGCGGCGGCGAAGCTCAGCCGCTCCGGGCTGCCGAGGCAGGCGAGCGCCAGCCCGCCCGCCTCGTCCGGGCCGGCGCCGGCGCGGGCCAGCAGCAGCGTCTTGGCGACCTGCCCCGGCGCGCAGCCGACGGCGCGCGCGAAGGCGGCCGCGCTGTCGATCGGCTGCGGCAGGTCGGCATGGCGGTGGACGACGACGCGGTCCGGCGCGCCGCTGGCCTGCAGCGCGGCCAGCACGTCGGGATGGAGGGCGTCGACCGGGCCGGCGAGGTCGGGCATGGGCATCCCCCTGTCAGCGATAGCCCGCGGCCTGCAGCTCGAACATCGCGGCGTAGCGGCCGCGGCGGGCGAGCAGGGCCTGGTGGGTGCCGGATTCGACGATGGCGCCGTCCTCCAGCACGATGATGCGGTCGGCCATGCGCACCGTCGAGAAGCGGTGCGAGATGAGCAGCGTGGTGCGGCCGGCGGCGAGGTCGCGGAAGCGCTGGAAGACCTCGTATTCCGAGCGCGCGTCGAGCGCCGAGGTCGGCTCGTCCAGCACCAGCAGCTCGGCGTCGCGCATGTAGGCCCGCGCGATGGCGATCTTCTGCCACTCGCCGCCGGAGAGCTCGACGCCGCCGCCGAAGCGCCGGCCGAGCGGCTGGTCCATGCCGAGCGGCAGGCGGGCGATCACCGGGGCGGCGAGGCTGCGCTCGGCCGCGGCCTCGATCCGGGCGCGGTCGGCGACGGCGGCGACGTCGCCCATGGCGATGTTCTCCGCCGCGGTGAAGTGGAAGCGCACGAAGTCCTGGAAGACGACGCCGACGCGGGCCCGCAGCTCCGCCAGGTCGTAGTCGCGCAGGTCGCGCCCGTCGAGCAGGATGCGCCCCTCGGTCGGGTCGTAGAGGCGGGCCAGCAGCTTGACGATGGTGGTCTTCCCCGCGCCGTTCTCGCCGACCAGCGCCAGCACCTCGCCGGCGGCGATGGCGAGGTCGAGATGGCGGATCGCCCAGCGCTCCGCCCCCTCGTAGCGGAAGCCGACATCCTCGAAGACGAAGCCCTGGCGGATCGGCCGCGGCACCGGCAGCGCCGCGGCGCGCGAGACGATGCGCGGCGCGATGGCGAGGAAGGAGAACAGGTCCTCGAGGTAGAGCGCCTGGCCGGCGAGCTGGGCGAAGCCCAGCAGCAGCCCGTCGAGCAGCCCCTTGAGGCGCAGGAACGAGCCGACCAGGAAGCTCATGTCGCCGAGGCTGAACTGCCCGGCCATGGTGCGCCAGATGATGGCGCCGTAGGCGGCGTAGTAGGCTGTCGTGCCGAGCGTCGCGAGCGCGCCGCCCCACACCGCGCGGCGCGTGGCGAGCCGGCGGTTGTCGTGGAACATCGTCTCGGCGAAGCGGCGGAAGCGCTCGATGAGGAAGCGCTCCAGGCCGAACAGCTTGATCTCCTTGGCGGTCTCGAGGCTCGAGCCGAGATAGCGGACATAGTCGAGCTGGCGGCGCTCCGGCGTGCGGAAATAGTCGAGCCGGTAGCCCATGGCGTTGAACTTCAGCTCGCCGAGCAGCGAGGGCACCAGCGCCACCAGCATGAGCAGGATCAGCCCGGGCCAGTAGGCGACCAGCCCGACGATCAGCGAGGCCGCGCCGAGGATGTCCTGGATCTGGCCGAAGACCGAGCCGAGCAGCGTGGTGCGGCCGGTGACCTGGCGGCGCGCCCGGTCGAGCCGGTCCTGCTGGTCGCTGCTCTCGAACTGCTCGAGGTCGAGCGAGGCCGCCTTCTCCATCAGGATGATGCTGGCGAAGTTGCTGTAGCGCTCGGCCAGCAGGCTGTCGACCAGCGTGCCGAAGCGCGCCGCGAAGTCGGCGACCAGCGCCAGGCCGAGCTCGATCAGCACCAGCGCGCCGACCCGCAGCACATGCGGGCTCTCCAGCCAGTCGGCGGCCGACCAGCCGGCATGGGGCAGGCGGGATTCGGCGACCACCGCGTCGACGATCAGCTTGCCGACATAGAGCAGCAGCACCGGCACCACCGCGCGCACCAGCCGCAGCCCGAGGCTGGTCAGCGTCAGCGCCGGGCTGGCCCGCCAGACCAGGCGCAGGAAGGCCGGCAGGTGCCGGAAGGTGCCGATGCGCTCGCGCAGCGACTGCGGCGCGCGGAAGGAGCCGTGGACCATCGCCCCTGATCTACGCCCGCAGCGGCCGGCGTTCCAGTGCGGGAGCGGTCAGGCGCCCCTGCCGGCGAGCAGCTCGCGGAGCAGGACCGCGTGGTTGTGCGCCTCGTCGCGGGCGGCATAGACCAGCGTCACCCGGCCCGCCGCGGCCGCCCGCCGCAGCTCCGCCAGCGGCTCCGGATTGGCCGCGAGCTCGGCCGCGTAGCGGCGGCGGAACTCGGCCCAGCGCGCCGGGTCGTGGCCGAACCAGCGGCGCAGGTCCGCGCTCGGCGCCACCTCCTTCAGCCAGCGGTCGATCGCGAGGTCCGGCTTGCGCACCCCGCGCGGCCACAGCCGGTCGACCAGGATCCGGGTGCCATCCTCGGCGGCGGGCGGCTCGTAGGCCCGCTTGAGGCGGATGTCGGGCTTGCGGGCGGCCGGCGCCATCGCGCTATCCGATGGCGCCGCCGAAGAGCGGCATGCCGCGCTGGCCGACCTCGGCCCGCAGCAGGCGGCCGGTCAGCGGCGCCGGGTCGGCGGGGTCGGCCTTGCCGAAATCGGTGACGTAGAGCGACGTGCCGTCGAAGATGCAGTTGAGCGGCACGGCGTCGAGCGCGACGAAGCCCAGCGCGGCGCCGTCGCGCGAGACGATGTCGATGCCGCCGGAGGTCACCGTGGTCACCCAGAAGTTGCCGCCGGCGTCGATCTTGAAGCCGTCCGGTATGTGGCCCGCGGCGAACTCGTGGATCACCTGCTTCGCCCCGTCGGGGCGGCGGCGGATCATCCTCAGCGTATAGGACTCGACCCAGACGATCGAGCCGTCGGCCTCGGCCACGATGCCGTTGGGATAGGTGTGGTCGAGCTCCTCCAGGATATGCGCGGTGCCGTCCCGCTCGAGCACGCAGATCCGGCCGGGGTGGTGCCGGGTGTCGGGCGCGTAGTCGCCCGAATCGGTAAAGTAGATCCGCCCGTCCGGGCCGAAGCAGAGGTCGTTGACCCCGTCCAGCGGCACGCCGTCGGCCGCAGCCGCGACGATCTCGACCCGGCCCTCCGGCGTCGCGCGCTGGATGCAGCCGGGCCGCCGGTCGGGGGCGATCCAGCGCCCCGCGGTCGGGCAGTTGGCGACGTAGACGTGGCCGTCGCTGCCGAGCAGGCAGGAATTGGGCGCGCCGCCGGTATAGGCATAGCGCCGGACGCCCTGGCCGGCCTGCCAGGCGACGATCTGGCTGCGGAAGGTGTCGGTGAAGACGACGCGGCCGTCGGGCAGGACGCACGGCCCTTCGGCATGCCCGATGCCCTCGGCAAGCACCTCGACGGGCGGCGTCATCGCGCCCACGGGCTAGACCTGCTGCATGCGGCTGGTGCGGTTCAGCGCCAGCACCGCGATGATCAATACGCCGGTGATGACGTTGCGCAGGCCGGGATCGACCTGGAAGACGTTGAGCATGGAGAGCAGCAGGAAGAGGAACAGCGAGGCGCTCCAGGTGCCGACCACGCTGGCCTGGCCGCCGGCCACGTTGGTGCCGCCGATCACCACCACCGCGATCGAGCTGAGCAGGAACTCGCTGCCCATGTTGAGCGAGGGCCCGCCGACGAAGCCGGCGAAGAGGACGCCGGCGAGCGCGGTCAGGCCGCCGCAGAGGACGTAGGCGAGGATGCGCGTCCGGAGCACGCTGACGCCGGAGAGCCAGGCCGCGGTCGCGTTCTGGCCGCAGGCGAAGAGCGAGCGGCCGAAGGTCGAGCGCCTGAGGACGTAGACCAGCGCCACCGAGGCGGCCAGCGCGGCCAGGGTGACGTAGGGCAGGCCGAGCACCTGGCCGGTGGTGAAGTCGGCCAGCAGCGGCGCAGGCTTGGCGACCGAGATCCGGGAATAGACGAAGGTCAGCGACTCCAGCACCAGGCCGCAGGCCAGCGTCGCCACCATCGGCGGGATGCGGAAGGCGAGGATCAGGAAGGCGTTCACCGCGCCGATCACGAGGCCGCTGCCGAGGCCGGCGGCGAGGCCGGCCAGCAGGCCGGCATTGCCGCCCTCCATCTGCCCGGTCGAGAGGTAGGCGGCGAGCGTGATGTTGGCCGGCACGGAGAGGTCGATGTTGCCGGCGCCGCTCGCCATGACGATCATCTGGCCGAGCCCGACCACGGCGAAGAACACCGAGTAGTTGAGGGCGGCGGAGACCACGGCGCCGCCGCCGGTCCCGCGGGAATAGGCCAGGATCACCAGCCAGACCAGGATCGCCCCCGCCGTCGCATAGAACCAGGGCTGCGCCAGCAGCCGGCGGGCATCGAGCTTGCTCATGCCGTCTTGCGCCTTCCGGTGAGGATGCGGAGCGCCAGGATGACCAGCAATATGGCGCCCTGGATGCTGTACTGCCAGGCCGGCGGCACCGAGGCGAAGCTGAGCAGCGAGCCGGAGAGCTGCATGATCAGCGCGCCGAACACGGTGCCGATCGGCGAGACGATGCCGCCGACGAACTCGCCGCCGCCGATGATGACGCCGCCGATCGAGACCAGGGTCAGCCCGCGCCCGACATTGGCGTCGCCGGTGGTGGTGATCGCGGCCAGGCAGAGGCCGGCGCAGACCCCGCAGATGCCGGCCAGGCCGTAGAGCGCCATGCGCGCCTTCAGGGTCGAGCGTCCGGCGCGCTCGACCGCGGCCAGGCTGCCGCCGATGCCGCGCAGCACGACGCCGTAGGACAGCTTGTTGAGGATGAGGTGCGCCGCCACCATCGGGACCGCCGCCAGCAGGATCGGCATCGGCACGTAGGGCGGGCGCAGGCGGACCAGCGCGGTCAGCGCCTTCGGCACGGTGCCGCCCGGCAGCGGCAGCACCATCAGCGCCAGGCCGAGCCAGACGAAGGAGGCGCCGAGCGTCACCACGATCGAGGGCAGCTGGCGCCAGTGGATGAGCGCGCCCATCAGGGCATAGGCGACCGGGCAGAGGGCCAGCAGGGCGAGCGCCACGGCCGGCTGGTCGCTGAGCAGCCCGGCGGCGATGCAGTCGACCAGCCCGACGAAGGTGCCGATGCCGAGGTCGATGTCGCCCGCCGTCATGATGAACATCTGGGCGAGCGCGGTGAAGACCAGGACCGGCGACAGGTTGAGCAGCAGCCGGAGGCCGTTGTAGCTGGCGACGTTCGGGCGCAGCCAGAAGACGATGGCGAGGATCAGCACCAGCGCCACCAGGGACAGGCCGAAGCGGCGGACGCCGAGGCCGCCGACGGCATCGGCGATCCGCATCGCCGGGGTGGCGCGGGCGCCGGCCGGGGTCATTGCTCGAACGAGGCGCGGATCAGGCGCTCCTCGGTCAGCTCGGCCCGGGCGATCTCGTCGACCACCCGGCGCTCGTGGAAGACGTAGACCCGGTCGCAGAGGAAGAGCTCGTCGTTCTCGGTGGTGTACCAGAGGAACGACCGGCCGCCGCCCGCCGCGGCGCGGATCTGGTCGTAGAGCTCGCGCTTGGTGCCGATGTCGACGCCGCGCGTCGGATCGTCGAACAGGATGATCTCCGACTCGGTGGCGAAGGCGCGCGCCACCAGCGCCTTCTGGCGGTTGCCGCCGCTGAGCGCCAGGATCGGCTGGTCGGCGCCGGAGCTGCGAATGCCGATCCGCTGCCGCCAGCGCTCCGCCAGGGCCGCCTCCGCCGCCGCCCCGATGAAGCCGCCATGGGCCAGCCGGTGCATGCTCGCCAGCGTGATGTTGGCGGCGATCGACCAGAGCGGGAAGATGCCCTCGCGCTGCCGGTCGCCGCTGACATAGGCGGCGGCGCCGCTGACCCGGCAGCCCCGGTCGCGGCGGGTGCGCGCGGCGCGGTAGATGCGGCGCAGCGTCTCCTTCTGGCCGTGGCCGGCGAGACCGGCGAGGCCGACCACCTCGCCGGCCTGGACGTGCAGCCCCGGCTCGCCGCCGGCCCCGGCGATCTCGATCCGGCGCTCGCCCAGCACGGGCGCGCTGGCGGGCGCGGTCTCCGGCCGGGCGACCGCGCCCATCAGCTCGAACAGCCGGTCCCGCGACAGGCCGGCGGCGGCAATGTCGGCGACCACCCGCGCATCCTTCATCACGACGATGCGGTGGGTGTGGTTCAGCACCTCGTTCAGCTTGTGGCTGATCAGGATGCAGGCCCGCCCGCCGGCGGCGGAGCGGCGGAGATAGGCCAGCAGCTGCTCGGCGGCGGTGGAATCGAGCGACGAGGTCGGCTCGTCGAGGATGACGATCTTGGCCGGCGCGTCGCTCTCGGTGAAGGCGCGGGCGATCTCGATCATCTGCCGCTCGCCGATCGGCAGGCCGGATACGGGCGCGCGCACATCGATCCGGTTGCCGGGGAAGATGTCGCCGAGCACCCCGGCGATCAGCCCCCGGGCCCGCTTCTCCCAGCCGAGGCCGCCCAGCCCCGGATGGACCATCAGCGTGTTCTCGACGGCGTTGAGGTTGGGGCAGAGCGAGAGCTCCTGGAAGACGCAGCGCAGGCCGAGCGCGTGCGCCCGGGCGGGGTGGTTGTCGCCCGCCACGGCCTGGCCGTCGACGGCGAGCGTGCCGCGGTCGGGCAGCACCACGCCCATCAGCACGTTCATCAGCGTGCTCTTGCCGGCGCCGTTATGGCCGATCAGCCCGAGCAGCTCGCCGCGGTCGAGCCGGAGGTCGACCGAGCGCAGCGCCTCGACCGGGCCGAAGGCCTTGCTGATGCCCTGCAACGAAAGAAGGGAAGCGGCGCCCGCTTCCCCTCCCTCGACGCGCTCCGCGGTCATGCCCGGCGGGACGGCCCTGGCTATTGCGGGATCTTGGGCTGCGGCAGCGCGCTGCCGCTCTTGCCGGCGACGGTGGCGTCGATCAGCTCGACCGCGTCCTCCTTGGTGTAGTGCGGCGAGGCGGCGGTGCCGACCGGCGTGGCCGCCAGCCAGGCGTCGAGCGTGTCCTCGTGGATCGCCAGCAGCGGGACGTTGACGGTGTTCGGCACCTTCTTGCCGGCCAGCGCCTGCTGCGCCACCCAGAAGGCGATGGTCGACATGCCCGGCGTCGAGGACACCGAGTAGGTCTGGTAGCCCTTGGCCTTCATCTCCTTCCAGAGCGCCAGCTCGTCCTGCCGGTTGCCCATGATGATCACCGGGATCGGCCGGTTCGCCGCCTTGAAGGCCTGGTAGGCGCCGAAGCCGTCGCCGCCCTGGTCGAGCACCCCGTCGACCTGCGGCAGGGTCGGCAGCACGGTCGCCACCTGCTTCTGCGTCACGGTGCCGTCCCAGTTGCCGTAGACGGTGCCGACCTTCTTCATCCCGGGATATTTCTTCAGCGTCTCGTTGATCCCGGCGGAGATGTCGATGTCGACCTGCGAGCCGGCGACGCCGCGGATCTCCAGGATGTTGCCCTTGCCGCCGAGCTGCTTGGCCATGTACTCGGTCTCCTGCACGCCGTAATCGTGGTAGTCCACGTTCAGCTTGATGGCGCAGGGCTCGGTGGCGAGCGAGTCGTAGACGACGACGATGATGCCGGCGTCGCAGGCATCCTTGATGCCGCCATTGAGCGCGGTCGGCGAGGCGGCGTCGACGACGATGGCGTTGAAGCCCTCGAGCACGAGGTTCTGCAGCTGGGTGATCTGCTGCGCCGGGTCGTCGTTGCCGGTGATGATCTTCTGCTCCTTGATCACCCCGTCCTTCACCGCCTGCTCGGCCACCGCCTTCCAGGAATTCCAGGCCGACTGCTCCCAGGCGTTGGAGCTGAAGCCGTCGGTCAGCGCGATCCGCATCTTCGAGGTGTCACCGGTGGCGACGCCATCCTGAGCCGCGGCGGCTCCTGCGCTCAGGAGCCCGACGAGCGCGGCCCCGCAAACGAGATGCACCCTCTTGCGCATTTGCCTCTCCCTGTCTGTCGATGTTGGAGATCGTCAGCGATTGCCCAGTTTCCCTCCAGGACTGGACCCGGGGGCAATGGTAGTATCATTGGGTTTTAACGTTCAAGCCCGTGCGCGGCGGCGCGTCGTGGCAGGGCTCGCCGAGGGTCGGGGCGACCTCGTCCGCCCGCCATCCGCCATCGTCGCACGCCAAAGATACCGCTTTACACGTAATTGCGTGCGTATTATGGTAATGCTGCGCTTGGCATGACGGCTTCCCCGTCCCCAGCGCACCCCGCGATATCTCCCAACGAGGCCAGCCATGCCCCTTCCGCTCGGGGTTGGGGGACTGCTGTCGCCCAGCCAGCGCTCAAGACGTGCCGCCCGCTCGCTGCTGCTCGGCCCGCAACCGGCCGAGACCGAGCAGGTCCCCACGCCGCTCCTCGCGGCCTCGAGGCCAATGCCCATCCAGGACCAGCGGCCCGATTCGATTCGTCCCGCAAACGTGCTGAGCGGCCCCGTCCTCGATCTCCTGGGGGATGCAGTCGATTCGATGGATGAATGGCTCAGGGACCATCCTGACATCTACCACGCGCTTCGCGATGCGCCGAAGAATGCCCCGATACTGCTTCCATCTCTCGGGGGAATCGGAGGCTTTCGTTTTCAGGGCAGGCCAATCACCGTCCAGCCGCCATCCGGTCCCGCACCGACACCCATTGCACCCGTTCCAAGCCCATCGCCTGCCGATCCGCTGCCCGGGCAGCAAATCCCGGAGCCGCCGCAGAACGTCAGGCCGTCCAGGCCCCCGGGCAACATTCCCCCGAAGACCACCAGGATCCCGGTCGCCGCCGGCCCGGAGCCATTCATCAAGGGCTTCACGGATTTCATCCTCGAGAGCAACCCGCACGGACGGCTCGGCAACCCGCTCACGAGGGAGGCCAACCAGATCCTGCTCGAGGCATGCAAACAAGCCGCTGCCGACAAGTACTGGATGTTCGAGCATATTGGTGGAGCATCAGAACCGGAGCAATTCCTCAGAGACTTGGATTCAAAGACGACGAAGGGTGGCAGCTTTCCTGACCTTTCGTTCGACGCGACTCTGCAGAATGGCCAGATCGTCCGCGTCCCGTTGAACACGGTAACGACGCTGAAAGACGGAAAAACTCCGACCAAGAACGAGCAGCGGCGACTTACAAACCTCGAGAGAAAAATGCACGAGCGAAGAGAAACGCCGTGAGAAGCAAGAACCGTTGTCAACCGCTTCCCGAAGATAGTGCTGCCGCAGACGGAGACTCCCGACCCAGATTTGATAAATGACTACAAGGACACGTACGCCGAAGAGGCCAAGAATTTCTGCAGCCAATGAATTGCTCGATTCGATCCAGTCGATGATGCTGGATGCAGTCATGGAAAATCCGACGCCGGGATAGGCTCCGGGGAAACGATCGAGGCGACGAACCGAGGTTCCGCCCACGTCGGCGCCGCCTCGGTCACCCGAAGCCACGGCACGGCATGATGAAATCACATCAAGGTCGGGCGGGGCGCGGCGACGCGCAGCGCTACCCTCCCAGATCCAGCAGCCTCACCAGCCCGGGTCGCGACGATTGACGACGCATTCTACGGGACGCGGGACAAGCCCGGCGACTGGAGGCCACGTACGCGATGCGCGCTACCGGCGGTGCTCGTCTGGCCGGCGCGCCCGCCCCGCTCCCATAGGCGGAGACGGAGCCATCAGCCGCCGATGCGGCCGCCGAGCTCGTCCTCGATGTGGATGCGGATGATGTCGTCGAAGCTCTTCTCGGCGGTGAAGCCGAGCGCGGTGGCGCGCCTGGCGTCGAAGTTGCGCGGCCAGCCGGAGACGATCTTGGCGATCACCGGGTCGGGCTCGCGGCGGATCAGGCTGGCGACCTTGTCGCCGGCGACTCGGCGGAGTGCGGCGATCTGCTCGCCGACGGTGGCCGAGAGGCCGGGCATGCTGAGGGTGCGGCGGGCGCCCAGCGGCTCCAGGTCCATGGTGGCGGCGCGGATCAGGAAGCCGATGGCCGCGCGCGGGCTGGCGTGCCAGTGGCGGACGTCCTCGGCGACCGGCAGCACCGCCTCCTTCCCCGCCAGCGGCTCGCGCAGGATGTTGGAGAAGAAGCCCGAGGCGGCCTTGTTCGGCTTGCCCGGCCGGACGCAGATGGTCGGCAGCCGGATGCCGACGCCGTCGAAGAACTGGCGGCGCGAATAGTCGGCGAGCAGCAGCTCGCCGATCGCCTTCTGCGTGCCGTAGCTGGTCAGCGGCGCGGTCAGGAACTCGTCGCCGATCTGGTCGGGGAACGGCGCGCCGAACACCGCGATCGAGGAGGTGAAGACGAGCCGCGGCCGGTAGGGCGACTTCAGCCCCTCCTGGCGGACCGCCTCGAACAGGAACCGCGTGCCGTCGAGGTTGATGCGGTAGCCCTTGTCGAAATCGGCCTCGGCCTCGCCGGAGACGATCGCGGCGAGATGGAAGATCATGTCCGGCCGGCCGGCGACCAGCTTCGCCGCCGTGCCCGGCGCGGCGAGGTCGGCGACCTCGGCCGTGGCCTGGCCCTTGAAGCCGGCCGGCACCTCGGGCGCGACCACGTCGACCAGCGACAGGCGGGTGACCGGGCTGGCGCCGAGCTTGCCGTCGGCGACGAGGCGGTCGACGAGCTTGCGGCCGATCATGCCGGCCGCACCGATGATCAAGACATGCATGTGGTGGGGACTCCCTGAGGTGAGTTCTGCCTGGTATCCGGGGTCGGGCTCGGTCGAGGCGACGTCCGGCTATCCGTCATGCCGAGCTTGTCGACGCGTGAGGGCCGCGTGCCGGCACTGCCGTGCCGACCTCGCCCTTCGACAGGCTCAGGACGAGGTTCGGGGATCGGGCGCGATGCAAGAGGCCTCATTCTGAGCCTGTCGAAGGATGAGGCAAACGCGACGGCCATGGGAAGCGCAGCATCATCGCGAGGTGCGGGCGCTGACCAGCCGCTCGACGAGCAGCGCGGCGATGATGATGCCGCCGATCGCCGAGCCCTGCCAGAAGGGCGACACGCCGAGCAGGTTGAGGCCGTTGCGGATCATCACCATGATCAGCACGCCGATCAG
>JAXMCI010000002.1:0-385107 GCA_046349435.1 Dongiaceae bacterium | reverse complement strand
AGCCCCGCGGGGCGCCGCGGAGGAATCCGAGCGATCAACCCCATGCCCGGCGAGGATTCTCGCCGGACGATTGCGACATCGCGCCCGGCGAAGTCCCTCCTGAACGCCGGGATCCATACCTGCGATGCAGCATTAAACGTGTCATTGCCGGGCTTGACCCGGCAATCCATCGTTGCCGTAAGCTGGATGCCCGGCTCAAGGCCGGGCATGACAGGAATGAGGGACCGTCACCGTGCCGAGACCCGGATTATTGGTCGCCGACGACGCCAGTCAGGGACGATCCGATTAGCACTATAGCAACCGGGGCGGGCAGCGCGCAACTCCTGCGCGAGCGGGTCGCGGTGGATTGCGCCATCGCGGGCGGCGGGCCGGCGGGGATGATGCTGGGGCTGCTGCTGGCGCGCGCCGGGGTCTCCGTGCTGGTGCTGGAGAAGCATGGCGACTTCCTGCGCGACTTCCGCGGCGACACCATCCACCCCTCCACCCTGGAGGTGATGCACGAGCTCGGGCTGCTCGAGGGGCTGCTGGCGCTGCCGCACCAGGAGGCACGGCAGATCGTCGCCGAGGCCGGGGGGCTGACCGTGCCGGTGGCCGATTTCGGCCATCTGCCGACCCGCTGCCGGTTCATCGCCTTCATGCCGCAATGGGACTTCCTCGACTTCCTCGCCGGGCAGGCGCGGCGCTTCCCCGGCTTCGCGCTGCGCATGGAGGCGGAGGCGACCGGCCTGATCGAGGAAGGCGGGCGGGTCGCCGGGCTCGCCGCCCGCACCCCGGCCGGCCCGCTCGAGGTGCGGGCCCGGCTGGTGGTCGGCGCCGACGGGCGGCACTCGACGGTGCGGCAGGCGGCCGGCCTGCCGGTCCGGGAGCTCGGCGCCCCGATCGACGTGCTGTGGTTCCGGCTGTCGCACCGGCCGGACGACCCGGCCGTGACGATGGGCCGCTTCGTCGCCGGCGGGATCTTCATCCTGATCGACCGCGGCGCCCACTGGCAGTGCGGCTACGTCATCCCGAAGGGTGGCTTCGAGGCGATCCGCGGCGAGGGACTGGAGTCCTTCCGGGCGCGCATCGCCCGGCTGGCGCCCTTCGCCGCCGACCGGCTGGCCGCCGAGCTGGCGGACTGGGAGCCGGTCAAGCTGCTGACCGTGCGCGTCGACCGGCTGTCGCGCTGGTGGCAGCCGGGCCTGCTCTGCATCGGCGACGCGGCCCACGCCATGTCGCCGGTCGGCGGCGTCGGCATCAACCTCGCCATCCAGGACGCCGTGGCGGCCGCCAACCTGCTTGCCGGGCCGCTGCGGACCGGCGCGCCGCTCGAGCCCGCGATGGCCCGGCTGCAGCGCCGCCGCACCCTGCCCGTGCGCGTCACCCAGCGGCTGCAGCTCCTCGTCCAGGACCGCGTCATCAGCCGCGTCCTCGGCCGCGAGCAGCCTCTCCGCCCGCCGCTGATCCTCAGGCTGCTGGCCCGCTTCCCGCGGCTGCGGCGCCTGCCCGCCCGGCTGATCGGGCTCGGCATCCGCCCGGAGCATGTCCGCATCCCGCCGGCCTGAGCCGGACTCGCGACGGGCCGGCATTCTCTTGCTATGGTGGGGCACGGAGGTGACCCCATGCGTTTCGACCTGCTGATCAAGGGCGGCCAGACCGTCGACGATGCCGCCGGCCTGACCGGCCGCCACGACATCGCCGTGCACAAGGGGCGGATCGCCGCGGTGGAGGCCAACATCCCGGCCAGCACCGCCTTCCGCACGATCGACGCCGCCGGGCTCACCGTCACGCCCGGCCTGATCGACCTGCACACCCACATCTATCGCGGCGTCACCTTCTGGGGCATCGACGCCGACGCCGAGGGCTCGCGCTCCGGCGTCACCAGCTGGATCGACGCCGGCTCGGCGGGCGCGCTCAACCTCGAGGGCTTCCGCGAGTTCATCATGGCGCCGGCCAAGGTGCGCATCTCGGCCTATCTCAACATCTCCTATATCGGCCTGACCGCGCCCGACTACGAGCTGACCAACCTCGCCTATTGCGACGTCAAGCTGTTCGAGATCGTCGCCAACCAGAACCGCGACATGCTGCACGGCGTGAAGGTGCGGCTGGGCGCCAGCACGGTCGGCGGCAACGGCATCGCGCCGCTCGAGATCGGGCTCGACGCCGCCGAGCGCACCGGCATGCCGCTGATGGTGCACATCTCCGTGCCGCCGCCGGGCATCGGCGACATCCTGCCGCGGCTGCGCCCCGGCGACGTCGTCACCCACTGCTTCACCGGCCACGGCATGAAGCTGGTCGACGATGCCGGCGTGCCGCACGCGGTGGCGCGCGAGGCGATCGACCGCGGCATCGTGCTCGACATCGGCCACGGCGCCGGCTCCTTCTCCTTCAAGTCGGCCGAGCAGGCGCTGGCCGCCGGCATCAAGCCGCACGTCATCTCCAGCGACATCCACCAGATCAGCATGGACGGACCGATGTTCGACCTGCCGACCTGCCTGTCGAAGTTCCTGGCGCTCGGCCTGCCGCTCGGCGAGGTGGTGGCGATGGCGACGACCGGGCCGGCGCAGGCGCTCGGCATGACCGACCGCGGCACGCTGAAGCCGGGAGCGCTCGCCGACCTGGCGCTGTTCTCGCTGCATGAGGGGTCGTTCCCGCTCTACGACATCGCCGGCGAGATCCGCACCGGGCGCCAGCTGCTGGTCAACGAGATGACCATCGTCGGCGGCCGGCCGCTGGCCCGCCAGCCGAAGGCGCCGCGCGCCGAGTGGTTCGAGCCCTGGGGCACCGGCGGCCGCGACGACAAGATGATCGAGTTCCAGCGGGAGCTGGTGCGGCGCGGCCACGTCCCGGAGGCGATGGCCGGCCCGCGCCGGATCCACGACTGCAGCCACCACAGCCACGCGCGAAAGCAGGGGAAGCACGCATGAAGTTCGGGCACGCCGTCCGCCGCAAGGAAGACCACCGGTTCCTCACCGGGACCGGGCGCTACGTCGCCGACCTCAACCTGCCCAACCAGGCCCACCTCTTCATCCTGCGCTCGCCGCACGCCCATGCGGTGCTGCGCGGCATCGACGCCACGGCGGCGCGCGCCGCCCCGGGCGTCGTCGACATCGTCACCGGCGCCGACCTGGCGGCGGCCGGCGTCAAGGGCGTGCCCTGCCTGGCGCCGGTCCGGAACGCCGACGGCACGCGGCAGTCGACCCCGCCCTTCCCGCTGCTCGCCCAGGGCCGGGTGCGCCATGTCGGCGAGGGCGTCGTGGCGATCGTCGCCGAGACGCCGGAGCAGGCGCGCGACGCCGCCGAGCTGGTCGAGGTCGACTACGAGCCGCTGCCCTCGGTGACCGACACCGCCGGCGCGCTCGCCCCCGACGCGCCGCGCATCTGGGACGACGCGCCCAGCAATCTCTGCTTCAACTGGGAGGCCGGCGACCGCGCCGCGACCGACGCCGCCTTCGCCAAGGCGGCGCACGTCACCCGCCTCACCGTGGTCAACAACCGGGTGGTGGTGGCGGCGCTCGAGCCGCGCGGCTCGATCGGCGCCTACGACCCGGGCACCGGGCGCTTCACCCTCTACACCGTCAACCAGGGCCCGCACACCCACCGCGCCGGGATCGCCGGCATGCTCGGGATTCCGGAGCTCGACCTGCGGGTCGTGACGCCGGACATCGGCGGCGGCTTCGGCATGAAGGCGATGCTCTACCCCGACCAGGGGCTGACCCCCTGGCTGGCGCGGCGCGTCGGCCGGCCGGTCAAGTGGGTGTCCGACCGCGCCGAGGCGTTCGTCAGCGACACCCAGGGCCGCGACAACGTCACCACCCTCGAGCTGGCGATGGATGCCGAGTCACACTTCCTGGCGCTGCGCGTCTCGACCATCGCCAATCTCGGCGCCTATCTCTCGATGTTCGCCCCGGCGGTGCCGACCGGCGGCACCGCCATGCTGGGCGGGCTCTACCGCACCCCGGCGGCCCACGTCACGGTGAAGGGCGTCTTCACCAACACCGTGCCGGTCGACGCCTATCGCGGAGCGGGCCGGCCGGAGGCTGCCTATGCGCTCGAGCGGGTGGTCGACGCGGCGGCGCGCGAGCGCGGGCTCGACCCGGCGGAGATCCGCCGGCGCAACCTGATCCCGCGCGAGGCGATGCCCTTCCGCTCGGCGATGGACGTCACCTACGACGACGGCTCCTTCCAGGAGAACCTGGCCAAGGCGGTGAAGCAGGCCGACTGGGACGGCTTCGCCGCCCGCCGCGCCGAGTCCGCCGCCCGCGGCAAGCTGCGCGGCCGCGGCCTCGCCAACTATGTCGAGGTGACCGGCTTCCTGCCCGGCGACACCACCCGGATCCGCTTCGACTCGGCGGGCTCGGTGACCCTGATCGTCGGCAGCGTCAGCACCGGCCAGGGGCACGAGACGACCTACGCCCAGATGGTGGCCGACAAGCTCGGCGTGCCGTTCGACGCGGTCAGGGTGATCTCGGGCGACACCGACGTGATCGCCGAGCTCTCCAGCGGCAATGGTGGCTCGCACTTCCTGCAGATCGGCGGGCCCTCGCTGGTCGGCGCCGCCGACCGGATCATCGACAAGGGCAAGCAGATCGCCGCCCACCTGCTGGAGACCAGCGACAAGGACATCGAGTTCGCCGACGGCACCTTCCGGGTCGCCGGCACCGACCGCACCAAGACCATCCTCGAGGTGGCGCGGACGGCGCTCAATCCCGGCAAGCTGCCGCCCAATATGGAGCCGGGGCTGGACGAGTCGTTCTTCTACCGCCGCGAGGCCAACGCCTTCCCCAATGGCTGCCACATCGTCGAGGTCGAGATCGACCCGGAGACCGGGGTGGTCGAGATCCTGCGCTACACCGCGGTCGACGATTTCGGCCGCATCCTCAACCCGCTGCTGGTGGCGGGCCAGGTCCAGGGCGGCGTCGCGCAGGGGGTCGGCCAGGCGCTGCTCGAGCACACGGTCTACGACCGCGAGACCGGCCAGCTGCTCTCCGGCTCGATGATGGACTACGCCCTGCCGCGGGCCACCGACCTGCCGGGGGTCGAGCTCACCTTCAACGAGGTGCCGTGCAAGACCAATCCGCTGGGCGTCAAGGGCTGCGGCGAGGCCGGCGCGATCGGCGCCTGCCCCTCCGTGATCAACGCCGTGGTCGACGCGCTGGCGCCGCTCGGCGTCACGACCATCGACATGCCGGCGACGCCGGAGCGGGTCTGGCAGGCGATCCAGGCGGCGAAGCGCCCGGCCGCCGCGGGAGTAGACGACGCAGCGCGGCGATGCCCCGGCCGGCGGCCAGGGCATCGCCGCCCCCTGCCCCGACGGACGAGGCCGCTACTCGACGCGGTAGGGCACGTTGATCGAGGTTCCCTCGGCGAAGATGATGCAGTCGTCGCCGCAATAGATCAGCGCCTGCTGCGAGATCATGGCGAACTGGCAGGGCCGCGCCGCCGTGGCCGCTTCCGAGCCGAGGCAATAGACATAGTTGGCACGCTGGCCGTCGCGCGACACGGCGAACGCGCCGGGCATGCCCTCGCCGAGATACTGCTGGAACAGCGCCCAGACGCGCCGGGAGATGACGAGCTGCGCCTGCGGCGACGCACCGCTCGCGACATTGCCCGTGGCGCAGCCTGCCAGCATCGTCGGCGCCGCGGCCCCGGCGGCGATCGCCAGCGCGACCAGCACGCCCTTCCACTGCCGCCTCCGCAGGCACGCAACCGCCATCGGCGACGGCGCGCGGCGCATCGCGCGGGCCGTCGGGTGCTCCGTCCTTCCATCCATCGTGCGATGTCCTCTCGAGCCAGCCCTGCATGGGCTGCTGCGGAAAGAGCATTCGCGCTCCGCAGCAATACTCGGTGATCTGGATCAAAGGACATTCGGCACGCGTGGGAATGCGGACCTCGGCGGCAGCTTCCGTTGACGTGGATCAAGACCGTGCACGACCGATGCAAAGCCCGGTCGCCAGTGTCATCGATTGCGACAGGCGGCGGCCTGTAGCTCAGCCCTCGGGATCGAGCCAGGCAAGCTCGGGCAGCAGCAGCCGGCGCGCGGTCCGGCCGTCGTCGCCGGCCAGCGTCAGGACCAGGCCCGGCGCCGGCGCCTCGACCAGCGTCAGCAGCCCGGCCGCGGCGAGCGCGGCGAGGTCCGGATGGGGCGGCGCCGCCGGGGTGAAGCGCACCTCCAGGCCGGCGACGGTCGCCAGCCCGGCGGCGCGCTGGCGCTCGCCGGCGCGGCCGTCGGTCCAGGTGGCGGGCGGCCGGCCGCCCGGCATCCAGAAGAGGAAGGGCTGGGCCGGGTCGCGGCTCGCCTCGGCCACCGGGATGATGCCGCCCGGCGGCAGGAAGGGCGCGGCATAGGGCCGGGCGGCGAAGGGCGGCGCCTCGCCGCCGCGCAGCGCGATGCCGAGGCGGCTGGCGCCGGTGCGGCGCCAGCGCGCCCGGGCCGGCAGGCCGATCGCGGCCACCGCGGCCGAATCGAGCTCGCCGGCCTCGACCTCCCAGATCAGCTCGAGATAGGCGTCGTCGAAGCAGTAGCAGACATTGGTCGTGCCCTGGCCGGCATGGCGTCGCCGGAACGCGCCGGGCTCGACGAAGACGAAGACGTGGTCGAGGGCGAGCCCGGCCATCGGCTCAGCGGTCGATGCGGGTGAACTTGGTGCCCTCGATGCTGAGGTTGAACATCAGGCCCGAGGTGTCGAAGACGAAGTAGACGATCGGGCCCTTGATGGTGTTGGTGTTGATCGTCCCGCCCTCGCCGATATCGACCAGGGCCACCGAGCCGTCGACGCCGGCGGTCCAGCCGGACGAGGCGCGGAACTGGGCGAGCGCCTCCTGGGTGAGGAAGGCGATGATGACGCTGCGCGTCTCGGCGCCGAGCTGCAGCCCGACCGAGCCGGCCGCCGCGCTGTAGTAGGCGGCGCTCTTGCCGCCGACCCGCAGCACGCCCTCGCCGTACTCGCCGCCGATGCCGACCCCGGCCTTGACGATCTTGGGGAAGATGAGGACGCCGCTGGCCTTCGACAGGAAGGCGCGGCCGTCCTGCACCTTGGCCTCGAAGCGCTGCAGGGTGGCGTCGGCCCCGACATTGATCTCGGCCGCGGTGTCGGCGCGCGCCGGGACCGCCGTGAGCATCGGCGCCAGCGCCAGCGCGCCGAGCGCGGCGATGCTCCTGCGGGCCAGCAGGCGGCGGCTGAGCGGGACAGGGTGCGACATGAGGGAGCGTCCTTTCGTTGGGGGAGCGGCGCCGCCCCGGGGGCAGGCGCCGGGCGCGGGCCATCGGACAAACCCCCAACGCCCTGCTTAGTTCGCCGGAAACTTGGCTGTCACGCAGAAAGGTTGACGCCGCAGCGCCCCGCCCCTATAGTTTCCTACATGGTGAACTATTTGGAGCCGCAGCTGAGCCGGACCTTCGGCGCGCTCGCCGATCCGACGCGGCGCGCGATCCTGGCCCGGCTGGAGCGCGAGCCTGCGCTGTCGGTCAGCGAGCTGGCCCGGCCGCTCCCCATCAAGCTGCCGGCGGTGCTCAAGCATCTCGGCGTGCTGTCCGAGGCCGGGCTGGTGACCCGCAGCAAGCGGGGGCGCACCGTCACGGTGCGGCTCGCCGCGGGGCCGATGGAAGAGGCAATGGAATGGCTGCGGCGCTACGAGCGGTTCTGGTCCGGCAATCTCGACCGCCTCGCCGCGTACCTGGAGGGCGAGCCGGAATGACCGGGCAGCAGCCCAGCCTGACCCTGGTGCGCCGCATCCGGGCGACGCCCGCGCGCGTCTACGCCGCCTGGACCGCGCCGGAGCAGGTCGCCCGCTGGTTCGGGCCGGACGCCGGACCGGTGCTCAGCGCCGAGACCGACGTCCGGCCCGGCGGCCGCTTCCGCATCGTCTTCCGCACGCAGGACGGCGAGCAGCACGACGTCCGGGGCCGCTATCGCGAGGTCGAGGCGGAGCGGCGGCTGGTCTTCACCTGGCAATGGGTGACGTTCCCGGACCGGGAGTCGCTGGTCACGATCGAGCTGCGGCCGGTGCCCGAGGGCACCGAGCTCACCCTCACCCACGCGCGCTTCTTCGACGAGGCGGTGCGCGACGCCCACCGGCAGGGCTGGGGCGGCGCGCTCGACAAGCTGCAGGCCCTGCTCGAGCAGGATTGACGGAAGGAGCCAGAATGGAACCGCCGCATCGGATCGCCGGCCACGCCGAATGGCTGGAGGCGCGCAGGGCGCTGCTCGCCCGCGAGAAGGAATGGACCCGCATGCGCGACGCGCTGGCGGCCGAGCGCCGGGCGCTGCCCTGGGTGCGGCTCGAGAAGAGCTATGTCTTCGACGGGCCGGGCGGACCGCTCGATCTCGCCGCGCTCTTCGCCGGGCGCAGCCAGCTGCTCGTCTATCACTTCATGTTCGGGCCGGGCTGGGAGGAGGGCTGCGTCGGCTGCTCCTTCCTCGCCGACCATGTCGACGCGGCGCGGCGGCATTTCGAGCAGAACGACCTCAGCTTCGCGGCGGTGTCGCGGGCGCCCTTTGCCCGGCTCGACGCCTTCCGCCGCCGCATGGGCTGGCGCTTCGCCTGGGTCTCGTCGGGGCGGAGCGACTTCAACCTCGACTTCGGCGTCTCCTTCCCGCCGGAGCGGCGCGCCGAGGGCGGGCTGACCTACAACTTCGCCCCGATCGAGGATCCCGGCAGCGACGAGCTCCCCGGGATCAGCGTCTTCGCGCGCGACGGCAGCGGCGCGATCTTCCACACCTATTCCAGCTATGCCCGCGGCGGCGAGCCGCACATCGGCGCCTACTCCTTCCTCGACCTCGCGCCGAAGGGCCGCAACGAGACGGTCAACGGCAATCTCGGCGACTGGGTGCGCCATCGTGATCGCTACCAGGCGGCCGACGCCGGCTGCCCGGCCTGCCGCGGCGAGCAGGACTGAGGAGGTCCATCAGCATGTCGAAGATCGCCCCGTGCCTGTGGTTCGACGGCAAGGCCGAGGAGGCCGCCCGGTTCTATGTCTCGCTGCTCCCCGATTCGCGGATCGACCGGATCCAGCGCAACGTCGTGGACAACCCCGGCGGCAAGCAAGGCACCGTGCTGGTGGTCGAGTTCACGCTGGCCGGCCAGCGTTTCCTGGCGCTCAACGGCGGCGGCGGGGTCGCCTACACCCATGCCGTCTCCCTGTTCATCGACTGCGACGACCAGGCCGAGGTCGACCGGTTGTGGGACGGGCTCTCGGCCGGCGGCCAGGTCGTGCAGTGCGGCTGGCTGACCGACCGCTACGGCGTCTCCTGGCAGGTCATTCCCCGCATCCTGATGCGCATGATCGGCGACCCGGACCCGGCGAAGGCGCAGCGGGTGATGACGGCGATGATGGACATGGTGAAGATCGACGTCGCCGGCCTGCAGCGCGCCTATGACGGGGTGGCGTGACATGCTGGCCCTCTACCATGCGCCCGGCACGCGCTCCTCCGTGGTGCGCTGGATGCTCGAGGAGATCGGCGAGCCCTACGAGATCCGGCCGGTCGACCTCAGGGGCGGCGCACAGCGCGATCCCGCCTTCCTGGCGATTAACCCGATGGGCAAGGTGCCGGTGCTCGACCATGACGGGACGATCGTGACCGAAACCGCCGCGATCTGCTGCCACCTCGCCGACGCCTTTCCGGCGGCGGGGCTGGCGCCGCCGATCGGCGACCGGCGGCGCGGGCCCTATCTCCGATGGATGTTCTTCGGCCCGACCTGCCTCGAGGCGGCGGGGATCGACCGGATGCAGAAGCGCGAGCCCGGCAACCCCGCCTCGCTCGGCTATGGCGATCTCGAGCGGGTGATCGAGACCGTCGTCCGGGGCCTCATGCCGGGGCCCTGGCTGCTCGGCGAGAGCTTCACGGCCGCGGACATCGTCATCGGCACCGGGCTGCGCTGGGGGCGTGCGGCCGGGACGATCCCGGACCGGCCGGAGATCGCCGGCTACCTCGAGCGGCTCGAGGCGCGCCCGGCGCTGCAGCGGGCGACCGCCAAGGACCAGGCCGGCCCCTAGGCGCAGGCGGCGGCCGACCCTGCGGGGAAGGCGTGGCGCCGGCGTGCTCCTCGTCGCAGGATGACGCTCTTCGAGAGCGTGCCGCTCCCGCGAGCTGAGGAAAGCACCGACGATGTTCCTCGACCCGATACGCCGTCGCAACCCCGCCCTGATCGAGGCGGCCATCGCGCTCCATCAGCAGGGCCGGGTCCCGGCCAACAGCTATCTCATCGACCTCGACGCGGCCCGGGCCAATGCCGGCCGGCTCCGCGCCGAGGCCGACCGGCTGGGGCTGCGGATGTTCGCGATGACCAAGCAGATGGGACGCAACCCGGACTTCTGCCGGGCGGTCGCGGCCGGCGGCATCGCCGAGGCCGTGGCGGTCGACATGCCCTGCGCCCGGGCGACGCGGCGGGCCGGCATGACCCTCGGCCATCTCGGTCACCTGGTCCAGGTGCCGCGCGCCGAGGCCGATGCCGCGGCCGCGATGGAGCCCGGCTACTGGACCGTGTTCAGCGACGAGAAGGCCGAGGAGGCGGCCGCCGCCGCCGGCCGCCGCGGCCGCACGCAGGACTTGCTGGCCCGGCTGCAGGCGCCGGGCGACGTCTTCTACAAGGGCCACGAGGGCGGCTTTGCCGCAGCCGACGTCGTCGCAATTGCCGACCGGCTCGACGCCCTGCCGCATGGCCGCTTCGCCGGGATCACCACCTTTCCCGCGCTGCTGTTCGATGCCGCGAGCGGCCGGGTGGCACCGACGCCGAACCTGCGCACGCTGGAGCGCGCGGCCGAGGCGCTGGTGCGGTCGGGACGCGCCGGCCTCGCCATCAATGCGCCCGGCACGACCTCGACGGCGACGCTCGCCGCCCTGGCCGCGGCGGGCGCCACCCAGGTCGAGCCCGGGCACGGGCTGACCGGCACGACGCCGCTCCATGCCGGCGAGGACCTGCCCGAGGTTCCGGCGGTCGTCTATCTGAGCGAGGTCTCGCATTTCGCGGGCGGGCGGGCCTACTGCTTCGGCGGCGGCCTCTATGTCGATCCCGTCTTTCCGCCCTACCAGATCCGGGCGGTGGTCGCCGCCGAGCCGACCGTGGCCGAGGGTGCCAGGCTCGCGGTGGAGTTTCCGGCGGTCGAGGCGATCGACTATTACGGGATGATCGACGTCCCGCCCGGCCGCACCGTCCGGCCCGGCGACAGCGTCGTCTTCGGCTTCCGCCCGCAGATCTTCGTGACCCGGGCCTTCGTGGTCGGGATCTCCGGCATCGCGGCCGGCACGCCGCGAGCGCACGCGATCTGCGACGCGCTCGGCGATCTCGCGGACTGGCCGTGAGCGCGAGCGGAGCACACCCGCGCGCAAGGCAACGTTCCAGGGGCGGGCTCGGCGCGCCGGCGCGCTCCGGCGCTTGACGCTGCGCCGCGCGGCGGGCTTTCCTGCCGCCATGCTGCGCGGCCTCTATCCCATGCTCTTCGCCTTCTTCGCGCCCGACGGCGGGCTCCGGCGCGAGGCGTTCGCGCGGCAGATCGAGGCGGCGCTCGCGGTCGGCGCGGACGGCATCGCCGTGCTCGGGCTCGGCACCGAGTGCGGCAAGCTCACCCCCGGAGAGCGGCGGCAGGTGGTCGAGTGGGTGGCCGAGGATCTCGGCGACCGGGCTCCGCTGGCGGTCACCGTGTCCGAGCCGGACCAGCCGGGGCAGCTCGACTTCGCCCGCTTCGCCCGGCGGGCCGGCGCCGGCTGGGTGATCCTGCAGCCGCCGCGGGAGCCGACCGGCGAGGCCGGCCTGATCCGCTTCTTCGGCGCCACCGCCGACGGGCTGGACTGCCCGGTCGGCATCCAGAACGCCCGCCAGTTCCTCGGCCAGTCGCTGAGCGACGCCGGGCTGGCGGCGCTCGCCGCCGGCCACCCCAACGTCAAGGTGGTCAAGGCGGAGGACAGCGCCGTCGCGGTGGCCCGGCTGGTCGAGGCGGCGGCCGGCCGCCTCGCCGTCTTCAACGGCCGGGCCGGGCTCGAGCTGACCGACAATCTGCGCGCGGGCGCGGTCGGCATGATCCCCGGCATCGAGACGGTCGATCGCCAGGCGCGGGTCATGCGGGCGATGGCGGAAGGGCGCGAGGCGGAGGGCGAGGCCGCCTATGCCGAGATCCTGCCGGCGCTGGTCTTCGCCATGCAGGGCCTCGATCACTTCCTGCTCTACGGCAAGGCGATCGCCGCCGCGCGGCTCGGGCTGGCGCCGAGCGCGGCGCGCGCGCCGGCCGCCGAGCCGCACCCGCAAGGGCTGGCCTGGGCGCGCCGGCTGGCGGCAGCCCTCGGGCCCCTGCCGTAACATCGGGAGCACCGCCATGAGCGCCATCACCGACGTCCGCACGACCATCTGGCAGTGGATCGGCCCGGTGGCGCCGATGCCGGAGAATTTCTGCACCACGCCGAACGACCTGGTCGCCGACCACACCGGCACCATCGCGCCCTTCCGCTTCCTCGGCTGGCTGGTGGTCGAGATCGAGTGCGCCGACGGCACGGTGGGCATCGGCAACGCGGCGCTGGCGCCGCAGGCGACCAAGACGGTGATCGACACCTATCTGCGGCCGCTGCTGATCGGCCAGGACCCGCTCGACACCGAGTATCTCTGGCAGTCGATGTACCGCCGCACCATGGCCTATGGGCGCAAGGGCATCGGCATGACGGCGATCAGCGCGGTCGACCTCGCGCTCTGGGACCTCAAGGGCAAGCAGCTCGGGCAGCCGGTGTTCCGGCTGCTCGGCGGCCGCACCAAGACGCGGATCCCGGTCTATGCCAGCCGGCTCTACAGCCAGCCGCTCGACGATCTGCGGCGCGAGGCCCGGGCCTATCTCGACCAGGGCTTCCGGGCGATGAAGCTGCGCTTCGGCTGGGGCCCGCGCGACGGCGCGGCCGGCATGGCGAAGAACCTGGCGCTGATCGGCGCCCTGCGCGAGACGGTCGGCGACGCGGTCGAGCTGATGGCCGACTGCTACATGGGCTGGAGCCTGGAATATGCCCGCCGCATGGTGCGCCTGCTCGAGCCCTTCAACCTGCGCTGGCTCGAGGAGCCGCTGATCCCCGACGACATCGCGGGCTATGCCGAGCTGCGCGCCATGGGCCGCGTGCCGATCGCCGGCGGCGAGCACGAGTTCACGCCGCGCGGCTTCCGCCAGCTGATCGAGGCGCGCGCCATCGACGTCGCCCAGTTCGACGTCAACCGCGTCGGCGGCATCACCGCGGCGCGCAAGATCGCCGATCTCTGCGAGACCTTCGAGGTCGCCGTGGTGCCGCATGCCGGGCAGCTGCACAACTACCACGTCGTGCTGTCGAGCTACGCCGCGCCGATGGCGGAATATTTTCCCAAGGTTCCGGTCGAGGTCGGCAACGAGCTGTTCTGGTACGTCTTCACCGGCGAGCCGGAGGCGCGCGACGGCTTCGTCGACCTCGCCGACGACCGGCCGGGCCTCGGGCTGGGGCTGCAGCAGCCCGATCCCGGGCAGTTCAAGCTGATCCGGTAGGCCGGCTCAGAGCCGCTCTCCGACGCGCGCCAGCAGCCGGCGGGCCTCGCGCAGCACGGCGGCCCGCCAGCCGGGATCGGCGGGGTCGAACAGCTCGAGGAAGCCGGCGCGGATCTCGGCGCAGACCGCCGGGTCGGTGCAGCCGTGGAACCAGGCCTGGTTCTCCAGGATCATGCGGGCGGCGCTGGCGAGCTGGGCCAGCGTGCCGGTCCCCATCGTGCCGTATTCCAGGGTGAGGCCGAGGACGCGTCCAGGGTCGGCCGCCAGGCCGGGGACGAAGTCGACGACGTCGCCGGTGATGGTGTAGAAGCCGGCCGCGGTGGGCGGCGTGATCTCGATGCCCTCGGCGCCGAGGCCGCCGAACAGGGCCTCGGCCTGCGCCACCGCGGCGGGCGGCGCCCTGGAGCCGGTCATGAGGTGCGCCACGCCGCGATCCCCCAGGCCGGTATGGATGTCGAGCAGGAGCACCGGCCCGGGGTGGGCCCGCAGGATCGGGCCGATCTCCTCGGCCCAGAACCGGACCGGCGGCCGCGGCCCGGTGCCGCCGTAGTTGAGGCCGCGGGCGTAGCCGTACTGGCCGCCATTCATCGCGCCCTCGATCGCCGCGTAGTCGAAGCCGCTGACCACCAGCGCCCAGACCAGGCGGAGATCGATCAGCAGCGAGTCCCACCACACGCTGCCGGGCGAGCCGTCGGGCTCGAGGATCCCGCGCAGGGCGGCATAGCCGGGCGCCTCGAGCCGGTAGATCGCCGGGTCGGCGCTGAAGTTGCGGTTGAGGTTGACGTTGGCCTCGTCGGGCCGGCGGCCATGGCGGAAGCCCCAGGGATTGACCGCATGGATCAGCACCAGGTCGATGCCGCGGGCCAGCAGGGAGTCGGCGAGGTCGCGCAGGACCAGTGCCTGGACCGCCGCGCCGGCAGGGGATTCCGGGCCGTGGATGCCCGATTCCAGCACCAGGAGACGGGAGCCGCCGGCCGTCAGGTAGGCGTAGTCGATGGTGAGGTCGGTCTCGGTCTGGGCGGGAATGGCGACGGAGCGGCAGGCCCCGCCATGGTGCGCCACCGCCTCGGCGCAGGCCCGGCGGAAGCGGTCGCGCGATTCCTCGTAGCTCGCCGGGAACAGGGCGACGGGCTCGGCCGCCGGGCTGCCGGCGGCGCCGGCGTCGCGGTGCCCGATCGCCGAGAGCAGGGCGAGCGCGGCCAGCCGAGGAGCGGGCCGCGGCCCGGACGGCGCCGCCGCGCGGCGCGGCTCGATCACAGCGGCGGCCGCCGGTCGGCCCAGGGCCGCGCCTGCTCGAGCTGGCCGGCCAGCCGGAACAGGGTCGCCTCGTCGCCGAACCGGGCCGCCAGCTGGGTGCCGATCGGCAGCCCCGCCGCGTTCCACCAGAGCGGCACGCTCATCGCCGGCTGGCCGGTCATGTTGAACAGCATGGTGTTGGGGGTCCGCTCGATCAGCGCGGCGGCCAGCGTCGTCAGCACCCAGCGCAGCGCCGGCCGCGGCCCGACGCGGCGCAGCAGGGCGAGCCCGACGCGCTCATGGGGCTTGGGCGTCAGCTCGCCGATGCGGGCCGGCGGATAGGCCAGGGTCGGCGTCATGATCAGGTCGAAGCGGGCATGCAGCATGGCGACGGCGCGGCTCAGCCGCTCCACCGTGGCGCGGGCCCGCTCGAGGTCGGCCGGGCGCAGCGAGCGCCCGACCTGCCCCATGAACCAGGTCGGCGCCTCGAACAGCGCCGCCCGCAGCCGGCCGCCGAGCAGCGGCACCAGCCCGTCCAGCTCGGCGGCGATGCTGGCCGCCACCACCTCGAGATAGGCGAGCCGGCCCTCCTCCGGCGCGATCGACAGCCGCACCTCCTCGACCTCGTGGCCGAGCGAGGCCAGCAGCGCCGCCGCGTCGCCGAGCGCCGCCAGGCAGTCGGGGTGGGTGCGCTCGCCGAACAGCGAGCGGCCGATCAGCCCGATCCTGAGCCGGCCGGGATCGCGGCCGACCTCGTCGCGATAGGGCCGCTCCGGCGGCGGCGGCGCCGCGGCCGGGTCGTCGTCGGCGCCGCGCGCGACGTCGAGGAAGGCGGCGCTGTCGCGCACCGTGCGGCTCAGCACGTGCGAGACGGCGAAGCCCTGCCAGTCCGCCGCCGCATCGGGGTCGAGCCGGTCGCGGCCGCGGCTCGGCTTGAGGCCGAACAGGCCGCAGGCCGAGGCCGGGATGCGGATCGAGCCGCCGCCGTCGCCGCCATGGGCGACCGGCACGATGCCGGCGGCGACAGCCGCCGCGGCGCCGCCGCTCGAGCCGCCGGCGGAATGGCCGAGGTTCCAGGGATTGCGGGTCGGGCCGTAGAGCTCCGGCTCGGTGGTGCCCATCAGGCCGAACTCGGGCGAATTGGTGATGCCGGCGAAGACGAGGCCGGCCCGCCGGTAGCGGCCGACCAGCTCGCTGTCGGTCTCGGCGCGGTGGCCGGCGAGCGCGCGGCAGCCCATCGTGCAGGGCGCGCCCGCGACCCGCGCGGCGAGGTTCTTCACCAGGAACGGCACGCCGCGGAACGGCCCGTCCGGCAGCGCTCCGGCGGCCGCCGCGCGGGCCGCCTCGTCGAGCCGGTGGACGACCGCGTTGATCCGGCCGTTGACGTGGTCCATGCGGGCGAGCGCCGCCTCAACCAGCTCGCCGGCGGTTGCCTCGCCGCGGCGCACCAGCCCGGCCAGCCCGACCGCGTCCTGCCGCGCATATTCGTCCGGTGTCACCGGCCGCTGCCCTCCCTGGGCCGGCGGACCCGTCGCCGCCGCGGGGACCGCCTCGCCGCCCTGGCGGGATCGAGGACCCTTCCAGCGGCAGAGTCAAGCCGGCCGGCAGGCCGGACGGCTTCGGGCTGCCAGCCTCCGGACGGGTCGCTTGACGGTCCACGGCATCGAATGTTATGAACGGTCATTCATTCATTCTGCATTCCAAGGCCGCGCAAAGCGGCTCCCGTCGAAGGGAAGCAAAAATGAACGAACATTCATTCATTTACCGCGGCGCGGGACCGATGGCGGCGGTGGCCAACCTGCGCGAGATCGCCCGCCGCACCGCCATCGGCATGCCGGTGGACGGGCCGCTGCAGACCTGGCTGGCGGCGTGCCTCGAGCAGTTCCTGCAGCGGCGCGCGCCCAGCATCGAGGCCGCCTTCGGGCTGCGCGCCCCGCGCGGCGGCGTGCCCTGGTGGCTGGAGGAGGCGATCCGGCAGCGCGACGACGCGCTGCGCGAGCTCGCGGCTCGCTTCCTCGCCGGCCAGTCGGTGACCGCCCAGGCCCGCCGCATCCATTGCGAGGCGGTGCGCTACGCGGCATCGGCCTGGCGCCACGACCGGGCCGCCGGGACGCTGCCCGAGCGCCACCGCGGGCGCCTCCAGGAATCCCTGTGGCGCGCTTTCAGGTCCGGCGCCCCGATGCCGATCTGCGAGCGCCAGCTGCGCTCGATCCTGGCCCGCTAGGCGGCCACTCGAAGCCCGGGAGGGACGAGGATGCACAGGATGGCGCACGACCTCTCCCTCGCCGTCGAGCGCCGCCTGGCGGGACGCGGCGCCCGGCTTGCGGCGCTGCTGGGGCTGGCGCTGAGCCTGTCGGCCTGCGGACCCTACGGCACCTGCTGCTACACGCCCGCCGATCTCTTCGCCGAGCCTTACGGCGGCTACGATCCCGGCCCGACGCACCGGGACCGCTGAGACCGACGGCACCGGCGCGGATCGACGACGGCGCCGCGCTTGACGGCCGGCCGGGGCGGCGCCACCCTTGTGAATGAACGTTCACAGGAACGCCCGATGAGCCGCGAGCGCGACGTCAAGCCGAGGATCGAGGCGGCGGCCCTGCGGCTGTTCGCCGAGCAGGGCATCGCCGAGACCTCGATCCGCGAGATCGCGGCCGCGGCCGGCGTCGCCCAGGGCGCCATGTACAACCACTATGCGAGCAAGGAGGACCTCGCCTGGGCGCTGTTCTCCGAGGGCTTCGCCGGGATCGGGCGCGAGCTGCGCGGCATCGCCCAGGAGCAGCGCGGGCTGGAGCGCAAGCTGGCCGCCATGACCGGCCACGTCTTCCGCCGGTTCGACGAGAACTGGCTGCTGGTCAGCTTCGTCTTCTTCGCCCGCCACCAGTACCTGAAGCGGGTCACCCGCAGCCTCGCCAACCCCTACATGGTGTTCCGCTCGGTGATCGCCGACGGCATGCGGCGCGGCGAGATCCCGCACGGCAGCCTCGATCTCGCCACCGCCATGGTGACCGGCGCGGTGATCCAGGTGATCGACACGCGCATCCTCGGCCGGCTGAAGGGCGAGCTCGCCCAGCACGCCGGGCCGGTGGCCTCCGGCTGCCTGCGGCTGCTCGGGCATCGGCCGGGCTGAGCGCCGCCCGGCCAGGCCAGGCCAGGCCAAGTCAGGCCAGGCCAAGTCAGGCCAGGCCAACTCAGGCCAGGCCGCGGCGGCGGATGCCGAGCCGCACCGCGGCGACCACGGCATGCGACAGCAGCCGCAGGTCGGCCGGCATGCCGGGGCGCCAGACATCGAGCAGCAGCACGGTCCGCACCGTCGCGCCGGCGTTCCATACGGCGTGCGGGAAGGTGTCGTCCCAGAGCAGCCAGTCGCCGTCGCCCAGGCGATGCTCGACGCCGTCGATCTCCAGCACCGCCGCCGGCCGGCCGGCGGCGTCGAGCGGCGTGTCGAGCCCGAGGTGGAAGCGCAGCACGCCGCCGAACGGCCCCTGGTGCCGCGGCACCTGCTTGCCCGGCGCGAGATAGGAGAAGGAGGCCGACAAGACCTCCGGGGCGCCGTCGAGCAGTGACACCAGAGTAGGACAAGATGACAGGTTAGACCGTACAGACACGCCATAGGCCTTGGCGATGAAAAGCCGCCAGTCCCTTCCATCATTGTTGGAAATATCGGTTTGCTCCGGCATGATCTCATGAAACCGCGGCACCGAGCCGGGCCGCCGGGCGATCGCCAGGGCCTCGGTCCGGAGCGCGCGCCAGGCGCCGACGAATCGCGCGGCAGAGGGGAAGCAGTCGGGCGCCCCGAGCAGCGCCGGGGTCGAGAGACGCCGGCGGTACAGCGCGCGCAACAGGCCGGCGCCGCGGTCGTAGACGGGGTTGGAGACGGGTTCCGCCCGTCGCCGGGCGGCTTGCGTGAGGGTCATGGCAGGGCAGCTCCACGGACGGCGATCACCGCTGATCGCCGACCCGAGAGCTATCCGCCGCGGCCGGCAAGGCGAAGGCGACCGGCGACCCGTGGCCTCGGCGCCATGGGGCGCGGCATTGCGGACCGGTGGGCATTGCCGGGGACGGCGATCAGCCTCGGCTCCGTTGCCGCCCGCCGCGGCCGGCGTACGAGTTTCGGGGGCGTAGGACGTGCTGGTTCCGCTTCGCTCGCGCGGGCAGTTCACCGCCGAGGATCTCGACTTCCTGTTCCGGCTGTGGCCGCAGGGCCGCATGCTGCGCCGGCCGCGCGGCGACGTCTTCGAGGCGATGATCGAGGGCGAGGCGGAGCCCTGGCTGCTGATCTGCCGGCGCTTCGACGGCAGCTACTACAGCTGCGACACCACCGGCCGCGTGCTGGCCGAGGGCGACAGCCTGGAGGCGCTCGAGCTCGACGGCCCCGGCCCGTGAGAGGGGGGACGCGGCGGGCCGCGCCGGCTCAGAATCCCAGCGCCTCGGCCTGGACCACGCCGGGAATGGCGCGCACCGCGGCGAGCAGCGCCTCGTCGAGCGGCTGGTCGACCTCGATCAGCGCGATGGCGTCGGCGCCGGGCGCGGTGCGGCCGAGATGGAACACCGCGATGTTGACCCCGGCCTCGCCCAGCACGGTGCCGAGCCGGCCGATGAAGCCGGGCTTGTCCTCGTTGGTGACGTAGAGCATGTGACGGCCGAGCTCGGCCTCGACCCGGATGCCCTTGATCTCGACCAGCCGCGGCTTGTCGCCGAACAGGGTGCCGGCGACGTTGCGGGTGCGCCGGTCGGTGGCGACCGAGAGCCGGACCAGCGTCTGGTAGTCGCCCGGGCGGTCGTGCTTGACCTCGCTGACCTCGATGTTGCGCTCGCGGGCGATCACCGGCGCGTTCACCAGGTTGACGCTGTCGAGCGCCGGGCGGAGCAGCCCGGCCAGCGCCAGCGCGGTCAGCGGCCGGGTGTTGAGCCCGGCCGCCTGGCCCTCGTACTCGATGGCGACCCGGGTGACGCCCTCGCGGGTGAGCTGGCCGGCGAAGCTGCCGAGCTGCTCGACCAGCTTCATGTAGGGGCGCAGCCGCGGCGCCTCCTCGGCGCTGACCGAGGGCATGTTGAGCGCGTTGGTGACGGCGCCGGTGAGCAGGAAGTCGGCGATCTGCTCGGCGACCTGCAGCGCGACGTTCTCCTGCGCCTCGCTGGTCGAGGCGCCGAGATGCGGCGTCACCACCACGCGCTCGCTGGCGAAGAGCGGGTTGTCGCGCGCCGGCTCGACGGCGAAGACGTCGAGCGCCGCGCCGGCGACATGGCCGGAGTCCAGCGCCGCCAGCAGGTCCGCCTCCACCACCAGCCCGCCGCGCGCGCAGTTGATCAGCCGGACGCCGGGCTTGGTTCTCGCCAGCGCCGCGGCGTCGATCAGGTTGCGCGTCGAATCGGTGAGCGGGGTGTGCAGGGTGATGAAGTCGGCGCGGGCCAGCAGCTCGTCGAGCTCGACCTTCTGCACGCCGAGCGAGGCGGCGCGCTCCTCGCCGAGGAAGGGGTCGAAGGCCACCACCTTCATGCGCAGCCCGTGGGCGCGGTCGGCGACGATCGAGCCGATATTGCCGCAGCCGACGATGCCCAGCACCTTGCCGGTGAGCTCGACCCCCATGAAGCGCGACTTCTCCCACTTGCCGGCCCGGGTCGAGCGGTCGGCGGCGGGGATCTCGCGGGCCAGGGCCAGCATCATGGCGATCGCATGCTCGGCCGTGGTGATCGAGTTGCCGTGCGGCGTGTTCATCACCACGATGCCGCGCTGGGTGGCGGCGGGCACGTCGATGTTGTCGACGCCGATGCCGGCCCGGCCGATCACCTTGAGGCGCGGCGCGTGGCCGAGCAGGGCCGCCGTGACCTTGGTGGCCGAGCGCACCGCCAGACCGTCATAGGCGGGGATGCGGCCGGCGAGCTCGGCGGGCGACAGGCCCGGGCTGAAATCGGCCTCCAGGCCGCGCTCGCGGAAGATGTCGAGGGCGCGCGGGCTGAGCTCGTCGGCGATCAGGACCTTGGGCGTCATCGGGACTCCGGGACGGGACCGCGGGCGCGGCGCAGGCAAAGAAGAGGCGGTCAGGCCGCCAGGCCGGCGGCGGCGCGGGCCTCGCCATAGGCCCAGTCGAGCCAGGGGAAGAGGGCCGCGAGATCGGCGCTCTCCACCGTGGCGCCGGCCCACAGCCGGAGGCCCGGCGGGGCGTCGCGGTAGGCGCCGATGTCGAGCGCGACGCCCTCGCGCTCGAGGCTGCCGGCGATCGCCGCGGCGACCGCGGCCTGCGCCTTGGCGTCGAGCGCCGGGTCGGCCAGCCGCAGGCAGACCGAGGTCGGCGAGCGGGTCGCCGGGTCGGCGGCGAGGTAGTCGATCCAGGGCGTGCGCGCGACCCAGCCGGCGATCGCGGCGGCGTTGGCCTCGACCCGCGCCAGCAGGGCCGGCAGGCCGCCGATCGCAGTCGCCCAGGCGAGCCCGTCGAGCGCGTCCTCGACGCAGAGCAGCGAGGGCGTGTTGATCGTCTCGCCGGCGAAGAGGCCCTCGACCAGCTTGCCGCCCTTGGTCATCTGGAAGAGCTTGGGCAGCGGCCAGGCGGGCTGGTGGCTCTCCAGCCGGGCGACGGCGCGGGGCGACAGCGCGATCATGCCGTGGCCGCCCTCCCCGCCCAGCACCTTCTGCCAGGACCAGGTGACGACGTCGAGCCGCGGCCAGGGCAGGTCGATGGCGAACACCGCCGAGGTGGCGTCGCAGATGACGAGCCCGGCGCGATCCTGCAGGATCCAGTCGCCGTCCGGCCGCGCACGCCCGAGGTGGTGCCGTTCCAGGTGAAGACGACGTCGCGGCTGCCGTCCACGGCCGAGAGGTCGGGGAGCGCGCCGTAGGGCGCATCGTGGACGCGGACATCGGCGAGCCGCAGCTGCTGCACCACGTCGGCGACCCAGCCCTTGCCGAAGGCCTCCCAGGCGAGCAGGTCGACGCCGCGCGACCCGAGCAGGCTCCACAGCGCCATCTCGACGGCGCCGGTGTCGGAGCCCGGCACGATGCCGAGCTTCCAGCCGGCCGGGATGCCGAGCAGCGCCCGGCTGCGCTCGATCACCGCCGCGAGCTTCGCCTTGCCCGGCTTCGACCGGTGCGAGCGCCCGACCAGCGCCCCCGACAGCGCCGCCACCGACCAGCCCGGCCGCTTGGCGCAGGGTCCGGAGGAGAAGTGCGGCACGCGCGGTCGATCGACGGGCTTCATGAGCGGGGGTCCGGCAGGAAGACGGGCGGCGATACTAGGAGGCGATGCTGCAGTGCGTCAACGCACGCTTCGCAGTCGCGGGAGCGACGAGCGCAGTGTCCACGATGTCTGCGTACGCGAGGCGGCGACAAGCTGCACCGCCGTGCCGACCTCGCCCTTCGACATGTCTCAGGACGAGGTTCAGGGAGCAGGCGCGATCTCGGGGGGCCTCATCCTGAGCTTGTCGAAGGATGAGGCTGGCTCGGCATTGCCGCGCGCCACGCACGATCCGGCTGCGGGACAGCCCTGGCAGGAGGTCGAAGCGGCCGGCGATCAGTGCTTCCTTCTTGGCCCGGGACCAGCCCTCGAGCTGGCGCTCGGCAGCGATGGCGTCGGTCAGCTGGACGAAGGCCTGAGACCAGACCAGCTCGACCGGCCGCCGGCTCTTCGTATACCCGTCGAACGTCCCGAGATTGTGTTGCGATACCCGCGTCTCCAGGGCAATGCGGGTGATCCCGACATCGTAGCTGCCGTCGCTGCAGCGCACGATGTAGACGGTGGCACGGTCGTTCATCGGCGGCGGCGGAGGCCCTCACCTTCGCGCTTCGACAGGCTCAGCGTGAGGGCGTTGCCGGGGCCGGCGCCGCAGGGCCGGCGGATACCGGCATCGCGAACGGCGTCTCCTCCAGGAAGCGGCGGAGCACGTTGGTGGTGATGCGGGCGACGTCGTTGTCGTGGTTGCGCCAGGCCAGCGCGCAGGACCAGGCGATCGAGCCGGTCGACCAGACGGCGCCGCCGGCCGGGGTCTCGAAGAAGACCATGTCGGCGCGGACGTCGGGATGCTCGACGCCGTCGAGCCCGGGATACATGGCGAGGATCTCCTCGGGCGTCGGCACGTAGACGTTGGAGTGGCCCTCGGAGGAGGCCAGCACCAGCGCGTGCGGCGGGGTGCCGAGCAGCGCGTCGGCGCGGTCGAGCTCGATGCCGGCGGCGCCGCCGCCGAGGCCGCCGTGATCGCCGATCACCGCGCTATCGCCGAGCCCGGCGAAGACGAAAGCGGCGCGCGGGTCGCGCGAGCCTTCGCCGCGGCGGAAATAGGAGGAGACGTCGAAGCCCTCGGCGGCGAAGCCGACGCCGACCAGGCGCTGCGGCGGCCGGCCGAGATTGCGCCACAGCCCGCCGCGCTCGCCGGTGAAGGCGTGGTGATGCTCGCCGGCCGGCGCCGCCCAGGTGCGGGTGCCGCCCTCGGCCCGGCGGACCTCGACGGCGCCGGGGAAGTGCGGGCTATAGGCGGCGCGCCAGTAGAAGCCGTTGCCGCCCAGGTACATCAGCCGGCCGCCGCCGGCGAGCCAGCCGGCCAGCCCGTCCGACATCGCCGTGGTGTAGTACTCGGGATGGCTGCCGGTGATGACCGCGCGATAGGGCGCCAGCGCCGCCGCGCCCTCGGCATGCAGCTCCTCGTCGGTGATCACGTCGTAGGGCTGGCCCAGCCACTCCAGCCAGTCGATCACGAACGTGTCGGCGTTGAAGTTCCACAGCCGGCTGCGCGGCCGCATGTTGAGCACCGGCCGGAGGCGGGTGGCGAAGCAGACGCCGCTGCCGTCGCTGTGGGTGTCGTAGGTCGACAGCCCGAGCTCGCGATGGGCGTTGAGGTGGAGGTCCTCGGGCCGCAGGATGGTGGCCGTGCCGCGCGTCACCTCGTCGATCGGGTCGTCGAAGGCGTAGTGCGGGTTGGCATAGGCGGTGTAGGTCGCCGTCGCGGCGAGATAGGCGACCGGCGCCCGCTTCGCGCCGGCCGCCGGGGTGACGAAGAACGGCACCCAGTCCTCGTCGCCGGCGAAGGACAGGCGCAGCGCGTAGACGCCGCTGCGCAGGCCGGCCGGCAGGGCGAGCTGGAGGTCGGGCGCCCAGCCGGCGTCGTAGAGGTCGTCGTCGTGGAAGTGGATGGCGGCGTAGTGCGCCGGGGCGCCGCGCCAGTCATGCTCGCTGCCGTCCCACAGCGATCCGGTCACGGCGCGGGTCGGCAGGTTGACGGTGCGGCCATGGCGGGCGCCGGGGCCGCGGTCGAGCACGCGGTCGGTCGGGATCTCCGCGGCGAGGTCCCAGGCGGCGACGAGATCGCCGCCGAGCGCCGGCGGATCGCGCAGCGCCGGCAGCAGCGCTTCCGGCGGCAGCGCGCGGGCCGCCACCAGCGGCGCCTCGATCTTGCCGTTGTAGTGCTCCGCCGTGGCGCGCGGATCGCCGCCGGGCACCGCGGCGGCGGCGAGCAGCAGCGGCAGGTCGCCGAGATCCGGCGCGGCAGCGAGCAGGCTGCCGACCACGGCCGGCGGCGGCGGGGCATGAGCGGGGAAGGCCGGCAGCTCCTGCTGCACCAGCCGGAGATGGCGCTCGCCGGCGTCCCAGCTGGCGGCGAGCAGCGTCCAGCGCCGCGCCGGCAGCTTCCGGCCGCTCGACAGCTCCCCCACGGTCTCGCCGTCGCCGAAGCGCACGCAGCCCTGGCCGGCGGCGTCGATGCCGAGCGCCAGGCCGCGGCGCTGGGCGGCGACGAAGCTGCCGAGGATCGCCTGCCGCCCCTGCTCCGGCGTGGTCGGCCAGGCCAGCACGGCGAGCGTGAAGGAGGCCAGCGCCGGCAGGGCCGGCAGCCGGGCGCAGGAGCCGGCATGAGTCGGCTGGCGCCGCGCCGGATAGGCGCGGTTGGCCGGATGAGCCACCGGCTCGACCTTGAAGCCGGGGCCGGCCGGGCTGTCGTCGCCGCAGATCAGCCGGAACAGCGCCGCCTCGAAGCGGTCGCCCGCGGCCTCGCAGCTGACCATGATCGCCAGCCGGTCGCCCGGGCGGGCGCTGATCCGGTCGGCATAGCCGAGCACGCGCTTCATTCCGGCAGCTCCAGCGCGCGGCCGGTGAGCAGCTCCCAGCGCAGCCGGAAGATCGCCCATTCGGCTTCCGCGATGTCGTCGAACTGCCGCTCGGGAAACAGCGTCGGCGGCACGCCGCGCCGGCCGCTGAGGCGGGCCAGCATCCAGCGGCGATAGGGCTCGACCACGACCAGCGCGTAGCGGCCGGCCAGCGGCTGCAGCCGCATCCGGTTCAGCACCCGCTGCAGCTCGGCGCTGTGCACGCCATGCGGCCTGGCGCGGAACTCGCGCGCCAGGTCCAGCCGCTCCGGATCGATCTCGTACATGGGCGTCCCCCGGATCGCCCCGCACCCGGGGCAGCACGCCGCGCCGGGCGGAGTCCCGCCGGCCGCGGCCCCGGCCAGGCTCAGCCGACCGCGACCTTGGCCCGGCTGCGCATGGCATGGCCGGCGAGCTGGCGGCCGGTGTCCCAGATCGCCCCCGGCACCCGCTCGCAATCGGCGATGACGTCGGCGAAGGCGTCGCGGATCCAGACGCGGTCCTCCTCGGCGAGGGTCAGCGACGGGATCAGCTTGACGACCAGGGAATCATGGCCCGCCACCTGGCAGAGGATGCGGTGGCGCCGGAACAGCGGCAGGGTGACCATCTGGCAGAACAGGCTGGAATTGACCGCGGCCAGCAGCTGCCAGGCGGCCTTGAGGCGCAGGCTGCGCGGCGGCCCGAACTCGATGCCGATCATCATGCCCTTGCCGCGCACCGAGCGGACGAACTCGGAGCCGGCGCCGATCGCCGTCAGGTCGGCGAGGATGGCGGCCCCCATGGTCGCCGCCCGCTCGACCAGCCGCTCCTCCTCGATCACCGAGAGGGTGGCCAGCCCGGCGGCCATGGCGAGGTCGTTCTTGCTGAAGGTCGAGCCGTGCACCACGGCGCGGTCGAGCCGGTCGAACACCTTGGCGAAGATCCAGCCCTTGGTGGCGACGGCGCCGATCGGCACGTGGCCGCCGGACAGCGCCTTGGCGAGCAGCACCATGTCGGGCTCGACCCCCCAATGCTCGGAGGCGAGGAAGCGGCCGGTGCGGCCGAGCCCGGTCTGCACCTCGTCGGCGACGAAGAGCGTGCCGGCGCGCCGGCAGAGCCGCGCCGCCTCGGCGAGATAGCCGTCCGGCGGCAGGTGCACGCCGTGGCCCTGCACCGGCTCGACGACGAAGGCGGCGACGTCGCGCTTCGACAGCGCCTGCTCCAGCGCCGGCAGGTCGCCGAACGGCACCCGACGGCTGTCGGTCAGCAGCGGGCCGAAGCCCTGGCGGAAGACGTCCTCGCCGTTCAGCGACAGGGCGCCGCAGGTCAGCCCGTGGAAGCCGTGGCTGCAATGCACCAGCCCGGGCCGGCCGGTCGCCGCCCGGGCGAACTTGATGCCGGCCTCGACCGCCTCGGCGCCGGAGTTGCAGAAGAACACCCGCTCCTGCCCCGGCATCAGCGCCAGCAGGCGCTCGGCCAGCAGGCCGCTCAGCAGCGAGACGTCGAGCTGCACCAGGTTGGCGAGGCCGGCGTCGAGCACCTGGTGCAGCGCCGCAGCGATTGCCGGATGGTTGCGGCCGAGGGCGAAGACGCCGAAGCCGCTCAGCAGGTCGAGGTAGCGGCGGCCGGCGGCATCGAAGAGATGCGGGCCCTTGCCCGAGACGAAGTCGACGTCGTAGCCGATCACCCGCAGCATGCGGACGAACTGCTGGTTCAGGTGGCTGTCGTGCAGCTGGTACTTCTCGCCCCGGCGAGCGGCGATCAGCGCTGCGATGTCGAGCGGCATTGTGGTGGATTCCTTCCCCCCGGGACCGGACCCTCGGAGGTCCCCCTCGCCGCGATCTTGCCTGCAAATGCCGGCCGGCGCCTCAGCTATTTTGCGGTGCCGCAAGGTCGCGACTAAGGAATAGGATCCTATAACCGCATTTTTTGCATCAGATATGAATGCGGCCCTCGAGGTAGAGCACGGCCCGGCCCGACAGCACGACGCGGGCGCCCGAGGCTCGGCAGTAGAGGTCGCCGCCGCGGGCCGAGACCTGGCGGGCATGCAGGTTGGTCTTGCCCAGCCGCTGGCTCCAGTAGGGCACCAGGGCGCAGTGGGCGGCGCCGGTCACCGGATCCTCCGGGATGCCGGCGGCCGGAGCGAAGTAGCGGGAGACGAAGTCGACGTCGCGCGCCGGGGCGGTGACGATCACCCCCTGTGCCGGGAGCCTCGCGATCCGCGCCAGGTCGGGCATCAGCGCCCGCACCGTCTGGTCGCCGGCGAAGACCACGAGGAAGTCGTCCGCGGCGCGCAGCACGCTGGCCGGCGAGGCGCCGAGAATCACCGCGAAATCGTCCGGCACCGGGGTGGCGAGCGGCGGCCGGGCGGGCAGATCGAGGCTCATGATCTCGCCGTGCCGGGTGACCTCGAGCAGCCCGCTCTTGGTGTGGAACCGCAGCACGCTGCGGCCCGGGCTGAGGATGGTGGCGATGACGTAGGCGCTGGCCAGCGTGGCGTGGCCGCAGAGCGAGACCTCGGTGGTCGGGGTGAACCAGCGCAGCTCGTAGTCGCCGCTGCTGGGCACGAAGAAGGCGGTCTCGGCGAGGTTGTTCTCGGCCGCGATGGCCTGCATGGTGGGGGCGGGCAGCCATTCCTCGAGCGGCACGACCGCGGCCGGGTTGCCGGTGAACAGCCGGTTGGCGAACGCGTCGACCTGGTAGATCGGCAACTCCATCCCATCCTCCCTCGCCCCGCCCTCCGAAGCCGTCGGGCCGGCGGAGCATAGAGAAGCGCCCGCCGCGTTGCCACGGCGGGCGCCCGTCACCGTGCCGGAATCGTCGTGGCCGGAATCGTCGTGGCCGAAATCCCGGGGTCCGCGATCAGGGCCGCCAGAACGGCTTGACCACCTCGCGCTCCACGTCGGCCCGGCTGAGGCCGATATCGTGCAGCATCAGGTCGTCGAGCCGGTCCAGCGCGCGGCGCTGGCGGCGTCGGTCGAGCCATTTGAGCACGACGTCGCCGACCGCCAGGACCAGGGCCGCCGGGACCGAGCGGCCCGGCAGATATGGCGCGGCGAAGCGGTGCAGACTTGTGCTCATGGCATGCGCTCCTCTTGGTAGGACAATCCCCGTGAATTGTCACCATTGATTTCTAAAGTTGACAGGGACAATCGGTCAATGCATACCTTGTCACCATGACAATTTGGCAGCCGGACATCTCGGCCCTGCCCGGCTCGCGCTACGTCGCGATCGCCGAGGCGCTCGCCCAGGACATCGAGGCCGGCCGGCTGCGCGCCGGCGACCGCCTGCCCACCCACCGCGACCTCGCCTACCGGCTGGGCGTCACCGTCGGCACGGTGACGCGCGCCTACAACGAGGCGGCCCGGCGCGGGCTGGTCGGCGGCGAGGTCGGGCGCGGCACCTATGTCCGCGACCACCAGCGCACCGTGGTGCCCTCGCTGCTCGCCGAGCCCGCGCTGCCCGGCGATGGCGGCGGGGTGATCGACTTCAGCGTCAACATGTCGGTGCCGGCGGAGGGCGAGCGGCTGCTCGCCACGACGCTGGCGCAGCTCGCCGGGGAGCCGGGGCTGGGCGCCCTGCTCGGCTACCAGCCGCATCGCGGCGCCGCCCGCCACCGCGCCGCGGGCGCCGCCTGGCTGTCGCGCCGCGGCCTCTCGGTCGAGGCCGAGCGGGTGATCGTCACCGCCGGCGGCCAGCACGCCATGCTCACCGTCTTCGCCGGGCTGACCAAGCCCGGCGACCTGGTGCTGACCGAGGCGCTGACCTATCCCGGCATGAAGAGCCTGGCCGGCATGCTGCAGCTGCGGCTGCAGGGGATCGCCATGGACGCCGACGGGCTGCTGCCCGAGGCGCTCGAGGCGGCCTGCCGCGCCGGCAATCCGCGGGCGCTCTACTGCATGCCGCACCTGCAGAACCCGACCGGCAGCCAGATGCCGGTGGCCCGCCGCGAGGCGATCGCGGCGATCGCCTCGGCGCACGGCGTGGCGATCGTCGAGGACGACGTCTACGGCTTCCTCGGCGAGGCGCTGCCGGCACTGTCCAGCCTGGCGCCGGACATCGGCTACTACCTGACCAGCACCTCCAAGAGCCTCGCCCCGGGCCTGCGCATCGGCTACCTCACCACCCCGCCCGGCCGCCAGGGCGCCTTCGTCGGGGCGGTGCGCACCAGCACCTGGATGGCGGCGCCGCTGATGGCCGAGATCGCCACCCGCTGGATCGAGGACGGCACCGCCGACCGGCTCGCCGCCGACGCCCGCGCCGAGGCCAGCGCCCGCCAGGCGACCGCCCGCGCGGCGCTGGCCGGCTGGCGCTGGCTGGCGCACCCCACCGGCTTCCATGGCTGGCTCGAGCTGCCGGAGCCGTGGCGCGCCGAGGACCTCACCGCCGCGGCGCGCGCCTGCGGCGTGCTGGTGGCCCCCGCCTCGGCCTTCGCCGTCGGCCGCCCGGCCGCCGAGGCGATCCGCATCTGCCTCTGCGCCACCCCGAGCCGCGCCCAGCTGCAGCGCGGCCTCGCCACCGTCGCCGAGCTGCTCGCCAGCGGCCCGGACGCCGCGCCGTCGATCGTCTGACGGGCGGGCGCCGGCGCGCCGGCGAGGCAGGAAGAGGCGCGGGCTCGCGGATCAGGCAGCCGGCGCGACCCGCTTCATCGCGTCGAGGATGTCCTCGACGACCCGGCCGATCAGGGCGGCATCCTCGCCCTCGGCCATGACCCGGACCACCGGCTCGGTGCCGGAGCGGCGGATCAGCAGGCGGCCGCTGCCGGCCAGCGCCGCCTCGCCGGCGCGGATCGCCGCCTTGACGCTCTCATGCTCCAGCACCGGGGCGCCGCCGCCCGCGACGCGCAGCGAGGTCAGCGTCTGCGGCAGCGGCGTGAAGAGGCGGCCGGCCTCGCTCGCCGGCTTGCCCGACTCGACGAGCACGGCCAGCGCCTGCAGCGCGGCGATCAGCCCGTCGCCGGTGGTGCCGAAGTCGCTGAGGATGATGTGGCCGGACTGCTCGCCGCCGACATTGCAGCCGATGGCGCGCATCTTCTCCAGCACGTAGCGGTCGCCGACCGGCGTGCGGGTCAGCGTCAGGCCGAGCCCGCCGAGGTAGCGCTCCAGCCCGAGGTTCGACATCACCGTCGCGACCACGCCGCCGCCGGCCAGCCGGCCGGCGCGCGCCCAGGAGCGGGCGACCAGCGCCATCAGCTGGTCGCCGTCGAGCAGCTGGCCCTTCTCGTCGCAGACGATCAGCCGGTCGGCGTCGCCGTCGAGCGCCAGGCCGAGATCGGCCTTCTCGCGGACCACCGTGTCCTGCATCAGGGCGGGCGCGGTGGCGCCGCACTCGCGGTTGATGTTGCGCCCGTCCGGCTCGACGCCGATCGGCACGACCTCGGCGCCGAGCTCGTAGAGCACCGTGGGCGCCACCTTGTAGGCGGCGCCGTGGGCGCAATCGACGACGATCTTGAGGCCGTCGAGCCCGCGCTCGCGCGGGAAGCTGCGCTTGACGAACTCGATGTAGCGGCCGCGCGCATCCTCCAGCCGCATGGCGCGGCCGAGATCGGCGGCCGGCGCCAGCGACCAGCCGTCGCCGCGCTCCAGCCGCGACTCGATCGAGGCCTCGACGGCGTCGGAGAGCTTGTAGCCGTCCGGCCCGAACAGCTTGATGCCGTTATCCTGGAAGGGATTGTGCGAGGCCGACACCATGACGCCGAGATCGGCGCGCAGCGAGCGGGTCAGCATGGCGACCGCCGGGGTCGGCAGCGGGCCGAGCAGCACCACGTCCATGCCCATGGCGACGAAGCCGGCGGTCAGCGCCGGCTCCAGCATGTAGCCGGAGAGCCGCGTGTCCTTGCCGATCACCACGCGGTGGCGATGGCCGCCGCGGGTGAGACTCGGCGCCGGCGGCGAGCGCCACGCGCAGCGCCGTCTCCGCGGTGATCGGCTCCTGGTTGGCGGTGCCGCGAATGCCGTCGGTGCCGAACAGGCGACGGGTCATGAAGAGTCCTTCTCGCTCTCAAGGCGGGGCAAATGATACAATTATTCGACGCCGATTCCAGCCCCTTACTGGCCTGCGATGGGCTGCCATCCCCCGCTCGACTCTCGAGTTGCCGCAGGAAAATTCAGGTGTCCGCTTCAGTAGACGCCCACCCCAGGTACAGTGGTAGAGTTTTGCCAAGTTCAGCCTCCGCCCACTACAGTAGTTGACCTACTTCACCATCTTCGATTATCGTACCGACGGTGAAGCCCTCGCGAGGCTACAAAGATGGGCAGAGTCATAGTTTGGACATTCACGATCCTGCTCGGTTGCGCATTGCTCAGGCCAGCAGTCGCCGAAGATCCGGCCCCAAGCCCCAAGCATCTCGAGCTGGCAAGCGACTTCAACGGAGACCTGGGGGCAGGGCTTACTGACGCTTGGCAGTGTCAAGGGAAGTTCGAATTCCGACATGTGCCCGCCCCAGACGATGCCCAAAACATGGCACTGGCAATAACTCTCAATCCCAATTCTCCTCCTGGAAGCGGCGGCAGCTGCAAGTATCTTCGCGGTGAGGTCGGGGAGGCTAGCAAACAGTGGATCCCACAGCAGACCGAAATCTGGTACAGTTTGCGATTCATGTTTCCGAAAGAAATGCGTGGCAAGATTGGCACAAAACGATTCGTTCTGACACAGCTCAAGCAAAGCGACACGAGTTGCGCGCTGTCGGGCGGCGGCGAGTTCGATATCAAGGCACTGAAGGACGGTAATCCGATTTTGTCGATCCGCCCCATCGAGAATTCAGATGCGACCGTAGCGGGCGTACTTATGGCCGCGTCGTCGGTCAATGTCGGAAAGATACCATTTGGTCTCATAATGCAAGAGAGTGATATTTTCTTTGGCAACTGGCATTCCTTGCTGCTGCATGTCTACGTCGATCCACGAGTGGAGGGAAACGAGTCGCCAGCAATAAGAGGTTACCTCGACGGTTCGCTGGATGGAGAGCCATTCGCGCCAACGCCGTATGGGCTTGGCTCAGACGGGAAACCGAATCCCTATGATCCCTTTGGCTATCCAACACTCACAGGATGTACTTATCTTAAGTTTGGAATCTATGGTGATCCGGACAAAGAACCGTGGACGGTGATTGTCGATCGATTCCGGCGCGGTGCCACAAAAGATGACGTGAAGTAGTCGCGCACAGCGGTTCCGCTCTATTGCGGCAACGGTACCCCGGCTGCCTTGAGCGCCTTGGTCTGGCGGCGGTGCAGGGCCTTGACGTCGAAGTCGGCGATCAGGTCGTGGAACAGGCGGTACCAGTTGACCTCGGCGCGCAGGTGCAGGAAGACCGAGCCGAGGCCGATCGCGGCGCGGTCCATGAAGACGAACTCGCGCGGCGGGGTGACCGGCCCGAGCCGGCGCAGCTCGGCATGGACGCCCTCGGCGACCTCGCGGCCATAGACGCCGGACTCGCTCTCCTGAATGCGGCGCGGGCGGTCCTCGAGCAGCGGGCCGTAGACGAAGCCGGCCCAGCGGTTGAGCACGTCGATGACCTCGTTGTTGAGGCCCTTGAAGCCCCAGCTCTCATAGGCGTGCACGGCCAGCGCACGGTCGTCGCGCTGCAGCGCGTGGTAGAGGTCGATGACGCCCTGCACGAAGCTGGCGTGGAAGACGCGGATGCAGCCGAAATCGAGCAGGTTTACGGTGCCGTCCTCGCGCACCGTGTAGTTGCCGAGGTGCGGGTCGCCGTGGATCGTGCCGTAGAAGTAGAAGGGCACGTACCAGGCGCGGAACATGGCGAGCGCCACCCGGTTGCGCACCGCGACGTCGTCGTGCTCGGCGACGAAGCGCAGCAGCGGCACGCCGTCGAGCCAGCTCATGGTCAGCAGGCGGCGGGTCGAGAGCTCGGGCAGCGGCACCGGGACGTGGACCAGCTCCTCCTTGGCCAGCATCGCGCCGTAGAGCGCCATGTGGCGGGCCTCCAGCCCGTAATCGAGCTCCTCGCGCAGCCGGGCGGCGATCTCGGCGTGGATCTCGCGGGTCGAGATGGCGCGGTCGTAGCGCTCGTAGATGCCGAGGATGAGGCGGAGCTGGCCGAGGTCGGCCTCCACCGCCGACTGCATGTCGGGATATTGCAGCTTGCAGGCGAGCCGGGCGCCGTCATGGCCGGTCGCGCGATGCACCTGGCCGAGCGAGGCGGCGGCGGCGGCCTCGCGCTCGAAGCCGGCGAAGCGCTGCTGCCAGTCCGGCCCGAGCTCGCTCGCCATGCGGCGCTTGACGAAGGGCCAGCCCATCGCCGGCGCGTTGGCCTGCAGCTGGGCGAGCTCGGCCGCGTACTCCTTGGGCAGCGCGTCGGGGATGGTGGCGAGGATCTGCGCCACCTTCATCAGCGGCCCCTTGAGGCCGCCCAGCGCCAGCTTGAGGTCGGCGGCGTGGGCGTCGCGGTCGAGCTCGAGCCCGAGATAGCGCTGCCCGGCCAGCCGCGCCGCCAGCCCGCCGACCGCCGTGCCGACCCGGGCATAGCGCCGGATCCGGCCGCCGAGCCGGTTGGCCTCGGCGCGGTCGGCGCTGCCCTGGTCGGCCATCAGGCGGCCTCGAGCTGGTCGATGAAGCCGGCGATGACGTCGAGCCCGCGCTTCCAGAAGGCGGGGTCGGCGGCATCGAGCCCGAAGGGCGCCAGCAGCTCCTGGTGGCGCAGCGTGCCGCCGGCCGAGAGCATGGCGAAGTAGCGCTCGGCGAAGCCCTTCTCGGCGCCCTGGTAGACGGCGTAGAGCGAGTTCACCAGGCAATCGCCGAAGGCGTAGGCGTAGACGTAGAACGGCACGTGGATGAAGTGCGGGATGTAGGTCCAGAAGATCCGGTAGTCGTCGTCGAAGCGCAGCGCCGGGCCGAGGCTCTCGGCCTGGGTCTCCAGCCAGATCCCGCCGATCTCCTCGGCCGTCAGCTCCGACTCGCGGCGGCGGTCGTGCAGCCGGCGCTCGAACTCGTGCATGGCGATCTGGCGGACCACCGTGTTCAGCATGTCCTCGACCTTGCCGGCGAGCAGCAGGCGCCGCTTCTTGGGGTCCTGCTCGCCCTTCAGCAGCGCCTGGAAGGTCAGCATCTCGCCGAACACCGAGGCGGTCTCGGCCAAGGTCAGCGGCGTGTCCGACATCAGCTGGCCGCGCGGCGCCGCCAGCAGCTGGTGGACGCCGTGCCCGAGCTCGTGGGCCAGCGTCATCACGTCCCGGATCTTGCCGTGGTAGTTGAGCAGCAGGTAGGGATGGGCCGCCGGCACGGTCGGATGGGCGAAGGCGCCCGGCGCCTTGCCCGGCCGCGGCGGCGCGTCGATCCAGCGATTGTCGAAGAAGCGGCGGCCGAGATCGGCCAGCTTCGGCGAGAACGCGCCATAGGCGCCGAGCACGGTCGAGACCGCCTCGTCCCACGGGATGCTGCGGTCGTCGTCGCGCGGCAGCGGCGCGTTGCGGTCCCAGTAGTCGAGCCGGTCCTGGCCGAACCAGCCGGCCTTGATCCGGTAGTAGCGGTGCGACAGCCGGGGATAGGACTCGCGCACGGCGGCGACCAGGGCGTCGACCACGGCGTCCTCGACCTGGTTGGCGAGGTTGCGCGAGGAGACCGGGCGGGCGAAGCCGCGCCACTTGTCCTCGATCTCCTTGTCCTTGGCCAGCGTGTTGGTGATGAGGGCGAAGCTGCGGGCGTTCTCCTGCATCACCTTGGCCAGCGTCTTCGCCGCCTTCCTGCGGGTCGCGCCGTCCTTGTCGGTCAGCAGGTTGAGGACCTCGTTGCTGGTCAGCTCCTTGCCGTCGACCGGGAAGCGCAGCCCGGCCAGCGTCTCGTCGAAGAGGCGGGTCCAGGCGGCGCGGCCGGCCACCGACTTCTCGTGCAGCAGCTTCTCGATCTCGTCGGAGAGCTGGTGCGGGCGGAAGGCGCGGACGTCGCGCAGCCACGGCCGGTAGTGGGCCAGCGCCGGGTCGGCGAGCTTGGCCTCGAGCGCCGCGTCGGACAGGCGGTTGAGCTCGAGGGTGAAGAACAGCAGGTCGGTGGAGATCGCGTTCACCTTCTCCTGCATGGTCTGGTAGAACTTGCCGATCTCCGGATCGGTGATGTTGCCCGCCTGGACCAGCTGGGCGTAACTCATGATCCGGCCGAGTCGCTCCTGCTGGCGCTCGTACTCCGCCACCGCCGCGCCGAGCACGGCGCCGGACAGCGTCTCGAGCTTTCCTTCATGAGCCTGGGCGAAGCGCCGGGCATCCCCGGCGGCGGCCGCCAGGTCGGCCGCCAGAGCTGCCGAATCGCGGCCGGGATAGAGGTCGGAGAGATCCCACTCGGGCAGCGCCCGGGCCGGGTCGGCGGCGGTCGCGGCGGCGGCTTCCGGGGCGGTCATCGGGCCGATCGGCATGGAACCTCTCTCTCGCAGGCGGCGCCCCGGGGGCCAGACCGGCAGGGGCGGTGACGCGGAGCGTCGCCGAGCGATATAAGCTCTGGACCGCGCCGCGCCAAGCCGGCAGCGGCCGGAGGAGACGCACGATGAGGGTCCGGACCAGCTTTCCACGCGAGGTTCGCGTCATCGAGGATGGCTGGATCCCGATGCCGGACGGCGCCCGGCTGGCCTGCCGGATCTGGCTGCCGGAGGATGCCGGGCAGCACCCCGTGCCGGCGATCATGGAGTACATCCCCTATCGCCGCCGCGACTTCACCGTGGCGCGGGACGAGCCGATCCACCGCTACTTCGCCGGCCACGGCTACGCCGCAGTGCGCGTCGACCTGCGCGGCTCCGGCGATTCCGACGGAGTGATGACCGACGAGTACCTGGCCCAGGAGCTCGAGGACGGCAAGGCGGCGATCGCCTGGCTGGCGGCGCAGCCCTGGTGCACCGGCGCGGTCGGCATGATGGGCAACAGCTGGGGCGGCTTCAACGCCCTGCAGGTGGCGGCGCTCCGGCCGCCGGCGCTGAAGGCGATCATCACCTCCTGCTCGACCGACGACCGCTACGCCGACGACATGCACTACATGGGCGGCTGCGTCCTCAACGACACGCTGGACTGGGGCACCACCTTCTTCGCCCTGCTGCCGCGGCCGCCGGATCCCGCCATCCTCGGCGAGCGCTGGCGCAGCCTGTGGCTGGAGCGGCTCGAGGCGCTGGTGCAGCCGATCGAGCCCTGGCTCGAGCACCAGCGCCGCGACGCCTACTGGAAGCACGGCTCGGTGTGCGAGGACTATGGCGCGATCCAGTGCCCGGTCCTGGCGGTCGGCGGCTGGCTCGACGGCTACAGCAACGCGATCCCGCGGCTGCTCGCCCATCTGCAGGTGCCGCGGCAAGGCATCATCGGCCCGTGGGCGCACATGTACCCGCATCTGGCGGTGCCCGGGCCGGCGATCGGCTTCCTGCAGCATGCGGTGCGCTGGTGGGACCGCTGGCTGAAGGGCGCGGCGAACGGCTGCGAGGCCGAGCCGATGCTGCGGGCCTGGATCGGCGAGTCGATTCCGGCGCGGCCCTTCTACGAGACCTGCCCGGGCCGCTGGGTGGCCGAGCTCCAGTGGCCGAGCCCGGCGATCGCGCCGCTCCGCCTCGGCCTGGAGCGGGGGCGGCTGGTGGCGGGCCCGTCGCACCGCCGCAGCCTGTCCTTCCGCTCGCCGCAGACGCACGGGCTGGCTGCCGGCGAGTGGTGCCCCTACGGCACCGGCGGCCGCGGTCCGGAATTCCCCGCCGACCAGCGGGAGGATGACGGCCGCAGCCTGTGCTTCGATTCGGCGCTGCTGGAGGCGCCGTGCGAGATCCTGGGCGCCCCGGTGCTCGAGATCGAGCTCTCGGTCGACCAGCCGGTCGCCACCCTGGTGGCCCGGCTCTGCGACGTCGCGCCGGACGGCGCCTCGACCCGCGTCAGCTTCGGCATCCTGAACCTGACCCACCGCGACGGGCATGAGAGCCCCTCGCCCCTCGTCCCCGGGCAGCGCTATCGCGTGCGGCTGCAGCTCAACGACGCCGGCTACCGCTTCGCCGCCGGCCACCGCGTCCGGCTGGCGCTGGCCACCACCTACTGGCCGATGGTCTGGCCGGCGCCGCACCCGGTCACCCTGACCGTGCACCTCGAGGGCACGCACTTGGTCCTGCCGCTGCGCACGCCGGCCGCGGACGCGCCGGCGCCCGCTTTCGCGGAACCGGAGGCGGCTGCCCCCGCGCGCCGGACCGAGCTCGCGCCGGTGGCCTGGACGGTGACCGCGACGCGCGACTACGGCACCGGCCGCATCAGCCTGAACGCGCTGCGCGACGAAGGGCTCGCCCGTCTCGAGCATAACGGGCTGGAGATCGGCACCGCCATGTCGGAGCGCGTGTCGATCTGCGAGGACGACCCGCTCTCCGCCGAGACCGAGATGTCGCGCACCATCCTGATCGGGCGCGGCGAGTGGCGCACCCGGATCGAGGCGACGACCCGCCTCACCGCGACGGCGACCGAGTTCGTGCTGGACTCGGCCTTCACGGCCCACGAAGGCGACCGCGAGGTGCTCGCCCGCCGCTGGCAGCGGCGGATCGCCCGCGACCTCGTGTGACCGCCGGACGCCGGCCGCAAGCCCCAGGGGAGGCGCGTTTGGATCACCAGGCCTGGGCCAGCCTGCCGAGCCTGTTCTTCACCCAGGCCGAGCGCCGCGGCGAGGCGCCCTTCCTCTGGCAGAAGCGCGACGGCGCCTGGCGGCCGCTCTCCTGGCAGGCGGTGGCGGACGCGGTGCGCGCCGCCGCGGCGGGCCTCGCCGGCCTCGGCATCGGTGCCGGCGACCGGGTGGCGCTGGTCGCCGAGAACCGGCCGGAATGGCTGATCGCCGACCTCGCGATCATGACGCTGGGCGCCATCGCGGTGCCGACCTTCACGACCAACACGGTCGCCGACCACCGCCACATCCTGTCGCACAGCGGCGCGCGTGCCGCTGTGGTCGGCGGCGGCGCCGTCGCCCGCCGGGTGCTGGAGGCGGCGGCCGAGCTGCCCGAGCTCGCCGTGGCGATCGCCATGGACGCGGTCGAGCCGGTCGCCGGCGCGCCGCAGCGGCTGCTGCGCTGGGCGGAGCTGGGCGGCGCCGCGCCCGCCCTCGACCTGGCGGCCTGCCTCGCCCGGCTGCGGCGCGAGGACACCAGCTGCTTCATCTACACCTCGGGCACCGGCGGCACCCCCAAGGGGGTGATGCTGACGCACGGCTCGATCCTGGCCAATTGCGACGGCGCCCATCACCTGCTGCGCGAGTTCGGCCTGGGCGAGGAGGTCTTCCTCTCCTTCCTGCCGCTGTCGCACTCCTACGAGCACACCGCCGGCCAGTTCTTCCCGATCCTGCTCGGCGCGCAGATCTACTACGCCGAGAGCGTCGAGAAGCTGACCGACAACATGCTGGAGGCGCGGCCGACCATCATGACGGCGGTGCCGCGGCTCTACGAGGTGATGCGCCAGCGCATCGAGCGTCAGCTCGCCAAGGCGCCGGGCTGGCGGCAGCGGCTGGTGCGGCTGGCGCTCGAGCTCGGCCGGCAGCGCACCGAGCGGCCGGGCAGCCTCGGATTCGGCCAGCGCCTGCTCGACGGCGTCGCCGAGCGGCTGGTCCGCGAGAAGCTGCGGCAGCGTTTCGGCGGGCGGCTGAAATGCTTCGTCTCGGGCGGCGCGGCGCTCAACTACGAGGTCGGCATCTTCTTCACCGCGCTCGGCCTGCGCATCCTGCAGGGCTACGGCCAGACCGAGGCCTCGCCGGTGATCTCCTGCAATCCGCCCGGCCGGGTCAAGCTGCGCGCGGTCGGGCCGCCGCTCAAGGACGTCGAGGTCCGCATCGCCGAGGACGGCGAGATCCTGGTCCGCGGCGAGCTGGTGATGAAGGGCTATTGGCGCGATCCGGCCGCCACCGCCCAGGCGGTGCGCGAGGGCTGGCTGCACACCGGCGACGTCGGGCGGCTCGACGCGGACGGCTATCTCGAGATCACCGACCGCAAGAAGGACCTGATCGTGCTGTCGGGCGGCGACAACGTCTCGCCGGCCCGGGTCGAGGGCATCCTGTCGCTCGAGCCGGAGATCGCCCAGGCGGTGGTCGAGGGCGACTCCCGCCCGCACCTCGTCGCGGTGCTGGTGCCCTCGCAGGAGACTCTGGCGGAGGTCGCGCGGCGGCGCGGCCGGCCGGCCGAGCTGGCGGCGCTGGCCGACGACCCGGAGCTGGCCAAGGCGCTCGGCGCCGCGCTGGAGCGGGTCAACCGCCGGCTGTCGCAGATCGAGCGGATCCGCCGCTTCGCCGTCGCCCGCGAGCCCTTCACCATCGAGAACGGGCTGCTCACCGGCTCGCTGAAGGTCCGCCGCCACAAGGTCAAGGAGCAGTACCGCGCGGCGCTGGCCGCGCTCTACGAGAAGGGGTAGCTCAGGCGAAGCCCTCCAGCACCGTCTTGCCGATGGCCCGGCCGCTCTCGACCAGGGCGTGGGCGCGGCGCAGGCCGGCCACGGTCAGCGGCCCGAGATTCTCCGTCATCGTCGTGCGCAGCACCCCGGCATCGACCAGCGCCGCCACCTCGGCAAGGATGCGGTGCTGCTCGATCATGTCGGCCGTGCCGTAGAGCGAGCGGGTGAACATCAGCTCCCAATGCACCGAGACGCTCTTGCGCTTGAGCGGCACGATGTCGAATTCCGCGGGGTCGTCGATCAGCGCCAGCCGGCCCTGCGGCGCGATCGCCCGGACGATCGCCGGCAGGTGGGCGTCGCTCGCGGTCAGCCCGGCGACGTACTCGACCGCCGGGATGCCGATCGCCGCCAGCCCCTCGTCGAGCGGCCGGCGATGGTCGACGACGTGCGCGGCGCCCATCGCGCGCACCCAGGCGACGGTTTCCGGCCGCGAGGCGGTGGCGATGACGGCGAGGCCGGTCAGCCGGCGCGCCAGCTGGATCAGGATCGAGCCGACCCCGCCGGCGCCGTTGATCACCAGCAGCGCGCCGCCGCCCGTCTTGCGCCCGCAGGGCACGCCGAGCCGGTCGAACAGCAGCTCCCAGGCGGTCAGCGCGGTCAGCGGCAGCGCGGCCGCCTCGGCGAAGCCGAGCGAGCGCGGCTTCGGCCCGACGATGCGCTCGTCGACCAGCTGCAGCGCCGCGTTGCTGCCGGGCCGGTCGATGGCGCCGGCGTAGAACACCGCGTCGCCGGGCTTGAACAGGGTGACCTCGGCGCCGACCGACTCGACCACCCCGGCGGCGTCGAAGCCCAGCACGCGCGCCGTGCCCTCCGGCGGCGCGGCCCTGGCGCGCTGCTTGACGTCGACCGGGTTGACCGACACCGCCTTGACGGCGACGCGCAGGTCGCGCGGCCCGGGCTCGGGCGCCGGCAGATCGAGCTCGACGAGGGCGTCCTCGTCGGCGAGGGGCCGGGGGTGGCGGTAGCCGATCGCTCTCATCCTGATGCTCCTGTCCGCAGTTCTTCCGTACAGCCGCTCGCGGCGTCGTAGCTCGTCACCATGAAGCCCTCGGCGTCGGCGGGCGGTACGAAGTACCGCGTCACCTCGTCGAACAGCGCTTCCGACACCGGCCCGAAGTAGAGCCCGGCCGGCTTCGTCTCGTTGCGCTGGCGCAGGCGGGCCTTGCACAGCCCATCGCAGGCCAGGATGACGTGCAGCCGATGCCCGGCGCCGGCCGCCTCGAAGATCGACCGCACCCAGCCGCGCTCTTCCGGCGTGTTGCCGGCGAAGTCGAGCACCACGGAGGTGCCGATGCGCAGCAGCTGGGCGAGATGGGGCGCCAGGGCCGATCGCAGGCGGCGCGCATGATCGTCGAACGACCCGAGGTCGACGATCGACGCCTCCAGGAGGGTCAGCCACTCGTCCTCGCAGAACAGCGCCGCGCCGTGCCGCGCCGCCAGGTCCCGCGCCAGCGTCGTCTTGCCGGAGGCCGCCTTCCCGCAGACAAAGTGCAGCGTCGCCCTGGATCCCGTCACGAGCCCCCCTCGGGGAAACCCTATCCGGCCGGGCCGACCGCCGGCAAGCGATGCACTGTGGACGCGAGCCGCAACCACCGGGTGCGGACCGCCGACCCGGCTCCCGCAAAGCCTCGCGGGCTGCTATGGTTCATCACGGGAGAGCGATCGTGGCGTGGACGAAGGCAGGGTGGCGTGTGCCGGCGGCAATCTTCGCGGCGTGCTATGCCGGCGCGCTCGCCGTGCAGCGGGCGCACGGCGCCGATCTCGGGCGCGCCCATACCCTGCTGGTCTCGCTCGGCGGCGCGCTGATCCTGTTCCTGCTCGCCGGCATCGCGCCGGCGGCGCTCTATGCGGCGACCGGATTCCGCCGCCGCTTCGCCGCCGCGGCGGCAGCGCTCTGGCTGGGCCTCGCCGCCCTGCTGTCGCTGGTCGCGGCGATCGCCGACCTGTAGTCAGGCGGCCAGCCTGGCGAGGTGGTCGGCGAGGCGCAGCGCCAGGGCGACGATGGTGAGCGTCGGGTTGGCGCTGCCGAGCGTCGGGAAGGTCGAGCTGCCGGCGACGAACAGGTTGTCGACGCCGAACACCCGTCCGTCGCGATCGACCACGCCGGCGGACGGGTCGTCGGCCATGCGGGTGGTGCCGGTGTGGTGGTGGCCGGCCTCGAAGGCGCCGGTCGGCGAGGCCGACGCGCCAGCGGCGATGCCGGACCAGGCGGCGACCTCCGGCGCGTCGTCGAGGCGGGCGCGGCCGAGCCCGGCGGCGGCCAGCTCGGCGGCGGCCACGGCGCGGCCGCGCTCGAAGCTGTGGCGGTCGAGATCGGAGAGCCGCCAGTCCAGGCGGATGCGCCGCATCCCGAGCGCGTCGCGCTCGGCCGACAGCGTCACCCGGCTGTCCGGGTTGGGCGCCTGCTCGACGACGCTGACGCAGAGCAGCTCGCGCCGGCCGGCGACCCCGGCATAGAGGCCGGTCGCCATGCCGTCGAGATCGACGATCATCCGGGCGAGCTGGGTGCCGAAGCCGTCGAGCGGGCGGCCGCCCTTGAGGTCGGCGAGGAAGCCGCGGACCCCGCGATAGCCGAGCGAGGTCTCGCCCTCCATGCGCGAGAAGAACTTCAGGCGGAACACCGCCGTGCCGTTCTCGCGCTGCGCCGCCGGCGTCAGGTAGAGGTTGGCGAAGCGGTCGACCGGGCGGTCGAAGCTGTCGGCATAGGCGGCGAGCGCCGCGGGATCGGTCGGCAGCAGGATGCCGCTCTCGATCCTGAGATGGTCCATGAAGAAGCGGCCGACCAGGCCGCGGCCGTTGCCGATGCCGCCCGCCTGCACCGCGTCGCTGGCGAGCAGCAGCCGCGGATTCTCCAGCCCGCCGCAGGCCAGCACGTACTGGGCCCCGGTCGCCGTGAAGCGGCGGCCGGCCGCGGTGACGCCGCGCAGCGCGACCACCGCGCGGCCGCCGGGGTCGAGCACGATCTCGGTGACGCTGGCCTGCAGCCAGAGGGCGAGCCGCGGCTCGGCGACCAGGGCGTCGCGGTGATGCTCGCCCACCCGGAGCGCCTCCGCCCGGCGGCGGAACAGCTTGGTGGCGATGCGGCGGCCGGCGAGGTCGGGAAGCCGGAAGGGCCCGGCGGGCGCCTGCCACAGCGCCGGCCGGTCGAGGTCCCAGGTGCCGAGATCGAGGAAGGGGAAGGCACGCTCGTACCAGGGCTGCAGCGCGGCCCGGTCGATCGGCCAGCCGCTGTGCGGGATCCAGTCGCGGCGCGCGAAGTCGATCGGCTCGAAATCGGAGACCTGGTTGCCCCAGTGGTTGGTCGAGCCGCCGAGCATCCGGAGCCGGGTGATGTCGAGGTCGAAATAGGGCACCCCGACATTCTCGCCGGCATAGAGCTCCTGGGCGGCGGCGTCGACCGCCAGCCCGCCGGCCTCGAGCAGCACGACCTTGCGGCCGGCCCGCGCCAGCGCCAGCCCGGCGGCGATGCCGGCAGGCCCGCCACCGACGATCACGACGTCGCCGGCCAGCACCTGGCCCTCGGGCAGCGACTGGGCTTCGAGCAGCACGGCGCGCCGCCCTAGAGCGCGAGCAGCGCCGCCAGGCGCAGCTCGGTTCGCGCCATCACCCAGCCCTCCACCCGCTCCACCCGGCCAGCCGCGAAATCGTCGCGACAGCGGGCGACGAACCAGGCGCGCCGGGCGGCGAGCGGGGCGCCGGCGGGGTAGCCGTCGGCGAGCGCGGCGAGCAGCGTCGCGCGCCTCGTCTCCTCGGGGTGCATGGCAAGCCGGCGCCGGCCCACCGCGCGCCATGCCGCGGGATCGCCGACGAGCGCGGCCAGGGACGCGGAGAGCGCCGCCCGCCCGGGCTGCAGCCGAACCGCCAGCAACGGTGCGGCGGCGCAGAACGCCCGCCGCGAGATGATCGGATCCCGGCTCATGCCCGTCCCTGCCCTGCTGACCGTCAACGGCCAAGCCAGCACCGAGAACCGGCCGCGAGGAAGCTAAGTTCCTTCTGCCGGAGCCGGCATTGCAGGGAAAGATGCCGCGAGGCAGGGACTGTCAGAGGCGTCGACACTCACCCGCGAGCGGAGGGGCGGGAGTGTCAAAGACAGCTACATCTGCGGCTATCGCCGGGCACGTCCGCGCGGCCTGGCGGGCGCGGCCGTGCCGCCGCCGGCGAGATGCGGCGGATATGTCGGGTAGTCGCCGTGCGCGCGGTAGTCGGCGTGGAAGCGGCCGACCTTGTCCTCGTCAACCTCGACGCCGAGGCCCGGCCCCTCGATGCGGCCCCAGCGCGGCCGGTCGACGATCGGGATCGGGGCGGTGAGGATGTCGTCCTCCATGATCTGCGCGGTCTGCTGGTTGCCGAGGCCGGTGTTGGGCGCCGCCAGCATGGCGTGGTGCGCCGCCGCCGCGGCCAGCCCGTACTCGCCGTGGGTGTGCTTGCAGACCAGCCAGCCCTCGAGATGGGCCGCCCAGTTGAGCTGGTGGAAGCGCAGCAGCGAGCCGACCCAGTAGGGCGAGTAGCAGAGATAGTCGCCGCAGCGGCTCTTGATCATCCGGTAGGCGTCGGCCTCGCGCCACATGCCCTCGTTGACGCAGAGCGGCGCCTTCACCTTGCGGCGCAGGTCGAGCATGTTCTCGACCGGGTCGATGCGCACCGGCGCCTCGGCGAAGTCGATGACGTAGCGCTCGTGCCAGCGCTCGAGGATGCGCAGCGCCTGGGGCTGGCTCCAGGCCTGGTTGGCGTCGATGCGGATCAGCCCGGCCGGGCCGATCGCGCCGCGCAGCGCCTCGAGCATCGCCTCCTCGCGCGCCTCGTCGACGCCGACCTTCATGTAGAAGGCGCGGTAGCCGCGCTTGATGCCGTCCCTGCCCTGGCGCTCGAGCTCGCGCGGCGTGCCCCATTCCAGGTAGTAGTAGTAGTCGACCTCGTCGCGCAGCGCGCCGCCGAGCAGCTTGTAGAGCGGCTGGCCGGCGATCTTGCCGCAGAGGTCCCACAGCGCCATGTCGATGCCGGCATAGGCGAAGTTGCCGGTCATCGGCTGGAAGGCCCAGAGCGCCGGGATCGCCAGGTCGCGGTGCAGCTGCTCCTTCTCCCAGGGGTCGCGGCCGATCACCAGCGGCGCCATCGCCCTCACCGCGCTCTCGATGCCGGGCGTGTCGGCCGCCCGCGTGCACTCGCCCCAGCCGACCAGCCCCTCGTCGGTGGTCAGCTTGACCAGCACGTCGGCGACGCCGCCGCGCGCGATCACCGAGGAGGCTTCGACATGCTTGTAGGGGATGCGGACCGGGATGGCCTCCAGGCTGACGATCTTCATCGGGTGGTTCCTCGGGGGGTGTGGGCGGACGGGGGGTCAGCGGTGGCGCGAGAGCCGCGCCTCCATGTAGCGCACGCCGAGCGACAGCGGATAGCTCATCGCGAAGTAGAGCGCCGCGGCGAGCAGGAAGACGGCCATCGGCTCGAAGTCGGAGGATGCGAGGTCCTTGGCGCGCAGCATCAGCTCGGGGGCGGCGATCAGCGCGCAGACCGAGGTGTCCTTGAGCAGGCCGATGGCGTAGTTGCCGACCGGCGGCAGCACGATGCGCAGGGCCTGCGGCAGGATGATGTAGGCCATCGTCTTGGCCGGCGTCATGCCGAGCGACAGCGCCGCCTCGCTCTGGCCCTTGTGCAGCGCCTCGATGCCGGAGCGGAAGACCTCGGCGAGGATGGCGCCGCCCTGGATGGCGAGCCCGACCACGGCGGCGACGAAGGCCGGCAGCGCCATCCACCTCTCGCCGGGGAACATCTGCGGCGGCACGTAGTAGACGATGTAGAGGATGACCAGCGCCGGCAGGCCGCGGGCGACCTCGATGTAGCAGGCGGCGGCGCTGCGCAGCACGCGGCTGCGCGCGGTGCGGGCGAGCGCCATCACCAGGCCGACCAGCACCGCCAGCACGAAGGACACCGCGGCCAGCCGCAGCGTGCCGACGCAGGCCTCGAGCAGCTGCGGCAGCCAGCTCTCGATGTTGTCGGCATAGATCTGCGGCAGGTCGGGCATCGGCCGCGCGTCAGTTCCAGGCCCGCTTGGCGCGCTCCAGCGCCGCCGCCACGCGGGAGAGCGGGATCGTCATGCAGAGATAGATGGCGCCGGCGATCAGGTAGACATGCGCGCTCTGGATGCTCTCGGTCACCAGGTTGCGGGCGTAGAACATGATCTCCGGGGCCGCCACCACCGAGACCAGCGCGGTGTCCTTGAGCAGGTTGATGGCGAAGCTGGTCATCGGCGGCAGCATGGTGCGCACGGCCTGCGGCAGGATGATGTACTGCATGGCGCGCGCCGGGGTCATGCCCAGCGTCAGCGCCGCCTCCATCTGGCCGCGATGGATCGCCTCGATGCCGGCGCGGTAGATCTCCGCCAGGTAGGCGGCGCCGTTGACGCCGAGCCCGATGATCGCCGCCTGCAGCGGCGAGGGCGTGACGCCGGCGTCCGGCAGGCCGAAATAGATGACGAAGAGCTGGACCAGCGCCGGCGTGCCGCGGATGAACTCGATATAGGCGATCGCCGGCCAGCGCAGCAGCCGGTGCCGCGACAGCCGCATCAGCGCGACCACCAGGCCGAAGATCAGCGCGAAGATCAGCGCGCCGATGGCGACGATGATCGTGGTGTCGAGCCCGCCGAGCAGGCGGGAGAGGAAGTACGGCCCCTTCTCGACCAGGACGGCCCAGAAGCGCTCCATCAGGCGGGCACTCCGAGCGCCGGGATCCATCGGCCCGCATCGCACAGGTGGAACCATGGATCCCGGCTTTCGCCGGGATGACGGAACCAAGGGGACCGGGGCGCCCGCATCGCTACCGCTGCTGCAGGCGGCTGAGGAAGGCCTGGGTGCGCGGCTGCTGCGGCCGGTAGAGCACCTCGGCGGGCGGGCCCTGCTCGACGATCTTGCCGCCGTCCATGAAGACGATGCGGTCGGAGACCTCGCCCGCGAAGCTCACCTCGTGGGTGACGATGACCATGGTGCGGCCCTCCTCGGCGAGCTGGCGCATGACGCGCAGCACCTCGCCGATCAGCTCCGGGTCGAGCGCCGAGGTCGCCTCGTCGAACAGCATCAGCTTGGGCTGCATGGCGAGCACGCGGGCGATCGCCACGCGCTGCTGCTGGCCGCCGGAGAGCCGCTCGGGATATTCGTCGAGCTTGTGGCCGAGCCCGACCTTCTCGAGCATCTCGCGGCCGCGTGCGGCCGCCTCGGCGCGCGGCACGCCCAGCACCTTGCGCGGCGCGATGGTGACGTTCTCCAGCGCCGTCAGGTGCGGGAACAGGTTGAAGCGCTGGAAGACGAAGCCGATCTCGCGCCGCTCCTTGGCCAGCTCGCGGTCGCTGAGATGGACGTAGCTGCCGTTGCCCGCCTGGCGCTCGCCGATCAGCGTGCCGTCGATGTAGATGCGGCCGGCGCTCGGCTTCTCCAGGTAGTTGATGCAGCGCAGCAGGGTGGTCTTGCCCGAGCCGCTCGGGCCGATGATCGAGACGACCTCGCCGCGCTGCACGTCGAGGTCGACGCCGGACAGCACCTCGAGCGAGGCGAAGCGCTTGTGCAGGTCGACGATGCGCAGCAGGGGATCCATGGGCCGCTCTCGCAGCGAGGGGGCGGGCCTCGCCGCCCGCCCCCTCTGGTCGAGGACGATCTTGCGTCGTGCCGCCGGCCTACTTGAAGCAGTGCTCGGCGGTCGGCGCCTGGTAGCCTTCCTTGCGGTCGACGCCGAGGCGGGGATTCGGCGACGGCGGGATGAACCAGGACTTGTCGCTGAGGCCGTACTTCGCCATCACCTTCACGTTGGTGCAGTCCTTCCACATCTGCAGGATCTGCTGGTTGATGGCCTCGGCCAGCTCGGGCTCGTTCTTGTTGACGCCGAAGATCACGTTGTACTTGGTCGACATGATCGGATACTTGTCCGGCTCGGCATCGACCGCGATCTGCTCCAGGTTCCACTCCGGGTGCTGCTTGATGACGTACTGCACCAGCGGCGGATCGAGGATGATCATGTCGACGCGGCCGGCGACGAGGTCCTGCACCGCGCCGTCCGAGGTGTCGTAGAGCTTCACCTCGCCGATCCCGTCGACCTTCTTCAGCTCCGGCACCAGCGTGAAGCCGTTCACCGTGCCGACCGAGCGGCCCTTCATGTCGGCGAAGGTGTGCCAGTTGTGGCCGGCCTTCTGGGTGAGCAAGGTGCCGAAGTAGTAGATCGGCTCGGTCAGGATCATGATCTTGGTGCGCTCGGTCTTCCAGCCCATGGCGCCGTGCATGACGTCGACCTTGCCCTGCTTGGTCGACTCGATCTCGGCGGCCCAGTCCATCTGGTGGATGACCGGCTCGAGGCCGATCGCCTTGGCGGCGAGCACCATCAGCTCGCCGTCGGTGCCGCTCAGCACCCCGTCCTTGAACTGGGTCATCGGCATGTCGCCGTTCATGGCGATGTTGAGCTTGCCGGGCTCGAGCGTCTTCGGCGGGTCGGCCATCGCCGTGCCCGCCAGCACCGCGGCGGCGACCAGCGCCGTGGCGGCGAGAAAGGCTTGCCTCAGTCCATTCCTCATACTGCTCTCCCTGATCTGGTTTCGGCGGCCAGCTTGGCCTTAACCGGCAGGCTAATCTCGATCCATCGCCTGCCCGCTGTCAATTGCGGCCGCCAGCGCTGGCGGCCGCCTTGCGGTGGCATTATCGTATCGTAGGATGATTGGCGCGCCAAGCCGGGCGCGCGCCGTCCAGGAAGGCGAGCCGATGCCCACCGTCAAGTCCCGGCCGACCGAGCCGGCCAAGCGGGCTCGAACGCGCCGCCGCGCCGGCGCGGCGCTGTTCCCGCTGCGCCGGCTGCACGACCAGGTCGTGGACGAGCTCGGCCAGCGCATCGTGCGCCACGAGTTCGGCGACGAGGGCACGCTGCCGACCGAGCCGGAGCTCGGCGCCGAGCTCGGCGTCAGCCGCGGCGCGCTGCGCGAGGCGGTGAAGGTGCTGGTCGGCAAGGGCCTGCTCGAGGTCCGGCCGAAGACCGGCATGCGGGTGCGGCCGCGCTCGCAGTGGAACCTGCTCGATCCCTCGGTGCTTGCCTGGCAGGCCTCGGGCCGGCTGCGGCTGCGCCACGCCTTCTCGCTCGTCGAGTTCCGCCTGATCGTCGAGCCGCGCGCCTCCGGCCTCGCCGCCAAGCGCGCGACCCGCGCCGAGTGCAAGGCCATCCTCGAGGCGTGCGCGCAGCTCGAGGCCTGCGTCGATGATCCGCCGTCGATCGCGGCCACCGACATCGCCTTCCACGGCCTGATCCACCAGGCCTCGCACAACGACCTGCTGGTGCATCTCGGGCGCCTGGTCGGCTCGCTGATGTCGATCCAGGTCGAGATGACGACGGAGGATCTCGAGGCCTTCAGGCGCGGGCTGCCGCATCACCGCCGCCTCGCCGAGGCGATCGCCGGCCGCGATGCGCGCGAGGCCGAGGCGATCTCCACCGCGCTGGTGCAGATGCCCTACGACGACCTCGCCGAGCGGCTGCGCGTCCGGCCGGCGGTGCGGCTGTGAAAAGACCCGCGCCCTTGATCTTTCGCCGCACGCGCGACAATGATGCCGACCGTTCAGTCCGCGCGGCGCCATCCCTTCCCCACCAGCGCCCGCCCTCGGAGGAAGCACCATGAAGGCAGCCGTCGCTACCGGCCTCAAGGCCGCCAATTCACCGATCGAATGGGCGACCATCGCCGATGGCATCATCTACACCGCCCAGATCCCGATGAAGGCCGACGGCTCGATCGAGACCGGCGAGATCGGCAAGCAGACCGAGCTGACCCTCGCCAACCTGCGGCGGACCGTCGAGGCGGCCGGCGGCAGCATGGCCGACGTCACCCAGGTGCTCGTCTACCTGCCCGACGCCGCCGACTTCCCCGGCATGAACGAGGTCTATCGCCGGAGCTTCCCGCAGCCCTATCCCAACCGCGCCACGGTGATCGCCCAGCTGATGGTGCCGGGCGCGCGCATCGAGATCGTCGCCTACGCCCATGTCGGAGGCGGGCGCGGCCGCCGCGCCGCGGCCAAGACGCGGGCGAAGAGCCGTGCCAAGGCGTCGGCCAAGGCCGCGCCGAAGGCGGCCGCGAAGGGCGGGCGCAAGACGGCCGCCAAGCGGGCGGCGAAGGCAGCGCCGAAGGCGCGCGCGAAGGCGGCTCCGAAGGCCGCGCCAAGGCCGCGCCGAAGGCGCCGTGCGAAGGCGGCGCCGAAGGCCGCCGGACGGCGCGGCGCGGCGACGCGCGGCGGGCGCCGCGGGCGGTGACCACCGTCGTCCTCGGCGCCGGGGTCGTCGGGGTCACCACCGCCTACCGGCTGGCCAAGGAGGGCGACCGGGTCATCCTGGTCGACCGCCAGCCGGGGGCGGCGCTGGAGACCAGCTTCGCCAATGGCGGGCTGGTCACCCCCGGCATGTCGGACCCCTGGGCCGCGCCGGGCGTGCCGAAGGTCATGCTGACCCATCTCGGGCGCGAGGACTCGCCGATCCTGCTGCGCCTGCGCGCGCTGCCCGGCATGCTGGGCTGGGGCCTCGCCTTCCTCGCCAACTGCCGGCCGGCGACGTGGCGCCGCAACACCGAGTCGGTGCTGCGGCTGGCCGTGCACAGCCGCGACGCGCTGACCGCGATCACCGCCGAGACGGGCCTGCGCTACGACCGCTGCGACCAGGGCAACCTGCGCATCTATCGCGACCCCGTCGCCTTCGCCAAGGCGGCCAAGGCGGCGGCGATGTACCGCGAGCTCGGCCAGGACGTGCGCCAGCTCGACCCCGCCGCGGCGCTGGCGCTGGAGCCGGCGCTGGGGCCGGTCGGCGGCGAGATCGCCGGCGGCATCCATTATGCCGACGACCACAGCGGCGACTGCCATGTCTTCACCCAGGGCCTGGCCAAGGCGGCGGCGGGGCTCGGCGTCGAGTTCCGCACCGGGGTCAGCGCCACCGGCTTCGAGGTCTCCGGCGGCCGCGTCGCCGCGCTCGCCACCTCGGCGGGCCGCATCGCCGGCGACCGCTTCGTGCTGGCGGCCGGCAGCTACAGCACGGCACTCGCCCGCAGCCTCGGCTTCGCCCTGCCGGTGCGCCCCTGCAAGGGCTACGCCGCGACCATCGAGGCCGGCGGCTGGAACAAGGCGCCGAAGATCCCGGTCTGCGACTACGACCGCAAGATGGCGGTGACGCCGCTTGGCACGCGCATCCGGCTGGCCGGCACCGCCGAGTTCGCCGGCTTCGACCTCGCGCCGAACCAGGCGCGCTCGGCGATGCTGCTGGAAGGCTTCCGCCTGCTCTTCCCGGAGTTCCCCGGCGGCCCGACGCAGTTCTGGCACGGCCTGAGGCCGCTCTGCCCGGACGGCCGGCCGGTGGTCGGCCGCTCGCCGATCGCCAACCTCTACATCAACGCCGGCCACGGCCCGCTCGGCTGGACCCTCTCCTGCGGCTCCGCCGACCTGCTCGCCGACCTGATGGCCGGCCGCACCCCGGCGGTGCCGGCGGCCGACTTCGCGCTGGAGCGCTTCCGCTAGACGAGAGCCCTTGTCGGCAGCGTCCGTGCGGCGTCGACGCCGCTGAAGGGCTCACGCGGAGGCGCGGAGCCGCAGAGGAGACCGAGTCGGCCGCACCGCCTGTGCCTGCTGAGCTATGCCTGCTGGGCCAGGAATGTGCAGCCGTGCACCCTCGGCGTTCTCCGCGCCTCCGCGTGCCAAAAATTCCGTCCCATCCGCCGCCCGGATGACGACGGTCATACGCCGTAGTACTCGCGGTACCAGCGGACGAAGCGGGGGACGCCTTCGTCGATACTGACGCGCGGCAGGAATCCCAGGTCGCGCGTCGAGGCGGCGATATCGGCGAAGCTCTCGCGGACGTCGCCCGGCTGCATCGGCGCCAGCTCGACGATCGCCTTGCGGCCGCATTCCCGCTCGACCAGCTCGACCAGCCGGCGCAGCGGCTCGCTGCGGTGGTTGCCGAGGTTGTAGACGCGATGCGGCGGCGCGTTGGGGGCGGCCGGCGGCGGGTGGTCGAGGGCGGCCACCACCCCGGCGACGATGTCGTCGACATAGGTGAAGTCGCGCTTCATCTCGCCCTGGTTGAACAGCGTCAGCGGCTGCCCGGCGAGCACCGCGCGGGTGAAGATGAAGAGCGCCATGTCGGGCCGGCCCCACGGCCCGTAGACGGTGAAGAAGCGCAGGCCGGTCGAGGGCAGGCCGAACAGGTGGGCGTAGGAATAGCTCATCAGCTCGTCGGCGCGCTTGGTCGCGCCGTAGAGCGAGAGCGGCCGCTCGACCGGGTCCTCGACCGACCAGGGCAGCTTGGCATTGCCGCCATAGACCGAGGAGGAGCTGGCATAGACGAGGTGCCGCAGGCCGGGCCGGTGGCGGCAGAGCTCGAGGATCGCCAGGTGGCCGGTGATGTTGGCGTCGATATAGGCCTGCGGCTGCTTCAGCGAATGCCGGACCCCGGCCTGGGCCGCCAGATGCACCACCCGGTCGACGCCGCCCGCGGCCTCGACCAGCGCCGCGAGCGCGGCGGCGTCGGCGATGTCGAGCCGGGCGAAGCGGAAGCCGGGCCGCTGCTGCAGCCGGGCCAGCCGCGCCTCCTTCAGCGCCGGGTCGTAATAGGCGTTCACGCTGTCGACGCCGAGCACGGTTTCGCCGCGGCCGAGCAGGGCCTCGGCGACGTGGTAGCCGATGAAGCCGGCGGCACCGGTCAGGAGAATCGTCATGGGCCCTCCTCTCGCCGGCGCTGCAGAGCATGGCCGCGCGCGCCCGTCAACCGCGGCCGTGGCCGACCGGAGATTGCCCGCCGGCAGCGCGCCGCGACAGCCGATGTCCCGGCGACCCGTCCCGCCCTTCGGTTCCTTGCGCAGGCCGCGGCGCGATTGCGGCTCCGTTGCAGCCGCGGGGGCGGGTGCATAACTTAGGAGCGGGCGCAGCGCCCGGGAGAAAACGCCGATGGCCCTCGCCGCCGTCACGCTCGACGACAAGTACGCGCTCGAATCCGGGCGGGTGTTCCTCAACGGCACCCAGGCGCTGGTCCGCCTGCCGATGATGCAGCGGCAGCGCGACAAGGCGGCCGGGCTCGACACCGCCTGCTTCGTCACCGGCTATCGCGGCTCGCCGCTCGGCGGCGTCGACCAGGCGATGTGGCAGGCGCGGCGCTTCCTCAAGGCCAACCAGATCCACTTCCAGCCGGGCGTCAACGAGGACCTGGCGGCGACCGCCGTCTGGGGCACCCAGCAGGTCGGGCTGTTCGGCGATGCCAAGCACGATGGCGTCTTCGCCATGTGGTACGCCAAGGGGCCCGGCGTCGACCGCGCCGGCGACGTGCTGCGCCACGCCAACTTCGCCGGTACGGCCAGGCATGGCGGCGTGCTGCTGCTGGCCGGCGACGACCACACCTGCAAGTCCTCGACCACGGCGCACCAGACCGAGTACGCCTTCATGGACCTCGGCATCCCGGTGCTCCACCCCGCCGGGGTGCAGGAGTTCCTCGATCTCGGGCTGCATGGCTGGGCGCTGTCGCGCTATTCCGGCTGCTACGTCGCCTTCAAGGTGGTCGCCGACACCGTCGACAGCTCGGCCTCGGTCCATGTCGACCCGCACCGCGTCGAGATCGTCGTCCCGACCGACTTCGAGATGCCGGAGGGCGGGCTCAACCTGCGCCGCCCGGCCTCGCCGCTGGCCTCGGCCCAGGCCCTCGAGGCGGAGTACCGGCTGCACCGCTACAAGCTCTATGCCGCGCTCGCCTATGCCCGGGCCAACAACCTCAACCGCACGGTGATCGACAGCCCGCGCCGGCGCTTCGGGATCGTCACCTGCGGCAAGACCTATCTCGACGTCCGCCAGGCGCTCGAGGACCTCGGCATCGACGAAGCGCACGCCGCCGAGATCGGCCTCAGCCTCTACAAGGTGGCGATGACCTGGCCGCTGGAGCGCGACGGCGTGCGCCGCTTCGCCGAGGGCCTCGAGGAGATCCTCGTGGTCGAGGAGAAGCGCGCGCTGATGGAGAACCAGCTCAAGGAGCAGCTCTATAACTGGAGCGAGAACGTCCGCCCGCGGGTCATCGGCAAGTTCGACGAGAGCGGCGAGTGGATCCTGCCCTCGGCCGACGAGCTGACCCCGGCGCGGATCGCCCGGGTGATCGCCAGGCGCATCGCCCGCTTCCACGACAGCCCGCGCATCCGCGAGCGGCTCGCCTTCCTCGAGGCCAAGGAGAAGGCGCTCGCCGGCTACGCGCCGCCGATGCGCCGCATCCCCTATTTCTGCTCGGGCTGCCCGCACAACAGCTCGACCAAGGTGCCGGAGGGCAGCCGGGCGCTGGCCGGCATCGGCTGCCACTACATGGCGCTGTGGATGGACCGCAACACCGAGACCTACACCCAGATGGGCGGCGAGGGCGCGACCTGGATCGGCCAGGCGCCGTTCGTGACCACGCCGCACGTCTTCCAGAACATCGGCGACGGCACCTACTACCACTCCGGCAGCCTGGCGATCCGCGCCGCGGTCGCCGCCGGCGTCAACATCACCTACAAGCTGCTCTACAACGACGCGGTGGCGATGACCGGCGGCCAGCCGGTGGACGGGCCGCTCGACGTGCCCTCGATCACCCGCCAGCTGGCGGCCGAGGGCGTCGCCCGCATCGCGGTCGTCACCGACGAGCCCGAGAAATATCCGACCTCCGGCGCCTTCCCGGCCGGCGTCGCCGTGCATCACCGCGACGCGCTCGACGCGGTGCAGCGCGAGATGCGCGAGGTCCCCGGCGTCACCGTCATCGTCTACGACCAGACCTGCGCCGCCGAGAAGCGGCGCCGGCGCAAGCGCGGCCTGATGCCCGACCCGCCGAAGCGGGTGGTGATCAACGAGACGGTGTGCGAGGGCTGCGGCGATTGCGGCACGCAGTCGAACTGCCTCTCGGTGGTGCCGGTCGAGACCGAGCTCGGCCGCAAGCGCGCCATCGACCAGTCGACCTGCAACAAGGACTATTCCTGCCTCAAGGGCTTCTGCCCGAGCTTCGTGACGGTGAAGGGCGGCCGGCCGCGCCGCCGCCGCAAGCTGGCCGGCACCGGCAGCCCCTGGCCGGTGCTGCCCGAGCCCGATCTGCCGGCGCTCGACGAGCCCTACGGCATCCTCATCACCGGCGTCGGCGGCACCGGCGTGGTGACGGTCGGCGCGCTGCTCGGCATGGCCGCCCATCTCGAGGGCAAGGGCTGCAGCGTCCTCGACATGACGGGCCTCGCCCAGAAGGGCGGCGCCGTCTTCACCCATATCCGCATCGCCCGCAGCCCGGACGAGATCCACGCCGTGCGGCTCGCCGCCGGCGGCGCCCGGCTGCTGCTCGGCTGCGACAACGTGGTGGCGGCGAGCTTCGACGCGCTGGCCAAGGTCGAGGAGGGCGCCAGCCGCGCGGTGATCAACGACCACGCCACGGTGACCGGCGAGTTCACCCGCAATCCCGACCTCGTCTTCCCCGCCGACAAGCTGGAGAGCGTGGTCGCCGCCGCGGTCGGCGCCGGGGCGCTGGAGACGATCGACGCGACGCGGCTGGCCACGGCGCTGCTCGGCGATTCCATCGCCACCAACCTGTTCATGATGGGCTACGCCTGGCAGCGCGGGCTGATCCCGATCTCGGGCGCGGCGATCGAGCGCGCCATCGAGCTCAACGCCACCGCGGTCGAGGCCAACAAGCAGGCCTTCCTCTGGGGCCGCCGCGCGGCGGCCGACCGCGGCGCGGTCGTGCGGCGGGTCGCCGCCGCCGACCCGGTGCCGGCGAGCCACCAGCCGGCCACCACGCTCGACGAGATCGTGGCCCGCCGCGTCGCCTTCCTCACCGACTACCAGGACGCCGCCTATGCCGGGCGCTACCGCGCGCTGGTCGAGCGGGTGCGCCGCGCCGAAGCCGAGCGCGCGCCCGGCCGCGGCGGGCTCGCCGAGGCGGTGGCGCGCTACTACTTCAAGCTGCTCGCCTACAAGGACGAGTACGAGGTCGCGCGGCTGCAGTCCGACCCGGCGTTCCTGCGCCAGATCGCCGAGCAGTTCGAGGGCGACTACAAGCTGGAGTTCAACCTCGCCCCGCCGATGCTGGCCCGCCCCGACCCCGCCACCGGCCGCCCGGCGAAGCGGACCTTCGGCCCCTGGATGCTGCCGGTCTTCCGCCTGCTGGCCGGGATGAAGCGGCTGCGCGGCACGCCCTTCGACGTCTTCGGCTACGGCGCCGAGCGCCGGCTCGAGCGGCAGCTGATCGCCGAGTACGAGCAGCGCGTCGAGGAGCTGCTGGCCGGGCTCGACGCCGAGCGCCATGCGGCCGCCGTCGCGCTCGCCGCGCTGCCCGAGCAGATCCGCGGCTACGGCCCGGTCAAGGAGGCGCACCTCGCCAAGGTGCGCACCCGCGAGGCCGAGCTGCTCGAGGCCTTCCGCCACCCGCCGGCCCGGCGCGACGCGGCGGAGTAGGCCGCCGGCGCCCGGCATGGCCTACGTGATCAAGGCGGCGATCGACGATCCGCGGGCGGAGACCTTCGCCTTCGCCGCGCAGAAGACGATGTATGGCGGCAAGGCGATCGCCCCGGGCGACACGGTCTTCCTCTTCGCCAGCGAGACCGAGGGTGGCCCGGGCCTGGTCGCCCGCGGCGTGGTGACGGCGGCCGAGCCCGTGGCGCGGCAGCCGGGCATCGCCCGGCAGACGCCGCGGGTGAACGTCGCCGTCCGCCGCACGGCGCTGGCGAAGCGGCGGCTTGGCCGGGCCGAGCTCAAGTCCTTCGCGACATGGAACGACGGCCGCCCCGAAACCGAGCTCAACTTCAAGTTCTACCGCCAGGCCACGAACAAGATCGGCGGCATCTCTCACGCGGCGGCCGTATTCCTCGGCACGTTCTTCTGAGCACCGCCGAAGGGCGAGGTCGGCACGGCGGCGCCGCCGCCGAGCCATCGCGCGATTCACGCCGAGGCGCCGAGAAGAAGGCCACAGGCCCGGCCGTCGCTCCCTCGGCGTCCTCGGCGCCTCGGCGTGCCGATGTTCCACCTCTCCGCCGCGCCGGCGCCCGCCACCCTCACCTCTCGACATCGCGCACCACCGCCGCCGCCAGCGCCGGCAGGGCGCGGGCGTCGGCCGACGCGGCGCGGCCCTCGGTCAGCACCACCAGCCGGAAGCGGACGCCGCCGGGCAGCGCGACCAGGGCAGCGTCGTGGCGCAGCGTGCTGGTCCAGCCGGACTTCGACCAGAGGCGGCTGCCCGGCGGCAGGCCGGCGCCGAGGAAGCCCTCGACCTGGTCGCCGGGCGCGCGCCTGGCGGGATCGAGGTCGCGCTCGAGCAACGCGAGCATCGCCGCCGAGCGCGCCGGGCTGACGGCGCGGCCGGCGGCGATGGCGTCGAGCAGGTCGGCGACGGCCGACGCGCTGAGCCGGTTGCCGCCATGCGGGTCGATGGCGCGGCCCTGGCGCTCGCGGCCATAGGGGCCGTCCGCCCAGGTCTTCTGGGTCAGGTTGCAGCCGGCCGCAAACGGGCCCGCGGCCTGGAAGTGGCGGTTGACCGCGCCGCGGCGCACCATCCATTCGGCGAGCGCGGCCGGCGCCAGCTCCGGCCCGGACGTTGTCCCGGTGAGGCGGTCGAGGACGTAGCTGGTCGCGTCGTTGCTGGACTCGCGGATCATCGCGGCCAGCGCGCGCTCCAGCTCCGGGCCGGCCTCGAGCCGGCCGGTCTCGAGCCAGGCCTGCGCCGCCGCCAGGAAGAACAGCTTGCAGAGGCTCGCCGGGTGCACCGGCACGCCGGCGCGATGGGCGACGCGCAGCGGCCGCGGCCCGTCCAGGCGCAGATCGACCGCCGCGCCCGCCGGATCGATGCCGGCCGCCGCCAGCACGGCGCGCAGCCAGGCGAGCGGGCTCGCCCGGACGGCCTCTCCGCTGTCGACGATCGCGTCCGGCATGAGCAGGATGAGCAGCACTCCCCAATGGGCAGCGAGCCTATCCCCGGCGACGAATTGCGCAAGATGAACGACCCCGACCCACTGTCCTCCCCGGTCTGGTTCCATTCGAAGGACCCCGCCACCGGCTGGCTGTCCAACTTCTCGCCGCACCCCTTCACCCTCGACGGGGTGCGCTGGCCCAGCGTCGAGCACTGCTATCAGGCGCTGAAGTACCCCGACCCGGCGGTAGCGGCGCGGATCCGCGCGGCGGAGAGCGCGGCACGGGCCCGCAAGCTCGGCCAGGACCGCTCGCTCGCCGTGCGGCCGGACTGGGCGGAGCGGCGGCTGGCGGTGATGGCGCTGGCGCTCCGCGCCAAGTTCGAGCAGAACCGCGCGCTGGGCGTGCGCCTGCTCGCGACCGGGGCGGCGCCACTGATCCATCTCTCGGCCAGCGACCATTTCTGGGGCCGCAGCCGCGACGGCGAGGGGGAGAACCGGCTCGGCGAGCTGCTGATGGCGCTGCGCCGCGAGATGGCCGCCCTGCCGCCGCGTGGAAAGGCTCGTCGCTGAGCCGCAGCGGAACATTCCAGAAACGACAATCCCGCTTGCTGGCCCCGGGGGATTCCCGCCACACTCCGGGCAAAGGGCGCCGGCCTCTGGCGCGGCGCCCGCGACAATGCGTTGGGTTCACGAGAAAAGGGAGCATCGCATGACAAGCATGTTCGCGCGCCTGAGGCTGGCGGCGCTGGCCTCGGTGCTGGCGCTGGGCAGCGCCGTGGCCGTCGCGCAGGCCGAGACGGTCCTCAACCGCGGCAACGGCGCCGAGCCGCAGACCCTCGATCCGCACAAGCTCGAGGGCGTGCCGGAGATCAACATCACCGCCGACCTGTTCGAGGGGCTGACGACCTACGGGCCGAAGGCCGAGGTGGTGCCCGGCGCCGCCGAGTCCTGGACGATCAGCGACGACGGCAAGGTCTACACCTTCAAGCTGCGCCAGGACGGCAAGTGGTCCAACGGCGAGAAGCTGACCGCCCAGGACTTCGTCTATTCCTACCAGCGCGCCGTCGACCCGGCGACCGCCTCGCCCTACGCCTACATCCTGGAGCCGGTCGTCAACGCCGCCGAGATCACCGCCGGCACCGAGAAGGACCTGAGCAAGCTCGGCGTCAAGGCGATCGACGACTACACGCTGCAGATCACGCTGACCGCGCCGACCGCGCACTTCCTGCAGCTGGTCCGGCACAATATCGGCTTCCCCGTCAACAAGGCCTCGATCGAGAAGTTCGGCGACAAGTGGACCCGGCCGGGCAACCTGATCAGCAACGGCGCCTACGTGCTGCAGGACTGGAAGCCGCAGGCCTCGCTGACCGTGGTGCGCAACCCGAACTTCCACGACGCCGCCTCGGTCAAGCTCGACAAGACGGTGTTCTACCCGACCGAGGATATCGGCGAGGAGCTGAAGCGCTTCCGCGCCGGCGAGCTCGACGCCACCTACGAGGTGCCGAACGACCAGATCAAGTGGATCAAGGCCAACATGGCCGACCAGTTCCACAACGAGCCCTATCTCGGCACCTACTACTACGTCATCAACCTGACCAAGGACCCGCTGGGCAAGGACCTCAAGCTGCGCCGCGCCCTGGCGATGGCGATCGACCGCGACCTGATCGTCGAGAAGATCACCCAGGCGGGCGAGCTGCCGGCCTATGGCTGGGTGCCGCCGGGCATGCCGGGCTACGAGCAGCAGTCGCTCGACTTCGCCAAGATGAGCCAGGCCGACCGGGTCAAGGAGGCGCAGAAGCTCTACAAGGAGGCCGGCTACGGCCCCGACAAGCCGCTCAAGGTCGAGATCCTCTACAACACCAGCGAGAACCACAAGAAGATCGCCGTCGCGATCCAGAGCATGTGGAAGAAGGCGCTCGGCGTCGACGCCACCATCACCAACCAGGAGTGGAAGGTCTATCTCGACACCCGCAAGCAGAAGAGCTTCGAGGTGGCCCGCGCCGCGTGGATCGGCGACTACATGGACCCCTACACCTTCGAGCAGATGTTCCTGTCCAACGCCGGGCCGCAGAACGACGCCGGCTACAACAACAAGAAGTACGACGACCTGCTGGCCGAGGCGCAGAAGACGGTCGACCAGCCGGCCCGCCTCAAGCTGCTGCAGGAGGCGGAGCGGGCGTTCCTCGACGACGTGCCGATGATCCCGATCTACTTCTACGTCACCAAGCACATGCTGTCGCCGAAGGTCGCAGGCTGGGACTTCAACCTTCTCGACATCCATCTCGGGCGCTACATGTCGATGAAGTAGCATCGCCTCGTCCCGGCCGGCCGCGCGGCCGGCCGGGACGAACGGCGATCATCGGTTCCCGAGAGCGATCTTGCTGAACTATTTCCTCCGGCGGATGGGCGGCGCCATCCCCACCCTGTTCATCATCATCCTCGTCTCGTTCTTCATGATCCGGCTGGCGCCGGGCGGCCCCTTCGACACCGAGCGGCGCCTGCCGGTGGAGATCGAGGCCAACCTCAAGAAGGCCTATCACCTCGACGAGCCGGTGGCGCAGCAGTTCCTGCGCTATCTCGGCGGGCTGGCGCAGGGCGATTTCGGGCCGTCGTTCCACTATCGCGACTACAGCGTCAGCGACCTCATCTTCGCCGGCTTCCCGACCTCGCTGCAGCTCGGGCTGATCGCCATGGTGCTGGCCCTGGTGCTCGGCGTCGGCGCCGGCGTCTGGGCGGCGCTGCACCAGAACGGCTGGGCCGACTACGCGGTGATGGGCCTGTCGATGACCGGGCTGGCCGTGCCCAACTTCGTGGTGGCGCCGGTGCTGACCCTGGTATTCGGCCTCTGGCTCGCCTGGCTGCCGGTCGGCGGCTGGGACAGGCCGAGCAACCTCGTGCTGCCGGTGATCGCCCTCTGCCTGCCGCAGATCGCCGCCGTGGGGCGCCTCACCCGGGGCAGCATGATCGAGGTGCTGCACAGCAACTACGTGCGCACGGCGCGGGCCAAGGGCCTGCCGGAGCGGATCACCCTGACGCGCCATGCGATGCGCGCGGCGATCCTGCCGGTGGTCTCCTTCCTCGGGCCGGCGATCGCCAACATCGTCACCGGCTCGGTGATCATCGAGCAGATCTTCAGCATCCCCGGGATCGGCCGCTACTTCATCCAGGCGGCGATCAACCGCGACTACACGCTGGTCATGGGGGTGACCATCTTCTACGGCTTCATCATCATCCTGTGCAACCTGGCGGCCGACCTGGCCTACGGGCTGCTCGACCCCAAGGTCCGCTACGACTGACGCCATGACCGACGCCACCCTCACCGCGGCCGGCGCGGCGGAGATCGCCGGGCGCAGCCTGTGGGACGATGCCCGCCGCCGCTTCATGCGCAACAAGGCGGCCGTCGGCAGCGTGATCGTGCTGGCGATCATCGCCGTCGCCTGCTTCGCCGCGCCCTGGCTGGGGCTGCGCGCCCCCGACGACGTCGACTGGGACATGATCTCGGCGCCGCCCGACTGGTCCCGCGGCTACCTGTTCGGCACCGACCAGAACGGCCGCGACCTGTTCGTGCGCACCCTCTATGGCGGGCAGGTGTCGCTCATGGTCGGCGCCGTCGCCAGCCTGGTCAGCCTGGTGATCGGCGTCGCCTGGGGCGCCACGGCCGGCTTCGTCGGCGGCCGGCTCGACGGGCTGCTGATGCGCATCGTCGACATCCTCTACTCCATCCCGTTCATCTTCTTCGTCATCCTGCTGACCGTGGTGTTCGGCCGGAACATCGTGCTGATCTACCTGGCGATCGGCGCCGTCACCTGGCTCGACATGGCGCGCATCGTGCGCGGCCAGGCGATCAGCCTCCGGCGCAAGGAGTTCGTCGAGAGCGCCGTCGCCGGCGGGGTGAGGCCGCTCGCCATCGTCCGCCGGCACATCATCCCCAACGCGCTCGGGCCGGTGGTCGTCTACGTCACGCTGACCGTGCCGACGGTGATCCTCACCGAGTCCTTCATCAGCTTCCTCGGCATGGGCGTGCAGGAGCCGGGCTCGAGCTGGGGCACGCTGGTCAGCGAGGGCGCCCACACCATGGAGACGGCGCCCTGGGGGCTGCTGCCCGGCGTGGTGCTGGCGATCACCCTCTTCTGCCTCAACTTCATCGGCGACGGGCTGCGCGACGCCCTCGACCCGAAGGACCGGTGAGGCCGGCATGCTGGCGAACCCTGCCCGTCGATCCGCCCCTCGCTGTCATCCCGGCGAAAGCCGGGATCCATCTCGCAACATCGCGGCGGTGGATGGATGGATCCCGGCTTTCGCCGGGATGACAGCCGAGAAGATGGCGGCGCCCGGAGGGCGCGCATCGTGGCGGTAGTGGCGGTGGAGAGCCCGATCCCGGCCACCCTGCCGGCGGCACCGGTGCTGGCGGTGGACGGGCTGCAGACGGTGTTCGACACGCCGGAAGGGGCGGTGCACGCGGTCAACCAGGTGAGCTTCGCGATCGACCGCGGCGAGACGCTCGGCATCGTCGGCGAGTCGGGCTCCGGCAAGAGCCAGATCTTCATGTCGATCATGGGGCTGCTCGCCGGCAATGGCCGCGCCACGGGCAGCGTGCGCTTCAGCGGGCAGGAGATCCTCAACCTGCCGCCCGAGCAGCTCAACCGGGTGCGCGGCACGAAGATCGCGATGATCTTCCAGGACCCGATGACCTCGCTCAACCCCTACCTGACGGTGCGCCGCCAGCTCACCGAGGTGCTGGTCACCCACCGCGGCATCGGCGAGCGCGCGGCGCGCGACGCCGCCGTCGCCATGCTCGAGCGGGTGCAGATCCCCGAGGCGGCGCGGCGCGTCGACATGTATCCGCACGAGTTCTCCGGCGGCATGCGCCAGCGGGTGATGATCGCCATGGCGCTGCTCTGCCAGCCCGAGCTGCTGATCGCCGACGAGCCGACCACCGCGCTCGACGTCACGGTGCAGGCGCAGATCCTCGACCTGATCCGCGAGATCAGCGCCGAGGGCCGCACCGCCGTGGCGCTGGTCACCCACGATCTCGGCGTCATCGCCGGCCTGGTCGACCGGGTCATGGTCATGTATGCCGGCCGGGTGGTCGAGGCCGGGCCGGTGCGCGAGATCTTCTACCGGCCGCAGCACCCCTACACGGTCGGCCTGCTGCGCTCCATGCCGCGGCTCGACGCCGACGACGAGGACCGGCTGCAGACCATCGCCGGCCAGCCCCCCAACCTGCAGCGCCTGCCGCCGGGCTGCGCCTTCTACGAGCGCTGCGCCCGGCGCATGGAGATCTGCCGCGCCGCGCTGCCGGCGCTGCGCCCCGTCGGGCCGGACCGGGTCAAGGCCTGCCACCTGGAGGGGGCATGAACGGCGCGCCGCTGCTCTCGGTGCAGGACCTCAAGGTCCATTTCACGATCGGCCGCGCCGGACTGCTGTCGCGCCGCGACCCGGCCGTCCTCAAGGCGGTCGACGGCGTCAGCTTCGATCTCCGCCCCGGCGAGACGCTCGGGCTGGTCGGCGAATCGGGCTGCGGCAAGTCGACCCTCGGCCGCGCCGTGCTCCAGCTGCTGCCCTCCGCCGGCGGCCGCGTCGTCTGGCTCGGCCAGGATCTCGGCAAGCTGCCGGCCGAGGCGATGCGCCAGAAGCGCCGCGAGATGCAGATCATCTTCCAGGACCCGCTCGCCTCGCTCGACCCGCGCATGACGGTCGGCCAGATCATCGGCGAGCCGCTGCAGACCTTCCAGCCCGAGCTGCCGGCGGCCGAGCGCAAGCGCCGGGTCCAGGCGATGATGGCCAAGGTCGGGCTGCTGCCGCAGCAGGTCAACCGCTACCCGCACGAGTTCTCCGGCGGCCAGTGCCAGCGCATCGGCATCGCGCGCGCCATGGTCAACGACCCCCGGCTGATCGTCTGCGACGAGCCGGTCTCGGCGCTCGACGTCTCGATCCAGGCGCAGATCGTCAACCTGCTGATGGACCTGCAGCGCGACACCGGGCTGGCGCTGATCTTCATCTCGCACAACCTCGCCGTCGTCCGGCACATCAGCCACCGCATCATGGTGCTCTATCTCGGCCGGGTCGCGGAGATCGCCGAGCGCGAGCAGCTCTACCGCAACCCGCGCCACCCCTACACCCAGGCGCTGATCTCGGCGGTGCCGCTGCCCGACCCCGACCTGGAGCGGGCGCGCCGCCGGCTGGTGCTGACCGGCGACCTGCCCTCGCCGCTCAACCCGCCCTCGGGCTGCATCTTCCGTACCCGCTGCCCCAAGGCAACCGAGATCTGCGCCCGGCTGGTGCCCGAGCTGCTGCCGGTCGAGGCCGGCCACCGCGTCGCCTGCCACCACTGGGACACGCCGACCCCGGCGAAGCCCGCCGAGGCCGTCGCCCGCGCCTGACGCCGGCGCTTGACGCACGCCGCCGGGCGGCGCCAGGGTCCGCGCCATGATCGGCATGCTGCTCGCCTTCTGGGCCGCTTTCGGCCTCGCCCTGATGAGCCCTGGCCCCAACTTCGCCCTGATGCTCGCCACCGCGCCGCGGCAGGGCCGCCGCGCCGGCATCTGCCTGGCGCTCGGCATCGCCGTCGGCGAGGCGGCCTGGGGCCTCGCCGCGGTCTTCGGCGTCGCGGCGGTCGCGGCGCAGCACCCGGCCGTGGCGCTGGCGCTGCGGCTCGGCGGCGGGCTCTACCTGCTGTGGATCGCCGCGCAGGCGCTGCGCGCCGCGCTCGCCCGGCGCGCCGCTCCCGCGGAGGCGACCCTGCTGCCGGAGGTGCCGCCCTCGATCGCCGGCGGCCTGGTGCGCGGCCTGCTGCTGATGCTGCTCAATGCAAAGGCCGGCTTCTTCTGGATCTCGCTCGCCGGCCTGTTCCTGGCGCATGGCAGCGCAGCCAGCGGCATCGCCGCCGTGGCGGGCGCCGTCGCGCTGTCGGTGGCCTGGCACCTGACGCTGGCGCTGGCCTTCTCCGCCCGGCCGGTGGTGGCGGCCTATCGCCGCATCCAGCGCGGCATCGAGGGCGCGCTCGGGCTGCTGCTCGGCGGGCTGGGCCTCAGGCTGCTGCTGCTCGGCTGAGCGCGGCGGCTCAGGCGAGCAGCGACTTCAGCGGCACCGCGGGGTCAGCCAGCCGCGCGGCGTCGACCGGGATGCCGCGCAGCATCAGCTGCCGGCCGACCGCGATGTCGCGGGGGCTGGAGAAGGCGGCGACGGCGGCGAGCCGGTCGCCCTGCAGCAGGAAGGCGGTGGCCCGCCCCTCGCCGGCCCGCCGCCAGACGATGGCGTCCCAGGCCTGCGGCATGCCCAGCATCTGGAAGTTGAGCGCGTACTGGTCGCTCCAGAACCAGGGGATCTCCGGCGGCGGCGGCGCGGCGCCGCACATCGCATGCGCCACGCCACCGCGATCGCCTGGTTCTGCGCGTTCTGCCAGCTCTCCATCCGCACCCGGCGGCCGAGCAGCGCGTGCTCGCCGCGGGCGACGTCGCCGGCCGCCCAGATGCCCGGCGCCGAGCTGCGGCCGAGCGGATCGATGAGAATCCCGTCCTCGACGGCGAGCCCGGCCGCCGCGGCCAGCTCGACGTTCGGGACGATGCCGATGCCGACCACCACGAGGTCGGCGGGGATGCGCTCGCCATCGGCCGCGATCACCGCCTCGACGCGGCCTGTGCCGGCGAACCCGGCCACGCCGCAGCCCAGCCGCAGCGCCACGCCCTGCGCCCGGTGCAGGGCGGCGAACTCGGCGGCGATCGCCGCCGGCAGGGCGCGGCCGAGCAGCGCCGGCTGGGCCTCCAGCAGCACCACCGCGGCACCCGACTGGCGGGCCGCCGCGGCGACCTCGAGGCCGATATAGCCGCCGCCGATCACCACCAGCCGCGCGCCGCCGCGCAGCCCGGCGGCGATCGCCAGCGCATCCTCGACCGTGCGCAGCACGTGGATGCCGGGGAGGTCCGCGCCGGGCAGCGACAGGCGCCGCGGCCGCGCCCCGGTGGCGAGCAGCAGGTTGTCGTAGGGGACCGTGGAGCCGTCGTCGAGGTGAATGCGGCCGGCGGCCGGCTCGATCGCGCCGACCCCGGTGCCGAGCCGGAGCGCGATGCCGCGCTCGTCGTAGAAGGCCGCCGGATGGATCCGCCCGGCATCGGGGCCGGCGGCCCCCAGCAGCAGCTGCTTGGAGAGCGGCGGCCGCTCATAGGGCAAATGCGGCTCCTCGCCGATCAGCAGGATGCGGCCGTCGAAGCCGGCCGCACGCATCGCCTCGACCGCGCGGGCGCCGGCCTGGCCGGCGCCGACCACGACGTGCTGCGCGGCCGCGGCCATGGCCGGCTACTCGAGCAGGCCGAGCGCCTGCTTGTAGAGATCGAGCAGGGTCTCCTGCTCCTGCCGGTCGGCCTTGTCCATTTTCCGCAGCCGGACGATCTGGCGCATGATCTTGGTGTCGAAGCCGTTGCCCTTGGCCTCGGCGTAGATGTCGCGGATGTCGCTGGCGAGCGCCGCCTTCTCCTCCTCCAGCCGCTCGATCCGCTCGATCAGCGCGCGCAGCTGGTCCGCCGCGATTCCCCCGACATCGGCCATTCCCGACTCCTCGTCCCCTGGTCGCGCGCGGGCCACCTGCGGCCCGGCGGGCGGCGACAATAGGGCTGGCCCGGCGACCTCGCAACCTGATCGCGGAGCCGTGATCCGGGGACGGGAATAGGCGGCACGCGCGGCCGTTGTACGGGCATAGGACAGCCACGCCAGGGCGTGGGGGAAACCCAAAGGAGATCAAGATGATGCGATACGAGATCGCCACGGAGTCGTGCCGCCTGCGCCTGCTCGGCCGGGTCAGCGTCATTGCCCTCGGCCTGCTGCTGCCGCTGGCACTGGCGCCGAGCCCGGCCCCGGCCAAGGACATGGACGGGCAGATCAACCTGCTGCCCAGCGACGACGCGGACCAGACCGCGTCCAGCAGCGACGATCCGGCCGGCCACGACGCCAATGACGACAACGGCGTCGACGGCGCCAATCACGATGCCAACGACGATAACGGCGTCGATGCGCCCGGCCACGATGCCAATGACGACAACGGCGTCGACGGCCCCGACCACGACGCCAATGACGACCATGGCGGCGACAGCGGCAACAGCGGCTCGAGCGGCAGCGGCCGCTCCGGCAGCGACGGAGGGTCCAGCGGCAACAGCGGCTCCGGCGGCAACAGCGGCTCCGGTGGCAATAGCGGTTCCGGTGGCAACAGCGGTTCCGGTGGAAACAGCGGCTCGGGCGGCGGCGGCGACGACTAGGCTCGGAAAGCGGAACGGGCGCCCCCGCCGGGGCGCCCGTTCCGGCGCTTCGCGGCGGCCGGCCTCAGCCGTGCTTGTGAGTGGCGGCGAAGGCCGCCTGCTGCTGCGGCGTGGCCTCCTTCTGGTGGCGTGCCTTCCACTCCTCATAGGGCATGCCGTAGACCATCTCGCGGGCCGCCTCGTAGGGGACGTCGATCCCCTTCTCCTCGGCCGCTGCGCGGTACCATTTCGACAGGCAGTTGCGGCAGAAGCCGGCCAGGTTCATCAGGTCGATGTTCTGCACGTCGGTGCGCTCGCGCAGATGCTGCACGAGGCGGCGGAAGGCGGCGGCCTCGAGCTCGGTGCGGGTCGCGTCGTCCATGGGATCGGTCCTCCTCGGCCCTCGATATAGGCACTGGCTCAGGCCGGTGCCACCGTCGCGGCGATCAGCCAGTCGACCACCGCGCGCAGCGCCTCCTCCGGGGTCGCGCCGTCGGCCAGCGCAGCCTGGTGGACCGCGCGCTGCCGGTCGGCGCTGGTGCCGGTCGCCAGGATGGAGCGCGCCCGCTCGACCTCGGCGGTGCAGCCGAGATGCTCGGCATCCTCGGCGATCAGCGCCAGCATCTCGTCGAGCAGCTGCGCATAGGGCACGATCTCGCCCTTGCCGAAATCGACCAGCCCCTCGTCGCAGCCGTAGCGCTGCGCCCGCCAGCGATTCTCGTTGATCAGCATGTGCGCGTAGCGCCGCCAGCGCTGGTTGGCGCGGCGCAGCCGGTAGAGCATGCGCAGGAGGCAGCGATAGACCGCGGCGATGGCGATGCCATGCTCGAGGTCGGTGCAGACGTCGCAGATCCGCATCTCCAGCGTCGGGAAGCGCACGCTCGGCCGGAGGTCCCACCACAGCCGGCTGCCATCCTCGATCAGCCCGGCATCGACCAGCACCCTGAGGTGCCGCTCGTACTCGCCCCAGCTCTCGAACAGCTCGGGCAGGCCGGTGCGCGGCAGCTCGTCGAAGACCGCGATGCGATAGGATTTCAGGCCGGTATCGACGCCGCGCCAGAAGGGCGAGGAGGTGCTGAGCGCCAGCAGGTGCGGCAGGAAGTAGGTCATCTGCCCGAGCAGGTCGATGCGCAGCTGGGGATCCTCCAGCCCGACATGGACGTGCATGCCGCAGATCAGCAGCCGGCGCACCGGCCCCTGGATGTCGCGCGCCAGCAGGTTGTAGCGCGCCTTGTCGGTGTGGCGCTGCAGGTGCCAGCTGGCGAAGGGATGGGTCGAGGCAGCGATCGGCGCCAGCCCGTGCCGGGCGGCGACCTCGGCCACCGTGGCGCGCAGCCGGGCGAGGTCGGCCGCCGCCTCGGCGAGGCTGCCGCAGACCCGGGTCGAGACCTCGATCTGCGAGCGCAGGAACTCGGCGGTGACCTGGTCGGGGAGCAGCGCGTGGCATTCCTCGAACAGGCCCGGCGGCGCCTCCTGCACGAGGTCGCGGCTCGCCCGGTCGACCAGGAGGTACTCCTCCTCGATGCCGATGGTGAAGGCCGGCTCGGGCGTCGCCATCACGCCTCGCGCGGCCGGAAGATGGCGGGGTCGGCGAGCAGCTCGCCCAGGATCGCGGCGAGGCGCGCCGCCCACTGGTCGGCCCCGGCCCGCGTGTCGATCAGGTCCTGGCGCAGCTCGATCAGCGCATAGGGCAGGGCGCGGCCCTCGCCATGGTGGCGGATCGAGAAGCCGTGCCCGTCCCGCCCGGAATAGGGCTGGTTGTCGCCGACGCAGAGCGCCGGGTCGGCGGCGAGCCGCGCCAGCAGCGGCACCGGCAGGCGCGGGTCGCGGTCCCACAGCACGCCGACATGCCAGGGCCGCTCGAAGCCGCCGAACACCGGCGTGAAGCTGTGCATCGACAGCAGCACCGGCGGCCGCCCGGCCGCGCTGCGCGCGTCGAGCAGCGCGGCGATGGCGGCGTGGTAGGGCGCGAAGATGGCGGCGGCGCGCGCCTCCCGGTCGGCGGCGCCGAGGCCGCGATTGCCGGGGACCTCGACCTCGTCGCTGACCTGGGCGATCGAGGTCGGGTCGCCGAGCCGGCGGTTGCAGTCGATCACCAGCCGCGAGTAGCCGGCGATGACCGCCGGCGCGTCGAGCCGCGCCGCCAGGTCGCGGGTCACGTTCTCGATGCCGATGTCCCAGGCGATGTGCCGGGCGAGCGCCACCTCGTCGAGCCCGAGCCGCGCGAGCCGCGCAGGGATGGCGCGGCCGGCATGGTCGGCGATCAGCACCAGCCGGGCGCGGCCGCCGGGATTGACCAGCTCGAACGGCGGCGGATCACCAGGCCCGAGCAGGCCGGCAGCGGGGGCGCTCATGCCGGCATCTCAGCAAATGCGCGGCGGCGCCCGCACGATTGCGCGGCGCGCGCCGGTGCCGTGCGCCAGGCGGGCAGCGACTACTGCACCGCCACCCGCTGGCCGAAGGCGCGGACCTGGCGGCCCTCGTAGTCGTAGACGAAGGTGGCGGCCTCGAAGAAGGCGAAGGGGATCCTGAGGCCGATCTCGCGGGCGCGGCGGAAGCTGATGGCGATGTCGGGCGGGGCGGCGACGCCGACCTTGAGGTCGCCCGGCCGGGACTGGCCGGTCAGGATGGCGATGGCGTAGAGGGCGGCGATCTGCACCGCGGTCGACTGGTTGACGCCGATCGACAGCACGGCGCTGTCCGAGCCGGGCCGCACCACGTCGGGCAGGGTGGCGATCACCGGCAGGCGGCCGGTGAAGCGGTTGATCAGCCCGATCTGGTCGTAGACGCTGGTCGAGCCGGTGACCAGCAGGATGCTGCGCCTGAGCTCGGGATCGGCGCTGCGCAGCGCCGCCATGGCCAGCGGCAGGCCGTTGGTGATGTCCTCCACCGCGTGCGCCTCGTCGCGCACCTTGACGTGGTGGACGGAGAGGCCGTGGCGGCCGGCCGCCGCCTCGAGCGGCTTGACCTGGGTCTGCACCGCGCTCTTGTTGTTCTCGGCGTAGATCACCGCGATCTCGTGCAGGTCGGGGATCAGCCGCATCAGGTAGGCGAGCTCGGTCTCGATCGAGACGTTGATCGAGGTGTAGGCGATGTTGCTGCCGCTGCCGCCGGCATAGTCCGGCATCTGGCCCATCAGCACCGGATCCTTGGACGCGCTGGTCACCACCGGGATCGTCCCGCCGCGATAGTGGGCGTGGACGTACTCGGTGGCGAGCGAGCCGACGGTGACGATGAGGTCCTGGCGGCTCTTCTCGGCCCAGGCCAGCGCCTCGGCGGCGATCGCCGGATCCTGGTCGTAGAACCAGATCTCGAACGCCGCCGGCAGGTCGCGGTCGCGGAACACCGCCAGGATGGTGTTGACCGAGATCGAATAGGCGTCGACCGAGCGGATCGGCAGCAGCAGCAGCACGTGGCGCAGCGTCCGGCCCTCGGCCCAGCGCGGCGTCAGGGTCTGGCGGGCGCTGTCCTGCGGGTTGCCGGCGAGCTCGTAGGCGCGCAGCTGGTCGGGATCGTATTGCAGCCAGTCGAGCACCGGCCGGCCGGCGGCGGCGGCCGGCGCGGCCGCCAGGCCGGCGAGCAGCAGGAGGATGGCCAGCAGGCCGCGCCGCGCCATCGCGCTCACACCGGCTCGGTGCCGCGCAGCGTGAGCCGCCACAGCGTGCGCGGCTCGGCCGGGTCGGTGTAGGTCGCGGCATGCATGACGCCGGCATTGTCCCAGGCGACCAGGTCGCCCTGGCGCCAGCGGTAGCGGAACACCCGGTCGGGCTGCGTCGCGCCGGCGCAGAGCGCGGCGAGCAGGGCCTGCGCCTCGGCCTCCGGCATGCCCTCGATGCCGACCGTCATCGCCTCGTTGAGGTAGAGCGCCTTGCGGCCGGTGACGGGGTGGGTGCGGACCAGCGGGTGGAGCTGGTCGGGCAGGCTGTCGCTGCGCTTCGCCGAGGGCGACGGGGCGGCGGCTGCCTCCTCGGCGCGGCGCTGCGCCTGCAGCGCGGCGATGCGCGCCCGCTGCTCCGGCGGCAGGTCGCGCTCGGCGGTGTAGAGATACTCCTGCTTGCGGTAGTGGTGGATGGCCCGGAGGCCGGCAAGGCGCGCCCGGGTCGGCTCGGGCAGCTCGTCATAGGCCCGCGCCATGTCGACGAACAGCGTGTCGCCGCCCTGGCGCGGCACCGCGGCGGCATAGAGCAGGGTGACGCTGGCCGGGGCGCGGTGGAAGGTGTGGTCGCTGTGCCAGTGCGTGCCGGCCCCGTCGCGGCCGATCGGGGTGCCGTCCCGCCGCACGTTGGACAGGACATAAATCTCCGGGCATTCCGGCAGGCTGTAGGCGCCGATGAAGAACGGCTCCAGCTCGCCCAGCCCGCGGCAGAAGGCGACGAACTGCTGCGGCGAGAGATCCTGGCCGCGCAGCGCCACCACGCCGTGCCGGTGCAGCGCGGCGAGGACGCCGGCACGCGCCTCGGCGTCGGGCGGCGCGCCGGCATCGAGGCCGAGGATCTCGGCACCCAGGCGGTCGGAGAGCGGTCGAACGGACAGGGTCATGGGCTGCGCTGGGTCGGCGAGAAACGGCGGGACGCGATGCCGGAAGCCCGCTAGAGTAGCGTGCCGCGCGCCACGCTAGCACAGGGTTGGGGCGCGAGACAGCGGTGGGTTGCAGTCCTATGGGGGTTCCGGGCGCGGAGGGCGGCGGGGCGGAGGCCAGGCGCGGCGGAGGGTACCGCGCGGCCGGCGCCTACGCCCTGGTCGACAGCACGCTGCGCGAGGGCGAGCAGTTCGAGAGCGGCGACTTCTCCGGCGACGACAAGGTGGCGATCGCCCGGCTGCTCGATGCGTTCGGCGTCGACTATCTCGAGCTGACCTCGCCGGCCGCCAGCCCGCGGGCGCGGGCCGATTGCGAGCGCATCGCCGGCCTCGGCCTGGGCTGCCGGCTGATCGCCCACATACGCTGCCACGAGGAGGACGCCAGGGTGGCGCTGGGCAGCGGCGTCGGCGCCATCAGCATGGTGCTGGGCGCCTCGCCGATCCTGCGCGCCGCCAGCCACGGGCTGGCGCTCGACGAGGTGGTGCGCCGCGCCATCGCCGTCGCCGAGGCGATCCGCCGGGCGGCTCCCGCGATCGAGCTGCGCTTCTCCACCGAGGACGCCTTCCGCTGCCCGCGCGAGGACCTGCTGGCGATCTCCCGGCCGCTGCTGGCGAGCGGCCTGTTCGACCGCTTCGGGCTGGCCGACACCACCGGCGCCGCGACGCCGCTCGACGTCTTCGCGGCGGTCGGCCGGCTGGCCGCCGAGACCGACCTCGACATCGAGTTCCACGGCCACAACGACACCGGCTGCGCGGTGGCCAATGCGCTGACCGCGCTGGAGGCCGGGGCCAGCCATGTCGACGTCACCGTGCTCGGCATCGGCGAGCGCAACGGCATCGCCGCGCTCGAGGGGGTGATCGCCGGGCTCTATGCCCGCGATCCCGCCGGCACCGCCGCCCGGTACCGGCTGCCGCTGCTGCCGCAGCTGGTGGCGCTGGTCGCCGAGCGGGTCGGCATCGAGATCCCCTTCAACCACTGCATCGTCGGCCGCACCGCCTTCACCCACAAGGCGGGCATCCACACCAAGGCCGTGATCAACGACCCGCACAGCTACGAGCTGATCGATCCCGAGGCCTTCGGCCGGCAGCGGGCGGTGCTGGTCGCCCATCGCCTGACCGGCCGGCACGCCATCGGCGTGCGGGCGCGCGAGCTCGGGCTGGCGCTCGATGCCGAGTCGCTGGCCGCGGTGACGCGGCGGATCAAGGCGGCGGCCGACGAGCGGGCGCTGAGCCTGGCCGAGCTCGACGCCATGCTGCGGGCCGCGGCGGCGCGGCGCGCCATCGCGTGAGCTTCGCCTTCCGGCTGCTGGCGCCGGGGCTGGGCTGCGGCGATCCGGCGCCGGCCGGCTGGCTCGGCGCCGCGGTGCTCGACCTCGTGGTGCTGGTCGGCGTCACCGGGGTCGGCAAGACGACGCTGCTGGCGGCGCTGGGCGCCCTGCCCGGCGCCAGGCTGCTGCCGGACCGCCGGCAGCTCACCGATGCCGTCATCCTGGCGCCGGCGGGCGGGCCGCCGCCGGCCGACCGGGCCGAGCGCTTCGCCGCAACCCGCCGCTTCGCCGCCGCCGAGCCGGGCGGCATGGCCGCGGTGCTGGCGGCGCTGCGCCTGGCGCCCGAGCTGGCCACCGGGCCGGTGCTGTTCGACGGGCTGCGCGGCGAGGCCGAGGTGCGCCACGCCGCAGCGGCCCTGCCGCGCGCCCGCTTCGTCGCGCTCACCGCGCCCAACGCGCTGCGGCTGGAGCGGCTGCTCGGCCGCGCCGATCCCTTCGACCGCACCGCCGCGCCGGGCGGCGAGGACCCGCTGGCGGCCGCGACGGGGCTGCTCGAGCCGGCCGAGGTCGCGGCGCTGCGCCGCCGGCTGGCCACCGGCGCGCTGTCGCCCAGGGCGCTCGCCGAGAAGCTGGCGATCCTCGCCGCCGAGCAGCGCGGCTACGACCCCGGCCGCGCCGTCGCCGCGCTCGCCGCGGCCGCGGCGGAGCGCCTGCTGGTGATCGACACCGCGCAGCTCGGCCCCGCCGCCACGGCGGCGGCGGCCCGCGGCTTCATCGCGGCGCGCCGCTGAGCGCCGCCGGGCGCGGCCCGCCGAGCGCCAGGAAGAGCAGCCCGGCGACCAGCGAGAGCAGGCCGAAGATCAGGATCGAGGCCGGGTCGCCGCCCCAGGCGGCGAGCACGGCGCCGACCACCACCGGGCCGCAGATGTGGCCGACGCGCTCGAGCAGGCGGTAGATCGCGACCACCCCGGCCGGGCCGTCGCGGGCCGCCGCGGCGGTGCCGGCGACATAGGTGATGACCGGCGCCGCCAGCATGCCCTGCGAGACGCCCATCGCCAGCACGCCCAGGATGGTGAGCAGGATCGCCGGCACCGGCAGGCCGGCGAGCGCCGCCGCGGCGGCGGCGAGCCAGGCGGGCTCCGGGCCGGGGCCGGCATTGACCAGCCCGACCAGGGCCATGCCGAGCCCGGCCACGACGCTGCCCAGCAGCAGCACCGCCCCGGCGCCGCCCAGCCGGTCGGCGAGCCGCGTCGCCAGCAAGGTGGCGCCGAGCACGGCCAGGGCATAGAGCGTCATGACCTGGCCGACATCCTCCTTGGCGTAGCCGCGCTCGCGCAGGATCAGCGGCACCGCGAACATGGCGACGCCGGCGAAGACGAACTTGCCGACGCCGCCGAGGAACAGGGTCTTGAGGAAGCCGGCATCGAGCAGCGCGGCACGCAGGTCGGCGAGCAGCGCCCGCGGCGCCCCGGCCCGGCGCTCGGCGCCGCCGGGCGCGATGCAGGACACCGCGTAGAGCAGCGCCGCCAGGCCGAGCCCGCCGCCGATCAGGAAGACGCGGCGCTCGTCGAGCAGCGCGGCGAGCAGGCCGCCGATGGTGGTGCCGCAGATCAGCCCGCCGGAGAAGGCCTCGACCTGGACGCCGACGGCGCGGGCCTGGCGGCCGCCCGCCGAGCTCGACAGGCCGTAGGATTGCACCGCGACCAGCAGCAGCGCCTGGCCGAGGCCGGACAGGCTGCGGCCGGCGCAGATCGCGACGAAGCCGGGCCAGGCGAAGATCAGCACGGCCCCGGCCGCCGTACAGGCCAGCCCGGCCAGCATCATCCGCCGCAGGTCGCCGTGCACGGCGTAGCGGCCGGCCGGCAGCAGCGCCGCGGTGAGGAAGACGAAGGAGAGGGTGAAGGGCAGCGAGCCGGCGGCCGGCGACAGCCCGGCCGCCGTCGCCGCGGTCGTCGCCCATTGCGGCAGGAAGGAGAGCCCGATGGCGTCGACGAAGACGCCGAGGAAGTAGGCCGCCTTGACGATCGCCAGCCGGCGCTCGGCAGCGGCGGCGGGGTCCGCCCCGGCCGGCCGGGCGGCCAGCGCGCGGCTCGCCGGCAGCAGCATGTAGCCGACCAGCCCGCAGGCCAGGAACAGCGCCAGGAAGTTCTTGCCGTTGCGCCACATCGCCCGCAGCACCACAGCCTTGGGCAGCGCCACGGCGATGCCGAGGTCGGCGCGCTCGGCGAGCGGCACCGAGAACTCGTAGACGTCGGCGTCGGGGCGGTAGGGCCGGCCGGCAGCGGCGGCGGCGCTGTCGACCAGCACCTTGCCGTCGTCGACCAGGGTGACCCGGCGGATGTCGGGGTCGATCCGGCGATAGACGGCGAAGGCCTCGCCGAGCTCGGAGAAGGAGGAGAAGTCGATGCCGATCTCGGTGGCGGCGGAGAGCCGGTGGGCGATCGACTGGGCGAGCGCCGCGGTCTTGCCGCGGACGCCCTCGTCATAGAGGCCGAACAGCCCCGCGGTGACGGTGCCGGCGACGGCGATGAAGGCGCCGGCGAAGACCAGGCTGGGCGCCAGCCGGGCGAAGCGGCCGGAGCGGCCGGCGGCGCCGAGCTCGACCAGCAGGAACAGCAGCCCGCCGGCGGCCGCCACCAGCAGCGCCGGCCACAGCGCGGCGGCGACGGGGCGGACCAGCGCGGCCTCGTCGACATCGATGGCGATGGTGGCGGCGACCGCCATCTTGTCGCGGACCGGCAGCAGCACCCTGAGCCGGTCGCCGGCCTGCCAGACCTCGCTGCCGGGCTCGCTCAGCGCATAGCGCGCCGGGTGCCCGGCGGCGGGGGTCGCCGCCCCGGCCGGCTGCTCGAACACCGTGCGGCCGGCCGGGTCGAGCACGCGCACCGCCAGGATCGACGGGCCGGCGGCGTTGAGCGCGGCGGCCTGCGCCTCGAAGCCGGCGAACTGCCGCACCGGCAGGCCGGTCTGGGTGAAGGTCTCCATGCTGCTGGCCAGCACCTCGCCGAGCGCGGCGATGCGCTCCAGCCGGAGCTGGACATAGACGCGGCGGCCCTCGCCGTAGCCGGCATAGAGCAGCAGGGCGAGGCTGGCCAGCGTCGCCAGCGCCAGCGGCAGGACGGCCAGCCAGCGCGAGCCGGCCGACCCCGGGCGTGCGGTCATTCGGCGGCGGCGATGTCGGAGCTGGCGACGATGCGCACCGGCTCGGGACGCCCGGCCTCGGGACGCACGGCCTCGGGCACCAGGTGCTGCTCGCAGCGCAGAACGAAGGCGGCCGAGGGCGGGTCGCCGCCGCGCAGCGCGATCGCCTCGCGGAACTGGTCGCGCGCCGCCAGCCAGTCGCGCTTCTCGAACAGGGCGAGGCCCCGCTCATAGGCCTGGATCCAGGGATAGGCGGCCTCGTCGACCTCGCCGGCGACCTCGGCCACCACCTCGTAGACCTTCACCGGCTCGTCGCGGCCGCGCACCTGCACCGTGTCGAGCCGGCGGAAGACGAACTCGTACTTGGCATGCTCGAAGGTGTGCTGCGAGACGACGAGGCTGGTGCCGTAGTTGCGGTTGAGGCTCTCCAGCCGGCTCGCCAGGTTCACCGGGTCGCCGATCACCGTGTAGTTGAGCCGCTCGCCGCTGCCGATGTTGCCGACGATCACCCGGCCGGTGTTGATGCCGATGCGGGCCGGCAGGTCGGGCTTGCCCAGGCGGCGCCACTCGGCCCGCAGCTCGTCGAGCCGGCGCAGGCAGGCGAGCGCGCCGCGGCAGGCGTCGACCGCATGCGCGTCGTTGTGCGCCGGCGCGCCCCAGAAGGCCATGATGCAGTCGCCGACATACTTGTCGATGGTGCCGCCGGTGCGCATCACCTGCTGCGACATCTCGCCGAAGAACTCGCCGAGCTGCGGCAGCAGACGGTGGCCGTGGCGCTCCGAGATGGTGGTGAAGCCCTCGAGGTCGAGGAACATGACGCTGAGCGTGCGCTTCTCGCCGCCGAGCTCGGCGACGATGCCGCGGGCGAGCAGCGAGCGCACCAGCTCGGTCGGCAGGAACTTCTGGAAGCTGGCCAGGCTGTGCGTCATCTGCAGCACGCCCTGGCCGAGCGCGTCGATCTCGCGGACGCGGCTGCGCACCGGGACGATGCGTCCGAGATGGAACTGGCCGACCTCGGCCATCTCGGCGGCGATGCGGCGCAGCGGCCGCACGAAGAGGAGGCCGGCGACGGTGACGGCGAACAGGGCGACGACGCCGATGGCGATGAGCAGCGCCAGGGCCAGCTTGTGCGCGTTCTGGTCGATGCCGGTCATGAACTCGCTCAAGGGCAGCACGGTGCCGAGCACCCAGCCCTTGTCGCCGACCGGGGCGAGCGAGAGGAAGTAGCCGGCGCCGGACTCGGGGTCGGTCACCATGATCTGGCGGTGCGCGCCGACGGCGGCGAGCTCGAGGCCGGCGTCGCCCATCGCCTGCCCTGCCAGCCGCAGCAGCGGATGGTCCATGCTGGCGAAGGGCTTGAGGTCCCAGGTGTCCTTGAGGCTCGCCTCGGCGGCGGCGTCGAGATCGCGCAGCGCGATCATCCGCCCCTTGTCGTCGGTGATGAAGACGGCGCCGTGCCGGGCGACGTCGATGCGGGAGAGATAGGCGTCGACCCGCTCCAGCGCGATGGCGACGGTCAGGCAGCCGAAGACCTGGCCGTCCTTCACCAGCTTGATCGCGGTGTTGACGCCCGGCTTGCCCGAGGTGGCGAACAGGTAGACGTCGGTCCACACCGCGCCGGCGGCGGCCAGCGCCTGCTTGTACCAGTCGCGGTCGGGCGCGAAGTAGTCGTTCACCTCGCGCTTCGTCTGGAAGTAGTGCTCGGCGTCGCCCATGTAGACGTAGTAGTCGATCCGCCGCGTCGCCTTCTTGGCGATCGGGTCCCAGACGCTCTTCTCCGCCCGGAGATAGTTGTTGTCGCGGCGCTGCACGCCGTAGAGGTCGCCGTTCGGCTTGCCGACGCTGACCCAGGAGAATTGCGGGTTCGATTCGAGGAAGGCGAAGAACAGCGTCTCCCGGGCATGGTCGTCGTCGATGTCGACCAGCCCGCCCTCCAGGATGTCGCGCAGCGTCTCCTGCGCCGCACGGGCGTTGCTGAAGATGCCGTCGATCTCGGCGGTCAGGCCCTTGACGATCTGCTGGTTGATCTGCTCGGCGAGATCGGCGGTGTTCTCGCGCGAGATCCAGCGCCAGGGCAGGTGCACGGCCGCCGCGGCGAGCAGCACGGTGACCAGCGAGAAGACCACCAGGCTGGCCCGCAGGCCGAGCGCCAGCCGCCGCGACCGCGGCAGCTCCCTCGCGCTGGCCCCTTCTGCCCCCGGCTGCATCCCGGCTCATCCCAAGGCCGCCGGCGCCGCCGGCCGGCGGCCCACACGCCCAAAAGCGGCGGCTCCGGAGGGGAATCCTACCTTGGCGCGGCCCGGAAGTCGACCGGCCTCGGCCGCCGGCCGGCCGGCCGCCCGGCGGCGCCCGCCCCGCTCAGTCCTCGTGCCGCCACTTGATCGAGCAGCCCATGCTCGGGATCTGCTCGGCGGGGCCCTGGCCGGTGGCGGCGATCATGCGCATGGCGTCGAGCAGCTCGTGGCGCGCGCCCGGCACCGGGGCGGCGCGGGTCGCCTCCATCAGCCGGCCGCGATAGCGCAGCGTCCGGACCTTGTCGAAGCCGAAGAAATCGGGCGTGCAGACGGCGCCATAGGCGCGGGCGACCGCCTGGTCCTCGTCGTAGAGATAGGGAAAGCCGAAGCCGTGCCGGGCGGCGAAGAGCTTCATCTCGGGCGGCGCGTCGGCGGGATAGGCGGCGGCGTCGTTCGACATCACCGCGACGACGCCGATCCCTTCTCCCGCCAGCGCTCGGGCATCGGCGACGATCTCGGCGATCGTCCCCTTCACGTAGGGACAGTGGTTGCAGATGAACATCACCAGCGTGCCGCGCGGCCCGGCGATGTCGGCCAGCCGCCAGACGCGGCCGTCGGGATCCGGCAGGGCGAAGTCGGCCGCGCTGCGGCCGAGCTCGCCCGCCAGGCTCGCCGTCGGGCTCACGCCGCCAGCTTGGGCCGCGCGGCGAGCGCCGCCTCGATGATGCCGGCCACCCGGGCGCGCTCCTCGCCCTCCAGCGTCAGCCGCGGCGCGCGCACCGTCTCGGTGCCCAGCCCGGCCATCGCCTGGGCGATCTTGATGTACTGGACCAGCTTGGTCGAGACGTCGAGGTGGAGCAGCGGCATGAACCAGCGATAGAGCGGCAGCGCCTCCTGGTAGCGGCCGGCGAGCGCCAGCCGGTAGAGCTGCAGCGACTCCGCCGGGAAGGCGTTGACCAGGCCGGAGACCCAGCCGACGGTGCCGAGCATCATGCTCTCCAGCGCCAGGTCGTCGACGCCGCTGAACAGGATGTAGCGGTCGCCGACCTCGTTGACGATGTCGGTCAGCCGCCGCACGTCGTCGGAGGACTCCTTGATCGCCACGATGGTCGGCTCGGTGGCCAGCTCGCCGAACATCGCCGGCGTGACGTCGACGTGGTAGGCGATCGGGTTGTTGTAGACCATGATCGGCAGGTCGCTGGCCCGCGCCACGGCGCGGAAATGAGCCAGCGTCTCGCGTGCGTCCGACTTGTAGACCATGGCCGGCAGCACCATCAGCCCGTCGACGCCGAGCGTCGCCATCTCGGCGGCGTAGCGGCAGGCGAGCTGGGTGGTGTACTCGGCGACGCCGGAGAGCACCGGGACGCGGCCCTTGGTCCGCTCCACCGCCATCTTCATCACGGCCCGCTTCTCGGCCGGCTCCAGCGAGCAGTTCTCGCCGACCGTGCCGAGCATGATGAGGCCGTGCACCCCGGCCCGCAGCAGCATGTCGACATGCGCGGCAGTGGCCTCGAGGTCGAGCGACTGGTCGCCGCGAAACTGCGTCGTCACCGCCGGATAGACACCCCGCCACTCGACCATCGCCCTCGTCTCCTCGCTGTCGCCGCCGGTCCCGTGCGCCCGGCCGGCGCAGACGCTGCACCGGCCGCCGCCCGGCGTCAACCGCATTCCGGCCATGCGCCGGGCCGGGGCGGGGCCGGCTGGCGGGCGGCGCGGACGGCCCCTATAAGGGCCGTCATGGCCGTCACCGCCCTGCCCGTCCGTGCCGCCGCGCCGCGGCTGGCACTCGCCATGCTGCTCGCCGGGGCGGTGACGCTGTCGCTCTCCGGCACGCTCGCCAAGCTGTCCGAGGTCGGGCCGGCGGCGACCGCCGCCTACCGCATCGCGCTGTCGCTGCCGGTCTTCTTCGGCTGGCTGTGGCTGGCCGAGGGCGGCGCGGCGCTGCGGCCGCCGCGCCGCAGCCTGCCGGCGCTGGCGCTGGCCGGCTTCTTCTTCGCCGCCGATCTCGCGACCTGGCACTGGGGGCTGCAGCTGACCTCGGTGACGAACGCCACGCTGCTCGGCAACGGCGCGCCGATCTTCGTCACCCTGGGCGGCTGGCTGCTGCTCGGCGAGCGGATCACCCGGACCTTCCTGATCGGGCTGGCGCTGGCCATGGCCGGGGCGGCGGTGATGATCGGCGGCGATTTCAGCCTCGATCCGCGGGCGCTCAGCGGCGACCTGCTGAGCATCGCCACCGCGGTCTTCTACGGCGGCTACATCATCAGCCTGAAGCGCCTGCGCGCCGGGCTGTCGACCGCCGCCACGATGGGCTGGACGGGCGTCTTCGCCACCCTCTTCCTGGTGCCGCTGGCGCTCGCCACCGAGAGCGCGCTGGTGCCGCGCACGGCGGCCGGCTGGGGCACGCTGCTGGCCCTGGCGCTGATGGCCCAGGCGGCGGCCGGCGGCATGATCGTCTGGGCGCTGGCCCACCTGCCGGCCTCCTTCTCGGCGGTCAGCCTGCTGATCAACCCGGTGGCCGCCGCCCTGCTCGCCTGGCCGATCCTCGGCGAGCCGATCCGCCCGACCCAGATGGTGGGCGGCGTCGTGGTGCTGCTCGGCATCCTGGTGTCGCGGCGCGGCAGCGGCCGGCCGGCGCGGCCCCGGGCCGCCTGACCCGGTCGTTCGCGGCGACCTCTATCCGGGTTTCCGGCGCTCGAAAGCCCGCCGGCCAGGGTCACGCGGCTGTGAAGCGGTCATAACCGGCCTGACTTGACCGGGCCGGCAGCCACCCCCTAGACTCCGACGAACGGACCATCGTTCCGAGATACGGAACATTGCGGAGGAGGACCCCGTGCGCAGGCCGCGGCCGCCCGAGGGCGGATCGGATGGACGGTTCCGGCCGGTCGCGCGCAGCCGCGTCGCGGACCAGGTCGCCGAGCAGCTGCTGCGCCTGATCGGCGAGCAGCGGCTGGGGCCCGGCGAGACCCTGCCCGGAGAGCGCCAGCTGGCGCAGCTCATGGGGGTCAGCCGGGCCTCGGTCCGCGGCGCGCTGCAGCAGCTCAAGGCGCGCGGCCTGCTCTGCGCGGCGCGCGGCGCCGGCACCCGGCTGCGGGCGTCCGCCGCGGAGCTGACCGCCGCCCCGGCGGCGATCGAGCCGGGCCTCCTGGCGGCGCTGGCGGGAACGCTGGCCGCCGGCGCGGCGGCGCAGCCGGCCGGCCGCGAGGCGCTGGCACCGCCGTCGGCGCCGGCCCTCGACAGCGGCGGGCGGGTGCCGCCATCCTCATCCTGCTGCGGCGGGTGGTCGAGGCCGGCGGCGGCGAGACCGGGCGGCGCCTGCTGGCTCTGCTGCAGCCCTCGCTCGAGGCGGCGCTGCGGCCAGATGACGCGGACGGCCCCGACGAGCTCCGCGCCGGGCTGGTCCCGGCGCTGGAGCGGGCCGACGCGGCGGCGGCGGCGGCGGCGCTGCTCCGCTGCTTCGGCCGGGTGCCGGCAACCGCCGGCGGGGAGCTGCGGCTCGCCGCCGAGTGAGCCGCGCCCAGGGCGATGCGCGGGGCGATGCGCGGCCTCGACGGCGCGCCCCGGCTCAAAGATAATGCCTCGCGTTGCCTGCCGCCCCGTCGTGACCGGCCCCGCGCGGGGTGCCGCCGCGCGGGCGGTCGTCGGCCGCCGGCGCCCTGCCGAGGGCCTGCCGGCGGCGCCTGCGCCACACCACGAAGCCCGACCGCATGAGACGTCAACGCAAGGCCAAGATCCTCGCCACCCTCGGCCCGGCCACCACGACGCCGGAGTCGATCCGCGCCCTGGTCGAGGCCGGCGCCGACATCTTCCGGCTGAACTTCAGCCACGGCAGCCACGAGGATCACCAACTCCGGCACGACATCATCCGGCAGCTGGAGGAGCAGTTCGAGCGGCCGATCGGCATCCTGGTCGACCTGCAGGGCCCCAAGCTGAGGATCGGCCGCCTCGCCGAGGGCAGCGTCGAGCTCACGGCCGGCCAGCCCTACCGGCTCGACCTGTCGCTCGAGCCCGGCGGCGCGGCGCGCTGCCCGCTGCCGCATCCGGAGATCCTGCGGGCGCTGCGGCCCGGCACCGACCTGCTGCTCGACGACGGCCGGCTGCGGCTCACCGTCGAGCGCTGCGGCAGCGATTTCTGCGACACGGTGGTGGCCACCGGCGGGCGGCTCAGCGACCGCAAGGGCGTCAACGTGCCCGACGTGGTGCTGCCGCTGTCGCCGCTCACCCGCAAGGACCACGAGGATCTGCGCTTCGCGCTCGACATCGGCGTCGACTGGGTGGCGCTGTCCTTCGTGCAGCGCCCCGAGGACGTGGCCGAGGCGCGCCGCCTGATCGAGGGCCGCGCCGCGGTGATGGTGAAGCTGGAGAAGCCGGCGGCGATCGACCGGCTGCAGGAGCTGATCGACCTCGCCGACGCGGTGATGGTGGCGCGCGGCGACCTCGGCGTCGAGATGCCGCCGGAGGACGTGCCGAGCGTGCAGAAGCGGATCATCGGCGCCTGCCGGCTGGCCGGCAAGCCGGTGGTGGTGGCGACCCAGATGCTCGATTCGATGGTCAGCCACCCCGCCCCGACACGGGCCGAGGCCTCCGACGTGGCGACCGCCGTCTATGACGGCGCCGACGCCGTCATGCTGTCGGCCGAGACCGCCTCGGGCCAGTACCCGGTCGAGGCGGTGGCGATGATGGACCGCATCATCAGCCGGGTCGAGCGCGACCCGCTCTACCGCCGCATCATCAACGCCCAGCATCCCGAGCCCGAGGCGACCGCCCCGGACGCGATCAGCGCCGCCGCCGCGCAGGTCGCGCACACCCTTTCGGCCGCGGCGATCGTCACCTACACCACCTCCGGCTCGACCGCGCTGCGCGCCGCGCGCGAGCGGCCCGAGGTGCCGATCCTGTGCCTGACCTCGAAGCTCGAGACGGCGCGCCGCCTGGCCGTCGTCTGGGGCGTCCACTGCGTCCACACCCGCGACGTGCGGACCTTCTCCGAGATGGTCGAGAAGGCCTGCCGCATCGCCCAGCGCGAGGCGATCGCGCAGAGCGGCCAGCGCCTGGTGATCACCGCCGGCGTCCCCTTCGGCACTCCCGGCGCCACCAACGTCCTGCGCATCGCCTGGGTGGGCTCCTGAGCCGCGGCGACCGCCGCCCTCACCCCCCGCGTGCCCGGCGGGCCCGCCAGGACTCGAGCGAGACGAGCAGCAGCGCGGCCCAGATCAGCGCGAAGGCGGCCATCCGGGCCGGCCCGAAGGGCTCGCCATAGGCGAGCACGGCGAGCAGCAGCTGGCCGGTCGGCGCGAGGTACTGGAAGAAGCCCAGCACCGAGAGGCGCAGCCGGCGGGCGGCGGCAGCGAACCAGACCAGCGGCAGGGCGGTGACCGGGCCGGAGAGCATCAGCAGCAGCTCGCCCGTGCCGTGGCCACTGCCGAACCGGCCGGTGCCGCTGACCGCCAGCCAGACCAGCCAGCCGAGCGCCGCGGGGACCAGCAGCAGGGTCTCGAGCAGCAGCCCCTCCAGGCTCTCCACCGCGGCGATCTTGCGCATGAAGCCGTAGGCGCCGAAGCTGACCGCCAGGACCAGCGCGATCCAGGGCACGCCGCCGCCGGCCCAGGCCAGCACCGCGACGGCGGCGACCGCCAGCGCCGAGGCGAGCTGGCGCAACCGACTGAGCCGCTCGCCGAGCAGCAGCACGCCGGCCGCGATGTTGACCAGCGGCGTGATGTAGTAGCCCAGGCTGGCCTGCAGCACCTGGCCGGAATCGACGGTCCAGATGTAGAGCAGCCAGTTGAGCGCCAGCATCAGCGTGGTGACGAGCAGCAGCCGCATCACGCGCCGGTTGGCGGCGGCGCGGACCAGCGCCCGCCAGCGCCCGCCCGCCACCACCAGCGGCAGCAGCAGCACCACCGACCAGGTGATGCGGTGCGACAGCACCTCGAGCGGCGGAATGCCGGCGACGGCCTTGAAGTAGACCGGATTGAGGCCCCAGGCGCCGAAGGCGACCAGCGCGAAGAGTGCCCCGGCCCGGCTGCGGTCCGGCGGCGAGTTCATCGGCGGGAATGGCTCAGATCTGGCGCTGCTGGATCTGCTGGCGGAGCTGCTCGGCGTTGCTGCGCGCCTCGTCGAGATGCGGGTCGATGGCGAGCGCCTTCTCGAAGGCGTCGAGCGCCTGCTCGGGCTTGTCGAGCTCGACCTCGACCAGCCCGAGGCCGGAGAGCGCCCCGAAATGGCGCGGCTCGAGCTTGAGGGTACGGGCGATGTCGGCGAGCGAGGCCGGGTAGTTCCCCATCAGGTAGAAGACCGTCGCCCGCTTGTTCCAGCCCTCGGCGAAGCCGGGCGCCTTCTCGACCACGCGGTTGAAGGCGGCGAGCGCGGCGTCGTACTGGCTGGCCTGCATGGCCAGCGTGCCGGCCTCCAGCAGCCGGTTCACCTCCTCGTCGCCGGAGCGCATCCAGATCATCCAGATCTGCGTCTCCAGGCCGCGGGCGACCTCGCCGTCGGTGGCGGTCCTGAGGTCGGCGAACAGCCCGTCGAGCTTCGGGTCGGTCTGGTCGGCCAGGGTCGGGGTCGCGACGAGGGCCAGCGCCGCCCACAAGCCCAGCCCGGCGAGGGCCGAGGTGCAGCGCGCCGCACCGCGCCTGTGGACGGGATGACGGGACGGGGACATGGGAGCAGCCTAGGGAGCGCCGCCCGCCCCTGCCAAGCGGATTCTATTCGGCGGCGATCACGGCGGCGCGAGCCGGCGCGGCGCGCCCGGCCAGGGCGGGCGGCAGCGGGCCCCCGGTCGCCCAATCGAGCAGCTCGACGGTATGCAGGACCGGCAGGCCGGTGCCCGCGCCGATCTGCGTGATGCAGCCGATATTGCCGGTGGCGACGACGTCGGGCCGGACGCTCTCGATGTTCGCCACCTTGCGGTCGCGCAGCCGGCCCGCGATGTCCGGCTGCAGCAGGTTGTAGGTGCCGGCCGAGCCGCAGCAGAGATGCCCCTCGGGCACGTCGCGGACGGCGAAGCCGGCCGCCGCCAGCAGCGCCTTCGGCTCGGTGCGGATGCGCTGGCCGTGCTGCATCGAGCAGGCCGAGTGATAGGCGACGGCGAGGCCGCCGCCGGCCACCGGCCGGGCGAGCCCGAGCCCGGCCATGAATTCGGTGACGTCGCGCGCCAGCCCCGCCACCCGCGCGGCCTTGTCCGCCCAGCGCGGGTCGCTGCGCAGCAGGAAGCCGTAGTCCTTGACGTGGGTGCCGCAGCCGGACGCGTTGACGACGATGGCGTCGAGCCCCTCGCCCTCGATCTCGCGGGTCCAGGCGGCGATGTTGGCGCGCGCCATGGCGAGCGCCGGCGCCTCCCTGCCGAGATGGTGGGTGAGCGCGCCGCAGCAGCCGGCGCCGCGCGCGATCACCACCTCGACGCCGTGCCGCGCCAGCAGCCGCACGGTGGCCTCGTTGATCTCCGGCTGCAGCACCGGCTGGACGCAGCCGGTGAGCAGCGCGACGCGAGCCCGGCGCGGCCCCTCGGCCGGGATCACCTGCGGTCCCTCGACCGGGGCCGGCGGCGCCGGCGGGCGCCTCGCCATCTCGACCAGGGTGGCAAGCCGCCCCGGCAGCCAGCGCCGGACCGGCCGCGCCAGCCGGGCGCCGAGCAGCGCGAAGCGGAACAGCGCCGGGCGCGGCAGCACCGCGGCCAGCAGGCCGCGCAGCCGGCGCTCCGCCCAGGGCCGCCGGTAGGTTTCCTCGATGTGCCGGCGGGCATGGTCGACGAGGTGCATGTAGTGCACCGCCGACGGGCAGGTGGTCATGCAGGACAGGCAGGACAGGCAGCGGTCGATGTGGGTCACGACACGCGGGCTGGCCGGCTTGTCGTTCTCCAGCATGTCCTTGATCAGGTAGATCCGGCCGCGCGGGCTGTCGAGCTCGTCGCCGAGCAGCACGTAGGTCGGGCAGGTCGCCGTGCAGAAGCCGCAATGGACGCAGGCGCGGAGGATCTTCTCCGAGGCGGCGTTGTCGGGATCGGCGAGCTGGGCGAGCGAGAAGCTGGTCTGCATCAGAATCCCATGCGGCCGGGATTGAGGATGCCCCGGGGGTCGAAGGCCTCCTTGACCCGGCGCGACAGCGCCGCGAGCGGCGCGGGCTGCGGCTGGAACACCGGCACCGCCGAGCGCAGGGCGGCCGGCCCGCGCAGCAGCGTGGCATGGCCGCCGGCGGCGAGCGCGCCGCGCACCGCGGCGGCGTGGCCGTCCTCGGGGCCGTTCGCGGCGGGCGGCAAGGCGAGCCAGATCAGCCCGCCGCCCCAGTCGAAGTACCAGCGGGCGCCCGGCACGCGGATCGCGGCCACGGTCGCCGCGCCGGCGGCGGGCGGCACCGAGAGCCGCCAGAGGATCGCCTCGGCGCCGTCGCCGGCGAAGGGGGCGCCGGCGAACGGCGCGCCGTCGCCCAGCGCCTTCCAGAAGGCGGCGGAGTTGCGGCCGTGCAGCTCGTCGCCGGCGGCCAGCCCGGCGAGCTCGGCCGCCAGCGCCGCCTGGCGCGCCGCCACCGACGGGATATGGCCCTCCAGCCGCAGCGCGGTGACCGCGGCCCCGGGTCGCAGATGCGGGATGCCGAGCGGGTCGGCGATGCCGGCCGGCAGGTGGGCGGCGCCGGAGACATCGAACGGGCCGGACAGCGCACGGCCGAGCGCCGCCAGCGCCGCCGCGTCGTCGAGGCCGAAGAACAGCAGGGTGCGGGTGCGCTCCGGCGCGGGCAGCACCTTGACCGTGACCTCGGTCAGCGCCGCCAGCGTGCCGAAGGAGCCGGCGAGCAGCTTCGGCAGGTCGTAGCCGGTGACGTTCTTGACCACCTTGCCGCCGGCCTTGAAGGCCTCGCCGCGGCCGCTGACGGCGCGGAACCCCAGGAAGTGGTCGCGCGCCGCGCCGGCGCGGATCCGCCGCGGGCCCGCGAGGGCGCAGGCGAGCGCCCCGCCGAGCGTGCCGGCGCCGGCCGGCCCGCCGAGCAGCGGCCCCCAATCGCCCGGCTCGAAGGCCAGCATCTGGCGGTTGGCGGCGAGCGCCGCCTCGAGCTCGGCGAGCGGCGTCGCCGGCCCGGCGGTCAGCACCAGCTCGGCCGGCTGGTAGTCGCGGATGCCGGCGAAGGCCGAGAGGTCGAGGCGGTGCGCCGCCTGCACCGGCCGGCCGAAGCCGCGCTTGCTGCCGCCGGCGGCGAGCTCGAGCGGCGTCTCCTCGGCGACGGCCCAGCGCAGCAGCTCGACGAGCTGCGCCTCGTCGGCCGGCCGCAACAGGGCGGGAATGTCGTCGGCCATCGTGCTCAGAAGCGCGGCAGATCGGGGAAGCGCAGCTGCCCGCGATGGACGTGCAGCCGGCCGAGCTCGGCGCAGCGATGCAGCTCCGGGAAGACCTTGCCGGGATTGAGCAGCCCCTGCGGGTCGAAGGCGCACTTGACGCGCTGCTGCTGGGCGAGGTCGGCGGCGTCGAACATCGCCGGCATCAGGTCGCGCTTCTCGACGCCGACCCCGTGCTCGCCGGTCAGCACGCCGCCGACCTCGACGCAGAGCCGCAGGATGTCGGCGCCGAACTCCTCGGCGCGCTCCAGCTCGCCCGGCTGGTTGGCGTCGTAGAGGATCAGCGGGTGCAGGTTGCCGTCGCCGGCGTGGAAGACGTTGGCGACCCTGAGGCCGTGGCGCGCGGAGAGTTCCTGCATCCGCTCCAGCACCTCGGGCAGCCGGCCGCGCGGGATGGTGCCGTCCATGCAGTAGTAGTCCGGCGAGATGCGGCCGGCCGCCGGGAAGGCGGCCTTGCGGCCGGCCCAGAAGGAGAGCCGCTCGGCCTCGCTGTTGCTGATCCGGACCGAGCTCGCGCCGCGCTCCCGCGCGATGGCGTCGACCGCGGCGATCAGGTGGTCGACCTCGGCCTGGGGCCCGTCGAGCTCGACGATCAGCAGCGCCTCGACGTCGAGCGGGTAGCCGACCTGGACGAAGGCCTCGGCGGCGGCGATCGCCGGCTTGTCCATCATCTCCATGCCGCCCGGGATGATGCCGGCGGCGATGATGGCGGCGACGCAGTCGCCCGCCTGCCGGCTGCTCGGGAAGCCCACCAGCAGGGCGCGCGCCGTGGCCGGGCGGCGCAGCAGCCGCACCGTCACCTCGGTGACCACGCCGAGCAGCCCCTCCGAGCCGGTCAGCAGCCCGAGCAGGTCGTAGCCCTCGGCGTCGAGATGCTTGCCGCCGAGCCGCAGGATCTCGCCGTCCAGGGTGACCAGCTCGATGCCGAGCAGGTTGTTGGTGGTGGTGCCGTACTTCAGGCAGTGCACGCCGCCGGCGTTCTCGGCGACGTTGCCGCCGATGCTGCAGGCGATCTGGCTCGAGGGGTCGGGCGCGTAGTAGAAGCCGGCCGCCTCGACCGCCTGGCTGATCGCCAGGTTGGTGACGCCCGGCTGGACCACGGCGCAGCGGTTGGCGAGGTCGACCTCGAGGATGCGGTTGAACTTGCCGAGGCCGAGGATGATGCCGTCGCCGAGCGGCAGCGCCCCGCCGGAGAGCGAGGTGCCGGCGCCGCGGGGCACCACCTTGAGGCCGCGGTCGCGGCAATAGCGCAGCACCGCCGCGACCTCTTCCGTGGTGGTCGGCAGCACCACGGCGAGCGGCGACTGGCGGTAGGCGGTGAGGCCGTCGCTCTCATAGGCGCGGCGCTCGTCCGGATCGGAGATCACCCCCTCCCCCGGCACCAGCGCGCGCAGCTCCGCGATGATCGCCGGGGCGGCGGCGAGAATGGCGGCGTCGAGCTTGGGCATGCGCATCGGCGGACTCCGGTCCCGGCGGGCGCCCAGAGTGGTCCGGAGCGCCGGCCGGGGTCAATGGCGGCGGGGCCGTGCCACAGCCGCGCCGACCTCGCCCTTCAAGGCTGCTCTGAAGGTCCAGGTCTCGTCCCCTCGCCCACGAAGTGGGAGAGGGAGGGGCCCGTCGCGCCAGCGACGGGAGGGTGAGGGCAGAGCGCGCTGCACGACCCTCACCCCGACCCTTTCCCGCTTGCGGGAGAGGGAGCCATGCCGCGGCGCCTCGGCACCGCAAACAAAAACCGCGCCGAAGCGGCGCGGTCGTCGTCCCGGGGAGCCGGCGCCGGACGGCGCCGGGGGCCGGATCAGCCCTGGCGGGCCTTGTAGCGCGGGTTGCTCTTGTTGATGACGTAGACGCGGCCCTTGCGGCGCACGATGCGGCAGTCCTTGTGCCGGCCCTTGGCCGACTTGAGCGAGTTGATGATCTTCATGGCAGTGGCTCCGGGGCCGGTGGGACCGGCCGAAAATGAAGCGCGGAACTTAAGGACCCCGGCGCAGGCTGTCAAGACGGGTTTTCGCATCCCTGGGTTGTATTTCAAATGCCGGGCTCCTGGGGACGTGGCATGGTATAGGCTCGGTCAGCCCGATGGATTCCTCCAGCCCCCTTCCTCCGGCCGGCGCGCTCACCGTCGGCGGGCACCTCGTCCGCACGCTCCGCCTCGCCTTCCCGGTGATGCTGGCGCGCGCCGGGCTGATCATCATGGTGACGGTCGGCACGGTGATGGCGGGCCGCGCCGGCGGCAGCCAGCTCGCCTACTTCGCCATCAGCCTGGCGCCGCAGACCACCATGCTGGTGATCGGCTACGGCCTGCTGATCGGCGTCGCCGTGCTCACCGCCCAGGCCGACGGTGCCGGCCGGCCGCGGCAATGCGGCCGGATCTGGCAGCACGGGCTGGCGGTGGCGGCGGGCCTCGGCCTGCTCTACGCCCTGCTGCTGCAGGCCGGTGAGCCGATCCTGCTGGCCACCGGCCAGACCCCGGACCTCGCGGAGGGCGGCGGAGCGGTGCTCCGGCAGTTCGCCGCCGGCATGCCGGCGATCCTGATCTTCGTCGCCTGCAGCTGCTTCCTCGAGGGCATCGGCCGGCCGCAGCCGGGCAGGGTGGTGTCGCTCGCCGCCAACCTGGTCAATGCCGGCCTCTGCTGGCTGCTGATCTTCGGCCATGCCGGGCTGCCGGCGATGGGTGCGGCCGGCGCCGCGCTCGCCGCCACCATCACCCGCTGGCTGATGGTGGCCGCCATCGTCGGCTACATCCTGGCGATGCCGGACGGCGAGCGCTTCGGGCTGCGCCGCGGCGGCGCCGGCGAGTTCGGCCAGGGGGTCATCAAGCTGCTCCGGCTCGGCCTGCCGCTGGCGGTGGCGGCCGCGCTGGAGACCTCGGCCTTCGCCACCGCCACGCTGTTCGCCGGCTGGCTCGGCGAGGGGCCGCTCGCCGCCTTCCAGATCGCGCTCAACGTCTGCACGCTGGCCTTCATGCTGTCGGTCGGGGTGTCGACCGCCTCCGGCCTCAGGGTGGCCCATGCGGTCGGCCGCGAGGACCGCATCGGCATGGTCCGGGCGGGCTGGAGCGGCGCGGCGGTGATCCTGGCGCTGATGGCGGTGGTCGGGCTCGCCATCGGCCTGGAGCGCGAGGCGATCGCGCGGTTCTACTCCAGCGACCCGGCGATCGTGGCGCTGACCGTGCCGGTGCTGGGGGTCGTCGCCGTCGCGGTGCTGTTCGACGGTCTCCAGGGCGTGATGATGGGCAACACCCGCGGCGCCGCCGACGTCGCCGTGCCCCTGGCGCTGCACGCCTGCTCCTTCTGGATCGTCACCGTGCCGCTCGCCTGGTATCTCGTCACCGCCACCGGCACCGGCGCCACCGGCCTGTTCGCCGCTCTCTTCGTCGGCCTGGTCTGCGCCGGCCTGCTGCTCGCAGCGCGCTTCCAGGTCCTGACCCGGCGGCGGATCCGGCCGGTGTAGGGCACCAGCTCCTCAGAGCCGGTCACCGCTCGCCGAGCACTCCCCCTGTCGTCATCCCCGGCCTTGAGCCGGGGATCCAGCTTGCCGCTGCCCTGGATGGCCGGCTCGAGGCCGGCCATGGCAGCAGGGAAGAGCCGGGCAGCTGCCGCCGGATCGTCCGCCGCCGAGGATCCCGATGCAGGTGTCGATCTTGCAGCGCCGGAAGGTCGTTGACAAGGCAACCACATCCATCTAGTTTCCTTGTCAACGAAAGGCCGTCACCGATGCCCGCCCGCGCCGTCTCCGATCTCGAGGACCATCTCGGCTACTGGCTGCGGATCGTCTCGAACGCCGTGTCGCACGGCTTCGCGCGCAAGCTGGCGGCCAGGGACATCACCGGCGCCGAGTGGGTGGTCCTGCGCAAGCTCTACGACGTCGACGCGGTCCCGCCGAGCCGTCTGGCCGAGCGCATGGGGATGACCAAGGGGGCGATCACCCGGCTGGCCGACCGCCTGATCGCCAAGCGGCTGGTCGAGCGCGCCGCCAACCCGGACGACCGCCGGGCGCAGACCCTGGCGCTGACGGCGGCCGGCCGCCGGCTGGTGCCCGAGCTGGCGGCGATCGCCGATGGCAACGACGCCGCGTTCTTCGGCGTGCTCGACGACCGGCAGCGCGCTGCGCTCGGCCGGCTGATGCGCCGCATCGTCGAGGGGCACCGGCTGAGCGCGATTCCCACCGAATAGCTCATTCACCACGACATCGAGGAGAGAGCGCCATGGACGCGCAGCAGAGCCGCATTGCCCGCGACTGCCACGAGGCCGGCCGGCGGGGAGGCCTGGCCTTCCCCGAGGCGGTCGCCAGGCTGGCCGCCGCCGGCTTCGAGGGCTATGCCGTCGACTTCCGCCGCAACACGACCACCTACTACGCGCCGCAGGGCGACAGCGTGGTCCTGGACGATCCCGGGGCCGGCGGCGCCGTCGCCGCCGCCTTCGACCAGCCGGCGATCGCCGCGGCGGTGCGCGAGGCGCAGGCCAACCGACCCGGCTACAGCTACCAGGGCTTCTGCGCCAAGGTGAAGGGCGCCGGCTGCGCCGGCTACCTCGTCTCCTTCCCCGGCCGGCGGGTCGTCTATTTCGGCCGCACCGCCGAGACCCATGTCGAGCACTTCCCGGACTGACGAGGGAGCCGGTTATCGGCTACTGATCGCCCGCATGGATACGGACTTCATCGTGATCGGCGCCGGCGCGGCCGGCGCCGCGGCGGCGGTCGCGCTCGCCGCGCACGGCCGGGTGCTGCTGCTCGAGGCAGAGGCGCAGCCCGGCTACCACAGCACCGGCCGCTCCGCCGCGCTCTACACGCCCAACTACGGCAACGCGGCGGTGCGGGCGCTGATCGCCGCCGGCCGTCCCTTCTTCGAATCGCCGCCGCCCTGGATCGGCCGGCCGCTGCTCGCCTGGCGCGGCGGGCTCGGCATCGCCGGGCCCGAGGCGGCGGCCCGCTTCGACGCGACGGTGGCGCTGGGCGCCGCCGACGGCTCGATCGTCGAGATCGCGCCCGAGGAGGCGGTGCGCCGCGTCCCGGTGCTGCGCCGCGAGCCGATCGCCTTCGCCTGCTTCGAGGAAGCGATCGCCGACATCGACGTCGCCGCGCTGCATCACGGCCTGCTCGGCCGGCTGCGCGCGCTGGGCGGCGCCATCGTGTGCGATTCGCCGGTCCGCGGCCTGGAGCGGCGGGCCGGGCGCTGGCAGGTCGCGACTGCGTCGGGGCAGCACCGCGCGCCGGTGCTGGTCAATGCGGCCGGCGCCTGGGCCGACCGGGTGGCGGCGCTCGCCGGGCTGCCCGGCATCGGCCTGGTGCCGAAGCGGCGCACCATGATCGTGGTGCCCTGCCCGCCCGGGCTCGACACCGCCGGCTGGCCGTCGGTCGACCAGATCGACAACGACGCCTATCTCAAGCCGGAAACCGGCCGGCTGCTCGCCTCGCCGGGCGACGCCACCCCCTGCCCGCCCGGCGACGCGCAGCCCGAGGAGCTCGACGTGGCGGTGGCGGCGGACTGGCTGCAGCGCGCCACCACCCTGCCGGTCGCGCGCATCGAGCGGCGCTGGGCCGGGCTGCGCAGCTTCGTCGCCGACGATACCCCGGTGGTCGGGCCCGACCCGGTCGCCGAGGGCTTCGTCTGGCTGGCCGGCCAGGGCGGCTACGGCATCATGCTGGCGCCGATCCTCGGCGAGGCGGCCGCCGCGCTGGCGACCGGCGGGGCGCTGCCGCAGGCGATCCGCGAGCACGGCCTCGACGAGGCCGCCGTCGGCGTGGCCCGGCTGCGCTGACCCGCATCAGCCGGGGCGCCGGGGACCCTGGCGCAGCCGCGCGACGACCGCCCCGATCTCGCCCCGACCGATGCCGATATCGGCGAGCAGCCGATCGTCGAAGCGGGCGAGCTCGCGCGCCGCCCGCCGCCGGATCCGCCGCTCCCGCGCGGCAGCCAGCGCCCCGCGGACCCCGTCGGCCACGGCCCGGAGCCAGCCCGGGTGCCGCACCGGCGAAAGCAATCCTTTAGCTGTCAGGCTGGTCATCGCTGCCTCCATCGCACCATGCATGCGATAGATGCGATGATATCTGGCGATGGCCAAACCAGATTGCCTGGGCCCTCTCTAAAGAATATCTTTAGTTCATGGAGAGCCGACTGCCCTCGCTCAATGCGCTCCGCGCCTTCGAGGCCGCGGCCCGCCATGGCAGCTTCAAGCTGGCGGCGGACGAGCTGCACGTCACCACCGCCGCGGTCAGCCAGCAGGTGAAGCTGCTGGAGCAGGATCTCGGCGCCGCGCTGCTGCGCCGCGTCGAAGGCCGCTGGGTGCCGACCCCGGCCGGGGCCGCCGGGCTGAGCGAGCTGCGCCGCGCCTTCGACGGGCTGCGCCAGGGCGTGCGGCGGATCCGCGAGCACCGGCGCAACCGGCTGACGGTCAGCGTCGTGCCCTCCTTCGCCTCGACCTGGCTGGTGCCGCGGCTCGACCGCTTTCGCCGCCGCCATCCCGAGATCGACCTGCTGATCGAGGCGACGACGGAGATCGCCGACCTCGCCCGCGGCGACGCCGATGTGGCGATCCGCTACAGCGCCGGCCAGCTGCCCGGGCTGGCGGCGACCAGGCTGCTCGGCGACGAGGTCTGCCCGGTCTGCAGCCCGCGCCTGCTCGAGGGGCCGCAGGGGCTGCGCCAGCCCGCCGACCTCGCCCATCACACGCTGCTGCATTCGGACTGGACCACCGCCTCGGGCGGCTGGCCGGACTGGCGGGCCTGGCTGGCGACCGCGGGCGTCGCCGGCGTGGAAGCCGACCGCGGTCCCCGCTTCAACCAGCACAGCATGGCGCTGCAGGCGGCCATCGAGGGCCACGGGGTGGCGCTCGGCAGCACCTCGCACGTCGTCGGCGACCTCGCGGCCGGGCGGCTGGTCTGCCCCTTCGCGCTCGCGCTGCCGACGCCCTTCGCGTACTACGTCGTCACGCTGCCGGACGCGGCGGCGCGGCCGGAGATCGCGGCGCTGCGGGACTGGCTTCTGGCGGAGGCGGCAGCGTCCGGGTGAGCCGGCTCAGCCGGCGTCGCGCAGCTCGACCAGCGATTCGGGCCGCAGCAGGTCGACCCGGCCGCGGCCGACGATGCCGATCATCCCGTCCTGCTTCAGCTGGCTGAGCGTGCGGCTCACCGTCTCGGTGGTGAGGCCGAGGAAGTCGGCGATGTCGGAGCGGGTCATCGCCAGCTCGATGCGGTCGGTCCGGCGGCCGGCGCGGCCCTCCCGCTCGGCCATCATCAGCAGGAAGGAGGCGACCCGCTCGCGCGCCGTCTTGCGGCCGAGCAGCAGCATCTGGTCCTGGGCGAGCACGATCTCGCCGGCCGCCCGGCCGAGCAGGCTGTGCTCCAGGCTCGGCATCTCCGACAGCAGCGCCTCGAGCCGGCGCCGCGGGAAGCGGCAGAGATGCACGGTGTCGACCGCCTCGGCGGTGTAGGCGTAGACGTCGTTGAGGGCGATGCCGAGGAAGTCGCCGGGCAGCAGGAAGCCGGTGATCTGGCGCCGGCCGTCGGGCAGCAGCTTGTAGAGCCGCACCGTGCCCGAGACGACGTTGAACAGGCTGTCGGCCGAGTCGCCCTCGCGGATGACGATCTGGCCGGCCTCGTAGTGCTGGGTATTGAGGATCGCCCGCAGCCGCTCGATCTCGGCCGCGGTGAGCACGCCGCAGACGCTGATCTCGCGCACCTCGCAATGATTGCAGGGCGAGCCGACCACGGTGGTCGGCGCCGGCTCCTGCTGGCGGTGCGCGAGCTGACGGGTCGACACGGCGTTCGATACCTTTGGGGAGCAATCCGACAATCCACCGTAAAGATGCGCGCCGACGCCGGCCATTGCAACGATCTTGACCTGGATCATTTTCGCCGCGGCGCGCCTGGGCGAGCATGGCCCCGGTTTCCGTCCCGTCCCCAGAGTGCCCATGGACGCCCCGGTGCGCCGCTACGCCGCCCTGAGAATATGCCCCGAGCGGGCGGACGCGGCCTTTCCCCTGGCCCGGATCGCCGCGCCGGCACTGACCATCGAGCGCTGGCGCGGGCTGGTCCGCGGCCTGGCCGAGATCGGCGCAGGCGGCGGCAGCGGCATCCTGCTGGCCGAGGACGAGAGCCGCTACATCTACGGGCTCTGCACCTTCCACAGCTGCCTCGACCTGCAGCAGGGCGAGCAGGTGCTGAACGCCGAGCTGGTGGTGCCGAACCTGATCGATCCCCGCCCGGTGGCCGGCACGCTGCTCCGCGCCATGCGCAGCCAGGCCGAGGCGAGCGACTGCCGGGCGGTGATCGTCCACCTGCCGGTGACGGCCGCGGCCACCGACGACCGGCCGCGCGGGCTGCAATCGGCGCTCGCCGACGCCGGCTTCGCGGCGACCCCGATGATGCGCTGGCGGCTGCCGGTGCCGCCGCGCGGGGCGGCGAAACCGGCAGCCTGGGTCGTGGACTCTTAGGAGAACGCTCAGGCCGCGGCGTCGCCCTCGGCCCACAGGTCGCGCAGCTCGGCCGGCAGGATGCGCAGCAGCTTGCCGACCTCGCCGGCGTCGATCTTCTGCCACATCACGAAGAACACGGCGCGCGCCGCCCTTTCCGGATCGACCGCCTCGGGCAGCTCGCGCGCGACATGGGCGAGGAACTCCGCCTTGTGCCGCTCGCGGCTCGCCGGCGCCGCCATCCGCCAGCCCTCGTAGTAGAGGCCGCGCAGCAGCATCGGCAGCTGCGCGCCGAGATGCACCGCGTTCTCCGCGCCGATGCGGTCGCGCAGCGCGTGCAGCGTGGCGCGCAGCGCGACATAGGCGAGGTGGCGGTCATGGTCGCGCAGCCGCGCCTCGATGCCCTTCAGCCAGAGATTGGTTTCCTGCAGCGTGGTGTCGAAGCTGGCGAGGCCGGTGCCGCTCATCTGCTGATCCTCCGGTGACGAGATGCGGCAATTGCACCAGCGGTGGCGGCCGCATGCCTTGATCCAGGTCAGGCGGGCAACCTTTGCCGCGCCCGGCGGTTTGCGCTGGATCATGGTCGGCACGGCCACGCGCCGGCATGGTGATGGCTCACGACCGAACCGGGTCGCCTGGCGTGGGTGGAAGGCGCCGAGCCTGCAGGAGGCGGGAATGACCACCTATCGCGTGCGCTTCTACAACGAGCTGGTGAACAGCTACGGGACCGCGGCGCGCGTCTGGCAGCGCACCATCGAGATCAGCCAGGCGCGCAGCCGCGACCGCGCGCTGGAGGCCGCCAAGCGGCGCTTCGCGCGGGCGGAGAAGGTCGGCTGCTGGGACCTGCGCGCCCGCTGCTTCGAGGTCCAGGAGCTGCCGGAGGAGGAGGCGCCGGGCCGCGCCGGCCCGCCGGCCAGGACGGTCGGCCGGCGCGCTCGCCGCCCGGCCGCGGGCCGCTAGCCCGCCGGTCGCGCGCCGACGCGGTGCAGCAGGAGCACCGCGCCGCCGGCGACGAGACCCCAGAAGGCCGAGCCGATCCCCAGCAGCGACAGGCCGGACGCGGTGCAGACGAAGGTGACCAGCGCGGCGTCGCGCTCACCCTTGGCCGCGAGGAAGGCGGAGGCGGAGGCGGCGAAGGCGCCGATCAGCGCCAGCCCGGCGACCGCCTGGATCAGCAGCGGCGGCGAGGCGCTGACCAGCGCGGCGGCGAGCGGCGTCACGGCGCCGAGCGCGACGTAGCAGGCGCCGGCCACCGCCGCGGCGATCCAGCGCCGGCCGGGATCGGGATGAGCGTCGGGACCGGCGCAGAGCGCCGCGGTGATCGCCGCGAGGTTCACGGCATGGCCGCCGAACGGCGCCGAGACGAGGCTGCCGATCCCGGTGCCGACCAGCAGCGGCCCGGCGGGCGGCTGGTAGCCGTTGGCGCGCAGCACGGTGAAGCCGGGGATGTTCTGCGAGGCCATGGTGACCAGGAACAGCGGCAGCGCGATGCCGACCAGCGCCGGCCAGGAGAAGGCCGGGGTCACCCAGACGAGGTGCGGCAGCAGGCCGTGCGCCGGCAGCGGCGCGCCGCCGCCGCCACCGACCCCGAAGGCGACCAGCAGGGCGGCGACCAGCACTGCGGCAGGGGCGGCGTAGAGCCGGGCGAATCGGCCGACCAGCACCCAGGCGACGATGACGGGCAGGGCCAGCAGCGGGATCTGCCCGACCGCCTTGAAGGGCGCGACGCAGAAGCTGAGCAGCACGCCGGCCAGCATGGCGCTGGCCAGCGCCGCGGGGATCGCCAGCACGGCGCGCCCGAGCGGCCGCCACAGCCCGGCCACGACGATCAGCGCGCCGCTGACCAGGAAGGCGCCGACCGCCTCGGCGAAGGAGCCGGTGCCGCCGCCGGCGGCCGCCAGCAGCGCCGCCCCCGGCGTCGACCAGGCGATCGAGATCGGCATCCGCCAGCGCAGCGCGGCGAGGATCGCCAGCAGCCCCTGCACGGTGCCGAGGATGAGCAGCCCGGAGGCCGCCTCGGCCGGGCTGGCGCCGACCCCGGCCAGCCCCTGCAGGACGACAGCGAACGAGCTGCCATAGCCGACCGCGGCCGCCACCAGCCCCATCAGCACGGCCGGCCAGATCCCGACGGCCCGGGAGCCGCGGGCCGCGGCGGCAGCGTCGGTGGAAGCATTGGTCATGGCGGCCCCCGGTTGCGGATCGGCGGGCTGAGAGCTATAAGTCGATTGGATCCAATCGACAAGTGGCATCGCCGATGGCTGGACATCCCGGGTTGGCGGCCCTCGCGAACGCCGCCCCGCCCCGCTTCCGCACGGCCACCGAATATGTCGAGAGCGTGCTGCGGCAGGCGATCCTGAGCGGCGCGCTGCCGCCCGGCACGGCGCTCCGCCAGGAGGAGCTGGCCACCGCCTTCGCGGTCAGCCGCATGCCGGTGCGCGAGGCGCTGCGCCAGCTCGAGGCGCAGGCGCTGGTCGATTTCGCCCCGCACCGCGGCGCCGTTGTCACCGGGATCAGCGCCGAGGACGCCGCCGACAACTACGCGATCCGGCTCGCCCTGGAGCCGGCGGCGCTGCGTCTGTCGCTGCCGGCGCTCGAGACCGACGACCTGGCGCGGGCCGCCGCCGTGATCGAGGAGATGGATGGCACGCCCGACGCCTCGCGCCTGGGCGAGCTCAACCGCCGCTTCCACATGACCCTCTACGCCCGGGCCGGCCGGCCGCGCCTGCTGGCGCTGGTCGACCAGCAGCTCGCCGCGGCCGACCGCTACCTGCGCTTTCAGCTGGCGGCGCTGGGCCGCGAGCACCTCTCGCAGCAGGAGCATCGGGGCCTGCTCGAGGCCTGCCGCGCCGGCGCGGCGGAGCAAGCCGCCGCCCTGCTCTGCCGTCACATCGCCGCCGCCGACCGCAACCTGCAGGCCTTCTTCGCGGGGCGACGCACGGAGGCGCGCTGAGCCGCTTCCAGCCCCTCCGACCCGGCCGGAGGCTCGCGGGCCCGGTCGACGCAATGGATCGCCACCGGCACCCGCACCACCCTGGCGACCCCATCAGGCCGGCAGGGCGCCCGCAAAGATTGACGCGAGGCTACATTGTCAAAATTGGCTCAAAGCCATCGCACCTTTGGCACCAGATCAATCCATCACAGATTTCGCAACTGCACGCTGAACCGACGAGAAACTGACACGCTCAGTTCCACAAAGACTTTCCTCCTATGGTTTAGACCATTCATTTTCTTGACTGTTGATCGACTTTCGCCATAATGGAGACGTCTTGCGTTACGGCCCAGCTGCAGCCTGTCAGCAGTCTGTCAGTGACAGATCGCAATAAAACATGATGGGGCGTACGATGGCCCAGACGGTCTATTCGGCAGCCTTGTTTCTGGCCATTCTGTTCCTGAGCTTCCTCGCGGCCAGGACATTCTCGCGACGGCAGATCCAGTTCGCCGGTGCCCCCGCGGTCCCCTCGGTGCTCACGAGCCGCCTCGGGTTCTCCACCGGCATGCTGGCCTACGGCAGCCTGCTGCTCATCTTCTATCTGCTGGTCACCTACTATTGGGGACCGCTCAGGCGGTCCTTCGGCCCGATCATCTCAAGCGTCCCGTTCTTCAAGCCGCTGGCACCCCTGCTGGACGGGCAGCACGACGATGCGCAGGGCGAGATCATCTCGTGGATCGTGGCCGTCTTGGTCACCTTCATCTTCACCTGGGACGTGAAATACAATCCTTTTGCCATAGTCCTTGAAGGCGTGCTGGACCTGCTGCGGATTCCCGAGCGCGCCATCTCGGTGTTCGAGGCGTTGAAGGTCGCCAAGTTCGGACGGCTGGATGACGCGCGGGCCGCGGAGGTGGCCGAGGATTCCCAGATACTGGCATGCGACAGCGCCTATTTCGCGGCCGACCGGCGTGATCTGGAGTATCGCTGGGCCCATATCTGCTACCTGCGCTATGTGCTGCTGGAGCATCTCAGGGATGCCAGATACCAGAGATTCTTTGCCAAGCAGTCGATCCAATGGAGCGAGCTGGACGCGGCATATCGGAGCGCGGCGATCGAGGTCGCCGCCTGGCTGGCAGGCCCCAGGGACTACCGCGACGCCTTCGAGCTGCTCGGCAAGCTGAGCGCGCTGAAGGACAGGCACTATCGCGCCATCGCCTGCCTCGCCGTCACCACCAGCGCGAGCGTCTCGGAGATATGGCAGAGGATCAGCGACATCAGCCGCTCGGACGTCGGACCCGGCCTCCAAAGCCTGGCCCGCTACATAGTTCTCTTCCCGCCGCTCCTGCTGATCGCGATCTTTCTCGGACGCGAGCTGTCGACTGCCTTCTACATCGCGGCAATCGGCCCCGATCCGCGGCTCCACAATCTCGACATCGACAAGTTCAAGTTCTGGTTCGTCGTCTCGCTTTTCGTCTATTCCGTGCCGATCGCGCTGTCGCTGATCACCCGCGCCTTGCTCAGGTCGAGCCTGCCATATGGCGCCCAGCGCTATTGGCTTCTCTATGGCCTCATGTTCCTGCTGGGCTATCTCGTCGCGATGCTCTCGCTGTCCTATATCTCGGCGCCGGGCTCCGTCGACCTCGCGACCGCGGCGTACTGGCGCTTCGTCTACGACCACGAGCTCATCTGGCCGCTGATGCCGGGCTTCGTCACGGCGTTCGTCTCGTATCGGCTGGACAGCCGGGCGTCCTGCAAGGACGCGCACCGGGCCGGCCTGCTGGATCGCGCCGAGGCGGCCATGCTCTGCGGCGCGGCCGGGCTGCTGATCTCGGTGCTGGGCTGCCTCGGGACGAGCACGCTTTCGCCGGGCGAGAGCTTCGTGGTGATCGGCACGACGACGGTGGTCGGCGGCGTGGCCGGCTGGCTGTCGCGGTTCGAGACGAGCTAGGGCCCGGCCGCCCTCAGCCGCCGGGCGTGGCGGCGACCAGCACCGGTTCCGCGCGATAGAGGCCGGGGAACAGCCGCTCCAACGCCTCCACCTTCGGCAGGTCGTTGTAGACGATATAGGGGTGGCTCGGATGCCGGGCGAGGAAGTCCTGGTGATAGTCCTCGGCGGGATAGAAGGCGCGGTCGGGCTCGATGGTGGTGGCGACCGGCGCGGCGAAGGCGTGGGCCGCGTCGAGCTGCGCCTTGTAGGCGGCGGCGATCCGCTGCTGCTCGGCGTTCATCGGGAAGATCGCCGAGCGGTACTGGGTGCCGACATCGGGCCCCTGGCGGTTGAGCTCGGTCGGATCGTGGGCGACCGAGAAATAGACCTGCAGCAGCCGCCCATAGGTGATCTGGCGCGGATCGTAGGTGATCCGCACGGATTCGGCATGACCGGTGCTGCCGCTGCCGACCGTCTCGTACTCGGCCGTCGCAGCCTCGCCGCCGGCATAGCCCGACACCGCGCCGAGCACGCCCTTGACGTGCTGGAAGACGCCCTGCACGCCCCAGAAGCAGCCGCCCGCGAGGACCGCGACCTCGCTGGCCGGGGCGTTCGCCAGCGGCTCGTCGAGCGCGGGCGGCGGAATCGTGCGTGCCTCGTCGGCGCGGCCGGCGCCGGCGAGGCCGGCCCCGGCCAGGCCGGCCAGCAGCAGCGCGGCGCCGAGCAGCGCCGAGCGGCGACGGATGCGACGGGCGCCATGCCCGGCGTTCGGGGTGATCGATCTGCTCATGACCTGCTCCGCGTCAGCCGAAGGTGAAGGCGTAGGCCTGACCCCGGGGTCCGGCAACCGGATCTCGAAGGTGCGGCCGGTCAGGCGGCGGCCGGCCGGAAGGCCAGCGCGACGCCGTTCATGCAGTAGCGCAGCCCGGTGGGCGCCGGACCGTCGTCGAAGACATGGCCGAGATGGCCGCCGCACTGGCCGCAATGGACCGCGGTCCGCACCATGAAGAAGGAGCTGTCCCGGGTGGTGCCGACGGCGTTCGGCAGCGGCGCCCAGAAGCTCGGCCAGCCGGTGCCGCTGTCGAACTTGGCCTTCGAGGAGAAGAGATCGAGGCTGCAGCCGGCGCAGGCGAAGGCGCCTGCCCGCTCCTCGTGCAGCAGGGGGCTGGTGAAGGGCGCCTCGGTTCCGGCCTGGCGCAGCACCGCGTACTGCTCCGGCGTCAGCAGCGAGCGCCATTGCGCGTCGGTGTGCGTCACCGCGAAGGTCTCGGCGGCCCGGGTCCTGCCGCCTCGCCAGGCCAATGCCGCCGGAACGGCCAGAGCCGCGCCGCCGGCCAGCAGGAAGAACCGTCTCGTGATCATGCCGCCTCTCGGGAATGCCGCGCCACGCCGCGCCTGTGCGAGGAGATACGTCGTCGATCGCTGTTTCCAAGCAGCTACAGCGTCTCTCACATGCATTTGATGGATGCGGAGCGGCAGGCTCGGCCGGCACCCGGATCGTCCGTTCACCCGGTCCGACGCCGCGCAGCAGCGGCGAGGCGATCACAGGTGCCGCCCTGCAGGCGGCGAGCCTGGCGGCGCCGGACGATCTCCTCGCCGCGATCGTGCCGTCATCGCACGCTCTGGCCTGACCAAAGGGCCGGCATCGATATTTCCAACCGGGAATAGCGACTCTCATGCGCCTGTGATATGACCCGGGCGGCACGGCTTCGCCGAGGCGACACTCAGCAGGATGGAGACGATGTCCCACGCACAGCAGTTCTACATCGACGGCGCCTGGGTCCGCCCCGCGGCGCCCAAGACCCTGCCGGTGATCAATCCCGCGACCGAGGAGCCGTACATCGAGATCGCGGTCGGCGGAGCGGCCGATGTCGACCGCGCCGTCGCCGCGGCCCGCGCCGCCTTCCCCGCCTTCAGCGAGACGAGCAAGGAGGAGCGGCTGGCGCTGCTGCGCCGCATCCTGGCGCTCTACAACGCCCGCGCCGAGGAGATCGCCCGGGCGGTCTCGATCGCGGACGCCAACGACACGCCCTACGGGCTCGCCGCCTATGTCCAGTCGCAGGACCTGCCGCATGCCCGGCGGGTCGCCCGCCGGCTGCGCGCCGGCCAGGTCAACATCAACTATCCCGACTGGGACACCTTTGCGCCCTTCGGCGGCTACAAGCAGTCGGGCAATGGCCGGGAATACGCCGACTGGGCGATCCACGACTTCCTCGAGCTGAAGGGCATCATCGGCTACGGCACCGAATAGCGCCGCCGCTCAGGACCGCCCCGCCAGGCGCCGGAAGAAATATCGCTTGGCGCCCTCGACCAGCGCCAGATAGGCGAGGATCGCGGCGGCAAGGAAGAGAAGTACACCGGCGGCAGCGGCACGAAGCCGAACCAGCCGGCGACCGGCGTGAAGGGCAGCGCCGCGGCCGCCGCCACCAGCCCGAGCGACAGCCAGGTCAGCAGCGGATGCGGCCGGCTGGCGAAGAGCGAGCGCCGGGTGCGGATGACGAAGATCACCAGGATCTGGGAAGCCAGCGACTCGACGAACCAGCCGGTCTGGAACTCCGCCTCGCCGGCCCGCAGCAGCCAGAGCAGCGCGCCGAAGGTGAGGAAGTCGAAGACCGAGCTGAGCGGCCCGAACACCAGCATGAAGCGCTCGATCAGCCGCATGTCCCAGCGCACCGGCGAGTGCTGGCCATCGCCAGGCGGGCGACCGAGGCGCACAAGGTCGGCGATCCCAAGGCCAAGGACACGATGCTCGGCCTCGGTGGTCAGCCAAGCGCAGTTCGACAAGATCCAGCGGCTGATCCAGTCCGGCATCGACGAGGGCGCCACCCTGGTCACCGGCGGACCGGCCGGCCGGCCTCAACCGCGGCTACTACGCGCGCCCGACCGTGTTCGGACATGTCGGCCCGGCCAAGATCCTCGTCGCGCGCGAGGGGATCTTCGGGCCCGTGTTGTCGGTGCTGTCCGCCGACGACGAGGAGCAGGCGATCGCCATCGCCAACGACACGCCCTACGGGCTCGCCGCCCATGTCCAGTCGCAGGACCTGCCGTACGCCTCGGCGGGTCACCCGCCGGCTGCGCGCCGGCCGTGGCTAACATCAACTATCCCGACTGGGACACCTTTGCGCCCTTCGGCGGCTACAAGCAGTCGGGCAATGGCCGGGAATACGCCGACTGGGCGATCCACGACTTCCTCGAGCTGAAGGGCATCATCGGCTACGGCACCGAATAGCCCCGCCGCTCAGGACCGCCCGCCAGGCGCCGGAAGAAAATATCGCTTGGCGCCCTCGACCAGCGCCAGATAGGCGAGGATCGCGGCGGCAAGGAAGAGATAGTACACCGGCGGCAGCGGCACGAAGCCGAACCAGCGGCCGACCGCGAAGGGTAGCGCCGCTGCCACCGCCACCAGCCCGAGCGACAGCCAGGTCAGCAGCGGATGCGGCCGGCTGGCGAAGAGCGAGCGCCGGGTGCGGATGACGAAGATCACCAGGATCTGGGACGCCAGGGACTCGACGAACCAGCCGGTCTGGAACTCGGCCTCGCCGGCCCTGAGCAGCCAGAGCAGCGCCCCGAAGGTGAGGAAGTCGAAGACCGAGCTCAGCGGCCCGAACACCAGCATGAATCGCTCGATCAGCCGCATGTCCCAGCGCACCGGCCGGGCCATCGCCTCCTCGTCGACGCGGTCGAAGGGCAGCGCCAGCTCCGAGGTGTCGTAGAGCAGGTTGTTGAGCAGCACCTGGATCGGCAGCATCGGCAGGAAGGGCAGCAGCAGCGCCGCGCCGGCCATGCTGAACATGTTGCCGAAGTTCGAGCTGCCGCCCATCAGGATGTACTTGGCGACGTTGACCACGGCGCGGCGGCCCTCCATCACGGCACCGTGCAGCACCGAGAGATCGTGCTCCAGCAGGATCAGGTCGGCCGCCTCCTTGGCGACGTCGGCGGCGCCTTCGACGGAGATGCCGACATCGGCGGCGTGCAGGGCCGGCGCGTCGTTGATGCCGTCGCCGAGGAAGCCCACCACCCCGCCGGCGCGCTTCAGCGCCAGGATGATGCGATGCTTCTGCTGCGGCGTGACACGGCAGAACAGGTTGGCGCTGCGCAGCCGGCCGAGCAGCGCCTCGTCGCTCATCCCGACCAGCTCGGGCCCGGTGACGACGCCCTCGACGTCGATGCCGAGCTCGCCGCAGAGATGGCGGGTGACCGGCTCGGTGTCGCCGGTGAGGATGCGGACGGCGACGCCATCGGCGGCGAGCCGGGTCACCGCCGTGGCAGCATCGGGCTTGGCCGGGTCCATGAAGGCGAGAAAGCCGGCGAAGACCAGCGCCGCCTCCTCGCGCGCGCCGCCGGCGAGGTGCTCGGCCGTCAGCGCGCGCGTCGCCACGCCGAGCAGGCGGAAGCCATCCGCACCCAGCCGGTCGACCATCGCCATCAGCGCCCGGCGTCCCGCGGCGTCGAGCGGCGCGGCGCCGCCGTCGGCGACGCTGCGGAAGGTCGACACCGCGAGCACGTCCTCGGGCGCCCCCTTGACCGCCAGCAGATGCTCCTCGCCGCGCGCCACCAGCACCGAGACGCGGCGCCGCTCGAAATCGAACGGCACCTCGTCGAGCTTGCGCCAGGCGGCAACGTCGAGCGTGCGGTGGGCCAGGATGGCGGCGTCGAGCGGGCTCTTGAAGCCGCTCTCGAAATGGCTGTTGAGATAGGCCGCCTCGAACACCGCCGCGCTCTCGTTGCCGTCGGGATCGAGGCTGCGGGCGAGGTCGATGCGGGCCTGGGTCAGCGTCCCGGTCTTGTCCGTCGCCAGCACGTCCATGGCGCCGAGATTGTGCATGGCCGACAGCCGCTTGACGATCACCCGGCGGGACGCCATGCGGATCGCGCCGCGGGCCAGCGTCACCGTCACCACCATCGGCAGCAGCTCCGGCGTCAGCCCGACGGCGAGCGCCACCGAGAACATCAACGCCTCGAGCCAGGGCCGGTGGAACAGCAGGTTGACGAGCAGCACGAGGAGCACGAGGAACAGCGTCAGGCGCAGGATCAGCCCGCCATAGCGGCGCAGCCCGAGCTCGAAGGCGGCGGGCGGCGGCTTGGCCCGCAGCGCGCCGGCGAGTTGTCCCAGCGCGGTGTCGCGGCCGGTGCGGCAGACCAGCAGCAGCGCCATGCCGGAGATCACCGAGGTGCCCATGAAGGCGGCGTTGCCGGCGGCGGCCGCGCTCTCGGCTGGTGCCTCGAGATCGAGCGGCCGCTTCTCCACCGGATAGGGCTCGCCCGAGAGCAGCGCCTGGTTGACGAAGAAGTCGCGGCCCTCGATGACCCGCCCGTCGGCCGGCACCAGGTCGCCGGCCGCCAGCTCGACGAGGTCGCCCGGCACCAGCTCGGCCGCCGGCAGCGCCAGGGTCTGGCCGCCGCGTCGCACCGCGACGCGCACCGCCACCGAGCGGCGCAGCGCCTCGACCGCGTTCTCCGCCCGCACCTCCTGGACGAAGTCGAGCACCACGCTGAGCAGCACGATCACCGCGACGATGGCGAAGCTGCGCAGATCGCCGGCCGCCGCCGAGGCCAGGCTGGCGATCAGCAGGATCAGGATCAGCGGGCTCTGGAAGCGCGACAGGAACTGCAGCCAGAGCGCCGGCCGGACGCGGTCGGCGGCCTCGTTGGCGCCGAAGCGCGCCCGCCGCCGCTCGACCTCGGCCGCAGCCAGCCCGCCGGGATCGTGGCCGAACTCGTCCTGCAGCGCGGCGAGCGGCCGGTTCCAGAATTCGGCCTCCGCGGGTGCGCGGCGACCGGCGGGGCGGCTCGGCGAGAGCAATCGCATGGCGGCATCCGTATTCCCGAGTCCTTGTAGCGCCGTTCTGCGGCGGGGGCATGACCCAGATCAAGGCGGGGCCGTGGCCGCGGCGGCATGCTGCGCTCATGTCCCGCAAGGTCGCCGCCCTGCGCACCCCGCGGCGGCGCGAGCAGCCGCGCCCGCCCGAGCCGCCGCCGCTTTCGCCGGGCCAGCTCGCCGGCGACATGCTGCGGCTGGCCGGCGCGCTCGCCGACAGCGCGCCCGAGCCGACCGGCGCCGAGGCGCTCGACCGCATGTTCCATGCGGCGATCGGGCGCGCGACCGCCGGCGTCTCGCCGGCGGCGCTGGCGCTCGCCTGGGCCGACTGGGCGCTCCACCTCGCCGGCGCGCCTGGCAAGCAGTCCGAGCTCGCCACCAAGGCGGCGCGCAAGGGCGTGCGGCTGGCCTTGCACGCGGCGCGCAGCCTGGCCGAGCCCGGCCTGCCGCCCTGCATCGAGCCGCTGCCGCAGGATCACCGCTTCGCCGATCCGGCCTGGCGTCAGCCGCCCTTCGACCTGATCTGGCAGTCCTTCCTGTTAACTCAGCAATGGTGGCACAACGCCACCAGGGGCGTGCCCGGCGTGGCGGCGCGCAACGAGCGGATCGTCGAGTTCGCGGCGCGCCAGCTGCTCGACATGGCGGCCCCGGCCAACTTCCCGGCGACCAACCCGGTGCTGCAGCAGGCGACGCTCGCCGAGGGCGGCGCCAACCTGCTGCGCGGCGGGCTCAACCTGCTGGCCGACTGGGAGCGCGCGGCGGCCGGGCGCCCGCCGGTGGGATCCGAAGCCTTCGCGGTGGGCGAGACGGTGGCCGTCACCCCCGGGCAGGTCGTCTTCCGCAACCGGTTGATCGAGCTGATCCAGTACGCGCCCGCCACCGCGACGGTGGCGGCCGAGCCGGTGCTGATCGTGCCGGCGTGGATCATGAAGTACTACATCCTCGACCTGTCGCCGGCGAGCTCGCTGGTCCGCTTCCTGGTCGAGCGCGGCCACACCGTGTTCATGGTCTCCTGGCGCAATCCCGGGCCGGAGGAGCGCGAGCTCGGCCTCGAGGACTATCGCGAGCTCGGCGTCATGGCGGCGCTGCAGGCGGTCGGGGCGATCGTGCCGCGCCGGCGGGTGCACGCCGTCGGCTACTGCCTGGGTGGCACCTTGCTGGCGATCGCCGCGGCGGCGATGGCGCGCGACGGCGACCACCGGCTCGCCAGCCTGACGCTGCTGGCGGCGCAGACCGACTTCACCGAGGCCGGCGAGCTGATGCTGTTCGTCAACGAGAGCCAGCTCGCCTTCCTCGAGGACCTGATGTGGGCGCAGGGCTATCTCGACACCCGCCAGATGGCCGGCGCCTTCCAGCTGCTGCGCTCCAACGACCTGGTGTGGTCGCGCATGCTGAGCGACTACCTGCTCGGGCGCCGCCCGGCGATGACCGACCTGATGGCGTGGAACGCCGACCTGACCCGCATGCCCTACCGCATGCATTCGCAGTATCTGCGCCGGCTGTTCCTCGACAACGATCTCGCCGAGGGCCGCTTCCAGGCCGGCGGGCGGCCGGTGGCGCTGACCGACATCCGCGCGCCGATCTTCGCGGTCGGCACGCGCAGCGACCATGTCGCGCCCTGGCGCTCGGTCTACAAGATCCACCTGCTGGCCGACACCGAGGTCAGCTTCCTGCTGACCAGCGGCGGCCACAATGCCGGCATCGTCAGCGAGCCCGGCCATGCCGGCCGCAGCTTCCAGCTGAGCACCCGGCAGGACACCGACCGCTACCAGGATCCCGATCGCTGGCTGGCCGAGACGCCGGTGCGGGACGGCTCATGGTGGCCGGCCTGGGAGGCCTGGATCGCGGCGCGCTCCGGCCACCGCGCGGCGCCGCCGGCGATGGGCGCGCCGCAGGCGGGATATCCGCCCCTGGAGCCCGCGCCCGGCCGCTACGTCCGCCAGCCCTGAGGGGTGATCTGGATCAAGGGCAAGGCGGGCCGCCGGCACTAGCGTGCCGTCGAGCGGGCGCGAGGGCGCCGGCATCCATCAGGAGGGTGGCCACATGCTGACCTGGACCGACTGCCTCGGGCTCTGCGACCTGACGGAGGCCGAGATCGAGGCGATCGCCGAGCACGAGCATCTGCCGGAGATCGTCGCCCTGGAGCTCGGCAACTATCTCGTGCACAGCGCCGGCGGCGTGCCGATGATCAAGCAGATCATCCGCGACGACATCGCCAAGGCGCAGGCCCGCGGCGACCACAAGCACGCCGGGATGCTGAAGCTGGTGCTGCGCCGCTTCGTCGACACCCATCCGGAGCGCGCCCGGGCGGTCAGCGCCGCCTGACGCGGCGAATGCCACGAAAACGCCGCATCGCGATCCGCTTGCCGACAGAATCGTCGGGTCTCCTGCGCCTCAACCTCGCCTGTTGGGGAGCAAGGATCGATGTCCAGAGCAACGTTCGCCATCGCCCGCGGGCCCCGGGGCTGGGCCCTCCGCCGCGGCGGCAGCCTCCTCGAAGCCCATGCCAGCCTGCCCGATGCGGTGGCGGCCGCCCGCGCGCTCGCCCTCGCGGCGTCCGACGGCGGGCCGGCACTGATCGGCATCGACTGCCAGTGCGCCCGCCCGCTGCTGCCGCTGGAGTGGCGCCCGCCGAAGCTGCGACAGGGCTAGCCCGCCCCTCCTAGACCGGACCGGCGGCCTCCGCCAGGGACGCGGCCCGGCCCGCAGGTCTTCGACGTGCTGACCGCGCAGCCCAAGCTCGACGCCTTCATCGCCGTCGGCGGCTGGGCGCAGTACGCCCCGGCGGCCTACAAGCAGGCGGTGATGCTGCAGAAGGCGCGCGTCGACAGCAAGGAGCTGGTGATCTCCTTCGGCGACAACTTCGCGCCGCAGATCTCGCTGCTGAAGGGCCGGCCTCAGCCACTACAACGTCGGCCAGCGGCCCTACGAGATGGCCTACAAGGCCGTGCAGGTGCTGAACGACATCCTCGACAAGAAGCCTGCCCCGCCGCCGATGATCACCACCGGCCTCGAGGTCTGCACTCCCGAGACCGCCGGCGCGGTCGCGGCTCTAAAATACCCCGCGCCTCTTATTTGCCTTGGATCTTCCTCCGGACGTCCCCAGCTACAGGGGCGACAATGGAGGGCAGCCCGCAATTGGCTTCTGCATTCAATCCAGTCTGGGCGCAGGCGTTGCGGCCGCGAGGCACTCGCGGAGCATCTGCGCGGCGACATCGTCCCGGTCCGCCTGCTCGCACCATCTTGGCCGCGCACCGCGATCTGACCTGCTCCGCTCCCGCCGTGCAGTCTTGACTCGCGCAGGTGAGGCCGGCGGCCGTCACCGCGATGGTCCTCGCGCAGTCGGCTTCCGGGAGCGCGGGCCACTGCCAGGGACCCGCAAGGACCAGCTGCTGAGCCGCCTGAGAAACATCGGGAACGATGCCGGCCCTCTCGAGGCGCGCGTCGAGAGGGCGAAGCGGGCGATCCAGGACGAGCGGCCCCGATTCACGGCCACCGATGCCGGCCGCATCCAGTGGAACTGGTATGTGGATCAGTTCGTCGTCGATCTCGGGCTGGAGCGAAATCGGCTGGCGCGTTCGGCGCACAAGCCTGCCAAGCCGGGCGAGATCGCGCCCGGCCTCCTCATCGAGCTGTTCGACCAGCTGGGCCCGAGCATCCTCGAGCTGAGGGAAGCCAGGGATCGGCCCGAGGCCGCCGACTGACAGGGCGCGGCAGCTCGGGGCGCGGCAGCCCGGGGCGCGGCAGCCAGTGCCTGCTTCGAATCGAAGAGCACGCCAGGCGGGACACCCTCCTCGATAGAGCGAGGACAAGCCGATCGAAGAATTGATCCCGGCAATGGCGCCGGGGCCGGACATGCCGGGGGTCATCGAGACCCGCGGGAGCATCGAGAGCAAGGCCGTACAGCAAGGGGACAGGAAACATGGCTGCCAAGAACGTCAAGCACGGCTCCGACGCGCGCGCGCGCATGCTCCGGGGGATCGATACGCTCGCCGACGCCGTCAAGGTGACGCTGGGGCCGAAGGGCCGCAACGTCGCCCTCGACAAGTCCTACGGCGCGCCGCGGATCACCAAGGACGGCGTCACCGTCGCCAAGGAGATCGAGCTGGCCGACAAGTTCGAGAACATGGGCGCGCAGATGGTGCGCGAGGTCGCCTCGCGGACCAGCGACCTGGCCGGCGACGGCACCACCACCGCGACCGTGCTGGCCCAGGCGATCGTCCGCGAGGGCGTGCGGGCGGTGGCCGCCGGCCTCAACCCGATGGACCTGAAGCGCGGCGTCGACATGGCGGTCGAGGCGGCCATCGCCGATATCAGGAAGCGCTCCAGGAAGGTTTCGACCAACGAGGAGATCGCCCAGGTCGGCACCATCTCGGCCAATGACGACCGCGAGATCGGCGACATGATCGCCCGCGCCATGCAGAAGGTCGGCAACGAGGGCGTGATCACCGTCGAGGAGGCCAAGGGCCTCGAGACCGAGCTCGAGGTGGTCGAGGGCATGCAGTTCGACCGCGGCTATCTCTCGCCGTACTTCATCACCAACGCCGAGAAGATGAACGCCGAGCTCGAGAACCCCTACATCCTGATCCACGAGAAGAAGCTCTCGGGCCTGCAGGCGATGCTGCCGGTGCTCGAGGCGGTGGTCCAGTCGGGCCGTCCGCTGCTGATCGTGGCCGAGGACATCGAGGGCGAGGCGCTGGCCACCCTGGTGGTCAACAAGCTGCGCGGCGGCCTCAAGGTCGCGGCGGTGAAGGCTCCCGGCTTCGGCGATCGCCGCACGGCGATGCTCGAGGACATCGCCATCCTGACCGCCGGCCAGGTGATCAGGGAAGACCTCGGCATGAAGCTCGAGAACGTCACCCTGGACATGCTGGGCAAGGCCAAGAGGGTGATCATCACCAAGGAGGAGACCACGATCGTCGACGGCGTCGGCAAGAAGGCCGACATCGAGGCGCGCATCGCGCAACTCCGGGCGCAGATCGAGGAGACGACCTCCGACTACGACAAGGAGAAGCTCGCCGAGCGCCTGGCCAAGCTGGTCGGCGGCGTGGCGATCATCCACGTCGGCGGCAACACCGAGATCGAGGTCAAGGAACGCAAGGATCGCGTCGACGACGCGGTCCATGCCACCCGCGCCGCGGTCGAGGAAGGCATCGTCCCGGGCGGCGGGGTTGCGCTGCTCCATGCGATCAAGGCGCTCGGCAAGCTGCAAACCGACAACAACGACCAGAAGGTCGGCATCGACATCATCCGCCGGGCGCTGAGCATCCCGACCCGGCTGATCGCCGAGAATGCCGGGGCCGACGGATCGATGGTGGTCGGCAAGCTTCTCGAGCGGAAGGATACGAGCTTCGGCTACGACGCCCGCAGCGACACCTACACCGACCTGGTGAAGGCGGGCATCGTCGATCCGACCAAGGTGGTCCGCCTCGCGCTGCAGGGCGCCGCCTCCGTGGCCTCGCTCCTCATCACCACCGAGGCGATGATCGCCGAGCGTCCGGACAGCCGCTCGGCCGGGCCGGCCGGCGGCGGCATGCCGGGCGGCGGCATGGGTGGCATGGGCGGCATGGGCGACATGGGCTTCTGATCGGAGCTCCGACAGAGCCGGTTCGGAATCGTCCGGACCGGTCTCGTCGGGCGCCGGCCGGCTCGGCGCGGTGACGCATTTGCGATCCGCGCCCGGCCGACACATGCGAGACGATGACGTCGAGCAACAACCCTATGGGAGACGGCGATGGCGAAGGGTCAGAAGAGGAACGGGCGCGAGCCCAAGAAGCCGAAGGCCACGAAGCAGAAGCCGGCCGCCGGGGCCACCGTAGCGGCGATCATGCCATCCAAGAAGTCGGGTCGCTAGGGCGCGGTCGCGCCCACATCGCTCTGCGCAATAGTTAGCGGGCGCTGCATGACCTGGCGCGGTCGCCCGCCCGGGGCCGTCAAGACACGTCGGGTCGAGCGCCGCCATCGGGCTCGCACAGGCCCTCCGGGGGGGCCGGCGGCTGCGGCCGGGGAACGATCGCCGCAGTTCCGGTGAGCGCCTTCAGGTCCGCTTCGCTCAGCGTCTCGTGCTCGAGCAACTGGGCAGCGCCACGGTCGAGCAGGTCGCGCCGCTGCCGCAGCGCGGTGCGCGCCCGCTCCAGCGCGGCCGCCACCAGCTCGCGCACGGCGCAGTCGATCTCCCGCGCGGTCGCCTCGCTGTAGGCGCGCGGCCGGCCGAAGGGCTCCGGCGCCGGCGTGCCGAGGAAGGGATGCGGGTCGGCCTCGTAGGTGACGTCGCCCAGCCCCTCGACCATGCCGTAGCGCGTCGCCATGGCGCGCGCGATGTCGGTCGCCTTGGCGAGGTCGTCCGCCGCCCCGGTGGAGAGCTGGGCGAAGACCAGCTGCTCGGCGGCGCGACCGCCGAGCAGCACCGCCATCTTGATCTCCAGCTCCTCGCGGGTCATCAGGAAGCGGTCCTCGGTCGGGCGCTGGATGGTGTAGCCGAGCGAGCCGATGCCGCGCGGGATGATCGAGACCTTGTGCACCACGTCGGTGCCGCCGAGCGTCAGCGCCAGCAGCGCGTGGCCCATCTCGTGGTAGGCGGTGACCTGGCGCTCGCGCGGGTTGAGCAGCCGGCTGCGCTTCTCCAGGCCGGCGACGATGCGCTCGATCGCCTGGGTGAAGTCCTCGAGGGTGACCGCCGCCGCGCCGCGCCGGGTCGCCAGCAGGGTCGCCTCGTTGACCAGGTTGGCGAGGTCGGCGCCGGTGAAGCCGGGGGTGAGCGCGGCGATCGCCCCGGCGTCGACGTCGGGGGCGAGCCGCGCCTTGCGCAGATGGACGTCGAGGATCTGCACCCGGCCGATGCGGTCGGGCCGGTCGACCAGCACCTGGCGGTCGAAGCGGCCGGCCCGCAGCAGCGCCGGGTCGAGGATCTCCGGCCGGTTGGTCGCCGCGAGCAGCACCAGCCCGCCCTGCGGGTCGAAGCCGTCGAGCTCGGCCAGCAGCTGGTTCAGCGTCTGCTCCTTCTCGTCGTAGCCGCCGCCGAAGGGCGAGGCGCCGCGGGCACGGCCGAGCGCGTCGAGCTCGTCGATGAAGATGATCGCCGGCGCCTGCTTGCGCGCCTCCTCGAAGAGGTCGCGGACCCGCGCCGCGCCGACCCCGACGAACATCTCGACGAACTCCGAGCCGCTGATCGAGAAGAACGGCACCTTGGCCTCGCCCGCCACGGCGCGGGCGAGCAGCGTCTTGCCGGTGCCGGGCGGGCCGACCAGCAGCACGCCCTTGGGGATGTGGGCGCCGAGCCGGCGGTACTGCGCGGGATCGCGCAGGAAGCCGACGATCTCCTGCAGCTCGGCCTTGGCCTCGTCGACCCCGGCGACGTCGGCGAAGGTCACCCGGGTGCTGGTCTCGACGTAGATCTTGGCCTTGCTCTTGCCGATGCTCATGAAGCCGCCCAGCCCCTGGCCGCCGCCCATGCGGCGGAACAGCAGCATCCACAGCCCGAAGAAGACGGCGGCCGGAACCACCCAGGAGAGCAGGTCGCGCACGAAGGTGTTGGCGACCGTGCTGCGGTAGGTGACGCCGTACTTGCCGAGCTCGGCGGCGACCTCGGGGGCGACCCGCACGGTGCTGAAGGCCTGCTCCTTGCCGGCCTCGTCCTTGAGCGTGCCCTCGATGTAGTCGGGCAGCACGGTGACGTCCTTGACCCGTCCCTCCTGCAGCCGCTGCTCGAACTCGCTGTAGGGGATCGACTGGACCTGCTGGGCCTCGTGCAGGAGGGCCTGCAGGGCGAGCACGGCGAGCACGGCGACGACCAGGTACCAGAGATGGAAGCTGGTCGACTTCTTCAGCTCCGCCATGCGCCACGCTCCTTGCCGCCGCCTGCGCGACGCTCGCCGAAGGACCCGGACCGGGCCTTGATTCAGGTCAAGCCAGACGGGGTCCGGCCGCATCGTGCCGCGCCGCGAAGAGCTGCCGCAGGCGCTTCCGATCAAGCGATCGCGCCGTAACGGTCAACTCGCCGGGGCCGAAAGCGGGTAGGCTAGGCCAATCGGCGCCGGGCTGCCAGCCCGGCCGGATCAGGAGGACGCCATGCCGGCACTGAGCCCGGAGCAGGTGGCGCGCTACCGCGCCGAGGGCTGGCTGCTGCTCGAGCGGGCGCTGCCGGTGCCGGCGCTCGCCGCGCTGCAGGCCGCTGCGGCGTCGCTGGTGGCGCTCGCCGCGACGCGCAGCGCCAGCGACGCGGTGCTCGACCTGGGCCCCGACCACCGGCCCGGGCGCCCGCGGGTCCGCCGGATCAAGAACGCGCACCTGCAGCATCCCGCCTTCGCCGCCATCTGCCGCGACCCGCGGCTGATCGGCCCGGTGCAGGATCTGATCGGCCGCGACCTGCGGCTGCTGGGCGCCAAGGTCAACATCAAGGCCGCGGGCCATGGCGACGCGGTCGAGTGGCACCAGGACTGGGCGTTCTATCCGCACACCAACGAGGACGTGCTGGCGGCCGGGATCTTCCTCGACGAGGTCGGGCCCGACAACGCGCCCCTGCTGGTGGCACCCGGCTCGCATCGCGGGCCGCTGATCGACCATCATCATGGCGGCGTCTTCGTCGGCGGCTTCGACCCGCGCGCCGCCGGCATCGCGCCGGAGCGGGCGACCGCGCTGACCGGGCCGGCCGGATCGATCTCGCTGCACCATGTGCGGCTGGCGCACGGCTCGGCGGTGAACCGCTCGCCGCGCGACCGCCGGATCCTGTTCGTCGAGATTGCCGCCGCCGATGCCTGGCCGCTGCTCGGCGTGCCGGACTTCGCGGCGTGGTTCGAGCCGACCATCATCGCCGGGCGGCCGACCCTCGACTGGCGGATGGAGGCAGCGCCGATCCGCCCGCCGCTGCCGGCCGCCTTCGCCGGCGCGCTCTCGGCCGATGCCACCATCTACGACCTGCAGGACCGCCTGCCGCGGCGCCACTTCGTCGCGGCCGGCACCGAACCGGAGGACCGCCAGTGACCGCACCGCTCTCCGGCGAGGCGCTCGACGCCCTCGCCGCCTTCGACACGCCCACCATCTGCAACGCGCTCTCGGCGCTGCTGCCCGACGGCGGGCGGCGCAACGTCACCAGCGAGATGCTGCACTGCCCGTTCCCCGAGCGCGGCGCCATGGTCGGCTATGCCCGGACCTCGACGGTCCGCTCGGCGCGGCCGTTCAACCTCGGCGCAGAGGCGGCGATGGAGGTCTGGACGGCCTATTGGCGCTACCTGCAGGACGGCCCGCTGCCCTCGGTGGCGCTGGTCCAGGATCTCGACGGCGAGCGCGCCGGCTACGGCGCCTTCTGGGGCGAGATCAACGCCAGCGTGCACCGCCGGCTGGGCTGCCGCGGCACCGTCACCGACGGCAGCATCCGCGATCTCGGCGGCATCCCCGCCGGCTTCCAGATGCTCGCCCGCAAGGTGGTGCCGAGCGACGGCCATGTCCGGCTGGAGAGCTTCGGCGGCACCGTCTACGTCGCCGGGCTGGAAGCGCGCTCCGGCGACCTGATCCACGCCGACCGTCACGGCGCGGTGGTGATCCCGCCGGACGTCGCGCCGCGGCTCGCCGCCATGGCCGCACGCATCGTCGAGGCCGAGCGCGGCGTGATCGGGCTCTGCTCCAGCCCCGATTTCTCGCTCGACGCGCTGCGCCGCGCCTGGCTGGCGATGGGCGACCTCGGATGAGCTCGCCCTACCGGGTCGTCCTCACCGGCGACATGCAGGCCGCCGATGGCGGCCCGGCCTATCCGATGGTCGAGCTGGGGCCGCTCGCCGCGGCCGGCATCGCCACCGGCTACCTGCCGGTGCCCGAGGACAAGCTGGCGCGGGCCGCCGATCTCGCCGCGGCCGACGCGATCATCCTCTGCGAATGCGGCATCGCGCCGGAGAGCCTGCCGGCCAACGGCCGGCTCGGCCACATCGCCCGCTTCGGCGTCGGCTTCGACGACATCGCCGTCGCCGCGGCCACCGAGGCCGGCGTGCTGGTGACCAACGCGCCCGACGGCATCCGGCGGCCGATGGCCGTCGCCATCCTGATGCTGGTCTTCGCGCTCGCCAACCGCCTGCCCGACAAGCTGCGCCTCGCCCGGCAGGGCCCGGAGGGCTGGGCCCGCATCGCCGAGACGCTCGGCACCGGGCTGGTCGGACGCACGCTGGGGACGCTCGGGCTGGGCAGCATCGGCAGCGAGCTGATGCGGCTGGCGGCCCCGTTCGGGCTGCGCCTTGTCGCCCACGACCCGTTCGTCGCGCCGGAGCGCGCCGCCGCGCTCGGCGTCGAGCTGGTCGGGCTGGAGGAGCTCTGCAGACGCTGCGACTTCCTCGCCGTCAACTGCCCGCTCAACCCGCGCACCGACGGGCTGCTCTCGGCGGAGCTGCTCGCGCTGATGCCGGCCGGCGCATACCTGGTCAATACCTCGCGCGGCCGCATCGTCGACCAGGCCGCGCTGACCGCGGCACTGGCGGAGCGCCGCATCGCCGGCGCCGCGCTCGACGTCTTCGCGACCGAGCCGCTGCCGGCCGACGATCCGCTGACCCGGCTCGACAACGTGCTGCTGACCCCGCACGCGGTCGGCCTCACCGACCAGTGCTTCGCCGAGATCGGCCGCATCAACGTTTCCGCCATCCTGTCGCTGCTGCGGGGCGAGGTCCCGGCCAACGTCGTGAACCCCGCCGTTCTGGAGCATCCCGCCTTCCGCCGCCGGCTCGAGCGCTATCGCGCCGCCGCGCGCTAGAAAAAAATCCTGTTCGAGTCTTCGGCTATTTTATTGTAGTATGTAACTAATCTCGGTCATACAAAGCGCCGAAGATTCTTATCATTCCTATAGGGCGGCGTCGCCGCTCCCCGTGGCGGAGGAAGATCATGGCACCCCCCTTCATCGCCCTCGACATCGCCCAGTTCAGGACCCTGCTCGGGCAATGGCAGCCGCGGCGGAGCATCGAGTCGGTGCACATGCACCATACCTGGCGGCCCGACCACGCGCAGTATCGCGGGCACGAATCGATCGTCGCGATGTGGCAGTACCACACGCACGAGCTGGGCTGGAGCGACATCGCCCAGCACGTCACCATCGCGCCGGACGGCACGATCTGGACCGGCCGCCACTGGGACCGGCCGCCCGCCTCCGCGACCGGCTTCAACGGCAGCGACCGGCTGGGCCCGTTCATGATGGAGATGATCGGCGACTTCGACGCCGGCCGCGATCCCTTCGGCGGCCCGCAGAAGGAGGCCGCGCTGTGGGTCACCAGGCTGGTCCAGGACCGCTTCGCCCTGCCGCCCGAGTCGCTCCGCTTCCACCGCGACCTGCACTCGCCCAAGAGCTGCCCGGGCACCGCCATCGACCGCGACCAGCTGATCGCCGACCTCAAGGCGCTGGCCGGCCGCGAGCCGCCGGCCGGCCGGGCCGCGATGCCGCTCGCCGGGTCGTACGATCCGGTGGCCAATGCCCGGCGCTGGCTGGCCGGCCAGCCAGCGCCGGCGCCCGAGGCCGCCGGCGCCGAGATCCCCGAGGCCGAGGGCGGCAGCCGCGCGGCGGCGACCGCCCGCGGCGGCGACGCGCCCGACGCGGCGACGCTGTCGCGGATGCGGCCGCACCTGATCGACCTCTGGGGCGCGCGCTACTCCTCGAGCGGCATCTTCCGGACCGATCCGCAGGACGTCGCCCGCATCTTCCAGGAGGAGATCCCGAAGCGGATCGCCGCGCTGCCGGCCGGCGAGAAGCTGCCGATCGTGCTCTACGCCCATGGCGGGCTGGTGAGCGAGGCGGCCGGGCTGCGCATCGCCGCCAACCAGGTCGACTGGTGGAACGCCAACCACACCTATCCCCTGCACTTCATCTGGGAGACCGGCCTGCTCGAGACGCTCGGGCGGATGATCGGCATCGAGCGGGCGCTCGGCGCGCGCGACCTCGCCGACTGGACCGACCCCGCGGTCGAGCGCGTGGTCCGCGCCGCCGGCGGCGGCCGGGTCTGGGGGGCGATGAAATACGCGGCCGCCACCGCCTTCGCCGACGGCGCCGCCGGCAGCGAGGTCGTCAAGCAGCTCGCCGCGCTGCTGAAGGCGGCGCCGGACCGCGTCAGCCTGCACGCCGTCGGGCACAGCGCCGGCTCGATCTTCCATTCCTACCTGCTGCCCCGGCTCGCCGGCCTCACCAAGCAGCCGCCGGTCGAGACGCTCTGCCTGCTCGCCCCGGCCATCACCGTCGCGGAGTACAAGGCACGGCTCGATCCGCTGATCGGCTCGACCGTCCGCCGGCTCGTCATGTTCACCATGGCCAAGGACTACGAGCGCGCCGACACGGTGACCTTCGCCTACCGCAAGTCGCTGCTCTACCTGATCAACCGGGCGCTCGAGCCGAACCCCGACGAGCCGGTCCTCGGGCTCGAGGAATCGGTCCGCGCCGACGAGAAGCTGCGGCGGCGCTTCGGGCTCGGCTTCCCGGCCGCCAACGCCCTCGTCGTCTGGTCGCGCACCGCCGCGACCACGGGGCGCCAGGCCAGCCAGTCGACCTCCCATGGCGGCTTCGACAACGACGTGCCGACGATGGAAAGCGTCATGCGGCAGATCCTCGACCTGCCGGACGCCGCGCCGCTCGACGCTCCCTTCCCGCCCGACACCGAGAGCCGGTCGGCACCGACGCTGGCCGCCCCGGCGGCCCCCGCGACGGTCACGCCGGCGGTCCTCGGGGGTGTCCCCGGCTGGACGCCGGCAGCGACCCCGGCGGCCGTGCCGGCAGCGACGGCGCCGGGCACCGCCACAGCGCCCCCGGGCGGCGCCGGACGGCGCCTGGCGCTCTGCATCGGCATCGACGCCTATCCCGAGCCGGCGCGCCTCAGCGGCTGCGTCGCCGACGCCCGCGCCTGGGGCGACGCGCTGAGCGGCCTCGGCTTCGCCGTCACCGCGCTCCATGACGGGCAGGCGACGCGCGAGGGCATCCTGCAGGCGCTGTCGGCGATGATCGACGGCGCGCAGGCCGGCGACGTGCTGGTGTTCCAATATGCCGGGCACGGCACCAAGGTCGACGACCTCGACGGCGACGAGCCCGACGGCAAGGACGAGGCGATCGTCCCGGTCAACTATGCCGACGGCCAGCTGATCATCGACGACGATCTGCGCGGCGTGCTGAGCCGGCTGCCGGAGGGCGCGTCGCTCACCGTCTTCACCGACTGCTGCCATTCCGCCACCAACACCCGCTTCGCGGTCGGCAGGCCGCCGGCCGACGGTCCCCGGCTGACGCCGCGCTACATCGTGCTGCCGCAGGAGGTGGTCGACCGCTACAAGGCGGCGCGGGCCGGCGGCCGCGCGCTGCGCGCCGCCCCCGGCACGCGCGAGCAGATGCGCTGGGTCGCCTTCGCCGCCTGCCTCGCCACCGAGGTCGCCTACGAGAGCGACGGCCGCGGGGCGTGGTCGGTGATCGCCGTGCCGCTGCTCGCCAAGGCCGGGCAGATCAGCAACAAGCGCTTCCAGGAGCTGGTGACCCAGGGCTTCGGCGCCAGCCCGCGGCAGCACCCGGCGCTCGACGCCCCGGACGGCATCGCCGACGGGCCGCTGCTCGGCGGCGCCGGCGGCGGGCGCGCCCTCGGCCGCAGCGCCGACCGGGTCGCGGCGGCCGACGCGCTGGCGGACGCGATCCGCCGCCTGCTGGGCTAGGACGATGCCCGATCGCGGGGCCGGGCCGGACGAGTCTGACTCGGCCCGCGCCGTGGCGCAGCAGGCGGGCATCAACGCCGCGCCCGCGCCGGCCGCCGCGCCGCCGGGGGCGGCAGTGCTCGGCCGCGACTTCCTGCATGGCGAGAACCTGCTGCGCGCCGCCCGCTTCGCCCGCTACGAGCGCCAGCCGGGCGACGCGCTCTACCGGCCGCTCCGGATCTACACCAGCGACCCGCTGCGCTCGGCCTATGAGGGGGCGGTGGCCACCGTCGCGGTGCCCTACGAGCCGCTGCTGCCCGGCCCGATCGGCGCGCATCTGGTGGTCGAGGACACGGCGCCGGGCGGGCCGTCCTATCCCGGCGTCGACCTCGAGGACAAGGCCATCCTGCTGCAGCAGGGCCGCAGCCCGGCGCCCGGCGACTTCCTGTTCCACCAGCAGATGGTCTATGCCGTCTGCGCCAGCATCATCGACAGCTTCACGGTGGCGCTCGGGCGCGACCCGTCCTGGGGCTTCGACCGGCCCGGCGATCCGCCGCCGGACCGGCTGCGCATCCGGCCGCACTACGCCCGCGACGCCAACGCCTACTACGACAAGGCCTCGGGCGAGCTGCGCTTCGGCTACTTCGCTGCCGAGGACCGGCCGGGCCCGGGCGTCCTGCCGCGCGGCACCGTCTATAGCTGCATGTCGCACGACGTCGTCGCCCACGAGATGACGCATGCGCTGCTCGACGGCATGCGCAGCCGCTTCACCCGGCCGACCAATCCCGACGTCCTGGCCTTCCACGAGGCGTTCGCCGACCTGGTGGCGATCCTCGAGCATTTCGGCCACAAGGAGCCGCTGCGCAGGAGCATCGAGCGCAGCGGCGGCGCGCTCGGCCCGGACGGCCTCTTGTTCGCCGTCGCCGAGCAGTTCGGCAAGGCGAGCGGGAGCAGCGGCCCGCTGCGCATCGCGCTGGGCGGCAAGACCCTGACCTACGATGGCGCCGAGGAGCCGCACGAGCGCGGCGGCGTGCTGGTCCAGGCCATCCTCGCCGCGATGACCCGGATCTTCGAGCGCCGGGTCCGCAGCATCAACACCATCCACGCGCTCTCGGTGACGAGCGGGCGCGGCCTGCATCCCGACATCCGCGACCTGCTCGCCGACGCGGCCGCCAAGACCGCCAGCCAATTCCTCTATCTCTGCATCCGGGCGATCGACTACTGCCCGCCGGTCGACATCACCTTCGGCGAGTATCTGCGCGCCCTGGTGACCGCCGACCACGACCTGGTCGAGGACGACCCGCTCGGCTACCGCGAGTCGCTCATCGCCGCCTTCGCCGAGCGCGCCATCTTCCCTCCCGACGTCGAGGACCTGTCCGAGCCGTCGCTGCTGTGGGGCCGGCCGCAGCTCGCGCTGCCGGAGATCGAGGCGCTCAGCCTGTCGAGGCTGCAGCTCGGCAACGATCCGGCGCGCGCCCCGGACGGCGACGAGATCGTGCGCCAGGCGGCGGCGCTGGCCGGCCTGCTGACCGATCCGCGCTACCGCCGCGAGTTCGGGCTGGCCGACCCGCCCGCCCAGACCCCGGTCCTCGAATCGATCCGCACCATCCGCCGCGTCGGGCCCGACCGGCAGGTCCGCTTCGGCCTGGTCGCCGAGGTGATCCAGCAGGCGCGCCTGAGCACGCCCGCCGGCGAGGTCGACTGCATCGGCGGCGCCACGGTCATCCTCGGCGCCCGCGGCGAGGTCCGCTTCGTCATCCGCAAGAGCGCGGGCAATGCCGAGCGGGCCGCCCGGCAGGCGGCCTTCCGCGCCGGCGAGCTCGGTCGCCGGCAGGTCCAGATGGTGGCGGGCGGCGCGCCCTGGGCCGCGCTGCACGCCGCGCGGCGCTGAGCCTCCGGGCTCAGGGCGCCGCCGCGGCGGCGCCGGGCAGGATCGAGTTGGTCGCCGCCGCCGGCTCGGAATGGGCCTCCAGGCCGCGGCGCACCATGGCGTGCCAGGCCTCCTCCGGATCGTCGGCGAAGTCGAACAGCGCCAGGTCGGCGGCCTCGATCGCGTCGTGCCGGACCAGCGCCTCGAAATCGATCACCTCGCGCCAGTAGGCGCGGTCGTAGAGCACCACCGGCATCGGCGGCGCCTTGCGGGTCTGCTGCAGGGTGAGGACCTCGAACAGCTCGTCGAAGGTGCCGAAGCCGCCGGGGAAGACGATCAGCGCATTGGCGCGCATCGCCAGGTGCATCTTGCGCATGGCGAAGTAGTGGAAGCGGAAGGTGAGGTCCGGCGTGGTGTAGCGGTTGGGCTGCTGCTCGGAGGGCAGCGTGATGTTGAAGCCGATGCTGGGCGCGCCGACCTCCGAGGCGCCGCGATTGGCGGCCTCCATGATCCCGGGCCCGCCGCCGGTGGCGATGACGTTGTCGCGGCCGCCGTCGCGCACGCTCAGCGCGCCGCCCAGCCGCGAGGCGATGCGCCCGAAGCGGCGCGCCGCCTCGTAGTGCGGCACCTGCCCGGCCCGGTGCCTGGCCCGCTCGAGCGCCTCGGCGCCGCGCGCGGCGGCGAGCTCGGCCTCGGCCTGCTCCGGCGAGGGCACCCGGGCGCTGCCGAAGACGATCACCGTCGAGCGGATCCCCCAGTCGCGCAGGATCAGCTCCGCCTTCTCGTACTCCAGCGCGAAGCGCACGCCGCGCAGCTCGTCGCGGAGCAGGAACTCGGTGTCCTCGACCGGCAGCAGGTAGCTGCGCGAGGCGCGCTGCGCGCCGTTGTCGGGCAGCGCCGGCCGCTGCTCCCCCTCGTCCGATCCGCTCATCTCGACCTCGTCCTTCACCCGCCGGCAGTCTGGCCGGGCGCGGCCGGGGTTTCCAGGGACCTTTGCAACCGGAAAAAGCGCGGCGGCCAGGGAACCCGGGCGCTACGGCTCAGTTTGCCCGTGATGTGCGCGCTCCAGGGAAGGGGATGACTTTGGATTCGGCAGACCCGGGCGATGGCCGGCTGAGCCTGTTTCCGGGCGCCGGCGCGATGACCGAGCTGATGCGCAGCCGCGACTGGTCGCAGACCGCCGTCGGCCCGGTCGCGGCCTGGCCGCGCAGCCTGCGGGACGCCCCACTCCCGCTCGCGCGGGAGCGGGATACGGCCTCAGCCCGGCTCGACCAGGATGGCGCGAAAGTCGTTGACGTTGGTCAGGGTCGGGCCGGTGACGACGAGGTCGCCGAGCGCGGCGAAGAAGCCGTAGCCGTCATTGTCGGCGAGCCGCGCCTTGGCGTCGACGCCGAGCCCGGCGGCGCGCGCCAGGCTGTCGGGATGGAGCAGCGCGCCGGCATTGTCCTCGGTGCCGTCGATGCCGTCGGTGTCGCAGGCGATGGCGTGGATGCGCGGGGCGCCGCCGAGCGCCACGGCCAGCGCCAGCAGGAACTCCGCGTTGCGCCCGCCGCGGCCGCGGCCGCGCACCGTCACAGTGGTCTCGCCGCCCGACAGCAGCACGGCGGGCGGCGGCGCCGGCTGGCCGTGGCGCAGCACCTGGCGGGCGATGCCGGCATGGACCAGCGCCACCTCGCGCGCCTCGCCCTCCAGGCTGTCGCCGAGGATCACCGGCCGGCAGCCGGCAGCCTCCGCAACCGCCGCTGCCGCCATCAGCGAATCCTGGGGTCGGCCGACCAGGATCGTCTCGGCCCGCGCCAGCCGAGGATCGCCGGGCTTGGGCGTCTCCTCGGCGGCGGCGGCGAGATGCGCCAGCGCGCCCGCCGGCTCGGCGATGCCGTACTTGGCGAGCACCGCGCGGGCCTCGGCGAAGCTGCTGGGGTCGGCCACGGTCGGGCCGGAGCCGATCACCGCCGGGTCGTCGCCCGGCACGTCGGAGATCACCAGCGTCACCACCCGCGCCGGCGCCGCGGCGGCGGCGAGCCGGCCGCCCTTGATGGCGGAGAGGTGCTTGCGCACGCAGTTCATCTCGCCGATCGCCGCGCCCGAGCGCAGCAGCGCCCGGTTGATCGCCTGCTTGTCCTCGAGCGTCAGGCCGGGCGCCGGCAGCGCCAGCAGCGCCGAGGCGCCGCCCGACATCAGGCAGAGCACGAGGTCGTCGGGGCCGAGCCCGCCGACCCGCTCCAGAATGCGGGCGGCGCCGGCCCGGCCGGCGGCGTCCGGGACAGGATGCGCCGCCTCGATCACCTCGATGCGGCGGCAGGGCACGCCATGGCCGTAGCGCGTCACCACCAGCCCCTCGAGCGGCCCCGGCCAGTGCGCCTCGACCGCGGCGGCCATGGCGGCGGCCGCCTTGCCGGCGCCAACGACGATGGTGCGCCCCTTGGGCGGCTTGGGCAAATGCGGCGGCACGCAGCGCGCCGGGTCGGCGGCGGCGAGCGCGGCATCGAACATGGCGCGGAGCAGCGCGGCAGGATCGCGCGGCGGGGTCATCGGGCGGTCTCCGTGGCGAGCGCGGCCGTACCCTACCTCGCTTCGGGAGCCGGTGCGAAGGCGATCGGACTCAGACGCGCGCCAGGGTCTGGCGGAACGCCTCGGCCTCCCAGTTGAGCAGGCGGTGCTCGTCCTCGGCGGTCAGGTAGGTGACTCGGGCGGCGGCGGGCAGCCGGCCGGCGACCAGGCCGAGGCACCGCAGCATCGCTTCGGCGCCGGGAACAAGGTCGGCGCGGGCCAGCGTGCCGAGGCCGGGGACCAGCAGGCACGCAGGTGGCTTGCCGCCGTCGGCGGCCTGTCCGGGCGGCCGCGCGCCCGGCGGCAGCACGGCGGCGCCGCGGCCGAGAAAGACGACGTGGTCGGGATAGAGCGAGCCGCCGGACGCGATGCGGCCATTGTCCGGGTCGGTGGCGGCGGCGTGCGAGTCTGCATCGCGCGCCGGGCGGTAGGGCGTGCCCTGGGCGAGCGCAGCCAGCGCCGCGAGGTCGGCCGGCGGGCCGGCGCGCCAGGGCAGAGCGAGGCGGCGCTCGACCTCGCGGGCCAGGGCCTCGGCCGCCTCCGGCGTGTCGGCGCCGACCACCAGCCCGTGATTGCCGAGGATCAGCACGTCGGCCGGGCGCGACGCGGTCAGCCGCGCCACCGCCTCGGTCAGCGGCAGGCCGGGCTGGCAATAGGGCAGCCAGGCCCAGTCGAATCCTGCGAGCAGCGGCGCCAGCGCCGTCGCGGCGCCGGCCTGGGCACCCTGCGCCAGCGTGTTGACGCCGTGGACATGCAGCACGACGCGGTGCGGCAGCAGCGCGTGCAGCGAGGTCTCGATCGAGGGGCGCAGCGGCCCGTCGGGGCGCAGCGAGGGCATCGTCTCGACGCCGGCGGCGATGCGCCGGTGCACCTCGGCGAGCTCGACCGGCACGAAGATCGGCTTGGCGGCGGCATCGGCCAGCCAGGTGCCCGAGGCCTTGACCCAGAGTACGCCGTCATCCTTCAGCGAGGCGTTGCCGCCGGCCCCCTGAACCAGGGTGATATCGGCGCCAACCGCGGCCGAGATCCGCGCCAGGCCGGAGAGATCGGGTTCGCGCATGCCTGCTCCTAGGCCGCCCGCCAGGCGAGCCGCTCCATGACGAAATCGGGATAGGGCGCGGCGCCGACAAGGGCCTCCATCGCCGCCTCGCGGCTGGCGGCGGCGTCGAACACCGCCGCGTGCACGCCGGTGGTGACCAGCAGCGTCGCGGTCCCGGCACGATGGCCGCCCAGGATGTCGTGCTCGAGCGAATCGCCGATCGCCAGCACGGCGGAGGGCGGCGGGTCGCCGAGCATGGCGAGGCAGCGGCGGTAGATCGGCGGGTGCGGCTTGCCGAGCCAGGTCACCTGCCCGCCCTGCCGCTCGTAGAGGCGCGCGAGCGCGCCCGGCGCCGGCATCAGCCCGGCCGGCGTCACCGCCTTGAGGTCGGGATTGGCGCAGATCAGCGGCAGGCCGCGGGCGGCGGCGACCGCCAGGCGCGGCCGCCACAGCGCGATGTCGGCGAGCTTCTCGTCGAGCCCGCCGAGCAGCACGAAATCGGCATCCTCCGGGCCGTCGACCAGATCGAGGTCGAGCCCGTCGACCAGCGAGCGGTCGCCGCCGCGCACCACCAGCCAGCAGCGCCGGCCGAGCGTGTCGAACGGCGCGACGTCGCGCCGCGACAGCGCCTGCCAGGTCGCCTCGCCCGAGCTGATCAGCGCGGTGTAGAGCGCGCGCGGCAATCCCAGCTCGGCCAGCCGGTCGGCATTGGCGTCGGCGCGCTTGCCGGAATTGGAGAGCACGATGACGCCCTTGCCGGCGCGCTGCAGCGCCGCCACGCAGTCGCGTGCCGCCGGGTGGACCTGACGCCCGTCATGCAGCACGCCCCACTGGTCGAGCAGCACGTGCTCGAAGCGGTCGGCGACCGCTTCCAGCCCGTCGAGCCAGCGCGCCCCCGCCGCGGTCATGGCGGGCCTCCCGCCCGCGCCAGCAGCGCCGTGCCATAGGCCGCCTCGGTCTGGTCGGCGACCAGCACCGGGACGCCGAGCCGGGCGGCCCGGATCGCCGTCCAGACCGCGTTGCGCGCCCCGCCGCCGACGGTCAGCACGCGGCGCGGCGCCGGCGCGCCGAGCTCGGCCAGCCGGGCATAGGCGAGCGCCTCGACCGCGGCGATGCCCTCGAGCAGCCCCTGCAGGAAGACGGCGTCGTCGGCCGGCCGCGGCGTCACCCGCGGGGCCAGGGCCGGGTCGCGCACCGGAAAGCGCTCGCCCGGGCCGGGCAGCGGGTAGTAGTCGAGGCCGGTCGGCCGCTCCGGCCGGAGCCGCGGGGTCAGCGCCTCGATGCGGGCCGCGTCGAAATGGGCGAGCAGCGCCGCGCCGCCGCTGTTCGACGCGCCGCCGACCAGCCAGCGCTCGCCCAGCCGGTGGCTGTAGACGCCGACCGCGGGGTCGGAGACCGGCCGGTCGGCCAGGATCTTCAGCACCAGGGTGGTGCCGAGCGAGGTCACCGCGTCGCCGACCGCCGCGGCCCGGGTGGCGAGGAAGGCGGCGACGCCGTCGGTGGTGCCGACCTGGACGCCGGTCTCCGGCGAGAGGTCGAGCTCGCGCGCCAAAGCGGGATCGATCAGCCCCAGCACGGTACCGGGGACCCGCACCTCGGGCAGCAGCGGGCGCGGCACGCCCAAGCGGTCGAGCCAGCCCGGCCATTCCCGGCGCAGCGGGTCGTAGCCCAGCTTCAGCGCGTTGTTCTCGTCGCTGACGCCGTGTCGCCCGGCCAGCCGTCCGGCGATCCAGTCGGCCTGGTGCACGGCATGGCGCGCCCCGGCCGGCAGCCCGCCGGCGGCGAGATGCAGCAGCTTGGCGAGCGCCGCGGTCGGGCCGTGCGCGCCGCTCTCCGGCGGCGCCACGCCGGCGACCGCGGCGGCCTCCGCGGCGGCGCGGGCATCGTTGTAGAACAGCCCGGTCGAGAGCGGCTGGCCGCTGCCGTCGACCAGCAGCAGCGTGCCCGAGGTGCCGTCGACCGCGATGCGCGCCACCGGCCGGCCCCCGAGCCCGGCGACCAGCGCACGCAGCACGCCGAGCGCCGCCGTCCACCAGACCGCCGGGTCCTGCTCGGCCCGCGGCCCGTCGCGCAGCGGCGCCGGCATCGGCGCGGCCGACGTGGCCACGACCGCGGCTTCGGCGTCGACGGCGCAGGCGCGCACCCCCGAGGTGCCGATGTCGAGGCCGACGAAGACCGGCTCGCTCACGGCAGCACCGCGGCGGCGGCGCCGGTCGCCGGGGCGCGGGCCGCCAGCCATTCGGCGAAGGCGGCACGCTCGGCCGCGCCGAGATGCAGCCCGTGCTTGGTGCGCCGCCACAGGATGTCCTCGGCGCTTGCGGCCCACTCCTCGGCGATCAGGAACTCGGCCTCGCGCTGGTAGAGCTGGCCGCCGAAGTGGCGGCCGAGCGCATCCAGGCCGCCGGCCGCGCCGAGCAGCGCCTCGGCACGGGTGCCGTAGAGCCGGCCGTAATGCTGCGCCAGCGCCGGCGGCAGCCACGGATGGGCGGCGCGGAAACGGGCGAGCCAGCCCGCGAAGTCGGCCTCGGGGATGTCGCCGCCGGGCAGCGCCGCCCCCGCCGTCCAGGGCCGGCCCATGCGCGGGAAGAAGGGCCGCAGCTTGTCGAGCGCGTGCTCGGCCAGCTTCCGGTAGGTGGTGATCTTGCCGCCGAACACCGAGAGGATCGGCGCCTGGCCGCCCTGCGGCTCGCGCGGATCGACGTCGAAGACGTAGTCGCGCGTCACCGCCGAGGGGTTGGCGGCGCTGTCGTCGTAGAGCGGCCGCACGCCCGAGAAGGCATGGACGATGTCGGCGCGGCCCGGCGGCTCGCGGAAGTAGCGCCCGACCACGTCGAGCAGGTAGCTGATCTCGCCGCCGTCGATCTCGGCCTCCTCGGGCGCGCCCTCGACGGCGATGTCGGTGGTGCCGATCAGCGCCAGCTCGCCCTCGTAGGGATTGACGAAGATCACCCGCTTGTCGGTGTTCTGCAGGAGATAGGCCTGCTCGCCCTGCCAGAACTTGCGGGTGACGAGGTGGCTGCCCTTGACCAGCCGGACGCGGCGCTCGCTGCCGGCGCCCTCGACCCGGCCGAGGACGCGCTCGACCCAGGGGCCTGCGGCGTTGACGAGGCAGCGGGCGCGCACCGTGCGGCGGCGGCCGCCTTCCCTCGCCTCGAGCTCGACCCGCCACAGCCCGCCCTCGCGCCGCGCCGCCACCGCCGCGGTGCGGGTCAGGATCCCGGCGCCGAGGCGCTGCGCGTCGAGCGCGTTCAGCACCACCAGCCGCGCATCGTCGACCCAGCAGTCGGAATATTCGAAGGCGCGGCGGAAGCCGGGGCGGATCGGCCGCCCCTCCGGCGCGCGCGACAGGTCGAGGCTGCGGGTCGGCGGCAGCAGCTTGCGGCCGCCGAGATGGTCGTAGAGGAAGAGGCCGAGCCGCACCAGCCAGGCCGGCCGCTGCGCCGGGCTGTGCGGCAGCACGAAGCGCATCGGCCAGATGATGTGCGGCGCGGCGCGCAGCAGCACCTCGCGCTCGATCAGCGCCTCGCGGACCAGGCGGAACTCGTAATATTCGAGGTAGCGCAGGCCGCCATGCACCAGCTTGCCGCTGCGCGAGGACGTCCCCTGGGCGAGGTCGTCCTGCTCGCAGAGCAGCACGGAGAGGCCGCGACCGGCGGCGTCGCGGGCGATGCCGGCGCCGTTGGCGCCGCCCCCGATCACCAGCAGGTCGTGGACGACCTCGCCCGCGTCACCATCCAGCGATCCGGCCACCGCCGGTCAGCGGCCTCCGGCCAGCGCGCGGCCGCGGGCCGGGCCGCGCGCCGCCGGCGCGGCGGCACGGCCGCCGCGGGGCCGGCGCGGCGCGGCCTTGGCCGGCGCCGCGACCGCCCCCTTGGGGCGCGGGCCGTAGCCCCGGAACTTCTCGATGACCTGGCCGATCTCGGCCTCCGGCAGGATCTTCGGGCCGCCGATCGCCAGCGTCAGGTAGTACTGCTTGGCGATGGTCTCGAGCTCGACCGCGAGCCAGAAGGCGCGCTTCAGGTTGGCGCCGGTGGCGATCATGCCGTGGTTGGCGAGCAGGCAGCAGGTCCGCCCGTCCAGCGCCCTCAGGGCGTTCTCCGACAGCTCCTTGGTGCCGTAGGTCGCGTACTCGGCCAGCCGGATGGTCGGGCCGCCGGCCGCCGCGATCATGTAGTGGCAGGCCGGGATCTCCTTGCCGGCGATGGCCAGCGTGGTGGCGTAGGTGCTGTGGGTGTGGACGATGCCGCCGACCTCCGGCCGGGCCTTCATGATGTCGAGATGGAAGCGCCACTCCGAGGACGGGTTGAGCGGGCCGCGCCAGCTGCCATACGGGCCCTCGATCGGCATCGCCGCGATGTCGCCGGGCTCGAGCTCGTCATAGGGCACGCCGGACGGCGTGATCAGCATGTCGGTGCCGTAGCGCGCGCTGATGTTGCCCGAGGTGCCCTGGTTGATCCCCATGGCGTTCATCGCCTTGCAGGATTCGATGATGGCGCGGCGCAGCTCGAGCTCGTCCTTCTTCATGTCTCAGTGGTCCTCAGCAGGGATTGACCGGCGGCTCGCCGGCAAGATAGCGGCGGATCTCCTCGGCTACCATGCGCGCGGCGATGCGCACCGTCGTGGTCGAGGCCCCCGCGATGTGGGGCGTCAGCGTGACGTTGTCGAGGCGCAGCAGCGGCGCGTCGGGCGGCGGCGGCTCCTGCCAGAAGGTCTCCAGCATGGCGCCGCGCAGGTGCCGCGATTCGAGCGCCTCGCGCAACGCCTCGTAATCGACCATCGGCCCGCGCGCCGTGTTGATGAAGGTGGCGCCCTGCTTCATGCGGGCGAATTGCGGCGCGGCGAGGAAGCCGCGCGTCTCCTCGGTCACCCGGGCATGCAGGGTGACCACGTCGGACTGGGCCAGCAGCGTGTCGAGATCGACCATGACGACGCCGTCGGCGATGTCGTCCGGCGTCAGCTGCTTGTAGGGGTCGCAGACCAGGATGCGGCAGCCGAAGGGCTTCAGCAGCTTGACCACGCGCGTGCCGACAAAGCCGTAGCCGATCAGCCCGACGGTCAGCTCGGAGAGCTCGGTGCCGGTGCGGTCGGCACGGTAGAGGTCGCCGCGCCACAGCCCCTGGCGCAGCGCCTCGTGGCCGGCGCGGATCAGCCGCGTCTCGGCCAGGATGGCGCCGATGGTGAACTCGGCCACCGCCGAGGCGTTGCGGCCCGGCGTGTTGACCAGCCGGACGCCGCGGGCGCGGCAGGCCTCGCGATCGATGTTGACCGGGCCGCCGCGCGACACCGCGATCAGCTTCAGGGCCGGCAGCCGCTCCAGCATGCCGGCGCTGACCGGGGCCAGGTGGGTGACCAGGATCTCCGCCCCGCCGACGAAGGCCACGATGTCGTCGGGCTCGCCCATGTACTCGCGCAACCCGCCGAGCGCGCCGCCGGCATAGCCGTGCACCATCGGCTCGTCCGGCCAGGGCAGCTCGAGCGTGCGCAGCGCCAGCCGGCCGGCCGACACCGGCTCCAGGGCGCGGGCGAAGGCGGCGGGCTCCATGAACCGGTCGCCGATCACCGCGACCTCACGCAGGCTCATCACGCATGCTCCGCTGCTTCGGCGGCCAGCCGGCCCCAGATCGGGGGCATCGCCTGCCGGGTCTCGAGATAGATCGGGAAGAGTCGGTCGAACAGCCGGGCCAGCTCCGGATCGGGCGCGATGGTGTCGCGCAGCATCGGCGCCACCCAGCGCTCGGCCGCCGCCGCCATGTCGGGAGCGGCACCGACCGCCACCGCGGCCATCATCGCCGCGCCGGCGGCGCCCGCTTCCTCGCGCACGCTCTCGCGCACCGGCACGCCCATGGCGCTGGCCAGCAGCAGCTTCATGGCACGCGAGCGGGCGGCGCCGCCGGCGACGCGGATCTCGCTCGGCACGTGGCCCATCGCGCCGTAGCAGTCGCGCGCCGCCAGCGCCAGCCCCTCATAGACGGCACGCACCAGGTCGAGGAATCCGGCCCGCGCCGAGAGGCCGGTGAGCTGGGCGCGGGCGGTGGCGTCGACGAAGGGGCCGCGCTCGCCGGCCTCGTGGATGTAGGGGTGGTAGAGAGCGGCGCCGGGCCGCGCCTCGAGCACCCGGGCATCGAGCGCCGCCAGCGCGGCGCGGCGCTCGACCTTCGCGCCGAGCAGGGCGGCCGCCTCGCAGGCCAGCCCGACGATCCAGTCGATGTTGAGGGTGGCCGCCATGTTCGACTGCATCTGGGCGAGCGCGCCGGGGATCGGCAGCGGCATGGTGTAGCCGGTCGGCGCCGGCGCCAGGGTCACGTCCGCGGCGGTCCCGGCATAGCGCATATGCATGCCGGTCGAGCCCAGGATCGAGCAACCGACCGGCCGGCCGGGCTCGGAGAGCCCGGCGCCGATCGCCGTGCAGACGACGTCGACGCAGCACAGCGACACCGGCAGCCCGGCCGGCAGGCCGGTGAGCGCGGCCGCCGCCGCGCTCAGCGCGTCGGTGTGGCGGCTGCCGTCGAGCATCGGCGGCAGCAGCCCGCGGCGATGGCCGATGCCGAGCGCCTCGAGGATCGCCGGCGCGTAGCTGCGGCTGCGGAAGTCGCCGAAGGTGAAGGTCCCCTCGGTGACGTCGGTAGCGCGCACCCCGGTCAGGTTGAAGTAGAGCCAGTCCTTGCAGTGGAAGGCGGTGGCGGTGCGGTCGAGCACCGCCCGGCGATGGCGCTCCAGCCAGGCCAGCTGCGAGCTCTGGTTGCACGGGTTGAGGCCGCAGCCGGTGTGGCGGTAGATCGCCGCCCGCGCGCCGCTCGCCTCGGCCTCGGCGACGATGCCCGCGGCGCGCGAATCGAGCCACAGCCAGGCCGGCGCCGCCGGCCGGCCGGCGGCGTCGATCAGCCAGGTGCCGGCGCCCTGGCCGGTGACGGCGAGCGCCGCGGCCCGGCGCGGCAGGTCATCGACCGCGCCGGCGAGCTCGGCGAGCACGGCGGCGGCGTCGCGCCAGGTCGCGTCGGGGTCCTGCTCGACGGCGCCGCCGGGCAGCGTCTCGTAGCGGTTCGGCCGTGCCGCCACCCCGACCTGGCGCCCGTCGAGCGTGAAGGCCAGCGCCTTCACCACCGAGGTGCCGGAATCGAGCGCGACGATGAGGTCGCGGCTCATGCCGCCGCCGGCGCCGCGGGGATCAGCCCGTGCATCAGGGCATGCCCGTCCTCGCGGTCGAAGAGATGCAGCGCGGCGGCCGGCATCGCCACCGGCAGCGTCTCGCCGGCGGGCGCGCCGACCAGCCCGTCGGTGACGGCGACGACGAAGCAGCCGCCGAGATCGAGCCCGAGATGCGTCTGGTCGCCGAGCCACTGGTTGGAGACGATGGTGGCGGGCACGCCGCCGGCGACGCCGACGGCGATGCGGTGCGGCCGGATGCCGAGCCGGATCCGGCCGCCATCCGCCGGCAGGCGAGAGAGCGCCGGCGGCGCCTCGCCGGCGCCGAACGCGATGCGGAAGGCGGGCGCGCCGGCCTCGGTCATCGCCTCCAGCAGCACCGCGCCGGGCTCGCGGCGCAGCTCGGCGTCGAGCATGTTCATCGGCGGCTCGCCGATGAAGGAGGCGACGAACAGGTTGGCCGGGCGCTCCTTCAGCTCGGCCGGGGTGGCGTATTGCTGCAGCACCCCCTTCTCCATCACCGCGATGCGGTCGGCGAGCGCGATCGCCTCGGTCTGGTCGTGGGTGACGAACACCGTCGTCATGCGGTGCTGGATCAGATAGTCCTTGATGCGGGCGCGCAGGATGGCGCGCAGCTGCGGCTCGAGCTGCGACATCGGCTCGTCGAGCAGCGAGACCGGGGCGCGGCGGACCAGCGCGCGGGCCAGGCTGGTGCGCTGCTGCTGCCCCGCCGAGATGGTCGTGGGGTAGCGGTCGAGGATGTCGGTAATCTCCAGCAGCCCGGCGATCTCCTCGACGCGGGCATCGACCTCGGCGCGCGGCTTGCGCTCGCGCAGCAGCGCGAAGCCGATGTTCTCGCGCACCCGCAGCGGCGGGTAGAGGGCATAGCCCTCGAAGGCCATGGCGACGTCGCGGCGGGCCGGCGGCAGCGGATGGATCTCGCGCGCGCCGACCCGGATGCTGCCCTCGCTGACCGCCTCGAAGCCGGCGATCATGCGCAGCGTGCTGGTCTTGCCGCAGCCCGAAGAGCCGAGCAGGCCGACGATCTCGCCGTCGCCGACCTCCAGGCTGACATGGTCGACCGCCAGCACCGGCGCCTTGCCGCGCGGGCGGAAGATCTTGGTCACGTTCTCCAGGCTGAGCGTCGCCATCGCCGCTGCCCCTAAGCCGCCGCCGGCGCGATGCGGGCGCCGGACTGGTGGTCGAACAGCAGGATGCGGGCGGCATCGAGGCGGCCCCAGACCCGGCGGTGGCCGCGGCCGAAGCCGGTCGCCATGTCCTCCGACACGGTGGCCAGCACCTCGGCGCCGCCGGCCGCGCGCAGATAGAGCACGCCGCGGACGTTGAGCGGGGTCACCGCGTCGAGCTCGAGCGGCACGGCGCCGGGCGCCTCGGCGGTCAGCACCTCGAGATGCTCCGGGCGCAGCCCGGCGAGGCAGTCGCGCCCGGCCGCCGCCTCGGGCAGGCGCGGCAGCACGAGCCGCGTGCCGAGCAGCTCGACGGCGAGGCCGTCGGCGTCGCGCTGCGGCCGCACCGGATAGAGGTTGATGGTGGGATCGCCGAACAGCCGGGCGACCTCGAGCGAGACCGGCTCGCGATAGATCGCGGCCGGCGGCGCGACCTGCTCGAAGCGGCCGCCGCGCAGCACGCCGACGCGGTCGCCGAGCGCCATCGCCTCGCGATAGTCCTGGGTGACGTAGAGCACGGCCGAGCCGAAGCGGCGCAGCAGGCGCGGCAGCTCCAGCCGCATCTCGTAGCGCAGCTTGGCGTCGACGTTGCGCAAGGGATCGTCGAGCAGCAGCACGCCCGGGGCGCGCACCAGCGAGCGGGCCAGCGAGGTGCGCTGCTTCTGGCCGTTGCTGAGCTCGCGCGGCAGGTGGCCCAGCACGTGGTCGATGCGCAGCAGCGCCGCGATCTCCTGCACCCGCCGCTTGATCTCCGCCGCGTCGAGGCCGCGCGCCCGCAGCGGGCTGGCGATGTTCTCGAAGGTCGGGAGATGCGGGTAGAGGGCGAAGTTCTGGAAGGCCATGCCGACGTCGCGCTGCTCCGGCCCGCTGCCGCGGACCGAGCGGCCGCCGATCCGGATATCGCCCTGGTCGGGCTCGAGCACGCCGGAGACGAGCCGCAGCAGCACGGTCTTGCCGCCGCCCGACGGCCCGCACACCACCACCGTCTCGCCGGATGCGACGGAAAGGTCGATGCCGTCGAGGACCCGGGTGCGGCCGTAGCTCCTGGCGAGCCGCTCGATGACGAGGTCGCTCATCGGCCTACCCCTTCACCGCGCCGAGCGACAGGCCCTCGACCAGGTAGCGCTGGGCATAGAGGGCGAGCGCCAGGGTGGGCAGCACCGAGAGCACGATCGAGGCGGCGATCTGGCCGTACTGGATGCCCGATGCGGTGACGAAGGCGAGCGCGCCGACCGTCACCGGCTGCTTGTCGGCCGAGGCCAGGATGAGGGCGAAGACGAAGTTGTTCCAGGCGAAGATGAAGGCGAGCAGCGCCGCCGCGGCGATCCCCGGCCGGGCCAGCGGGATGGCGATGCGCAGGAAGGTCCTGAACCAGGAATGGCCGTCGATGCGGTAGGCGTGCTCGATGTCCGGGCTGATGTCCTCGAAATAGCCGCGCACGATCCACAGGATCAGCGGCAGGCAGATCAGCTGGTAGACCCAGACCAGCCCGAGATAGGAATCGTTGAGACCGAGGTCCTGGAAGTAGAGGGCGAGCGGCAGCACGACCAGCAGCGGCGGGGCGAAGCGGAAGGAGAGCAGCGTGAAGGCGATGTTCTCGCCGAGCCGGAAGCGGAAGCGGGCGAAGGCGTAGGCGGCGGGCACGCCGAGCAGCAGCGACAGCGCCACCGAGGCGGCGCTCAGGATGACGCTGTTCAGCAGGTTGCCCATGAACGGGACCTCGAGGGTCCCGGCATTGGTCTGCAGCTTGCCGCTGATGATCGCCCGGAAGTTCTCCAGGGTCGGCGTGAAGAACAGCGAGGGCGGGATGCGCAGGATGTCCTCGTTGGTCTGGAAGGCCATCAGCAGCACCCAGACGATCGGGAACAGGAAGAACAGCGTGACGAGCGCCAGGGCGGCGCCCCACAGCACGCGGCCGAGAGGGCTGGTGCGGCGCATGGCTCAGCGGGCTCCGTGGGCGCGCTCGCGCAGGCGCAGCCAGTTCTTGATGAACAGGTTGGAGAGGATGAAGGTGATCAGCCACAGCACCATGAGCAACGCCGCCGAGCGGCCGACATTGGTGTACTGGAAGAACTCCAGGTAGGACTGCACCTGGAAGACCATCAGCCGGTCGCCCGGCCCGCCCTGCGTCATCGCGTAGATGATGTCGAACTGCTGGATCGAATCGAGCATGCGGAACAGCGAGGCGGTGATGATGTAGGGCGTCAGCATCGGCAGCACGATGCGGAAGAAGACGAAGCTCTGCGGCACGCCGTCGAGCTCGGCCGCCTCGAGCGGCTGCCGGGGCAGCGCGCGCAGCCCGGCGAGCAGCAGGATGGTCATGAAGGGCGTGTAGACCCAGATGTCGACCAGCACCACGGTGAGCAGCGCGGTCGACGGCGCCGAGGCCCACTTGAAGTCGGTCAGCCCGACCAGCCCGACGAGGTAGCTGAGCACCCCGAAATCGGGGTTGGTCATCAGCTTCCACATCAGCGCGGCGATCGCCGGGGCGATCATCAGCGGCAGCATGAGCGCGATGCTCATGAAGTTGTTGAAGCGGGTCGGCCGCTGCAGCAGCAGCGCGATGCCGAGCCCGAGCAGCAGCTCCAGCCCGACCGTCAGCAGGGTGTAGAGCAGCGAGACCTTGACCGTGTTCCAGAAGGCCGGGTCGGTCAGGAAGTCGAGATAGTTGCCCCACCAGATCATCCCGCGGGTCATCGGGAAGGCGAGGTTGTAGCGCTGCATCGAGTACCAGACGGCGGTGCCGAACGGGATCAGGATGCCGACGCAGACGAGCAGCGCCGGCAGGCTGAGCAGGTAGGGCACCGCGCCGCGGGCGAGCCGCGGCGCGGCCGGTCGACGGCTGGCGAGGTGACGGCCATTCGGAGATTCTATCCGATGACGCCGTTGGGTTGGGAAGGCGCGAAGGGCCCCTCCCCCCTTGCGGGGAGGTCGGGGTGAGGAAGCCCCGGGCGCCGTGCGGCGGCACCACCCACCCCAGCCCTCCCCCGCAAGGGGGGAGGGAGAGATGGGGCGGCCCCGACAGAGCGACCTCACGCATCCTGGCGCCCACCCTCGCAGATCAGCCCAGGCCGGCCTGCTTCAGCTGGCGGTCGACCGCGGTGGCGAGCTGGTCGAGGCCCTCGTCGACCGGCACCTCCTTGGCGACCATCTTCTGCAGCGCGGCGGCCCAGTCGGTGGTCAGGTTGAAGAACAGCGGCTGCGGCGTGAAGTAGATCTTCGAGCCCGGCGCCGAGGCCTCGTACTGCTCGAGATAGCCCGGATAGGACTTGGCGATGCGGGCGCGGAACTCCTCGTCCTTCCAGACCGAGGCGCGCACCGGGTTGACGAAGTCCATCTTGCGGGCGCCGAACAGGTCGTGCTCGGTCGACGACGCCCACTGCATGAAGTACCAGGCCGCCTCCTTCTGCTTGCCGAAGTTGTTCATGCCGAGCGACCAGATCCAGACATTGGGCGTCGGCGCCTTGGCGTCCGGGTTGGCGGCAAAGGCGCTGTAGGCGATGTTGCCGGCCTCCTTGTTGCCGCCGCCGTTCATGAAGTAGCCCAGGATGTCGGCGTCGAAGATCATGCCCGAGGCGCCGGCGCCGAGATCGGTGCCGACCTGGTACCAGGTGTAGGTCGACCAGTTCTTCGGGCCGCTCTCCTGGATCATCTCGACCCAGCTCTTGGTGAAGGCCTTGCCGGCGGCGCTGTTCATCGACGCCTTCAGCTTGCCGCCGGAGACCTCGAAGTCGCGGGCGCCGAAGTTGGAGAAGCCCGAGAGATAGCCGGGGTGGATGGTCGCCCAGGAGCGCGAGCCGCGCACGCCGATGCCGTAGGGGCCGCCGGCGTCCTTGGTGATCTTCGCCGCCTTCTCCTTCATGTCGGCGAGGTTCTTCGGCGGCTCGAGCTTGAGCTGGTCGAAGATGCGCTTGTTGTAGCTGACCGAGTTGAGCTCGAAGCCCCACGGGATCGCCCACTGCTTGGCGCCGTCGCCGCCGAGCTCGGCGCCCGGCACGCCCGACCAGGCGGTGCTCGCCCGCAGGTTGGGCAGCACGTCGTCCCAGTTGTAGTTCGGGTTGGTGTGGGCGGGATCCTTGATGAACTCGTTGAGGTCGACCAGCCAGCCGGCCGGGCCGTACTGCCAGGTCTGGTAGGCGCCGGTCATGAAGGCGTCGTACTGGGTGGAGCGCGAGGACAGCGCCGCCGTGACCTTGTCGAAATAGACGTCCTCCGGGAAGACGTCGTACTTGACCTCCATGCCGGTCATCGCCTTGAAGGCCGGCAGGTCGGCGATCATCGCGTCGGCATAGGGGTGCTTGTTGAGCAGCAGGGTGACGGTCTTGCCCTGGTGCTTCTTCCAGTCGAAATCGGCGGCCATCGCCTTGCTCGTGGCACCGGCGAGCATGGCGTTGGCGGCGAGCGCGCCGACGCCGAGCTGGCCCATGCGGCGCATCAGCTCGCGCCGTCCGATCCTCTTGCCGACATATGCCGCGATCAGGTCGCGTTCCTTGTCATGCATGGTTGGCACTCCTCTGGGTTGGCTTCCTCTGGCCTGCTTTCTTCGGCGCCGCCGCGGCGATGCCGCCCGCGGCGAGCTCGACGACCTCCCGGGCCGTCGTCTCGTCGGTGATCAGGCCGGTGATCACCCGACTCTCCAGGACCGCGGCGATGGCGCGCGCCTTGCCGCGGCCGCCCGCCACCGCGACGACGCGGCGGCCCTCGATCTCCTCCAGCCGGATGGCGAGCGCCCGCTCGTTGATCTCGGCCTCGACCGGACGGCCGGCGGCGTCGACGAAGCGGCCGAGCAGCTCGCCGACCGCGCCGGCGCGCTCCAGCTCGCGCGATTCCGCTGAATTGATCATGCCGCTCGCCAGCAGATGGGACTGCGGTCCGACCTCGCCGATGCCGACGACGTGCAGCTCGGCGGCGCGCGCCAGGGCGAAGACGTTCTTGAGGCTCTTCTGCGCCAGCAGCACGCGCTTGTCCTGCAGGCTGTCGGCGAAGAACGGCGCCGGCATGTAGTAGCTCTCGGCGCCGGTGATCTCGGTCAGGCTGTGGATCACGTCGAACGGGTTGGCGGCGGCGTGCCGCGTCAGGCTGCCGAGCAGCGAGACGAAGCGGATCCTCGGCCGCGGCACGCGCGGCAGGTTGCGCACCAGCTCGGCCAGCGTCCGGCCGTGGCCGACCCCGATCAGCGAGACCTCGCCCTTCTCCAGCACCCCGTCGAGCCAGGAGCTGCCGGCCGAGGCGAGCGCGCGCAGCGGCAGCGGCCCCTCGCCCAGCGAGGGCGCCACGGTGCAGAAGGCGAGGCCCCAGCGCTGGGTGATGCGGTCCTCCAGCGCGACGCACTCGGCCGGCGTGCCGTCGATGAAGACGCGCACCAGCCCCTCCTGGCGGGCCAGCGCGATCAGCCGGTTGGCCTTGACCCGCGACAGGCCGAGCCGCTCGGCGATCTCCTGCTGCGTGTAGCCGCCGACATAGGACAGCCACGCGGCGCGCGCGGCGAGGCTCAGATCCCCGTCCGACATGGCGGCTGATGATGATAGAACATTTTCTCACTCCCTGAACTTATGTCCAGCGTAGCGCCGGCGGATCCGATGTCAAGCGGAAGCCGCGCCCTCCTCCGGCCGCGTTTGCCGAGCCAACAGCCGGCGCGCCGGAGAGTCTCCGGCGCGGCGGGCCGCAGCCCCGGACCGTCACGTCCGCGGGGTTGGTCAGCGGCGGCGCGCGACGCTACAGTGCGGCCATGGCGGGGGCGGGGTGCACACTCGGCGTGATCTGGCCGGGCCGGCTGGAGGCACGCTACGAATGGGCGGGGCTGGAGCCGTGGCTGCGTGGCCGCGGGCTGGCGGTGCGGCTGCGCCTGGTCGAGAGCCCGAGCGACGGGCGGCACGAGGTCGGCTCGCTGGAGCGGACTGCCGACACCGAGGCCCTGCGGCGGACGGCGGGCGGGCTGCCGCCCGGCAGCTGCGAGGCGGCGCTCTGGGCCTGCACCAGCGGCAGCTTCGTCGGCGGCCTCGCACATGCCCGCGCCCAGGCGGCGGCGATCGCCGCCGCGACCGGCGCCCCGGCGACCTCGACCTCGCTGGCCCTCGTCGCGGCGGCGCGCGCGCTCGGCGCCGGCCGGGTCGCGCTGCTCAGCCCGTACCCGGAAGATGCCACCGCGCGCCTCGTCGCCTTCCTGGCGGAGGCCGGCATCGAGGTCGCCGCCCTGCGCCGGCTGGACTGCCCGAGCGGGGAGGATTCCAACGCCCTCGACCTCGCCGCGGCCGCCGAGGCCTTCGGCGCCGGGCTGCCGGCGGGCGGGCCGCCGCTGCTGGTCCCCGACACGGCGATCAACTCGCTGGCGCTGGTGGAGCTGCTGGAGGCCTGCCTCGGCCGGGCGGTGATCACCGCCAACCAGGCCACGCTCTGGCACGGCCTGGCGCTGGCCGGCCGCGACGCTGCCGGGCTCGGCGGGCGGCTGGCGCGGGTCACCCTGCGGGAATGATCAACTGGGACTATCTCGCCTCGCTGAACTTCTCGGTGCTGTGGCAGTACCGGGAGCCGCTGCTGCGCGGCCTGGCGACGACCCTGGAGGCGATGGCGGTCGCCGCCCCGGCCGGCATGGTGCTGGGCTCGCTGCTGGCGGTGGTCGCGCAGTCGCGCCGGCGCTGGCTGCGCGGGCTGGTCGCCGCCTATGTCGAGCTGTGGCGCGACACGCCGCTGCTGGTCCAGCTCGTCTGGTTCCACTTCGCGCTGCCGACCCTGACCGGCGTGCCGACCTCGGTCATGGTGAGCGGGCTCGTGGTGCTGACGCTCAACGTCACCGCCTACTTCACCGAGGTCGTGCGGGCCGGCATCGAGGCGGTCGATCCCGGCCAGCACGAGGCGGCCATGGCGCTCGGCCTGCCGCCGGTCCTGCGCTGGCGCAAGGTCGTGCTGCCGCAGGCGCTGCGCATGGTGGTGCCGCCGCTCGCCGGGCTGGTCATCAGCCTGCTCAAGGCCACCGCCATCCTGTCGGCGCTGACCGTCAACGAGCTGATGCGGGTCACCGTCCAGCTCGCCAACTACACCTTCCAGCCGGTCGAGCTGCTGACCGCCGCGGCCGTGATCTACATCCTTCTCGGGATGGGGCTCGGCCAGCTCTTCCGGCTGCTCGAGGCGCGGCTGCGCCTGCCCGGCAGCTGAGGCGGCGATGAGCTTCGACTGGCACGTCCTGGCGCGCTACTGGCCGATGCTGCTCGAGGGGCTGCGCGACACGGTGCTGATCACCCTGCTGGCGCTCGCCGCGGGCATGGTGCTCGGCCTCGGGCTCTGCGCCCTGTCGCTGCGCCGCCGCGGCGTCGCCTTCCGCGCCGCCCGGCTCTATGTCGACCTGCTCCGCACCGTGCCGGAGATGGTGCTGATCTTCTGGATCTATTTCTGCCTGCCGCCGCTGGTCGACTGGACCCTGTCCGGCTTCGCCGCCGGCGTCACGGCGCTCTCCCTCGTGGCCGCCGCCTACCTGGCGGAGATCTTCCGCGCCGGCATCGAATCGATCCCGCCGGGCCAGCTCGAGGCCGCCCGCGCGCTGGCCCTGCCGCGGCTGCCCTATTGGTCGGTCATCGTGCTGCCGCAGGCCGTGCGCCGCATGCTGCCGGCCTTCGTCAACTACTTCACCGAGATCCTGAAGAACTCCGCGCTGCTCTCGGCGATCGGCGTGGCCGAGCTCGTCTACCAGGCGAGCACGCTGGGCGCCCAGACCTATCGCTACATGGAACTGCTGAGCGCCGTGGCCGCCGCCTATTTCGCGGTGATCTTCCCGCTCAGCCTCTACCTGCGCCGGGCGCAGCGCCGGGCCGGCCCGGGCCGGCAGCGGCCGGCGCGTCGCAGTTGACTTGCATGCAGGGATTTCACTAGCATATTTAACGTTATATTATAACCTGAGAACGGGGGACTGGGATGAAGCGGCTTCTGACGATCGCCCTGCTGGCGGTGGGGCTCTGCCTCGGCTTGGGCCGCGCCCAGGCGGCCGAGGACACCATCGAGAAGATCAAGGCGGCCGGCGAGCTCAAGGTGGCGATGGCCGAGTCGCTGCCGATGCAGTTCAAGGACCCGAAGAGCGGCCAGTGGCAGGGCTACAACGTCGACATGGCCAACGACCTCGCCCAGGTGCTGGGGGTCAAGCTGACCATCGTCGACGCCACCTGGCAGACGCTGATCCCCGGCCTGCTGGCCAACCAGTACGACATCGTCATGTGCGACATGTGGGCGACGCCGGAGCGCGCCCAGACGGTGGTCTTCACCAGCGCCTACAACGTCTATGGCTGGGCGGTGATGGTGCGCGACTCGGTCGACGCCAAGGTCTGGGAGGACCTCAACAAGGAGGGCATCACCATCGCCGTGCTGTCCGGCACCGCCGACGAGCAGATGGCCAAGCGCTTCTTCCCGAAGGCGACCGTCAAGGGCCTGGTCTCGGAGAACGTCAACGCGCCGCGCCTCGAGGTCGCCGCCGGCCGCGCCAACGCGCACGTCACCGACCTGCTGAACATCAAGATCTTCATCGCCAAGAACCCGCAGGCCAAGGTGCACATCCTGCAGGAGGACCGGATCATGAGCCCGACCGGGCTCGCCTACGCGATCCGGCCCGGCGACTACCACTTCCTCAACTTCCTCAACACCTGGATCGCCGCGCGCCGCGACTCCGGCACGGCCGACGACCTGCGCCGGAAGTGGATCACCGACTACAAGCCGGAATGACGGGAAGCCAGGGAACGGAGGTCGCCATGAGCAAGCTGCAGTTCGTCACCGTCGGGCTCCGCAAGCGCGGCGCCTCCACCCGGCTCAAGCTCCGCTGGGACCGGTCGCCGCGCACCTGCGCGGCGATCGAGGCCCGGCTGCCGATCGAGAACCAGGTCTGGCACGCCAAGTACGCCAACAACGAGATCTACACGCTGGTGCCGATGTGGGGCGACACCCTGCCCGGCGAATGGCGGTGCTTCTACCCCGGCCCCGGCGACCTCATGTACCTGCCGATCGAATCCGGCTTCTTCCTGCCGCCCGGGGCGCCCGACATGGACGTCTCGCGGGGCTTGGTCGACGTCGCCTATTTCTACGAGCGCGGCAACAACCTGATCGGCCCGACCGGTGCTGCGCTTGGCAACATCTTCGCCACCGCGACCTCGATCGAGAGCATGGAGGCGTTCGCGGCGGCCTGCTCGGACGTCTGGTTCGCCGGCGCAGTCGGTGAGAAGATGTATGTCGAGGCCGGCTGAGCGGAGGGCCGCGTGACCGTCGATTGCCATGTGAACATCTGGGAGGAGCGGCACGCGCTGCCCTCCTTCACCCGCCAGCTGAGCCGGGTGCGGCCGGGCGGCATGGGCATCAAGGCCGATGCCGACACGCTCTACCGGGCGATGGCCGGGGTCGACTGCGCCATCGTCTTTGCGCTGCGCTACGGCGATTCGATCGGCATCGAGAGCGACGACGAGACCACCGCCGCGGCGGTCGCGAAGTACCCCGACAAGTTCATCGGCTTCGCCTATGTCGATCCGCGCCGGCCGGCCTACATGGACGAGCTGCGCCACGCCGTCGAGACGCTCGGCCTCAAGGGCGTGAAGTACGGGCCGATCTACAACGGGGTGCCGCTCGACGACCCGCGAATGGAGCCGGTCTACCGCTATTGCATCGAGCGCGACCTGCCGCTGACGCTGCACATGGGCACCACCTTCACGGCCCACAGCGTGCTCGATCTCGGCCGGCCGCTGCATGTCGAGCCGGTGGCCCGCCGCTTCCCCGAGCTCACCATGGTGATGGCCCATATGGGCCATCCCTGGTGCGAGGAGTGCATCGTCGTCGCGCGCAAGCAGCCGCGCGTCTTCGCCGAGATCTCGGCGCTGCACTACCGGCCCTGGCAGTTCTACAACATGCTGATCGCCGCCCAGGAATATAAGATCGTCGACAAGCTGTTCTTCGGCACCGACTTCCCCTTCACCACGGTCGAGGAATCGCTGGAGGGGCTGCGCGGGGTCAACCGCCAGGTCGAGGGCACCTCGCTGCCCCGGGTCGCCGACGAGACCATCCGGAGCCTGATCGACTCCGACCCGCGGCGGCATTGGTGGCGCGAGCCGCCGCGCCTGGCTGCCAAGGCAGCGAGCCCCGCAGAAGGCGCTTGATCACGTTTTGTTCCTGTGCGAGGCTTCGCTCATGGAACAGAGCGATCCCTTTCACATGGAGCCGGAGGTGCTTCAGGGCGCCTTCGCCACCATCCTCGAGCGCGCCCTCAAGGACGCGCAGACCCTGCCCCGCCCGGCGCTGGCCTGGTGCCTCGCCCGCGACATCGTCGCCCACATGGCGCGCTGCCGCTACCAGATCGCGCTAGACCGCCGCCGCGCGGCGGCCGGGCGATCGCCCCAGCCGCCACGGACGGCGCGGCAGTAGAACCGCCGCGCCCGGCGGACGGGAGCCCGTCCGCCGGGGAGACCGTCCGCCGGGGAGACGGGGCGGCGGCGACGGGCCGGCGAAGGCCCGCCGCCCGGGCCGGAACCTGGTCCTACTTCAGCGCCGCCGCGGCGGCGTCGAGATCGGACAGGCAGGTCTTGTCGTCCTTCTTCTTGTGGGCCGCGACGGCGTCGTTGTAGTGCTGCGTCGCAGCGCTCTTCTTGTCGCCCGCCGGCGCCTTCTTGAGCTCCGCCTGGACGACCTTGAGCTGGTGCGAGCAGGTCGGCGTAGCGGCGCTGGACGGCAGCGTGGAGGCAGCGAACAGGCCGAGGGCGGCCATCGCCCCGAAAGCAAAGCCGAGCTTGCGCGTGGTCTTCATGGATGTCCTCTTGACAGGATGCGCGACCCGACGATCAGCGCCCTGCAAGTAGGCCCCTCCCCGCGTTGCCGGAACATTGGCGCTTCATGAATTCCCGGTAACCCGCGCGGCTGGACCGGGGGTCGCGAGTCTGCCACGATCCCGCCGTCGAGAGCGCCGTCCGAGGGGCGGCTTCGGGGAGCGAGCGGAGGGGTGTCGATGGCGGGCAATCTGGCTTTCATGGGAGCGGTCGAGCTCGGCAAGCGCCTGGCGCGCGGCTCGGTCTCGTCGGTCGAGGCGACGCGCGCCATGCTGTCGCGCATCGAGCAGCTCGACCCGGCTCTCAAGTCCTACGCCCTGGTGCTGGCCGATTCGGCGCTGCGCGAGGCGCGCAAGGCCGATGGCGAGCTGAAGAAGGGCCGCCGCCGCGGGCCGCTGCACGGCGTGCCGCTGGCGGTGAAGGATCTCTGCAACATGACCGGCACGCCGACCGGCGCCGGCATCCCGGGCTTCCGCGGCAGGGCCGCCAAGGACGACGCCACGGTGGTGAAGCGGCTGCGCGACGCCGGCGCGGTGATCCTCGGCAAGCTGCAGCTGACCGAGGGCGCGCTCGGGCTGCACCATCCCGACGTGCCGCCGCCGGTCAACCCCTGGGCGGCGGAGCGCTGGAGCGGCGCGTCGTCGAGCGGCTCGGGCGTCGCCACCGCGGCCGGCCTCTGCTACGGCTCGCTCGGCAGCGACACCGGCGGCTCGATCCGCTTCCCGTCGCTGACCAACGGGCTGGTCGGGCTCAAGCCGACCTGGGGCCGGGTCAGCCGCTTCGGCGTCTTCCCGCTGTCGGAGACGCTCGACCATATCGGGCCGATCACCCGCCGGGTCGAGGATGCCGCCGCGATGCTGACCGCCATCGCCGGGCGCGACCCCTCCGACTCGTCGAGCGCGGCGGGCCCGGTGCCGGACTGCCTCGCCGGCATCGGCCGCGGCGTGAAGGGGCTGCGCCTCGGCTATGACGAGGCGTTCTGCACGAAGGGCGTGTCGGCACCGGTGCGCAAGGCGGTGCAGCGCGGCATCGAGGCGCTGCGCGGCGCCGGGGCCGAGCTGGTCAAGGTGAAGATGCCGTCGGTCGAGGGTACCGCCCAGGCCTGGATGGTGATCTGCGCGGTCGAGGCGGCGCTCGCCCACGAGAAGACCTATCCGTCGCGCAGCAAGATCTACAGCGCCGGCTTCGGCGGCTTCCTGCAGAGCGGCCGCGAGGCCAGCGGGCTCGATTACGGCCGGGCCGCCATCCTGCGCCGCAACTTCCGCGGCGACCTGCTGGCGCTGCTCGGCGATGTCGACATGCTGATCAGCCCGGTGACGCCCTGGACGACCCAGACCGTCGACGAGTTCCACGCGCTCTGCGAGGACGCGCCGGGCCTGATGGAGCTGATCAAGTTCACCTCCATCTACGATCTCGCCGGCACGCCGACCCTGTCGCTGCCGGCCGGGCTCGACTCGAACGGCGCGCCGCTCGGCTTCCAGCTGATCGGCCGGCCGTTCGACGAGGCGCTGCTCTGCCGCGCCGGCAAGAGCTGCCAGGACGCGGCCGTCTGGACGGAGGCGGTGCCGCCGCTGGCGGGGTAGGACCGGACCCCTCGCCCGCGCCAGCGGGAGAGGGAGGACCTGCCCGCCAGGCCGGGAGAGTTGCGGAGGGGGTGTGGGTCGGGCGGTCGCAACCACCCTCCCCCCGACCCTCTCCCGCTGCGCGGAAGAGGGAGATCTTCCTAGCGCTTCTTCCCGCCCTTGGCCATCAGCTCTTCCTTCCGCCTGGCGAGCTGCTCGCCCAGCGCCTTGAGGTCGAGGTCGGCGTCCCGGGCCTCCGGGAACATCTCCTTCTCCTCCTCCTGGACGTGGTGGTTGATGTACTCGCCCAGCACCTTGACCTTGGCGTCGAACAGCGCGTCGCCGACCTTCATCTTCTCGATCTCGGCGATCAGCTGCTTGGCGCTGGCGTGCTCGACCTGCGCCTCGTCGATCAGGTCGTCGTCGTCGATGGTGCCGCGCGCCGCCGGGTAGAAGATCTCTTCCTCGATCCTGGCGTGGACGGTGAGCGCGAGGCAGATCTGGTCGGCCAGCTGCTGCTTCTCCTCCTCCGCCTCGGTCTTCTCGAACTCCTTGAACCAGCCCTGCACCTGCCGGTGATCCTCCTTGAGTAGGCGGATCGCATCGACCGGCTTGGCGGCGGCGCGGGCCGCCTGCCGCGAGGTGCGGCTGGGCTTCTTCTTCGTCTCGTGGGTGGCTGCCTGTGTCGCCATCGGGGTCTCCAGCTGCGTTTTTCCCGCCTCGCCTTCGCGAGACATGACGCCGCCCCAACCCCGATGGCGTCGCTTTCGTTCCCGCTACTCCAGCGGCAGGGCGGCGGCGCGGTTGAAGGTCCGCCACATCTCGCGGTAGGCCGGGTTCTCGATGCGGTAGTTGCGCCGCTCCAGCTGCTGCGTCCAGCCCGCCTCGGCCGCGTCGGCCCGCCGCCAGCAATCGCGCACGAACTCCGCCTTCTCCGCCCGGCCGGCGCGGCGCACGCTCTGGGCGTCGCGGAAGAAGCCGTCCTCCAGCGCCTCGAACCCGGCCCGGATCTCCGGCACCACGCCGCGATAGTCGGCCATGGCGCGCCGGTGCAGCAGCTCGTGCCGCCACCAATAGGCGCCGGGCGTCCAGGATTCCCGCGGCATCGGCCCGAGATCGGGCAGGTCGACGCCGAAGAAGACCGGCTTGAGGATCGAGACGTCGGGGCAGGAGGTGGCGGTGACCCAGCCCATCGCGTCGTCGCCGCGCGTGTCGGCGATCAGCGCGCCGGTCGCCTGCCACAGCCGGTTCTCGTAGGGCGCGGCATGCATGCAGATGCGGGTCGGCCGCTCGCCCAGCATCGGCTCGTAGTCGTCCTCGCCGGTGTAGCGCAGCAGGTCGGCCATGGCGCGCAGGTCGATGTGCCCGGCGCGCGCCGCCAGGAAGTCGTGCGAGGCGCGCCGCCGCTCGACCGCGGCGACGCAGCGCGCCTTCTCCGGATCGGCGACCAGCGCCGCGAAATCGGGCTTGCTGCCGTTGGCCGTCAGCGAGGCGTGGTCCCAGTCGGCGCCGATCGTGTAGCCGTTGGAGATCGAACCGAAGCCCGCCACCTCGCGCGCCGCCCAGTCGCGGCCCGCCGTCTCGATCACCACCGCGCCGCTGCGGTCGGAGACGATGAAGCTGCCGTCGAAATGGCTGTTGCCGCGCAGCTCGCAATTGCCGCCCTGGCCGTGCGTCTCGAGCATCCGGGCGACCAGCTCGATCGCCTCGTGGCGGTCGGCGCAGCGCTCCAGGATGAGGCGCAGCAGATCGATCAGGACGACGCCGTCCCGCGATTCGGTTCGGTTGGAGAAGACCGCCTCGTTGCCGACCGCCACGCCCATCTCGTTGACGCCGATCTCGCCGCCATAGAGCCAGAACGACTTGTCGAGCAGCACCTCGTAGGTCCGCCGCGCCTGCGGGATGACGAGGTGGGTGAGCCGGACCTGCGCCCCCTCCGGGTATTCGCGGGCCGGCAGCTTCAGCACGTGCTGCGCCTCGTTGATCTCGGTGTCGGCGTTCTTGGCGAGCAGCACCCCGCCCGTGGCGGTGGCGCCCGGCAGGGCCACGAAAGTGTCGCACATGGGACTCTCCTCCTTGCGGGATCAGGCCGAGGTGAAGTGGCAGCGCGAGCGGCGGGTCGGCGACAGGACGTGCGCGGCCGGCGCCTCGGCGGCGCAGCGCTCGACGGCCATCGGGCAGCGGGTGCGGAAGCGGCAGCCCGACGGGATGGCGAGCGGGCTCGGCACGTCGCCCTGCAGCACCGGGCTGCGGTGGCGCTTGACCGGCTGCAGCCGCGGCACCGCCTTGAGCAGGCTCTGGGTGTAGGGGTGCCGCGGGTCGCCGAAGATCTCGTCGCCGGTGCCGATCTCCATGATCTGGCCGAGATACATCACGGCGATGCGGTCGGCCATGTGGCGGATGACGCCGAGCTCGTGGGCGACCAGCAGCATGGTCAGGCCGAGCTCGTCGCGGAGGTCCTTGAGCAGGTTCAGCACCTGCGCCTGGATCGAGACGTCGAGCGCCGCCACCGGCTCGTCGAGCACCAGCAGCACCGGCCGCACGGCGAGCGCCCGGGCCAGCCCGACGCGCTGGCGCTGGCCGCCGGAGAGGCCGCGCGGCCGCCGCGCCGCCATCTCCGGCCCGAGCCCGACCAGCTCGAGCAGCCGGCGGACCTCGGCCTCGACCGCCGGGCCCTCGACGATGCGGTGGAAGCGCAGCGCCTCGGCGATCGCCGCCCCCACCGGCAGGCGCGGGTTGAGCGAGGAATAGGGGTCCTGGAAGACCATCTGGACCTGGCGGTGGAAGCGCCGCCGCGCCGCCGCGTCGAAGCCGGCCGTGGCGGCGCCCTGGAACAGCACGCGCCCGGCCGCCGGCCGGTTGAGGCCGAGGATGGCGCGGGCCACCGTGGTCTTGCCGCTGCCGCTCTCCCCCACCAGCCCCAGCGTCTCGCCCTTGGCGATCTCCAGGCCGACGCCGTCGACGGCGCGCACCGCCGGCGACCGCCGGCCGAGCGCGACGTCGACCAGCGCGCGCGGCTTGCGGAACTCGACGACGAGGTCCTCGACGGCGAGCAGCGGCGGCGGCGCGCTCATGCCGTAGCGAGCGCGGCGACGCGCTCGGGGAAGAGGCAGGCGGTGGCCCGCCCGGCGGCGAGCGGCCGCAGGCGCGCCGGCTCCCGCCGGCATTCCGCCGAGGCGACCGGGCAGCGCTCGGCGAAGGGGCAGCCGGGCGGCAGCCGGCCGAGGTCGGGCGGCTGGCCGGGGATCGAGGGCAGCCGGTCGCCCGGCGCATCGAGCCGCGGGATCGAGCGGAACAGGCCGTGGCTGTAGGGATGGGCCGGGCTGTTGAACAGCGCCGCGGTCGGCGCCAGCTCGACGATGCGGCCGGCATACATCACCGCCACCCGGTCGCAGGTCTCGGCGATCACCCCCATGTCGTGCGAGACCAGCACCAGCGCCATGCCGCTCTCGGCCTGCAGCTCGAGCAGCAGCGACAGGATCTGGTCCTGGATGGTGACGTCGAGCGCGGTGGTCGGCTCGTCGGCCAGCATCAGCTTCGGCTTGCCCGCCATCGCCATGGCGATGACGGCGCGCTGGATCATGCCGCCCGACCATTGGTGGGGATAGTCGTCGACCCGCTTCTCCGGGCTCGGGATCCCGACCCGGCGCAGCAGCTCGATGGCGCGCTCGCGCGCCGCCCGGGCCGGCATGCCCTGGTGGCGGCGCAGCCCTTCCGAGACCTGGTCGCCGACCGGCCAGACCGGGTTCAGGCTGCTCATCGGGTTCTGGAAGATCATCGCGATGTCCTGGCCGCGGACCGCGCGCATCGCCGGCTCGTCGAGCTGCATCAGGTCGCGCCCGGCGAAGTTGACCGCGGCCGCCCGGACGCGGGCCGGCGGCGAGGGCAGCAGGCGCAGGACGGCGCGGCACAGCACCGACTTGCCGCTGCCCGACTCGCCGACGATGCCGAGCGTCTCGCCGGCTTCCACCGCGAGGACGATATGGTCGTTGGCGACGACGGTGCCGCGGCCCTGGCGGAACTCGACCACCAGGTCCTCGATCGACAGCAGCGGCCCCTGCCCCGTCATGCGCCCGCTCATAGGCCGGTCATACGAAAGTGTGGTGGCGCTCGCCCAGCCGGTGGGCGAGGCCGTCGCCGATCAGGCTGAGCGCCGTGCCGGTGAGCACGATGGCGAAGCCCGGCAGCGTGCTGATCCACCAGGCCTGCATGATGAAGTCGCGCCCCTCGGCGACCATGGCGCCCCATTCCGGGATCGGCGGCTGGATGCCGAGGCCGAGGAAGCTGAGGCCCGACACCAGCAGGATGTTGAGCACGAAGTCCGAGGCGGAGAAGACGATCGAGGAGTTGATGCAGTTGGGCAGGCCGTGGCGGAAGATCACCCGGCTCATCGGATAGCCCAGCACGCGGGCGGCGGTGACGTAGTCCTTCGAGCGCTCGACCATCATCTCGGCGCGCGCCAGGCGGGCATACATCGTCCAGGCGACCAGGAAGATGGCGATGTAGATGTTCTGCACCCCCGGCCCGAGGATGGCGACGATGACGATGATCAGCACCAGGAAGGGGAACGCCATGGCGACGTCGAGGATGCGCATGACGACGGCGTCGAAGCGGCCGCCGAGATAGCCGCAATAGGCGCCGAGCACGACGCCGTAGGCCATCGGCACGTAGGTCGCGATGGCGCCGATGGTGAGGTCGATGCGGATCCCGTAGAGCACGCGCGTGAGGATGTCGCGGCCGAGATTGTCGGTGCCGAAAGGATGCGCCCAGGAGGGTGGCTCGAGCGCCACGGCGAAGTCCTGGAAGAACGGGTCGTAGGGCGCGATCCACGGCGCCAGCAGCCCGGCGACGACGATCGCCGCCATCAGCCCGGCGCCGATCTTCAGGCTGGCGCTCCAGGAGGCGATCTCCGCGCCGACGAGGCGCAGCGGCTTCGCCGCGCTCATTTGCGCAGCACGCGCGGGTCGACCAGCATGTAGCTGAGGTCGGCCAGCAGGTTCACCGCCACGACGATCACGGCGAAGATCAGCGACAGCCCCTGGATCACCGGATAGTCGCGATAGCCGACCGAGCGGACCAGCAGCGAGCCGAGCCCGGGCAGCGAGAAGACGTACTCGACGATGACCGCGCCGCTGACCAGCCAGCTGATGTTGACGGCGAGCACGGTGATCACCGGGATCAGCGCGTTGCGCAGCACGTGCTTGGTCAGGATCCGCCAGTCCGACAGGCCCTTGGCGCGGGCCACCTCGATGAACTCGGCGGCCAGCACGTCGAGCATCGAGGCGCGCAGCGACTGCACCAGGATCGGCGCCAGGAAGCAGGCGATGGTCAGCGCCGGCAGGAACAGGTGGTGCAGGTGGTCGAGCGGTCCCTTGCCGAAGCCCGAGATCGGGAACAGCCCGAGCTTGAGGCCGAACAGCAGCATCAGCAGCAGCCCGATCCAGTAGGGCGGCATGGCGAACCCCACCATGCTGGAGACCCGGATCAAGTGGTCGGTCAGGCGGTTGCGCCGCCGCGCCGAGAGCAGCGCCAGCGGCATGGCGATCAGCACCGAGAGCACCGCGCTGGTGACCAGCAGCCAGAGCGAGGGCGACAGCTTCTCGCCGACCAGCTTCGAGACCGAGGTGTTCTGGATGATGCTGAGCCCGAGATCGCCGCCCAGCGCCTTGCGCACGAAGTCGGCGTACTGCACCAGCAGCGGCCGGTCCATGCCGAGCTTGGCGTAGATCTGCGCCACCTCGGCGTCGCTGATCCGGCCATGCATCATGATCCGGATCGGATCGCCCGGCACGAACTGGATGGCGACGAAGACGAAGATCGTCACGCCCAGCAGCACCGGGATGGCCGAGACGATCCGCTCGGCGATGTAGCGCAGGAACAGCATCAGCGCGGGAGGCGGTCCGCCGGAAGTCCCCTCTCCCGCGCGAGCGGGAGAGGGAGGACCCGTCGCGCCAGCGACGGGAGGGTGAGGGCGGAGCCGGCGGCGCGACCCTCACCCCGACCCTCTCCCGCAAGCGGGAGAGGGCTGCGGGCGCCCGCGCACTCCCGGGGCCGGGGCCGGTCCTACTTGTCCAGCCACATCCCCTTCAGCCACCACCAGCCGACGGTGATGTTGTGCCAGTTCTGCAGGTAGTCGTGGTAGCCGTTCACGTAGGGCGCGAAGTTGATCGGGATGCTGTAGCCGTCGTGATAGACGATGTCCTGGATCTTGGCGTAGACCTCGGCGCGCTTGGCCGGGTCGAGAGCCTGGCGGCCCTCCTTCAGCAGCTTCACCACCTCGTCGTTCTTGTACCAGGAGAAGAACGCGTTGGTGGCGCCGGTGTAGTCGGCCTCGATGGTCGCCAGCTCGTCGTCGTCGTTGATGTCGCTGGTGATGTAGCTGACATAGGCCTGGTAGTCGCCCTTCTGCGTCATGTTGAAGGCGGTGCCGATGTCGAACTCGACGATCTCCGACTTGATGCCGGCCTGCGCCCAGCCCTGCTGCAGGATGGTGGCGATCTGGCGGAACGGCGCGTTGCCGGTGTCGACCATCAGCTGGATCGGCGTGCCGTCATAGCCCGCCTCCTTGACCAGCGCCTTGGCCTTCTCGATGTCGTAGGGGATGGTCTCGACCTTGTCGGACCAGAAGTTCACCTTCGGCATGTAGGAGTTCGGGATGTCGCCATAGCCGAAATAGACCGCCTTGCGGATCGCCTCGCGGTTGGCGGCGTAGTTCAGCGCCAGCCGGATCCGCTTGTCGTCGAGCGGCTTCTTGGCGTGGTTCAGGTAGACGTAGTCGAGGCGGTAGGAGGGCGACACCTCGAGCTGCACCCCCTCCATCGCCTTGACCTGGGCGGCCTGGTTGTAGGGCACGTTGGTGATCGCGTCGAAATCGCCGTTCTGCAGGCCGAGCACGCGCGAGCTGCTCTCCGGCACGTACTTGATCACCGCCTTCTCGACATAGGGCAGCGGCTTGCCGTCCTCGCCCTTGCCCCAGTAGTTGGTGTTGGGCACCAGCACCACCTGGCTGCCGCGCTCGTAGCTCTCGACCTTGAACGGCCCGGTGCAGGTGGGCTTCTGGCCGAAGCCCTGCGGGTCCTTCTCGAAGGCCGCCTTGGAGATCACCGCCGCCGAGAACAGCGACAGCACCGAGTTGAGCGTCGCGTAGGGCGCCTTCAGCGAGATCCTGATATGGCTGTCGTCGGCCTTCTCGATCGCCTTCACCGCCTCGAACGCGAAGCCGTAGGAGGTGTCGGGCTTGGCGACGCGCTGCAGCGAGAAGACGACGTCGTCGGCCGTCATCGGCGTGCCGTCGGAGAACTTCACCCCGTCGCGCAGCTTGTAGGTGACGGTCAGCCCGTCGGCCGAGGTCTCCCACGATTCGGCGAGGCCGGGCACCAGCCCCTTGCCGCTCTCGTCGGCCAGCAGCAGCGACTCGCAGACCTGCGCCAGCACGTAGATCGAGCCGTTGTCCGAGGGGATCACCGGATCGAGGCTGAGCGGCTCGTCCGGCCGTGCCAGGGTCAGCGTCCCGCCGCGCTTGACCGCCGCCTCGGCTGCCGCCGAGACGACCAGAGACGCCGCCACGAAGCCGCCCACCAGCGCCGCCGAGCAGCGCAGACCCAATCGTCGCATCGTCGCCATTCCCCTGTCTCGCCGTTGCGAAAGCGCGAATGCTTGCGCCTGCCACAGGCCAGTGTCAACGGCAGGCGACCATCGCGCGCGGCCCCGGGCGACTTCGGAACGGACCGGCGACATCTATGATGCGGTGAAGCGCGGGAGATCCTCGCACCGGAGGCGAGACGGGGACTCTCGATGCGCATCGTCCTGGCGGCGCGCGACCTGACGCTGGCGGCGGCCTGGAGGCGCAGCTGCGCCGACCTCCCCGGGGTCACCGTCCACACCGGCTTCCCGCTGCAGCGCCGGATCGCCGAGCGCCACCATGGCGAGCTGCTGGTCGGCGCCGCGGAGATCGTCGAGACCGGCGATCCGGCCACCCCCTGGCTGATCGCCGCGCCGACGATGCGCGTGCCGATGATCCTCGGCCGCCGCACGGTGAACTGCTATCTCGCGACGCGTGCCGTCCTCCTGCTGCTGCGTCACGGCCTGCAGCCCGACGGCCCGGAGGCCGGGCGGCCGGTCCGCGAATGCGTCGGCACGGTCGCCTTCCCCGGCATGGGGACCGGCGTCGGCCAGGTTCCGGCAGGCATCTGCGCCCGCCAGATGCGGCAGGCGATCCTGGACGTGCTCGGGGGCAGCACGCCGCCGGACAGCTGGGCGGACGCCAGCGAGCGCCACCAGCGGCTCTGCACCGACCGCATCCGGAGGCTGCAATAGGCCGATTCGGGCGCGTCCCGCGCCCGGTTTTTGCCGCTTGCCCGCCGCCGCCAGGCCCGGAGGCTATGGCCACGCCTAGCGCGCGGCGCCGGCCGGCCCGCGCCTACGGACGGAGGGGGCCGTGCGGTTCCAGGCTGCTTCGAAATGCGGGTTTCCCGACGTCATGATGAGCGACGGCAAGGCCGTGCGCTTCAATGCGCGGATGTCGATGTCGACGCCGAAGGCGGGGGTGAGCTGGTCGCTCTTCGCCCTGCGCTACATCGACTGCAGCACGGCCAATGCGGCGAACCCGACGCCGCTCGACCTCCGGGCGGCGCTGGAATATCCCGCCGGGACCTTCTGGCCGGCGACCTGGCCGAACAACAGCCAGGAGATCGCGCTGTCGCCGGGCGAGCCGGTCGAGAGCCTGATGCTGCCGGTCACCATCCCGGCCGGCGCCCGGTTCTGGGTGCGGGTCTACGGCATCGTGCCCGCCGGCGGCCGGTGGCCGCTCACCTCCGTGCTCTGCGACTCGACCACCGGTTCCGGCCAGGAGGAGGGCAATTCGCTGCCCGACAAGACGCGGAGCGGGTCGATCCCGAACGTCGGCACCGCCTATTCCTTCCTGCCGCCGCTGGCGGTCACCGCCGAGCCGGCCGACCCGGCGGGCTGCGCGGCGATCGGCATCCTCGGCGACTCGATCGCCGTCGGCGCCAACGATTCCTCGCGCACCGAGTATCGCGGCTTCGCCCAGCGGGCGCTGGCCAATCGCTGGGGCTGGATCAACCTCGCCGAGGCCGGCTACGCGCTGGGCAGCTACAGCAACACGGCGCTGCGCCAGTGGCGCTGGCACGCCATGCCCGGCCTGACCCACGTCTTCACCAATCTCGGCACCAACGACCTCGGGGCCGGCGCCGCGCTCGGCATCATGCAGACCAACCTCCGGACGATCGCCCACAGCCTGGACGGGCTCGGCATCAGGCTGATCCCGGCGACGCTGGCGCCGCGCACCAATGCCGGCAACAGCGGGCCGCGCGCCAGCGACCCCGCCGCCGCCTGGGCGACGCGCCGCAGCTACAATGCCTGGCTCCGCGGCAACCCGACGGGACACGGCTTCGTCGACCTCGCCGCGGTCACCGAGAGCGGCGCCACCGGCCTGTGGCGGACCGATCTCGGCCCGCCCTCGACCGACGGCATCCATCCCGGCCCGGCGCTGCACACGGCGATGCGCGACCAGCTCCTCGCGGCGCTGACCCTGCTGCTCGCGCCGCAGCCGAGCTAGGTCAGGGCAGCGCCTTCCAGTATTCGGCGACGAAGCCGCGCGGATCGACGGTCAGCACCTGCCGGTCGATCGCCGGCGCGCCGCCCCGGCAGCGCCAGGCGAAGATGGTGTCGTGCCCGACCGCGACGGCCGGGACGAAGTCCGACTCCGGGTGCTCGCGGCACCAGTCGACGGCGCCGGCCGCCGGCGTCCGGCCGGCATTGGCCGGGCCGCAGGGCAGGTTGGCGCCGGCGGTGCAGACCAGCACCTTGCCGTCGCGGCAGCGGAACACGGTGCTGCGCACCGCGACGCCCGCCGGCAGCGCCGTGCCGAAGGCGGCGTTGACCGCCGGGACCAGGCTTTCGGGGATCGGCCGGGCCGTGTCGTCGGTGCCGGTCCGGGCGCAGGCAGCGGCCGGCGTCTCGGCGCCGGCCGCGGCGATCGCGCAGAGAAGCAGCGCCGGCAGGGCCGGCGCCGCGCGCAGCAGGTGGCGGGCGAGTGCCGGGACGGCCCCGCCCCTCACTCCCAGGAGGCCGAGACGATCCGCCCGTCGTCGCCGAGCATGAGGGTCAGCCGGTTCGGGTCGTGGCTCATGTCGGCGATGCCGTCCGAGGGTCGGACGATCCGCGTCCCGGCCGGCAGGTCGCTCTCCTGCACCGTCTGCGCGGCCGGTACGCCGGCCGGCGCCTGGCCGCCCTTGGCGACGAGATAGCGGCCGACGCAATCCTTGCCGCAGAGCTCGGCCGGCGCCTTCGCCTCGACGACGCCCTGGAGATCCTTGAGCAGCAGGCTGTTGGTGGCGCTGCGCACCCGCACCGACTTGAAGGGATGGTCGGCCGCCAGCGGCAGGATCGCATGCATCGACATGAAGCCGCTCGGCGGCATCGATTCCGAGGGCCCGTCGGCGACGAACAGAAGGTCGAGCACCCCGTCCGGGGGCGTGCCCTGCTGCAGCGGCATCAGCTGGCCGTTCTCCCAGCCCTCCGAGCTGGTGAGGCCGCGGACCACGATGGCGCTGATCCTGGGCTGGCTCTTGGTGTGCACCACCTCGATGCTGGTGACGGCCAGCACCGGCCAGTGCTCGCTCGCTTCGGTGCCCGACGCTGCGGGTCCGCCCTGCTGCTGCTGCGGCGGCGCGGCGGACTGCGCCAGCGCGGCCGGGCTCAGCGCCAGCAGGCTGCCGAGCGTCAACAGGGCTGCAGGAGTCATTCGGCGGCGTGACATTGCGTTCTCCTGACGGTTTGGGGTGTTGGCTCGCTGGCTTGCTGCAGCAGCGGATCGAACCGCTCCAGGGCCGCGAGGATGAGGTCGACCGGCACCATGTGGGTCAGCTCGCAGAAGCGGGTGCGGTCGGACGCGAAGCTGCCGCGCTCGGTCAGCTTGTTGACCGGTGCGCCGCCGCCGCAGATCGAGAAGTAGCCGCAGCTGCCGCGACAGGCCTCGACGCCCTCCGCGATGTCGGCGGCCATGCGCCGCATCGGCGGGCTCGCCAGCATCTCGGCCAGCGAATGGCGGTGGACGTTGCCGATGATGAAGTCGTCGTAGTCCGGATTCTTCAGCCCCAGCAGCTCGGGCGAGAAGCTCGAGGCGTCGCCGGTGCAGGCCACGTTCAGCATGCCGAGCGGCTCGACCTGCTCGTTCATCATCACCGTCCCGTCGGGGCGCATGATGCGCGGCAGCATCGAATCGATCTCGCGGATGTAGCGGAACTGGCCGTGCCGGCGGGCATGCCGCCAGAAGCGGTCGAGGAAGCCGGCGAAGCGGGCGCGCAGGTCGGCCTGCTCGAACAGCCCGGAGCGGTGGTCGCCCTCCGACTCCTCGACGTTGAAGCAGACCTGGTCGATCCCTTCCTCGAGGTAGAACTCGGCCAGCCCCTCGGGATCCTCCAGGCTCGCCGCCGAGAGCACCGTGATGACGTGGAAGTCGATGCCCTCCTGCCGCAGCAGGCGGATGCCGGCGATCGTCTTGTCGAAGGTGCCGGCGCCGCTCCGGGTCCGGCGGTGCAGGTCGTGCACGGCGCGCGGGCCATCGATGCTGACGCCGACCCCGACCTCATGCTCGCGGAACAGCGCACACCATTCGGGGGTGATCAGCATGCCGTTGGTCTGCACGGCATGGCGCAGATGCAGGCCCTCGGGCTGCAGGCCGGCGGCGATGGCGAAGGCCTCGCGATACCACGCGACCGGCAGCACCAGCGGCTCGCCGGCGTGCCAGATCACGGTCAGCTCGGGCGCCGCCCAGCCCGACTCGAAGACCCGCCGGAAGGTCGCCGCGATGGTGTCGCGCGACATCACCGAGCGATCCGACCGGCTCGGCAGGTAGCAATAGTCGCACGCGATGTTGCAGAACGGCGTCGGCTGCAGCACCAGCGTCGCGACGACCGGCGAGGCGGCGGGCATGGCGGCGATGGCGGCGGAAGGCGGCGCTACCAGTTGGCCCAGAAGTTCTTCCAGCCGCCGTTGTGCCAGCCATTGCCCCAGTTGTTCCAGCCGCCGTTGTGCCAGCCATTGCCCCAGTTCTTCCAGCCGCCGTTGAACCAGGGCCCGAAGTTGCCCCAGTTGTGCCAGGCCAGCCTCTGGATGCCGGGCTCGCCGGCCTGCGGCAGGTTCGGGCCGCCGGTGATCTCCGAGACCGCGGCACGGATCGCGGCCAGCCGCTCCGCCACTCCGGGCTGCTCGAGCGCGCTGCCCTGCGCCGCCACGGCGGGTGTCGAATCACGCGCCGATGCGGGGGTCGAGGCGAGCGCCGAGGAGATGCCGAGGGCGCCCAGCGGCAGCAGCGCGGCCAGCGTCTTGAGGGTGCGTCGTGCTGAACTCATGTCGGTTACCCCTTGCTCCCGTGTCTGCGTCACCCCGCCGGCGGCCGTCCCGTGGGGGCGGCTCGGCGGTACCGAGACCTTCACCGCATCTATGGCTTGATCGCTGGGACGAGAGGGACTGGAGACGGCCTGCCGGCCGATCCGCCCTGCCCCCTACCCTGTCGTGCCACGGCGCGATCCCAGTATAGACGAACGTCGCGAAGGTTGCACGCGTCGGCTGAACGATCGCTGAAGGGCTCAGGCCTCGACGAGAGCTGTGCCTCGCGCCTGATCGACGAACCCTCGAGGAGGAAAGTGCGCCGCCGCGGCCGGGGGGATGGTGGGCGCGACAGGGATTGAACCTGTGACCCCTACCATGTCAAGGTAGTGCTCTCCCGCTGAGCTACGCGCCCATCCCGGCCCGATGGCGGGGGTTGCGGGACCCGCCGGGCGAGGGCCGGGACGTAGCACCAACCGCCGGGCTTTGCAAGCGCTCCCGCCGCGCCGCTTCCCGCGTGACAGCGCGGCGGGCGATGCTCTAAACCTCGGGCGACATGACCGCCGCAGAGACGTCCCGCGCGCCCCTCGAGATTCGCCAGCCGGCGCGCCAGACCCTGCCGCTGGTGCTGTCCTCGCCGCATAGCGGGGTCGACTATCCCGCCGATTTCGTCGCCGCCTCGCGGCTCGACCCGGTCGCGCTGCGGCGCAGCGAGGACAGCTTCGTCGACGAGCTGTTCGCCGCCGCGCCGGAGCTCGGCGCGCCGCTGATCCGCGCCCTCTTCCCGCGCGCCTATGTCGACCCCAACCGCGAGCCCTGGGAGCTCGACCCGGCGATGTTCGAGGACGAGCTGCCGGCCTATGCCAACACCGCCTCGCCGCGGGTCGCGGCCGGGCTCGGCACCATCGCCAAGGTGGTCGCCAACGGCGAGGAGATCTATGCCGGCAAGCTGCGCTTCGCCGACGCCAGGACGCGCATCGAGCACTGCTACCGGCCCTATCACGAGGCGCTGCGCCAGGCGGTGACGGCGACCCGGGCGCGGTTCGGCCGCTGCCTGCTGATCGACTGCCACTCGATGCCTTCGGTCGGCGGCCCGCTGGAGCGCGACGCCGGCCGCGACCGGGTCGATTTCGTGCTCGGCGACTGCTTCGCCGCGGCCTGCGCCCCGGCCATCGTCGACCGGGTCGAGCAGGTGCTGCGCGCCCAGGGCTACGGGGTGGCGCGCAACGCGCCCTATTCCGGCGGCTTCGTCACGCAGCATTACGGCCGGCCGCGCGAGGGCGTGCACGCGCTGCAGATCGAGATCAACCGCGCCCTCTACATGGACGAGCGGCAGCTCGCCCGCAGCGCCGGCTTCGCCGCGCTCGCCCGCCACATGACGGAGCTGGTGCGCGAGGTCGGCCGGCTGTTCCCGGTGGTGCTGGCCGAGTGAGCGGCGGCGCGGCGGCGCCCGCCGTTCTGGCCGTGCGGGACGCGACGGCGGCCGACATGGCGCTGCTGCAGGCGATCTACGCCCATCATGTCCGGCACGGGCTCGCCTCCTTCGAGGAGCTGCCGCCCGACCGCGCCGAGATGGACCGGCGCCGGGAAGAGGCGCAGGGGCGCGGCCTGCCCTACCTGGTGGTCGAGACCGCCGACGGGGTGCAGGGCTTCGCCTCTGCCGGCCCCTATCGCAGCCGGCCGGCCTATCGCTTCACCGTCGAGGACAGCGTCTATGTCGCCCCCGGCGCGGCCGGCCGCGGGCTGGGCCGGGCGGCGCTCGGCGCGGTGATCGAGCGCTGCACGGCGCTCGGCCTGCGCCAGATGGTCGCAGTGATCGGCGACTCGGCCAACGCGGCCTCGATCGGGTTGCACCGCGCTCTCTGGTTCGTCCCGACTGGAACCTTGCGCAGCGTCGGCTTCAAGCATGGCCGCTGGGTCGACAGCGTGCTCATGCAGCGGCCGCTCGGCCCGGGCGACGCCGCTCCGCCGATCGCAAAGGTCTGACACAGAAAGAAAAAAGGGCCGTGCTCAGGGCACGGCCCAAGTTCAGGGAGGAAACGCCCAAGGGGCGTATGCGGCACCGCCGTTGCGCTCGGCAGCAGCCAATGCCGCAATGCACAATATGATGCTGCGACGCACCCAAATCAATAGGGTTGTGCGAGTCGCCGCGGATTAACCGGTCCGGAGTTAATCCGCGGTCGGCCTCAGCTGCCGGCCTCAGCTGCCGGCCTCGGGCGCGGCGTCCTGGCCCTGCTGGCGGCAGAGCACGGCGTCGATGAATCCCTCGTTCAGGGTCAGGCCGTCCTGCTCGATCATCCAGTCGACCTCGATCTGGTGCTCGCTGTGCCCGGCGGCCCGCCCGTCGGCGAAAAAGGCGTCGCGCTCGGAGAGCAGCTGCTTGAGGTCGGCCACGGTCTGGCGCACCGAGCGCAGCGAGGCCTCGGCGCCGCCGCCCTCGGCGATCATCTGGTCGATCGGCTTGGCGAGCTGCCGCTCCATGGCCCCCGGCCCCATGAACTCCTCGAGGTCGGGCCACGGCGTCACCAGCCGTGGCTTCACGAAGGCGAGCGTCTCCGGGCAGGCGGCAGCGGGCGGCGCCTCCGGCTTGCCGGCGCAGGCGGCGAGCAGCAGCAGCGCGGCCCCGGCCGCGCCTCGACCCATCCAGCCCCCGTGTCCCATCCCCCGTCCCCCTTGCGGCCCGCTCAGCCCCACAGCGCCTGCGGCGCCGGCTGCACCACGCTGCCGTCATAGGCCAGCCCCGGGCTGCGGTCGCGCGCCAGCCAGAGCGGGCCGTCGAGATCGACCCAGCGCGCCCGCTGGGCCGGCAGCAGGGCCGGCGCCATGCCGAGCGAGGTGCCGAGCATGCAGCCGACCATCAGCGCCAGCCCGGCGGCGCGCGCCGCCTCGGCGAAGGCCAGCGCCTCGGTCAGCCCGCCGGTCTTGTCGAGCTTCAGGTTGACCGCGTCGTAGCGCCCGGCCAGCCCGGCCAGGCCGGCGCGGTCGTGGCAGCTCTCGTCGGCGGTGATCGGGATCGGCCGCGGCAGGGTGGCGAGCGTCGCGTCGTTGCCGGCCGGGAAGGGCTGCTCGATCATCTCGACGCCGAGCGCGCCGAGCTCGGGCACCAGCGTCCGGTAGTCGGCCTCGCTCCAGCCCTCGTTGGCGTCGAGGATCAGCCGCGCGCCGGGCGCGCTGGCGTGCACGGCGCGGACCCGGTCGAGGTCGCCGGCGCCGCCGACCTTGAGCTTGAGCAGCGGCCGCGCCGCCTGGGCGCGGGCCGCCGCGCCCATCGCCTCGACGGTGTCGAGGCTCAGCGTGTAGGCCGTGGTCACCGGCCCCGGCGGCGGCAGGCCGGCGAGCGCCGCCACCGTCGTCCCGGCGCGCTTGGCGGCGAGGTCCCAGAGGGCGCAGTCGACGGCGTTGCGCGCCGCGCCGGGCGGCATCGCCGATTGCAGCGCGTCGCGCTCCAGCCCGGCCTCGAGCCGCGGCCGCAGCGCCTCGATGGCGGCCACGACGCCCTCGACCGTCTCGCCGTAGCGGGCATAGGGGACGCACTCGCCCTGGCCGGCCGCGCCGCCCTCCTCCAGCCGGACCGTGACGGTGACCGACTCGGTCTTGCTGCCGCGCGAGATGGTGAAGCGCCCGGCGATCGGCCAGCGGTCGATGGCGACGGCGAGCCGGCGCATCGGCCTCAGTCCAGCCGGTCGACGATGGCGCCGACCCCGGTGCGCACCGGGTCGACCGCGGGCAGGCCGTGGCGCGCCGAGAGCTCGGCCAGCAGCGCCGCGGCCTCATCCTCCTTCAGGGCCGAGGTGTTGATCGACAGCCCGACCATGCGCACCGCCGGGTTGGTCAGCCGGGCCGCCGCCAGGTTGGCCTCGATGCAGGCCTCCAGGCTCGGCAGCGGATAGTGCGGCAGGCCGCGCATGTGGCGGCGGGTCGGCTCGTGGCACATGACCAGCGCGTCCGGCTGGGCGCCGTGCAGCAGCCCCAGGCTGACCCCGGCATAGGAGGCGTGGAACAGCGAGCCCTGGCCCTCGACCAGGTCCCAGTGGTCGGGGTCGTTGGCCGGCGCCAGCCACTCGACCGCGCCGGAGATGAAGTCGGCGACCACCGCGTCGATCGAGACGCCGTCGCCGGCGATGAAGATGCCGGTCTGGCCGGTGGCGCGGAAATCGGCCTTGCGGCCGCGCCGGCGCATCTCCTGCTCCAGCGCCAGCGCGGTGTACATCTTGCCGATCGAGCAGTCGGTGCCGACGGTGAGCAGCCGCTTGCCCGGCCGCTTGACGCCGTTGCCGACGGCGAACTCGCGGGTCGGGTGGCGGACGTCGAACAAGCTGCGGCCGAGCCGCCCGGCGCACTGCACCAGGGCCGGCACCTCGGTCAGCCGGCGGTGCAGCCCGCTCGCCAGGTCGAAGCCGCGATGCAGCGCGTCGACCAGCAGCGGCACCCAGTCCTCGCCGAGCACGCCGCCGCGATTGGCGACGCCGACGATCATCGTCTTCACCCCGGCCGCCGCCGCCTGGTCCAGCGTCATGTCGGGCAGGCCGAGATCGGCCTTGCAGCCGGGCAGCCGGACCTGGCCGACGCACCACGCGCGGCGCCAGTGAACGATGCCCTGCGCCGTCTTGGCGGCGAGCTGGTCGGGGGCGTCGCCGATGAACATGAGATAGGGATGCTGGATCGCCATGGCTCTCGCGCGGGGTCCCAGGGATGTCGGGCCAGGGTGGCTGGCCGGCGGCATCCTAGGGATTCGATGCGCCAGCCGCCAGGGTCGTCGCGTCCTCGCCACCTCGGCGCCGCGGGTCTACAGTCGCGGCCCCCTCTCGCGCACCCGGATGCCCGCCATGTTCACCACCCGCCCCGAGCTCGCCGGCACCTTCGGCATGGTCGCCTCGACGCACTGGCTGGCGAGCGCCGCCGGCATGGCCATCCTCGAGGCCGGCGGCAACGCCTTCGACGCCGCCGTCGCCATGGGCTTCGCCCTGCAGGTCGTCGAGCCGCACCTCAACGGGCCCGGCGGCGAGGTGCCGATCCTGCTGCATGACGGGCGGACCGGCACGCAGCGGGCGCTGTGCGGCCAGGGCGTCGCGCCGGCGGCGGCGACCATCGCGCGCTACCGCGCGCTCGGGCTGGAGCTGGTGCCGGGCAGCGGCCTGCTCGCCGCCGTCGTGCCGGGCGCCTGGGACGCCTGGCTGCTGCTGCTGCGGGACCACGGCACCATGCCGCTCGCCCGGGTCATGGAGCACGCGCTCGGCTATGCCGAGGGCGGCTATCCGCTGGTGCCGCGCATCTGCCAGACCATCGAGGGCGTGCGCGAGCTGTTCGAGGACGAGTGGGTGAGCTCGGCCGAGCTCTACCTGCCGGACGGCGACGTGCCGGCGCCCGGCAGCCTGTTCCGCAACCCGGCGCTGGCCGCCACCTGGCGCCGGCTGCTCGCCGAGGCGGCCGCCGCCGGCGGCGGCCGCGAGGCTGAGATCGAGGCGGCGCGGCGGGCCTGGCGCGAAGGCTTCGTCGCCCAGGCGGTCGACGATTTCTGCCGCACCAGCGAGGTCATGGACACCTCCGGCCGGCGCCATCGCGGGCTGCTCACCGGCGCCGACATGGCCGCCTGGCAGGCCCGCTTCGAGGCGCCGCTCACGCTCGACTATCACGGCTGGACGGTCTGCAAGTGCGGGCCGTGGAGCCAGGGACCGGTCTTCCTGCAGCAGCTGGCGCTGCTGCGCGGCTTCGACCTCGCGGCGATGGATCCGCTCGGCACCGACTTCGTCCACACCGTCGCGGAGTGCGCCAAGCTCGCCTTCGCCGACCGCGAGGCCTTCTACGGCGATCCCGACTTCGTGACGGTGCCGGTCGAGACGCTGCTCGCTCGAGGACTACAACGCGGCCCGCCGCAAGCTGGTCGGCCGCCGCGCCTCGGCCGAGCTGCGCCCCGGCCGCGTGCCGGGGTGGCCGCGCTCGGTCGAGGCGGCGCTGCGGCCGCGCGCCACCGCGGCCGGCGCCGCGAGGCGCCGCCGGCGCCGGCGAGCGCGCGATCGCGATCCCGGCACGGCGCTGGGCGCCCGGCGCGGCGACACCTGCCACATCGACGTCGCCGACCGGCACGGCAACCTCGTCTCGGCGACGCCGAGCGGCGGCTGGCTGCAGAGCTCGCCGATCATCCCGGCGCTGGGCTTCTGCCTCGGCAATCGCGGCCAGATGTTCTGGCTGGAGGAGAGCTCGGCCTCGGCGCTGGCGCCGCGGCGCCGGCCGCGCACCACGCTGACGCCGTCCCTGGCGCTGCATGGCGACGGCCGCGTGCTCGCCTTCGGCACGCCCGGCGGCGACCAGCAGGACCAGTGGACCCTCACCTTCTTCCTGCGCCACCTGCATCACGGCATGAACCTGCAGGAGGCGATCGACGCGCCCGCCTTCCACAGCGAGCACGCGCCGAGCTCCTTCTGGCCGCGCCTGGCCAGGCCGGCCAGCCTGGTGGTCGAGGGCCGCCTGCCGCGCGCCACCGTCGCCGGCCTGCGGCGCCGCGGCCACGAGGTCACGGTCGACGGCGACTGGTCGCTCGGCCGCATCTCCGCCGCGCTGCGCGACGGCCCGCTGCTGAAGGCCGCCGCCAACCCGCGCGGCATGCAGGGCTACGCCATCGGCCGATGAGCGTCCCTCCCGGGTGGAGATGATCCCGCCGCAGCCCGCCCCCCACCGCCGCGTCTGGCGGCTGGCCGGGCCGATCATCCTGTCGAACCTGTCGGTGCCGCTGCTCGGCATGGTCGACACGGCCGTGGTCGGGCACCTGCCCGACCCGGCCTATGTCGGGGCGGTCGCGGTCGGCGCCACCATCTTCAACTTCCTCTATTGGGGCTTCGGCTTCCTGCGCATGGGCACCACCGGCTTCGCCGCCCAGGCCTATGGCGCGGGCGACGCCGTCGAGCTCGCCGCCGTGCTGGCCCGCGCCCTGCTGATCGCGCTCGCGCTCGCGGCGCTGCTGCTGCTGCTGCAATGGCCGATCCGGCTGGTCGCGCTGTCGCTGATCCAGGCCAGCCCGACGGTCGCCGGCCTCGCCGGCCAGTTCTTCGCCGTGCGCATCTGGAGCGCGCCCGCCACGCTCGCCAACTACGCCCTGCTCGGCTGGCTGCTCGGCGTGCAGCGGCCGCGCACCGCGCTGGCGCTGCAGCTCTTCCTCAACGGCCTCAACATCGTGCTCTGCCTCGCCTTCGTCGCCGGGCTCGGCTGGGGCGTGCCCGGCGTCGCCGCGGCCACGGCGATCGCCGAATATGCCGGCGCCGGGCTCGGGCTGTGGCTGGTGCGCCGCGCTCTGCCGGCCGAGGCGCGGCCGGGGCGGGCGCGGGTGCTGGCGCGCGAGCGGCTGCTGGCCCTGGTCAGGGTCAATGGCGACATCTTCGTCCGCACCCTCTGCCTGGTCTTCGCCTTCGCCTACTTCACCGCCCGCGGCGCGGCGCAGGGCGACGTGCTGCTGGCCGCCAACGCGGTGCTGCTCAACTTCCAGAGCCTGATGGCCTACGCGCTCGACGGGCTGGCGCACGCCACCGAGATCCTGGTCGGCAGCGCCATCGGGGCGCGCGACCGGGCCGCGCTCTCCGCCGCGGTGCGCACCGCCACCCGCTGGGCGGCGGGCATCGCGGTGCTGTTCGCCGCCGCCTACGCGCTGGCCGGCGACCGGCTGGTCGCGCTCTTCACCGACCTCGCCCCGGTGCGGGCGGCGGCGCACGCCTTCCTGCCCTGGGTGGCGGTGTCGCCGCTGCTCTCGGTCTGGAGCTTCCAGCTCGACGGCATCTTCATCGGCGCCACCCGCACGGCGGAGATGCGCAACGGCATGATCATCGCGCTCGCCTGCTACCTCGCCGCCGCCACCCTGCTGCTGCCGGCCTTCGGCAACCACGGGCTCTGGCTCGCCTTCCTGGTGCTGATGGTTGCCCGTGCCGTGCCGCTGGCGATATGGTACCCGCGCATCGGCCGGGCGATCGGCTGATCGGCCGCGGAGCCTCCCATGCCGTCCTTCGACATCGTCTCCAAGACCGATCTCTCCGAGGTCGACAACGCGCTGCAGGGCATGGTCCGCGAGATCGGCCAGCGCTTCGACTTCAAGGGCAGCAAGTGCAGCATCGAGCGCAAGGAGGCGCTGCTCACCATCCTGGCCGACGACGACCTCAAGCTGAAGCAGATGCACGAGCTGCTGAAGACCTACCTGACGCGGCGCAAGCTCGACGCCGGCGCGCTCGACTTCAAGCCGGTTGAGAAGGCGTCCGGCAACACGGTGCGCCAGCTGGTCACGGTGCGCCAGGGCATCGACGCCGACCTCGCCCGCCAGATCGTCCGCGCCGTCAAGGACAGCAAGATGAAGGTCCAGGTGTCGATCCAGGGCGACGAGCTGCGCGTCACCGGCAAGAAGCGCGACGACCTGCAGGCAGCGATCCAGCTGGTCCGCGGGCTGAAGATCGAGCAGCCGCTGCAATACATCAACTTCCGCGACTAGGACTGACAGACACCCGATGACGAGCAAGAAGAACCCGCTGAACCTCAACGCCCTGCAGCTGCGCACGCTGACCCTGATGCAGGCGCTGGCCCGGCTCGACGCCTTCGCCGCGCCCGCCCAGGAGCCCGGCCACGTGCTGATCTCGGCGATGCCGCACGCCCATGGCGACCATTTCCACGTCGGCGACGCGGTGGTCGCCGCGCGCGACGCCACCGGGCTCTACAACGAGGCGGTGTGGACGGCCCTGCAGCGCAAGGGCCTGATCAGGTCGCTCTTCCCGCAGGCGGCGATCGTGACGCCCGAGGGGCTGGCCTACGAGACCGGGCTCGCCGACCAGATCCTGCACCGCCATCACGGGCACTGACCGGCCGGCACGAGGAACGGGCCGCTCGAGGCCCTGACAGGGAGGCGATTGTGGCAGGCGAGGATCGGGCCGAGCGACGGCTCGCGGCCATCATGGCGGCCGACGTCGCCGGCTACAGCCGGCTGATGGGGCTCGACGAGGAAGGCACGCTGGCCCAGCTCAAGGCGCATCGGCGCGAGCTGGTCGACCTCTGAAGGTCAAGCTGACGCGCCTTCGCCACTCGCGGGCCGCAAATCCCTCGCCGATCGTCGCCGACCGGCGACGGCATGCTGGTGGAGTTCGCCAGCGTCGTCGACGCGGTGCGCTGCGCCGCCGAGATCCAGGTCGGCATGGCGGAACGCACCGTCGACGTGCCGGCCGACCGCCGCATCCAGTTCCGCATCGGCATCAATGTCGGCGACATCATCATCGACGGCGACGACATCTTCGAGCGACGGCGTCAACTCGCCGCGCGGCTGGAAGCGCTGGCCGAGCCCGGCGAGGATCTGGGCCAGCCGCGTGGTCCGCGAGCAGGTCCGCGACAAGCTCGCCTTCGCCTTCGAGGACATGGGCGAGCGCGAGGTCAAGAACATCGCCCGGCCGATCCGCGTCTGCCGCATAGCGCCGAAGGGCGCGGGGGGTGCCGAGGCGCCGCGCGCGGCGGCCCAGCCGCAGGCGCCGGTCAAGCCGTCGATCGCCGTGCTGCCCTTCGCCAACATGTCGGGCGACCCCGAGCAGGAATACTTCGCCGACGGCATGGTCGAGGACATCATCACCGCGCTGTCGCGCTTCAGCCAGCTCTTCGTCATCGCCCGCAACTCGAGCTTCACCTACAAGGGCCGCGCCGTCGACGTGCGCCAGGTGGCGAAGGAGCTCGGCGTGCGCTACGTGCTCGAGGGCAGCGTGCGCAAGGCGGGCAGCCGGGTGCGCATCACCGGCCAGCTCATCGAGGCCGCCACCGGCGCGCACCTCTGGGCCGACCGCTTCGACGGCTCGCTCGAGGACGTCTTCGAGCTGCAGGACAAGATCACCTTCAGCGTCGTCGGCGCGCTGGAGCCGACCCTGCGCAAGGCCGAGATCGAGCGCGCCCGGCGCAAGCCGGTCGAGAACCTCGACGCCTACGATCTCTATCTGCGCGCCCTGCCGCAGGTGCACGCCTTCCGCCCGGACGCCAACCAGGCGGCGCTCGAGCTGCTCTACCAGGCGATCGAGCTCGATCCCCATTTCGGGCCGGCGCTCGCCTATGCCGCCTGGGCGCACGAGCAGCGCATCGTGCGCGGCTGGCCGCGCATCGGCCCTGATGACGAGGGTACCGCCACGACCCTGGCCCGCCGCGCGCTGGCCACGGCCAGCGACGACGCCATCGTGCTGGCGGTCGGCGGCTTCGTCGTGCTGATGATCGGCCGCGACTACGATGCAGGTCTCGACGCGCTGCGCCGCGCCGCCGCGCACAATCCGGGCTCCGCGCTGGTGGCATTGCTGGCCGGCGCCGGCACGGTGTTCGGCGGCGAGCCGGACGACGCCATCGCCCATGCCGAGCGGGCCATGGCGCTGAGCCCGTCCGATCCCGCGATGTTCATGCCGATGGCGCTCGCCGGGCTCGGCCACCTGCTGGCGCGCCGGCCGGAGAAGGCGCTGGAGCTCGCCCGCCGTGCGGCCGGGCTCTATCCCGATTGGGACACCATCTACTGGGCGATGATCGGCGCCTACGGGCTGCTCGACCGGCCCGCCGAGGCCCCGACCGCGATAGCCAAGCTGCTCGAGCTGTCGCCGGGCTCGACGGTCTCCGGCCTGCGCCGGCGCCTGCCGCTACGCAACTCCGCGGCGATGGAGCTGCTGCTCGACGCCTGCCGGCGCGCCGGCCTGCCGGAGTAGCCGGCCCGGCCCGGCTCACGGTCGCCGCAGCAGCGCCTCGAGCTGCGCCAGCTCGCTCATCTCGAGGTCGGAGACCAGCCAGAAGTCGAGGTCGCCGGCCTGCCAGTGCCGGACGTTGTAGCCGCGCCGCTCGGTGGCGAGGTCCGGCCGCGCCGTGCCGGCTTGATGCGGCCAGACGAACAGGTTGATCGGGTGCCTGGCGCGGCGATAGACCAGCGCCGCGACCGGCCGCCCGTCGAGATAGTCGAGCCGGCCGCCGACCAGCGGGAAGCCCTCGGCGGCGAGGTCGCGCACCGGCGGCGCCGAGTCGATGCGGCCGTCGAACCAGGGCTTCACCGTGTGCTGGTCGGTGGAGGCGACGTCGGTCAGGTGCTCGGCCTGCAGCGAGCGGACATGGCTGTCCACCAGCTGCTCCACCAGCCCGCCGTCCTGCGGCACGCCAAGGCCGGCGTAGTAGCCGATGCCGCCGGACAGCACGGCGACCAGGGCCAGCGAGGCGGCGAGCGCCAGCGCCGGCGCGCGCTGCCAGCTGCGCCGCGGCCGGGGGCGCCGCAGGGGCAGCGCCGGGGCCGGGTCGGCGGCAGCAGCCGCGGCAGCGGCTGCTGCGGCGAGCCGCGCTGCGAGCCCCTCGGGCGCCTCGTGGTACTCGGCCTCGGCGCGCAGCGCAGCGGACGAAGCCGCGTCCGCCTCGACGCCTGGCGGCATGCGGCCAGCCGGCGAGATGGGTCCCGAGCTCGGCGCGGGCGAGCGGATCGGCCTCGCCGTCGAGATACGCACCGGCCGCGCCCGGGCCTCCTCATGCCGCATGGTGGCCCTCCCCGGCGCGCTCGGCGAGCCAGGCGCGGCGCAGCCGTGCCCGTGCGCGGCTGAGGCGCGACATCACGGTGCCGACCGGCACGCCGGTGATCGCCGCGATCTCGCGGTAGGACAGGTCCTCCAGCTCGCGCAGCACGATCACCTCGCGGAACTCCGCCGGCAGGGCCTGGATCAGCCGGTTGAGCAGCGCCCGGTCGCGCGCCGCCACCGCCAGCGCTCGGGATCGGCCGGATCGGAGTCCTCCTCGGCCGCCGCCGCGTCGTCGGCCAGCGTCGCCAGCTCGGCCGGCCGGTTCTTGCGCAGCCAGCTGAAGCAGGTATGGCGCACGATGCTGAGCAGCCACGCCTTGCCGTCGCCGCCGGCAAAGCCGCGGTAGTAGCGCACCGCGCGCAGATAGGCCTCCTGCACCACATCCTCCGCATCGTGCGGGTTGCGGGTCAGCCAGCGCGCCAGGTTGTAGGCGGCGTTCAGGTGCGGCAGCACCGCCTGCTCGAACGGCACTCCTGCCGGTCCTTCGGTCACCGTACATCCTTCTGCCGGCCCGGGGAGCAGACTCGCCGGGCCCGCGGAATATTCCCGGACCCGCGCGCCACGCTGCGCCGCGCCCCGGCCGACGTCAATGCCTCCGCGCGGGAATAGACCGGATGAAGGCGCGGTCTATGCGTCACCAACCCCGCAACAGGAGACGCATGATGGACACACAAGACCTCCCCACGCCAGCCGGAGCCGGCGTCGCGCGCTGCAATGCCTGGCCTGGGCCGGCACCGGCCTGCTCTGGCGCGTCTCGGGCGGCGTGCCGCGCCCGCTCGGGATCGGCGAGGCGATGGCCGCCGCCCCCGCCGACGGCCTCACCTTCGTGCAGATCAGCGACAGCCACATCGGCTTCACCAAGGAAGCCAATCCCGACCCGCACGCCACCCTGAAGGCGGCGCTCGACCGCATCGCGGGGCTGCCGAAGCGGCCGGCGATGATGCTGCACACCGGCGATGTCTCGCATCTCTCCAAGCCGGCGCAGTCGACACCGCCGCGCAGATCATCGGCGGCGCCGGCCTCGAGACCCACTACGTTCCCGGCGAGCACGACGTCATCGGCGACGATGGGAAGGCGTTCTTCGAGCGCTTCGGCAAGCGGTCCCTGCCCGGCGGCTGGTACAGCTTCGACCAGGGCGGCGTGCATTTCGTCGCGCTCAACAACGTCCAGGGCTTCGCCACCACCCAGGCCGGCGGCATCGGCGGCGAGCAGCTGACTGGCTGAAGCAGGACCTGCAGGGGCTGAGCGCCAGCACGCCGATCGTGCTGTTCACGCACATCCCGATGTGGCCGGTCTACCCGCAATGGGGCTGGGCGACGCCGGATGCGCCGCAGGCGCTGGCCAATCTCCGGCGCTTCGGCTCGGTCACCGTGCTCAACGGCCACATCCACCAGGTCGTGCAGAAGGTCGAGGGGAACGTCGTCTATCGCACGGCGATGTCGACCGCCTACCCGCAGCCCGCCGCCGGCCAGGCGAAGTCCCCGGGCCCGCTGAAGGTCCCGGCGGGGCAGCTGCGCACCGTGCTCGGCATCCGCGAGGTCTCGATCGAGCAGGACAAGGCGGCCGCCCTCGACGATGTGACGCTGGCATAGGCAGGACAGTCCGAAGAAGGCGACTCGCCGCGCGCGCGGCGGTGTCCGCCATCGGGCGCTGCTGGCGGCGCCGGCGGCGGCGCCGCGCAGCAGCGGCACGGCGCCGGCGCGGGTCGAGATCAAGGACTTCGCTTCGCGCCGGGCACGCTGACCATCCCGGCCCAGGCGACCTCGGTCACCTGGGTGAACCAGGACGACGAGCCGCACACGGTGACCGGCACCGCGCGCAGCGACTCAAGTCGCCGGGAACGGCGGCGACAGCTTCAGCGTGCGCTTCGACAAGCCGGGGACCTACCAGTACATCTGCACGATCCATCCCCACATGCACGGCACCATCGTCGTGAAGTAGGGCGCCGGCCGGTTGACGGGAGGGCGAGGCGGCCGGATCATCCGGCCGCCCCTCACCTGCTCGCCAGGCCCGCCGGCCGTCGACCTCGACCTCGCCTATCTCCCCGCCACCGCGATCGCCGAGCGCATCCGCGGCGGCACGCTCACGGCCGCCGCGGTGGTCGCCAACAGCCTGGCGCGCATTGCCGAGACCCAGCCGACCCTGAACGGCTTCTGCTTCTCCTACCCCGAGGAGGCGATGGCGAAGGCCGAGGCGGCCGACCGCGCCGTCGCCGCCGGGCGGCCGCTCGGGCCGCTGCACGGCGTGCCCTTCGCGATCAAGGACCTGACCCCCACCAAGGGCAAGCGCACGACGCTGGGATCGAGGACCCACGAGCACTGGGTGCCCGAGGAGGACGCGCCGATCGTCACCGCACTGCTCGCCGCCGGCGGCATCCTGGTCGGCAAGACGACGACGCCGGAGTTCGCCCATGCCGGCACCACCGACAGCCCGCTCTGGGGCATCACCCGCAACCCGTGGAACCCGAAGCTCACCTGCGGCGGCTCGTCGGGCGGCGCCGGGGTGGCGGTGGCGGCCGGCTGCGTGCCGCTCGCCGAGGGCTCCGACATGGGCGGCTCGGTGCGCATCCCTGCCGCCTTCTGCGGCACGGTGGGCCTCAAGCCCAGCTTCGGCCGCATCCCCTTCACCATCCTGCCGAGCGTCTTCGACCAGCTCTCGCATTTCGGCCCGCTCGCCCGCACCATCGACGATGCGGCGCTGTTCCTGGCGGTGACGCAGGGGCCGGACGAGCGCGACATCCAGTCGCTGAAGCCGGCGCTCTCGGTCGAGCTGCCGCTGCCGGCGCGCGACCTGCGCGGCGTGCGCCTCGCCTTCAGCCCCGACCTCGGCTACTGCCATGTCGACCCGGCGGTCGCCGCCAACACCCGCGCCGCGGTCGAGGCGCTGGCCGGGCGCGGCGCCGAGATCGAGGAGGTCAAGCTGCCCTGGGGCCCCGACCTCAACGAGGCCTGGACGCAGCATTGGGGCGTCTACCTCGCCGCCTGGTTCGGCCACCTGCTGCCCGAGCACCGCGCGGCGATGGATCCGCGGCTGGTCAGCCTGATGGAAGCCGGCCTCGCCATGAACGCCGTCGCGTTCAAGCGGCTGGAGATCCGCCGCACCCGGCAATGGCAGTCGCTGGCCCCGATCCTCGAGCGCTGCAAGGCGCTGCTCTGCCCGACCATGCCGATCCTGCCGCCGCCCGCCGACGAGCCCCGCATGTCGGAGCATCTCGACGCCGACGGCCTCCACCACGCCTTCGACTTCACCGAGGTCTTCAACCTGGTCAGCCCCTGCCCGGCCCTCTCGGATGCCCTCCGGCTGGACGCCCGACGGGCCTGCCGACCGCGCGCAGATCGTCGGCCGCCGCTACGACGACCTCGGCGTGCTGGCGATCGGCAAGGCGCTGGAGCCGGCGCGCCGTGGGCGCCGCCGGCCGCCGGTGTGAGCCCGCGCCTGCGCACCCCGCCGCCTTCGGCGCAATGCTCGCGCATCCGAGTGCGGCCCTCGCGGCGATCAGAGGCGAGCGACGACTCGCCGCCGATGCGTCGCGCTGGCGGAGGTGGGCCGGCGCGACCCGGCCCACCGACCTCATCCGCGGGCGATCCGCCGATCTCGATCGCCGTATCTCGCGGCAACGGTGTTCGTCGCATGATGGAGGCCCGCTGCGCCGGCGAGCGGCCGACAGCGCGCCGCTTCTCGCGCCTCCGCGTCTTCGCGCGCCGCGATCCCCGTCTCACTCCGCCTTCGGCCGCGGGATCGCCTTCGTCGTCTCGGGGTCGAAGTCGGTGGATCTGCGCCGGGTCGACGGACAGGATCTGCCGGCGCCGGGCCTGGCCGTGAAGTTGCGGCCGAGCCGTGCCGAGATCTCGGCGCCGCCGGGGATCTGGGCGACCAGCACGGTCTCGGGGCCGAGCGCCTCGACGGCGACGACCGAGGTGTCGAACGGCACGCCGCCGGCGGGCGCGCGGTCGTAGAGGTCTTCCGGGCGGATGCCGAGCATCACCGGCTTGTCGCGCCAGGCGGCGTAGGCCGCCAGGTAGGCGGCGGGGATCGGCACGCGCAGCGTCGCGTGCACGGCGGCCAGCCCGCCGCCCTCGCCCTCCAGCCGGGCCGGCAGCAGGTTCATCGGCGGGCTGGCGAGGAAGCCCGCGACGAAGATGTCGGCCGGGTTGCGGTAGACCTCGAGCGGCGGTCCGACCTGGACGATGCGGCCGTCCTTCATGATGCAGATGCGCTCGCCCATCGTCATCGCCTCGACCTGGTCGTGGGTGACGTGGACGATGGTGCGGCCGAGCTGCTGGTGCAGCTTGACCAGCTCGGTGCGCATGCTGGCGCGCAGCTTGGCGTCGAGGTTGGAGAGCGGCTCGTCGAACAGGAAGGCGACGGGGTCGCGGACCAGCGCGCGGCCGAGCGCCACCCGCTGTCGCTGGCCGCCCGACAGCGCCGCCGGCTTGCGCTCGAGCAGCGGCTCGATGCCGAGCATCGCCGAGACGTCCTTCACCCGCCGCTCGATCTCGGCCGCCGGCCGGTGGCGCAGCTTGAGGCCGAAGCTGAGATTGGCCCGCACCGTCATGTGCGGGTAGAGCGCGTAGTTCTGGAAGACGATGGCGAGGTCGCGGTCGCGCGGGTCGACGTCGTTGGCCCGCTTCTCGCCGATGAAGAGGTCGCCCGCGCTGATCCCCTCGAGCCCGGCGATCATGCGCAGGGTGGTCGACTTGCCGCAGCCCGAAGGCCCCAGCAGGATCATGAACTCGCCGTCCCTGATGTGCAGGTTGACGTCCTGCACCGCCCGGACGTCGGGGGGATAGATCTTGTTGATGCCCTGCAACCGGATCTCGGCCATGTCCTTCACGCCAGCGAGCGCATGTAGCGATAGAGATAGGCGGTCAGCCCGAGCACGATGACCAGCAGCACCACCGAGATGGCGGAGGCCTGGCCGATATCGAGCCCGAAGAACGCCGAGCGGTAGATGAAGTAGCTGATCAGGTCGGTCGAGGTGCCGGGACCGCCGCGGGTCATGATGAAGATCAGGTCGAAGGTCTTCACCGCGAAGATCAGCCGGATCAGCAGCGTCACCACGATCACCGGCCGCATCAGCGGCAGGGTGACGTGGAAGAAGGCCTGGACCACCGAGGCGCCGTCCATGCGCGCCGCCTCGTAGGGCTCGCGCGGCAGCGCCGAGAGGCCGGCCAGCAGCAGGATGATCATGAAGGAGACCTGGTGCCAGATGTCGACCAGCACGACGGTCCAGAAGGCGATCGCCGGGCTGCCCAGCCAGTTCACCGGCGGGATGCCGGCGAGGCTCAGCAGGTAGTTGACGATGCCGAGATCGGGATGGAGCAGCATGCGCCAGACCAGCGCCACCACCACCGGGTTGATCATCAGCGGCATCAGCAGGATGAGGTAGTAGACGTCCTTGAAGCGGGTCACCGCGTTGAGCATCAGCGCGACGGTGAAGCCGATCAGGAACTCGAGGAGCACCACGGCGACGACGAACTTCAGGGTGACCCAGAGCGACTCGCCGAAATAGTTCTGGCCGAGCGCCTCGCGGTAGTTGTCGAGCCCGACGAAGTTGTCGTAGCTGCGGTGCAGCAGCGTGTACTCGAAGCCGCTGGTGAAGATCGCGAAGAACAGCGGGAACAGCACGATCAGCAGCAGCACGCCCAGCCCGGGCGCGGTCATCGCCCAGCCGAAGCGGCGGTCGCGGATCTGCAGGCGGTCGGGAGTGGCGGCCAGCGCCATGGGCGTCCGGAGATGCGAGGGGAAACGAGGTCGGCCCGGCCGCCGCCGCGACGGGCGGCGGCCGGGGCCGGTACGGCTTACTTCTGCAGGCCGGCCTTCTTGGCCAGCTTGTCGAACTCGGTCGCGGCGGTGTCGAGCGCCGCCTTGGCGTCCTTCTGGCCGGTGACGGCGAGGTTGAGCTCGCGGCCCAGCGCCTCGACGAAGTCGACCGTGTAGACGAAGGTCGGGAACTCCTGCGCGGTGGCGACCAGGATCTTCAGCTGGTCCATCTCAGGCCGCTTCGCCTTGACCTCGGCGTCGTCGAACACCCAGGCCTGGGTCGGCGCGCCGCCGGCCAGCGTGCGCTTCCTGACGGCCTCCTTGCCCTCGATCCACTTGATGAAGGTCCAGGCGTCCTCCTTGTTCTGGCTGGAGTTCGGGATCGCCCAGCCCCAGCCGCCATTGAGGCCGCCATTCGGGTTGGCGGCGATGCCGGCCTTGCCCACCACCTTCGAGGAGCTCGGGTCGTTCGTCCCGGACAGCAGGATGTTGAAGGTCACGAAGCTGTAGGCCTTGCCCTGGGCGAACACGTTGAACGCCTCGTCGAAGCAGAAGCTCTCCGCCCCGATCGGGCCGTGCTTGGCGATGTCCTCCTTGAAGTCCTCGACCGCCTTGACGCCCTCCGGCCCGTTGAAGGTCGCCTTCCAGTTGGCGTCGTGATAGTGGCCGCCGGCCGCGTAGAGGTAGTTCGACCATTGCATGCTGATGCAGTCGCCGCGCTGGCCCTGGTTGATGGTGCCGTAGAAGTCGGGCTTGCCGTCGCCGTTGGTGTCGCGGGTGAAGAACTCGACCTGCTTGCGGTACTCGTCCCGGGTGGTCGGGATCTTCAGGTCGATGCCGTACTTCGCCTTGAAGGCGGCCTGCTCCTTCGGGTCCTCGAGCAGGTCCTTCCGGTAGATGATGCCCATCGAGTAGTTGTAGAAGGGCAGCATCAGGGTGACGCCGTCGATCTTGCCGACCAGGCTCATCAGGCTCGGCAGGTAGACGCTGGTGTCGACGTTGTCCTTCTTGATCAGGTCGTCGAGCGGCATCAGCCAGCCGGCCTTGCTGAACTCCGCCACCCAGTAGAAGTCGACGACGATGGCGTCGTAGCTCCCGCCCGAGGGCGAGGAGAGCTGCGGCACCAGCTTGGAATGCATGTCGATGTAGCTGATCGCCTCGATGTCGACGTCGATGCCGGTCTTCGCCTTGAACTCCGGCAGCAGGTCCTGGATGTAGCGGGTGTCGGGCACGTTCTCCATCAGGATGTGCACCGTGCCGGCCTGGGCGCTGCCGGCCGCCAGCAGCAGGCTGGCGCCGGCCGCGAGCAGGAATTTCTTCAGCATTCGTCGTCCTCCCTCTTGGTTTCGACCGATCTACTTCAGGGCGCCGAGCGACAGGCCCTTGATGAGATAGCGCCGCATGAAGGGCAGCAGGATGAAGACCGGCAGGATCGCCACCATGGTGGCGGCCGCGAGCAGCGCGATCTCGACGCCGCGCTGGCTCTGCGAGAACCCCGCCAGCCCGACCGGCAGCGTGTTGGTCGCCTTGCCGGTGAGGATGAGGGCGAAGAGAAACTCGTTCCAGCTCAGGATGAAGGCGAGCAGCCCGGCGGCCAGCAGCCCGGGGGCCGCGACCGGCACGGCGACCCTGAGGAAGGCCTGGAAGCGGCTGGCGCCGTCGATCCGCGCCGCCTGCTCGAGCTGCTCGGTGTCGCCCTGGAAGAAGGCCACCAGCATCCAGGCGAGGAACGGGATGTTGATGGTGAGGTGGGCGACGATCAGGCCGGTCCAGCTGTTGATCAGCCCGAGGAAGAGGAACAGCGAGTACATCGGCAGGACGAGGATCACCGGCGGCAGCATCTGGCTGGCCAGCACGAAGAGGCGCAGCGTCGAGCCGCCGGTGTTGTGCCGGGCGAAGGCGTAGGCCATCGCGGTGGCGAGCGGCAGGGCGATCGCCGTCGAGCCGATCGCCGCCACCAGGCTGTTCACGAAGAACGAGCCGAAATGATAGCGCTGGAAGATCTCGATGAAGTTGTCGAGCCTGAGCGCCGCCCATTCCGGCGGGATCTGGTAGGCGGTCAGCTTGTCGGTCAGAGCCACCCGCAGCAGCCAGAGCAGCGGCAGCAGGATGCCGGCGGAGAACGCGATCAGGATGAGGTGCGGAATCGCCGTGCGCGCAGCCCTGCCGACCGTCGTCGACCCCAGCGACATTCCCGCCCTCGCGCCCTCTCTGCCCCGTCGCCCGGCCGTCGATTGCGGTCGGTCGGCTCCGGCCGGCGCCGATCATAGAGAGGCGGCCATGCGCCGCCAAGCCGCAATGGACCGTTAAAGCGGGACCGTGCCGCGACCGTTGCCCGCACCGCCGCGGCCGGGCAAGATCGCCGGCGCCGACTCGATCGTCCATTCCCCCGATCATCCATTCCAGGGAGCGAACCGCCCGATGCCCCGCATGACCGCCTGGCGCGCCGTCGCCGAGGCCCTCGCGGCCGAATCCGTCCGGCACATCTTCGGCCTGCCCGGCAACCCGCTGCATCTCGTCGAAGATGTCGAGGCGCACACCGATATCGACATCGTGCTGGTCCGCCAGGAGCATAGCGGCGTCGCCTGCGCCTACGCCTATGCCCGGCTGACCGGCGGCCCGGCGGTGTGCTTCGGCAATCCCGGCCCGGGCATCACCAACATGGTCACCGGCCTGCTCGAGGCGACCAGCGGCTGCCTGCCGGTGATCTGCCTGACCAACGGCGTGCCGCTCGCCGACGACGGCAAGGGCGCCTTCCAGGAGCTCGATTCGGTGGCGCTGATGCGGCCGGTGACGAAGTGGGCGGTGCGGCTCACCCGGCCGGAGAACGCCGCCTGGGTGATGCAGCGCGCCTTCACCGTGGCGCGCAACGGCAAGCCGGGCGCGGTCTTCATCGACATCCCCTCCGACATCGGCCTGGTCGAGGCCGAGATCCCGGCCTACGTGCCGAGCCTCGGTCGCGTGCGCAGCCGGGCCGAGGCCAACGACGTGGCGCGCGCCGCCGAGCTGCTCGGCCGGGCGAAGCGGCCGCTGATGATCTGCGGCTCGGGCGCGGTCGCCTCCGGCGCGTCGGCCGAGGTCGCGGCGCTGGCCGAGGCGCTCGCCATGCCGGTCTTCACCACCCCCGGCGGGCGCGGCATCGTCGGCGAGGAGGAGCCGCTCGCCTTCGGCCAGATCGGGCTCTATTTCAGCGAGGCCGGCAAGGCGTACTTCGACCGCGCCGACCTGGTGCTGTCGGTCGGCTCGCGGCTGGAGGATTTCTCCACCGGCGCCTGGAAGTACCTGCCGCCGCGGGCTCGCTTCATCCAGCTCGACGTCGACGCCGACAGCATCGGGCTCAACGTCCGGCCGGAGGTGGCGCTGGTCGGCGACGCCGCGCTGACCCTGTCCGACCTCGCCGCGGCGCTGCCGCCGGCCGACGCGGTCGGCGCCGCGAAGCGCCGCGACGCCATCCTCAAGGCCAAGCGCGCGCAGCAGAAGCGGGTCGATGCCGAGGGCCGCGCCGAGGGCGGCACGCTGCGCACGCCGCAGATCCTGCAGGCGCTCAACCGGATCTTCGGCCATGACACGATCATCATGCACGAGAATGGCGGCGCCGACCTGTGGTGCTACTACTGGCCCCACTACCGCGTGCTCGACGTCGGCGACAGCGTGCCGATGGCCGAGCAGACCGCCATGGGCATGGGGGTGATCGGCGCCATCGCGGCCAAGCTTGCCCGGCCCGACAAGAAGGTCGTCTGCGTCGGCGGCGACGGCGCGATGCAGATGGCGATGATGGAGCTGGCCACCGCCGCGGAGCAACGCTGCGGCATCACCTGGATCGTGCTCAACAACCAGGCGCTGGGCTGGCCGCAATATCTCCAGGTGCTGGAGGGGCGCAAGCGCACCGCCACCGACTTCGCCGTCTCGCCCGACTTCGCGAAGCTGGCCGAGGCGCAGGGCTGCCGCGGCCTGCGCGTCGACCGCCCGGCCGACATCGCGCCGGCGCTCGAGGCGGCGCTCGCCGCCAATGGGGAGGGCGTGCCGATGCTGCTCGACTGCCGCATCCCCAAGCACGACTATCCCCCGCACTTCACCCGCTACCACCAGGAGGTCTGGGGGCTGGGCGCCAGCGGCGCCGAGGCGGCGGAGAAGCGGCGGCGCGGCGGCGGCGCCTGAGCCCCGCCATGGATGCGCTGCATCCGGAGATGCGGGCAATCGTCGAGCGGCTGTCGGCGCTGCCGCTGCCGCCGCTGCCGCAGCTCTCGCCGGCGGCCGCCCGCGCCCAGGACGCCGAGCATTTCGATCGACCGCTGAACGCCGACCCGCCGGCCGTGGCGAAGGTGGAGGACCGGGTCGTTCCGGGCCCCGGCGGCCCGATCCCGGTCCGGCTCTACGATCCCGGCCTCGCGGCCCCGGCGCCCTGCCTCCTCTACTTCCACGGCGGCGGCTTCGTGCTGGGCGGGCTCGCGTCGCACGACCGGCTCTGCCGCGAGCTGGCGCTGGCCGGACGCGTCAAGGTGGCGGCGGTCGACTACCGGCTGGCGCCCGAGCACCGCTTTCCCGCCGCGCTGGAGGATTGCGTCGCGGCGGTCGCGGCGATCGCCCGCGACGCCGCCGCCTGGGGCGTCGATCCGGGGCGGCTGGCGACCGGCGGCGACTCCGCCGGCGGCAACCTGGCGCTGGCGACGCTGATCGCGCTGCGCGACCGCGGCGGGCCGCTGCCGGCCGCCGGCCTGCTGGTCTACGGCATGCTCGGCGGCGACCCGACCACCGCGTCGCAGCGCCGCTTCGGCGACGGCCGCTACCTGCTCTCGACCGCCGACCTCGAATGGTTCTGGGACTGCTATCTCGGGCCCGGCGCGGTGCGCAGCGACCCGCTCGCCGTGCCGCTGCGCGCCGACCTCGCCGGCCTGCCGCCGCTCTACGTCGCGGCGGCGGCGCTCGATCCGCTGCTCGACGACTCGCTGCAGCTGGTCGAGCGGCTCGGCGCCGAGGGCCGGCCGCACCGCTTCGCGCTGTGGCCCGGCCTGACCCACGCCGCCATCCAGATGAGCCGCGAGCTGACCCCGATGCGCGCCCACCTCGCCGCGATCGGCGAGTGGCTGCAGGAGACGCTCGGCCGAGGCTGACGGGACGCGCGCGCCGGTTCATGATGGCGCTGCATGCGAACGGCGGCGCGGGAGGCGGCACCACGCACCTTGAGTTGCAACGCGCCAAGGCAGGGAAGGGACGACGATGCGCCTCGGGCTGTTCATGATGCCGCTGCACGGCGTCGGGCGGGACCTGACGCAGACGCTGCGCGAGGACCGGGAGGCGATCCTGATGGCCGACCGGCTCGGCTTCGAGGAGGCCTGGGTCGGCGAGCACCTGACCGCCTCGACCGAGCCGATCCCCTCGCCGCTGATCTTCCTCGCCAGCCTGCTGAGCCAGACCAGCCGCATCCGGCTCGGCCCCGGCGTGCTGGCCCTGCCGCACCACCACCCCGCCGAGATCGCCGGCCATTGCGCGCTGTTCGACCATCTCAGCGGCGGCCGGCTGCTGCTCGGCATCGGCCCGGGCGGCCTGCCCACCGACATGGAGCTGTTCGGCATGCTCGGCCGCGAGGATCGCGGCGAGCGCATGATCGAGGCGATCGAGATCATGCTGAAGATCTGGGAGGGCGAGCCGCCCTGGCGGATCGAGGGCCGCTTCTGGCGCTTCACCGTCGAGCAGACGGTGCAGACCCATCTCGGCAACGGCCCGATGCTGAAGCCGCTGCAGCGCCCGCACCCGCCGATCGCGCTGTCCCTGCTCTCCCCCGGCACCGGGCTGGCGCGGCTCGCCGGCGAGCGCGGCTGGGGCCCGATCTCGGCCAACTTCGTGCCGACCCGGGTGGTGCGCACCCACTGGGAGGTCTATGCGCAGGGCTGCGCCGCCGCCGGCCGCCCGGCCGATCCCGCCGCCTGGCGGGTGGCGCGCAGCGTGCTGGTGACCGACAGCGACGGCCAGGCGCGCGACTACCTGGCGCGCCACGGCACCGGCCTGCGCTTCTACTACCGCTATCTCTGCGACCAGCTCACCGCGGTCGGCCTGTCGCGTGCCTTCAAGGCCGATCCCGACATGCCCGACGCGGCGCTGACCGACGACTACCTGCTCGACACCATGGTGATCGCCGGCAGCCCGGCCGCCGTGGCCGACCGTCTCGCCGCGCTGCGGGCCGAGCTCGGCCCGTTCGGCACGCTGCTGGTCGCCGCCCACGACTGGGACGACCCGGTCCTGTGGCGCCGCTCGCTCGAGCTGCTGGCCGAGCAGGTGCGCCCGAAGCTCGATTGAGCCGGACGGCGGCCGCCCGGCCGCCCTACAGCCCGGCCGCCCTATAGCAGGTGGCCGAGCAGCGCGCGCAGCAGGATCGAGCGCTGCCCCGCATCGGCCTCCAGCGCCTCCTGGTAGAGCTCCTTGTAGAGGCTGCAGGCGCGCCGCGGGTTCTGCTCGGGATGGGCGAGATACTGCCACTCGTCGCGCAGCGTGCCGCGCATGCCCATCAGCAGGTTGCGGAAGGCCTGCTTCGCGACCTCGTGCAGCGGCGCCGGCTGCGGGCTGGCGGCGCTCGATTCGAGCACCGCCGCGGCCGTCTGGATGCGCCGCTGCACCAGCGCGTCGGGCAGGATCCGCCGCACCTCGAGCGGCGGCAGCGGCCGCCCGCCGGCCGCCATCATGCAGAGCGTCCCGCTGCGCGGGTTGAGCTGCTCCAGCGTCTCGACCAGCGCCGCCGTGTAGTCGATCAGCGACTGGTCGGAGGCGATCGTCGCCGCGCGATCGAACGCCTCGGCGAAGTAGCTGCTGGCGAAGGCGGCGTCCTCGGACCCGTCATTGACCTCGCTGGTCGCCATCGCGAGCTCGCTGCGCGTCGCCTCGTAGGCGCCCGGGCTGGCCTTGCGCAGCGCCGCGAAGAGCGGCCGGTTGAGCATCATCTTGTCGACCGCCGCCGCCGCGCCCTGGCCGAAGCTGGGCGACGCGAACTGACCGGGGCGGCTCACCCCGGTGATCACCCCTGCCTTCTGCAGGGTCACCGCGTCGGGCTGCCACATCGCGCTGTGCGGCGTGGCGGCCACCTTGTCGGCGAAGATGCGGTCCACCCCGAGCCCGACCAGCCACTGCGCCACCTCGGCGTTGAACTTCGGGTCGTCCTGCCCGCTGCCGCGGACCGAGGCGGCCTGATGGAAGCCGAGCCGCGCCTGCGGCGCGACGTAGCGCTCGCGCCCGCCGAGGAAGATGTAGGTGCAGGCCGAGGCGCAATAGGTCGGCACGTAGGTGACGATGCCGCGCCGCCGCAGCGTCTCGGCGAGCCGCATCGACGGCTCGCTGATGCCGCCCTGGCTGGTCAGCTGCAGCACGCGCAGCCCGGGATTGCGGTCGAGCGTCTCCTGCAGGTCGCGCACGCCGGACGCGGTCAGCGCGCCGGTGAACTCCAGCTCCGTCCCGCCGCCCAGCAGATTGATCTCGTGGCCGCCGAACTCGGCCTCCTCCCGGTAGCCCTGGGCCGGCGCCGCGCCTTGGGACGGCCCTGGAGACGGGCTGCCCTGCGACGCGCCGGCCGGCGCCGGCGGCGTCCCGGCCGATGCGGCCGCGGGCTGGCTCTTCTCGACGAACTTGGGCTCGGCCTGCGCCGCGGCCGCCGCCAGCGCCAGGCCGGCGCCGCAGGCGAGCCCGAGCCAGCGCCGCGGTCGCGAGGGCAATACCGGAAAGCCTGGCATCTCGCCTCCCCGGCGCCGCTAGTGGATGTCGCCGACGAGGCCGCGCAGCAGCACGGAGCGCTCGGCCGGATCGGCCTCGAGGGCCTTCTTGTAGACCTCGTTGTACATGAAGCAGCCGCGCTTCGGGTCGGACTCCGGGTGGCGCAGATACTCCCATTCCTCGGGCAGCGCATTGGCCAGCCTGACCATCAGCCGGTGCATCGCCTCCTCGAACTGCGCCTTGGAGGGGACCGGCTGCGGGCTGGCGACGCTGGTCTCCAGCACCGCGGTGGCGGCCATGATCTTCTTCTGGATGAGATAGTCCGGCAGGATGCGCCGCACCTCCATCGTGGGATAGGGCCGACCGGTCGCCACCAGCAGGCAGAGCTGCCCGCTCTTCACGTTGATCAGCTCCATCTGGTCGGTGAGCGCGGAGGCGTAGTCGACCAGCGACTGGTCCGAGGCGATGGTCGCCGCATGCTCGAAGGCCTTGCCGAACGGGCTGGTGCCGAAGGCGAGGTCGCCGCCGCCGCCACCGCCGGAGTCGGTCCGCTGGATGTCGCGCAGCACCTCCTTGCGGGTGGCCTCGTAGGCCTGCGGATCGGCCCGGCGCAGCGCCTGGTAGATCGGCTTGTTCAGCAGGGACACGTCGACGGCGGCCCCGGCGTCGCCGCCGAAGCTGGGTTGCGCGATGCCGGCGGGCGGGCCGATGCCGGTGATCACCCGCGCCTTGAGCAGGGTCGCGGCGTCGGGCTGCCACATGCCGCCATGCGGCGTCGAGATCGCCTTCTCGACGAAGTCCGGGGCGACGCCGTGCGACACCAGCCAGGTGCCGAGCGCGGCGTTGTACTTCGGGTCGTCGTCGCCGGTGCCGTGCATCGACGCTGCCTGGTGGAAGCCGAGCCGCGCGTTCGCGGCGATGTAGCGCTCGTGCCCCGCCATGAAGAGGAAGGTGCAGGCCGAGGCGCAATAGGCCGGCACGTAGGTGGTGAGCCGGCGCCGGGCGAGATCGTCGGCGAGCGCGATCACCGGCTCGCCGACGCCGCCCTGGCTGGTCAGCTGGAGGACGCGGACGGCGGGGTTGCGGGCGAGCGCCTGGGCCAGCTCGCGCACCGCGCCCACCGTGAGGGCGCCGACGAACTCCAGCTCGGTGCCGTTGCCGAGCAGCCGGATCTCGTGCCGCCCGAGCTCGGCATCCTGCTGGTAGTACGGGATGGCCGGCGTCGCGGCCGGGGCGGCCGGCTTGACCGCCGGCGCGGCGGGCGCGGCCGGCGCCGGAGCGGCCGGCTTCGAAGCGGCCGTCGCCGAAGCGGCCGGCGGGGCGCTCTGCTTCTCCGTGTATTTCGGCTCGGCCCGGGCGTCGGCCGCCGCCAGCGCCAACCCGAGACAGAGCGCCAGCGGCAGGGCCGCGAAGAAAGCTCGCGAAGGCTTCGCAGGCAAGGTTCGCATCGTCCCACTCCGCCGCGGCCGCGGCCGCATCACCCGTCGCACGATCTTCCCAGAGAGGCCGCCCGCGCGCAAGGCGTGAAGATCTTCCTTACAGGATGATCGATGGTGGTGCCGGAAGAGCGAAGCCCTGCCGCGCGCCCGCCGCGCTCTGCTATGGTCCGGCCGCCCGCGGCTGCGCCGCGGGGCTGCGCACCCGGCTCCCGAGGACGATCACCGATGGCTGGCAAGGCCCCCAACATCCTGCTCATCATGGCCGACCAGATGGCCGCCCCGGCGCTGCCGTTCTACGGGCATCGGCTGGTCGAGACCCCGCACCTCTCGCGGCTGGCCGACCGCGGCGTGCTGTTCGAGAACGCCTACTGCAACTTCCCGCTCTGCGCGCCGTCGCGCTACTCGCTGCTCTCCGGCCGGCTGCCCTCGCGCATCGACGCCTTCGACAATGCCTGCGAGCTCGCCGCCACCGTGCCGACCGTGGCGCACTATCTGCGCCGGGCCGGCTACCGCACCTGCCTCAGCGGCAAGATGCACTTCGTCGGCCCCGACCAGCTGCACGGCTTCGAGGAGCGGCTGACCACCGACATCTACCCGGCCGATTTCGGCTGGACGCCCGACTGGCAGTCGGGCGCCGTCGCCTACAGCTGGTCGCACCACATGCAGAGCGTGGTCGAGGCCGGCACCTGCCGGCGCAGCCTGCAGCTCGACTACGACGAGGAGGTCGCCTGGCAGGCCGAGCAGAAGCTCTACGACCTCGCCCGCGACAGCGACGAGCGGCCGTTCTTCCTGGTCGCCTCCTTCACCCACCCGCACGACCCGTTCACCTGCCTGCCGCAGCACTGGGCGCGCTACGACCACGCGGCGATCGACCTGCCGGCGGTGCCGGCGATCCCGGCCGAGCGGCTCGACCCGCATTCGCGGCGGCTCCATGTCGGCAGCTCGATCCACCGCTATCGCGTCACCGAGGATGTCCAGCGCAATGCGCGGCACGCCTATTACGGCATGATTTCCTATGTCGACGACCTGGTCGGGCGGCTGCTCGCGGCGCTCGAGGCCGGCGACCGCGCCGGCGACACCATCATCGTCTTCACCGGCGACCACGGCGAGATGATGGGCGAGCGCGGCATGTGGTACAAGATGACCTTCTTCGAATGGTCGGCGCGGGTGCCGCTGCTGTTCCACGCGCCCGGCCGCTTCCGGCCGCGGCGCGAGGCGCGCAACGTCTCGCTGGTCGACCTCGTGCCGACCCTGCTCGACCTCGCCACCGACGGCCGCCCGCCGGCGCCGATCGATCCCTTCGACGGCCACAGCCTGGCGCCGCTGCTGGGCGGGCCGGCGGCGTGGGACGACACGGTGGCCGGCGAGTATCTCGCGGAAGGGGCGCTGGCGCCGGTGCTGATGGTGCGCCGCGGCGCCTGGAAGCTGGTGGTCAGCGAGGGCGATCCCGACCAGCTCTACGACCTCGCCGCCGACCCGCAGGAGCTCGTCAACCGGGCCGGCGATCCGGCCGCCGCGGCGGTCCTCGCCGAGCTCAGGGCCGAGGTGGCGCGGCGCTGGGACGCCGCCGCGCTGAAGCAGCGGGTGATCGACAGCCAGCGCCGCCGCCTCTTCATCCAGCCGGTGCTGATCACCGGCCGGCACGCGCCCTGGGACTACCAGCCGATGCGCGACGCAGCGCGCGCCTATGTCCGCAACATCGGCATGGAGGAGGACGCGGTGAAGGGCCGCGCCCGCCTGCCCTTCGTGCCGGCGGCGCCGCCCGACTACTGAGCCCCGTCCGGCGGCGGTGCCGGCACCGCGGTCGGCCAGCCATCCAGGGGCTGTGCCGGGACCGCGGCCGGCGGCTCTGGCTCGGGCGCCGAGCCCGGCACCCCGACGGGCACCGCGATCGGCACCGCGGCCGGCTGAGCCGGCCCCGGCCGGTGCCGCGGGCTGCGGTGCCGCGAGCGGCGGCAGGGGGGTCGCCTGGATCGTCGGCCGCGCCGGCGACCCGGTCGCGGGTTGCGGCGCGTCGCCGCCGAGCAGCCGGGCGAGCTCGTCCCAGGCCGGCCGGTAGCCGAGCAGGCCCGCCGTGCGATACCAGCGGCGCGCCGCCGCCCGCTCCGCCTCGCCGCCATCCTCCGCCTCGAGGAAGGCGAGGTTGAACTGGGCCAGCGCGAAGCCGCCTTCCGCGGCCTCGCCGAGCAGCTGCCGCGCGGTGGCGGCGTCGTGCGGGATGCCGGGGCTGTAGAGCAGCGCGGTGGCGTAGTCGTTCTTGCCCTTCAGGCTGCCGCCGGCCGCCGACTCCTGGTAGTAGCGCGCCGCCTTGCCGAAGTCCTTCGGGCCGGCGACGCCGCTCTCGTAGAAGAAGCCGAGCCAGGCCTTGGCCTCGGCGTCGCCCGCCTCGGCGGCGTCGAGCAGGGCGCCCAGCGCGCGCATCTGGTTGCCGCGCTGCATCTCGGCGAAGGCGGCGTCGACCGGCGACAGGCCGGCATCGCTGGTCATCGCCCGGGCCAGCCGCCTGGCGCGGTTGAAGGACTCGTTGTCGCCGCGGTCGGCGGCGCGGCGATACCAGGACAGGGCGGCCTTCGCGCTCGGCTCGACGCCGTTGCCGGCCTCGTAGGCCATGCCGATCGCGCGCATCGCGGCGAGGTGCCCGTTGCCGGCGGCGGCGAGATAGAGCTTGAGGGCGCCGGCGCGGTCCTGCGGCACGCCCTGGCCGGCATCGAGCAGCAGCCCGAGGCGGAAGGCGCCGGCGGGAAAGCCGCGGTCCGCCGCCCGCGCATACCAGCGCGCAGCCGTCCGCAGGTCCTGCGGCACGCCCTCGCCCTTCTCGTAGATGGCGCCGACCCAGTACGCCGCCTCCGGCTCGGTCGCGGCGAGCCGCTGGAAGGTGGCGAGCGCCGTCGCGGCGTCGCCGCGCCGATAGTCGGCGAAGGCCTGGTCGAGACCGCCCTGGTCCGCCGACGCGGCGAGGCCGCCGAGCAGCATCGCCAGCCCGACCGCCGCCGCCATCGCTACTCGCCGCATGCCCGCTCCCGTCGCTCCGCCGCCCCTCCCTACAGCATGGCGGGCCGGCTGTCAGCGGTGCCGCGCGGGAATGGGGGCCGCGCTTGCCGCGCCGGCCCGTCCTCCGCTATTGACGGGACCGGGCGCCCCGCCCCGCAGCAACGAATGGCAGCATGATGGCCGATACCGACAACCGCCGCTCCGGCGGGCAGATCCTGGTCGACGCGCTGAAGATCCACGGCGTCGACCTCGCCTTCTGCGTGCCCGGCGAGAGCTTCCTCGCGGTGCTCGACGCGCTCTACGACGCGCGCGACAGCATCCGGCTGGTCACCTGCCGGCAGGAGGGCGGCGCGGCCAACATGGCCGAGGCCTACGGCAAGCTGACCGGGCGGCCGGGCATCTGCTTCGTCACCCGCGGCCCCGGCGCCACCAACGCCTCGATCGGCGTGCACACCGCCTTCCAGGATTCGACGCCGATGATCCTCTTCATCGGCCAGGTGGCGCGCGACCAGGTCGAGCGCGAGGCCTTCCAGGAGGTCGATTTCCGCCGCATGTTCGGGCCGCTCTGCAAGTGGGTGGCGGAGATCGACGCCGCCGAGCGGATTCCCGAGCTGGTCAGCCAGGCCTTCCACCGCGCCGTCAACGGCCGTCCCGGCCCGGTGGTGCTGGCGCTGCCCGAGGACATGCTGACCGACCGCGTCGCGGCCGAGGATGCCGGCCCGTTCCGGGCCGTCCAGGCCCATCCCGGCGCCGGCCAGATGGCCGAGCTGCGCGCCCGGCTGGCGGCGGCCCGGCGGCCCTTCATGCTGCTCGGCGGCGGCACCTGGAACGCCGCGGCGGTCGACGACATCCGCGCCTTCGCCGAGGCCAGCCGCCTGCCGGTCGGCGCCTCCTTCCGCTGCCAGGACCTGTTCGACAACGGCCATCCCTGCTACGCCGGCGACGTCGCCATCGGCATCAGCCCGAAGCTGCAGGCGCGGGTCGCCGGGTCCGACCTGCTGCTGGTGGCGGGCGCCCGGCTCGGCGAGATGACGACCGGCGGCTACACGCTGCTCGACCTGCCGGTGCCGCGCCAAGCCCTGGTCCACGTCCATCCCGGCGCCGAGGAGCTCGGCCGCGTCTACCAGCCGGCGCTGGCGATCAATGCCGGCATGCCGCAGTTCGCCGCCGCGGCGCGCGCGCTGGATCCCATCGCCGACCCGCCCTGGGCGGCCGACACCGCGGCGGCCCACGCCGAGTATCTCGCGCACAGCGCGCCGGTCGCCGTGCCGGGCGAGCTGCAGATGGCCGAGATCGTCGCCTGGCTGCGCGACCGGCTGCCGCCCGAGGCGATCATCACCAACGGCGCCGGCAACTACACCACCTGGGCGCACCGCTTCTACCGCTACCGCCGCTTCCGCACCCAGCTGGCGCCGACCAGCGGCGCGATGGGCTACGGCCTGCCCGCCGCGGTGGCGGCCAAGGCGGTGCATCCCGAGCGCACGGTCGTCTGCTTCGCCGGCGACGGCTGCTTCCTGATGAACGGGCAGGAGCTGGCCACCGCCGTGCAGCACGAGCTGCCGATCATCGTGCTGGTGATCAACAACGGCATGTACGGCACCATCCGCATGCACCAGGAGCGCGAATATCCCGGCCGCCCGATCGGCACCGCGCTCGGCAATCCCGATTTCGCCGCCCTGGCGCGCGCCTATGGCGCGCAGGGCGAGACGGTGGAGCGGACCGCCGACTTCGCGCCGGCCTTCGAGCGGGCGCTGGCCGCGGGCCGTCCCGCCCTGCTCGAGCTGCGGCTCGATCCCGAGGCGATCACCCCGCGCGCCAGCCTGAGCGAGATCCGCGCCGCCGCCGAGCGCCGGCTGGCCGGCGGCTGACGCGCCGCACTCCCTCTCCCGCGCGCGGGAGAGGGATCATCGCGGGGATCATTGCGCGCGGTCGCCGCGCAGGGTGACCAGCAGCCCCGGGCTGGGATCGCCGGTCACCGGCAGGCCGGCCTGGGTCTGGTACTGGCGGATCGCCGCCACGGTGCGGCCGTCGAGCTCGCCGTCCGGCTTGCCGACGGGATAGCCGTGGCGGCGCAGCAGCTTCTGGATCTCGGCGAGGCGCTGCGGCGACAGCGGCTGGGCGGCGCGCGGCCCGTCGGCATGGGCGCGCAGGTCGTCGAGCAGCTCGGGCCCGGGCCGGCCGGTCACCGGCAGCCCGGCATCGGCCTGGTAGGCGCGGATCGCCCGCCGGGTCTGGTCGTCGACGCTGCCGTCGAGCGCGTCGACCCGGTAGCCGAGCCCGCCGAGCCGGCGCTCGATCTCGGCGACCGCCGCGGCGGCCCCGGCCTCGGGCGTGGAGCTGCCGCTCTGCTGCTGCGGCGGCTGCTCCGTGCCGAGCGCCGCGAGCAGCCGGGCGCTCGCCTCGCCGGTGACCGGCAGGCCGGCATCGGCCTGCCAGGTGCGGATGGCGTCGCGGGTGCGCGGCCCGAGCGCGCCGTCCTCCGGGCCGGCATCGTAGCCGCGGGCGTTGAGCGCCGCCTGGATCGCCTTGACCTGGGTGCGGTAGTCGGCGCCGCTGCGGTCGGTGGCCTCGCGCAGCCGGGCGAGCAGCGCGTCGCTCGGCTCGCCCGTCACCGCCAGCCTGGCGTCGGCCTGGTACTGACGGATGGCGGCGGCGGTCGCGTCGTCGAGCTGGCCGGTGACCGCGGCGATGGCATAGCCGCGCTGGCGCAGCTCGGCCTGGGTGTCGGAGACCAGGCCCGGCGGGAAGGACGAAGCCTGCGGCGCGGGCGCCGGCGCGGCCGCCGCGCTGCCGCGGGCGAGGCTGTCCTGGAGATGGCCGAAGAGGGCCAGGCTGGGCTCGCCGCTGGGCGGCAGGCCGGCATCGACCTGATAGGCGCGGATGGCGGCCCGGGTGCGCGGCCCGACCGCGCCGTCGACGCCGCCGACGTCGTAGCCGAGATCGGCCAGGGCCTGCTGCAGGCTGGCGACCGAGTACGGCACGGCGGGCGGCGCCGCGGCCGGCCCGGGTGCGGGTGGCGCGGCCGAAGCGGCGGCCGGCTCGGCCGTCGGCATCGCCGCCATGCCGTGCGCCGCGCGCCAGTCGTCGGCCATCGAGCGGGCCCGCGCCAGCTGGTCGGGGTTGGCGCGGCTGGCCAGCGCGTCGCGGGCGGTCGCCGCCGGCGGATAGCCGGTCGCCGCTGCGAGGTCGAACCACATATAGGCCTGGGTGAAGTCGAGCCCGACGCCGCGACCCTCGGCATAGAGCCGGCCGAGCAGATATTGCGAGCGCGCATCGCCCTGCTCCGCCGAAGGGCGCAGCGCGCGATAGGCGTCGTCGTAGCGCCCGGCATCGTAGTCCACCTGGCCGGCCGCGTAGTCCGCCCGCCCCGCGCCGGTCAGCGCCAGCAGCACCGTCCCGGCAAGCAGAGATTGCCTCAGCATGACCCACACTCCCGTGCTTCCACGAACCGGCGCGCGATCGCAAGCGCGGCCGTCGCAGGAAGAATGCAGGCGGGGCGGGAATGTTCCGCGAAGCTTCGCGGGCGGCGGCCTCAGTGGCCGAGCAGGGCGACGATGGCGCCGATCACCGCGATCAGCACGACGACGGCCACCACCGGCGACCGCCGGCCGCCGCCGCGGCCGGGCCGCAGCGTCTCAGACCAGGAAACGCCGGTGCCGGGAACGCCCACCGTGCCGCGGGCGCCGCGCTCCGACAGGTTCACCGTGGCGCCCGGCCGGCCGACGCTGAGGCTGGCGCCGGTCTTCGAGAGATTCACCCGCAGGCCCGGGAGGAGCCGGATCGAGCGGTGGAAGCGCAGGGGCATGGTCGGTCCCGGACCGTGGCGGAGCATGCCATCATAGGCACGCGGAGGCTCGGCGGTGAAGGGCCGGGCGGCTGGGCCGAGGTTTGGCCGGTTGCGCCCGGCGCCGCGATGGTCCAACCTCGTCCGGCGACGTTGGCGCATCAGGGCCCTGCAGGTGAGCAACCCCGTCAGCCCCGCCGTCGGGCTCATCGACGACCACCTGCTCCATCACCTGGAGCGGCAGCTGCGGTTCGAGACCGACGGCGGCTTGGAGCATGAGCGCCGCCGGGTGCTCGACGACCGCCAGCGGTTCCCGACCGATCCTTATCGCGTCCGCCGCCTCGCGGCCGTCGATGCCGAGCGCCATCGCCGCGAGCGCCGGCGCCGGCGCCGGGAGCTGCTCGGCGAGCTCTCGGGCTGGACCAGGCTCGCCCTCGCCTTCCTCGGCGGCTGGCTCGCCTCGCTGCTCGGCGGCCCGGCCTGGCGGCTGGCCAGCGACCTCGTCGACCAGCTGATCGGCGCCGGGGTGTCACCGTAGCCACCGCCGCGCGGCGGTGGCGGGCGGCTTGAAACTACCCCGGCGGCGGCAAATCTAACAATCCGACAGTTCGACGGGAATCGTAGGATGGACGGATTCGACTGGATCGGCGCCGCCGGCGGCGAAGGGGCGATCGCGGCGCGCTCCGGCGCCGCGGCCGACAGCGACGCGGCGCTGCTCGACGCCTACTCCGCCGCGGTCACCGCGGCGGTCGACAAGGTCAGCCCGGCGGTGGTGCATCTGCAGGCGGTTGCCGCCGCCGGAACGGCGGGCCGCCGCGCGCTCGGCAGCGGCTCCGGGGTGATCGTCACGCCCGACGGCTTCGTGGTCACCAACAGCCACGTGGTGCACGGCGCCGCCGCGGTCGAGGCGACGCTGGCCGACGGCCGCACCCTGCCCGCCTACCCGGTCGGCGACGACCCCGACACCGACCTCGCGGTGCTGCGGCTGCATGGCGACGGGCTGGCCGCGGCGGCGCTCGGCTCGTCGGACCGCATCCGGGCGGGCCAGCTGGCCATCGCCATCGGCAACCCGCTGGGCTTCCAGTGCACCGTCACCGCCGGCGTGGTGAGCGCGCTCGGCCGCAGCCTGCGCTCGCAGTCCGGCCGGCTGATCGACGACGTCATCCAGACCGACGCGGCGCTCAACCCCGGCAACTCCGGCGGGCCGCTGGTCTCCTCGCAGGGCGAGATCATCGGCATCAACACGGCGATCATCCGCGGTGCCCAGGGCATCTGCTTCGCCATCGCCAGCAACACCGTCGCCTTCGTCGTGCCGGAGCTGATCCGCCTCGGCCGCATCCGCCGCAGCTTCATCGGCGTCGCCGGCCAGACCGTGCCGCTGGCCCGCCGCATCGCCCGCCATCACGGGCTGGCGCACGAGAGCGGCGTCCGGGTGATGTCGATCGAGCCGGGCAGCCCGGCCGACCGCGCCGGCCTCGCCAGCGGCGACGTCATCGTCGAGCTCGACGGCCGCCCGGTGCCGGCGATCGACGCCCTGCACCGCCTGCTCACCGCCGAGCGCGTCGGCCACCCCTGCCCGATCGCCGTGCTGCGCCTGACCGCCAGGCACACGCTGGAGATCGTGCCGAGCGAGCGGCGGTAGGCCAGAACATGTCATCCCGGCGGAAAGCCGGGATGACATGCTTGGCGTGGTCCTCCTCTCCCCTTGGCGGCTTCGCGTGAGACCTGCGGCATCGCCGCGCGGGCAGGCCGCCCCGGGCGAGCGGCCGCCCTACCCCCGCGAGACCGCGATCGCCGGGCTGTTGCGCAGGGTCTGGTAGATCACGCAGTAGCGCTCGGTGAGCTGGATCAGCTTGTCGAGCTGTTCCGGCGAAGCGGTGGAATCGAGGTCGAAGCGCAGGCGGATGGCCTTGAAGCCGACCGGGGCGTCGCGCGCCACGCCGAGCGTGCCGCGGAAGTCGAGGTCGCCCTCGGCGCTGACCGTGCCGCCGGCCAGCGGCAGCTCGAGCGCGGTCGCCACCGCCTTCAGCGTCACCCCGGCGCAGGCGACCAGCGCCTCGAGCAGCATGTCGCCGGAGCAGGCGCTGACCCCGTCGCCGCCGGTCGCCGGGTGCAGCCCGGCCTCGACCAGCGCGCGGCCGGTCTCGACCTTGCAGGTGATGCTCTCCTCGCCGAGCCGGCCGCTCGCCTTGAGGGTGATGACGGCGCGCTCCGGCGCCTCGCGGTACTGGGTCTTCAGCGGCGCCTGCAGGGCGCGCAGCTCGTCGGCCTTCATCGGGCGTGGTCCTCCGGGACTGGATCGGCCGACCCTGGCGCGCCGGGCGCCGCCGCGCAAGGGCTAGGATTTCTTGACGGCTGCCCAAGTTTTTCTCGCGTGACCGCCCGCCGGCCCGCCCCTAGCCTCGGACCAGCGCCGATTTGAGCCACCAGCTTGCGGGCGCTTAACAAATGCAGCTAAAGCGTTGGGCTTCCGACCCGCCCGGCGATGCTGCGGCGGGATTTTTAATGGCCGGTCGGGGCCCGAGGAAGCTCTGCCCATGCGTATCAGCCGTCGTCGCTTCACCGCCGGACTGGCCGTCGCCACCCTGTTCGCCGCCGGGCCGCTGGCCCGCGCCCGGGCGGCCCAGCCGCGCACCATCCGGCTCGACTTCGCCTACTACAACCCGGTCAGCCTGCTGCTCAAGGACAAGGGCTGGCTGGAGCAGGAATTCGCCGCCGACGGCATCGACATCCAGTGGACCCAGAGCATCGGCAGCAACAAGGCGCTCGAGTTCCTCAACAGCAGCAGCATCGATTTCGGCTCGACCGCGGGCGCGGCGGCGCTGCTCGGCAAGATCAACGGCAACCCGATCAAGTCGATCTACGTCTACTCCAAGCCGGAATGGACGGCGCTGGTGACCCGGCCCGACACCGGCATCGCCAGGGTCGAGGACCTCAGGGGCAGGACGGTGGCGGCGGCCCGCGGCACCGACCCCTACATCTTCCTGCTGCGCGCGCTCGACCGCTTCGGGCTCACCGAGAAGGACGTGAAGATCGTCCTGCTGCAGCATCCCGACGGCAAGAACGCGCTGCTCAGCAAGCAGGTCGACGCCTGGGCCGGGCTCGACCCCTACATGGCGCAGGCCGAGATCGACAGCGGCGCGGTGCTGTTCTTCCGCGACCCCGACCTCAACACCTACGGCGTGCTCAACGTCCGGCAGGAGTTCGCCGAGGAGCATCCCGAGCTGGTCGAGCGGGTGCTCGGCGTCTACGAGAAGGCGCGCAAGTACGCCATCGAGCATCCCGACGAGCTGAAGGCCGACCTGATCAAGGCGGCGAAGCTGAGCGACGCCGTCGCCAGCCGGCAGCTCGGCGAGCGCACCAACCTCGGCGACCCGGTGATCGGGCCGAAGCAGCGCGAGTCGATCCTCGCCGCCGGGCTGGTGCTGCAGAAGGCCGGCGTGATCAAGCCGGACGAGACCGTCGAGTCGGCGGTCGACGGGCTGATCGACCCGCAATACATCGAGCGGGTGGTCAAGAAGCTGGCCTCCCTGTGACCGAGACCGGCCTCGTGACCGAGACCGGCTTCGACCCGGCCCTGACCGCCGCCGCGACGCGGCGCCGCCTGCCGCGGCTCCGGCGCCCCCGCCTCGGCGGCCTCAGGGGCCTGCTGCTGCCGGCGCTGCTGCTCGCCGCCTGGGAGGCGGCGGCGCGGGCCGGCTGGCTCGCGCCCAACCTGCTGCCGGCGCCGAGCGTCGTGCTGCGGACGCTGGCCGAGCTGTGGCAGGCGGGCGAGCTGCCCGGCCACATCGCCGCCACCCTGCAGCGCGTCGCGGTCGGCTTCGTCGCCGGCACCGCGGCGGCCACCCTGCTCGGCGCGCTGACCGGCTATTCCCGGACCTGGCGCGAGCTGCTCGACCCGATGCTGCAGTCGCTGCGCAGCATCCCCTCGATCGCCTGGGTGCCGCTCTTCATCCTGTGGCTCGGCATCTTCGAGGCCTCGAAGGTGACGCTGATCGCCGTCGGCGTCTTCTTCCCCGTCTACCTCAACCTGATGAGCGGCATCCAGGGCGTCGACCGCAAGCTGATCGAGGTCGGCCGCGCCTACCGCCTCTCCGGCTGGCAGCTGGTCCGCCGCGTGCTGCTGCCGGCGACGCTGCCGGCCTATGTCGTCGGGCTGCGCTCGGGCCTCGGGCTCGGCTGGATGTTCGTCGTCGCGGCGGAGTACATGGGCGCCGACCGCGGCCTGGGATTCCTGCTCGTCGACGGCCAGATGACCGGCCGGCCGCAGCAGATCATCGGCGCCATCCTGCTCTTCGCCCTGCTCGGCAAGGCGACCGACATGGCGCTGGCCGCGCTCGGCCGCCGCCTCCTCGCCTGGCAGGACGTGGCGCCCGCCGCCGGGGAGCCGCGCGATGCTTGAGATCACCGGCGTCGGCAAGCGCTTCGCCAACGGCGTCGCGGCGCTCGACGGCATCGACCTCGCGGTCGAGCGCGGCGCCATCGTCGGGCTGGTCGGCACCAGCGGCTGCGGCAAGAGCACGCTGCTGCGCCTGGTCGGCGGCCTCGACCGGCCGTCGGCCGGCCGCGTGCTGCTCGACGGCACGCCCGTGCAGGGGCCGCGGCCGGAGGTCGGCATCGTCTTCCAGGAGCCGCGGCTGATGCCCTGGCTCGACGTCGCCGGCAATGTCCGCTTCGGCCTCGACGGCCTGCCGCGGGCGACCCGGGACGCGCTCGCCGCCGCGGCGCTCGCCAAGGTCGGCCTCACCCGCTTCGCCGCCGCCCTGCCGCGCGAGCTCTCCGGCGGCATGGCGCAGCGCGTCGCGCTGGCCCGCGCGCTGGTCACCCAGCCGCAGCTGCTGCTGCTCGACGAGCCGTTCAGCGCGCTCGACGCCTTCATCCGCCTGCGCCTCCAGGACGAGCTGCTGAAGCTCTGGGCGATCGACCGGCCGACCCTGCTCTTCGTCACCCACGACATCGAGGAGGCGCTGGCGCTGGCCGACCGCGTCGTCGTGCTCCGCGGCCATCCCGGCCGGGTGCACCGCGACTACCGCATCGAGCTGCCCCGCCCGCGCCGGCGGACCGAGGCCGCCTTCCAGCGCTGGAAGGAGCGCCTGCTCGACGACCTCGACCTGTCCGCGGCAGCGTAGGACAATCTGCCCCTCGCCCGCGCCAACGGGAGAGGGAGGGGCCCGTCGCGTCAGCGACGGGAGGGTGAGGGCATCGCGGCGGCACGACCCTCACCCCGACCCTCTCCCGCTCCGCGGGAGAGGGAGCAGGGCGCCGCCTACCCCCGCTGGCGGCTGCCGGTCGGGTCGTAGAACGGCTTCAGGCCGACGCGCACCGGCTGGCGCTCGCCCGCCACCTCGACCTCCCAGCGCCCGGCGGCGAGCCAGGCGGCGTCGACGCCCTCCGGGTTCTGCACCGTCGCCAGGCCGACGGCGCGGCCGAGCGTGTGGCCGTAGGCGGCGGCGACGACGCGGCCGACCATCCTGCCGTCCCGCCACAGCGGCTCGTCGTGATAGAGCAGCGGCTCGGGATCCTCGAGGGCCAGCGAGACGAGGCGGCTGGCCGGTGTGCGGCCGCGCTTCTCCAGCAGCGCCTCGTAGCCGATGAAGCCGGCCGGCTTGTCCCAGGCGATGGTGAAGGCGAGCCCGGCCTGGAACGGGTCGTCGTCGGGGCCGATGTCGTGGCCCCAGTGGCGGAAGCCGCGCTCCAGCCGCAGCGAATCGAGCGCGTGCATGCCGGCGAGCTTCAGCCCGAGATCGCCGCCGGCGGCGAGCAGCGCGTCGAGCAGCCCGGCCGCCTGGTCGGCCGGCACGTGCAGCTCCCAGCCGAGCTCGCCGGAATAGCTGACCCGGATCGCCAGGACGCGGGCATAGCCGGCCTCGATCCAGCGCGCCGCGGCGAAGGGGAACGCGTCGTTGGACAGGTCCGCCTCGCTGACGCGCGACAGCAGCGCGCGGCTGTTCGGGCCGGCCAGACCGAGCACCGCGTAGTGGGTGGTGAGATCCGTGACCGCGACCTCGGCGCCTGGCTCGACGTGGCGGTCGAGCCAAGCGCGGTCGCGCACCGCGGTGGCGGCGGCACCCAGCACCAGGAACCTGTCCTCGCCGAGACGGGTCACCGTCAGGTCGGCCTCGATGCCGCCGCGCTCGTTGAGCCAGGTGGTGTAGAGGGCGCGGCCCACGGGGCCGGCGACGTCGCCGGCCGAGAGGCGCTGCAGCAGCACCGCCGCGTCGCGGCCGGCGACCTGCAGCTTGCTGAAGGAGGTCAGGTCGAAGAGCGCCACGGCCTCGCGCGCCGCTTTCGACTCGGCGGCGGCGGCGGCGAACCAGTTCTGCCGGCCGAAGCTGTACGCGTAGCGCGGCTGCGTGCCGGGCGTGCCGTACCAGTTCGGCCGCTCCCAGCCTGCCACCTCGCCGAAGCAGGCGCCCTCGGCGGCCAGCCGCTCGTGCAGCGGCGAGCGGCGGACGCCGCGCGCCGTCTCGAACTGGCGGTAGGGCCAGTGCATGGCGTAGAGCAATCCCAGCGCCTCGGAGACGCGGTCGACCAGGTAGCGCTTGCGGTTCTGGTGCGGCTGCAGGCGCCGGATGTCGACCTCCCAGAGGTCGAAGGGCGGCGCGCCCCCGACGATCCACTCGGCGAGCGCCTTGCCGGCGCCGCCGGCCGACTGGATGCCGATCGAGTTGAAGCCGGCCGCGACGAAGAAATTCCTCAGGCCGGGCGCCTCGCCCAGGATGTAGCGCTGGTCCGGGGTGAAGCTCTCCGGCCCGTTGAAGAACTTGCGGATGCCGACCCCGCCGAGCGCCGGGACACGGGCGATGGCGGCGTCGAGGATCGGCTCGAAATGCTCGAAATCCTCGGGCAGCTCGCCGAAGGCGAAGTCCTCCGGCACGCCGTCGACCGCCCAGGGCTTGGCCTTCAGCTCGAAGCCGCCGACCAGCAGCTTGCCGGCCTCCTCCTTGTAGTAGGCGCCCTCGTCCATCACCCGCAGCACCGGCAGCGTGGCGGGCAGCCCGTCGATCGGCTCGGTGACGACGTAGAAATGCTCGCAGGCCTGCAGCGGCACGTCGACGCCGGCCATCCGCCCGACCTCACGGCCCCACAGCCCGGCGCAGTTGACCACCACCTCGGCGCGGATCGGGCCGTCGCGCGTCACCACGCCGGCGGCGCGGCCGCGCTCGGTCAGCACTCCGGTCACGGCGCAGTCCTCGACGATGCGCACGCCGGCCTGCCGCGCGCCCTTGGCCAGCGCCATGGTGGTGTCGGTCGGGTTGGTCTGGCCGTCGGTCGGGAAGTGGATGGCGCCGACCACGTCCCTGGTCTCGAGCAGCGGCCAGAGCTCGCGCGCGCGGGCCGCGGAGATCGGCTCGAACGGGATGCCGAAGGCGGCGGCCACCGAGGCGCCGCGCCGCAGCTCCTCCCAGCGCTCGCCGTTGAGCGCGACCGAGATGCTGCCGCGCTGGCGGAAGCCGGTGGCCTGGCCGGTCTCCGCCTCCAGCCCGCGATAGAGCTCGACGGTGTACTGCGCCAGCCGTGTCAAATTAGCGCTGTAGAGCATCGAGCGGACCAGCCCGGCGGCGTGCCAGGTGGTGCCGCTGGTCAGCTTCTTGCGCTCCAGCAGCAGCACGTCGCGCTCGCCGAGCTTTGCCAGGTGATAAGCGACCGAGCAGCCGACGATGCCGCCGCCGATGATGACGACGCGCGCCTGTCGTGGCAGTGTCTGCGCCATGAGCATGACCCCCGATAGGATGGCGGCGTCTTCGCACGGGCGGCCCGAGCCCGGCAAGCCTGTCGATGACGGCTGGATCGACGAGCCGGCGCTGCGCCAGCTGCTCGCCGATGTCGGCCCGGAGATGTTCCTCGTCGTGGTGGAGCGCTGCCGCGCCGACCTGCCCGGACAGGTCGCCGCGGTGGTCGCCGCCGCGGCCGCCGGCGACCTCGCCGGGGCCGCCCGCGCCGCCCATGCGCTGCGCGGCGCCGCCGGCTCGGTCGGCGTCGCCGGCCTGCTCGCCCCGGCCGCCATCCTCGAGGAGGCCTGCGCCGGCGGCGAGACGGAGCGCTGCCGCGCGCTCGCTGCCCAGCTCGAGGCCGAGCTGCCTGCGGCCCTGGCCGCGCTGGCCACCGCCGCCGACGCGCTGGTGCCGCCGGTCTAGCAGGCCGGCCGCGACGGCTTGGTCGGGCCGGGACTGGTCAGGCCTGAACCGGTCAGGCCGGCACCGGAACCTCGTCGCCGAGCAGCCGGCGCGCCGCCCGGGCGCGCTCGGCGATGCGCTCCCACGCGCCGGCCGCGATGTCGGCGGCGGGCGCCACCCAGGAGCCGCCGACCGCGACGACGCTGCGCAGCGCCAGGTAGTCCGCGACGTTGCGCGCGTCGATGCCGCCGGTCGGGCAGAAGCGCAGCTCCGGCAGCGGGCCGGCCAGGCCGCGCAGCAGGGCCAGCCCGCCCACCGCCTCGGCCGGGAAGATCTTGAGCAGGGTGAAGCCCGCCTCGCGCGCCGCCATCGCCTCCGAGGCGGTCGCCGCGCCCGGCATGAAGGGCAGCGCGGCGGCGTGGCCGGCGGCCGCGGCGAGCAGCGCCGGGGTGGTCCCGGGGCTGACCGCGAAGCGGACCCCGAGCTCGAGCGCGAGATCGACGTCGCGCGGCGCCAGCACGGTGCCGAGCCCGACCAGCGCCTCGGGCAGCTCGGCCATGATCCGGCGCGCCGCCTCGGCCGCCGCCGGTGTGCGCAGCGTCACCTCGAGCACCGGCAGGCCGCCGGAGACCAGGGCGCGGGCCAGCGGCACCGCCTGCTCGGCGCGCTCGATGGTCAGCACCGGCACGATGCGGGCGGCGCGCAGCGCCCGCTCGAAGCCCGCGGCCGGGCTGCGGGCCTCGCTCACGCCTCGACCGGCACCGGCATGGCGGCGCGCGGGATCAGCGCGCCGACATGCCCGACCACCGCGGCCGCCAGCCGGTGGCCGGCACGCGCCGCCTCGCGCGGCGGGCGGCCGGCGAGCCGTGCCGCGAGATAGCCGGCATTGAAGGAATCGCCGGCCGCCGTGGTGTCGACCACCCGGTCGACGCGCTCGGCGGCGACCTCGAGCTCGCCCTCGGCGGTGACGATGCGGCAGGGCAGCGCCCCCTGCTTCAGCACCACCTCGCCGGGGCCGGCGCCGTGCAGGCGGCGGGCGCAGGCGGCGGGATCGCCGTCGTCCTGCAGCAGGCGCTCGTCGTCGTGGCTGCTCAGCACGATGTCGGTGCGGGCCAGCATCGCCGCCATGGCGGCCCGCGCCGTGGCGATGTCGGGCCAGTTGCGCGGCCGGTAGTTGCTGTCGAAGGCGATCCTGGCGCCTGCCGCGCGCGCCCGGTCGAGCGCGGTGAACAGGACCTTGCGGCCGAACTCGCCATAGAGCGACAGGCTGATCCCGGACAGGTAGATCAGGTGGTAGCCGGGCAGCGCCGCGATGACGTTCTCGCTCTCCTCGCGCTGGAACAGCTCGCGCGCCGGCGCCCGGTCGCGCCAGTAGCGGAAGCGCCGCTCGCCCTGCGGGTCGATCTCGATCATGTAGAGGCCCGGCAGCCGGCCGGGCAGCCGGGTCACCAGCTCGGTGCCGACCCCCTCCTCGCGCCACAACGCCAGCATGCGGTCGCTATAGGGGTCGTCGCCCAGCGCCGTCAGGTAGTCGACCGCCACGCCGAGCCGGGCGAGGTAGACGGCGGTGTTGAGAGTGTCGCCGCCGAAGCCGAGGCCGAGCAGCCCGCCGGGCCGCGGCGACAGCTCGATCATGCACTCCCCGATGCTGGCCACCCGAATCATTGCGGCGACACTCCGAGAAAACTGACGTCCCTGTCAACCGGAAGCGGCAACCTCGCGGGACGCCGCCCCGCGGGACGGGGCGAGACGGAGCGAATCCGAGCGATGCACCCCATGTCCGGCGAGGATTTCCGATTCGTCCGGCGGCATTGCGACGCTCGGCGGGCGGAGCGCGGCCGGTGCGCTGCGACCCGCCAGGATCGTCTTATTACGCATAATACGTCAAACGTGCCCGGGTGGCAAGGCGCGCCGGCGCGCATCTGGCGAGCCCGCCGGCCGCGATGCTACAAGCGGCAGGACGGCACGGCGGGAGGCGGCGCGCGATGTATCTCGGCCTCGACATCGGGACCTCGTCGGTCAAGGCCGTGCTGGTCGACGGCGACGACCGGCTGGTCGATCAGGACTCCGCCGCGCTGACGGTGTCGCGGCCGCGGCCGCTCTGGTCGGAGCAGGATCCGGAGGATTGGTGGCGTGCCGCCGACGCGGTGGTCGCCGCGCTGCGCAGCCGGCAGCCGGCCGCGCTCGGCGCGGTGCGCGCCATCGGCCTCTCCGGCCAGATGCACGGCGCCACCCTGCTCGATGGCGGCGACCGCGTGCTGCGGCCGGCGATCCTGTGGAACGACGGCCGCTCCGGCGCGGAATGCGCCGAGCTCGAGCGGCTGGTGCCCGACCTGCCGGCGATCACCGGCAACCGCGCCATGGCGGGCTTCACCGCGCCGAAGCTGCTCTGGGTGCGCCGGCACGAGCCCGAGCTCTTCGCCCGGATCGCCCGCGTGCTGCTGCCCAAGGACTTCGTCCGGCTGCGGCTGACCGGCGAGGCCGCGACCGACCTGTCGGACGCCGCCGGCACGCTCTGGGTCGAGCTCGCCACCCGACGCTGGTCCGACGCGGTGCTGGCCGCCTGCGGCCTGTCGCAGGCGGCGATGCCGGCGCTTCACGAAGGCACCGCTGCGACCGGCCGGGTGCGGCGCGAGATCGCCGCCGCCTGGGGCCTGCCGCGCGACGTGATCGTGGCGGGCGGCGGCGGCGACAACGCCGCCGGCGGCGCCGGCATCGGCGTCGTGACGCCGGGCCGCGCCTTCCTGTCGCTCGGCACCTCCGGGGTCTATTTCGTGGTCACGCCGGACGGCCGGGCGAGCCCGGAGCGCGGCGTGCACAGCTTCTGCCACTGCCTGCCCGGCACCTGGCACCAGATGGCGGTGATCCTGAGCGCCGCCGCCTCGCTCGCCTGGCTCGCCGGGCTGACCGGCGCCGACGAGGCGACGCTGGTGGCCGAGGCCGAGGCGCTGCCCGCCGGCGCCGAGCTGCCGCTCTTCCTGCCCTATCTCTCGGGCGAGCGCACGCCGCACAACGACCCCACCGCCAAGGGCGTGTTCTTCGGCCTGTCGCACGGCAGCGAGCGGGCCCAGCTCGCCGCCGCCGTGCTCGAGGGCGTCGCCTTCGCGCTGGCCGACGGCCAGGCGGCGCTGATCGAGGCGGGCGCCAGGATCGACGAGGTCTCGGTGATCGGCGGCGGCGCCCGCAGCCGGCACTGGGGCACGCTGCTCGCCAGCATCCTCGACCGCCCGCTCACCTACCACGCCGGCGGCGAGGTCGGGCCGGCCTTCGGCGCCGCCCGGCTGGCCCGCATCGCCGCCACCGGCGAGGATCCGGTCGCGGTCTGCCGGCCGCCGCCGGTGGCCTATCGCGTGGCGCCCGACCCGGTGCGCCGCGACTTCCACGGCGCGCGCTGGCCGCTCTATCGCCGGCTCTACCGCGACCTGCGCCCGCATTTCGCCGCGCTCGCCGGCTGAGCGCCGGGCTTGTCGGACATCCGCCTCGATTTCGGCTGGGAGGCGATCGCCGTCCTGGTGCTGCTGCTGGGCTGGCCCGGCCTGATCGGCGGCGCGGCGCTCGGCGCGCTCGCCTGGCGCCGGCGGCCATGGCTCGGCGGCCTGCTGGGCGGGCTCGGCGGGACCGCCGCCGTGGCCGGGCTCAGGGTCCTGTGGATGTAGGCCGCAGCGTCAGGAACGCCAGCAGCGCCGCCGCGACCAGCGCGGCCGCCAGGCCGAGCACGGCATCGCCGCCGAACCGGGCCAGCAGCGGCGCCAGCAGCACCGGCGAGGCCGCCTGCGCGAACAGCGACGGCCGGGCGAGCGCGCCCAGCCGGCCGCCATAGCCGGCCGCCCCGAACAGGGCCATCGGCAGGGTGCCGCGGGCGATGGTGAGGATGCCGTTGCCGCAGCCATAGACGATCAGCGCCGGGACGATGCCGCCGCCGGCGCCGGCCAGCAGCAGCCCGGCGAGGCCGGCCAGCACCAGGGCGCTGCCGGTGCGCGCCGTCCACACCGGGTGGACGCGCCGCCCGAGGAAGAGCTCGAGCAGCCGGCTGGCGACCTGCGACGGGCCGATCACCATGCCGCAGGCAATGGCGGCGGCGGCGTCCAGCCCGCGCAGCCGCAGGATCGGCAGCAGATGGACCCAGAGGCCGGTCGCCACCAGCGAGTGCAGCGTGAAGGCGAGCGCCAGCAGGACGAAGCGCCGGTCGAGCGGCGGCCGGGGCCCGCGCGCGGCAGGGCGCGCGGCATGGGGGGCGACCCGCGGCACCAGCAGCGCGTGCACCGGCGCCGCCACGGCGAGCTGCAGCCCGGCGAGCGCCAGGCAGGCGCCGCGCCAGCCGAGCCCGTGCCCGAGCGCCGCCACCACCGGCCAGGAAACGGTGCTGGCCAGCCCGGCGACCAGCGTGATCCCGGTGATCGAGCGGCGGGCACCCTCGCCATGCAGCCGTCCCAGCGTGGCGAAGACGGCGTCGTAGAGCGCCGCGGCCATGCCGACCCCGATCACCGTCCAGCCGGCATAGTAGAGGGCGAGGTCGTGTGCCGCGGCGAGCGCCGCCAGCCCGGCCGCGATGATGCAGGAGCCGGCGGCGAGCACGCCGCGGCCGCCGCGGCGATCGATCGACCGTCCGACGACGGGCGCGGCGAGGCCGGTGACGAGCAGCCCCCAGGACAGGCCGCCGACCACCGCGCTGCCGCTCCAGCCGGTGTCGCGGGCGATCTCGCCCGCCAGCACCGACGGCATGTAGTAGCTGGCGCCCCAGCCGAGGATCTGGACCAGGCCGAGGATGCCCACCAGGGCGCGGCGGCGCAGCGCCGGCTGCGGCGCGGGCTGGGCAGGGCTGGCGGACATCGTCAGTCGCGGCCGTCCCGACCCGGCGGCGCCGCGCCCGCCGCGCAGCAATTCTCCGCGAGATAGGCCAGCAGCGCCGTCATCGCCGCGGCATCGGCCGAGTAGATCAGCGAGCGGCCCTGCCGGCGCTGCCGGATCAGCCCGGCGTGGCTGAGCTGGGCGAGGTGGAAGGAGAGCGAGGAGGCCGGCACCGCCAGCCGCTCGGCGATGACGCCGGCGGGATGACCCTCCGGCCCGCGCGCGACGAGCAGGCGGAACAGCGCCAGCCGGGTGTCCTGGGCCAGCGCCGAGAGCGCCGCCACCGCGATCCTGTGATCCATCGCCGGGCCGTTCCGTGTGGCCGGAGCATGGTCCCCGCCAAAGCGGTGGTCAACGTAGTTCCGGAACTATCGAAGAGATGGCGTCGCCGGCACCCGCGCCGGGAAGGAAATCTTAAGAGGTTGCCGGCATGGTCGAGCCCGGGACGCGCCGCTCGCCCGGCAGCGGCGGCGCGACGAATGCCGGCATCGCGGCCGGATCGCCTTCGTGGGGGTGCGCAGCCGCCGGCGAGCCGAGCCGAGACGGACTCGCCGGCGGCGCGCTCACGACCCCGCGCCAGCCATTCCCGGCATTCCGGCCCCGAAATTGCAACAATGGCATCGCCGCGGCCTCCGCCGCGGCAGAGTAGCGCTGCGACCGTTGCAGTGCGCAACGGCCATCCTATTTCTGCGATGCAACAAGCCTGCCTTCCCTCTTCCGGCATGGCCTCCTAGAGTGCCGCCAAGCCAGCGCGTGTGAGTGTTCATGGCCCGACCCGACCCTGCCGCCATCGAGACGATCCGCGCCCTGGCTGGCTGCGACGCGGCCGGCGCCTGCGACTGAGACCGCTCCGATGCCCGACGCGCTGATGCAGCAGATCACCGATTTCGGCGACAGCGCCATCCTGCTGCCGGTCTCCGCCCTGGTCACGGTCGCGCTCTGGCTGAGCGGGGCGCGCCGGACCGCCGCCGCCTGGGCGCTCGCCGTCGGCCTCTGCTGCCTCCTCATGGTGGCGCTCAAGATCGGGCTGCGGCCCTGCGACCGGACGCTGATCACCGACCTGCGCAACCCGAGCGGCCACTCCGCCTTCTCGGCCGTCGTCTATGGCAGCCTGGCGCTGCTGCTGGCGCAGCATTTCCACAGCCGGCTGCTGCGCGGCGCCATCGCCGTGCTGGCCGGCGGCTGGATCCTGCTGATCGGCCTGTCGCGCATCGCCGTGCATGCCCACACCCCGGCCGAGGTGGCGGTCGGGCTCGCCGTCGGCATCGCCGGGGCCGGCCTGTTCGCGCTGCAGCAGCATCGGCTCGCCGTGCCGCGGCTGTCGCTGCCGGTGGTCGGCCTGGTGCTGGTGGTGATCCTGGCCGCGCTGCACGGCACCCAGGCCGGGGCCGAGGGGCTGATCCGGCGGCTCGCCTGGGTGATCTATGACGAGGCCGGGATCTGCCGGGCGCTCGCCCGGCTGTGAGCCGGGCTCCCCCCGGCCGCCCCTCTCAGTCCCCGAAGGGCGGCAGCTGCGGCCAGCGATAGGCGTTGGCGGCGCGCTGGATCAGCGCCTGGGCCAGCACCGAGCCGTTGTCCGAGTTGGTCAGCACCACGATGCCCCGCCCGGCCGCCGGGAACAGCAGCAGATAGCCCTGGAAGCCGACATTCTGCCCGCGCTTGGCGAGCGACAGCGCCATCCCCATGCCGAACACCTGGCCGCCGAGCCCGTAGGGACCGCCGTCGACCGGCGTCATCATCTCGTTCGCCAGGCCCGGATCGAGCAGCCCGGGCTGCCGCTGGTAGCAGCGCATCAGGTTGACCAGCAGCTGGGCGAGATCGGCCGCCGTCGTCCACAGGCCGGCGGCCCCCAGCTCCGGCATCACCCGCCAGCCGCCGGGCACCTCGCGCCCCTGCCGGTCGAAGCCGCGCGCCGCCCGCTGGGCGAGCGCCGCCGGCAGCGGCTGGGCGAACTGGCTGTCCATCATCCCCGCCGGCTGCAGCACCAGCTGCCGCGCCGCCTGGGCGAAGGGCTGGCGGGCGGCGTCCTGGACCAGCGCCTCGACGATCTCGTAGCCGCCGCCGGAATAGAGGTAGCCGGAGCCCGGCGGCGCCACCACGGTGATGGCCGGCGAGTTGGCCGGCTTCTTGCCGTCGAGGATCTGCCTGAGGCTGGGGAGCTTGGCGCCCACCACATAGCCCTGGAAGCCGGCGACGCCGATGCCGCCGCGCATCGCGAGCAGGCTGCGCAGGGTCACCGGCCGGCCTTCGGCCAGCCGGCTCTTCGGCAGCTTCCAGGAGGTGAGCTCGTCGTTGATGTCGGCATCGAGCCCGAGCCGGCCCTGCTGGACCAGCACCAGCGCCGTCACCGCCGTCACCAGCTTGGACATCGAGGCCGCCTGGAACAGGGTGCCCGGCGTCGCCGCGCCCCAGGCGCGCACCCAGTCGATGCGCCCGCCATCGATCAGCGCGACGCTGACCGCCGGGATGCGCAGCACGTCCATCGCCTGCTGCAGGGCCATGTATTCCGGCTGCCCGCCGCCGGGCGGCGCCAGCCCGATGTTGCTCTCCAGCGCGCTGGCGTCGGTCGCCCGCGCGATGCGGGGCGCGGCCGCCACGCCGAGCAGCCCGAGCCCCAGGGTGGCGAGGGTCCGCCGGCGCGACGGTCTCCAGCTGCTGTCCATCGATGCCCTCCGGGATGCGATTCCAGGGTGCGATCCTAGCCCGGATTTCCCGTCCGCAGGATGCCGCGTTGGCGCGGGGCCGCCGCGGCGGGCGCTCAGGCCTTGGTACGGCCGGACCGCTTGCGGCCGGCCGTCCTGGCGCCGGCCTTCCGGCCGTCGACCTGGGCGCGGCGGCGCGCCGGCGCCGCGCCCCGCACCGCACGGGGCGGCGCGGCGGCGCCGTCGAGGGCGATCGACACCTCGTTGCAGAGCTGGGAGGGCGCCAGGGACTGCGTCGAGTGCAGCTCGGTCTCGGCATCGAGGGCGGTGACCAGCGTCTCCCGCGGCACCTCCGTATGGCTGTGCGCGTCGCCGTGCTTGCCGGCCATGGTCGAGAGGATGCTCTTCAGCGGCTTCGGCCCGCCGCCCTTCTTGCGCTTGGCGAACGCCTTCCAGAGCGATTTCGGGGTGGCGTTGAGGCTGCCATGGTGGCCGACCTTGTAGACGTCGACGGCGGCCAGCCGGCTGACGATGTCCGGCTTGCCGAGGGCGTACTGCCAGTTCTCGATCTGCGCATCGCCGGGAAACAGCAGCGTCCTGCCCGCCGCCTCGAACAGCAGGATCAGGCTGGTGTTGTTCATCTGCTTGTCGAGCGCGCGGACCAGCGTGAGCAGCTGCTCGCCGCGGGCGAGGTCGACCCGGTGGGCGAACCAGCGGGCCTGCCGGGGCAGCTTCGTCCCGCGCCGCGTCGGATGGCCGGGAAACAGCTCGACACCCTCCTTGGCGAAGGGCTGCGCCGCATCGAGCGCCGCCAGCCCGAGCTGCCAGAACTCGTCGGGATCGGTGCGGCGCTGCTTCCTGATGGCGGCGCTCTGCGCCAGCGTCGGCGGCCCGAGAACCCGCGTCGTGACGCCCGGCAGCGCCTCGGCGAGCCCGGGATTGCTGCCGTGGAAGCCGTAGACCTGCGCCCGGCCCATGGTCATCAGGTTCCGGACAGCGGCCGCATTCGACAGGTTGTCCTGGCCGAGGAAGGCGAGCTGCTGCCGCAGGGCCGGCGAGATGCGCCCGAGGGCCGTGCCCTGCAGCAGCCCGACCACCTGCCCCGCCGCCTGCTGAACCCCCGCCAGCCGCCGCCGGTGGTCCGCCATGGGCGCGCTGTCGCCGGGGAAGCTGGCGCCGTCGACCGGCGCGTCCGGCGCCTCGGTCCAGGGCTGCAGGACCACCTCGGGATCGAGGCCGCGGATGATGTCGCCGGGCCCCGAGCCGCCCGGCCGCGTCGCGAAGCCGCTGATATGGTCGGCATGGCGGTGCGTCGCGACCACGACCTCGAGCTTGCCGCCGCACTTGTCGCGGATGTCGCGGGCGATCGTCAGCATGTGGTCGTCCGCGGTGCCGTCGGGCAGGCCGGTGGAGCCGAAATCGATCAGCACGTGCCGGGCCTTCCCGGCGGGATAGTCGAAGCGGAGCAGGAAGCAGTCGCCGAACCCGACCTGGTAGCTGAAGATCGTCGCCCGGGTCGGTGCCGTCGCCGTGGCCATTGGATCACCGTCCTATCCGCAGCCGATGGATCGGGCCGAAGCGGTCGCGGCCGCGCGCCGCGGTCGAGGTCTCGCCCCGCTCGCAGAGATATTCCAGCCGCCGCTGCTGCCTGGGATTGCCCTTCAGGCGGTTGGCGATGTGGTACTTGATGCGGCCGTACTGATCGAAGACGATCGCGCCGCTGCCATAGGCGGTAATGCGCTGCCGGGTGGTCATCCCCGCGGGCAGCGGGAATCCGAGCACGTACTGGCACTCCGACCCGAAGATCTCCGCCGTCTGCACGTACTCGCAGACGGTCTCGCGGATGAAGAAGCCGTCCGGCCCCTGGCGCACGCTCGGCCGCACCGAGGCGACCTCGATGGCGCCGCGGAAATCGATGCCGAGCGCGTCGCGGTTCTCCCACGCGAACCGGAAGACCTCGTCTGGATCGTGCAGCATCGATTCGAAATGCGTCCGGGTGTAGAGGATCGGGACCTCGCCGTCGAAGGGCAGCCAGGTGCCGGTGGCCGGGTCGCACGCCTCGGCCGGCACCGCGATGCCATAAGCGCCGAAGGTGCGACGCAGCTCGTCGCGATAGCCGAAGCGGCTGTCGTCGGGCACGACCTCGGCATCGGCGGTCAGCATGGCGGCGAGGAAGCTGCCGAAATCGATGTCGGTCGGCGGGCAGTAGTCGAGCGCCCGGATCGCCATCGTCAGCAGGTGCTCCGCCAGCTTCGTGCCCTCCTCGATGACGCGGTCGCGGTTGTAGAACCGGCCCTCGAACCGGCCGAGCCCGGCGATGCGGGCCACCCACAGCCGCAGGAAGGTGCGCATCATCGCGGCGACCAGGATCTCGCCGCGGCTGTGCTCCTCCTGGTACTCCGGCCGGTCGAGCAGGCGTCGATCCGGCGCGATCTCCACCGATCGCCGCAGGGCCCGGCCGCGGGTCGCCGACAGCTCGCTGCCGACCTGCTTGGCCAGCCCCAGCAGGATGGATTCCCGGAGCGCCGCCTCGCTCACTGCCCGTGCGTCGATCAGCCGGACCGCCTTTCCCGGCCGCCGCCGGCGCGCATCGGGCGGCAGGGCCGCCTCCACGACCTCGGGGATGGCGAATCCGGAGAGCAGGGCGACGATGTCGGCGAAGCCCTCGTGAAATCCCGCCTGGTCCGGCAGGGAGATCTCGGTGAAGCGGTTGCGCAGCCCGTCCAGCAGGGCGTGCGTGGTCTCGTGCGCCACGACGTCGTGCGACAGGCAGGTGAACACCATGCCGCCGCCGGCGCCCGGGAAATAGCCGAACAGCAGCCCGCGATCCTCCTCGGAATAGAAGGCGTTGCCCTCGCAGAAGGCGTGCGGCGCGACATGGAGCTGGTGGGCGCCGAAGCTCCAGCAGACCCGCCGGCCCAGCGCCCGCTCGAACCGCGCCAGCGTCCGCATGACGATGGCGTAGACGTTCTGGGCATGGAAGTTGGGATCGCCGAGCAGCCGCTTCTCGCGCGCGGCCGCCGTCTCGCCGGGCCGCGGCGCGAAGGGATCGAGGAAGGCGCCGTCCGGATCGGTGTACGCGACCCGGTCCTCGTACAGCCTCTGCGCGGTGGCGTCGTAGTCGACCACCTTGACCCGGTACCCGGTCGGCCCCTTGGCGAGCTGCTCGGCGACGACGTCGACCTCGGCGAAGAGCAGCGCGCCGTTGGCGCCGAGCCGCACCGACGGATCCTGCGCCAGGATGGTCAGCTTGCGGATGTTGGGTGTCGGAAGCGCCATGGACGGACCCTCAGGCGGTGCCGCGGAAATTGGCGAGCGTCCGGCTGGCGACGTCGGCCGTCAGTCCCCAGGCGAACAGCGCCAGCAGGTCGGCGAACGGGCTGGCGCCCAGCGTGCTCGCGCCCTTGACGTAGAGCGTGTCGAGCCCGGCCAGGATCAGCGTGACCAGCAGCACCCACCGCAGCAGGGGATTGGCCAGCCGGGTGACGAAGACGAAGCGCACCCTGCCGGCCCAGCCGGCGGCGGCGGCCAACCAGGCGCGCCAGCCCGCCGCCGGCGCGCCAGCCCCGCCGCCCCCCAGCCCGCGGGCACCCGCGCCGGCCGCCGCCTGCTTGTCGATCTCTGCCTTGATCGCCTTGAGCCGATCCTCGACGGCCGCCTGGTCGTTGGCGGCGACGGCGGCGGCGAGCTGATCGACCATCGCCGAGGCCGCCGGCGGGAGGGCCCCGCGTCGCTGGAGCAGGTCGAGGGCCTGGGCATGGCCGAGGATGGTCTCGGCGACGCCGAGCGCGCTGGCCGCCGCGGTGACCTCGCCGACGCGGAGGTTGTCCTCGATCTGGCTCAAGGGACCCGCGAACGCGTTCCGCACGCGTGCGTCGGTCAGATTGCTCAGACGCTGCCGCGCCCGGTCGAGCCGTCCCCAGGCGTCGGCCAGCGCCTTGCCGGGGCCCTGCATGTAGGAGGAGATCTTGCCGACCAGCACGCCCGCCGCGATCGCGAGCAGCGCCCAGAGAGCGCCCATCCTGACGTCGATGGTGACGGGCGCGGTGAGCCGGTCGGCAAGCCCGCCGAAATCGAGCGACAGCGTCCCCGCATAGTGCCCGGCCTGCCAGCCGCCCTCGGCCATGGTCAGCCTCAGCGTCGTGCCATCGCGGCGCAGCCCGAGCGGGACACCGCCGGGGTCGGCCGCGATGGGCGGCCGCGAGCCGTCCGGGAAGGTCAGCCGCAGCGACGGCTCGGCCTTGGCGATCGCCTGGGGATCGCCATCGAGGAACAGGACATAGCTTGCGGGACAGGCGCCGGCGCCGAGCGCCCAGCGGGTCAGCGCATCGCAGGACGCGGCCCGCTTGAGCGCCACCGCGGTCGAGTCGCTGGCCCAGCTCACCCCGCGGCGGACGGCATTGACCGTGACGGGGATCTCGAGCCGCCGTTCGGGAGCGCCGGCATCGATGATCAGGATCTTGCCCTGATAGACCCCCGGGTCGCCCACGCCGGTGACCGTCAGCAGGTAGTCGCGCGGCTCGGGCCCCGGCGAGTCCGGCCCGGTCACCTTGAGGTTGGCGCGATCCACCACCCGGCCTTCGGCATCGCGGAGGTCGCCGAGCAGGAAGGTCAGCTTGGCCGGCGCCCCGTCCTTGGGCGGCCCGAGCCGGAAGCTGCGCGTCGCCTGGGCATTGGCGCCGGCCTGGAGCAGGACCGTGACCTGCTGCTCGGGCTCGAGCAGCTCGGCCGGCGGGCCGGCGGAAGCGCCGGCGGCCGCCGGCCTGCCCGGCCCTCCGCTCGCCGCGACGAGGAGCCCGAGCAGGCCGGCGACCACCCAGGCGAGGACCAGGCCGCGCATCAGTCGCCTGCCGCCGGCGAGCCCGGCCCGCGCGGCGCCTCCTGGGCGGCGCGGCGCTCGGCGGCGACGCGCAGCGACCGGACGAACGCCTCGGCGGCGACCGGACGCGCCGGATCGGCTCCCGGGGCGATCTCCAGGAAGCGGTCCGTCACGCCGTGCAGCCAGAGTGCGGCCCGGTGGACGGCCGGCGCCTCGAGCGCGCGCATCTCGCAACCGGCATCGCCATCCCGCTCGGCCGCCCGCACCGCCGCCACCAGGTTGTCGATCAGCGGCCCGCGCACCAGCCGGCCGAAGGTCGCCGGCGCCCCGGCGGCGCCGGCGCTCACGTCGGCCGCCGCCATGCCGGCCCCCTGGCGCAGGAGATAGCGCCATCCGGCCAGCCTGGCGCGCTGCAGCGGGTCGCCCGGGGCAAGGATGTCGGCGAGCGTCAGGTTGTAGATCGGCAAGGCGTCGTCGGTGATCTCGGTCGGCCCGGCCGCACCGCCAAGGAGGCCCTTGCCGGGGCTGCGCCCTGCGAGATCGCGCAATGCGGCGCCGACCGCCGCGCGGGCGCCGGGGGGTGGCGCGGCTTTGCCGTCGGCCATCTCACCCTCCCAGGGTTGCCGGGTCGCGGGCGGCCCGGGATGGCGACAAGGCCTTGGGCGGCGCCCCGGCTCCGCCGGCGCTCCCGGTGAAGTAGCTGTGCGTCCAGCTGCCGGCGTTGCGATAGGCGCTGACGAAGCCTTGGTAGGTGACGTCGGCGTGGCTGTAGAACGGGTCTTCGATCGCGAGGTACTGGGTGCCGGACGTTCCGATGCTCCAGCCGGTGATGCCGACGAAATGCCCGCCGCCGCCATCCCAGCCGATCCGCGCGCAAAGAACGCGCCTGGCTTTCACCTCTTCGCGCAAATCGTCGAACGACGCGGGCCCGGCCTTCATCGAGCGGAAGCAGCCGACCCGGGTCAGCGCCGCATCGAGATACCATGGCGTGTCACAGGGACCGTTGGCACTGTCGCCGCAACAATCACCGCGACCGAGCTCGGCGTTGACGACCTTGCACTGGGTCCAGCCGGAGCCGGCGGCGAGAAAGCCGGCGACGCTGCTGCTGACCGCAGCCCAGCACCAATTGTCCTGCTGCTGATGCTGGACGGCAAATCCCGTGGCGCCCGAGAGCGGTTCATCTCCGGCCAGCCCTTTGGCGCGGCGCGGAACCGCATTGTCATCCTCGAGCGGCACAAAACTGTCGAGCAATGATGAATCGGACAATCTGTCCCCCATTGCGTCTTCATACTGTAACGAAGAATGACATTATTCATTCCGTATCGCAATATGAATCAATCAAAGAAGCGCCGATCAGTGCTTGAAGTCATGCGACGATCGGACCGCAACATCAATTCGCCCCAGAGCCGGCACGATGCGAGACCGCAGCCCGCCGGAGCCGGGCAGCGCGGTCACGGCCTCACTCGCAAGGGCGACCCCGCCTGCCCGGCGCGCGGCGCAGCCGCGGGCGTGCGACCGGCCGCTAGGCCGGCGGCAGCTTCGGCCACAGCTCCATCTCGCCGGCCAGCGTCTCGCCGGGGGCGAGGTCGACCAGCCCGGTGTCGGCGAGGCCGGCCGGGGCGAGGTTGACGGCGTCCGGCACGTGGCTGACCGGCTCGACGCAGAAGAAGTCCTGGCCGGGCGGGCAGTAGACGATGAGGAAGGAGAGCGGCGGCGCCGCCGCGATCGTCAGCCCGGCGCGGCGCTCCGGCCAGGCGATCTCGGCCCGCCCGCTCCAGCCGGTGAAGACGTTGTCGAGCGCCACCCGGTCGACCGCGACGCCGTCGCCGAGCCGCCGGTCGGGCGGCGGGGCGACCAGCTCGGTCGGCATCACCTCGGCATCGGCCATCCAGACCTTCTCGATCGGCGCCACCAGCCGGGCCGCCGGCGTGCGCGGGAAGTAGGGATGGTGGCCGACGCCGCCCGGCATCGGCCGGTCGCCCTCGTTGGTCAGCTCGATGCGCATGACCAGCCGGCCCGGCTCCAGCGTGACGACCTGGCGGGCGCGGTAGGGGAACGGCCAGCCGGCGCCGTCATGGCGGTATTCGAGCACGGCGCGGGCGGCGCCCGCCTCGCGCAGCGTCCAGGGCGCCTGCCAGCCCTGGCCGTGGATGGCGTGGCGCCCCGGCGGGAAGTTGAGCGGCAGCCGGACCTCGCGGCCGCCATGGACGAAGCGGCCCTCGCGGATCCGCCCGGAGAACGGCACCAGCGGGAAGCTGGCCATGGCGAGCGGGCCCTGGGCGGCGATCGCGGCGGGATCGGCCGGCCGCACCAGGTCGAGCCGGCTGCCGTCCGGCAGGGCGGCGTGGAAGGCGCCCAGCGAGCCGCCGACCGCCGGCCAGAACTCGGCCGTCAGCACCCCCGACCGCAGCAGGACCGCTTCCCCCGTCATCCCCCCTCCTCGCCGCTTGACGCCCGCGAACCGCGGACCATAGAGTGGCCCAATCGTATGAGGAATTCCGAGGACGGTCGCGGCCGTCCCCACCGGGCACCCTATGCGCAACGGGCGACGCGGCACAACCTATCCTCGCCGCAGCCTGCACGGGCAGGTCGCGCACGAGATCGGGCTGCGCATCATGCGCGGCGAGCTGCCGCCCGGCGCCATCCTGCCGAACGAGAGCGACCTCAGCGCCGAGCTCCAGGTCAGCCGCACCGCGCTGCGCGAGGCCTTCAAGGTGCTGGCCGCCAAGGGGCTGGTCGAGGCGCGGCCGCGCACCGGCACGCGGATCCGGCCGCGCCACGCCTGGAACCTGCTCGACCCCGACGTGCTCGCCTGGCAGTTCGCGGTGGCGCCGATGCAGCGCTTCTATCGCGACCTCTTCCAGATCCGCGAGATCATCGAGCCGGCGGCCGCGGCGATCGCCGCGGCGGCGCAGCGCCGCGAGGACATCGCCGAGATCGAGCGCGCCTACCGGGCGATGGAGGCGAGCGCCGACGGGCCCGACCGCGAGGCCTGGACGGACTCCGACCTGCGCTTCCACCAGGGCATCCTGACGGCCACCGGCAACGAGCTGTTCGGGCCGCTCGGCTCGCTGATCGAGGCGGCGCTGGCCTCCTCCTTCAAGCTGTCGACCGAGCGGCCGGGTGCGGCGCGCGACTCGCTGCCCCGCCACCGGCGGGTGCTGGACGCCATCGAGCGGGGCGTGGCCGCGGCGGCGCGGGCGGCGATGCACCGGCTGCTCGACGCCTCGGCGCAGGACATCCGCGACATCACCGCCGCGGCGGCGCCCGACGAGGTCCCGCCGCGGCCGGCCCGCGGCCCCCGCGAGCGGAAGCGGACCCTTGCCTGAGCCGGCGGCCTACCGGCACGCGGTGCGGCTGGAGCAGGTCTCCATGGCCTATGGCAGCGTCGTGGCGCTGCGCAACGTCGACTTCGCGGTCGGCGCCAACGAGATCGTCGGGCTGATCGGCGACAACGGCGCCGGCAAGTCGACCCTGATCAAGATCGTCACCGGCGTGCAGCGGCCGACCAGCGGCCGGCTCTACGTGCGCGACCAGCTCGTCCCGTGGTCCGACTACTCGGTGCGGCGCGCCCACGAGCTCAGGATCGAGACCGTCTACCAGGAGAAGTCGCTGGGCGAGAAGCAGCCGCTGTGGCGCAACTTCTTCGCCGGCCGGCAGATCGTCAACCGCTGGGGCTTCATCGACGTCAAGCGCGAGCGGGAGATCGCCAACCGCATCCTGCTCGACACCATCGGCTTCCGCGGCGTGGGAATCGATGCCGATTCGATGGTCAGCAAGCTGTCCGGCGGCGAGCGCCAGGGCGTCGCCATCGGCCGCGCCATGCATTTCGACGCCGACCTCATCGTGCTCGACGAGCCGACCGTGGCGCTCGCCCTCAAGGAGGTCCGCAAGGTGCTGGCCTTCATCGAGCGCATCAAGGCGAGCGGCCGGGCCTGCATCTACATCGAGCACAACCTCGCCCACGTCCACGAGCTGGCCGACCGGCTGGTGGTGGTCGACCGCGGCGAGGTGGTCAGCGTCATCCAGAAGGGCGAGATGAGCCTGCACGACCTCACCGACCACCTGCTCGCGCTGCAGGCGCAGAAGGAGGCGCGGCCGTGACCGCGGCGAGCGCGCCCTCGCCGCGCCGCGGCCGGGCACGGCCGCCCTGGCCAGCCCGCCTGATGGGCACCGAGGGCGTGCCGATCCTGCTGGTGCTGGCGGTGATCCTGGCGATCCTGATGGCGCTGGCGCCGAATGCCTTCCTGGGCTGGCGGACCTACATCTCGGTGCTGATCAACTATGAGCCGCAGCTGATCTGCGCGCTCGGGCTGACCCTGGTGATCGCCGCCGGCGAGATCGACCTGTCCTTCCCGTCGGTGATCACGCTGTCGAGCCTGATCTTCGCCGCGTTCTACCGCTTCGACAACGTCTTCTGGCTGAGCTGGCTGGCCGACGGGCGCTCGCCGGAAGAGATCAAGGCGCTGCAGGCCCAGCTCTGCTGGGTCGGCGCGGCGGCGGCGCTCGGGGTCGGCGCGCTCGCCGGCTGGATCAACGGCGTCCTGGTGGCGCGCGTCGGCATCCCCTCGATCATCGCCACGCTCGCCACCGCCTTCATCTTCCGCGGCCTTGCCGTGTTCCTCGCCTCCGGACGGCAGTTCGCGCTGCGCGACTTCAACCAGACCTGGCTTTGGCAGATCACCACCGGACGCCTGTTCACCCATCTCTTCAACGGCGACGTGGTGCTGCGCAAGCCGGACGGCCTGCCGATCCAGGCGGTGATCGTGGTGGCGCTGGCCGTGCTGCTCTGGTTCATCCTGAACCGCCACCGCTTCGGCGAGGCGCTGCTGTTCATCGGCGACAACGCCAACGTCGCCCGGGTGGTCGGCATCGACGTGCGGGCGACCCGGGTCAAGCTGTTCACCCTGATGGGGGCGCTGGCCGGGCTGGCCGGCATGTTCCTCACCATGGAGACGGAGAACTTCACCACCACGCAGGGCCAGGCCTCGCTGCTGGTGGTGATCGCCGCGGTGTTCATCGGCGGCACCTCGATCTTCGGCGGTTCCGGCACCATCGCGGGCAGCTATATCGGCCTGCTCATCGTGGTCATGCTGCAGATCGGCATGGTGGCGCTCGGGCTCGGCGGCGACGTCGCCGACATGGTGATCGGCGTCGTCTTCGTGCTGGCCGTCAGCCTGCACATGCTGGTGGAGCGGCCGGAGCGGCTGAAGGGGCTCGGATTGGGAATCGGCAAGGGCTGACCAACGGGGCAGACGGCCGAGGCGGCCGCCGCCCCCCATTGAGGGAGGAATGGCATGCGAAAGAAGCTGCTGATGGCGGGCGCCGCCGTGCTGGCCGGCGCCCTGTGGCTCCAGGCCGGGGCCCAGGCGGCGATGCTCGGCGACGGCGTCACCGTCTACATGCAGATGGGCGGCCAGCCCGGCGAGCCGCCGGTGCTGCCGCGCACCAACGGCGCCAAGGCCGCCGCCGCGGCGCTCGGCGTCAAGCTGATCGAGCAATATTCCAGCTGGCAGGCCGAGACCATGCTGGCGCAGTTCCGCGAGGCGCTCGCCGCCAAGCCGAGCTGCATCGTCATCATGGGCCACCCCGGCAACGACGCCTTCGCCGACCTGGTCTCCGACGCGGTCGCCCAGGGCATCGTCGTCACCTCCGGCAACGCGCCGCTCAAGGAGCTGCAGCAGAAGTACCAGGACAACGGCTTCGGCTATGCCGGCGTCGACCTCTACGAGGGCGGCGCGATCACCGCCCGGGCGATGCTCAAGGCCGGCCTGAAGAGCGGCGACCAGGCACTGGTGTTCGGCAATTTCAGCCGCGGCGACCGCGGCCTGTCCGACAAGGGGATGGCCGACACCCTGGAGAAGGCCGGCGTCAAGGTCGACCGGGTGGAGATGTCCGAGGAGGTCAATGGCAGCCCGCCTCTGGCCATTCCGCAGCTCGTCGCCTACCTGCAGCAGCATCCCGACACCAAGGCGATCGGCACCCAGCATGGCGGCATCACGCCGCTGCTGCCCGACGTCATGCAGCAGGCCGGCAAGAAGCCGGGCGAGCTGATCCTCGGCGGCATCGACACCGACCCGAAGACGGTCGCGGCGGTGAAGGCCGGCTCGATGACCGCGACGCTCGACCAGCAGCTCTACCTGCAGGGCTTCCTGCCGGTGCTGCAGTGCGTGCTGTCGGTCAAGTACAAGATGGGCGGCTTCACCACCAACACGGCGGCCGGCACGCTGTCGCCCAAGAACGTCGACGCGCTGGTGCCGCTGATCGACGCCGGCATCCGCTAGGCCGGATTCCTGCGCCCCCCGGTCCCGCCGCCGCCCTCGCGAGGGGATCGGGGCGGCGGGATCGGGGTGGCGGGCCGGATCATCCTTCACTAGAGTGCCGCGCCGAACGAGAAACGGGCGCGGAGGGACGACAATGGCAAAGAAGAGCGAGAACTACCGGTCGCGCGCCTGGTTCGGCAAGCCCGACCGCGACGGATTCCTGCATCGCAGCTGGATGAAGAACCAGGGCATCCCCGACCACGAGTTCGACGGGCGGCCGATCATCGGCATCTGCAACACCTGGTCGGAGCTGACCCCCTGCAACGCGCATTTCCGGCGCATCGCCGAGCACGTCAAGCGCGGCGTCTACGAAGCCGGCGGCTACCCCGTCGAGTTCCCGGTGATGTCGCTGGGCGAAACCAACCTGCGGCCGACGGCGATGCTGTTCCGCAACCTCGCCAGCATGGACGTCGAGGAATCGATCCGGGCCAACCCGATCGACGGCGTCGTGCTGCTGGTCGGCTGCGACAAGACGACCCCGGCCTTGGTGATGGGCGCCGCGTCGTGCGACCTGCCGACCATCGTCGTCTCCGGCGGGCCGATGCTGAACGGCAAGTTCCGCGGCCAGGACATCGGCTCCGGCACCAACGTGTGGAGCTTCAGCGAGGATCTGCGCGCCGGCAAGATGTCGCTCGCCGCCTTCCAGGAGGCCGAGGGCTGCATGTCGCGCTCGGCCGGCCACTGCATGACCATGGGCACCGCCTCGACGATGGCCTCGATGGTCGAGGCGCTCGGCATCGGCCTGCCGACCAACGCGGCGATCCCGGCGATGGATTCCAGGCGCTACGTGCTGGCCCACATGGCCGGCCGGCGCATCGTCGACATGGTCGGCGACGACGTCCGCTTCTCGCAGATCCTGACCCGCCAGGCCTTCGAGAACGCGATCCGGGTGAACGGCGCGATCGGCGGCTCGACCAACGCCGTGCTGCACCTGACGGCGATCGCCGGGCGCATCGGCGTCAAGCTCGAGCTCGAGGACTGGGACCGGCTCGGCCGCGACGTGCCCTGCCTGCTCGACCTGATGCCCTCCGGCCGCTTCCTGATGGAGGATTTCTACTATGCCGGCGGCCTGCCGGTGGTGATGAAGGACCTGCTCGACCGCGGCATGATCCATGGCGGCGCGCTCACCGTCTCGGGCCGCACCGTCGCCGAGAACGTCGCCGACGCGACCTGCTGGAACCGCGAGGTCATCCACAGCCCCGACGACCCGTTCAAGCCGAACGGCGGCATCGCCGTGCTGCGCGGCAACCTGGCGCCGCAGGGCGCCGTGCTGAAGCCCTCGGCGGCGACGCCCGAGCTGATGCAGCATCGCGGCCGCGCCGTCGTCTTCGAGAGCATCGAGGATCTCCACGCCCGGCTCGACGATCCGGCGCTCGACATCGACGAGACCTGCATCATGGTGCTGAAGAACTGCGGGCCGAAGGGCTATCCCGGCATGCCCGAGGTCGGCAACATGCCGCTGCCCGAGAAGATCCTGAAGAAGGGCGTGCGCGACATGGTGCGCATCTCCGACGGCCGGATGAGCGGCACCGCCTACGGCACCGTCGTGCTGCACACCTCGCCCGAGGCGGCGCTGGGCGGCCCGCTGGCGCTGGTCAGGAACGGCGACATGATCCGCCTCGACGTCGCCGGGCGCAGCCTCGAGCTCGAGGTCGACGAGGCCGAGCTGGCGCGCCGCCGCGCCGCCTGGACGCCGCCCGCGCCGACCATGCAGGGCGGCTACCAGTCCATGTATGTCGAGCACGTGCTGCAGGCCGATCGCGGGGTCGATCTCGACTTCCTGGTCGGCTGCCGCGGCGCCGCCGTTCCGAGGGAGTCGCACTGATGAGCCAGGATTCCACCGGCACCCGCTATCCCTCGCTCGCCGGCCGGTCGGTGCTCGTCACCGGCGGCGGCAGCGGCATCGGGGAGAGCATCGTCGAGCAGTTCTGCCGGCAGGGCAGCAAGGTCGCCTTCGTCGACATCGCCGAGGCGCCGTCCAAGGCCCTGGTCAAGCGAATCGCCGCCGAGGGCCTGGAGAAGCCGCTCTTCATCCGCTGCGACCTGCGCGAGATCGATGCGCTCCGCGCCGCGGTCAAGAAGGCCGCCAAGGCGAACGGGCCGATCACCGTGCTGGTCAACAACGCGGCGCGCGACGACCGCCATCCCTTCGCCGAGGTGACGCCGGAGTACTGGGACGAGCGCTTCGCGACCAACCTGAAGCACCAGTTCTTCGCCGCCCAGGCGGTCCATCCCGGCATGAAGGCGGCCGGCGGCGGCTCGATCATCAACATGGGCTCGGTCAGCTGGATGCTCGGCATGGGCGGCATGCCGGCCTACACCAGCGCCAAGGCGGCGGTCGCCGGCCTGACCAAGAGCCTCGCCCGCGACTTCGGGCCGGACAACATCCGGGTCAACCAGGTGGTGCCGGGCTGGGTGATGACCGAGCGGCAGCGGACGCTGTGGCTGACCCCGGAGGGCGACCGGATGATCGACGAGCGGCAATGCCTGAAGCGGCGGGTGATGCCCGTCGACCTCGCCCGCATGATCCTGTTCCTTGCCTCCGACGACAGCGCGGTCTGCACCAGCCAGAGCTTCGTCGTCGACGGCGGGTGGCTCTGACCATGGCCCGCCTCGTCCAGTTCCGCACCGAGCGCGGCGGCCGCGCCGTCGCGCTCGCCTCCGACGATGGCGCCACGCTGTCGCCGCTCAGCGGCCCGGAGACGGTCTACGAGCTGGCCCAGGCCGCCATCCGCGCCGGCCGCGGCCTCGCCGAGCTCGCCGCCGAGCGGCGCGGCACCACGACCATCGACTACCGGGCGGTGGTCGAGTCGGGCCGGCTGCTGCCGCCGGTCGAGCACCCCGACCCCGCCCATTGCTGGGTCACCGGCACCGGCCTCACCCATCTCGGCAGCGCCGCGGCGCGCGACAAGATGCACGCCAAGCTGTCCGGCGACGCCGAGCTGACCGACTCGCTCAAGATGTTCCGCATGGGGCTGGAGGGCGGCAAGCCCGCCGCCGGCACCATGGGCGTGCAGCCGGAGTGGTTCTACAAGGGCGACGGCACGGCCATCGCCGCGCCCGGCGCGCCGCTCGCCATGCCCGACTTCGCGCTCGACGGCGGCGAGGAGCCGGAGATCGCCGGCATCTACCTGATCGGCCCGGACGGCACGCCCTGCCGGCTCGGCTTCGCGCTCGGCAACGAGTTCTCCGACCATGTCATGGAGCGGCAGAACTACCTCTACCTCGCCCACTCCAAGCTGCGCGCCTGCGCCGTCGGGCCGGAGCTGCGGCTGGGGCCGCTGCCCGACCATGTCGAGGGCACCTCGCGGATCCGCCGCGGCGGCGCGGTGCTGTGGGAGAAGCCGTTCCTCTCCGGCGAGAAGAACATGTCGCACAGCATCGACAACCTCGAGCGGCACCACTTCAAGTACCGGCTGTTCCGCCGCCCGGGCGACCTGCATGTGCACTTCTTCGGCACCGCGACCCTGTCGGTGGCCGACGGCATCAAGACCGAGCCGGGCGACGTGTTCGAGATCGAATCGGCTGCCTTCGGCCGCGCGCTGGCCAATCCGCTGGCCCGCGCCGAGCACCTGCCGGTGAACGTCAAGGCGCTGTGATCCCGGCCCGATGAGCGGGGCCGCCGCGGTGCGGGTCTTCCTCGCCGGCCTGTTCCACGAGACGCACTGCTTCGTGCCGGAGCGGACGGGCCTCGACCGGTTCCGCATCGAGCGCGGCGAGGCGCTCTGCCGCCGCGAAGGCGACGGCTCGCAGATCGACGGCTTCCTCGAGGTCGCCCGCCGGGCCGGCTGGGAGGTCCACCCGGGCGCCGCCTACACGGCGACGCCGTCCGGCATCGTCGAGGACCGCGTCTTCGAGCAGTTCTGGGGCGAGGTCGAGCGCGAGGCGCGCATCGCCGCCGGGCGCGGCCTGGACGCGATCTACCTCTCGCTGCACGGCGCCATGGTCACCGAGAGCCTGGAGGACGCCGAGGGCGAGCTGCTGGCGCGGCTGCGGGCCCTTCCGGGCCTCGCCGGGCTGCCGCTGTTCGGCGTCTTCGACCTGCACGCCAACTTCAGCGCGGCGATGGCGCGGCACGCCGACGGCCTCGTCTGCTACCGCGAGAACCCGCATGTCGATGCGCGCGACGCCGGCAAGCGCGCCGCCGAGCTGCTGCGCCGCGCGCTCGAGACCGGGCAGCGGCCCGCGATGCACCGGCTGAACCCGCCGATCCTGTGGCCGCCGACCGGCACCGGCACCGCCGACAGCCCGATGCGCGACCTCGAGGCGCTGGCCCGCGAGATCGAGGCCGGCGATCCCGCCATCTGGGCGGTCAACGTGGTGGGCGGCTTCTCCTTCGCCGACGCCCGGGATGCCGGCGTCAGCTTCTCGATGGTCACGACCGGCGGCGCCGAGGCGGCCCAGGCGGCGCTGGAGCGGCTGGCCGCCGTGGCGCACGCGCTCCGGGCGCGCGGCCTGCCGGCCGAGGACGATCTCGACGCCGTGCTCCGCGGCCTGCCGGCCGGGCATCGCGGCCCGGTCCTGCTGGTCGAGCCCTCCGACAATATCGGCGGCGGGGCGCCGGGGGACGGCACCGCCGTGCTGCGCGCCCTGGTCCGCCACGCCGTCGGCAACGCCGCGGTGGTGATCGACGACCCCGGCGCGGTGCGGCAGCTGGCACCGCTGCCGATCGGCGGCCGGATCACCCTGCCGGTCGGCGGCAAGGGCAGCCCGCTCGACGAGGGGCCGCTGGAGATGGAGGTCGAGCTGCTGTCGCGCAGCGACGGCCGCTTCGAGCTCGAGGACATCAACAGCCACCTCGCCGCCTCGCAGGGCCGCACCATCGAGATGGGGCCGTGCGCCGTGGTCCGGGCGGGCGGCATCCGCATCCTGCTGACCAGCCGCAAGACCCCGCCCTTCGATCTCGGCCAGCTGCGCAGCCAGGGCATCGTCCCCGAGACGCTGTCGGTGATCGGCGTCAAGGCGGCGGTGGCGCACCGCCGGGCCTACGACCCGATCGCCGCCGCCAGCTTCACCGTCTCGACCCCGGGCCCCTGCAGCAGCGACCCGCGCCACCTGCCCTATCGCCGCCTGCGCCGCCCGATCTTCCCGCTCGACCCGGTCTGAGCGGACCGCCTTGTCCTTCTGCCGGGCTCGACCCGGGATGCCGCAAGCTGGATGCCCGGCTCAAGGCCGGGCATGACAAAGCGGGAGCAAGGACTCGGCCGCTGGATCGACCTACAGGATGATGCCCGCGGGCGAGTCGCTGGGCGTGCCGCTGGCACGCGACCGCGCTCGTGGGGCCGGTCGCAGGCCGAGCGGCCGAACCGAGGTGCCGCGGGCTCCCTTCGCGGGCTTTGCGCCTTCGCGTGAGACAATCGTCCTGCGCCTGCCCCGCCACCTGCGCCCGCCGGCGAGACGCCGACCCGCCGCGTCTCCCCTCCGCCCCTCCGCGCCTCCGCGCCTCCGCGTGAGCCCTTGCGGCGCCCGAAGCCCGACGCCGCCCGGCGGTGCGGGGGAGAGGCCGCGATGATTGGCACGCGGAGGCGCGGAGGACGCGGAGGGCGGTGGCGACAGGGTGCCGACCTCGCCCTTCGACAGGCTCTGGACGAGGCTGGGGGGGGCGGGCGCGATCTCGGGGGGCCTCATGCTGAGCTTGTCGAACGATCAGGCTCGCACGGCGGTCGGCCCCGCGCTTCAGCCCTTGACGGCGCCCAGCGTCAGGCCGCGCACGATGTAGCGCTGGGCCAGCAGGGCGAGCAGCACGGGCGGGATCATGGCGATGAGGGCGCGGGTCGCCATGAACCAGAACTGCACGCCGCGCGTGTCGACCGCGCCCGCCATGTGGACGGGTATGGTGAGCGCCTGCTGGCTGCCGATGGTGATGGCGAAGAGGAACTCGTTCCAGGCGAAGGCGAAGATGATCAGGCCGGTGGCGGCCATCGCCGGGGCGGCCAGCGGCAGCGCGATGTTGAAGAAGGCGGTGAAGTGGCTGGCGCCGTCGACCAGCGCCGCCTCCTCGAGCTCGACCGGCAGGTCGAGGAAGGTCTGGCGCAGGATGACCACGACGAAGGGCAGGATGAAGGTGGCGTTGATCAGCACCAGAGCCAGCTTGGTGTCGAGCAGCCCGAGCGTGCGCATCACCAGGTAGAACGGGATCACCGTGGCGACCGGCGGCAGCACGCGCTGCGACAGGAACCAGACCGTCAGGTCCTTGTTGGTCAGCCCCCGCACGCTGAACTGGAAGCGCGCCAGCCCGTAGGCGGCCGGCGCGCCGAGCGCGATCGCCAGCAGGGTGGCGCAGACCGCGATGATGGTGCTGTTGGCGAGCGCGCGCTGCGCCTCGGCCGAGGCGAGCTGGCTGGTCCAGTTGTCGAGCGTCGGCTGGAAGTTGATCCAGGGAATCCCGAGGCCCGAGACGGTGAAGGTGTCGAGCGGGTTGCGCAGGCTGGTCGACAGGCCCCAGTAGAGCGGGAACAGGAAGATCATCGCGACGACGATCGCGACCAGGCTCCACAGCGCGTCGGCGAGCGGGTTGCGCCGCTGTCCCGGCCGGTACTCGGGCGGACGCTTAGGCATAGGTCCCCCTGAGGCGCCGGAAGAACAGGGTGATGATGATCATCACGACGATCAGCAGCCCGTAGGCCATGGCGCTGGCATAGCCGACGTCGAAGTAGCGCAGCCCGGTGCGGAAGGCGAGGAAGGAGTAGGACTGGGTGGCCACGCCGGGCCCGCCGCCGGTCAGCGCGAACGGGATGTCGAACAGCTTGAGGGCCTCGGCCAGCCGCAGCAGCAGGACGATGACGATGGTCGGCTGCAGCTGCGGCAGCACCACCTCCCAGAAGATCTGCCGGCGCGAGCGGGTGTCGAGGAGCGCGTTCTCGATCAGCTCGTCCGGCACGCTCTGCAGCGCCGCCAGGAACACCAGGAAGCAGAACGGCGTCCACTGCCAGATGTCGACCAGGATCACCGAGAACAGCGCCCAGTGCGGGTTGGAGAGGAACGGGATGTGCAGGAACCCGAGCGGCCCGCCCTCCTCGTAGAAGATCGTGAAGAACAGGTAGCCGACGGCGATCGGGGTCGCGAAGATCGGCAGGATCATCAGCATGCGCAGCACGTTGCGCAGCGGCATCTCGCGGTTGAAGAGCAGCGCCAGCAGCATGCCGAGGACGAGCTGGGCCGGCACGGCGGCGAGCACGAAGATCACCGTCACCCAGACCGCCGAGGAGACCTGCGAATCGTTGAACAGGCGCAGGTAGTTCTTCAGCCCGATGAAGGTGTAGGTGGTGACGTTGGTGCGGTTGATCTGGACCTTGGTCTTGGGCTGCCCGGAATCATCGAGCACCGGCTTGCCGGCCTCGTCGAGCACCGGGACCTTCTCGCGCTGGACCTGGACCCGGCTCTCGACGTTGTGGGCGCTGATGTAGAGCGAGTAGACGAGCGGGAAGACGGTGAAGGCCAGCACCCAGAGCACGGCGGGCGCCAGGAACAGGAACTTGATGCGGCTGGTCCAACGCATCGCGGGAGGCCCTGGCTGAGGCGGGGTCGGCGGCGGCCGGGTCGGGCGGGCCCCGGCAGGAGCCCGCCCTCGCCTGGACCGTTGCGGCCGGCGCCTACGGCTTGTAGCCGATGGCCTCCTGATAGGCCTTCAGCTGCTTGTCGCGGCCGAGCCGGTCGGTGACCTGCTGCCAGGACTCCGCCGTCTTGTCGAGCGCCTCCTTGGCGTTCATCTGGCCGGACATCACCGCCGACAGGTTCTTGTCGAGGATGTCCCAGTACTCGAAGGTGCCGGTGATGCGCAGATAGGGCAGCATCGTCTTGGCGTTGAAGGTCTGGTAGTAGGCCTGCAGGTAGTCCTTGACGTCCTGCGCGTCCCAGCCCGCCGAGGTGTAGTCCTCGAGCGTCGCGTCGCCCTCCGGCTTCAGCATCTGGAACTTGTAGCCGGGGTCGACGCCGTCCCAGCCGATCGTGGCGTCGATCTTCGAGATCGGCTTGATCGCCATCAGCGACAGGAAGGAGTAGGTCGCCTCCGGATTCTTCGAGAAGGCGGAGATCACCCCGTGCCACGAGCCGCCGGTGGTGTTGCCGACCGGCTGCGGGTTGTCGGTGTGGACGAACTGCTTCTTCTCCATGTCCCAGTACTCGGTCGAGGAGGGCAGCATCGCCGAGGCGCACTTGCCCTTGATCTTCGAGCGCACCGGGTCCTCGCAGAGGCCGCCGACGTCGCCCCAGCTGAAGACGAACACCGACTTGCCGCGCAGGAAGTAGTCCCACGCCTCGCCCAGGCTCCAGCCGACCTCGGCCGCCGGGCCGGTCTTCTGCAGCTGCTGCAGGAACTCCAGCGCCTTGACGTGGCCCGGGCTGTTGATCAGCGGGGTCATGTCGGTCGGGTCGAACCAGTAGACGTTGTGGTAGCGGTCGAGCTTGTCGCCGGGGGTGATGGCGAAGGAGGCGGAGAGCGACTGGAAGTGATAGTGGCCCTGCTCGCCGACCTTGAGGTGCAGCACCATGCCCGAATCCGGATCGGCGTCGGCGCTGTCCCAGTTCTTGCCGTTGAAGAAGTTCGAGATGTCGAGGACCTGCTGCCAGGTCTTCGGCGGCACCGGCAGGTCGTAGTTGAACTGCTTCTTGAACTCGGCCTGCCACTTCGGGTCGGTCAGCGCGTCGCGGCGGTAGTAGAGCACCTGGCCGTCGGCGTCGTTCATCACGCCGTAGCCGGTCCCCTCCCACGTGTAGAGGTTGCGCAGCGAGGTCGGCATGTCGTCATAGGACCATTTCGGGTACTTGCCGCTCTTGTTCATGTCGTCGACCGGCAGCGCGTAGCCCGGGACGATGATGTCGCCGTACCAGAAGGCGCCGACCATGAAGGCGTCGTAGGTGCCGGTGCCGTTGCGCAGGTCGAGCATCATCTTGGTGTAGTGCTCGGCGAACGGCAGCTCGACGATGTTCACCTTGCCGCCGGAGAGCTCCTCCCAGATCGGCCGGTACTCGTAGAGCGGGCCGGAGATGCCGCCCTTCGGGCCGCCGGAATTGACGGTGATCGAGATGTTCGCGCCCTTGAAGGGCTGCTTGCCCGGGCCGAACTCGGTGCCGAGCTCGGCCTGCGAGGTGTGGATGGTGACGCCGTAGTCGGGGTCGGTGATCAGGTCGACCGTGCCGTCGCTATGCCACTTCACGTGCGGCGTGTCCTGCGCCATCGCCGCGGAGGCGGCGAAGCCCAGGCAGAGGCCGGCGGCGACGAGCAGCGATTGGCGAAATCTCATCGGGCTCCTCCCAAGGATTCGGATCTTTGATTGCGGCGCCGCAGGACGCGCGGCGCCAAGGCTTGTGCCTGCCGAATTAACCCCTGCCCGTGCAACCTTGTCAATCGACCCGGCCCGCCCAAAAATTGGGCAGCGGACGGGCGCGTCTTTATTTGCCGGGACACGGCCTGTAAGCTTGCGCCCGAAGCGCAGGGCGGGAGGAACGATGGCGACGGTCACGGTGCGCGGCGCCGAGAAGTTCTACGGCGCCACCAAGGTCATTCACGGCGTCGACGTCGACATCGCCGACCAGGAGTTCGTCGTGCTGGTCGGGCCGTCGGGCTGCGGCAAGTCCACGCTGCTGCGCATGATCGCCGGGCTCGAGGACATCTCGGCCGGCGAGATCTCGATCGGCGGGCGGGTGGTCAACGGCGTCGCGCCGCGCGACCGCGACGTCGCCATGGTGTTCCAGAACTACGCGCTCTACCCGCACAAGACGGTGTTCGACAACATGGGCTTCGGCCTCAAGCTGCGGAAGGCGCCGAAGGCCACCATCGCCGAGCGGGTGAAGAAGGCGGCCGGCATCCTCGGGCTGTCGGAGCTGCTCGCCCGCCTGCCGCGCCAGCTCTCCGGCGGCCAGCGCCAGCGCGTCGCGATGGGCCGCGCCATCGTGCGCGACCCGCAGCTCTTCCTGTTCGACGAGCCGCTCTCCAACCTCGACGCCAAGCTGCGCGTCCAGATGCGCACCGAGATCCGCTCGCTGCACCAGTCGCTGAAGACCACCTCGATCTACGTCACCCACGACCAGGTCGAGGCGATGACCATGGCCGACCGCATTGTCGTGCTCGATGGCGGCCGGGTCGCCCAGATCGGCCGCCCGCTCGACCTCTACGACCGCCCGGCCAACCTGTTCGTCGCCGGCTTCATCGGCTCGCCGGGCATGAACCTGCTGCGCGGCCGGCTGCGCCGCGAGGGCGGCCTCAGGCTGCAGATCGAGGGCGCGGCGCTGCCGCTGCCGGCCGCGCTGCCGGGCCGCGACGGCGACGAGGTGGTGCTGGGGGTGCGGCCGGAGCATCTGCAGCTCGCCGACGGGCCGGAGGCGGTCGGCGTGCCGGTCAAGGTGGTCGAGCAGACCGGCCTCGACAGCCTGGTCTTCGCCACGCTGGGCGGCGTCGAGCTCTGCGCGCTGTTCCGCGACCGCCAGGCGCTGGCGCCGGGCCAGCGCATCGGCCTGCGGCCGAACCCGGCCGGCATCCATCTCTTCGACGCGGCCAGCGGGGTGCGGCTCGCCGCCTGACCGGCGGCCGCCGTCGCTGACGGAAATTTGCGTGCCCGCCCGGGCCGGCGGGCACGATGCCGCCTTGCCGATGGCGCCCTGACCCTGTAATTGAGATTTTCGCGCGTTCGACCGAATCGGCGAGGCTCCCCTGATGACGTCGCGTTGGCTGGCGCCGCTCCTGGTCGCGGCGGCACTGCCCTTGCTCGCGGCGCGGGTGCCGCCGGCCCTGGCGCAGCAGGGGCCGGGCGGCCCGCCCGCGGTCGGCGTGATCAAGGTCGAGCGCCGGCCGGTCACCGAGAAGCACGAGTTCATCGGCCGCATCCAGGCCACCGACCGGGTCGAGCTGGTCGCCCGCGTCACCGCCTTCCTCGACGAGCGGCTGTTCACCGAGGGCAGCGAGGTCCGGAAGGGCGAGCTGCTCTATCGGCTGGAGCGCGGGCCGTTCGAGGCCGACCTGCAGGCCAAGCAGGCGGCGGTGGAGCAGGCAACCGCCCAGCTGCTGAACGCCAAGCAGACCCTGACGCGGGCCCAGACGCTGCTCAGGACGCCGGCGGGTCAGCAGGCCACGGTCGATACCGCCACCGCCAACCAGCGCTCGCTGTCGGCCCAGCTGCTGGCGGCGCAGTCGCAGCAGCGGCTCTCCCAGATCAACCTCGACTACACCGAGATCCGCGCGCCGATCGACGGCAAGATCGGCCGCACCGCGGTGACCGTCGGCAACGTCGTCGGCCCGACCTCCGGCGTGCTGACGACCATCGTCAGCCAGGACCCGATGTACGTCGTGTTCCCGGTGTCGCTGCGCGCCGCGCTCGAGATGCGCGAGAAGTACCGGGCGGCCGGCGCCTTCAACTCGGTGCGGCTGGCCATCCGGCTGCCGGACGGCCGCGCCTACGCCCAGGACGGCAAGCTCGACTTCGCCGACAACACGGTGTCGGCGACCACCGACACGATCATCCTGCGCGGCACCATCGCCAACCCGCGCTTCGCCGAGCCGATGCCCGGCCAGATCACCAATCGCGAGCTCGCCGACGGCGAGTTCGTCACGGTGATCCTCGAGGCGGTCGCCCCGACCCAGAGCCTGATCGTGCCGCGCTCGGCGGTGCTGGCCGACCAGGGCGGCGACTTCGTCTACGTCGTCGACGCCCAGAACCGCGCCCAGCAGGCCCGCATCAAGCTCAGCCAGGCCTCGAGCCCGACCGAGGCGGTGATCGAGAGCGGCCTCACCGAGGGCCAGACGGTGATCGTCGAGGGGCTGCAGCGGGTCCATGCCGGGCAGCCGGTGGCGCCGGGCCCGGCGAGCCCGCCGGCCGCAGCGGCGGCCGGCGGCTGAGCGGCCGGTGATCTCCGGCGTCTTCATCGACCGGCCGCGGCTGGCGGTCGTCATCGCCATCGTCATCACGCTGGCCGGGCTGCTCGCCATGCAGCGCATCCCGGTGGCGCAGTTCCCCGACATCGTGCCGCCGCAGGTCCAGGTCACCGCCACCTTCCCCGGCGCCTCCGCCGCGGTGGTGGAAGCGAGCGTGGCGCAGCCGCTCGAGGCCCAGATCGTCGGCGTCGACAAGATGATCTACATGAAGTCGAACAGCGGGAACGACGGCAGCTACAGCCTGACCGTCACCTTCGCGCTCGGCTCGGATCCCGACATCGACACCGTCAACGTCAACAACCGCGTGCAGTCGGCGCTGGCCCAGCTGCCGCAGGAGGTGCAGCGCCAGGGTCTGACGGTGCAGAAGCGCTCCTCGGCGATCCTGATGTTCGTCAACTTCTACAGCCCGGACGGCAAGGTCGACCCGCTCTTCATCAGCAACTACGCCACCATCAACGTGATGGACGAGATCTCCCGCACGCCGGGCGTCGGGCAGGCCTCGCTGTTCAGCAAGCTGCGCTACTCCATGCGCATCTGGTTCGACAGCCAGCGCCTGGTCAGCCTCAACCTGGCGCCCTCGGAGGTGATCGCGGCGATCCAGGCGCAGAACGTGCAGGCGCCGGTCGGGCGCATCGGCGCCCGGCCGATCCCCGACGACCAGCAGTTCCAGATGAACGTGCAGACGCAAGGGCGGCTGTCGACGCCCGAGCAGTTCGGCGCCATCGTGGTGCGCGCCAACCCGGACGGCTCGGTGCTGCGGGTGCGCGACGTGGCCCGGGTCGAGATGGGGGCGCAGAACGAGGATTCCTTCAGCCGCCTGAACGGCGCGCCGGCGGTCGGCGCCGCCGTCTATCTCGCCCCCGGCGCCAACGCGGTGGCGACCTCCAACGCGGTCAAGGCGACGCTGGAGCGGGTCGCCAAGCGCTTCCCGCCGGGGCTCAGCGTCCGCGTCGTCTACGACTCGACCGACTTCGTCAACGACACCTTCACCGAGGTGAAGAAGACCGTCGGCGAGGCCTTCCTGCTGGTCGTGCTGGTCGTCTTCCTGTTCCTCGGCAGCCTGCGCGCCACCATCATCCCGGCGGTCGCCGCCCCGGTCAGCCTGATCGGCGCCTTCGCCGTGCTCGAGGCGATGGGCTTCTCGGCCAACACCGTGTCGCTGCTGGCATTGGTGCTGGCGATCGGCGTGGTCGTCGACGACGCCATCGTGGTGGTCGAGAACGTCGAGCGGGTGATGGAGGAGGAGCCCGACCTGTCGCCGGCCGACGCCACCAAGAAGGCGATGGCGCAGATCACCGGGCCGATCATCGCCATCTCGCTGGTCCTGCTCTCGGTGTTCGTGCCGGTCGCCTTCATCCCCGGCATCTCCGGCCAGCTCTTCCGCCAGTTCGCCGTCACCATCAGCGGCGCGATGATCATCTCGGCGCTGTGCGCGCTCACCCTGTCGCCGGCGCTCTGCGCCATCGTGCTGCGCCACCGCAAGCCGCGCGGGCCGATGCGGCTGGTGCTGGGCGGCATCGACCGGGTGCGCAACGGCTACGCCGCGCTGGTGCGCCGGCTGGTCCGCGTGGCGGTGCTCTCGGTCGTGGTCGTCGCCGGCTGCGCCTTCGGCATCTTCTGGACCTCGCAGCACACGCCGACGAGCTTCCTGCCCGAGGAGGACCAGGGCGCCTTCTTCATCGCCGTGCAGCTGCCCGACGGCGCCTCGGTGGTGCGGACCAGCGAGGTGGCGCGGCAGATCGAGCACATGCTGCGCGACATGAAGCCGGTGCAGGACGTCTTCTCGGTGATCGGCTTCTCGCTGCTCGACGGCGGCAACGAGCCCAACGCCGCCTTCGTCGTGGCGCGCCTCAAGCCCTTCGCGGACCGCGCCGCCGCCGCCGATTCGGCGCAGGCGCTGATCGGCCGGACCTTCGGGCTGATGCAGCAGATCCGCACCGCCAGCGCCTTTCCCTTCAACCTGCCGCCGATCATCGGGCTGTCGACCAGCGGTGGCTTCGAGTACCAGCTCGAGGCGCTCGAGGGCCAGGACCCCGTGCGCAACGGCAGCGCGATGCTCGGGCTGGTCGGCGCCGCCAACCAGGATCCGCGGCTGTCGCGCGTCTTCTCGACCTTCTCCGCCACCAACCCGTCGATCTATCTCGACATCGACCGCGACAAGGCGCAGGCGCTCGGGCTCGCCATGAGCGACATCTTCGCCGCGCTGCAGGCCACGCTGGGCGGCATCTACGTCAACGATTTCAACCTGTTCGGCCGCACCTGGCAGGTCAATATCGAGGGCGAGGCGGCAAACCGGCGCGACCTCAACTCGATCTGGCAGATCTATGTCCGCAACAAGACCGGGCAGATGGTGCCGCTGCGCTCGATCGCCGACGTCCAGGTCAAGGTCGGGCCGCAGGTCATCACCCGCTACAACAACTACCGGGCGATCACCATCAACGGCTCGCCCTCGCCCGGGACCTCGTCCGGCGCCGCGCTGCAGGCGATGGCGGAGATCTCCGCCCGCACCCTGCCCGCGGGCTATTCCTACGAATGGTCGGGCACCGCCTACCAGGAGCAGCAGGCCTCGGGCCAGACCGGCATCATCCTCGGGCTGGCCGTGCTTTTCGCCTATCTCTTCCTGGTGGCGCTCTACGAGAGCTGGGTGATCCCGATCCCGGTGCTGCTGTCGGTGGTGGTGGGCGGACTCGGCGCCTTCGCCGGCATCATGATCGCCAAGCTCTCGCTCGACCTCTACGCCCAGATCGGCCTGGTCGTGCTGATCGCGCTCGCCGCCAAGAACGGCATCCTGATCGTCGAGTTCGCCAAGGAGCAGCGCGAGCGCGGCATGGCGATCCGCGACGCCGCGGCGCTCGGCGCCAAGATGCGGTTCCGCGCCGTGATGATGACCTCGATCGCCTTCATCCTCGGCATCTTCCCGCTGGTCATCGCGCACGGCGCCGCGCAGATCACCCGGCGCGACGTCGGCACCGCGGTGTTCGGCGGCATGATCGCGGCGAGCTCCGTCGGCATCTTCCTGATCCCGATGCTCTACGTCACCTTCCAGACGATGCGGGAATGGACGCACCGCCGCTTCCGCCGCGGCCGGCACGAGGCCAAGGCGGGCTGAGCCCTCGCCTCAGAGCGCGAGCTTGAAGCCCTCGTGGCTGGCGACGAAGCCCAGCGAGGCATAGAAGCGGTGGGCGTCGGGCCGGCGCTTGTCGGCGGTGAGCTGGACCAGCCGGCAGCCGCGCTGCCGGCAGAGGCCGATGGCGTGCGCCAGCATCTGCCGGCCGATGCCCGTGCCGCGCCGGCCGCCGGCCACCCGCACCGCCTCGATCTGGCCGCGCCAGGCCCCCTTCATCGCCAGCCCCGGCAGGAAGGTGAGCTGCAGGCAGCCGACCACCGCGCCCTCGCTCTCGGCCACCAGCAGCAGCTGCCGCGGATCGGCGGCGATCAGGCGGAAGGCGTCGAGGTAGCGCTGGTCGAGCGGCAGCCGGGGATCCTCGCGGGTGGCGCCCAGCGCATCGTCGGCGAGCATCGCCACGAGGGCCGGCAGGTCGGCCTCCGCCGCGGCGCGGAAGACGGGCGCCGGCCCGCTCACGCGGCCGCCACCGGCCACAGCCAGGCGGCGCCGCGCACGCCGCTGGAATCGCCGTGCACCGCCTTGGCCAGCCGTGTGTCCACCCGGTCGGAGAAGACCCAGCGCGGCCATTGCCGCGGCAGCTCGTCATAGAGCCGCGCCAGGTTCGACATGCCGCCGCCGAGCACGACGATGTCGGGGTCGAGCAGGTTGATGATGCTGGCCAGGCCGCGCGCCAGCCGGTCGACATAGCGCGCCAGCGCCGCCTCCGCCGCCGCGTCGCCCGCGGCGGCCGCCGCGGCGATCGCCTCGCCGCGCCAGTCCCGGCCGGTGGCGGCGCGGTGGTCGGCGGCCAGCCCCGGGCCGGGCAGAAGGTCTCGATGCAGCCGGAGAGCCCGCAATAGCAGGACGGTCCCGGCCGCTCCTCGTCGCGCGGCCAGGGCAGCGGGTTGTGCCCCCACTCGCCGGCGATGCCGTTGATGCCGGAGAGCGGCCGGCCCTGCACGACGATGCCGCCGCCCACCCCCGTGCCGAGGATGGCGGCGAAGACCACGCCGTGGCCGGCGCCGGCCCCGTCCGAGGCCTCCGACATGGCGAGGCAGTTGGCGTCGTTGAGGACGCGCACCGGCCGGTCCAGCGCGGCGGCGAGGTCGCGGTCGAGCGGCCGGCCGTTGAGCCAGGTCGAGTTGGCGTTCTTGATCAGCCCGGTGGCGGCCGAGATGGTGCCGGGGATCGCCACCCCGACGGTGGCGACTGCGCCGAGCTCGGCCTCGAGGCCGGTGACCAGGGCGCGCACCAGGGCCAGCTGGGCATGGTAGTCGCCGGCCGGGGTCGGCGCCCGGCGCCGCAGCAGCTCGCCGCCATCGGGCCCGAGCGCGATCACCTCGGTCTTGGTGCCGCCGAGATCGACGCCGACCCGCACCCGGCGGGCCGTCCCGCCCGGCAGGCTCATTCCGCGGGCACCGGCACGCCGGGCAGCCACTTGGTGGTGCGGATCGCCAGCGCCGACTTGACGTGGCTGACGTTCGGCGCGGCGGTCAGCTGGGTGGTCAGGAAGCGCTGGTAGACGTCCCAGTCGAAGGTCACGATCTTCAGCAGGAAGTCGGTCTCGCCGGCCAGCATGTGGCACTCGCGCACCTCGGGCCAGGACTGCACCAGCGCCTCGAAGGCGCGCAGGTCCTGCTCGGCCTGGCTCGACAGCCCGACCTGGGCGAACACGGTGACGCCGAAGCCCAGCGCCTCGGCGTCGAGGTCGGCATGGTAGCCGCGGATGTAGCCGGCCTCCTCCAGCGCCCGCACGCGGCGCAGGCAGGGGGGCGCCGAGATCCCCGCCCGGCGGGAGAGCTCGACATTGGTGATTCGCCCATTGGCCTGGAGGTCGCTCAGGATGCGCCGATCGATACGGTCCAGCTTGACCCGCCGCATGCCGTGCTCCGCCTGGCCCTGGCCCCCAGGGCGGCGACTATAGGGCAAGCCGGTGGAGGCCGCCAAGCCACGCCCGAGGGTCAAAGCCGGGGCCACGGCCGGCGCCGGGCCCGCCCGGCCGCCGATTCGAGGCCGCCGATTTGAGGCTGGGCAGCTTGTAGAGAGGCCAGTGCGCTTCTATCTTTCCCGTCAGGGGAGCGCGCGCAATGTCCACGCAGCATCACGCCAAGGTCCTGATCATCGGCGCCGGCCCGGCCGGCTACACGGCGGCGATCTACGCCGCGCGCGCCAACCTCGCGCCGCTGCTGGTGCAGGGGCTGCAGCCCGGCGGCCAGATGACCATCACCACCGACGTGGAGAACTATCCCGGCTTCGCCGACGTCATCCAGGGCCCCTGGCTGATGGAGCAGATGCAGAAGCAGGCGGAGCATGTCGGCACCCGCATGGCCTTCGACATCGTCACCGAGGTCGATCTGACGCAGCGCCCCTTCCGTTGCCGCGGCGACAGCGGCGACCTCTATCTCGGCGACGCGCTGATCATCGCCACCGGCGCCCAGGCGCGCTGGCTCGGCCTGCCGAGCGAGACGCGGTTCCGCGGCTTCGGCGTCTCGGCCTGCGCCACCTGCGACGGCTTCTTCTTCCGCGGCAAGGAGGTGGCGATCGTCGGCGGCGGCAACACCGCCGTCGAGGAGGCGATCTACCTGACCAACCACGCCAGCCGCGTCACGCTGATCCACCGCCGCGATTCGCTGCGCGCCGAGAAGATCATGCAGCAGCGGCTGTTCGCCAACCCGAAGATCCGGGTGATCTGGGACAGCGCCGTCGAGGCGGTCGAGGGCCAGGAGGAGCCGCCCGCCGTGACCGGCGTGCGCCTGAAGAACCTGAGGACCGGCAAGGCCAGCCTGCTGCCCTGCGACGGGCTGTTCGTCGCCATCGGCCACCTGCCGGCGACCGAGATTTTCCGCGGCAAGCTGCCGCTCGACGCCGAGGGCTACATCCTGACCGCGCCCGATTCGACGGCGACCAGCATTCCCGGCGTGTTCGCCGCCGGCGACGTCAAGGACAAGGTGTTCCGCCAGGCGGTCACCGCCGCCGGCATGGGGTGCATGGCGGCGCTCGAGGCCGAGCGGTTCATCGCGGCGCACGAGAGCACGGCGGCCGTCGCCGCCGAGTAGCAGCCGCCCGAGGGAGGCCATAGGGGCGTCCGCGGCACCCGGCCGCGGCCGGCTCGGGGTGTCACATGAGCATGGACTGGGACAAGCTCCGCATCTTTCACGCGGTCGCCGAGGCCGGCAGCTTCACCCATGCGGGCGAGGCGCTGAACCTCAGCCAGTCGGCGGTCAGCCGGCAGATCGGCGCGCTCGAGGAGAGCCTCAAGGTTTCGCTGTTCCACCGCCACGCCCGCGGCCTGATCCTGACCGAGCAGGGCGAGCTGCTCTACCGCACCGCCCACGAGGTCTTCGCCAAGCTGGCGATGACCGAGGCGCAGCTCACCGAGAGCAAGGACAAGCCCAAGGGCCAGCTCAAGGTCACCGCCACGGTGGCGCTCGGCTCGACCTGGCTGACGCCGCGGATGGGCGAGTTCCTCGAGGTCTATCCCGACATCGAGGTCGACCTGCTGCTCGACGACCGCGAGCTCGACCTCTCGATGCGCGAGGCCGACGTCGCCGTCCGCATGGCGCCGCCGCGCCAGCCGGAGCTGATCCAGCGGCACCTGCTGACCGTGCACATGCACATCTACGCGGCGCCCGGCTACATCAAGCGCTACGGCGCGCCGAAATCGGCGGAGGAGATCGACCAGCACCGGGTGATCGTCTATGGCGAGGAGACCCGGCCGCCGGTGCCCGACGTCAACTGGCTGCTGCAGGTCGGCCGGCCGGAGGGCAAGCCGCGCCGGGCCGTGCTCACCGTCAACAACGTCTACGCCATCCTGCGCGCCGCCCAGAGCGGGCTCGGGCTGGCGGCGCTGCCGGAGTTCATGACCCAGGGCGCCACCAACCTGGTCCAGGTGCTGCCGGAGCTGGAGGGCCCGCGGGTCGACGCCTATTTCGTCTATCCCGAGGAGCTGCGCAGCTCGAAGCGCATCCAGGTCTTCCGGGACTTCCTGCTGCGAAAGGTCGCGGAGTACGATTTCTGACCCAGCGGTTTGTTGCGGAAGCGCTACGGTCGCAGGCGAGAGCCATGCGCCAAGTGCATATCCGGCCTGTCGATTTTGAACGTGGATCGGTGGACCAAATCACCTATTTCTTGGGTGCTGCATCGCAGCAAGAGATTGGGCGGCGACGAGCCGCTCCCGAGTTCCAGGCGCAAGGCCTGGAAGGGGTCTTCGGACCCTACGTCTCCCAGACGTGAAGCCTCCCTGTTTAACTTGCCGGGCCGAAAGGCCCGGCAATTTTTCTGTCCGGCAGATTTCCCGTCCGGCCTGGCCGGCGCGGAACCGCTGTCCCCCGCGCGCCGTCATGGTCTAGCTTCGCGCCCGGGCGGCATGCGCTGAGGCGCCGCATCGGTCAGGGTGGCATGCAGCGAAGATCGGCAGCGTTGTGGATCGGGGCGCTCGCCCTGCTCGCCGTGGTCTGGGGCGGGTCGGTGCCGGTGACCAAGCTCGGCCTCGAATCCTTCCCGCCGCTCACCCTCACCACGCTCCGCTACCTCGGCGCCGCCCCCGCCTTTGCCCTGCTGCTGATCGGCAAGCGGCGGCCGCCGCGGCGCGCCCTCCTGGCCATGGCGGCGCTCGGCGTCTTCGGCGTCGCCGGCGGCCAGCTGCTGCAGACCGTCGCCATCGGCCGGACCACCGCGTCGGCCGCGACCATGATCTCGGCGCTCATCCCGATGCTGGTCGTCCTGCTGGCGGCGGTCCGCCTCAAGCAGCCGCTGCGCCCGCGCCACCTCGTCGGCCTCGCCGCCGCCTTCTTCGGCATCCTGCTGGTCGCGGCGGGCGATCCGCGCAACATCGTCGCGGTGATGGCGACGAGCGCCTTCTCCGGCGACGTCCTGATGCTCTGCTGCTGCGTCTTCGTCGCCTGCTACTACGTCCTCAGCGCCGAGCTCGTCGCCCGGCATGGCGCCATCGTCGTCGCCGCCTGGACCTCGCTGGCCGGTGCCGTCGCCATGGTCCCGCTGATGGCGGTGGAGCTGCGGGCCGCGCCGGTCCACCCGTCGCTGCTCGGGCTCGGCTGCATCCTCTATCTCGCCCTGCTCGTCACCGTCGCGGGCTCCTGGCTCTGGCTGCAGGCGCTGTCGCGGGTCCCGGCGCGAATCGCGGCGAGCCTGCAGTACCTGCAGCCCCTGGTCGGCGTCGCCCTCTCGGCCCTGCTCTTCGGCGAGCCGCTCGACGCCTGGTTCCTCGCCGGCACGGCCTGCGTCTTCCTCGGCATCCTGCTCAGCACGGTGACGCCGCGCCGCCGTGGCGCTTCGGGCACGGCGGGCGGCGGGGTGGCAATGGAGCGAGCTTCGCGCTGAGCGGCGGGGCCGCCGACGGCGACCACGGCGTGGTTGACTTCGCGATGCGAGGCCGGCGACGATCCCAGGAGGGGCGTCCGGACGGGAGGCATGGGATGCGCTTGTTCTTCAACGCCGTCCTCGTGCTCGCATTGACGGCGATGGCGGGGTGCTCGATGTGGAAGAGCCCCGAACCGGTTGCCACGGTCCATCCCACCGTGAGCGAGCCCTTCGAGGGAACCCAGATCGACGAGGCGAACCAGAAGGCCGCGGAGTACTGCAAGGCGCGGGGCCTGGAAGCGATGCTGCGCATCACCAGCGTCAAGGACGGGACCCAGTACGCCACCTACGACTGCATCGGGTCCACGAAGCCGCCGGCCCCGTAGCAGCTGGCGGCCGGCGGCGCGCATCGGGGCCCGGCCACTGGCTCGACCACGCGGTCGCGATCGAGGACGAAGGCGCCGTCGACTGCACGCGGATCGACGCTGCCGACTTCACCTCGCCGCCTGGCCGGGCTCCATCCGGCTCGACCAAGCCGGGTCGTCGTTCAGTCCACGCCCGGGCCGGCCACGCCCGGGCCGGCCACCCCCGGGCCGGACGGTCGCTTCGGCGGCCGCAGCAGCTCGGCAATCGCCTGCTCATAGGCCACTCGCATTCGTCGGGCGTCGAATTCCCGCTCGGCGTAGGCTCGCGCCGCGCCTCGCATTCGCCGGTGGAGATCCGCCCTGTGGCGCAGTTCCTCGATCCGCCGGGCGAAGGCCTTGATGTCGCCGGGGTTGCAGAGAAAGCCGGTCTCGCCGGCAACGACCAGCTCGGGCAGCCCGCCGACACGGGAGGCGATGACCGGGATTCCCATCGCCGCGGCCTCCATGACGACGTTCGGCCGTCCGTCCAGCGTCGAGCAGAGCACGACGACGTCGCAGCAGGCGAGATGGTCACGGACCTCGGGGACCGCCCCGACGATCCTGAGCCGATGCTCGATCCGGCACTGGCCGGCATGGGCGCGGGTCGCCTGCTCCAGCGGTCCGGCCCCCATCATCAGGAAGCCGATCGGCGCTTCGGGATCCGTCTCCGCGGCGATATCGACGAAGGCGAGAGGGGCCTTCTCCTCGGAGAATCGGCCAGCGAAGCCGACGATGAACTCGGCTCGCGCAAGTCCCAGGGACTCGAGCAGGGCCGCCGGCCTGTCCCGGGGCGACCAGTAATCGAGGTCCACGCCGCTGGCGATCCGGCGGATGCGGTGTCCCTTCTCGCCGGCTTGCGTCAGCCAGGCGCCAACCTCGTGATTCTCGACGAAGGTGAGATCGATCAGCGAGGCATAGCGGCGGTTGCTGGCGGTATGTCCGACCGTGTTGAACAGAAGGTCGACGACGCGCAGGCCGGGGTGACGCCGCCGCAACGCGGGGAGAAGCTCGTAGATGAAGCCGCTTCCGGCGATCCACAGCAGGTCGACCGCCTTGCAATCGACGAGATACTCGATGAAATCCGCCCATCGCCCGGCATCGAGGAACCGCGGCAGGTGGTAGATCTCCGCCGTCGCCGGCTCGAACCACAAGGACATGTCGGGCTGGCCCGGCGCGGGGTCGACCGTCGAGACGACGATGATCCGGTACCCGGACCCGGCCAGATGCGTGACGATGCCGCTCAGCAGTCGCTCGGCACCTCCCAGGCAGACGAACGGGAGCGCCAGCAGGATGGTGCGGCCGGGCGCCGCGGCCGGCCCGCGGCGGAGGTTCGCCAGGCCGTCGGTCGCGCGCAGCCGAGCGTCCCGGGCGCGCCTCGACCGTTCGATGGCCTCCTCGGTGACCACGTCCGCGTTTGCGTCGCGGATCGCCTTGGCCTGCTGGTCGCGGGGCAGTATTTCGGCGCGGTTGCTCAGGCTGCCATGGTCATGAATGCGATACTCGAAGAGCTGCTCGCCGCAGATGTTGCTGATGCGAGCGCCAAGCGCGGCAAGCCGGACCCAGAGTCGCCAGTCCTCGTAAACGTAGGGATCGGAGTCGCAGTACCCCGCAGCCGCTTCCCACAGCGCTCGGCGAAACACCGCACAGGTCGCGACGTGGTTGCCCCTCAGCATATCGGCCAGGTCGGGATTGGGCTCGAGGCCGTAGGTGTCGTTCGCCAGGCCGAACCGACGAACCGACGTGGAAACCAGGTCGTAGCCGTAGTTCTCCAGCAGGAAGACGGCCTTCTCCAGATAGGTCGGCCGCAGGCGGTCGTCGGCATCGAGGCAGCAGATGTACTTTCCGCGGGCCTGGGCAATGCCGAAATTGCGGTTGTCGCCGACCCGGCAAGGCTTCTCCCTGCGCAGGACGCGGGTCTTCGGGCGCGCGAAAGCAGCCAGGAGGTCCCGCGTCGCGGAATCGGTCGACCCGCCATCCACCACGATGACCTCGATGTCCTGGAATGTCTGGGCCAGCACGGAGTCGACCGCCTCCGCCACGAACATGCCATAGTTGAAGCAGGGGACGACGACGCTGACCAACGGACGATCGGCGGGCCATTCATCGGTGGCGTAGAGCTGCACCTCTCCGGTCGGCGACGGCTGAGGCTGGGGTCGGGCCTGATCGCGGCTCTCGGGCGACAGCGCGCGCGGAACCGCCGCCCCAGGTCCATGGCTCGGCGAACCCGCGGCGCGAGCTGGCCAATGCCTGCGCCATCGCAACACGGCATGGCGCAGCGGAGCCGTCACGCGCCAGGAGCGCGATGCGAGGAGCTCGGCGATCTCCCGGTCGGTTCGAGCCTTCTCCTCCGCCAATTGCTGCTTTTCGATCCCCTCCAGGTGCAGCCGCGTGCGAGCATCGCTCAGCTGCTCCAGCAACTCCGCATGTCTCGCCTCCGATTGGCCGCGTTCGACGGCGGCCGCCGCTTCGGCTTCGCCCCTCAGCCGGTTGATAGTGACGGCCTGGCGGGCACGCTGCTCCTCGAGGGTTCGCAGCGCCGTCGAGACATCGGTCAGCCTCTGCCGGGCGGCAAGGCCCTGGCGCACGTCGCGCTCCCAAAGCTGGGCAAGACGCGCCAGCATCGCCGGTGTCAACGCGTCGACCGACAGCCGCGCCAACGAGCCGACGACCTCCGGCTCCGAATGCGCCGCGTGAACCACGCGCAGGAGAAAGCTCGCCGCCGCCTCCTCTTGCGAGAGCAGCAGCGCCGGCGACTGGGTCACTCGGGTCAGCAGTGCCTCGAGCCTGGCGGCCAACGTGGGATCGCGCGTCACCAGCCCCACATAGGTGGCGCCGTAGTCCTTGATGCGGAGCTCTGTGCCCGCCAGCCTCGCGCCGAGCCGGTGCTCGAAGAGATGGCGCAGGCTTCCTTCAGTGGGGTAGTAGAGATGCTCGAGGGAGCTTCGCAGCCATACGCTGTTGTCATGCCGCACCGACATCAGCGGCACCTCGAGAAGCAGGACACCGCCTTCGGCGAGCAGTGACAGCGCGATGTCGGCGGCGCGCCCGAAATCCGCGACATGCTCGAAGACGGCTATCGCCGTGACGACGTCGAAGGAGCCAGCGAAGGCCCGGCCGATGCCGGGGTCATAGATGTCGCTTGCTATCACCTCGATGCCGGCCGCGGCGGCGGCTTCGGCCATGCGCGGATTGACCTCGATGCCGTAGCGCTCGTAGGCGCCGCCCAGCTTGCGAAGGAGCAGGCCATCGGCACAGCCGATATCGAGAACGCGGCCATGACCGCGCAGCAGCCTGACGAGCGCGGCCGCCCAGCTGACGCCGTGATCGGCCGTGAAGCCGTAGTCGCGGTATCCCGTCGCGTCGTCGGATGCCGACGCGTAGTAGGAATCGCCGTAGAACGACAGAGGATCCTGCGGCATGGCCTCGATGCGGCCCATGCCACAGGTCTCGCAGCGAAGGATCGCCACGCCATCGATTCGCCGGCCAGCTTCCGAAAATGCCGTCCCGCCGCAGATCGAGCAGATGAAGGCCGACGACCAGCCCGACGCCACGCCGTTCATCGAAGGTGCGTCCCACGTCCTGTCGGACGCGTCGCGAGCTCAGCAGGTGCTCCCACTGCCGTTCCTGGAAGATTCGGGATTGAGCGCCATTATGACCCCGGGGGATGCGGCCCTGCAACCGCTCGGCCGGCATCCGGAGGAACTCCCAGTCCGCGGACCCACCGGCCCGACGCCGCACAAGCGCCTTGCCGCGCCGGCGATTTTCCAGGGAAGATCGGTCCGGGGCGGGAAGAGGATTGGGACCATGCGGGCTCGGGCCGAAGTGCGCGACAAGGCGCAGGGCGGATCTGCCATGACGCCGTGTGCCGCTCCCCGCGGCGTGCGGCAACCTTCGACAGATCCCGCATGACGAAACGCGTGGTCCTGCACATAGGCCCGCCGAAGACCGGTACCAAATCGATCCAGGCATCGTTGTCGGCCAATCGCGAGGCCCTGCTCGATCACGGCGTGTATTTCCCCGATACCAAGCCGGCGGACGCCATCGGTCATCCCTCCCTGGCCTGGGACATCCAGGAAGACCTCGGCCGCGTCGCGGCTCGCTGGTCCGATGCCAGCCTGTCCTGGCCGACGGTCCTCGCCAGGGCGGCCGAGCATCGGGCCGACACGATCCTGTTGTCGAGCGAGGCGTTCGTGAGCGGCTTCGTGGGCGGCGACTTCGACGGACCCGCCTTCGCACATATGCGGGCGATTCTTGGCGACCTGCCGGTCATCGTGGTCTTTGGCCTGCGCGACCCATGCAGGCTGATTCCGTCGGCCTGGCAACAGATGGTCAGATCCTGCTCGGGAAACGGCGAAGAGTACCTTCCGCTCGAGCGGGCGGCCCCGATCGTGGCCGCCCGGCCATGGATCCGGGTCGCACCCTACGTTGCCGGCGCCCTGGGCGCATTGCAGCCGATGACTCTCCGGTTCTTCACCGTGCCGCCGCGACATGACTACCAGACGCTGCTGCGCCGGTTCGGTGAAGCTGCCACGCTGCCTGCGCCCGTCGTGAACCGGATCTGCGCGCAGGAGCCAAGAATCGCCAACGAGGGGTTATCCGCCTTGCAGGCGGCGATCATGCTGCGAATCAACCAGTGCCAGCGCGATGCCGATCCCGAGTCCTGCCGCTACCCCGGCAACGCCCGGCGCGACGTCGTGCAATGGCGCACGCTGATCCTTGAGGTACTGGGGGAAGCTCGCCGCGATGCTGGCGCCGCCCCGACGCTCGGTCCCGCGGCGCACGAGGCAGCGACACGCATCGGCGAGGGAATCATCGAGTGGATAGGCACGAAGCAGTACTTCGTGGCAGGCGACCTCGCCGATCTGCAGAGCGCGGAACCGCCGTCCGGAGAGCCTCCTCCGATCGATCGACAGGCCGTCGATGCGAAAGCGTTGCGTCTTCTGCTGCAAGCCAGCCGGCTGGCGGTCACGCGACAGCAGAGCGCGCTCGCCTACCTGAAGGAGGTGGAGAAGGCGCGAGACTGGTGGCATGCGCAGTCGGATGCCTGGCAGAGCGCGGCGCAGCGCTGATCGGCAGCCCCGCCGGAGCGGCTGCGCGGAACGCATCGCCGGGGCCCGGACCCGGCGGATGCGGCTGACGCACCCGGCAAGGCCCTGAATGGCGAACGCCCGCCCGATGGCCGGTGCTCGGCTGGCGCCGGCCGTGCGCTGGGTCCAGGGGCTTATTCTCTGCGCCGTCGCCTTCTTTCTGATCAGCGCCGTCGCCTTCTGGGTTCACGGCGACCAATCCCGGCTGCGGGACCGCGTGAAGGACGGCTTGCCGGCAATCGCGAGCGGAGAGGCGTCCGGGCAAGGCTGGGCCGACTGCGTCGTGCTTTCGGGCGCGGTGACCCCCGCCGCCGACCTGATCGAATATGCCGGCAGTCCCTGGGTCATTCCCGAGGAGCCCTGCCCGACCCTCCACGAGACGATCGTGAGCGGCGGCACGCCCGGGCTCGGCCACTACGACCGCTACTGGTTCGGGTCGCTCTACCTGACGACGATCGGCCTCGGCATTTTTGCCTTGCCGACGCTGCAGCTGGTCTACAAGGCGCTCCTCATGCTCTCCATCGCCGGCTTCGGGCTGGCGGGCTTCCTCAGGCTCGGCCATGGGCTGCGGGCGGCGCCCGTCATCGTCTCGGCCGGACTGCTCGCCGGCATCGGGATCCAGAGGTTCGGCGGCGACGTCAGCTCCGCCGCCGCCTACTTCCTGCCCCTCTTCGGCCTGACCGCCTTCCTCGTCCTGTCGCGGAGTCCCCTCGACGCCGCGAAGGCCGCATGGCTCGGCAGCATCCTCGGCGCGCTCGCCGGCTACTACGATCTTCTCTGCGGCGGCATCCCCCTGGCGCTCTCCTTGTCGATCCTCACCTACTATCTTCTCTGGCAGGACCAGGATGCGAGGCTCCGGTCGCTTGCGGGATTGGTCACCGAGCTGGCCGTCCTCTCCATGGCCTTCTTTCTCTCCGTCGTCGCCCTGCTCGCGCTCAAGCTCTTCGTCGCGGCCGTGATCCTGGGGCATCCCCATGCGATCGCCGAGTTCAGAGGGCAATTGCTGTGGCGGACCTCGGGCGACCGCGTGGGTGGAACGAGATTGTCGGGTACTGCCACCGTCTTCGCCAAGCTGCTGGGCGACAGCCCGTCCGTATTCCTGCTCGGCTGGCATGGAGCCGTGCTCGCCCACGGGCTCGGTGCCGCCGCCTGGATCGCAGCGCTGCTCGGGGCCACGCGCCGGTACGCGGCTTCGCGCGATCGCGACGCCGTCGCCAGGTTCATCGGGCCACTCCTCGCGGCCGCGGTGATCCCCGCCTGGTTCACCCTGTTTCTCAGCCACGGTTTCATTCATTCGTGGTTCATGGCCCGCATCGTCTGCATCGTCCCCACCTTCGGCGTCGCTTCGGCCTGGATGGTCTTCGCCCGGGCGCAGGCGTCGGGGGCTCTCCCTGTCCGGCCCGCCGGGACTCCATAGCAGGCGAGCCGACTCATGCAGCGCCGGCGCGACGACACGCTGCGGGCATGACGATCCGCGGCGGGCGGGACCGGCGGTGTAGCATGTCGCGATGAGGGACCCCGTCGATAGCCGCCGTCCTGCCCCGGCTCCTGCCCCCGCTCCTGCCCCCGCTCCTGCACGGCGCGGCTGGTCGGAGTTCCTCGAGATCTCCCTCGACCACGGCGGCGAGCGCCCCCTCTACGTCCGGATCCACCTCGGGCTGCGCGACGCCATCGTCTCCGGCGCGCTGGCGCCGGGCATGCGGCTGCCCGCCAGCCGGCAGCTGGCCGCCCGGCTCGGGGTGTCCCGCAGCTCGGCGATCGCCGCCTACGAGCAGCTCGTCGCCGAAGGCTACGCCGTCGGCCGGCACGGCTCGGGCACCTACGTCGCCGAGGACGTCCCGCCGCTCCCCGCCGGGCCGGCGGCCGGCGCCGCGGCGCCGCCGGCCGCGCCGCGGCTGTCGACCGCCGGGCGGCGCTACCGGGCGGTCGGCGCCGCGCTGGAGCCGCCGGCGCGCACGCCCTTCGTGGTCGGCTGCTGCGCCGTCGACGCCCGCAGCGTCGAGGCCTGGCGACGCATCGGCGCGGCCGCGATCCGGCAGTTCGACCGCGTCAACCTCGCTTATGCCGACCCGGCCGGCGAGCCGGCGCTGCGGCGCGAGATCGCCGCCTATCTGCGGGCCGCCCGGGCCGTCCATTGCGGCGAGGAGCAGGTCATCGTGCTGTCGGGCGCGCAGCAGGCGATCGACCTCACCATCCGCACGCTGCTCGAGCCCGGCGACCCGGTCTGGGTCGAGGATCCCGGCTATCCCGCCACCCGCGAGGCGCTGCAGGCGGCCGGCGCCCGGCTGGTGCCGGTGCCGGTCGATGCCGCCGGGCTCGATGTCGGCGCGGCCAAGGCGGCCGGGCCGGCGGCGCGGGTCGCCTACATCACCCCCTCGCATCAATATCCGACCGGCGCGGTGATGAGCATGCCGCGCCGGCTGGAGCTGCTCGCCTGGGCCGCCGAGGCCGGCGCCTGGATCGTCGAGGACGACTACGACAGCGAGTTCCGCTTCGCCGGCAAGCCGCTCTCCTCGCTGCAGGGTCTCGACCGCGGCGGCCGCGTCATCTATGTCGGCACGCTGAGCAAGGTGCTGTTTCCCGGCCTGCGGCTGGGCTACGCCGTGCTGCCCCCCGCGCTGGTCGACGCCTTCCGCGGCGCCCGCCACCTCAGCGACCGCTCGCCGCCGACCCTGCAGCAGGCGATGACCGCCGAGTTCATGCGCCAGGGCCTGCTCGCCGGCCATATCCGGCGCATGCGCCAGCTCTACCGCGAGGCCCGCGACGTGACGGTCGACGCGCTGGCGCAGCAGCTCGGCGACCGGGCGGCGATCGCGGTGCCCGAGGGCGGCATGCAGCTGGTCGCCTATCTCCGCGGCGGCGCCGCCGACCGGGAGATCGCCGCAAGGGCCCGGGACCAGGGCATCGTCGCCCGGCCGCTCAGCCCGCTCTATCTCGCCGCCCCGCCCCGCCAGGGGCTGGTGCTGGGCTATTCCGGCTTCGATACCCACCAGCTGCGCGCCGCTGCCGCGCGGCTCGGCCGCATCGTCCGCGACTCGCTGCCGGAGGGCTGAGCCGGCATAGTGGTCTGCCCCGGGGCGCGAAAGTGGCTCTTGAGCGCGACCACCTTGCTCCGCCATCTCTGTTCGCGGAGGAAGAGCCATGGACCGGATCCGCATCGCCTGCGCCCACGACTGCCCCTGCATGTGCTCGCTGATCGCCACCGTCGAGAACGGCCGGGTGGTCGACGTCTCGGGCGATCCCGAGCAGCCCTACACCGCCGGCTTCGCCTGCGCCAAGGTCAACCGCGACGCCGAGCTGGTGCATTCGCCCGACCGCATCGCCACGCCGCTGCGCCGGACCGGCGCCAAGGGCGAGGGCCGCTTCCGGCCGATCGGCTGGGACGAGGCGCTCGACGAGATCGAGGCGCGCTGGAAGGCGATCATCGCCGCCGACGGGCCGGCGGCGCTGCTCGGCTACGCCTACAGCGCGCATCAGGGGCAGATCAATCGCGGCCTGATCGACGGCCTGTTCCACGCGCTCGGCACCAGCCGGCTGATCGCCGGCACGGTGTGCGACAGCTGCTGCGAGACGGCCTGGGACCTCACCCTGGGGCCGGTCGGCGGCGCGGACCCGGAGGCGGTCGCCCAGTCCGACCTGATCATCGCCTGGGGCTGCGACCTCAAGGCGGTCAACGTGCATTTCTGGCACAAGGCCGAGCAGCGCCAGCGCGAGGGCGTGAAGATCGTCGTCATCGATCCGCGCCGCAGCCGCACGGCGGCGAGCGCCGACTGGCACCTGCCGATCCGGATCGGCACCGACGCCGCGCTGGCGATCGGCATCGTCCACATCCTGGTGCGCGACGGGCTGTGCGACGAGGCCTATCTCGCCGCCCATACGCTGGGCTTCGAGGCCTGGCGCCGCGAGGTGGTGCCGCAGTTCCCGCCGGAGCGCGTAGCCGAGATCACCGGCCTCGAGGTCGCCGACATCGAGCGGCTGGCGGCACTCTACGGCGCCGCGAAGCGCTCCTTCATCCGCCTCGGCGAGGGCATGACGCGGCTCGCCCGCGGCGGCCAGGCGCTGCGCGCCGTGGCCGTGCTGCCGGCGGTCACCGGCGCCTACGGGCGGCGCGGCGGCGGCGCGCTGCTGCTCACCGCCGCCTCGATCGAGATCGACGTCTCCCCGGTGCGCCGGCCCGGCGGCCCGGTGGCCCGGCGGCAGGTCAACCACAGCCTGCTCGGCGAGGCGCTGCTGACCCTCGACGACCCGCCGATCCGGGGCCTCTTCATCGCCGCCAACAACCCGGCGGTGACCTGTCCCGATGCCGGCCGGGTGCGGCAGGGGCTGGCGCGCGAGGACCTCTTCACCGTGGTGCACGACCCGCTGCTGACCGACACGGCGCGCTACGCCGACATCGTGCTGCCGGCGGCGACCTATCTCGAGACCTCGGACCTCTACCGCAGCTACGGCAGCTACTACATGCAGTTCGCCCCGGCCGCCGTGCCGCCGCAGGGCGAGGCCTGGAGCAACCAGCGGCTGGCCCAGGCGCTGGCCCGCCGGATGGGGCTGACCGACGCGGTCTTCGGCGAGACGCCGGCCGAGATCCTTCCGCGCTTCTTCGAGAAGGCCGGCGGCGCCGCGGCGCGCATCGATCCCAGGCAGCTGCTCGACCACCGCCCCATCAAGGTGGCGCCGGAGGCGGAGGGCCAGACCTTCCGCACGCCATCGGGCAAGCTCGAGATCTACGCCGCTTCGCTGGCCGCCCAGGGCCTGCCGCCGCTGCCGGTCTGGGAGCCGGATCCGGTGGAGACGAGCGACGCCGCCCGCTGGCCGCTGCGCCTGCTGACCGCCCCCGGCTACTTCCAGGCGCACACCGCCTATGCCGGCAGCGCCTTCCTGCGCCGCCGCGAGGGCGAGCCGGCCTGCGTCCTGCATCCCCGCGAGGCGGCGCGCCGGGGCCTCGCCGGCGGCGACAAGGTGCGTCTCTTCAACGACCGCGGCGAGGTCGGGCTGGTGCTGCGGGTCAGCGACGAGATCGGCGAGGGCGTGGTGCTGGTGCCCGGGCAGCGGCCGGCCGGCGAAGCGGTCTCCGGCACCATCAACCTGCTCTGCTCCAGCCGGCTCACCGACATCGGCGCCGGCGCCACCTACCAGAGCACCTTCCTCGATGTCGCGGCCTGGCCGGAGGTGCGCGCCGCGGCGCGGGCCTGAGGGCAGGATTCCTGTCGTCGGCGGCTCGAACCGGACAGTCAGGGACGGCCGCAAGATGGATGCCCGGGTCAAGCCCGGGCATGACAATGCAGAGTGAGAGGGGCCTCTCCCTTGCCTTGTCATGGCCGGCCTCGAGCCGGCCATCCAGGGCCGCCGCGGGGCCGGACAGGAACCTGCCGGTCTACGCGCCGCTGCCGCTCTCGATCGCCAGCTCGCGCAGCCAGACGCTGCCGCGGGCCATCGGGGCGGCGCGCAGCTCGATCGCCAGGACCGGCTCGCCGTCGGGCAGCGGGAAGGCGCGGTGCAGCGGCTCGGTGGCGGAGGGCAGCGCCCACGGCTCGAGCTCGCGGTCATTGACCAGCACCGTGAGCTGCCCGGCCTGCTCGCTCTCGACCGCGACGGTGAGGCGGAGCCGGTCGCCGCCGGACCGCACCAGCAGCAGCCGCGAGCTTCGGCCGACGAGCGCGCCGCGCCGGTCGACCATGTGCCAGCCGCCGGCGAGGTAGGGATCCGCATTGCCGTCCGGCCCCGGCCGGATCGCCTCGCCGGCCGGCAGCGTCGCGATCGGCGCCAGCTCCAGCCAGGCCAGGCAGGCCGAGCCGGCGGCGATCGGCGCTGACGCCGGCCGACCAGGGCGAGCCGAGCGGCCCGGTGCGGAAGCGGACCTCGAGCACCGGCCCGGCGTCGGCGCCGGGCAGCGGCACGCGGGCCACCGGCAGCGCTTCGGTCTTGTGCCGCAGCGGCCAGTCCGCCAGGCGGCGACCGGCGATCGAGACCGCGAGCCGCTGCTCGGGGAAGCGCTCGGCGACGAACGCCCAGCCGCTGAAGACCAGGGCCAGCGGCGCGCCGGAGCGCCCCTCCGGCCGCAGCCGGAGCAGCGCTTCGCGCCGGCCGGTCCAGGTGCCGTGCGGCTCCGGCCGCTGCCAGCCGCGCCCGACCACGCGATGGAATTCGGCGGCCCGCGTCGCGTTCAGCCGCACGCCTTCCGCCAGCGGGGTGGCGGCGTCCCTGGGCAGCGCGCTCGGGTGGAAGGGTCGCGCCAGCAGCAGGTCGGCCGGCAGCTGCCGGACCCGGTCCAGGCCGCGGCAATCGAGCAGCGCGCCGAGATGCGCCCGCCAGCCCGGCCGGCGGCCGAGCGGCGTGCGGTCGCGCAGCGCCACCAGATAGGCGTAGCCCGAATCCTCGAACGCGGTGCGCCCGCCCGGGTCGCGCTCCTCGAGATCGGCCTCCCAGCGCTGCAGCGGCGAGCCCGACCGGCGCAGCGCGTCGAGCGTCTCCTGCGGCACCGGCAGGGCGTAGCGGCGCCGGAGATAGCCCAGCGCCCGCCCGATCGGCACGGCGAGCCGGCGCAGCCGCGCCTGCTCCGCCAGGCGCGCCCAGTCCGGCCCGCCCGGCGTGCCGCCGATCACGATCGCCGCGTCCAGCACCCAGCGCAGCGGCGCCATGGCGTTCCAGCGCACGCCGTGCGCCAGCACGTGCAGCAGCTGGTCGCTGGGATCGAGGACGCGGATCGGCAGGCCGCGGAATTCCAGCCGGCGGGCGGCTGCCCAGAAGGCGGCATCGGCGTCCGGCTGGCGCGACTGGTGCAGCACGTTCCAGTGCAGGTCGACCGAGAGCCCGGCGGCATTGCGGAAGCCGTAGCTCGGCGTCGTCGCCGGCATGATCGCGTCGACCGCGTCGGGACTGAAGCCGTCGACCGGCACGAAGCCGCACTCGCCGAGCGCGTCGATCGCCCGCCGGCGGTCGGCGGTGGGCACCAGGATGTCGACATCGGCCATGTAGCGCAGCCCGAGATCGGCGTAGCTGGTGGCGAGCAGCGCCGCGCCCTTGAGCAGCGCCACCTCGATGCCGCGCGCGGCGAGGTGGCCGAGAACCGGCCAGGCGGCGTGCAGCAGCCGCTCGTTGCGCACCCAATTGCGGCGATGGATGCCCTTGAAGATGCCGAGGCGGGAATCCTCGACGCCCTGCGCCTTCAGCCGGCGGAACAGCAGCGGCAGCACCATGCTGGCGCCGAAATCGGGGCCGTCCAGGTCGAGGCTGCGGGCCACCTCCTCCCAGGCGGCGAGCCCCGCCGGCCCCTCGACCAGGGCCGCGGCGAGCAGCCGCTCCTGGTCCGGCGTGGGCCAGCAATGCCCGTCCCCCGGCCTGGGATCGTCGTCCGCCTGCGCCGCCATTGCCTCTCCGTCCGGGGCCGCCCGTCCCGCCCGCGGCAGGACCTCCGCGCCGGGCGACCGGCGGTGATGGTGACGGAAGCCCGCCGCGCTTTCCAGCGCCTCCGTTCGCTTGCCCGGTTCCCGGTGCACCTATATCTTATAAGTTCCCCAGGGAGTGGAGTGCGATGGAGAACCGGGCGGCCGACCTCGAGAGCGCCGATGTGCGCTGGCACATCCATTCCCAGACCGACGGGCTGCGCCATCTCGAGGCCGGGCCGCTGATGATCACCGGCGGCGAAGGGCCGTTCGTCTTCGACATCGAGGGCCACAAATACATCGACGCGGTGTCCTCGCTGTGGTGCGCCAGCCTGGGATTCTCCGACCGGCGGCTGGCCGCCGCGGCGGAGCGCGCCTTGGCCACGATGCCCGTCTACCACACCTTCAACAGCCGCTCGAACCCGTGGGCGGCCGAGCTGGCGCAGCGCATCGGCGAGATCGCGCCCTTCCCCGACGCCAAGGTCTTCTTCACCGACGGCGGCTCGGAATCGAACGACACCATGGTCAAGATGGCCTGGTACTACCAGGTCGCGCGCGGCCGGCCGGAGAAGCGCAAGATCCTGTCGCGCATCGGCGCCTTCCACGGCTCGACGGTGATGGCGGCGGCGCTGTGCGGCCTGCCGATGATGCACCGCTCCTTCAACCTGCCGGACTGCCGCGTCGTCCATGCCGCCCGGCCGCACTACTACCGCGACCACCGCGAGGGCGAGACGCCCGAGGAATTCGGCGCGCGGCTCGCCGTCGAGCTCGAGGCGCAGATCGCGGCCGAGGGCGCCGACACCATCGCCGCCTTCATCGCCGAGCCGGTGATGGGCGCCGGCGGCGTGCTGGTGCCGCCCGCCGGCTACTTCCCGGCGGTGGCCGAGATCCTGCGCCGCCACGACATCCTGGTCCTCGCCGACGAGGTGATCTGCGGCTTCGGGCGCACCGGCAGCTGGTTCGGCTGCCAGTCGGTCGGGTTCCGCCCGGACATGCTGTCGGTGGCCAAGGGGCTGTCCTCCGGCTACATGCCGATCGGCGCCGTGCTGGTTTCCCCGGAGGTCGCCGCGACGGTCGCCGAGGAGAGCCACCGCAACGGCACCTTCGGCCACGGCTTCACCTATTCCGGCCACCCCGTCACCTCGGCGGTCGCCGCCGAGGCGCTGCGCATCTATCGCGAGATGGACCTGCCGGCCGTCGCCCGCCGGCTGGGCGAGCGGCTGCGCCGCGGCCTGGCGCCGCTCGCCGGGCACAAGCTGGTCGGCGAGATCCGCAGCCTGGGATTCATCGGCGGCATCGAGCTGATGGAGGACGCGGCCGCGCGCCACCCCTTCGCGCCCGAGCGCAAGGTCGGCGCGACGGCCGAGCGGCTGGCCCGCGCCAACGGGCTGATCATCCGCAACCTCGGCGACGTCATCGCCATCTGCCCGCCCTACATCGTCAGCGACGCCGAGCTCGACCAGCTGGTCGAGCGCCTCGCCGCCACGCTGGACCAGACGGCGCGGGAGATCGCCGCCTGACTCCCTCTCCCACTCCGTGGGCGAGGAACTCCAGCCCTACCCCGCGATGAACCGGTCGAGCAGGTTGCGGGTGATCTGCCGGGTGTCGCCGTCGTTGCGCGCCAGGCCCATCACCCATTCGCAGCTGGACGCGCTGACCACCTCGCCCTTGCCGCGCGCCATGTGGACGATCATGCCGGCGCCGTAGCGGTACTCGGCCAGCGCGGCCGGGGTCGCCGCACCGGTGGCGAGGCGGGCCATGGTCTCGAGGTCGTTGGCGCCGATGTGGTAGCGGAAGCCCTCGCCGGGCAGCTCCGTCTCGGCCAGCACCGCCGGGGCCATGGCGAGGATCTCGACGCTCGCCGGCGCGCCGTCGCGGCCGGTCGGATAGGGCAGGCCGTTGCGGACGGTGTAGTCGAGGCCGTCGACCTCGTAGGCGAAGATCTCCGCCTCGGCGCCGAACACGTCGCCATAGCCGAGGTCGGTGCCGGCGAACAGCCAGTGCTCCGGCCGGTAGACGGTGAAGCCGCGCTGGCCACGCGGGATCAGCCCGCCCCAGCCGGAATAGACGCCGCGGAAGCCGTTGACGCCGAAGGTGGTGGCGCCCGGCCAGTTGACCGTCGCGTCCTCCCAGCCCGAGGTCAGCAGGTGCGCATCGGCGGTGCCGCGCACGGGATCCTCGTCATGGGCGCGGGCCTTGTAGCAGACCTGCCGCCGCCCCTCGTCCTCGAGCCGGATCTGCCAGCAGATGTTGCCGCCGAGCCGGGCCAGCCGGCCGCCGCGGTCGAGCCACGCCTCCATCGCCAGCCGCATCTCGCGCGTCCAGTACTCGTCATGGCCGACGATCACCACCGCGGCATAGGCGTCGAGCAGCTCCGGCCGGTAGTGCAGGTCGGTCTGGGTGATCATGTCGAGCGCATAGCCCTCGCGCTCCGCCCAGAGCAGGAAGTGGCGGTCGAACTGGGCCCAGCCGGCCGAGCCGCTGTACTGGGTGAAGCCGTTGGCGAAGGACCATTCCTTCTGCGTATAGGCCGGCGCCGCGCCGCGCCGCGGCGGCGGCGAGGTGCAGGTCCGGGGCGCGCCCTCGGGCAGCCAGAGCAGGCCGCGCGCCCAGGGCCGCTCGAGGCTGAGGATCGGCGAGGCGAGGTCGCCGGCGGCGCCGTCGATGCCCTGGTAGTGGTTCGAGCCGCCCCAGTCGTTGTAGGCGGTCCAGGTCGCGGTCGGCAGCAGCATCAGCAGACGGCCGCGCCGCGTCGCCGGTGTCGGCCGCACGACGAAGAAATGGTGCGCCAGGAACCGGCTGCCGTCGGCGCGCGGGCAGCTCGAGGCGATCCGGTAGAAGCCGGAGGCGAGGTCGGCCGGCAGCGTCAGCTCGGTGGCGACCGGCCAGCCGCAGCCGGACCTGTAGGCATCGCCGGGCACTGGGGTGAAGCTGCCCGGCAGCTCCGAATCGTGCAGCAGCGCCGGCCGGCCGCCGTCGCGATAGACCTGCAGCCGCCAGCGCGGCGCGGTGCCGCTGGCATGGATGCGCACCGTCTCGCCCGGCGCGTAGGAGAGGCGGTCGGTGTAGGCGTAGATCTCCGGCCAGGCGGGGTCCTCGCGCGGCATCTCGTACCAGTGCAGGTCGAGCCAGCTATGGTCGGCATGCATCGGCACGGCGCGCCGCGGCCCGCGGTTGGTCGGCCCCAGCTCGGGCGGCTGGAAGGTCGGGTCGGTCACTGGAAGCTCCTCCCTGCAGCCACGTCCTTGCTCGTCATCCCGGCGAAAGCCGGGATCCATCTTGCCGCATCGCGACGCCGGACGCATCGATCCCGGCTTTCGCCGGGATGACAAGAGGAGGCGGGTACGGTCAGCCTGCGGTGAAGCGGTCGAGCACGTTGCGGGTGATCTGCTGCGTGAAGACGTCGCCGCGCTTCAGCCCCATCACCCACTCGCAGGTCGCCGCGCTCACCACCTCGCCCCTGCCCCGCTTCATGTGCACCACCATGCCGGCGCCGTAGCGGTAGCGGGCGCGGCCCTCGGGCGTCACCTTGCGTTCCATGAGCGTGACGAGGCCGTCGAGGTCGTTGTCCCCGACATAGTAGCGGAAGCCCTCGCCCGGATGCGCCGCCTCGGCGAGCGCCGCCGGCGCCATGGCGAGGATCTCGACGCCCTGCGGCGCGCCGTCGGCGAAGGTCGGATAGGGCAGGCCCTGGCGGAAGGTGTAGTCGAGCCCGTCCACCTCGTAGGCGAAGATTCCCGCCTCGTGCCCGAAGATGTCGCCGTAGTAGAGGTCGGTCCTGTCGAACAGCCAGTGCTCCGGCCGGTAGACGGTGAAGCCGCGCTGGCCGCGCGGCGCGAAGCCGCCGCCCCACGGGGCGTAGAGCCCGCGCACGCCGTTGACGCCGAAGGTGGTGGCGCCGGGCCAGTTCACCGTCGGGTCTTCCCAGGCGCTGGTCAGCCGGTGCTGCTCCGGCGTGCCGCGCAGCGGGTCCTCGTCATGGGCGCGGAACTTGTAGCAGACCTGCCGGCGACCCTCCGCCTCCAGCCGGATCTGCCAGAGGAAGTTGGCGCCGAACCGCGCCACCCGGCCGCCGCGCTCGACATAGGCGTCGATCGCCACCCGCATCTCGTGCGACCAGTACTCGTCGTGCCCGACGATGACGACGCAGGCATAGGGCTCCAGCAGCTCCGGCCGGTACTGCAGGTCGGTCTGGGTGATCATGTCGAGCGCGTAGCCCTCGCGCTCCGCCCAGAGCAGGAAGTGGCGGTCGTACTGCGCCCAGCCCGAGGCGGCGTAGTACTGGCCGAAGCCGTTGGAGAAGGCCCATTCCTTGAACCCGTAGCGCGTCGCGGTGTTGGGCTCGGGCGGCGGCGAGGCGCAGATCCTGGGCGCGCCTTCCGGCAGCCACACCATGCCGCGCGTCCAGGGCCGCTCCAGGCTGAGGATCGGCGAGGCGAGGTCGCCGCCCGGGCCGTCGCGCCCGGCATAGTGGTTGGCGCCGCCCCAGTCATTGTAGGCCGACCAGGTGCCGGTCGGCAGCAGCATCAGCAGCCGGCCGCGCTGCGTCGCCCGGGTCGGCCGCACGACGAAGAAGTGATGCTGCAGGAACAGGCTGCCGTCGGCACGCGGGCAGCTCGAGACGACGCGGTAGAAGCCCGAGGGCAGATCGTCCGGCAGCTTCACCTCGTGCGCCACCGGCCAGCCGCAGCCCGCCTTGTAGGCGTCCTTCGGCGCCGGCACGAAGACGCCGGGCAGCTCGGTCTTCAGCAGCGGCGCCGGCCGGCTGCCGTCGCGATAGATCTGCAGCGTCCAGCGCGGCGCGGTGCCGCTGGCATGGATGCGCACCGTGTCGCCCGGCGCGTAGGAGATGCTGTCGGTATAGGCATAGATCTCCGGCCAGGCGGGATCCTCGCGCGGCGCCTCGAACCAGTGCCGGCTCGTCCAGTGGTCGTCGGCATGCATCGGCACCGACAGCCGCGGCCCGCGGTTGAACGGCGCCAGCTCGGGCCGCACGAAGGTGTCGTCGGTCATCCCCTTCTCCTTCATTGCCAGCGCCCCTGCATGTCATCCCGGCGAAAGCCGGGATCCATCTTGCCGCATCGCGTCGCCGGACGCATGGATCCCGGCTTTCGCCGGGATGACAGTCGCAGATGGATGCTTCTCCTACAGCCGGTACGACACCAGCTGCCCGGGCAGCCCAAGCGTCACCCAGAGCCGGCCGTCATGGACGCAGCAATTGGTCGGGTCGCTGCCCGCGCCGGTGTCGATCGTCTCGACCAGCCGGCCGGCGAGGTCGATCACCGCGACGCGGTCGCCGGTGCTGCCGGTGACGTAGAGCCGGTCGCCGTGGAAGACCATGCCGTCCGGGTTGAAGCGGTCGTCGAGGGCGATCCAGGTGGCGGGCGGCCCGACCCGGTCGCCCAGCCAGTCGAAGCGCACCAGGCGATGCTCCATGGTGATGCCGACCACCAGGAAGCCCTCGGGATGGAAAGCGAGCCCGTTGGGGAATCCGGTCATCGTCGCGAGCCGGGTCACCTGCCCCTGCGGCGTCGCGAGCAGCAGCTGGCCGCCGCGATACGAGGCCGCCGTCGCCGGGTCGCCCAGCACCTCCCAGTTCTGCGGGTCGGTGAAGACGATGCCGCCGCCGGGCGCGAAGACCAGGTCGTTGGGCCGCCAGGGCGGCTCGCCCGGCAGCGCCGTGGCATGGTCGGCGACGCTGCCGTCGGCGGCGATGCGCTGCAGCCGGCCGGTGATCTGCGGCTCGGCGAAATGCAGCTCGTGCAGCGACAGCGGCGCGATGCCGCCGTTGTTGCAGACGTAGAGCGCGCCGTCGGGGCCGCGCCGCATGCCGTTGGGTGCCCCCGGCAGCGTGCAGATCTCGCGCACCCGGCCGTCGCGCCAGGCGCGCACCTTGGCGTGGAGCAGGTCGACGAAGGCGATCGATCCGTCGGCGAGCGCGACCGGGCCCTCGGGAAAGCCGAGGCCGCGGACATGGATCTCGGCGGCGTGGGTCATGTGCGTTCCCTCTGCTGCTGGGTGTCGGCCCGATGGAATTCGGGCGGGGTGGCGCGGCCGGTACGGGCGCGGCCGATCTCGGCGCCGCGCGCCCGGGTCTCGGCCGGGGCGAGATGGCAGGCGACCAGCCGCCCGGCCGCGTCGGGCGGGCGCAGCGGCGGCGCCTCGCGGCGGCAGATGTCGCGGGCCAGCGCGCAGCGCGGATGGAAGCGGCAGCCGGCCGGCTTGTCGGCCGGGTTGGGCAGGTCGCCCGCCAGCATGATGCGCCGCCAGCTGCGGTCGCGCCGCGCGGTCAGCGTCGGCGCCGCCGAGAGCAGCGCCTGCGAATAGGGGTGCAGCGGCTCGGCCATGATCGCGGCGGCCGGGCCGCTCTCGACGATGGCGCCGAGATACATCACCGCGATGCGGTCGGCGATGTGCCCGACCACGTCGAGGTCGTGCGAGATCACCAGGTAGGAGATGCCGCGCTCGCGCTGGATGCGCAGCAGCAGGTTGACGATCTGCGCCTGGATCGAGGGATCGAGCGCCGAGGTCGGCTCGTCGGCGACGATCAGCGAAGGCTCGAGCGCCAGCGCCCGGGCGATGGCGATGCGCTGCAGCTGGCCGCCGGAGAATTGCTGCGGACGGCGCGCGGGATCGACGCCCTCGAGCCCGACCACGGCGAGCAGCTCGGCGATCCGCGCCGCGGCGCCGCCGGGCGGCCGGATCCGGTGCGTGGCGAAGGGCTCGCGCAGGATCTCGGCCACCGTCATGCGCGGGTTGAGCGAGGCGAGCGGATCCTGGAAGACGGCCTGCATGCGGCGGCGCACCGGCAGCAGCGCGCGCGGCGGCGCATGGGTGATGTCGAGGCCGTCGAAGCGGATGCGGCCCTCCTCCGGCTCGAGCAGCCGGAGCGCCAGCCGCGCCAGGGTCGACTTGCCGCAGCCGCTCTCGCCGACCAGCCCGAGCGTCTCGCCGGGGGCGACCTCGAGCGACACCGCGTCGACCGCGCGCACCGCGCGCTTGCCGCGCCGCTGCACGAAGCTGCGGCTGACCTGCTCGAGGCTGAGGAGCGGGCTCACGGGCCCGCGAGTCCAGAAAGGTGCACGCCGGCGACCGTGCCAGCCTCATCCTTCGACAAGCTCAGGATGAGGCCGTAGAGATCGCGCCCGCTCCCCCCAAACCTCGTCCTGAGCTTGTCGAAGGGCGAGGTCGGCACGGCCTCGACACGGGCACGGCGCCCATGGCCCGCCCCATGCTTCGACAAGCTCAGCATGAGGCTTCCAGGGTGAGCGGATGATGGCAGGCGAGCCGCACCGCGCGGTGCGCGCGGACCGGCGGCATGGCGGCGCGGCAATCCTCCTGCGCGGCCGGGCAGCGCGGATGGAAGGGGCAGCCCGAGGGGCGCGCGCCGAGCGGCGGCGCGGTGCCGCGGATGGCGCCGAGCTCGGCCTTGGGCGGCGCCTCGGCGATCATCGCGCTCAGCATCAGGGCGCGGGTGTAGGGGTGCGAGGGGCGCTGCATGATGGCGTCGGCCGGGCCGATCTCGGCCGCCTTGCCGGCATACATCACCAGGATGCGGTCGGCGAGCTCGGCCACCACCCCCATGTCGTGGGTGATCAGCACGATGGTGAGCGACAGCTCCTTCCGCAGCTCCTGCAGCAGCTCCAGCACCTGCGCCTTGATGGTGACGTCGAGCGCCGTGGTCGGCTCGTCGGCGATCAGCAGGCTGGGGCCGCAGGCCAGCGCCATGGCGATCATCGCGCGCTGCCGCATGCCGCCGCTGACCTCATGCGGATAGGCGCGGGCGACGCGCGCGGGGTCGGGGATGTGGACGCGGGCGAGCAGCTCGACGGCGCGCCGGGCCGCCGCGCCGCGCGAGGCCATCCGGTGGGTGACCAGCGCCTCGGCGATCTGCTCGCCGACCGGCCAGACCGGGTTCATCGCGCCGAGCGGGTCCTGGTAGACGATGCCGACCTCGCGGCCGCGCACGCGCCTCAGCTCGGGCTCCGGCCGGCCGAGCAGCTCGCGCCCCTTGAAGCGGATCGAGCCCCGCGCGGCCGCGGTCGGCGGCGTGAGCCCGACCACCGACATGCCGGTCAGCGACTTGCCCGAGCCCGACTCGCCGATGATGACGAAGATCTCGCCCTCGGCGACGGCGAAGTCGAGCCCGTCGACGGCGACCAGCTCGCCCTCCCGGCCCGGGAAGGCGATCCGCAGGCCGCTGACCTCGAGCAGCATCAGGCGGCGATCCCGCGCCGCGCGGCGAGCCAGTCGCCGATGATCGAGAAGGCGGCCGCGGTCAGCATGATCATCGTCCCGGGGAACACCAGGTACCACCAGGCCGAGCCGAAATAGGGCCGCGAATCGCGGATCAGCAGGCCCCATTCCGGGGTCGGCGAATCGGCGCCGAGCCCGAGGAAGGAGAGCGCCGTCACCGCCACCAGCGCGTAGCCGATGTCGGTGGTGACCCGCACGTTCACCGCCTGCAGCACGAAGGGCAGGATGTGGCGGGCGAGCAGGGTCGGGCCGGCGACGCCGAGCGCGCGGGCCGCCTCGACATGCGGGCGCTCGCGCAGCCGCAGCACCTCGCCGCGCACCAGCCGGGCGTAGCCCGGCCACCAGATGGCGCCGAGCGACAGCGCGACGCTGTCGAGCCCGTGGCCGATCGCCGCCGCGACGGCGAGCGCCAGCACCAGCGCGGGGAAGCCGAAGAAGAGGTCGACGATGCGCATCATCACCTCGTCGACCCGCCGCCCGGCCATGCCGGAGACGGCGCCGTAGGCGATGCCGAACAGCGCCGCGGCGAGCACGATGGCGACCGAGACGCCGAGCGAGTAGCGGGTGCCGTGGATCACCCGCGAGAGGATGTCGCGGCCGGCCTCGTCGGTGCCGAGCAGGTGCGAAGGCCCCGGCGGCTGCAGCCGGTGGGCGATGTCGAGGATGATCGGGTCGGAGGGCGCGATCGCGGTCGGGAACAGCGCGAAGGCGGCCAGCATGGCGACGACCAGCAGCGCGAAGCCCAGCAGCAGCTGGCTCGAGCCCGGCCGGAAGCGGCGGCGCGGCAGGGCGCCCGCGGCGCTCATGCCGCGACGCTCCGCACGCGCGGGTCGATCAGCGGATAGAGCAGGTCCATCAGCAGGTTGATCAGCACGAAGCCGGTCGTCGAGACGACGGCGAGCGCGATCACCGGGGCGTAGTCGAAGACCTGGAACGACTGGTAGGCGTAGAGCCCGATGCCCGGCCAGTCATAGATCACCTCGACCAGGATCACCCAGCTGATCATGTAGCCGAACTGCATGGTGGTGACGGTCAGCACCGGGCTCAGCGCGTTGCGCAGCACGTGCTTGTAGAGGATGGCGCGCGGCCCCAGCCCCTTGCCCCGGGCGGTGCGGATGTAGAGCTTGTCGTACTCGGCGATCAGCGCGGCGCGCGACAGCCGCGTGCCGACCGCCAGCAGGTTGATGACGATGGTCAGCGCCGGCAGCGTCATCGAGCGCAGCGCCTGCCAGAAGGCGCCGGGGTCGCCGGCGATCAGCGTGTCGAGCAGCAGGAAGCCGGTGACCGGCGTCGGCGGCACCTCGCGGATCGGGAAGCGGCCGCCGAGCGGCAGCCAGTGCAGCCGGTAGAAGAAGACGAACTGCAGCGCCATGCCGAGCCAGAAGACCGGGATCCCGGGGCCGAGCATGGTGAGCAGCCGGATGCCGGAATCGACGGCGCCGCCCGGCCTGCGCGCGGCAGCCACCGCGAGATAGAAGCTGATCGCCAGATAGAGCAGGAAGCTGACGATCAGCAGCTCGAGCGTGGCCGGCAGGAACTGCGCGAGGTCGGTGCCGACGCTGCGGTGGGTGCGGATCGACAGGCCGAAATCGGCCCGTGCGAGACCGGCGAGATAGGTGCCGAACTGCACCAGCAGCGGCCGGTCGAGCCCGTACTCCGCGCGGATCCGCGCCACCGTCTCCTCCGACGCGTTCTGGCCGGCGAGGAAGGCGGCGGGATCGGCCGGCACGACGCGGCGGAGGAAGAAGGTCAGCACCGCGACCAGCAGCAGCACCAGCACGCCCCAGGCGAGCCGCTGCGTCAGGAAGGAGAGCACGTCGCACCTGATCTCCCTCCCCCCTTGCGGGGGAGGGCTAGGGTGGGGGGCGGCCCCAGGCTCGCGCCGCGGCACCCCCCACCCTAGCCCTCCCCCACAAGGGGGAGGGAATGCTTGCGCGCAGCTCACTCCGCCGCATGCAGCTCCCAGAAGCGGACGTTGATGTACTCGGCCGGGTCGATGCGGTAGCCGCGGACGCGGTCGGGCTCCGGCACCACCGTGGTCGGCCGCGCCGCCCAGATGATGTAGTGCGACTTCACCACCGTCTCGAAGGCCTGCTTCAGCATCGCCTTGCGTTCCGCCTCGTCGGCGACCGTCGGGATCTTCAGCACCAGCGCGTCGAGCGCCGCGTCGTAGAACTTGCCGGAGTTGAAGAAGCCGCCCTTGAGGTAGTGCGCGGCGAAGAACTTGGTGGCGTCGGTCGGGCTGAGATTGGCGTTGCCCAGCACGAAGCAGTTGCTCTTGTTGTCCTTGATCGCGGTGATCGCCTGGACGAAGGGCTGCTCCTCGATCTCGACCTTGATGCCGAGCTGCGCGGCCGAGCTCTGCAGCACCGTGGCGGCGAAGCGGAACTCGGGGAATCCCGCCGGCACCGAGCACTTCATGCCGGTGCCCGACAGGCCGGACTTCTGCAGCGCCGCCTTGGCCGCCGCGAGGTCGGTGGCGATCGCCGGCTCGTCGTTCTCCGGGCTGCCCGGGAACCACGACGGCACCGGGCCGCGCGGCGTCACCGCGCCGCCCTGGAAGTACTGGATCATCGCGCCGTAGTCGAAGGCGCGGACCAGCGCCTCGCGATAGTCGGCATTGTCGGTCGGCTTCAGCTCCATGTTGAGGTAGATCGCCGGCCAGGCCCAGAGGTTGTTGCCCTCGACGAGGTGGAAGCCGCTGCTCTTGCCGATGCGCAGCGCCTCGTCGCGCGGCACGAAGCCGGCGAGGTCGTACTCGCCGCCCTCCAGCCCGCGGGCGCGGTTGGCGCCGTCGCCGACGAAGCGGTCGATCACGCGGTCGAAGGCCAGCTTGGGAAACTGGCCCCACCAGGCGGTATTGCGCTTCAGCTCGATCTGCGCGCCGCGCGTCCAGCTGACGAAGGCATAGGGCCCGGTGCCGTTGGCGTTCTCGCCGAACCAGGCGTCGCCCTTGTCGGCATCGCCGGCGTGCTTGGCGATGTCGTCGGCCGACACCATCTCGATGCGCGACAGGTTGCCGGCGAGGAAGACGTTGGGCGCCTTGGTCTCGATCTTCACGGTGTGCGGGTCGACCACGGTCACGCTGGCGATGTCGGCCACCAGGTAGCTCTGGCCCTGGCCGATGCGCAGCAGCCGGTCGAGCGAGGCCTTGACGTCGTCGGCGTCGAAGGTCGAGCCGTCATGGAACTTGACCCCGTCGCGCAGCGTGAAGGTCCACACCGTGCCGTCCTGCTTCCAGGACGTCGCCAGCGCCGGCTCCAGCTTGGCGGGATCGGCGAGGTCGAAATTGACCAGCCGGTCGTAGACGTTGCGGGTGACCGTCAGCTCCCAGTTGATGTTCGCCTTGGCCGGGTCGATCGTGCTCGGCTCGCCGGCATCGGCATAGACCAGCGTGCTGCTGTCCGCCGCGTTCCCCGCGCGCCAGGGCAGCAGCGCCGCCGCCACCGCGACGGCCAGTCCGACGCCCAGGAAATCCCGCCTCGTCATGGTCATCCTCCTCCGTCCTGACGGGCCGCCGCCCTGCCTCGCGGTTTCGCCCGATGGGCGTCCGCCGATCGCAGCCTGCGGCCTGATTACCAGAACGAGCTTATAACATATACGATGGCCTGACAACGCGAGCGGAGCGCCCCGAGGCTGGCAGGCGTGCGTGAGGCTTGCCTCGGAGGCGTGACGAGCTCGGCGCTGCCGCGCACGTTTTGCTTGTGGACCGCCTGCCCGGATCAGTGCAACTATGCCAAGAACATCCTGGGGGAGTGTGGGGGATGAGGCAGGCAGGACGGATCGCCGTTGCGGCGGCACTGTTTCTGGGCGGGTGCACGGCGAACGCGACGGTGTCGCCGACCAGCGCGCCGGCGGACGAGGTGATGCAGAGCCGCATCGTCGAGAGCCCGACCAGCGTCTATATCGACCCCGAGCTCGCCTCCCTGTCGCGCAAGGTGGAGGTATCGACGCACGCCTGCGGTGCCTGGAGCTTCCCGATGAATGTCGGGCCGGCGCTGGTCGAGACGCTGCGGCGCACCAACGAGGTCGCCCTCAAGCACCAGGTGCCCGGCGGGACCGCCACCCAGCCGGCGGAGGGTGCCGCGTACCACATCGTCATCACGCTGGAGGACTTCGAGGCGCGCGTCGTCGCGAACCCGCAGTTCTTCACCGGCCTGCTGGACGCCAACGCCGAGCTCTCCCTGCGCGTCCGCGTGCTCGACGCCAAGGGCGTCGAGGTTCTCAAGGCGCTGCCCAGCGGCGAAGGCTCGGCCGAGGTTTCCGGCGACTGCTCGGACGGGGCACCGTCGCTGTCGAAGGCGACCGGCAAGGCGATGAAGCGCACGGCGGAGAGCTACGTGGACAAGGTCATCAACAGCGGCGTCATTCACTGAGCGAGACCGCCGCTGTGAGAGCGCGACGGCTGGCTGGCTTCGCTAGAGCTGCTTGTACATGTAGGTCGTGCCGTGCATCGCCCGGCCATCCGGGTCGGCGGCGAAGCCCGGGATGACGCCGGCGACCTGGAAGCCGAGCGAGGCGTAGAGGCGCTCCGCCCTGTCGCCGGTGCGCGTATCGAGGGTGATCAGGGTCTTCCCGAGCGCCCGGGCCTCGGCCTCGAGCGCCAGCATCAGCTCGCGCGCGATGCCGCGGCGGCGCGCCCGCGAGTGGACGACCATCTTGGCGACCTCGCAGCGATGGCGCTGGTTGGGCGGCAGGGCGATGTCCATCTGGACGGTGCCGACGATCTCGTCGTCGAGGCGGGCGACGAGCAGGACGCGGCGGCCGCTGGCGACCTCGGGCCAGACCTTCTCCCGCCAGAAGCGCCGGGCGTCCTCGACCGTGAAGGGCTGCATGAAGCTGATCGCGGCGCCGCCATTGACGGCATCCGCGACGATCTCGGCCAGCGCCGTCTCGATCGCCTCGAGATCGGCGGGCCGCACGACGTCGATCCTCAAATTGCCCATGCCCCACCCGCGCCGATGACCGCCAGCGTCGGGCCGTTTCTGCCACGCTTCGGGTCCGCCGCCTAGCATTCCCCGCCGGATGGACTTATAAGATATAGGCCGCTCCAGGGGCCGGGAGCGGGCGCCCCGATCAGCGGCGGCCCCGTCGGGAGGTCCGCCCATGCCGTCGCCCGCGGCACTGCAGTCGAACGAGCTGACGCCGGAGCACATCGCCCGCCTCAAGGACCGCGCGCGCTTCGTGCGCACCGAGACGGTGCGGCTGATCGAGATCGCCAAGGTCGGACATTATTCCTCGACCTTCTCCTGCGCCGAGATCCTCTCGGTGCTCTACTACGACATCATGCGGCTGCAGCGCGGCGAGCCGAAATGGCCGGACCGCGACCGCTTCCTGATGGGCAAGGGCCATGCCGCGGTCGGGCTCTATCCGCTGCTCGCCGACTGGGGCTTCTTCCCGACCGAGTGGCTGGACAGCTACACGCGGCTGGGCAGCCCGCTCGGCGACCACCCCGACATGCGCAAGGTGCCGGGCGCCGACTTCAGCTCGGGCTCGATCGGCCATGCGCTCTCCGGCGGGCTCGGCATGGCGATCGGGGCGCGGCTGCAGAAGCGCGACTTCGACGTCTACTGCCTGCTCGGCGACGGCGAGATGCAGGAGGGCCAGGTCTGGTGCGCGGCGATGGCAGCCGCCCACCACAAGGTGCGCAACCTCGTCGCCATCGTCGACCGCAACGGCTACCAGCTCGACGGCAAGGCGGACGAGGTGATGGGCATCGAGCCGCTGGCCGACAAGTGGCGGGCCTTCGGCTGGGAGGTGCACGAGGTCGACGGGCACGATGTCGCGGCGCTGGCCGTGCTGCTGCGCCGGCTCAAGGCCGACCTCGCCCGCCAGGCGCCGGCCTGCGTCATCGCCAAGACGCTCAAGGGCAAGGGCGTCAAGTACATGGAGACCGAGCCGGGCTGGCACCTGGGCTATCTCGCGCCCGAGGACGCGGCCCGCGCGCTGGAGGAGATCATGGGAGGCCAGTCATGACCGGGAATCCCGCAACCGGGACGGCCACCGGGCCGCTCTCGCCGCAGAGCTGGCAGTACCGGCAGATCAATTCCCGTGCCCCCAACCTGTCGGTGATGGCCGACACGCTGATCGAGCTGGCCGAGGCCGGGCATCCCGTCGTCGCCTGCACCGCCGACCTGCAATATTCCAACGGGCTGATCGGCTTCGCCCGGCGCTATCCCGACCGGCTGATCCAGTTCGGCATCTCCGAGCAGAACATGGTGACCGCCGCCGCCGGGCTGGCCGCCACCGGCATGATGGCCTTCGCCGCCACCTTCGCCTCCTACATGGCGCTGCTCTGCTGCGAGCAGATCCGCACCGACATCGCCTATTCCGGCCTGCCGGTGCGGCTGGTCGGCCATCATGCCGGCATCGCGCTCGGCTTCTACGGCAGCTCGCACCACGCCACCGAGGACCTCGCCATCGGCCGCGCCATCGCCGACCTGACGGTGGTGGCGCCGGCCGACGCCGCGCAGTTCGCCGCGGCGATCCGCGCCTCGGCGGCGCATCCGCGGCCGATCTACTTCCGCATCGCCCGCGGCCACGACCCGGTCGTCTACGACAAGGGCGTCGACTTCGCCTTCGGCCGGGCCATCACCCACCACGAGGGCGCCGAGCTCACCGTCATCGCCTGCGGCACCATGGTGCATCCGTCGCTGCAGGCGGTGCGTGCGCTGCGCGCCGCCGGACGCGACGTCGGCTTCATCGACATGCACACGGTGAAGCCGATCGACCGCGAGGCGATCGCCGGCGCCGCCCGCCGCTCGCGCCTGCTGCTCTCCGTCGAGGAGCACAACGTGCTGGGCGGGCTGGGCGGCGCGGTCGCCGAGGTGCTGGCCGATCTCGGCGGCGCGCCGCGGCTGATCCGCCACGGCATCATGGACGAGTACAGCCTGATCGCCCCGCCGACCCACCTCTACAAGCACTACCGGCTCGACGCCGCCGGCATCGAGGCGGTGGCGCGCGAGGCGCTCGCCGCGTGAACCTGCAGCCGCTCGCGCAGGGCAACCTCTCGGCGCGCGCCTATGCGGCGCTGCGCGACGCGCTGATCTCGGGCAGCTTCGGGCCGGGCGAGCGGATCGTCATGCAGGATCTCGCCGTCCGGCTCGGCACCTCCGTCACGCCGGTGCGCGAGGCCTGCCTCAGGCTGGTCAGCGAGCAGGGGCTGGAGATCCGCTCCGGCCGCTTCATCGTGGTGCCCGACCTCGACCTCGCGCGCTATCTCGAGATCCGCACCATCCGCACCGCGCTCGAGAGCCTCGCCGCCGAGCTCGCCGCCGGCCGCGCCAGGCCGGCCGACATCGAGCACCTGTCGGGGGTGCAGCGCCGCTTCGAGCGGGCGCGCAAGGCCGGCGACTCGCAGGCCGCCATCGCGATGAACCGCGAGTTCCATTTCGGCGTCTACCGGCTCTCCGGCATGGCGATGCTGCTGCGCCAGATCGAGACCATGTGGATCTCGATGGGGCCGATCCTCAAGGTCTACCACGAGGACGTCATCACCGATTACCTCGAGGCCGACGAGCATGTCCGCCTCATCGAGGCGCTGGCCCGCCACGACGCCGCCGCCGCCCGCGCCGCCCTCCTGCAGGACATCGTCCGCGGCGGCGAGGGCATCCTGCGGCATCTCGGGGGACAGATGCCGGATGTCGGGGATCGGGGATCGGACGGGCACCCCTGATCCCGGATCCCCGGCGTCCATCCCCGGATTCACATGTACAGCTTCTCGTTCTCCAGGCCCTTGTAGAGGTCGGCGACGAAGGGCGCGTAGCCGTTGAAGAGCTGGGTCGGGACCCGCTCGTCGCCGCCGAGCACGCGCTCGGTCGCCTGGCTCCAGCGGGGGTGCGGCACCTCCGGGTTGACGTTGGCCCAGAAGCCGTACTCGCTGTCCTGCAGGGCTTCCCAGAAGCTGACCGGCCGCTTGTCGGTGAAGCTGAAGCGGACGATCGACTTGATCGACTTGAAGCCGTACTTCCAGGGCGTCGCCAGCCGCAGCGGCGAGCCGTTCTGCGGCGGCAGCGGCTTGCCGTAGACGCCGGTCACCATGAAGGCGAGGTCGTTGGTCGCCTCGGCCATGGTCAGCCCCTCGGTATAGGGCCAGGGATACCAGCTCGCCCGCTGGCCCGGCGCCACGTCGGGGTTCTGGAAGGTCTGCATCGCGACGTAGCGGGCGCCCGAGAGCGGCCGGGCGAGCTCGACCAGCGCCCTCAGCGGGAAGCCGCTCCATGGCACCGCCATCGACCAGGCCTCGACGCAGCGATGGCGATAGAGCCGCTCCTCGAGCGGCATCTTGGCCAGCAGGTCGTCGATCGCGATGGTCGTCGGCTGCTCGACCATGCCGTCGATCGTCACCGTCCAGGGCCGGATCGGCAGCGCCTGGGCGGCGTCCTTGACGTCCTTGCTCGAGCCGAACTCGTAGAAGTTGTTGTAGCTGGTGGCAAGCTCCTCCGGCGTCACCGGCCGGTCGAGCTTGTAGGTCTCGTTGCGCTTCACCGGATAGAGCTTCGCCGAGGGATCGGCCGGCGCGGCGGCGCGGCCGCCGCGCAGCGTCAGCGCGCCGGTCGCCAGGATCACCGAGCCGGCGGCGATGCCCTTGACCAGCCGCCTGCGGTCGGCGAACACGCTCTCCGGGGTGGCGGCGCTCTCCGGCAGCTCCCAGCCCCGCTTGCGCCTGATATGCATGGCCTTGCTCCTCGAGCTCGGGGGAAACAGTCCTGGCCGGGATGTAGGCGCAGCCCCCCGCTCGCGCCAAATCAACTCGGGGTGAGGCTGCGTCCCCGTTCGTCATAGCCGGGCTTGACTCGGCGGTCCGTGCCCGCAGCCGGCGCGGTCGCCCTGGATGGCCGGGTCAAGCCCGGCCATGACAAGGGAGAGAAGGAGCGCGACTCCCTCATTGCCTCGGGGCAGTTCGGCCCGATGGCTTCCGCCCCCTCTTGTCATCGCCGGGCTTGACCCGGCGATCCATGCCGCAGCCTGCCCCCGACGCGCCGGCGCAGTCTCTCGGATCGCGCCCGGCACGACCATGAACGACCTAATGCGCCGCCTCGGCCTGGCGCTGCTCGATGACCTTCTCGGCCAGCCGTCCGGTCAGCTCCTGGCGGTGGTCGAAGTGCCAGGAGAAGGTGCCGACGCCCATGGTCAGCGAGCGCAGCTCGATGATCAGGTCGTGCAGGTCGGCCTGCGGCAGGTAGGCGTTGACCTCGTCCCAGCCGGTCCAGCCGTCCTTGGCGTCGAAGCCCAGGATCTGGCCGCGCCGGCCGCTGATCAGCCCGTGCACGCGCGAGGTGAAGTCGCTGGGCACGGCGATGGTGACCTGGCAGATCGGCTCGAGCAGCACCGGCTCGCACTTCGCCATGCCCTCGGTCATCGCCATGCGCGCCGCCGTCTTGAACGCCATGTCGGAGCTGTCGACCGTGTGGTACTGGCCGTCGGTGACGGTGACCGCGAGGTCGACCACCGGGAAGCCCAGCGGGCCGCGCCGCAGATAGTCCTTCACCCCTTCCTCGACCGAGGGGATGTACTGCCGCGGAATGGCGCCGCCGACCACCGCGTCGTGGAACTCGAAGCCGCCGCCGCGCGGCAGCGGCTTGATCTCGATATGGACGTCGCCGAACTGGCCGTGGCCGCCGGACTGGCGCTTGAAGCGGGCATGCTGCGCGGTGCCGCGGCGGATCGTCTCCTGGTAGTTGACGGTCGGCCGGCGCGACTTGACCGGCAGGTTGTACTTCAGGCGCAGCCGGTCGATGGCGATCTGCAGGTGGATCTCGCCCTGGCCCCAGAGCACCAGCTCGTGGGTGTCGGCATTGTGGTCGACCGACAGCGACGGATCCTCGTCCTGCAGCTTGTGCAGCGCCGCCGAGAGCTTGACCTCGTCGGCCCGGTTGACCGCGTCGATGGCGAGCGAGAACCGCCCTCGAACCCGGCGATCGGGGCGGCACCGCGGGCCAGCGCTCGCTGCAAAGCGCCATCAGCCGGGGCCGCAGCGTTGGAAACGTTCGAGCAGCGAGACATCGCAAGCTCGGCGATGTCCCGAGCCGCGGCTTCGGCCGCCGTCACACGCAGCGACGGCCGCCCGGCGTAGCTCATCAGCAGTCCAAGCAGATCGACCGCGCTCTGATCTTGCGGGCCCGCTGAAGGCCCCATGAAGGCGCGCCGAGTCCAGCGCTTCACCACCCACCGCGCCACCAGCAAATCGCCGATCCTGGCGTGCGGCGATGTCCATGTCGTTCATCCGCAGCTTGAATCGCAACCCAGCGCCGCGGCCAAGCCGAAAGCTGCAATCCGAGTCGATTGGTCGCAGCCACGCCCTCAAACCCAATCGTCATGAGAGCCCACCCCCCAATCCTAGCGCCTATGGGGCTTGACCCGGCGATCCATGCCGCAGCCTGCCCCCGACGCGCCGGCGCAGTCTCTCGGATCGCGCCCGGCACGACCATGAACGACCTAATGCGCCGCCTCGGCCTGGCGCTGCTCGATGACCTTCTCGGCCAGCCGTCCGGCGCCCTGGCGGTGGTCGAAGTGCCGGAGAAGTGCCGACGCCCATGGTCAGCGAGCGCAGCTGAGATCAGGTCGTGCAGGTCGGCCTGCGCAGGTAGGCGTTGACCTCGTCCAGCCGGTCAGCCGTCCTTGGCGTCGAAGCCCAGGATCTGGCCGCGCCGGCCGCGTCGCCGGCACGCGCGAGTGAAGTCGCTGGGCACGGCGATGGTGACCGGCAGATCGGCTCGAGCAGCACCGGCTCGCCTTCGCCATGCCTCGGTCATCGCCATGCGCGCCGCCTCGAACGCCATGTCGGAGCTGTCGACCGTGTGGTACTGGCCGTCGGTGACGGTGACCGCGGGTCGACCACCGGGAAGCCCAGCGGCCGCGCCGCAGATAGTCCTTCACCCCTTCTCGACCGGGATGTACTGCCGCGGAATGGCGCCGCCGACCACCGCGTCGTGGAACTCGAAGCCGCCGCCGCGCGGCAGCGGCGATCTCGATATGGACGTCGCCGAACTGGCCGTGGCCGCCGGACTGGCGCTTGAAGCGGGCATGCTGCGCGGTGCCGGCGGATCGTCTCCGGTAGTTGACGGTCGGCCGGCGCGATGACGGCAGGTTGTACTTCAGGCGCAGCCGGTCGATGGCGATCTGCGGTGGATCTGCCCTGGCCCAGAGCACCAGCTCGTGGGTGTCGGCATTGTGGTCGACCGACAGCGACGGATCCTCGTCCTGAGCTTGGCAGCGCCGCCGAGAGCTTGACCTCGTCGGCCCGGTTGACCGCGTCGATGGCGAGCGAGAAGAGCGGGCCGGCGCCGCCGGCCAGGCGAGCCCGTCGGCGCCCTGTCCCGAGGCGGTGAGCAGCTGGCCGGTGAGCACCGGCTCCATGCGGCCGAGCGCCACCACCTCGCCCAGCCCCGCGCCATTGGTCTTCTGCAGCTCGTGCCCCTTGAGCCGGCTGACGCCGGAGACCCGCTGGCCGCCCAGCGTCATGCCGTCATTGACCGTGCCTCCCAGCACGCGCGCCACCGAGAGCTTGCCGGTGTGCGGCTGGTGGTAGGTCTTGAAGACCAGCGCGGCGGTGTCGCCGGGCTCCAGCGTCAGGCCGAGCCGGGCGGGGATGGCGGCCGGGCCCGGCACGTCGTGGCGCAGCGCCTTCCACAGCCGGCGCACGCCGGAATCGCGCTCGGCGCTGCCGAGCAGCACCGGCACGATCAGGTCGCCGGCGAGGTCCTTGCTCAGCTGCTCGTAGACCTGCTGCGGCGAGGGCACCGAATCCTCGAGCAGCTGCTCCAGCAGCTTGTCGTCGAAATCGGCCAGCGACTCGAGCAGCCGGGTGCGCTCGCTGCGCTCGGCGTCGCGCTCGCCTTCCGGGATCTGGATCAGCTCGGAGGCCCGGCCGGGAACGTAGCGATAGGCGCGCTCGCTCACCAGGTCGACATAGCCGGTGACGGTGTCGCCCTCGCGCAGCGGCATCTCGCGCAGCACCAGCGGCCGGCTGGAGACGGCCTGCAGCGCCTCCAGCACGTCCTTCACGCGATGCGCCGAGGTGTCCATCTTGTTGATGAACAGGATGTGCGGGATCTGGCGGTCGTCGAGGAACTTGAAGAGCGGCGCCAGGGTCATCGCCTTGGCGGTCTCGGGCTCGCACACCACCACGGCGGCGTCGGCCACCATCAGGGCGTTCTGGGTCTCCAGCGCCAGCTCGACCGAGCCGGGGCAGTCGAGCAGGGTCCAGCGCTCGCCGAGGAACTCGGCGCCGGCGACGTTGACCTCCACGCTCATGCTGCGGGCGCGGGCCTCGGGCGCGCTGTCGCCGACGCTGTTGCCGTCGCGCACCGAGCCCTTGCGGGTGGTGGCGCCGGTGGCGAACAGCAAGCTCTCGAGCAGCGTCGTCTTGCCGCTGAGATAGGGTCCCACAAGGGCCGCGCAGCGAGGCGCGGCAGCCGCTCTTTCGCCCATCGGTTCCTCCCGCTCTGATGGGAAGCACCGCCGGGCCTGACCGGCAGGCGCCTCCTTCGGTCGGGCCATGATTTCAGCCGGCTCGGCGGGCTGGCAAGGGAAATCGGCCGCCCCTTCCCTTCCGGCCGGCGGCAGGGCATATGAACAGGTCGCCCTGCCGGCGGGTTCGCCGGCCGACCCTGCCATGCTGATCGACATCCTCGTCATCCTGCTGCTGATCCTGCTGAACGGCCTGTTCGCCATGGCCGAGCTGGCGCTCGTCTCGGCCCGGCTGGTGCGGCTGCGCAAGGCGGCCGCCGAGGGCGACCGCGGCGCCGCCCGCGCCGCCGTGCTGGCCGAGCAGCCCGGCCGCTTCCTCTCGACGACGCAGATCGGCATCACGCTGATCGGGGTGCTGACCGGCGCGGTCGGCAGCGCCACGCTCTCGACCCAGCTCGGCGCGATGCTGCGCGGCTGGCCGGCGCTGGCGCCCTGGGCCGACGCCGCCGCCTTCGCCATCGTCGTGGTGCTGATCACCTTCGTCTCGCTGGTGCTGGGCGAGCTGGTGCCCAAGCAGCTGGCGCTCAGCCGGCCGGAATGGCTGGCCGCGCGCGTCGCCCGGCCGATGGCGCTGCTCTCGACCCTGGTCTCGCCGGCCGGCTGGGTGCTGAGCGCCACCAGCGGCGCCGTGCTGCGCCTCTTCCCGGCCCCGCCGGAGAAGCGCGGCGGCACCGACGAGGAGGTCAGGCTGCTGCTCGAGGAGGGGCTGGCGGCGGGCCATGTGCACCCGACCGAGAAGCAGATCGTCGACCGCACGCTGCGGCTGGCCGAGCGGCGGGTGGCGGCCCTGATGACGCCGCGCCCGCAGGTCGAGTGGCTCGATCTCGACGACCCGCCCGAGGCGCTGCGCCGCCAGATCATTGCGAGCCGCTACAGCCGCTTCCCGGTCGGCCACCGCGAGACGCGCGAGGTGGCCGGCGTGGTCGAGACCGGCAACCTGGTCAAGGCGGCGCTCGCCGAGCCGCCGGCCCCCCTCGACATCCGCGCGGCGATCCGGCCGGCCCTCTACATCCCCGACAGCGCCACGGTGCTCGCGGCGCTCGAGACCTTCCGCCAGAGCGGCGCCGGGATCGCGCTGGTGATCGACGAGTACGGCGAGTTCCAGGGCGTGCTCACCCCCGGCGACCTGCTCGAGACGCTGGTCGGCGAGATGGCCCATCCCGGCGACCCCGTCGAGAGCCCGATCGTCGCCCGCGAGGACGGCTCCTGGCTGGTCGACGGCACGGTGCCGGTGGAGGAGCTGCAGGACGCCATCGGCCTCGGCGCGCTGCCCGAGCCGCGCGGCTACGACACCGCCGCCGGCCTGGTGCTCGACCGGCTGCGCCGCGTGCCGCGCCCGGCCGACAGCTTCGAGCTCACCGGCTTCCGCTTCGAGGTCGTCGACATGGACGGCCGCCGCGTCGACAAGATCCTGGTCAGCCGCCTGTAGGCGGCCGGGCGTCGGAACGATGCCGGCGCGGCCGTGCCGACCGCGCCGCGCGCGCCTAGACCAGCGCGGCGCAGGCGCGCTGGATGCGCTTGCAGGCGTCGCGGAGCACCTCGGTCGAGGTCGCGTAGGAGATGCGGAAGAAGGGCGACATGCCGAAGGCCGAGCCCTGCACCGCAGCGACGCCCTCGGCCTCCAGCAGGTAGCTGACGAAGTCGTCGTCGCTGGCGATCACCTTGCCTTGCGGCGTCTTGCGGCCGATCGTGCCGGCGCAGGACGGGTAGACGTAGAAGGCGCCCTCCGGCGTGTGGCAATGCAGGCCGGCCGCCTCGTTGAGCATGGCGACGACCATGTCGCGGCGCTGCTTGAAGATCTCGTTGTGCTTGGCGATGAAGTCCTGCGGGCCGTTCAGGGCGGCGACCGCGGCGGCCTGGCTGATCGAGCTCGGGTTGGTCGTGCTCTGCGACTGCACCTTGGCGATCGCCTTGATCAGCGCCGCCGGGCCTCCGGCATAGCCGATCCGCCAGCCGGTCATGCAGTAGGACTTGCTGACGCCGTTGACGGTCAGCGTGCGGTCGTAGAGCCGCGGCTCGACCTCAGCCGGCGTGACGAACTCGAAGCCGTCATAGACGAGGTGCTCGTACATGTCGTCGGTCAGCACCCAGACGTTGGGGTGGCGCACCAGCACGTCGGTCAGCGCCTTCATCTCCTCGCGGCTGTAGCCGGCGCCGGTCGGGTTGCTCGGGCTGTTGAGGATGACCCACTTGGTCTTCGGCGTGATCGCCGCGGCGAGATCCTCGGCCCGCAGCTTGAAGCGGTTGTTCTGGCCGCACGGCACGAACACCGGCTTGCCCTCGGCGAGCAGCGCGATGTCGGGGTAGCTGACCCAGTAGGGCGCCGGGATGATCACCTCGTTGCCGGGGTCGAGCGTCGCCATCATCGCGTTGTAGATGACCTGCTTGCCGCCGGTGCCGACGGTGATCTGGTCCTCCTTGTAGTCGAGGCCGTTCTCGCGCTTGAACTTGGCGCAGATCGCCTGCTTCAGCGCCGGCGTGCCGTCCACCGCCGTGTACTTGGTGTCGCCCGCCCGGATGGCGGCGATCGCCGCCTCCTTGATGTTGTCGGGGGTGTCGAAGTCCGGCTCGCCGGCGCCGAGCCCGATGATGTCGCGCCCGGCCGCCTTCAGCTCGCGTGCCTTCTGGGTCACGGCGATGGTCGGCGACGGCTTGATCCGGTCGAGGCGGCTGGCGAGGATGGACATGTCGAGCTTTTCCGTACGGCCGGGATTGGCCGCGCGGACGTTAGCAAAGCCGCCTGTCGCTGTCATGGTCCGGACAGCGCAAACCTGATAAATCACTGCCGCATGCTCGACCACCCTCGATCCGCGCACTTTACCGAGGCGCTGCAGTCATTCCTGGCAACGCCGCTCGACCGGTTGCTGGAGCCGCACCCGGTGCCCGACCCGGCGGCGGCCGCGCTGGCGCTGTTCCGGCGCACCGTCGCCGAGGTGCCGGCCTATCGCGAGCTGGTCGCCGACCACGGCATCGACCCGGCCACGATCCGCGATGCCTCCGACTTCGCCCGGCTGCCGCTGGTGACCAAGGCGAACTACGTCAACCGCTATCCGCTGGCCGCCCGCTGCCGCGGCGGCCGGCTGGAATCCTGCGACATGGTGGCGGTGTCCTCGGGCTCGACCGGGACGCCGACCTTCTGGCCGCGGTTCCTCAGCGACGAGCTCGCCATCGCCGCCCGCTTCGAGCAGGTCTTCCACGACAGCTTCGCCGCCGAGGGGCGGCGCACGCTGGCGGTGGTCTGCTTCGCGCTCGGCAGCTGGGTGGGCGGCCTCTTCACCCTCTCCTGCTGCCGCTGGCTCGCCGCCAAGGGCTATCCGATCACCTGCGTGGCGCCGGGCAACAACAAGGCGGAGATCTGGCGCGTGGTGCGGGCGCTGGCGCCGCAGTTCGAGCAGACGGTGCTGCTCGGCTATCCGCCCTTCCTCAAGGACGTCATCGACGGCGGCCGGGCCGAGGGCATCGACTGGCGGCCGCTCTCGGTCAAGCTGGTGATGGCCGGCGAGGTGTTCAGCGAGGAGTGGCGCGCGCTGGTCGGCGAGCGGCTCGGCGGCAGCGACCCGCTCTACGGGTCGGCCTCGCTCTACGGCACCGCCGACGCCGGCGTGCTCGGCAACGAGACGCCGCTCTCCATCGCCATCCGCCGCTTCCTCTCGACCCGCCCGGAGGCCGCCCGCGCGCTGTTCGGCGAATCGCGCCTGCCCACCCTGGTGCAGTACGATCCGCGGGTCCGCTACTTCGAGACGGTCGACGGGACGCTGCTGTTCAGCGGCGACAACGGCGTGCCGCTGGTCCGCTATCACATCGCCGACCGCGGCGGCATCGTCGGCCACGACGCCATGCTGCGCTTCCTCGCCGAGCACGGCTTCGACCCGCGCGCCGCGCTCGCCGCCCATGGCTGGCGCGGCGCCCGGCCGCTGCCCTTCGTCTACGTCTTCGGGCGGGCCGACTTCACCGTCTCCTTCTTCGGCGCCAACATCTTCCCGGAGAACGTCACGGTCGGGCTGGAAGGCCCGGGAATCGCGCCCTTCGTCACCGGCAAGTTCGTGCTGCAGGCGATCGAGGGGCTGGAGGCGGAGCCGCACCTCGCGATCGCCGTCGAGCTGGCGCCGGGCGCCGCTGGCGGAACGGAGCGCGAGGCGGCGGCGGCCGAGGCCATCCTCGCCGCCCTGCTCCGCCTCAACAGCGAGTTCGCCAACTACGTGCCCGCCGAGCGCCGCCGGCCCCGGGTCCGCCTGCTGCCGACCGGCGATCCCGACTGGTTCCCCGTCGGGGTCAAGCACCGCTACACGCGCAAGGGCGCCTGATGCGGGCCGGCGGGCCCGCCCGGCGCATCCTGCTCGCCGCCACCGTCGAGCACCTGCCCGAGGCCACCGGCGGCGTCGAATCGACCACTCACGAGCTGGCGCTGGCGCTGCGCGCGCTCGGCCGCGAGCCGGCGGTGCTGGCGCGCACCCGCGCCGCCGGGCGCGGCCGCGCGGTCGACCGCGACCTCGGCTATGCCGTGCACCGCGCCCGCCGGCCGCTGGCGGCGCTGCCCGGCCTGCTGCGCAGCTGGCGCCCCGACGCCGCGCTGGTGCAGCTCGGCCGCATCGTGCCGCTGGCGGCGCGGCTGCTCGAGGCCGGCGTGCCGACGCTCGTCTACCTGCACAATCTCGAGCGGGCGAGCTGGGGAGGGCCGCTGATCGAAGATCCGCGGCTCGCCTACCTCACCAACTCCGGCTTCATGGCCGAGCGCCTGGCGCCGCTGATCGGGCACCGCCCGCTCACCGTGCCGCCGCTGATCGATCGCGAGCGCTACCGCACCGAGCCGGAGGGGCGCTGCGTCACCTTCGTCAACCCGCTGCCGGCGAAGGGGCTGGAGATCGCGCTGGGGCTCGCCGCGGCGCGGCCCGACATCCCGTTCGAGCTCGTCGAGTCCTGGCCGCTGCGGCCGGCCGAGGAGGCGCGCCTCGCCGCCGCGCTCGCCGCCCTGCCCAACGTCGTCCTCACCCGCCGCGTCGCCGACATGCGGCCGGTCTATCGCCGCTCCCGGCTGCTGCTCGCGCCCAGCCGCTGGATCGAATCCTGGGGCCGGGTGGCGAGCGAGGCGCAGGTCAGCGGCCTGCCGGTGCTGGCCAGCCGCAGCGGCGGCCTGCCCGAGGCGGTCGGGCCGGGCGGCATCCTGCTGCCGCCCGAGGCGCCGCTCGCCGACTGGCTGGCGGCCCTGGCGCGGCTGTGGGACGACGAGGGCGCCTATCGCCGGCTGGCCGCGGCGGCGCGGCGCCATGCCGCCCGCCCGGGAATCCAGCCGGCCCGCGTCCTGGCCGATCTCGTCGCCGCCATCGACGGTCATCGCCGGCGCCTCGGCCGGCCCGCGGCACTGGCCGAGCGAGGCGCCCGCGCTATATCCTAGGGCCCATGCCCGAAATCGCCATCGCCCCGGTGCTGCAGCGCCGGCTGTCCGAGCCCCTGCCGACCCCGACGGGCGGCCGGCCGTTCACGCTGCTGTCGGACTTCCGCCCGGCCGGCGACCAGCCGCAGGCGATCGTCGAGCTGGTGGCCGGGCTGGAGGGCCGCGAGCGCGACCAGGTGCTGCTCGGGGTCACCGGCTCGGGCAAGACCTTCACCATGGCGCACGTCATCGCCACGGTGCAGCGCCCGGCGCTGATCCTGGCGCCGAACAAGACGCTGGCCGCGCAGCTCTATGGCGAGATGCGCAGCTTCTTCCCCGAGAACGCGGTGGAGTACTTCGTCTCCTACTACGACTACTACCAGCCGGAAGCCTACGTCCCGCGCACCGACACCTACGTCGAGAAGGAATCCTCGATCAACGAGCAGATCGACCGGATGCGCCACTCGGCGACCCGCGCGCTGTTCGAGCGGCGCGACGTGATCATCGTCGCCAGCGTCTCCTGCATCTACGGCATCGGCTCGCCGGAGACCTACTCGACCATGACGGTGACGCTGAAGGCGGGCGACAGCGTGCACCGCGCCGAGCTGCTGCGCCGGCTGGTCGAGATCCAGTACAAGCGCAACGACACCGCCTTCCAGCGCGGCACCTTCCGGGCCCGCGGCGACAGCATCGAGATCTTCCCGGCCCACCTCGAGGACCGCGCCTGGCGCCTGTCGCTGTTCGGCGACGAGATCGAATCGATCGTCGAGTTCGACCCGCTGACCGGCGAGAAGACCGACGCGCTCGACGAGGTCCGGATCTTCGCCAACAGCCACTACGTGACGCCGCGGCCGACGCTGCAGCAGGCGATGAAGCAGATCAAGGTCGACCTCAAGGTCCGGCTCGAGGAGCTGAACCAGGGCGGCAAGCTGCTCGAGGCGCAGCGGCTGGAGCAGCGCACCACCTTCGACCTCGAGATGATGGAGGCGACGGGCAGCTGCGCCGGCATCGAGAACTACTCGCGCTACCTCACCGGCCGGCAGCCGGGCGAGCCGCCGCCCACCCTGTTCGAGTACCTGCCGCAGGACGCCCTGCTGATCGTCGACGAGAGCCACGTCACCGTGCCGCAGATCGGCGGCATGTATCGCGGCGACTATGCCCGCAAGTCGATCCTCTCGGAGTACGGCTTCCGCCTGCCGTCGTGCATCGACAACCGGCCGCTCAAGTTCGAGGAATGGGAGTTCATGCGGCCGCAGTCGGTGTTCGTCTCGGCGACGCCCGGCCCCTGGGAGCTGGAGCGCACCGGCGGCGTCTTCACCGAGCAGGTGATCCGCCCGACCGGCCTGATCGACCCGGTCTGCATCATCCGCCCGACCGAGACCCAGGTCGACGACGTCATCGCCGAGTGCCGCGACGCGGCCGCCCGGGGCCAGCGCGTGCTGATCACCACGCTGACCAAGCGGATGGCCGAGGACCTCACCGACTACATGCACGAGGCCGGCGTCCGGGTGCGCTACGTCCATTCCGACGTCGAGACGCTGGAGCGCATCGAGATCATCCGCGACCTCCGGCTCGGCGCCTTCGACGTGCTGATCGGCATCAACCTGCTGCGCGAGGGGCTCGACATCCCGGAATGCGCGCTGGTGGCGGTGCTCGACGCCGACAAGGAGGGCTATCTGCGCTCGCAGACCTCGCTGATCCAGACCATCGGCCGGGCGGCGCGCAACGTCGACGGCCGGGTCATCCTCTATGCCGACACGATGACCCGCTCGCTGCAGGCGGCGCTGGCCGAGACGTCGCGCCGCCGCGAGAAGCAGCAGGCCTACAACGCGGCCAACGGCATCACCCCGGAATCGGTGCGCAAGTCGATCGGCGACATCCTGCACAGCGTCTACGAGCAGGACCACGTCACGGTCCGCACCGGGCTCTCCGAGCCCTCGGTCGGGCACAACCTCAAGGCCACCATCGCCGAGCTCGAGAAGCGGATGCGCACCGCCGCCGCCGACCTCGAGTTCGAGGAGGCGGCCCGGCTGCGCGACGAGATCCGCCGGCTCGAGGCGCTCGATCTCGGCGTGCCCGAGGACGGATCGCCGCGGCCGCGCTCGACCGCGGGCGCGCCCGGCACCACCACCGGCAAGGGGCTGGGCGGGCGCAACGCCGGCCGGGTCGAGCCGGGCGGGCGGCGGGGCAAGAGCGGACGGCCGACCGGACGGCGACGCCGCGGCCCGTGAGCGGGGAATGGGGGAACCGATGACGGTGACGCACTGGCCCAGCGCGGCGGTGAGCCTGCTCGCGCTGCTGGTCTATTCCTGGATCGTCTTCCGCACCGGGCAGGCGCGCGGCCGCTACAAGATCGCCGCTCCGGCGGTGACCGGCCATCCCGCCTTCGAGCGCGCCTACCGGGTGCAGCAGAACACGGTCGAGCAGATCGTGCTGTTCCTGCCGGCCTTGTGGCTGTGCGCGCTGACCCTGGGCGATCCCTGGGCGGCGCTGGTCGGGCTGGTCTGGCCGATCGGCCGCATCCTCTATGCCCGCGCCTATGCCGCCGATCCCGACAAGCGCGGCCCCGGCTTCCTGCTCACCCTGCTGCCCAGCATCGTGCTGCTGCTCGGCGCCGCCGTCGGCACCGTCCGGCTGGCGCTGGTGGCGCTCTGAGGCGCCCGATGACGGCAGCCCCCGGATGCAGTCCCGCGGCGACGGCCCCGCTGGCCACCGGCCCGGAGACCTCGCCCGGCACCGCGCTGATCACCGGCGGGGCCCGGCGGATCGGCGCGGCGATCGCCCGCGACCTCGCCGCCGCCGGCTGGCGGGTCGCCGTGCACTACCACAGCTCCGCCGCCGAGGCCGAGGCGCTGGCCGCCGGGATCGCCGCCGGCGGCGGGCAGGCGGTGGCGCTGGCGGCCGACCTCGCCCGCGAGGCCGAGGTCGAGACGCTGGTCGAGCGCGCCGCCGCGGCGCTGGGGCCGGTCACGCTGCTGGTCAACAACGCCTCCACCTTCGAGATGGACCGCATCGAGACGATGACGCGGGCCTCCTGGGACGCCCATATCGAGCCCAACCTGCGGGCGCCCGTCGTGCTCTGCCAGCGCTTCGCAGCCGCGCTGCCGGCCGACGCCCAGGGGAATATCGTCAACCTGCTCGACCAGCGGGTCCTCAACCTGACCCCCTATTTCCTGTCCTACACCGTCTCGAAGGTCGGGCTCTGGGCGCTGACCCAGACCCTGGCGCTGGCGCTGGCGCCGCGCATCCGCGTCAACGGCATCGGTCCCGGCCCGACCCTGCCGAGCCCACGGCAAAGCCAGGAGCAGTTCGAGCGGCAATGGTCGGCCATGCCGCTCGGCCGCGGCACCACGCCGGAGGAGATCGCCGCCGCGGTGCGCTTCATCCTGGCGGCGCCGGCGATGACCGGCCAGATGATCGCGCTCGACGGCGGGCAGCACCTCGCCTGGGCGCTGCCGGCGCGCGCCGCGCCCTTGCCGGAATAGCCCCGCCATGATCAGTTGCGGCCCGCACACCAGCCGGGAAGCCCTTGAATCTGCGAAACTCTGCCGTGACCGGATGTCGCGCCGGCAGGCCCAAGTTGTTCACAAGCGCGTGGCGGTGCGGGGGATCGCAGGGGAGTCAAGCGGGAAATGCGGCTGATGTCGAAGCCGTGACGGAAATGCGCGCGCTTGAAAAAAAAATATTGCGTTGTATCAATGAGTTACCAACTGTCAGGATTTTACTGCCCAAAAAATGGGCAATCACGTCAAAGCTCAGGATTCGCTAGGAGCCTGCCTCGCCGCCCGATGGTTTCCAACAGAGTTATGCACAGGAGTCGTGGATATCTGGGCCGGCGCCCCGGCCGGGCGCGGCGGCGATGAGCGGCGAGCCGCAGCAGCCCGGCAGCTCCCGGCCGCCGCCGGACGCGCTGCCGCTCGGCCCGGAGGTCGGCGCCATCGCCCACGGCGTGGCGGTGATCGAGGCGCAGCTCAGGACGCTGGGCAACAGCCCCGGCGTCTACCGCATGCTGAATGCCGGCGGCGACGCGCTCTATGTCGGCAAGGCGCGCAACCTCAAGAAGCGGGTCGCCGCCTACACCCAGATCGGCAAGCTGCCGAACCGGCTGACGCGGATGGTCTCCGAGACCGCCGCCATGGAGGTGGTGACCACCCACACCGAGGTCGAGGCGCTGCTCCTCGAGAGCAACCTGATCAAGCGCCTGATGCCGCGCTACAACGTGCTGCTGCGCGACGACAAGTCGTTCCCCTACATCCTGATCACCGGCGACCATGTCGCGCCGCAGCTCGCCAAGCACCGCGGCGCGCGCAACCGGCCGGGCCGCTATTTCGGGCCGTTCGCCTCGGCCGGGGCGGTCAACAGCACGATCGTGGCATTGCAGCGCGCCTTCCTGCTGCGCAACTGCTCGGACAGCGTCTTCGCCAGCCGCACCCGCCCCTGCCTGCAGTTCCAGATCAAGCGCTGCTCGGCGCCCTGCGTGAACCGCATCGACCCGCAAGGCTACGCCGCGCTGGTGCAGCAGGCCGACGACTTCCTCTCCGGCCGGAGCAACGAGGTGCAGCACCAGCTCGCCCGCGCCATGCAGGCGGCGAGCGATGCGCTGGACTTCGAGAGCGCGGCCCGCTACCGCGATCGCATCCGGGCGCTCTCGGCGGTCCAGGCCCACCAGGACATCAACATCGAGGGCATCGAGGAGGCCGACGTCATCGCCATCCACCAGGCGGGCGGCCAAAGCTGCGTCCAGGTCTTCTTCTTCCGCGCCGGCAGCAACTACGGCAACCGCGCCTACTTCCCGAGCCACGACCGGCAGCTCGGCTCCACCCAGGTGCTGGCCGCCTTCATCGCCCAGTTCTACGACAACAAGGAGGCGCCGCGGCTGGTCCTGCTGAGCGAGCAGCCGGCCGAGGCGAGCCTGCTCGCCGAGGCGCTCGGCCTGCGGGCCGGCCACGCGGTCGAGCTGGCGGTGCCGCAGCGCGGCGCCAAGCGCAAGCTGATGGACCATGCGCTGGCCAATGCCCGCGAGGCGCTGGCCCGGCGGCTGGCCGAGAATTCCAGCCAGCGCCGGCTGCTCGAGGGGGTGGCGGAGCTGTTCGGGCTGGAGGGGCCGCCCAACCGCATCGAGGTCTACGACAACAGCCATATCGGCGGCCGCCACGCCTATGGCGGGATGATCGTCGCCGGCCCCGAGGGGCTGGTCAAGAACGCCTACCGCAAGTTCTCCATCGCCGGCCTCGAGGGCGAGGAGCCCACCCCCGGCGACGACTACGGGATGATGCGCGAGGTGCTGACCCGCCGCTTCGGCCGGGCCCTCAAGGAGGACCCGGAGCGGAGCCGCGGCACCTGGCCCGACCTGGTGCTGATCGACGGCGGCGCCGGCCAGCTCGGGGTCGCCTGCAGCGTCTTCGCCGATCTCGGGATCGCCGACGTGGCGGTGGTGGCGATCGCCAAGGGTCCCGACCGCAATGCCGGGCGGGAGCGCTTCTTCCTGGCCGGGCGCGAGCCCTTCAGCCTCGATCCCAAGGACCCCGTCCTCTACTTCCTGCAGCGGCTGCGCGACGAGGCGCACCGCTTCGCCATCGGCACCCACCGCGCCCGCCGCTCGAAGCAGATCGGCCAGTCGCCGCTCGACGAGATCCCCGGCATCGGCGCCGCCCGCAAGCGGGCGCTGCTGCACCATTTCGGCTCGGCCCGCAGCGTCGCCCGGGCGGGGCTGGCCGACCTCGCCGCGGTCGAGGGCATCAGCCAGGCCGTGGCCAAGCGCGTCTACGACCACTTCCACCCGGAGGGGTGACGGAGGGCTGGCGGGAGGGTGCCGGGAGCGTGCCCGGCAGGATGTCTGGGGCATCGGCCCGCCGCCCGCGCCGCGGGGATGCTTCGCGGCGGCAAACCGGGTTAAGATCCGGCCGCCCGAAGCCAGGGGGACCCGGCGAGCCCGTCACTGCGATGCTCATCAACCTGCCCAACATTCTCACCCTGTCGCGCATCGCCGCGATCCCGGTGCTGGTCGCGCTGTTCTACGTCGAGGGCGACGGGGCGCGGTGGGCCGCCTGCCTGCTCTTCGTCGCCGCCTGCGTCACCGACTATTTCGACGGCTACCTGGCGCGCGCCTACGACCAGATCTCGCCCTTCGGCCGCTTCCTCGACCCGATCGCCGACAAGCTGCTGGTGGCGGCCCTGATCCTGATGCTGGTCGCCTTCGGCCGGATCGCCGGGCTGCTGGTGCTGCCGGCGCTGATCATCCTCTGCCGCGAGATCCTGGTCTCCGGGCTGCGCGAGTTCCTCGCCGGCCTCAATGTCGGGGTGCCGGTCAGCCGGCTCGCCAAGTACAAGACGACGCTGCAGATGGTGGCGCTGGGCTTCCTCATCGTCGGCGACGCCGGCCCGCCGGCGCTGCAGATCGAGACGATCGGCGCCATCGGCCTCTGGGTCGCCGCGCTGCTCACCATCGTCACCGGCTTCGATTACCTGCAGACCGGGCTGCGCCACATGGCGGCCCCGGCGGCGGCCCGGGAGCCGGGCCGGGCGTCGGGCTCATGAAGCTGTTCGGGCTGGCCGGCTGGAGCGGTGCCGGCAAGACCACCCTGGTGATCCGCCTGCTGCCGGCGCTGGCGGCGCGTGGCCTCTCGGTCTCCACCATGAAGCACGCGCACCACAGCTTCGACATCGATTCCGAGGGCAAGGATTCCTGGCGCCACCGCCAGGCCGGCGCCCACGAGGTGATGGTCGCCTCGGCCCATCGCTGGGCGCTGATGCACGAGCATCGCGGCGCGCCCGACCCGACCGCCGCCGAGCCGACTGCGGCCGAGCTCGCCCGCCGCATGAGCCCGGTCGACCTGCTGCTGGTCGAGGGCTTCAAGCGCGAGCCGCACGAGAAGCTCGAGGTCTACCGGGCGGCCAACGGCAAGCCGCTGCTGCATCCCGCCGACCCGCTCATCGTCGCCGTCGCCAGCGACGTCGCCCTGCCCGGCATCGCCCTGCCGGTCCTGCCGCTCGACGACGTCGAGGCGATCGCCGACTTCATCGTCGCCCGCTGCGGGCTCGCCGCCGCGCCGCGGCCCGCCGGCGGCACGGCCGGCTGATGGCCCAGCTCAGCGACGACTGCTTCGCCGGCGGCGCGCCGCTGATGCGGGCGCAGGCGGCGCTCGACCTGATCCTGCCGCGGCTGGCCCGGGTCACCGCCGCCGAGAGCCTGCCGCTCGCGCTCTGCCTGGACCGCATCCTGGCCGAGGCCGTCGCCGCGCCGATCGACGTGCCGGGCGGCGACAACTCGGCGGTCGACGGCTACGCCGTCCACTTCGCCGACCTGTCGCCCGAGTCCGAGACCCGCCTGCCGGTCGGCGGCCGCGCCGCCGCCGGCCACCCGCTCGGCCGGCCGCAGCGCCGCGGCGAGGCGATCCGCATCTTCACCGGCGCGCCGATGCCCGGCGGCGAAGCCGGCGGCCCCGGTCCCGACACGGTGATGATGCAGGAGGATTGCCGGCTGGAGGGCGAGACCGTGGTCGTCGCGCCCGGCATCCGCCGCGGCGCCAACCGGCGGCTGGCCGGCGAGGACGTGGTCCGCGGCAGCGTCGCGCTGCGCGCCGGCACCCGGCTCCGGCCGCAGGACGTCGGGCTCGCGGCGGCGCTCGGCCTCACCCGCCTGCCGGTCGCCAGCCGGCTCGGGGTGGCGCTGTTCTCGACCGGCGACGAGCTTGCCGAGCCCGGCCGGCCGCTGCCGCCCGGCGCCATCTACGACAGCAACCGCTTCACCCTGGCGGCGCTGCTCGCCCAGCTCGGCTGCGCGGTCACCGACCTCGGCATCCTGAAGGACCGGCCGGCGGCGATCCGCGACGCGCTCGCCGCGGCGGCCGCCGGCCACGACCTGCTGATCACCTCGGGCGGCGTCTCGGCCGGGGAGGAGGACCACGTCAAGGGCGCCGTCGCGGCGCTCGGCCGGCTGCATGCCTGGCGGCTGGCGATCAAGCCGGGGCGGCCGATCGCGCTCGGCCAGATCGACGCCGCCGGCCGCGCCGTGCCGTTCATCGGCCTGCCGGGCAATCCGGTGGCCGTCATGGTCACCTTCCTGCGCATCGCCCGGCCGATCATCCTGCGGCTGATGGGCGCGGCCGATTCCGAGCCGCACTGCTTCCCGGTGCGCGCCGCCTTCGAATACAAGAAGAAGCGCGACCGCCGCGAATGGGTCAGGGTCCGGCTCGAGCCGGGCAGCGACGGCGTGCCGGTGGCGCACAAATTTCCGCGCGACGGCGCCGGCATCCTGCGCTCGATGGTCGAGTCGGACGGGCTGATCGAGCTGCCCGAGGATCTCGTGCAGCTCGCCGCCGGCAGCATGGTCGACTTCCTGCCCTTCAGCGAGGTCCGCTGATGAAGGTGCTCTACTTCGCCTGGCTGCGCCGGCGCACCGGCATCGCCGAGGAGACGGTGACCCCGCCGCCCGATGTCGCCGACGTCGCCGGGCTGCTCGACTGGCTGGCGACGCGCAGCCCCGGCCACGGCGCGGCGCTGGCCGACCGCAGCGTCGTGCGGGTCGCCGTCAACCAGGATTACGCCCGCCCCGACACGCCGGTCGCCGCGGGGGACGAGATCGCCATCTTCCCGCCCGTCACCGGGGGCTGAGCGCGATGCTCCGCAGCGTCCCCGCACGCCCTCGTCGTCATCCCGGCGAAAGCCGGGATCCATCTCTCCACCATCGGGATGCTGCAACATGGATCCCGGCTTTCGCCGGGATGACAGCCGCGGGGCGGCAAGGGAGCCCTCCCCGATGATCCGCGTGCAGCAGGCGGATTTCGATGTCGGTCAGGAGCTCGAGCGGCTCGCCGCCGGCGACCACGGCGTCGGCGGCATCGCCAGCTTCGTCGGGCTGGTGCGCGGCGCGCCGGGCAGCGCCATGACGCTGGAGCACTATCCCGGCATGACCGAGCGCAAGCTGGCCGAGATCGAGGCCGAGGCGCTCGCCCGCTGGCCGCTCTCCGCCAGCCTGGTGATCCACCGCTACGGCCGGCTGCTGCCCGGCGAGCGCATCGTGCTGGTCGCCACCGCCTCGTCGCACCGCCAGGCGGCGCTCGAGAGCTGCGCCTTCCTGATCGACTGGCTCAAGACGAAGGCGCCCTTCTGGAAGCTCGAGGAGGGCCCGGAGGGCGGCGGGCGCTGGGTCGAGGCGCGCGACAGCGACGAGGACGCCGCCCGGCGCTGGCGATAGCCTACTCCGCCGGCACCGCCGAGGGGGCGACGCCGGCCCGCGCGAAGCCGGTCGGCACGTGCGCCTGCAGGCTGCGGCCGCGATAGCGCTCGCGATGCAGCGTGTAGACGCTGCTGCCGATGACGACCGCCGCGCCGACCAGCACCAGCGGATGCACCGGGTTGCCGAACAGCAGCAGGCCGAACAGGATCGCCCAGGGCATCATGGTGTACTGCACCGGGGCGATCAGCGCGGCCGGCGCCAGCCGCAGCGCGCGGATGATGGCGAACTGGCCGACCGCCATGATGCCGGCGGCGCCGGCGATCAGCCCGAGATCCGCCCAGGCCATCGGCCGGTAGTCGACCGCCACGGTCGGCACGGAGACGGCGAGCAGCCCGCCCAGCACCGAAAGCACCAGCGTGCCGGGCCGCTCGCGCCCGCCGATCTTGCGCAGGATGATGATCACGCCGGCGCCCGACGCGGCGCCGCCGAAGGCCAGCAGGTGGCCGAGCGAGGGCTCGACCGCGCCCGGCCGCAGCATCACCAGGATGCCGAGGAATCCGACCACCGCCGCGCCCCAGCGATGCAGCCCGACCTTCTCGCCGAGCAGCGGCACCGAGAGCACGGTGACCAGGATCGGCGTGCAGAAGCAGATGGCGTAGACCTCGGCCAGCGGCAGCTGCTGGAAGGCGTGGTAGACGAGCACCGTGCCGAGCCCGGCGAGCAGGCCGCGCAGCGCGACCAGCAGCGGCCGGCGCGGCCGCAGGCCGGTCAGCCCGCCCTCGCGCAGCAGCACGCCGACCACCGCGATCATCGCGAAGCCGGCATGGAAGACCATGATCTCGGCGACGGGGTAGCGGCTGGCCAGCAGCTTCACGACGGCGTCGCTGGTGGCGTAGAGCAGGTAGGCGAGGCCGGCGAAGAGCAGGCCATGCACGGCGCCAGCCTGCGGCTGGGACAGCACGAGGCCGGGGGCGGGCGTCGAGGCGGTGGTCACGGGGGAGGCCGTTCAGGTCCTTAGGAACGACATCCAACATAGGCGCTCGGCGGCCGTTGCAGCCGAGCGATCAGCGAAGCGCAGTCATGCATAAACCGAACAGCGGCGCTTAAGCCGTTGGCAGGGATGCCCTCTCCCGCCTCGCGGGAGAGGGCAGGCTTGGCCTTACTCGGCGGCCGAGGCGACCGGCGGCCGGCGGACGATCTCGTCGTAGTCCTGCATCATCTGGCGGGTCACCGGGCCGACCGCGAACTTGTGCGGCCCGAGCTCGCCGACCGGCGTCACCTCGGCGGCGGTGCCGGTGATGAACACCTCGTCGGTGCGGCCGAGCTCGTCCGGCATGATCGCCCGCTCCACCACCTTGATGCCGCGGCGGCGCGCCAGCTCGATCACCGTGCGGCGCGTGATGCCGTCGAGGAAGCAGTCCGGGACGGGGGTGTGCAGCTCGCCCTTCTGCACCAGGAAGACGTTGGCGCCGGTCGCCTCGGCGATGCGCCCGCGCCAGTCGTACATCAGCGCGTCGGCGTAGCCCTCCGCCTCGGCGGCGTGCTTGGAGAGGGTGCAGATCATGTAGAGGCCGGCCGCCTTGCTGGCGGTCGGCGCGGTGTCCGGGGCCGGGCGGCGCCACTTCGAGATCGCCATGCGGATGCCCTTGGCGCGCAGCTCCGGGGCGAAGTAGGAGGGCCACTGCCAGACCGCGATGGCGAGGTGGATCCGGCTCTGCTGCGCCGAGACGCCCATCTGCTCGCTGCCGCGCCAGGCGACCGGCCGGACGTAGCAGTCGGTGAGCTTCTCGGCGGCGATCAGCTCGCGGGTGGCGGCCTCGATCTCGGGGGTGCCGTAGGGGATCTTGAAGCCGAGCATCTCCGCCGAGCGGTGCAGCCGCTCGGTGTGCTCGGTCAGCCGGAAGACGCGGCCCTCATAGGCGCGCTCGCCCTCGAACACGCAGCTGGCATAGTGCAGCCCGTGCGTCAGCACGTGGACCTTGGCGTCGCGCCAGGGAATCAGCTTGCCGTCGAACCAGATGAGGCCGTCGCGATCGTCGTAGGGCACCAGGCTCATGACCGTTTCCTCTTGCCGGAGTCCGGGCCCGGAGCCCGGGCGTGCCGGACCTTGTTGGCCCGTCTTGGCGCTATATGATGGCGCCGTTGCAGGGACCCTACAATTCCATCCCAAATAAGTCAACAAGGCTGACGTAAGAGGCGCCCGGTGGCGGACGGCAAGACCCTGGCCAATCCCCTGTTCCTGCGCGAGGAGGATCTGCGCCAGGGCATCGAGCTGCTGTTCTTCGCCTATCGCGACTTCACCGCCGAGGCCGACGCGGTGCTGGCGCGGCTCGGCTTCGGCCGCGCCCACCACCGGGTGATCTACTTCGTCGGCCGCAAGCCGGGCATGACCGTGTCCGAGCTGCTCGACATCCTGAAGATCACCAAGCAGAGCCTGAGCCGCGTGCTCGGCCAGCTGGTGCGCGACGGCTACATCATCCAGCGGCCGGGCGACACCGACCGCCGGCAGCGGCTGCTCGAGCTGACGCCCAAGGGCGCCGAGCTCGAGCGGCGGCTCACCGAGGACCAGCGCGCGCTGGTCGCCAGCGCCTATCGCGCCGCCGGGGCCGAGGCCGTCGACGGCTTCCGCAAGGTGCTGCTGGGCCTCGTCAACCCCGACGACCGCGGCCGCTTCCTCGGCATGCCGCGCCGCTGACAACGAGAGAAAGAGAGTGACCCGATGACCGCCGACGATCCGCTGGCCTCGCTCGTGCTCGACGACCGCATCAAGGGGATGGCCCCCGGGCAGCCGCCGTTGCCGATGCGGCTGGTCGGCTCCCAGGGATGGCGCGTGCTGGAGGGCGACCTGCCGCTGCCGCTGGCCGTGCTGAAGGAGGAGGTGCTGGCCCATAACGGCGCCTGGATGCGGCGCTTCCTGGCGCTGACCGGCGCGCGGCTGGCGCCGCACGGCAAGACGACGATGAGCCCGCAGCTCTTCCACCGGCAGATCGCCGACGGCGCCTGGGGGATCACCCTGGCCACCGCGCACCAGGTCGCGGTCGCGCATCGCTACGGCATCCGCCGGGTGGTGCTCGCCAACCAGCTGGTCGGGCGGGCGGCGATCGACGGCGTCCTGCAGCTGCTGGCCCGCGATTCCGGCTTCGACTTCCACTGCCTCGTCGACTCGCCGGGCAACGTCGCCGAGCTCGCCGCCGCGGCGCGCGCCCACGGGCTGCGGCGGCCGGTCAAGGTGCTGCTCGAGGGCGGCTTCGTCGGCGGCCGCACCGGCGTGCGCGACGTCGCCGCCGGCCTGGCGGTGGCGCGCGCCGTCCAGGCCGAGGGGACGGCCCTGTCGCTGGTCGGGGTCGAGGGCTTCGAGGGCCTGTTCGGCGGCGCCTCGCCCGAGGAGGCGGAGCGCAAGGTCGGCGAGTTCCTCGACTTCCTGGTGGCGCTCGCCCGGGCGGTCGACGAGGCCGGCCTGTTCGGCGAGGGCGAGCTGCTGCTCTCGGCCGGCGGCTCGGCCTTCTACGACCTGGTGGCCGACCGCTTCGCCCGGGCCGGGCTGTCGCGGCCGGTCGCCGTGGTGATCCGCTCCGGCTGCTACCTGACCCACGATTCGATCCAGTATCGCGGCGCCTTCGGCCGGCTGCTCGAGCGGTCCGAGGGCGCCCGCGGCCTCGGCGAGGGGCTGCAGGCGGCGCTCGAGCTCTGGGCCTATGTGCAGTCGCGGCCGGAGCCGACCCGCGCCATCGTCGGCGTCGGCAAGCGCGACGCCACCAAAGACGAGCTGCCGGTGCCGCTGCTCTGGCACCGGCCGGGCCGCGCCGGCGGGCCGCAGCCGGTCGGCCCCGGCCACCACATCGTCGGGCTCAACGACCAGCACGGCCATCTCGTGCTGCCGGCGGATTCGCCGCTGGCGGTCGGCGACATGGTCGCCTTCGGCATCTCGCATCCCTGCCTGACCTTCGACAAGTGGCAGTTCATGCCGGTGGTCGACGCCGGCTACCGGGTGATCGACGGCATCCGCACCTTCTTCTGAGCTATACTGCCGGGGTCATGGCAGAGGCCGACGAGAAGCCGCACGTCCTGGTCGTCGACGACGACCGGCGGCTGCGCGAGCTGCTGCGCAAGTACCTCGTCGACCAGGGCTTCCTCGTCAGCGTCGCGGCCGACGCGGCGGAGGCGAGGGAGCGGCTCGACAGCATCGCCTTCGACCTGCTGGTGCTCGACGTGATGATGCCGGGGGAAAGCGGGCTCGAGCTCACCGCCGACCTCCGGCGCCGCAGCCGCGTGCCGATCCTGCTGCTCACCGCCAAGGCCGAGCCGGAGGACCGCATCGACGGGCTGGAGCGCGGCGCCGACGACTATCTCGCCAAGCCCTTCGAGCCGCGCGAGCTGGTGCTGCGCATGCGCACCATCCTGCGCCGGGTGGCGCCGCCCGAGCCGGCCGCCGCGCCGCGCGAGATCCGCCTCGGCCCGCTCAGCTTCGACCTCGACCGCGGCCAGCTGCGGCGCGGCGCCGAGGAGGTCCGGCTGACCACCGCCGAGCTCGAGCTGCTCACCCGGCTGGCCCGCACTCCCGGGGTGGCGCTGTCGCGCGAGGAGCTGAGCCCGCAGGCCGCCGCGGGCGACGAGGACGCCGCCAGCCGCACCGTCGACGTGCAGATGACGCGGCTGCGCCGCAAGATCGAGACCGACCCGCGCTTTCCGCGCTACCTGCAGACCGTGCGCGGCCGCGGCTACGTGCTGCGGCCCGACTGAGGCCCGCGCGCGATGCGCTTCGTCACCCCCCGCTTCATCAACCGCGCGCTGCCGCGCTCGCTGCTCGGCCGCTCGCTGCTGATCATCATCACGCCCCTGGTGCTGCTCCAGGTGGTCTCGACCTGGGTGTTCTACGACAGCCATTTCGACAACGTGACCCGGCGGCTGGCCAACAGCGTCGCCGGCGACATCAGCATGGTCATCGCCTCGATGCGCGAGGATCCGCGGCCGGAGGCCTATGCCCGGCTCTTCGCCATGGCCAGGAAGACGATGCTGCTCGAGATCACCTTCGTGCCGGGCGCGGTGCTGCCGGCCGACCCGGTGGCGCTGACCCGGCAGAACCTGGTCGACGTCCGGCTGACCAAGGCGCTCAACACCGCGGTGCGGCAGCCCTTCCTGATCGACACCCGCTCGATGGAGCAGCTGGTCGAGATCCACGTCCAGCTGCCGGACGGGGTGCTGAAGGTGCTGGCGCCGCGCACCCGGCTGTTCAGCTCCACCACCTACGTCTTCATCCTCTGGATGGTCGGCACCGCGCTGGTGCTGTTCGCGCTCGCCACCATCTTCATGCGCGCCCAGGTGCGGCCGATCCGCCGGCTGGCCGCCGCCGCCGAGGAGTTCGGCAAGGGCCGCGCGGTGCCCGACTTCGAGCTGCAGGGCGCCGCCGAGGTGCGCCAGGCGGCGGCCGCCTTCAACCTGATGCGCGAGCGCATCCGCCGCCAGATCAACCAGCGCACCGAGATGCTGGCCGGCGTCTCGCACGACCTGCGCACGCCGCTGACCCGCATGAAGCTCGAGCTCGCCATGCTCGGCGACGGTCCGGACACCGCCGACCTCAGGTCGGACGTCGACGAGATGGAGCGGATGGTCGGCGGCTATCTCGCCTTCGCCCGCGGCGAGGGCACCGAGCAGCCGGTCGAGACCAACCTCTCGGCCCTGCTCAAGGACGTCGTCGGCAACGCGCTGCGCGACGGCACGCCGATCGACCTGCAGACCGAGGAGGAGCTCATCGTGCCGCTGCGGCCCGACGCCTTCCGCCGCTGCCTCAACAACCTGATCGCCAATGCCCGGCGCTACGCGCAGTCGGTCAGCCTGCACGTGCAGCGGCGCGGCAGCTCGATCGAGATCCTGGTCGACGACGACGGGCCGGGCATCCCGGAGAGCCAGCGCGAGGAGGTCTTCAAGCCCTTCTACCGCCTGGAAAGCTCGCGCAACCCGGCGACCGGCGGCATCGGGCTGGGGCTGACCATCGCGCGCGACGTGATGCGCGGCCATGGCGGCGACCTGCTGCTCGACGTCTCGCCGCAGGGGGGGCTGCGCGCAAGGCTGCGCCTGCCGCTGTGACCGGCTAAACTCCCGCCGCCGTCCTCGGGGCGGCCCCGGGGGGAACGACATGATCACCAGACGAACCCTGCTGCGCGCCGCGCCCGGCGGCCGGGCGGCGCTGACACCGGAGCATCGGCTACCCGCCGGGCCAGCGCATTCCGGACAGGCCAGTCGCCATGGTGCGGATCGAGCACGGGCAGCCGGTCTGGCGGCCGAGATCAGGCGGTCCTGGACACCGGCGCCATAGCGCCGGGATGCACGACAGGGGGAAACATCCGATGAGCCGACAGACGATGACGGGGGCCGCGCTGCTGCTGGCGGCGGCCCTGCTGGCGGCGCCGGCCGGCGCCGCCGAGATCAAGCACGACTTCTCCGCCGCCTCGACCGCCACGGTCGAGATCACCGGCGACGGGGTCATGGTCCAGCATGTGCGCAACGCCCGGCTCGAGCCCTACGGCCTGTTCGACGGCGAGCGCACCCTGCCGCGGCTGGCCACCGTCACCATCGACCTGAAGCGGCGCAGCGACGCCGAGGGCGACGATCCCGCCTCCACCGTCTCGGTTACCGTCGACGACCTCTCGGCGGCACAGCCGAGGCGGCTCGCCAGCTTCACCGATCCCGGCTCCGAGGGCGACATCCTGGGCGAGCGCTACTTCGCCAGCCGGATGCCCGGCTGCTGCGCCGGGCCGACCGTCCACATGGTCCGGGTGCTGGAGACCGGCGTGCTGCTGTTCCGCGCGACGGGCGACGCCGACGAGGCCTCCACCGCCTGGGCGACGGTGCCCAACGCGCATCCCGAGATCGTGCGCTGGGCGGCCTTCGACGGCGCGCTCGACGAGGAGAAGCTGGCCGGCGGCCTGATCGGCATCGTCAGCTACGGCGGCAGCGACGGCCCGCTGTCGCGGCTGGAGCTGCGGCTGGGCAAGGGCGGCGACGCCGCCGACCGCAATCTCGGCCTGTCGCACGAGGCGAAGCTGCTCTGGGTCGACGCGGTCAGCCAGAAGCAGGGGCACAAGCCGGCCTCGGGCAGCGCCGCCAACCCGGAGACCATCTGGTCGCTCGACAAGGTGAGCGACCCGGCCAAGGTCGGCGGCTTCAGCCTCGCCCTGGTCGACTATGACGGCAAGCGGCTGGCCACCATCCCGATCAAGGACGACCGGCTCGACCCGACCAAGGCGAAGCTGGCGGCCGGCCTCAAGCTGGTCAGCGCGCCGCAGTAGGGAAGACCCGCAGGCCCGCCACCGCCGCGCCGATCGCGAGCTGCGGCCCGGAGGGCGCCTCGACGCCGCGCGCCTGCTCGGCGGCGGTGACGCAGCGGCGCGCCCGGCGCATCACCTCGGCCCAGAGCAGCCCGCGGCTCAGGTTCTCCAGGATGCAGCGGTCGAACACCGTGTAGCGCTGGCTGGCGTTGCAGCCGAAGGAGGGCCGGTCGTCGCGCGCCGCGGTCAGCACCACGCGGTTGGGCGCCGGCATGGCGTCGCCCTCGGCGAAGCTGCCGGAGAAGCAGCCCGAGGCGACGACCACGGTGGGATGGCGGCCGCAGGCGGCCGCGAGCAGGCCGGCCAGCCCGGCCGGCCCCAGCATCGCCCGGGCGCGGCTCAGCAGCAGGCCCTCGCCGGGCGCGCCGTGCGAGGTGATGAAGACGAAGCAGCCCTCGCCCGCGCCGGGCCGGAGCGCCGCGAAGGCGCGGCGGATGTTGTCGGCGGTGGCCGGCCGGCCCTGGCGCCCCGAGGAGGAGAGCTGCGCGATCTGCCGGCGCGGCACGCCGAAGCCGGCCAGCCGGTCGGCCATCGCGGCGACGGCGTTGTCGAAGGCCGGCTCGGCATCGTCGCCGGCGATCAGCACGGCATGCCATTGCCGCGGCGACGGCTCGGCGGCGACGGCCGTCGCCGCTGCCGCGAGAAGCCACAGCCCCGCCAAGATCAGCGCCGGCTTGCACCGCGCCGGCTTGCACCGCATAGCCCTCACCCGCCCGCCTCCGTGCCACCGCCGGCGCCCGCCGACGCGCTGCCGTCGCTGCGCTGCTCGGCCGGCTTGCGCCCGTGGTCGAGATTATAGGCCGTGGTGAGCAGGCCGATATGGGAGAAGGCCTGCGGGAAGTTGCCGACCAGCCGGCCGGCCGCGGGATCGTACTCTTCGGCCAGCAGCCCGACGTCGTTGCGCAGGCCGAGCAGCCGCTCGAACAGCGCGCGCGCCTCCGGCTCGCGGCGCTGCTGCAGCAGGTTGTCGGCGAGCCAGAAGCTGCAGGCGAGGAACACGCCCTCGCCGGGCGGCAGCCCGTCGCCGCCCTCGGCCGCGGTGTGGTAGCGCAGCACCAGCCCGTCGCGGGTCAGCTCGCGCTCGATCGCCGCCAGCGTGCCGCGGATGCGGGGATCCTCCGGCGGCAGGAATCCGACCAGCGGCAGCAGCAGCAGGCTGGCGTCGAGCGCCTGGCCGCCATAGGCCTGCACGAAGCTGCCGCGGGCCGCGTCGTAGCCCTTGCGGCAGATCTCGAGATGCATCTCGTCGCGCAGCGCCCGCCACGCCGCCACCGGCCCGTCGAGCCCGAACTGCTCGGCGCTCTTGATCGCCCGGTCGACCGCGACCCAGGCCATCACCTTGGAGTAGGTGAACTGGCGGGGACCGCCGCGCACCTCCCAGATGCCCTCGTCGGGCTGCCGCCAGACCTGCTGCAGCCGCGCGAGCAGCGCCCGCTGCAGCGGCCAGTCCATGCGCCGCTCGCCGAGATTGCCCTGGCGGGCCTGGTGCAGCGCGTCGGTCACCTCGCCATAGACGTCGAGCTGCAGCTGGCCGTGCGCGGCATTGCCGATGCGCACCGGCCTGGAGCCCTGGTAGCCCGGCAGCCAGGGCACCTCCCACTCCGAGAGCCGGCGCTCGCCGCCCAGCCCGTACATGATCTGGATCTGCTCCGGGCTGCCGGCGGCGGCCCGCAGCAGCCAGGCGCGCCAGGCGGCGGCCTCCTCGTGATAGCCGGCATTCATCAGCGCGAGCAGCGTGAGGGTGGCGTCGCGCAGCCAGCAGAAGCGGTAGTCCCAGTTGCGCGGGCCGCCGATCTGCTCCGGCAGCGAGCTGGTCGGCGCCGCGACGATGCCGCCGGTCGGCCGGTAGGTCAGCGCCTTGAGGGTGATCAGCGACCGGTCGACCGCCTCGCTCCAGCGGCCGCGATAGTGGCAGCGGCCGATCCAGTCGGCCCAGAAGGCCTCGGTGTCGGCCTCCGCCGCCGCCGGGTCGATCGGCGCCGGCAGCGGCCCCCAGGAGGGGCCGTAGGTCAGCACGAAGGAGAGCGTCTCGCCGGCCGCCACCGCGAAGCTCGAGACGGTGCGCAGGTCCTCGCCGTGCAGCGGCGCGTCGGTCCGCAGCACCGCCATGTCGGGGCCGGCCACGGCGCGCAGCGCGCCGTCGTCGGTGCGGCTCACCCAGGGCACGTTGGCGCCGTAGTCGAAGCGCAGGACGAGGTCCATCGCCATGACCACCCGGCCGCGCTCGCCCCTGACCCGGCGCACCACGTCCGAGGCGGAGCCGCGCGGCGGCATGAAGTCGACCAGCGTCACCGCCCCCGCCGCGGTCTCGAAGCGCGTCTCCAGGATCAGCGTGCGGTCGCGGTAGCGCCGGCTGACCCGGGCGTCGGCATCCTCCGGCGCCAGCTTCCAGCGCCCGTGCTCCGGCGTGCCGAGCAGCGCCGCAAAGCAGGCCCCGGAATCGAAGCGCGGCCAGCACAGCCAGTCGATCGAGGAATCGCGGCCGACCAGCGCCGCCGTCTCGCAGTCGCCGATCAGCGCGTAGTCCTCGATGCGCAACGCCATCGCCAGCCCTCCTGCCGCGTTCTGGGGACCAAACACGCGAGCGGCGGCGGGGCTCCAGCGGGGTCGGGGCTTCTGGCTGGCCTGCCCGCGACCAGATTGACGCAGGAATTTTACCCGGATAAAATATATCGCATGCCCGATCTTCCCTCCCTGCCCTGCACGGCGTTCGTCGGCCCTCGCCTGCTGCACGCCGGCCCGTTGCGCGACGTGGCTCTCGCCGTCAAGGCGGCGGCCGAGCATGGCTCCCCGGAGGCCATCCTCGTCTTCGACGATGCGACCGGCCGCGTCGTCGACCTCGACCTGCGCGGCACCGCGGCGGAGGTCGTGGCGCGGTTGTCGCGTCCCGCTCCGCCGTTCCCCGGCCGCCATCGGCCCGCTGCGCCGGGGCCGTCCGAAGCTGCCAGCGAGTCGACTGCGGAACCGAGAGGCCGAGGGCGGCCCAGGCTCGGGGTCGTGGCGCGCGAGGTGACGCTCCTGCCGCGACATTGGGAATGGCTGTCGGCCCAGCCCGGCGGCGCCTCGGCCGTGCTGAGACGGCTGGTGGACGAAGCGAGACGGAGCGGCGGCGCACAGCGGCAGCGACGTGCCGCCCAGGAGGCGGCCTACCGATTCATGCTGGCGATCGCCGGCGACCGGACGGGCTACGAGGAGGCGACGCGCGCGCTGTTCGCGGACGATCGCCCCAGGCTGGAGCGGTGGATCGCGGACTGGCCGGACGACGTCCGCGCCTATGCCCTGCGCCTGGCGTTCGGCGCGGAAGCCCGCCCTGCCGGGCGCTGAGCTGCGGATAGGTCGGACCCGCACGATGAGCATCGCCAGCGCCAACGGCGTCGAGCTCGCCTGGGACAGCTTCGGCGCGGACGACGGGGAAGCGGTCCTGCTGATCGCGGGCCTGGGGACGCAGATGATCCGCTGGACGGCTCCGTTCTGCACGGCGCTGGCGGAATGCGGCTACCGCGTGATCCGCTTCGACAACCGCGACGCGGGATGCTCGACGCATCTCCGCCGATGCGAGCCCCCCGATCTCGGTGCGCTGGCCACCGCGCTGATGTCCGGGCAGCGACCGGAGGTGCCCTATACGCTGGCCGACATGAGCGGGGACGCCGTCGGGCTGCTCGACGCCCTGGCGATCGGCCGGGCCCATGTCGTCGGCCGTTCGATGGGCGGGATGATCGCCCAGATCATGGCCAGCGAGCATCCCGAGCGGGTGCGGTCGCTCACCTCGATCATGGCCGGCACGGGCAACCCGGCACTGCCGCAGGCAGCGCCGGACGTCATGGCGATGATGACCTCCCGGGCGCCCGATCCCGTCTCGGACGAGGCCGGATTCCTGGCCCACAGCCTCGACTTCGCGCGCCGCATCGCCGGCTCGGGCCATCCGCTCGACGAGCCGGCGCACCGCGCCCTCGTCCTGCAGGAGATCCGGCGCGCCCACGATCCGGGCGGCGCGGCCCGGCAGATTGCCGCGATGGCCGTGACCGGGGACCGTCGCTCCAGGCTGGCGACCATCGCCGCGCCCACGCTCGTCGTGCATGGGACGGAGGATCCATTGATCCTGCCCGCCTGTGGCGAGGATACCGCCGCCTCGATCCCGGACGCGGAGCTCATGCTGGTGGACGGCATGGGGCATGATCTGCCGCACGCGCTCCATCGCATGGTCGTCGAGGCGATCGATCGGACCGCGCGGCGCCCCCGCCGTTGCATCCCGGTCAACCCGCGGGCCGAGGCGGGTTCGTGCCGGTTGCCGGCGGACCGAGTTCCGGAACGAGCTCGGCGGCCTTGAGGGCCCGGGTCACCGGATGCTGCGGGTGGTCCAGGATGGCCGCCGGGCCCCGCTCGACGATCCGGCCATCGGCCAGGACGGCCACCTCCTCGACGAAGCCGCGGAGCACGGCCAGATCGTGGCTGATGAGGATGACCGCCAGCCCGAGCTCGGCGGTGAGGCGATCGAGGAGATCGAGGATCTGGGCCTGGGTCGTGCAGTCGAGCGCGGAGAGCGGCTCGTCGCAGACGAGATAGTCCGGGGTGGCCGCCAGGGCGCGGGCGATGACCACGCGCTGGCACTGGCCGCCGCTCAAGCCGGCCGGACGTCGAACCATGAGGCCCGGCGAAAGCCCGACCGCCTCCATGAGCGCCGCCACGCGGTCGGCACGCTCGGCGCGGGAAACGGTGGCGAAGTTCTCCAGCGGCTCTCCGATCGTGGTCCCGACATCGACGAACGGCGACAGGGCGGCGCGCGGCTCCTGCCAGATCATCTGCACGCGCCGGACCCAGTGCCGCCGCGGCTCGGCGCCTCGCCGACCCAGGCGCCGGCCGTCGAGCCGGATCTCCCCCGCATCGGGCCGCTCCAGGCCGACCAGGCAGCGCGCCAGCGTCGACTTGCCCGAGCCGCTCGGACCGACGATGCCGAGGCGCCCGCCCTTGCGCACTGCCAGGCTGACGCCGCCCAGCGCGTGGACGCGGCGGTGCCGATAGCGGCGGTGCAGGTCAAGCGCCTCGAGCACGGGCGGCTCCGGAGAGGCGATGATGGGCGGCGAGAAGCGCCCGGGTGTGGACGCTGGTCGCCTCAGCGGCGAGCCGGGACGCCGGCAGGCAATCGACGATGCGGCCCTGCGCCATCACGGCGACCTCCGGGCACAGCCGCGTCACCACCCGCAGATCGTGGCTGATGAGCAGCAGGCCCTGGCCGAGCGCTCCGGCATGGCGCTCCATCAGGTCGAGTATCGAGCGCTGGACGAGCGTGTCGAGACCCGTGGTCGGCTCGTCGGCCACCAGGACCAGCGGCCGCAGCGCCAGCGCCATGGCAATCGTGACGCGCTGGCGCATGCCGCCGGAGAGCTCGGCCGGATAGCGGCGCGCGCTGCCGGCGTCGAGGCCGACCTGCGCCAGGACATCGCGTGCCGCAACTCTGGCAGCATCGCGCCCGAGCTTCTCGTGCACCCGGTAGATCTCTGCCACCTGATCGAGGCAGATCATCGTCGGATCGAGCGCGCCGCCGGCATCCTGCGGGATCGCGAAGATGTCGCGCCCGAGCCGCGGTCGCGGCCGGCCGGCAAGCCGGATGCTGCCGCCGGTGACGCGCACCCCCGGTGGCGGCAGGCCGAGGATCGCAGCAACCGTCATGGTCTTGCCGCAGCCGCTCGGCCCGACCAGGCCAAGCGGGCGTCCCGCCTCGAGGGCGAGGGAAAGGCGGTCGACCAGCGTGGCTCCCCCGGCCGCCGTCACGCAGAGCGCGTCGATCTCCATCAGGCTCACTGCGGCCTCGTCCCGTGCAGGCCGAGGCGGTCGCGCAGGCCGTCGCCGACCAGGTTGCAGGCCAGGACGGAGATCGCGGTGGCGGCACCGGGCACCCAGAGAAGGTGCGGCGCCTGAAGGATGTAGTGGCGCGCCTCGGCCAGCATGGCTCCCCATTCCGGCGTCGGCGGCTGCACGCCGATACCGAGGAAGCCGAGCGTCGACAGCGCCAGCAGCACGCCGCCGAAATCGAGGCTGACCAGCACCATGAGCGGCGCGGCGATCTGCGGCAGGACATGCCGGAGCAGGATGCGCCAGCCCGGCGTGCCGACCAGGCGCGAAGCCGCGACGTAGTCCTGCTCCATCGCCCCGGCGGCGACACCGCGCACGAAGCGTGCATAGCCGGCCCACCAGGCGAGGATCACGCCGCCGATGGCGGCGGCCAGCGAAGGCCCGAGGAAGCCGACGATGGCAAGGCAGAGGACCAGCGTCGGGCAGGCGAGGAAGACGTCGACGATCCGCATCAGCAGGTGGTCGACCCAGCCCCTGGCGGTCACGGCGATCAGCCCCACCAGCGTCCCGAGCGCGGCGATGACAGCGACGCTGAGCAGGGTCCAGCCGAGCGAGATGCGGGCGGCGAAGAGCAGGCGCGAGAGAACGCACCGCCCGAGCTGATCGGTCCCGAGCGGATAGGCGCCGCCGGGTGGCGCCAGACGGCGCGCGAGATCCATCGCCTCGGGATCGTGGGGCGCCAGGACGGGCCCGAGGATCGCAAGCGCGGCGAGCGCGGCGAGAAGGCCGAAGCCTGCGATCAGGGGCAGCCCGCCCGGACGCCATTGCGCCGGCCGGGACCCGACCCGAAGCTCAGGCGTCACGGCGCTCGAGCCCGCGGCGCAGCCGCGCATCCAGCAGGATCGCCAGGATGTCGGCGGCGAAGCTGACCATCAGGTAGGTGACGCCGACGAGAACGAGGTAGGCCTGCAGCATCGGGAAGTCGCGATCGCCGATCGCCTTGATCACGAGGTTGCCGAGCCCGGGCCAGCCGAAGATCGTCTCCACCACGACCGAGCCACCGAGCAGATATCCAAAGGCGGTGCCGCCGAGGTTGATCAGCGGCAGGAGCGCGTTCTTCAGCACGTGGCGGCGGACGATGAGGCCGCGCGGCATGCCCTTGATCAATGCGAAGCGGATGTGGGGCTCGGCCATGACCTGGAGCACGCGCTCCTGCACGACGCGCGCCTGGGTGGCGCCGAGGAGCAGGGCCAGGGTCAGCGCCGGCAGCACGACGTCGTCGGGCCGGCCGTCGCCGATCACCTTGGTCCAGCCGAGCCGCAGCGAGAAGACATACAGGAGCAGCAGCGCGAGCCAGTAGCTCGGGAGAGCGCTCAGCAGGATGGCGGCACCGCGGCCCGCTGCATCGGCCAGCCGTCCGCCTAGGGCGGCCGCCAGGCCGAGGGCGAGCGCCACGGCCAGCCCGAGAACGAAGGCGGCGAGCGCCAGGCAGAGGGTGCGCCCGAGGGCCCGCACGATCTCCTGCGAGACTGCTCGCCCGGAGGTGAAGGAGCGGCCGAAGTCGAGCGCCAGGGCGCGGCCCGTCCAGGCCACGAAGCGCACCGGGAGCGGCCGGTCCAGGCCGTGCTCCCGGCGCAGCTCATCGATGCTCGCCGCGCTGTACTCGACGCCCATCCGCCGCAACTCCATCGTCACCGGATCGCCCGGAGCGAGGTTGATGACCAGGAAGGCGAACAGCGCCAGCCCGAGGAGCGTCACCGGAAGCAGCGCCAGGCGCCGGGCGATGAGTTGCAGCATGGATGCCGGTCTTGCGACAGCGGATCGGCCTCGGGCGACGAAGCGCCCGAGGCCGTCCTCCCTCAGGCGAGCACCGCGTCACCCCACGGGATGTAGTCCCTGTGCTCGAACATCGGGACCGTGATTCCGGGTCGCGATACCGCGAAGTTGGGGGTCATCAGGATCGGGATGGTGGCGATCACCTCGTCGATGAGCAGCCGATGCGCCTTACGGACCTCCGCCACGATCACCGCCCTGTCGGTCGTCGCCCGCGCCCTGTCCAGGGCCCGGTCGAACTCCGGTCCGACCACCGTGTACTTGTAGCCGTCATCGAGCCAGGCGCTCCGAGAATGATAGAGGTTGTAGAGGAGATAGGTGGGATCGCTGTTGTTGTTCGAGGCAATCTCCATGAAGAGGTCGGCCTGGCCACGCTTCATGTACTGGTCGTAGTAGACGCCATCATCGTCGGTTTCCACGAGCTCGACGTCGATGCCCACCGCCTTCAGCATCTGCTGCAGCATCTCCGGCATCGGCTTGACCCAGGACACATAGGGATAGGCGGCCACCAGGCGGATCCGCAGTGCCTCGCCGCCCTTCTGCCGGGTGCCGTCGCCGCTGCGCGTCCAGCCCGCCTGATCGAGCAGGCTCTCCGCCTTGGCGCGGTCGTAGCCGAAGCCGGTCACGCTGTCGTCGCCCAGGCCGAACATCCAGCCCGGGAGGATTCCCTTCGCCGGCACGCCCTTGCCGAGGAACATCACCCGGGCGATCGCCTCCCGGTCGATGGCATAGGCGATGGCCTCGCGCAGCCGCCGGTCCTGCAGCTTGGCGAAGGGCGCCTCGCCGTGGATGTTGACGAGCAGGGCGACGTACTGCACCGGCCGGGAGGTGTGCACCTCGTACTTGCCGTCAGGCGGCAGCGAGAGCAGCAGCTGCGGATCGGCCTCGCCGATGATGTCGATCTCGCCCTTGAGCAGCGCGATGAGCCGCGCCTGCGAATCCGGAACGAAGCGGTACAGCACCCGCTGGTTCCGCGGCTTGCTGCCCCAATAGGCCTCGTTGCGCTCGACCTCGATCGAGACCTGAGGCTCGTAGCGGACGAACTTGTACGGCCCGGTCCCGGTCGGGCGGACCTTGCGGTCGACTGCCGTGTCGAAGATCGCGCCCATGCGATGGGCCATGTTCTCGATCATCAGCAGGCTGCCGCTCTTGGAACGAAACTCCAGGGACATCGGACCGGTCGCCTTGACGCTGGCCTGGTCGAGGCCGATGAAGCTCTGGGTGACGTAGGCGAGGCTCTTGACCATCGCGGCGGCATCGAGGGGAGTGCCGTCGTGGAAGGTGACCCCCGGGCGGATGTCCGCCCGGTAGAGACCATCGGCGACCGTCCAGCGGACGAAGAGGTTGGGGACCGGAAAGTAGTCGCCGCCGGGCGCCACCACACCCTCCGCAATGCCGGTAGACGGGCCCCGCAAGGTGAAGGTGAAGTTCTTGTCGTCCATGTTGTAGCGGTCCTTGCCGAAGGCGACGCGCAGCGCCGGGACATCGGCCATGGCGCGGCGAACGAGCATCGGCGTGCAGAGCGCGGCGGCGCCGGCGCCGAGCAGGCGGCGGCGGCTCATCTTGGTCGTGATCATGGTTCTCTCTCTTCCTTGGATGGGGGGTGCATTGGATGGGTTCGGGCGTCCGGGCCCGGCGCTCGCAGCGGCGGTACGCGGCCCAGGATCTTCGGACGCAGGGTGGCGCCCCGATCGGCCTTGGCGACGAGCCCGTCCGGCGCGGCCAGCCAGCGCCGGGTGAAATCGCAGAGCGCCGGGACGTCGGTGTCCGCATCGAGACCGGCGAACAGCCAGCTCCAGCGCCCGGGGCCGGCGATCGAGGCCCGGCCGCGGCGAAGGCAGGCTCCGAGGCAGTCATGGCCCACCACCTCGATGCCGGCCTCCGGCAGCCGGCGGCCGATCTCCGCCCGCACCGCGGCCAGCAGGACCGGCCCGCCGCCGAGGCCAGCCTTGCGGCGTCCGCGGTCGCGGTCCCTGCAGCCGGTGCAGACATGCAGATCGGCGATCATCGCCGGTGCCGGCCGGAGCGCTGTCCAGGCACCAGGGCACGCCGCCGCGGCGGTCGCCGGACGACGGCCGCCAGCCTCGGTTCGGTCATGGCAAAGCCGCGATCATGGCGTCCGAGCCCGCAGGCCCGGAACGGCTCATTGCATGAGGGACGGCGTCGACGACGACGCCCGGCTCAGGCCGCTTCGATCAACCCGGCAGGTGGGGCGCGCGGCTGGGCGGGAGAGGTCGGGCGCGGCCGGACGGCGTCGTGCGCGACGGCGAGGTAGGCGATCGCGACCGGCAACCGCGGCGCGAGTCGCGGCCCATCCGCTGGCGGCGGCAGCGCCGCCGCCTGGTGCAGCATGCAGCAGGCCGCACAGGCATCGTGATGCGCGAGAGGCGCCGGCCCGCCATCGCTCCGGCGCCCCTGGCCGATCAGGCAAAGCGATCCGTCGCCCCAAAGAGCCGCCGCCTGCGCCAGCACTGCCGGGGCCGGCGCCGACGCCGGGGATACTGCCATCGCGGGCAGCAGCAGCTGCACCGCCAGCGCCAGGATGGCGCCGAGCCGACCGAGCTTCGGCACCCACCCCGCGCACCGCGCCCGACCGCCCTGCCCCCGCGAGCCCATGCCTGATACTAGCGGGGCCTCAAGCCGCGTGCAGCACAATTGAACGGTGCCGCGCGCGGCGAACGCGGCGCGTCACCCGCGTCGAGGCCGGGCCGGCGTCGGCCCGGGCGCGCCCTCAGCCCGCGGCCAGCGCGATGCGGAAGCGGCCGGCGAGCCTGCGGCCGGGGTCGAGCGCCACGACGCCGTGGCAGGGCACGCCGGCGGCCAGGCGGTTGAAGCCGTCATTGGCGTTGGAGACCGGCTCGACGCAGATATAGGGGTAGTCCCAGGCGCTGTAGATCTGCAGCTTGCCGAAGGCGGCATCGGCGGTGAGCTCGACGGCGATGCCCTGGTCGGGCTGCTCGATCAGCGCCCGGCCGTCCCAGCCCTCGAAGCAGCGGTCGATCAGTGTCTCGTCGGCCGGCTGGCCGCGGGCGAAGTCGAGCGCCGGCGGCAGCGGGCCGCAGGGCAGCCCGACCGCCTCGGGCGCGTCGGGCGGCCACAGGCCGGTGGCGTCGAAGGTCAGGCGCGTCGCCGGCCGGCGTGGGAAATAGGGGTGGAAGCCGAAGCCCGCGGGCATCGGCCGCCAGTCGCGGTTGACCAGCGTCAGGGCGACCTCGAGGCCGGCCTCGTCGAGGCTGTAGTCGAGCAGCGCCCGGTAGGCGAAGGGGAAGCGGCCCGGGGCCGGCCGGTGGTCGAGGCGCAGGGTGAGCCGGTCGACCGTCGCGGTCTCCACCGACCAGGGCGAAATCCAGCCCTCGCCGTGGGTGGCGACCGGCTCGCCGGGATAGTTGCGGGCGAGCGGGTGGAAGCTGCCGGCCCAGTGGAAGCCGCCGCCGAAGATCGGCCCGGAATAGGGCACCAGGGGAAAGCCCGAGCTGCCATAGGCCTCGCCGGCGGCGAGCGCCTCGGGGCTCGCCGGGCGCAGCAGGTCGATGGTCTCGTCGCCGCGGCGCAGCTGCAGGAAGGCGAGGCGCGCGCCGCAGCCGGGCGCGATGCCGGCCGACAGCCGGCCGGCGGCGAGCGTGGTGACGGCGCAGTCGCGCGGCACCGCGATCATGACGGCGCCACCGGCTTCCACGCCACCACCTTGAGCTCGACCTTGCAGGCGAACATGAAGTCGGCCCGGAACACCGAGCGGGTCGGCGGGTCGGCGGTGAAGTACTGCCGGTAGATCTCGTTGAAGGCGACGAAGTCGCGCCGGTCGGCGAGCCAGCACTGGCAGTCGACGACGTCGTCGAGCGTGCAGCCGGCCACCGCCAGCGCATCCCGGATCATGCCGAAGCAGGCATGGACCTGCTCGGCGAGGCTGGCGCCCTCGCGGCCGCTGCCGTCGGCCAGCACGTTGCCGTCGGCATCGAAGGTGACGTCCTTCGGGTCGAAGATGTGGCCGCCATAGGCCGAGGTGAAGACGAAGTCGCCGGCCCGCACGGCGCGCGAGATCGGCACCTGCGGCGCGCCGGGGAAGGCCTGCTTGCGGGGTCGCTCGGTCATGCGGGGCTCCGGCGGGTCAGCGGCCGCGCGCCTCGATCGGCCAGATCTCGACCAGCCGGTCGCCGCGCACCGCGTGGAAGCGATCATGGAGGTTGACGGTGGGATCGCAGTGCGAGGCCAGCAGCTCGATCGTGGCACCCAGCGCCGGCGCATCCGCCGCGTCGGCGGCAAACTCGATCGCGCCATGCTCGTCGCCCATGAAGCGGTAGGTGGCGCCGGCCGGCGCGCCGCGCACCGGCACGGGGCGGCCGCTGTCCGTGGCGAGCGCCTTCAGGCCCGCGTTGCAGATGGCGAGCCCCGGGCGGTTGGCGGTGACGATGGCGGCGGCGACGAAGAGCGACGGGCGGAAGGGCGAGGCCGCCTCGCCCATGGCGAGCGGGCCGTAGCAGCTGTCGAGGAAGAGATAGGAGCCCGGCTGCAGCTCGGTGAAGACGCCCTCGCCCATGTCGATGAGCGCCGTGCCGGTGCCGCCGCCGCTGACGATGCCGGGCGCGCGCCCGGCGGCGGCCAGCGCCGCCGCCAGCGCCCGGATGCGCGCCGTCTGCTCGGCCACCGCCGCGCGCCGGTCGGCCACCGCCGGCACCTGCTGCAGATGGCCGTAATAGGCCTGGATGCCGGCGAACTCGAGAGTCGGCGAGGCCGCGACGGCGGCGGCCAGCGCCGCCGCGTCCTCGACGCTGGCGCAGCCGGTGCGCCGCTGCCCGACATCGAGATCGACCAGGATCCGCAGCCGGCGCCCGGCGCCCGCGGCCAGCGCCGCCAGCGCCGCGACGTTGGCCGGATGGTCGGCCACCACCATGAGGTCGGCGCCGCCGGCGAGCAGCGCGCCGAGCCGGCCCAGCATCGGCGGGCTGGTCACCGGCGAGGTGACCAGCAGGCCGGGCAGCCCGGCGCCGGCCATCGCCTCGGCCTCGCCCAGCGTGGCGCAGGACAGGCCGACCGCGCCGGCGGCGAGCTGGCGCCGCGCCACCGCCGTGCATTTGTGCGCCTTGACGTGCGGCCGCAGCGCCACGCCGGCCGCGGCGGCGCGCGCCGCCATGGCGGCGATGTTGGCCTCGAGCGCGTCGAGATCCACCAGCAGCGCCGGGGTGGAAAGCCGGCGGCGCGCATCCGCAGCGCCGACCAGCCCTTCGTTCGGTCCGAGCCCGGCCATCGCTCAGACCTTGGCCTCGGGCAGGATCTGCCCGCCATCGAGCAGGATCGTCTGGCCGGTGATGTAGGCGGCATGGTCGGAGGCGAGGAAGGCGCAGGCCTGGCCGACCTCGCGCGGCGTGGCGAGCCGGCCGAGCGGCACGGCGCGGGCCATCATCGCCATGTGCGCCGGCCCTCTCTCGCGCCGCAGGTTCTCGGTCTCGACATTGCCCGGCTCCACGCCGTTGACGGTGATGCCCCAGGGCGCCGCCTCGAGCGCCGCGGAGCGGATCAGGCCGATCATCCCCGCCTTGCTCGAGGCGTAGTGGGCATGGCCGGGGAAGGCGACGCGCGGCCCGGTGATCGAGCTGGTCAGCACGACGCGGCCGTAGCGCTGCGCCTTCATCGCCGGCAGGCAGGCCTGGATGGCGAGGAACGGGCCCTTGAGGTTGACCGCCAGCACGCGGTCCCACTCGGCCTCGGCGATCTCCTCGATGACGTGGTCGGGATAGATGCCGGCGACCTGGCAGAGCACGTCGATGCGGCCGTGCCGCGCCAGCACCGCGGCGGCCATCGCCTGCATGTCGGCGCGGCTCGCCATGTCGGCCTCGTGGAAGACGACCTCGCCCTTGCCGGCGAGCGCCGCGGCGGTGGCGCGGCCCAGCTCCTCCTCGATGTCGACCAGCACGACGCGGGCGCCCTCCTCGAGGAACACCTCGACGACGCCGCTGCCGATGCCGCGCGCCGCGCCGATGACGATCGCGATCTTGCCCGCGAGCCGAAGGGACATGGCCCTGCCTCCCCTGCCGTTCGCCGAGCATAGCGCCGGTGCAGTGACAGGTTCAAACCCGAAAAGCTGTTGACTCGCGGCGGACCCCGCGATGAGCTAGGCGCCTCCCCGCGGGCCGGCGAACCCCGCCGGCGGCGCGGGCAACCGGGACCAGCAGCCCGCCCCTCGACGTGACAGGAGGCAAGTTCATGCCCAAGGCCGATCTCTTCCGCGTCAGCTCGCTCCCGGCGGCCTCGCGCCGCGAGTTCCTGCGCCTCGGCACGGCGGCGGTCGCCGGCGCCGCGCTGGCCGCCGCCCCGCTCGCCCGCGCCCGCGCCGCCACCGCGGTGAACTGGCTGGGCTGGCAGGGCTATGACGAGCCGCTCGCCACCGAGGACTTCCTCAAGAAGAACGACATCCAGCTCGCCGCCACCTACCTCGGCAGCAACGACGAGATCGTCACCAAGCTGTCGGCCGGCGCGCCGCTCGACATCGTGACGCCCTACATGGGCTACGTGCCGCAGCTGCGCGAGGCCGGGCTGATCCAGCCGATCGACACCGCGCAGGTGCCGAACCTGCCCAAGGTGCTGCCGGTCTTCCGCGACGATGCCAACCTGTTCAAGGACGGCGTGCACTGGTCGGTGCCGATCACCTGGGGCGGCGGCCCGATGAACTACGACCCGGCGGTGCTGACGCCGACCTCCTGGTTCGACCTCGAGAAGCCGGAATACAAGGGCAAGATCGCCATGTTCGACGACGCCGTCGGCATGATGCTGACCGCGTCCATCATGGTGTCGGGCGCCAAGGTCGCCTCGCTGCTCACCAAGGCGCAGCTCGAGGAGGTGAAGAAGTACCTGATCAAGCTGAAGAAGGAGCATGCCCGGGCGATCTTCGCCAGCTACGGCGAGGGCGGCGACGCGATGGCCCGCGGCGAGGTGGTGATGACGCTCGGCGGCGCCGAGTGGCTGACCGCCGTGGTGATGCCGAAGAAGAAGACCGCCTACACCTACCCGAAGGAGGGCTGCTTCGCCTTCATCGACAGCTACGTCATCCCCAAGCAGGCGCCGCACCCGCAGCTGGCGCACGCCATGGCCAACCACATGCTGACCGTGCCGGCGCAGATCGACCTCACCCGGAACAACTACGCGGTCATCACCGAGGAGGCGATCAAGGCGCTGCCCGCCAACGTCGCCACCATGTATCCCTACCAGAACATCGCGGACTTCCAGAAGAAGTGCACCTTCTTCCCGATGGCGCCGCTCGAGCCCGGCGGCGACTACGCCGCCTGGCCGGAGTGGATCGCCGCCTGGCAGGAGGTGCTCGCCGCCTGATGACGGCTGCCGCCGCCTCGCGCCCTCTCCCGCTCGCGGGAGAGGGCCGGGGTGAGGGTCGCGACGCGTGCTCCGCCCTCACCCTCCCGTCGCTCACGCGACGGGCCCCGCCCTCGCCGGCGCCGCGGGCGAGGGGATGATGAGACGCCAGTCCTATCTGCTGGTCGCCCCGGCGGCGCTCATCTACGCGGCGCTGTTCGTCGCCGCCACCGTCTACTTCTTCGTCATGAGCTTCTGGACCGTGAAGCTGTTCCGCCCGGTCCCCAACTTCACCGCGGCCAACTACGCCAGGACCGCCGGCACCTACTGGAACTCGGCGCTCTCGACGCTGGCCATCGCCTTCGCCATCGCGCTCACCGCCACCCTGCTCGGGCTGCTCTATGCCTGGCTGATCCGCTTCAAGGCCGGGCGCTGGGGGCCGGCGCTGCTGTTCATCGCGCTGATCACGCTGTTCGGCGGCTACCTGATGAAGATCTACGCCTGGAAGACGCTGCTCGGCGAGGACGGGGTGATCAACAGCGCGCTGCAGGGGCTGGGGCTGATCGACCACCCGATCTCGGCGCTGCTCTACAGCCCCTTCGCGGTGATCCTGACGCTGACCCACTTCCTGCTGCCCTTCGCCATCCTGCCGATCTACGGCTCGATGCGCGGCATCACCGACGCCGAGATCGACTCGGCGCGCGACCTCGGCGCGCGGCCGGGGCGGATCTTCCGCGACGTCATCGTGCCGCGCTCGCGGGTCGGGCTGGTGGCGGGCTTCGCGCTCGCCTTCCTGGTCTGCGTCGGCGACTACGTCACGCCGCGGCTGGTCGGCGGCACGATGGCGATGTTCGGCCAGATGATCCAGCTGCAGTTCGGCACCGTCGCCAACTGGCCGCTCGGCTCGGCGATGTCCTTCACCATCCTCGCCATCGCGCTGGTCGTGCTGCTGCTGCTCGCCCGCGCGCTGGCGCTGGTCGGCCGGCAATGAGGCAGCTGCTGCCGCTCTTCTGGCGGGTGGTGGCGGTGCTGTTCGCGGCATACCTGCTGGCGCCGCTGGCGCTGGTCGTGCTGTTCGCCTTCAGCGACCGGCCGATCGCCAACTTCCCGGTCACCGGCCTCACCCTGCACTGGTGGGCCGAGATGGTCGCCCACCCCGCCTTCCTCGACGCCCTCGAGAACAGCCTGATCATCGGCGGCAGCGTCGGCATCCTGTCGGCCACCGTCGGCACCATGGCGGCGCTCGGCTTCGCCCGGCTGCCGCCGCGCGAGGCGCAGGCGGCGATCGCCGTCCTCTGCCTGCCGCTGATGCTGCCGCCGCTGTTCCTCGCCATCGCGCTGCTGGTGTTCTTCGTCTTCCTCGGCGTGCCGCTCGGGCTCGGCACGGTGATCCTCAGCCACCTGCTCTTCGCGCTGCCCTTCGTCGTCATCGTCGTCTATGCCCGGATGCAGACCTTCGACCAGCGCGTGGTCGAGAGCGCGCGCGACCTCGGCGCCTCGCCGGCCCGTGCCTTCGTCACCGTCACCCTGCCGATCATCCAGCCGGTGGTGATCGGCGCCGCGCTGATGGCGACCGCGCTGTCGATCGACGACTTCATCCTCAGCTCCTTCACCATCGGCGGCGGCAACACGCTGCCGATCCTGGTCTGGAGCTTCCTCAGGACCAACGTCTCGCCGATGATCAACGCGGTCGGCACCATGCTGATCCTGATGTCGGTCGGCTCGACCCTGGTCGCGCTGCGCCTCACCCGGTACCGCGGATGACGGCGCTGCCCGAGCTCCCGGCCGCCCGCCGCAAGCGCTTCCACGAGGTCGCCGAGCGGCTGGAGGCGATGATCCGCTCCGGCGAGGTGCCGGTCGGCGAGACGCTGCCCTCCGAGCGGGCGCTGATGGCGCGCTTCGGGGTCGGCCGGCCGTCGATCCGCGAGGCGCTGTTCTGCCTGCAGCAGAGCGGCATGGTCGAGATCAGCAACGGCGCCCGGGCGCGCGTCGTCAGCCCGAGCCCGAGCTTCGTGCTGAGCCGGTTCGACGGGCTCGCCCGCCACTTCCTGTCGGCCGAGGACGGGCAGCGCAACATGGAGCAGGCACGCGCCTTCTTCGAGGTCGGGCTGGCGCGCCATGCCGCCGAGCACGCCACCGCCGCCGACCTCGCCGCCCTGAAGCGGGCGCTCGACGCCAACACCGCGGCCGCCGGCAACCTCGAGGCCTTCGTGCGCACCGACGTCGCCTTCCACTACCAGCTGGCGCTGATCCCGCGGAACCCGATCTTCCCGGCGATCCACCAGGCGATGGTCGAGTGGCTGACCGACCAGCGCACCACGACCATCCACATGCCGGACGCCGACCTGCTCTCGGTGCGCGACCACACCGCGATCTACGAGGCGGTGGCGGCGCGCGACCCGGAGCGGGCCGCGCGGGTGATGAGCGACCACCTCAAGCTGATCTCCGAGCTCTACGCAGCAGCCAAGCGCGTGCAGCAGGATATAATGCGGCGCGTCACGCACGAGGTGGCGCAGCGCCTGGAGGCGGAGCGCCGGGCGCCGCCGGCGCGGCGCCGGGCGCAGCGCGCCGGCAAGACAGGGAGGGGACGCTGATGGAACGAGCGCTGAAGCTGTTCGGCACCACCGAGCCGGTGCCGGAGACGGTCGAGCTGGCCGCCGGCCCGGTCACCGTCGATCTCGAGAACGGGGCGCTGCGCGGCGTCCGCCTCGGCGGCGTCGAGGTGATGCGCGGCATCTCCTTCACGGTGCGCGACCACAACTGGTCGACCGCCGTGCCGGAGCTCTCGAACCTGCGCATCGAGCGCGAGCGCGGCGGCTTCCGCGTCACCTTCGACGCGGTCAGCCGCACCGCCGGCGGCGAGCTGCCCTGGCAGGCCGAGATCACCGGCGGCGCCGACGGCTCCATCGCCTACGAGGCGGTGGCCCGGCCCAAGGCCGACTTCGCCACCAACCGCACCGGATTCATCGTGCTGCATCCGCTCGACAGCGCGGTCGGCCGGCCGGTCGAGATCGAGCATGTCGACGGCAGCCGGGAGCCCAGCCGCTTCCCCGAGCTGATCAGCGCCGCCCAGTGCTTCTTCGAGGTCGCGGCGATGACCCACGAGCCGCTGCCCGGCGTGCGCATGACCTGCCGCATGGAGGGCGACGCCTGGGAGTGCGAGGACCACCGCAACTGGACCGACGCCTCCTACAAGACCTATGTCCGGCCGCTGTCGCGCGGCTGGCCCTACACCATCCCGGGCGGCGGCGAGGTGCGCCAGGCGATCCGGCTGAGCTTCAGCCCGTCGGTCGCCGCCATGAGGCCGGTGCCGCGCCCGGCCAGCGTCGCGGTCGAGCTCGGCGGCGCCACCGGCGGCCGCATGCCGGAGATCGGGCTGGGCGTCCGGCCGGAATGGACGAAGCAGGCGCTGGCCGCCGCCGGCACGGTGCGGCAGGCCGGCGTCCAGCTGCTCAACTGCCGGCTCGACCCGCGCAGCGGGGACACCGCCGCGACGCTGGCCGCCTATCGCGAGCTGGCCCGCCGGCTGGCCGCGCAGGTCATCCTCGAGGTGGTGGTGCCGGGGCAGGACCCCGCCGCCGAGCTCGCCGGGGTCGCCGCCGCCACCGCCGCGGCCGGGCTGTTCCCGCGCGCCGTCGCGGTCAGCGCCGCCACCGACCTCAACTCCTACCCGCCCGGCGTGCCGCGGCCGGAGACCCCGACCTTCGCCGAGATCTGCGGCGCGGCGCGCGCCGCCTTCCCCGGCGTGACGATCGGCGGCGGCATGTTCAGCTACTTCACCGAGCTCAACCGCATCCGGCCCTCGGCCGCCGAGCTCGACTACGTCATGCACGCCACCGGCGCGCTGATCCACGCCGCCGACGACCGCTCGGTGATGGAGACGCTGGAGGCGCTGCCGCACGTCATCCGCTCGACCCGCGCCTTCATCGGCAACAAGGGCTATCGAATCGGCCCCGCCAACATGGGCATGCCCTTCAACCCCTACGGCGCCGCGACCACGCCCAACCCCGGCAACGGCCGGGTCACCATGGCCGAGGTCGAGCCGCGGCAGCGCGGGCTGTTCGGCGCCGCCTGGGCGGCCGGCTACCTCGCCGAGACGACCCGCGGCGGCGTCGACGGCGTCACCCTGTTCGCCCCGGCGGGCGCCTTCGGCATCGTCCATCTCAGGCAGGACCACCCCCAGCCCGGCTGGGAGGGCGCGGCGGACGGCACGCTCTATCCCGCCTTCCACGTGCTGGCGGGGTTCGCCGCGATGGCCGGGGCGCCGGTGGTGGCGGCGCGCTCCGCCGATCCGACCCGGATCCAGGCGGTCGCCTGCCGCAGCGGCGGCGCCACCGAGCTGTGGCTCGCCAACCTGACGGCGGAGCCGCAGCAGGTCGCGCTCTCCGGGCTCGGCGCCGCCGCGGTCGCGACGCTCGACGAGACGAGCTTCGAGGCGGCGACCCGCGATCCCGGCCTGCTCGGCCGCGCCACCGGCCGGGCCGCCGGCGCGCTGACGCTCGCGCCCTACGGCGTGGCCCGGCTGACGGCGGCGTCGTAGCCGCGATGCGCACCGTCGTCCTGGGCGCGGGCGCCGTCGGCACGGCCACCGCCTTCCACCTCGCGGCCCGGCACGGCCACGAGGTCACGGTGATCGAGCGCCAGCCCGAGGCGGCGCTCGAGACCAGCTGGGGCAATGGCGGCGTCATCCATGCCAGCGAGGTCGAGCCCTGGTCGCAGCCCGGCATGCCGCGCAAGATCATCGGCTGGCTCGGCCAGGAGAACGCGCCGCTGCTGCTGCGCTACGGCGCCATCCCGCATATGTGGCGCTGGGGCCTCGCCTTCGCCCGCAACTGCACGCCGGAGCGCTTCCGCCGCAACGCCGAGGCCAACCTGCGGCTGGCGCTGCTCAGCCTCGCCACCCTGCAGGAGCTGCGCGCCGAGACCGGCATCGCCTACGACCTCGGCACCCGCGGCGTGCTGAAGATCTATCGCAGCCGGCCGTCGCTCGACGCCGCCGCCGCATCCTGCCGCCACCTGGAGCGGCACGGGCTGCAGTTCGAGGTCGTCGACCCGGCCCGCTGCGTCGCCATCGACCCGGCGCTGGCCAGCACCGAGAAGACGCTGGCCGGGGCGCTCTACTTCGCCCGGGACGAGGTCGGCGACTGCAACAAGTTCACCCAGGGGCTGGCCGCCTGGTCGGCGGCGAGGCACGGCGTCGCCTTCCGCTACGGCACCACGGTGCGCGGGCTGGAGATGGTGGACGGACGGGTCGGCGCGGTGATCACCGATGCCGGCCGGGTGCCGGCCGACAACGTCGTGGCGGCGATGGGCAGCTTCACCCCGCTGCTGCTGCGCCAGGTCGGGCTGCGGCCGGCGATCTATCCGGTCAAGGGCGTCTCGATCACGGTGAAGTCGGCCGGCTGGCCGGGCGCGCTGCGCACGCCGGTGATCGACGACAGCGGGCTCTACGGCCTGGTGCCGATCGGCGACCGGCTGCGCGTCTCCGGCTCGGCCGAGATCACCGGCTACGACACGACGCCGAGCCGGGTGCGCTGCCAGGCGATCATCGACAAGGTGGTCGCCGCCTTCCCCGACTTCCGCCGCTGCTTCGATCCGCGCACCGCCCGCTTCTGGGCCGGCCTGCGCCCGGTGACGCCGTCGGGCACGCCCTGTCTCGGGCGCACGCCGATATCCAATCTCTTCATCAACGCCGGCCACGGCCATCTCGGCTGGACGCTCGCCTGCGGCTCGGGCCGGGTGGTCGCCGCCATCGTCGCCGGCGCCGATCCCGGCCTCGACCTGACGGGCTTCCGCGGGGCGTAGCCGCGGGTCCTCACCCCTGGTCGAGATCGGCGAGCCGGCTGGCGATGCCGCGCGGGCGGTAGAGCCACAGGCTGGCGACCAGCCCGCCGGTGGCGATCAGCAGGCCGGTGCGGATGCCCGGCCCGGCGGCGACGTGGCCCCAGGCCCAGCTGCCGACGAACATGCCGCCGAACAGCGCGAGGTAGAACACCGAGGCCATGCGCCCCTGATAGGGACCGCTGGCGGCGAGCTGCACCACCAGCCCGTAGATGGTGAGCGCCACCATCCAGCCGAGCCCGGCCAGCGCCAGCGCCGGCAGGAGCAGCAGAACCGACGGCGCGGTGGCCATGGCGAGCGTGCCGGCGGCGACCAGCAGGGTGGCGGCGGCGCACGACCCGCGCAGCCCGAGCCAGGGGCGCAGCCGACCGATCGCCGCGCCGCCGGCCAGCGCGCCGACGCCGAGCGCGCCGAGCAGCAGGCCGTAGGTGGAGGGCCCGCCCTCCAGGCGCTTGGCGACCAGCGCCAGCAGCGACCAGAGGGCGCTGGCGAAGCCGGCGAAGACGAAGCAGCAGAGCATCGCCGTGCCGATCGCCGGGGTGGCGCGGACATGCGCGACGCCGCTCATCAGCTCGACCAGGATGCTGCCGGTCGGCTTCGGCTTGGCGTTGCGCACCCGCGCCCGCCAGCGCGCCAGCACCAGCACGATGTGCAGGTTGCAGAGCGCGTTGGCGGCGAACGCGCCGGGCACGCCGACCAGCGCGATGATCAGGCCGCCGAGCGCCGGGCCCGTGGCGCGCGCCAGGTTCCAGCCGATGCCGCCGAGCACGGCCGCCTGCGGCAGCTGCTCGCGCGGCAGGATCTCGACCATGGTCGCCTGGTAGGCCGGCGAGCGCAGCGCGCCGCCGCTGTCGAGCGCGAAGGTCAGGCCGAGCAGCAGCCAGGGCGTCATCACGCCGATGCCGTCGAACAGCGACAGCGCCAGCGCCACCAGCAGCATCGCCAGCTGGCCGATCAGGAAGATCAGCCGATGGTCGTGGCGGTCGGCGAGCACGCCGCCCAGCACGGTGAAGAGCAGCGGCGGCAGCGCGGTCGCCGCCTGCACCCAGGCGACGAAGTCGGGGGTCGGCGCGATCGAGGTCATCAGCCAGGCGGCCGCGACCATCTGGATCCAGACGCCGTAGTTGGAGAACACGGTGGCGATCCAGAGGGATCTATAGAGCGGGTTGCGCAGCGGGGCGAGCAGCGACGGGCGCGCCCCGCCCGCCCTCCGCCGCCCGGGCTCGCGGTGCGCCGCGGAGGCGCTGTGCTGGGAAGCGGCCGCGGCCGCCTCGCTCGGGCTTCTGGACTGCATTGGCACCAGGATGGGCCGGCTCACGCCGTGCCGATGGAGAGATAGGCGTCGCGATAGAGCTCGGCGCCGGCCTCGCGGCTGAAGCGGCGCTGCACGATGCCGCGCGCCGCCTCCGCCCGCCGCGCGGCGCCGGCCGGATCGGCGAGCACCGCCCGGCAGCCGGCGAGCAGCGCCGCCTCGTCGCCTGGCGGGAACCGCATCACCGAATCGCCGAACGCCTCGGCGAAATCGGTGATCGCGTCGGCCACCACCGCCGGCACGCCGGTGGCCACCGCCTCCCAGACGACGCTGCTGAAGCCTTCCTTGCGGCCGGTCGTGTTGAAGACGTAGAGATCAGCCGCGGTCAGCCAGTCGGCGACGTCGAGCCGCCGCCCGAGCAGCCGGAAGCGGTCCGGCCCGAGCCCGAGCGCGGCGGCCCGGCGCTCGATCTCGGGGCGCAGCTCGCCCTCGCCGAGGACCAGGGTCATCACCCGCCCGCCGGGCACGCTCAGCGCCGCGGTGAGCGCCGGCAGCGCCTCGATCCCCTTCTCGGGCCGCAGATGCGAGCTGCTGATCAGGATGCGGTCGGCCGGGCCGATCCCGAGGCTGTCGCGGAGCGCGGCGCGGCGCACCGGATCGGGCCGGTAGATGGTGCAGTCGACGCCCTGGTAGACCCGCCGCACCTTGCCGGCCGGGATGCCGAGCTCGACCAGGCTGTCGCAGGCCATCTGCGAGACGGCGAAGACGAGCTGGCACTGCGCGCCGAGCCAGCGATGCCTGAGCCGCGCGGCGGCGGTGACCGGCGCCGAGCGGGTGTTGTGCTTGGTGAACAGCCGGCCGGGCACCCCGGCCAGGCGGGCGACCGCCAGGGCGTGATAGGCGTCGATGCCCTGATGCGCCTGCAGGTGGGTCGGCCGCAGCCGGCGGACCAGGCGCCACAGCCCGGCCGCGAAGCGCGGGTCGGCCGGGTGCCGCGCCGAGGGCAGCACGTGGATCGGCGCCGGCGAGTCCCTGACGAAATCGGGCGAGGCCGGCGGCGCGGCGAACAGGAAGTGGCTGGCGATGCCGGCGGCGCGGCAGCGCTCGGCCACCGCCACGAGATGCCGCTCGAAGCTGCCGTACTGGACCGAGGGCCAGCCCATGACGTGGAGCACGCGGGCGCGCTCCGCTGCGGCCCCCCGGCTCACGGTGCGGCCGGCTTCCAGCCCTTGATCAGCCGCCGCGCCTCGGCCAGCTCGATCGAGCTCATCGCATCCTCGAGCTCGTCGCGGTCGGCGGCCACCTGGATGCGGCGCGGGCCCGACTTCAGGCCCTGCAGCCCGAGCGACAGCCACATATAGGCCTCGGCCCGGTTCGCCGCGATGGCCCGGCCCTCGACCAGCGCCTCGCCGAGCGCGACCTGCCCGTCGGCGTCGCCGAGCTGCGCCCCGCGCCGGTACCAGCGCAGCGCCTCGACGGGGTCGGCGCCCACGCCCTTGCCCTCGGCATAGAGGTCGCCGAGGCTGGTCGCCGCCGCCGCGATGCCGCCCAGGCTCGCCTTGCGGTACCAGGTTGCGGCCTCGCGATAGTCCTTGGCCACGCCGTCGCCCTCGGCATAGAGGTCGCCGAGAGCGGCAGCGGCCTCGGCCTTGCCGTGGTCGGCGGCAACACGGTACCAGCGCGCCGCCACGGCCGCATCGCGCGCGACGCCGTTCCCGGCGATGTAGAGATCGCCGAGGCTTGCCGCGGCATCGGCATCGCCGGCCTCCGCGGCACGGCGATACCAGCCGGCCGCCTGCCCCGGGTCGGGCGCGCCGGCCTCGCCGCTCATATAGAGGTCGGCGAGGGTCGCCGCGGCGTCGCGGTCGCCATGCTCGGCCGCCACCTTCAGCCAGCGGCTGGCGGCAGCGAAGTCCGTCGCGACGCCCTCGCCCCTGCGGTAGAGGTCGCCCAGGCTGGCCGCCGCCGGGATGTCGCCCGCCTCCGCCGCCTGACGGTAGAAGCGCACCGCCTGCGCGGCATCGCGCGCCACTCCCTTGCCGGCGAGGTAGAGGTCGCCGAGGCTCGCGGCGGCGTTGCGGTCGCCGGACTGCGCCGCCGCCAGGTACCAGCGGGCCGCCTCGCGGTCGTCCCGCGGCACGCCGCGCCCGGCGGCATAGAGATCGGCCAGCGACAGCGCGGCGTCGGCGTCGCCGCCTTCGGCCGCCACCCGGTACCAGCGCGCCGCCGCGGCGTCGTCGCGCGGCAGGCCGGGCGCGCCCTTGGCCTGGAGGTCGGCCAGCGCCATGGCGGCATCGAGCCGGCCGCCCTCGGCCGCCACGCCGTACCAGGTCGCCGCCTGGGCGGCGTCGCCCGGATCGCCGCCGGCGGCATAGAGCGCGGCCAGCTCGCCGGCGGCGTCGAGGTCGCCGGCCTCCGCGGCTTTCGTGTACCAGGCGATCGCCTGGTCGCGGCTCTGCTCGACCCCCCGACCCTTCGCGTACATGTCGCCGAGCGCGGTCGCCGCCGTGCGCACCCCGCCCTCGGCGGCCTTGCGGTACCACAACGCCGCCGCCGCCAGGTCGGGCTCCCCCCCGCCGCCATGGGCATAGAGATCGGCCAGCGACTCCGCGGCATGCGCGCTGCCGGCCTCGGCCGCCTGGCGGTAGCGGCGCGCCGCCTCGGCCAAGTCCTGCGGCACCCCGCTTCCCCGGGCGTAGAGGTCGCCCAGCGCCTCGGCGGCGTCCGCGCTGCCCTCGGCGGCGGCCCGGCCGTACCAGATCGCCGCGCCCGCGAGGTCGCGCTCGACGCCCTGCCCCTCGGCATAGAGGTCGCCCAGGCCGGCCGCCGCCGCGGTGCTGCCGGTGCCGACCGCGAAGCGGTACCAGCGCGCCGCCTCGGCCCCGTCCTGCGGCACGCCGCGCCCGGCGGCGTAGAGATCGCCCAGCGCCGCCGCCGCGTCGCCGTCGCCCGCCTCGGCGGCCTGGCGGTACCAGAGCGCCGCCGCCGCCTCGTCGTGGGCGACGCCCCGCCCCGCGGCATAGAGGTCGCCGCGCCGCCGCCGCGTCGCGGTCGCCGGCCTGCGCCGCCGCCAGGTACCAGCGGGCCGCCTCGCGGTCGTCCCGCGGCACGCCGCGCCCGGCGGCATAGAGATCGGCCAGCGACAGCGCGGCGTCGGCGTCGCCGCCTTCGGCCGCCACCCGGTACCAGCGCGCCGCCGCGGCATCGTCGCGCGGCAGGCCGGGCGCGCCCTTGGCCTGGAGATCCGCCAGCGCCATGGCGGCATCGAGCCGGCCGCCCTCGGCCGCCACGGCGTACCAGGTCGCCGCCTGGGCGGCGTCGCCCGGATCGGCGCCCTTGGCATAGAGATCGGCGAGCTCGCCGGCGGCATCGAGGTCGCCGGCCCGCGCCGCCTTCTCGTACCAGGCGATGGCCTGGTCGCGTTTCTGCCCGACGCCGAGGCCCTGCGGCGTACATGTCGCCGAGGGTGGTGGCCGCCGAGCGCACGCCGCCCTCGGCGGCTCGCCGGTACCAGAGGGCGGCCGCCGCGAGGTCCCGCTCCAGCCCGCTGCCTTTGGCATAGAGATCGGCCAGCGCCTCGGCGGCATGCGCGCTGCCGGCCTCGGCCGCCTGGCGGTAGCGGCGCGCCGCCTCGGCCGGGTCCGGCGGCACGTCCTGGCCCTTGGCATAGAGATCGCCCAGCGCCTCGGCGGCGTCGGCGCTGCCCTCGGCCGCGGCCCGGCGGTACCAGATCAGCGCCGTGGCGAGATCGCGCTCGACGCCGAGTCCTTCGGCATAGAGGTCGCCGAGGCCCGCGGCCGCCTCGGTATTGCCGGTGCCGACCGCGAACCGGTACCAGCGGGCCGCCTCCGCGCCGTCCTGCGGCACGCCGCGGCCGGCGGCGTAGAGCTCGCCCAGCGCTGCCGCCGCCTCGCCGTCGCCCGCCTCGGCCGCCTTGCGATACCAGACGCCGCGGCCGCGTCGTCGCGGGGGACGCCCTTCCCGGCGGCATAGAGGTCGGCCAGGCTGGCGGCGGCGTCGAGGTCCGCCGGCCTCGGCCGCCCGGCGGTACCAGCGGGCCGCCTCGGCATCGTCCTCCGGAGTGCCCCGCCCTTGGCGTAGAGGTCGCCGAGCGCCGCCGCCGCGCTGCGGGCCGAGGTCGCCGCCCTCGGCGGCCCGCGGTACCACGCCGCCGCCGCCGCCGGGTCGCGCGCCACGCCCCGCCCCGCGCATAGAGCTCGGCGAGGCTGGCGGCCGCGTCGACGATCCCGGCCTCCGCCGCCTGGCGATGTACGGCCGCCGCGGCGGCGGCGTCGCGCGCCACGCCCCGGCCGGCCGCGTACATGTCGCCGAGCACCGCCGCCGCATCGGGATCGCCGGCCTCGGCCGCCTTGCGGTACCAGGCCGCCGCCGCGGCGTCGTCGGCTCGACGCCCTCGCCGAGCAGATAGAGATCGGCCAGGCACGGCCGCCTCCCGGTCGCCGGCCTCAGCGGCCCTGCGGTACCAGTTCGCGGCCGCGGCCTCGTCGCGCGGAACGCCGCGGCCGCGCAGATGGAGGTCGCCCAGGCGGCGGGCCGCCTCGGCGTCGCCGGCCTCGGCGGCGGTGCCGTACCAGCGGGCCGCCAGCGCATCGTTCTGGGCGACGCCCTCGCCGGCCAGATAGAGAGCGCCGAGACGCCGGGCCGCTTCGGCGTCGCCGGCCTCGGCCGCCTGGCGGTACCATTGCCCCGCCTCGGCGAGGTCGCGCCGGACCGTCTCGCCCTTGGCATAGAGATCGCCCAATGCGAGGGCGGCGTCGCGGCTGCCGGCGCCGGCCGCCTGGCGGTAGAGGGCCTCCGCCTTCACCGGGTCGCGCGGCACCCCGTCGCCCTTGAGATAGAGATCGCCCAGCCCCGCGACCGCGCCGGGATCTCCCGCCTTGGCTCCCTGGCGGTACCAGAGCAGCGCGGCGGCAACGTCCCGCGCGACGCCGCGTCCTTGCGCATAGAGCGAGCCGAGACGTCCCGCCGCCGTGGCGTCGCCGGCCTCGGCTGCTGCGCGGAACAGGGCGGCGGCGGCAGCCGCGTCGCGCGCCACGCCTTCGCCCCGCTCGTAGAGGAGGCCGAGCGCCAGGGCCGCCGCGGCGATGCCGGCATCCGCCGCCCGACGATACCAGCCTGCGGCCGCAGCCGGGTCCCGCGCCACGCCGCGGCCGGCCGCGTAGCGCCCGCCCATCTCCGCAGCGGCGACCGGATCCCCCGCCTCGGCCGCGACCAGGAACCAGCGCGCCGCGGCGGCCTCGTCCTGCGCCACCCCGGTGCCCCGGGCATAGAGGCCGGCGAGCGTCGCCGCGGCGCGGCGGCGGCCTCCCTCGGCGGCCCTGCCATACCAGAGTGCCGCCTGGGCGGGATCGGCGGGGCCGCCGACGCCGCGCATCAGCAGGTCGGCCAGGACCTCGGCGGCAACCGGGTCGCCGTGCCCGGCGGCGATACGCAGCCAGCGCGCCGCGGCCGCCTCGTCCTGCGCGACCCCGTCGCCGCGGGCGTAGAGAGCGCCGAGCATCGCCGCGGCATGGGCATCGCCGGCCTCCGCCGCGAGCCGGTACCAGCGGCTTGCCTCGCGCATGTCGCGCGCCGAGCGCGCGGCGTCGGCTGCCTGCTCGCCCGGCGATTGCGCCCAGGCCAGCTGGCCGGCGACACCCGACGCGATAAGGCAGGACAACAGGGCGGTGCGATACCGCGCTCGGCGCCTGACATGCATGCTGCTTGTCGAACCCGCCCCACAACCGCGCTCCGACCTCGAGGCGCGGCGCCGGTTATTGTGCTGGAATGGCGGCGGACCATCAAGCACCGGCTGACCGCCGCGCCGCTGCTTCAAACATCCGCACGGACCGCGTATCGTCGGGCCGCCGCAGCGTGGGACGGGTGATGCCGGGACGGGGAGACGGAGTAGGTGCGAGAGGACGCCGGCTGGCCGCGGCGGCCTGCGCCGCCCTGCTGATCGCCCTGTCGGCCCCGGCCACGGCCGGCTACCAGCGGCCCTTCGGCCCGCTGGCCCCCTGGAACGTCCCGGTCGCCGGGCTGCCGCGCGATCCGCAGTCCGGCCTGCTCTCGGAGCGCCTGTGGCGCTACGCCCCGTCCGAGCGGCCTGGCAACTTCAACCTCGGCTTCGACACCTACACCTACCCGGTGTACCGGGTGCAGCCGGACACGCCGCTGGTCCCGGTCAAGACGCGCCGGCGGACCAACATCGACGGCCGGCGCATCCCGTGGGACCCGGCCTGGCAGCCGGCCCCCGGCGACGACGCGCAGGTGATCATCCTCGACCCGGCGACCGGCCGCGAATGGGACCTGTGGCAGGTCGAGTTCGACGGCACGACGCTGCGCGCCACCAATGGCAGCCTGGTCGGCGGCGACTATCGGACCAAGGAAGACGGCAACCCGCCGTCGCGCGGGATCGGCATCCAGTACCTCGCCATGCTGATCCGGCCGGAGGAGATCATCGCCGGCCGCATCGACCATGCCCTGTCGATGCCGATCCGCAACACCGACCGCAACCGATCGGTGCCGCCGGCCACCAAGGTCGAGGGCAAGGGCCCGTCGCACGACGCCATTCCCGAGGGAACGCGGTTCGCCCTCGACGTGACCGACGACGAGATCGAGGACTGGATCGCGGCCCTGCCGGACGAGCTGCCGGAGGCGACCCGGCGGTCGGCCCGGATCCTCGCCCGGGCGATGCGCGACTATGGCTGGTTCGTCACCGACAACGCCGGCGGCGCGACCATCCAGTTCGAGGCCCGCGTCACGGCCGGCGGCGACTGGGCCCGTCTCGGGCTGGACGACCGCGAGATCGACGACAAGAAGTACCCGCGCGATCTGCTGGACGGGCTGATCACGCGGGACCGCCTCTACGCGATCGTCCCGAGCGATCGCTACCCGGCGGCCCTGCAGCCGGCCGCGGCGCCGTGATTCTCCCTGTTGAAGCAACCGGCGAGCCGGACGCGCTGATCGGTTAGTACCTTTTTATCGGCGCATAGAAGACGCCGACTCTTGTTGTTGTTTGGCAAAATAATAGGCACACTCTAACGGAGCTTGGGGACTTCCGCGGGACGAAGCAGACCGCGGATGGAGTTCGACGGCGCCGCCGGCATGCGGCGGCACCGTCGGGGTGGCAGGGATCGCATGGCGCAGGGAACGCGACGGGCGGTAAGGCCGGCCGCGGATCATGGCGGGCAGTCGGATGAGCGGCTCGGCTGGCGGCCCGGGCCGCTCGGCATTGCCGTGACCGACCTGCCGCCACGCGTCGCTCAGGAGATCGCGCCGCTCTGGCGGCTCGCGGGACGCGGGCACCGGCAGGGCCGCACCATGCACTGCCTGCACCGGACGGTCGACGTGATGCTCGTGCTGGCGACCGCCTGGCTCTGGCTGCCGATGCTCGGCCTGTGCTGCCTGCTGGTGAAGGTCGACGCCCCGGCCGCGCCGGTCCTCTTCGTCCAGCAGCGCACCGGCCGCGGCGGGCGGCGTTTCGCCATGTACAAGATCCGCACTATGGTGCCGGACGCCGAGGCGCGGCTGGGCGAGGTGGTGCATCTCAACCAGCGCGCCTGGCCCGACTTCAAGATCGCCCGCGACCCGCGCGTCACCCTGATCGGCGCCTTCCTGCGGCGCTGCCATCTCGACGAGCTGCCGCAGCTGCTCAACATCCTGCGCGGCGACATGACGCTGGTCGGCCCGCGCCCGATCACCCTGCCGATAGAGGCGCACGAGCCTTGGCAGCGCCGGCGCTTCGACGTCGCGCCGGGGCTCACGGGGCTCTGGCAAGTGGTGCAGGATGAGGTGTACGACTTCGACCTGCGGGTCCGCCTCGACCTGCTCTACGTCCAGCGATCCTGCATGGTCCTCGATCTCGCCATCCTCGCCCTGACGCTCGACCGCGTGGTCCGCTCGATGCGCGGCGGCAAGCGCCGGGAGCGCCGCGGCCATCGCCCGCACTGAGCCCAGGCCGGGCGCGGCGCGGGGTGCGGCGCCGGGCGCCGCCTGGCTGGTCCCGAGCGCCGCGGCGGGGCTGGCCGCGGGGGCGCTGCCGACCCTCGCCGGCGGGCCGTGGATCGCCCTGCTGGCCTGCGCCGTGGTCCTGCTCGCCGCCGCCGCCGTGGCGCGCATCGAGTGGGCGCTCTATGCGCTGATCGCGGCGAGCTACGCCAACCTGTCGGAGCTGGCGATCGAGCGCTATGGCGCGCCGTCGGTCGCCAAGCTGCTCTTCCTGGTGGTTCTCCTGCTCGGGCTGGCGAGCTGGGCGATCACCCGGCGCCGGCCCGGGGCGCCGCTCTCGCTGGCCGTGCTGCTGCTCGCCATCGGGCTCGCCTATGCCATCGCCATGCTCGCCGCGGACGACCCCGTCGCCGCCTGGACGGCGCTGGTCGACCTCGCCAAGAACGCGCTGCTCGCCTGTACGGTGACCGCGATGCTGACCCGGCCGGCGATCCTGCGCGGCGTCTCCTGGACCCTGATCGGGGTCGGCCTGGTGCTGGGCGGCCTGTCCGCCTTCCAGGGGCTGACCGGCGGGTTCGAGCGGGATTTCGGCGGGCTCGCCGTCGCCCAGCTGCACCAGATCGTCGGCGGACTCGATTCCTGGCGCGCCGCCGGCCCGCTCGGCGATCCCAACTTCTTCGCCCAGGCGCTGGTGCCGATCGTCGCGCTCGCCGCCGACCGTGCCCTCAACGAGCCGCGCGCCGCCCTGCGCCCGATCGCCGCCGCGGCACTCGCCGCCTGCCTCCTCGCCATCCTCTACACCTATTCTCGCGGCGCGCTGCTGGCGCTCGCCGCCATGCTCGTCGCGCAGCTGGCGCTCGGCTGGCGCGGCCTGCTGCGCCGGCCGCTCGCCCTGGCGGCGCTGATCCTGGCGCTCGGTCTCGGCGCCGCCCTCGCGCCGGCCGGCTATCGCGAGCGCGCGGCCGAGCTGTCGGGCGCGGTCGCCGAGCAGGGCCCGGGCGACAGCAGCGACCCGGCGATCCGCGGCCGCTTCGGCGAGATGCGGGTCGCCTGGCACATGTTCCTCGAGCATCCGCTGCTCGGCATCGGCCCGGGCAACTACGAGTCGGCCTTCCAGCAGGAGAACCTCCGGCTGCGCCAGACGCTGCGCAACGAGACGCGCGAGGCGCACAGCCTCTATCTGCAGATCGCCGCGGAGCTGGGCCTGCCCGGGCTGCTCGCCTTCGCGGCGCTCGCCCTGGTGCTGGCGCGCACCATCCGCGATGCGCGGCGCGCCTTCCGGGCAGGCGGCCAGCCCGACCTCGCGACGCTCGCCGCGGCGCTCGGGGTCGGCTGGCTCGGCTACGCCGTCACCGCCCTTTTCCTGCATGAGGGGCTGCCGCGCCACTTCTGGCTGCTGGTCGGCATCACCATGGCGCTGCCCGAGGTCGCCCGGCGCATCGCCGTGCCGGCGCTGCGGGTGCCGGCCGGCCTCGGCGAGGCGGCGGCATGAGCCGCCCGGGCGAAGCCGCGGACTGGCCGGCCGCGCGGTGGCTGGCGCTGATCGGCCGGCAATGGCCGGTGATCCTGGCCACCGCGATCCTCGCGGTGCTGGTCGCCGCCGCGCTGCAGCTCCTGTCCAGCCCGGTCTACGAGTCGCGCGCCACCCTGCTGGTGCGGTTCGGCCGCGAATACGCCTATCGGCCGGAGGTCGGCGACGGCTGGACCTGGACTCCCTCCAGCCTCGATACGGCGGTCAACACCGAGGTGCGCATCCTGGCCGCCGACGACCTGAAGCGCGCGGTCGTGGCGGCGATCGGGCCCGAGCTGCTCTATCCCGATGTCGGCGGCGCCGGCGGCGGGGAGGGCCTGGCCGGCTGGGCCCGCCACATTCTCGGCGCCGCGCCGCGGCCGTCCCGCTCGCCGCTCGACCGGGCGACGGCGCGGCTCGACCGCGACCTCACCATCACCGCCTCGCGCGAGGCGAGCATCATCGACCTCAGCTACCGCAATGCCGATCCGGCGCTGGCCACCCGGGTGCTGCAGCAATTGCTCGAGGCGGCGGCGAAGAAGCGGCGCCAGCTCTATGCCGAGATCGATCCGGCGACGATCGACGCCCAGCTGGCAGGCGCCCGGGCCGCGGTCGCGGCGGCCGAGCAGGCGCTGCTCGCCTTCCGCCAGTCGAGCCAGCTCTACGACCTCGAGGAGCAGCTGGCCGCTGCCGCGAAGGAGAGCGGCGAGCTCGCCGTCGCGGTGGCGGCGAGCGAGCGCCGGCTGGCCGCGCTGCAGGCCGCCGTCGCGGCGCTCGAGGCGAGGCTGCGGACGCTGCTCGGCGACCCCGCCCTGTTCACCGCGGCCGAGCCGGCCGCGGTGCGCGAGGCCGAGCAGCGGCTGCTCGAGCGCCAGATCGCCGACGCGGCGCTGATGGCCGGCATCCCGGACACCAGCTACCTCGCCTCCCTGCTGCGCGGCGAGGTGGAGAAGCTGCGCGACGCGGTCGAGCAGATGCGCGGCCAGCGCGAGCAGGGCCTGTCGGCCGAGGACCAGACGGCCTATCGCCAGCTCGCCGCCGACCGCAGCGAGCTGCGCGGCACGATCGCCCGCGTCACGGCCGAGCGGACCGAGGAGGAGCGGCGTCTCGAGGCGGCAAGCCGGCGGCTGGCGGCCCTGCAGGCGCTGAAGCCGCGCCTCGACGACCTGCAGAGCGACGTCGCCCATGCCCGCGCCGCCTATGACGGCTTCGCCGCCAAGGCCGCCGACCGCAGCGCCACCGCCATCCTCGACAAGTCCGGCACGGACAATCTGCGTCTGGCCGAGCCGCCGGGGCCGCCCGCCAGCCCGGCCGGCTCGAGCGCGGCGCTGCGCATCGCGGTGGCCGGGCTGCTGGGCGCGCTGGCCGGCGCGGCCATCGCGCTGTGGCGCGAGCGCGGCCCGGGCCGGTCGCGGCGCCGCGCCGGCGCGGCCGCCGACGGCAGCGGCCGGGCCGGCGTTCTCTAGGCGCGTTCGCGGCACGCATGCGCGCCCCGCGGCTCGCTCTCGCGCTGCTCGGCCGCGCGGCGCGCGGGCTGGCCGAGCGCCGCGCGCTCGACGCCTTCTACCGCCGCCGGCTGAACATCCTCTGCTATCACGGCGTGCGCGACGGCGACGATCGGGTCCGCCGGATCTTCGTCGCCGAGCGACCGGAGCGGCTGCGCGCCGATCTCGCCCGCCTCGCCCGCATCTTCGACTTCGTGCCGCTCGACACGCTGCTCTCCGGCCCGCCGCCGGCCGCCGCCGGCCGGCCGCGGCTGGCGGTGACCTTCGACGACGGGCTGGCGCTCGGCGACGGCGCGCTGCTCGACATCCTGGGCGAGTTCGCGGTCCGCGCCACCATGCTGGTCGCCACCGCCGCGATCGGCAATCCCGACCTGCTGTGGCAGCACAAGCTGGCGGCCATCGCCGCCGCCCGCGGCGAGCGCTTCGTGGCGGCCTTCAACCGGCTGGTCGCGCGCACCGGCAGCGGCCGGCCGATCCTCCGGCCCGACCGCCATACCCGCGCCGCCTGGCTGTGGCCCGCCGCCCGCAAGGAGGAGCTCGCCGACCAGCTCTGGCGGGATTGCGCCATGCCGCCGGTGGCCGAGCTGCTGCAGGCCTGGCGGCCCTATGCCGGCTGGGCCGAGCTCGACCGCTGGGTCGCGGCCGGCCATCGCATCGGCTCGCATTCCCGCTCGCATCCCAACTGCGCCGCCCTCGGCGACGCCGAGATCGAGAGCGAGATCGTCGCCCCGGCGGCGCTGCTCTGCGAGCGCTTCGGCTACGCCGCCGTGCCCTTCGCCTACCCCTTCGGGCAGCGCCTGCCGCCGGCGCGCGAGGCGGCGCTGGCCGATTGCCGCGTGCTCTCCTGCCTGCTCGGCACCGACGGCCTCAGCCCGTGGGGAACGCCGCCGCACCGGCTGGAGCGCGCCGAGACGGCCCCCGGCCTGCCCATCGGCCTGTTCGCCCGGCCGCTGCTCAGCGCTGCGCTGCGGCCGGCCTGAGGCCCCGGATGGCCCCGGCCAGCGCCTCGGCGCGGCTGGCCCAGCTGTGCCGGACCGCCTCCGCCGCGGCGGCGCGGCCGAGGCGCCGGCGCAGCGCCGGGTCGCCGGCGAGGCGCGCGATCGCCGCGGCCAGCGCCGCCGGGTCGTCGCGCGCGAAGAGCAGGCCGGTGCGCTCGTGCTCGACGACCCGCGCGATGGTCGGCTGGTCGGGCGCCAGCACCGGGCGGCCGACCGCCATGTAGTCGCGCAGCTTCATCGAATCGCCGTAGTCGTTGCTCGCCGGCACCACCGCGATGTCGGCCGCCGCGATGGTCGCCGCCACCGCCTCGTAGGGCACCCGCCCGGTGAACAGGACCCGGTCGCCGAGGCCGAGCGTCGCGGCGCGCCGCCGGCACTCGGCGGCGGCCGGCCCGTCGCCGACCAGCAGCAGGCGGAGCCCGTCGGCCGGCAGCGCCGCGAGCGATTCGAGCAGCAGCGGCACGCCGTGGAACGGCTGGAAGGAGCCGACATAGACCAGCACCACCGCGGCGGCCGGCAGGCCGAGCGCGGCACGGCAGGCGCCGCCGTCGATGCCGGGATGGAAGAGCGCCGGGTCGACGCCGTTCTCGAGCAGCAGGATGCGCTCCGCCGCGATGCCCTCGGCCTGCAGCAGCGCGCGGATCTGCGGCGTCACCGCGACGAGCAGGCCGGCCGCCGCGCAGACCCGGCGGAAGGCGGCGCGCGCGCGGGCCACCGAGCCGCCGCCGTAATGGGCCGCCTCCTCGCCGATCGGCGAGACGTCGTCGAGCACCAGCGGCACGCCGGTGCGGCGCGCCGCGACGGCGCCGGCCATGGCGAGCTCGACATGCGTCTCGAGGATCGCGTCGGGGCGCCAATCGGCGGCGATGGCGGCCAGCCGCCCGGCGGCGCCACGCCCCAGCAGCGCCCGCCCGGCATCGCGCAGCAGCAGGGTCGCCGGCGCGGTCAGCGGCCCGGCGGCCAGCCGCTTGAGCAGGCGGCGATAGCCCTGCGCGGCGCCGGCCAGCGCCGGTGCCGCGGCCGCCTCGTGGCAGCGCACCTCGTGCCCGGCCGCGCGCAGCGCCTGGACCAGCGCGGCTGCCCGGATCAGGTGCCCGGCCCGCCCCGTCTCCAGCCGGTCGGTCGGGTGCGGCAGGCTGTAGAGCAGCTTCATCGCCGGGCCAGCACCGCCTCGGAGAGGGCGAGGGTGCGCCGCGCCTGCGCCTCGATCGAGTAGGCCGCGGCGACGTGCGCCCGGGCCGCCGCGCCGAGCCCGGCCGCCAGCCCCGGCTGGGCGAGCACCGCCGCGAGCCGCTCGACGAAGGCGCCGGCATCGCCGACCGGGACGAGAAAGCCGGTGCGCCCGTCGAGCACGATCTCCGGCGCGCCGCCGGTGCGGGTCGCCACCACCGGCCGCCCGGCGGCGCCGGCCTCGATCAGCACGGTCGGCAGGCCTTCGCTGCTCGAGGGCAGCACGACCGCATCGGCCGCCGCCATCAGGTCCGGGATGTCGGCGCGCTCGCCGAGCAGCTCGACCGGCACCGCCGCCGCGCCCGCCCGCTGCCGCAGCTCGGCCGCCAGCGGCCCGCCGCCGGCGAAGGCGAGCCTGAGGCCGGGAACGGCACCAGCCAGCGCCGGGGCCGCGTCGAGCAGCAGCGCGTGGCCCTTGCCCGGGCGCAGCACGGCGACCAGCAGGGCGACCCGGTCCCGCGGCCCCCAGCCGAGCCGCGCCCGCGTCGCCTCGCGCGCGCCGCCGGCGAAGCGCTCGACCTCGATGCCGTTGTGGATGACCTCGATCCGGTCCGCGGCGAGGCGGGCCTGGCGGCGGAAGCGGTCGCGCACGGCCTCCGACACGGCGACGACCCGGGTGCTGCCGCGGGCCGCGGCGAGGACGAGCCGTGCCCGCACCCGGCGCCGCCAGCTGTCCTGCGGCTCCTCCAGCACGTGCCGGGTCAGCACGAAGCGGTCGCCGGTGCGCCAGCAGGCGGCCGCGCCGGTGAGGATCGCGTACTGGTCCTGGGCATGGACGAGGTCGAAGCGCCGCTCGCCGAGCAGCGCGACCAGCCGGCGATGCGCCGGCCAGTGCAGCAGCCGCGGCGCGTCGAGGTCGATGCGCTCGATCGCCGACGCGGCGAGCTCGGCGGCGAGGCGGCCGTCGCGCCGGCTGCCGAGCGTCGCCAGGGCGACCTCGGCCCCGGCCGAAGCCAGCCGCGGCAGCAGCGACACGACGTTGCGCTCCGCCCCGCCCATGCCGAGCCCGGAGAGCATCATCAGCACGCGCATGGCGCCTACCAAGCAGCGCGCCGTCCGGCGCTGTCAAGCCGGCGGCGCCGCAATTGACGCTGGTCGCCGCGCGCCGCTAGAAGATCGCAGGCCGACCGGAGGACGAGGGGGATGGGGACGGCGAGGCGGGCCGGCGACGGCAGCCGACGGCCCGCCATGCCGGCGTGGCTCGGGCGGCTCGGGGTCGTCGGCGCGGTGCACCGCCTCTGGGCGCGCCGCCTCACGGTCCTGGCCTATCACCGGATCTGCGAGCCCGGCGACCAGGACGGCGTCACGCTCGCCTCCAACATCAGCGCGACGCCCGAGCGGTTCGCCGCCCAGATGGCCCATCTCCGCCGGCGCTTCGACGTCATCGCGCTCGGCGACCTGATCGCCTGGCTGGAGGGACGGGGCCGGCTGCCGCGCCATCCCGCGCTGATCACCTTCGACGACGGCTATCGCGACAACCTGACCGAGGCGCTGCCGATCCTGCGCGCGGCCGGGCTGCCCGCCGTGCTGTTCCTCGCCACCGACTGCGTCGAGCTCGGGCAGGCCTTCTACTGGGACCAGGTGGCCTGGGCCCTCGGCCACGCCACGGGCCTGGGGGCCGTGCTGCCGCTGCTCGGCGCCTGCCGCTGGCACGACGCGGCCGGGCGCGCGGCGCTGGCCGAGCGCTGGGTGCGGGCGGCCAAGGCGCTGCCCGACGCCGAGCGCCAGGCGATGCTCGGCCGGCTGCTCGAGGCGCTCGCCGTCCGGCTGCCGGCGGCGGCCCATGCCGGGCTGCATCTCACCTGGGACGAGGTCCGCACCCTGCAGCGCGGCGGCGTCGAGATCGGCGCCCATACGCGGCGCCACGCCATCCTGTCGCGCCGGCCGGCAGCCGAGGCCGAGGCCGAGATCGCCGCCTCGGCGGCGCTGATCGCCGAGCGCACCGGCCGGCCGGTGACCGCCTTCGCCTACCCCAATGGCGGGATCGGCGATTTCGACGAGAGCCACGAGGCGGTGCTGCGCCGGCTCGGCATCCCCGCCGGCTTCACCCTGGTCGAGGGCCCGCAATCGCTCGCCGCGGTGCGCCGCCGGCCGCTGCGGATCCGGCGCATCTTCATCGGCCGGCGCGACGACCTGCCCCGCTTCGCCGCCAAGGTCAGCGGCACGGCACGGCTGGCCGCCGCGCTGCGGCCGGCCCGGGGCAGGCCGGCACAGGGCAGGCCGGGATGAGCCTCGGCCGGCGCGCGGGAATCGGCATCGCCTGGGCCTATGGCGCCTTCCTCGGGCAGAAGCTGCTCAACCTGCTCACCACCGCGGTGCTGGCCCGGCTGCTGTTCCCGGCGGATTTCGGCGTCATCGCCTTCGCGCTGGTGGTGGTCGGCTTGATCGACGCGGTGCGCGACCTCGGCGTCAAGGACGCGCTGATCTACGACGCCGACGAGGGCGGCGAGGCCGCCGACACCGCCTTCGCCATCAACGTGGCGATGGGCGTGCTGCAGGGGCTGGCGCTGCTGCTGCTGGCGCCGGCCGCCGCCGCGCTGATCGACGATCCGCGCACGACCGGCGTGCTGCGCGCCATGGCGATCGTGCCGGTGATCAACGCGCTGGCCGTCACCCATGACGGCCTGCTGCAGCGCGCGCTGTCGTTCCGCCGCTGCTACGCCGCGGACTTCCTGGCGGCGCTCGGCCGCACCGCGGTCACGCTGGGGCTCGCCTTCGCCGGCTGCGGGCTGTGGAGCATCGTGGCCGGCCTGATCGCCGGCGCCGCCGGCCGGACCTGGGGCCGCTGGCTGCTGCTGCCCTGGCGGCCGCGGCGGCGCTTCGTCGCCGCCCGCGCCCGCGCCCTGCTCGGCTACGGCGTGCACGTGCTGACGGTGCGGCTGCTCGACGTGCTGCTGGAGCGCGCCGACCAGCTGCTGATCGCCATCCTGCTCGGCCCGGTCCAGCTCGCCTTCTACTACATGGCGGCCCGCATCCCGGAGATCGCCATCGCCAACTTCAACCAGGTGCTGACCCAGGTGCTGTTCCCGGCCTATGCGCGGATCGCCGACGACCGGGCGCGGCTGACGGCGGCCTACCGCCAGGCGACCCGCTACACCGCGCTGGCCATCGTCCCGGCCGGGGTCGGGCTGGCGCTGGTCGCCCCGGAGCTGGTGCCGGTGGTCTTCGGCGCGCGCTGGGCGCCCGCCGTGCCGCTGGTCCAGGTGCTGGCGCTGGTCGGGGTCGCCGCCTCGCTGCCCTGGAGCGCGGGCGACGTGCTGAAGGCGATCGGGCGGCCGGACATCCCGACCAGGCTGGTGCTGCTCGAGGCGCTCTACAGCTTCCCGCTCGTCGTGCTCCTCGGCGTCGTCTCGCGCCAGGCGCTGTGGATCGCGCTCGCCTACCTCATCGCGCTGTCGCTGACCGCGATCATCCGGCTCTGGGTGGTGCGGCGCTTCCTGGCGCTGCCGCGCGGCTTCTATGCCGGGCTGTTCGCCGCGCCCTTCGCGGCGTCGGGGCTGATGGCCGCCGGCGTCGCGGCGCTGCGCCACGCGCTCGCCGGCTGGCCGCCGATGGCGATCCTGTCCGTCTCGATCCTCGGCGGCGCGCTGATCTACGGCGCCGCCGCCCTGCTGCTGGCCGGCCCCGACCTGCGCCGCGCGGCGGCCGAGCTGCGGCTGCTGCTGCCCCAGCTGCTGCGCCGCTCGGCATGAGGACGGCGCTGATCCTCGCCACCCTGCTGTGCCTCGGCGCGCAGGCCTTCCACTATGCGGGATATCCCGCGCTGCTCCTGCTGCTCGCCCGGCTGAGGCGCCGGCCGCCGCCGGCCATGGACGGCGCCGCCCTGCCCACCGCGACCCTGGTGATCGCCGCCTATGACGAGGCGGCGGTGATCGGCGAGAAGCTGTGCAACAGCCTCGCCCTCGACTATCCCGGCCTCGGCATCGTCGTCGTCTCGGACGGCTCGACCGACGGCACGCCCGGCATCGTGGCGGGCTTCCGGGAGGCCGGCGTGGTCGGGCTGCACCGGCCGGAGCGCCGCGGCAAGGCTGACGCCATCAATCGCGGCGCCGCGACCGCCGCGACCGACATCGTCGTGCTGTCCGACGCCAACGCGCTCTACGCGCCCGACGCGATCCGCCGGCTGGCGGCGCATTTCGCCGATCCGGCGGTCGGCTGCGTCACCGGCCGGCGCACGGTGCGCCCCGCCGCCGGCACGGCGGGCGCGGCCGGCGCCGGGGAGTCGCTCTACTGGCGCTACGAATCGAAGGTGAAGCAGCTGGAGAGCCGCCTCGGCTCGACGGTGGCGGTGGCCGGCGAGATGCTGGCGGTGCGCCGCGCCCTGCTGCCGCCCCTGCCGGCCGGGCTGGTCAACGACGACGCCTTCATCGCGCTCGCCGTGCTGCGCGCCGGCCGCCGCGTGCTCTACGAGCCGCGCGCGCTGTGCTGGGAGCCGCCGAGCGCCTCGATGCGCGACGAGCTGGTGCGCCGCCGGCGGATCGCCGCCGGCCGCTACCAGCTGCTGGCGCATCCCGGCTGGTGGCCGTGGCGCCGCCCCGGGCCGCTGGCGATGCTGCTCTGCCACAAGCTGCTGCGGCTGGTGCTGCCCTTCCTGATGCTGGGCGCGCTGGCCGCCAACCTGGCGCTCGCCCTGTGGCCGCCGATGCCCCCGCTGCTGCAGGCGACCCTGGCCGCGCAGCTCGGCTTCTACGGCCTCGCGCTGGTCGGCGGCGCGGCCGCGCGCGCCGGCCGGCGCTGGCGCATCCCCGCCGCCGCCTGGTACCTCACGGTCGGCCATCTCGGCGCGCTCGGCGGGTTCCTGCGCTTCGTCGGCGGCGGCCAGAGCGCGCTCTGGGAGAAGGCGAGCCGCCCGGCCGTGCCGCCGGGGCAGTCGCGGTCGTAGGCGGCCAGGGTCCGCGCGATCATCGCGGCGCTGCCGAAGCGCTCGCCGACCAGCGCCCGGCCGGCGCGGCCGAGCGCCGCCGCCGCCTCGGGATGGTCGATGAACCAGCCGATGCCCGCGGCCAGCGCCGCGGCGTCGCCCGGCGGGACCATGCGCGCGGCGATCTCGGGCGAGAGGATCTCGGGCAGCGAGCCGACGCGCGTCGCGAGCACCGGCCGGCCGGCGGCCATCGCCTCGAGCACGACATAGGGCAGCCCTTCCGAGCGCGACGGCAGGCAGAGCAGGTCGCATTCGGCGAGCAGCGCGGGCACGTCGCGGCGGAAGCCCGCGAAATGCACGCGTCCGGCGAGCCCGAGCGCGGCCGCCCGAGTCTCCAAGGCGGCCCGCTCCCGGCCATCGCCGACGACGAGGCAGCGCAGGCGGGGTCGGGCCGCGGCGAGCGCCGCGACCGCGGCGAGCAGCACGTCCAGGCCCTTGACCGGCTCGAGCCGGCCGATCGCGGCGACGAGATAGGCGTCGCTCCAGCCCAGCGCCGCCCGGAGCCCCGCGGCCGGCGGACCGGCGGGCGGCGACTCGATGCCGTTGGCGATCACCTCGATGCGGTCCGGCGGGATGCCGAGCGCCCCGAGATAGCCGGCGATGGCCGGCGACACCGCGACGAAGCGGCAGCCGAGACGGCGGGCCAGCCGCAGCGTCGCCTCGTAGAGCAGGACGCGCAGCCCGCTGCGCTCGCTGGTGCGCACCACGCTGTGGACGGTGCAGAGCCGCAGCGGCAGGCCGCCGAGCCGGCCGGCCAGCGCGCCCCAGAGGTGCGACTGCGGGTTCTGGGCGTCGATCACGGCGAGCCGGCGCCGCCGGGCCTCGCGCAGCAGCCGCGGCACGAGGCGCGGATCGCCGCGTCCGCAGGGCAGCGCGACGACGTTCAAGGCGGCGGCGGCCAGCCGCTCGTGGATCGGCGAGCCGGCGAGGACCGCAACCGCATAGGGCCGCTCGCCATGCAGCGCGGCGGCGAGCCGCAGCACCCGGGCGTCGGCGCCGCCATAGCGCCGCGCCAGCATGACGATCAGCACGCCGCGGCGCGGCACGCCGGGCTCAGAACAGGCGGCCGCCGTCGGGTACCGGCAGGGTCGGACGGATCAGCACGACCTCGCCCTCGGCGTCGGGAAAGCCCAGCACCAGCACCTCGGACATGAAGCGGCCGATCTGCTTGGGCGGGAAGTTGACCACCGCCGCGACCTGCTGGCCGATCAGCGCCTCCGGCGCGTAGTGCCGGGTGATCTGGGCGGAGCTGCGCTTGCGGCCGATCGCCGGGCCGAAATCGATCTCCAGCCGGAAGGCCGGCTTGCGCGCGCCGGCCAGCGGCTCGGCGGCGACGACGGTGCCGACCCGGATGTCGACCCGCCGGAAATCCTGGTACTCGATCGGCCCCGCCCGCTCGTCCGCCTCGGCCATCCCCGTCCCTCCTCGAAAGGGCGGCGACGCTAGCATTGCGGCGGCGCGCCGGGCAATTGCCCCGCTGGAATGGCGAAGGCCGCGCCGTAGGGACGACGCGGCCTCGCTGGAACGACGAAGGCCGCGCCGTGGGGACGGCGCGGCCTCGCGGGAGCGAAGGCGATGAGGCCTAGAGGGTGGCGCCGTTCGCCTTGGTGAGGGCGACCCTGACCTCCTCGAGGTTGTCGCTGACGCGCTTGCTCAGCACGTCGACGGCCTCGCTGCTCGACTTCTGGATCAGGCCGGACAGCTCGCGCACGCGGCCGAGCGCGGTCTCGAAGGCCTCCTTGGCGATCTCGGTCTGGCGGACCAGACGGTCCTCCGGGCTGGCCACGGCGGTCAGCTCGCGGGTCATCTTGGTGAGGTCCTCGACGCTCTCGCGGACGATCTCGGCCTGGCGGCGGACGACGGCCTGGACGCCCTCGAAGGCGAGCTGGTTGGCGACGGTCAGCGCCTCGACGTTCTTGCGCTGCACGGCGATCATCTTCTCGACGTCGAACATCGGCGCCTTGCCGTTCTGGAAGAACTTGCCGAAATCGCCGACGAAGCGGCTGTAGTCGGCATAGAGCTGGGTGAAATCGGGGAACTTCACGCCGGCGGTCTCGTGAGCATGCTGGGCCTTGGCCATTTCACTCTCCCGTTCTGGGCTATCTCGCATCTGCGGCTTATGCTGCAGCGCAACAACTGCCGAATATATCGGCCATGCCCACGAAATGGTCAAGTGGTTTTTTGCAGTGCAGCAAAATCGGCCCGGGCTCAGTCGGCGGCCATCTCTCCCGCCGCCCGCCGCCGCGGGCCGCGGTTGAGCCGGCCGACCCAGCCCTCGGCGCGGCGCAGCATGCGGTCGAGCGCCGCCATCGTCGCGGCCTTGTCCTCGCTGTCGTCGGCGAGCCAGCGGCGGAGCGTGGCGAGGTAGATGGCGCCCAGCCCCTTGGTCCGGACCAGCCCGGCGATGCCCTCGGACGAGATCCCGGCGGCCTCGAGCAGGCTCGCCATCGAGCGGGCGAGCGAGCGCAGGCCGCAGGCGGCCGCCAGCGGGTCCCGCCGGCCGGCATGCAGCACGGCGCGCAGCGCCTCGCGATGCGGCTGCAGCAGGTCGAGGCGGCGCATCACCAGGTCGAACAGCCGGTCGCGCGCCGAGCCCTCCGGCGGGTCGCTCTCGCTGGCGGCGAGCAGCTTCGCGTCGATCGCCCGGGCGAAGCCGTCGAGGATCGCCTGCCTCGAGCGGTAGCGGCGATAGAGCTGCGAGAACGGCACTGCCGCCTCCTCGGCGACGTCGCGCAGCGCGACATTCTCCCAGCCGAGCTGCTCGGCCAGCCGCAGCGCGGCGAGGATGATCGGGTCGATCGCATCGGCGGCGGGCTCGCGCCCCTCGCCGGCCTTGGCCTTGCGCGCCATGAGGTGCCTCCTCCTTCAGCTCGCGCCGGCCGCATGGGGCCGGTGCGGGGTCTGCACAGAATCTAGGCGCCGCCCGGCGGCGGAAAAGGGGCCGCCACCGCGGCGACACGGCCGCCGGTGATCCGGACCAGCGCGTCGGGGGTGAGCCGGAAGACCGCGTTGGGGGTGCCGGCCGCCGCCCAGATCGCGGCGAAGCCCAGCAGGTCGCGGTCGATCACCACGAGCGGCGGCTCGCGATGGCCGACCGGGGCGACGCCGCCGATGGCGAAGCCGGTGCGCTCGCGCACGAAAGCGGCGTCGGCCTTGGCGAGATCCTCGCCGAGCAGCGCCGCCACCGCCGCCTCGTCGACCCGGTTGGTGCCGCTCGCCACCACCAGCACCGGGCGGTCGGACGGGCGCGCCCGGAAGACCAGCGACTTGGCGATCTCGGCGACGCCGCAGCCGAGCGCCGCGGCCGCGTCGGCGGCGCTGCGGGTGCTCGCCGCCAGGACCCGGATCTCGGCCTCGAGCCCGGCCGCGGCCAGCGCCTGGCGCACCCGCTCCGCACTCGGCGGCAGCGGCTCGGCCATGCTATTGCGCCAGCTCGCGCGAGCGCCTCGTGGCGGCGGCGATGGCGCGGGTCAGCAGGGGCTGGAGCCCGTCCTCGGCCATCAGGATCTTGAGCGCCTCGAGCGTCGTGCCGTTCGGGCTGGTGACGTTCTGGCGCAGCGTCGCCGCCGGCTCCGCGGAGAGCCGGGCCAGCTCGCCGGCGCCGGACACCGTGACGCGGGCCAGCCGCATGGCGAGGTCGGCCGGCAGGCCGGCCGCCCGGCCGGCCTCGGCCAGGCTCTCGATCAGCAGGAAGACGTAGGCGGGACCGCCGCCCGACAGCGCGGTGACCGGATCGAGCAGGCCCTCCTCCTCGACCCAGGCGACCTCGCCGACCGCGGCCAGCAGCGCGTCGCAGAGCGCCCGTCCGGCGGCGTCCACCGCCGGGCTGGCGCAGGCCACGGTGATGCCGCGGCCGACCGCCGCCGGGGTGTTCGGCATCGCCCGCACGATCGCCGCGCCCGGCCCGAAATGGCGGGCCAGCGAGGCGATGGTGCGGCCCGCGGCGATCGACAGGACGACGGCGCCGGCGCCGAGCCCGGCATAGGCCGGCAGCACCGATTCCATCACCTGCGGCTTCACCGCCAGCAGGATCAGGCGCGGGCGGAAGCCGGCGGGCAGCGCGCCGGGCTCGGCATGGTGCTGTACGCCGAGCCCGGCGATCGCCGCGGCGTTCGGCTCGACCACCCGGACGGCGCCGGCCGGCAGGCCGCGATCGAGCCAGCCGCGCAGCAGCGCGGAGCCCATCTTGCCGCCGCCGACCAGCAGGACCGGCCCGGCCTCCTTCAGGGTGTCGGTGGGCAGCTCGTCCAGGATCTCAGGCCTCCCCCACCGTATCGAGCATGGCGAGCTCGACCGCCTCGCCGGCGCTGCGGCCGCCCCACAGCACCAGCTGGAAGGCGGGATAGAAGCGCTCGCACTCGTTGCGGGCGATGTCGACGAGGTCCTCGAGCTGCTCGACGCTGGCCGTGCCGACGCCGCGCAGCAGCACGGTGTGGCGGAACATCGGCACCATGTCGTCGGAGCAGAGGTCGAAATGGCCGAGCCAGAGCTTCTCGTTGACCGCCGCCAGCAGCTCGGTCACCGCCGCGCGCTTGTGCGACGGCACCCGGAGATCGAAGAGGCACGAGAAGTAGATGGCGCTGAGATCCTCCTGCCAGGCGAAGAACAGGCGAAAGTCGCACCACTTGCCGTTGAGCTCGATGACCATCTCCTCGTCCGAGGAGCGATCGAACCGCCATTCGTTGGCGGCGACCAGCTCCTCCAGGATGTCGAGCGGATTGGATCGAGGCGGGGTCTGCTCAGCTGGCAGGATCGCCATGGGACTCGCCCTCCTTGCTGCCGGGCGGACGGCGTCCGCCCCGGGGGCGGGATGTCGGCCCACTAGCGAACGGGCTCGCGGCACCGGTCACCCACCATATCTAGGGTGCCAAAAGGGATTCCGCAACGCAATAGCAGATTCTTGCGGGGCCGCCCGGAGCGCCAGGGGAGCGTCAGGGGAGCGTCAGGGGAGCGGGCCGACATCGGCCGGCGGCACCATCCCGGCGTCGGGCGGGCCGGCGTCGGGCGGGCCGGCGTCCGAGGCCGGCGCGGCGCCGGACAGCCGCGCCTCGAGCGCCGCCAGCCGGCGCGCGAGCACGAGCTGCCCGGCGCGCGCCTTGGCGGCCATCGCCTGCACGGCGTCGAACTCCTCGCGGCTGACCAGGTCCATGCCGCGGAGCAGCCGCTCGACCTGCTCGCGCATGCGGGTCTCGAGCTCCTGGCGCAGGCTGGCGATGTTGCCGGCGGCGCCGGCGAAGAGGCGCGCCAGGTCGTCGAAGAAGCGGTTCTCGGTCTGCATGGTGGCTCGTCCGCTGCTGCCCAACCCGGCGAATATGGGCCGGGCGCGGCGCCGCCGCAATCAGGCCGGGGCGCGCGCCGCCGTCTTGCGGCCGAGCAGCGCGACGAAGGGATTGGCGGTGACGCCGTGCAGCAGGACGCTGAGCAGCACGGTGATCCCGGTGGTGACCGCCACCGTCTCGCGGCCGGGCAGGCCGGCATCGAAGACGATCACCGCGAAGACGATGCTGGCCAGCCCGCGCGGCCCGAACCAGCCGATGAACAGCCGGGTGCCGGTATCCAGCCGGGTGCCCAGCAGGCAGAGGAACACCGGCAGCATGCGCACCACCGTCAGGCTGAGCAGGGCATAGCAGACCATCGGCCAGGTGACGTGCTGGAGCAGCCGCCCGAGGATCGGGCCGCCGAAGCCGATCCAGGTCAGCATCGCCAGCACCTCGCCGGTGCTGGACGCGCCGCCGAGCAGGTCCTTGGGGCCGCGATAGAGCCCGCCGAACAGCAGACCGCCGACGAAGCAGGCGATGAAGCCGCTGCCGCCGGCGGCCTGGGCGCTGGCGAAGCAGAGCCCGGCGAGCGCCACCACCGGGATGTGCAGCCAGTGCCGGCTGGTCCAGCCATGCCGCTCCGCCAGGCCCAGGATGGCGACGGCGAAGCCGGCCATGACGAGGCCGGCGACCAGGCCGATGCCGATCTCCTCGACGACGATCCCGAGGACGCCCAGCATGGTGCCGTGCTCGACCTGGGTGCCGAGGGCGAGGTCGAGCAGGATGACGACGATCGGCACGCAGATGCCGTCATTGAGGCCGCTCTCCAGGTTGAGCGCCTCGCGGGTGTCGGCCGGCACCGACTCGTTGGTCACCACCGGGGCGCCGAGCGCGGCGTCGGTCGGCGCCAGCAGGGTCGCCAGCAGCGCCGCCGTCAGCACGTCGATGCCGGGGAAGACTCCCAGCGCCAGGACGAAGCCGAGGACGATGGTCAGCGGCAGCCCGATCAGCAGCAGCCGGTTCGGCAGCCCGACGGTGCGGCGCACCACCTTGAGGTCGGCGTGCGCGGCGTCGCTGAACAGCACGAGCGCCAGCGCCGCCTCCGCCACCACCCGCAGGTCGGTGGCGGTGATCTGGAGCCGCAGCAGGCCGAGCCCGAGCGGCCCGAGCGCGATGCCCGCCGCGACGAACAGCATCGGCCCGCTCAGCCAGGAGCGGGCGACCCGCCCGGCGACCACGCTGTAGATCAGGACGACGGCGGCGAGGATGGCGGCGTTCTCGTACATGGCGGATGGCTCACTGCCGAAGCGCATTTCCCTCTCCCGCACCAGCGGGAGAGGGAGGGACCCGTCGCGACAGCGACGGGAGGGTGAGGGTGGAGCGAGCGGCAAGAGCCCTCACCCCGGCCATCTCCCGCAAGCGGGAGAGGGTGCGACCAAGCTTCACGAATCGAGCCCGAGCACGCTGCGGACGTGCCGGGCGATCATCAGGTTCTCGTCGGTCGGCAGGACGTAGGCGGCGACGCGGCTGCCCGCCCTGCTGATCCGCGGCCCGTCGCGGTCGTTGGCGGCGGGGTCGAGGGCGACGCCGAGCCAGCCGCAGGCCTCGAGGATTCGGGCGCGCACCGGCGCGGCATGCTCGCCGACCCCGGCGGTGAAGACGATGCCGTCGAGCCCGCCCAGCGCGCCGGCCAGCGAGGCGATCGCCCGGGCCGCGCTGTAGCAGAAATACTCGATGGCGAAGGCGGCGTCGGGCGCGCGGCTGGCCAGCAGGTCGCGGAAGTCGGAGGAGATGCCGGACAGGCCGAGCATGCCGGACTGGCGATAGAGCAGCGTCTCGACGTCCTCGGCGCTCATCCCGCGCTGCAGCAGCAGGTGCAGCACGACGCCGGGATCGAGCTGGCCGCTGCGCGTGCCCATCGGCAGCCCCTCGAGCGCGGTGAAGCCCATCGTGGTGGCCACCGAGACGCGGTCCTGCATGGCGCACATCGAGGCGCCGTTGCCGAGATGGGCGACGACGACGCGGCCGCCGGCGATCTCCGGCGCCTGCCGCGGCAGCACCGAGGCGATGTACTCGTAGGAGAGCCCGTGGAAGCCGTAGCGCCGGATCCCGGCCCGGCGCAGCTCGGCGGGGAGCGCGAAGGCCTGCGCCACCTCGGGCATGGTGCGGTGGAAGGCGGTGTCGAAGCAGGCGACGTGCGGCTGGTCCGGCGCCAGCGCCAGGGCGGCGCGGATCGGCGCCAGGTTGAAGGGCTGGTGCAGCGGCGCCAGCGGCACCAGGCGCTGCAGCTCGTCGAGCAGCGCCGGCGTCACCCGCTCCGGCCGGGCGTGGCGCTCGCCGCCATGCACGATGCGGTGGCCGATCGCCGCCAGGGGGCGGCCGGGCAGCTGCCGGCCGAGCCAGGCGACGAGATGCGGCAGCACGTCGGCCGGGCTCTCCGGCGGCGGGTCGCCGAGCGGCGGCGGGTCGAGCCGCTCGCCGCCGGCCCCGGCGGCGCTCGCCGCCGGCTTGACGCCGAGCCCCTCATACTGGCCGGAGAGCAGCCGCGTCTCGCCCTCATAGACCGCGAACTTGAGCGACGAGGAGCCGGCATTGACGACCCCCACCAGCGGCTGCCCGCCCGTCATGCCCCGACCCCGTTCGCCGCCTCAGCCGAGGATATGATAGCCGCCGTCGATGTAGAGCGTCTCGCCGGTCATCGCCGCGGCATAGGGGCTGGCGAGGAAGGCGCAGGCGGCGCCGACCTCCTCGATGGTGACCAGCCGGCGCGCCGGGGCGTGGCTCTCGACGCGCTTCATCAGCCGGTCGAAGTCGCGGATGCCCGACGCCGCGCGGGTGGCGAGCGGGCCCGGGCTCACCGCATGGACGCGGATGCCGCGCGGCCCGAGCTCGGCCGCCAGGTAGCGCACCGCCGATTCCAGCGCCGCCTTGACCGGCCCCATGATGCCGTAATTGTCGATCACCTCGTTGGCGCCGAGATAGCTCATGGTGATCAGCGTGCCGCCCTCGGCCATCAGCGGCTCGGCCCGCCGCGCCATGTCGAGGAACGACCAGCAGGACACCTCCATGGCGGTGAGGAAGCCGTCGCGCGGGCAGTCGACGACGCGCCCCTCCAGCGCAGCGCGCGGCGCGAAGGCGATCGAGTGGACGAGCATGTCGAGCCGGCCCCAGCGCTCGGCGATCGCCGCGAACAGCGCGTCGGTCTGCGCCGCGTCGCGGACCTCGAGCGGCAGGAAGATCGGCGCCCCCACCGACTCGGCGAGCGGCGCGACATGGGGCCGCGCCTTGTCGTTCAGGTAGGTCATGGCGATCTCGGCGCCGGCCTGGTGCATCGCCTGGGCGCAGCCCCAGGCGATGGAATGCTGGTTGGCGACGCCGACCACCAGCGCCTTGCGCCCCTCCAGGATCGGCCGGCGCACCGGCGGCATGCTGCTCATCGGCCTGTCCTCGTTCTTCGGCTTGTCCTCGTTCTATTGCAGCGCCGCGGCGAGGCTGCGGCGCCTCGCCTCGGCGACCAGCCGGGCGACGGCGCAGGAGGCCAGCCGGGTGATCACCGGATCGGCGCGGCTGGTCAGGACGATCGGCACGCGGGCGCCGAGCACGATGCCGGCCGCGTCGGCATTGGCCAGGAAGGAGAGGCTCTTGGCCAGCATGTTGCCGGCCTCGAGATCGGGCACCACCAGGACGTTGGCGCGGCCGGCCACCGGCGAGGCGATCTTCTTGATCGCCGCCGCCTCCGGGCTGATGGCGTTGTCGAGCGCCAGCGGCCCGTCGAGCACTGCGCCGGTGATCTGGCCGCGCTCGGCCATCTTGCAGAGCGCCGCGGCCTCGATCGTCGACGGCACCTTGGGGGTCACCATCTCCATCGCCGAGAGGATCGCGACGCGCACCTCCGCCGCGCCGAGCGCATGGGCGAGGTCGATGGCGTTCTGCACGATGTCGACCTTGTCCTCCAGCCCGGGCGCGATGTTGACCGCCGCGTCGGTGATGATCAGCGCCTCGGCATGGCCCGGCACGTCCATCACGAAGCAGTGGCTGATGCGCCGCGCGGTGCGGATGCCGGCCTCGCGGCTGACCACGGCGCCCATCAGCTCGTCGGTGTGCAGGCTGCCCTTCATCAGCGCCTCGGCCTTGCCCTCGCGCACCAGCTCGACGGCCTTGGCCGCGGAATCGTGGCTGTGCTCGGACGCGAGCTGCGGCAGCCCGGCGAGGTCGAGCCCGGCGGCGGCGGCGGCCGCCCGGATCCGCGCCGGCGGCCCGACCAGGATCGGCGCGATCAGGCCGAGCCGGGCGGCCTCGACCGCGCCCTCCAGCGAGACGGTGTCGCAGGGATGGGCCACCGCGGTCGGTACCGGCGGCAGCTTCTGGGCGACCGCCAGCAGCTGGCGGTACTTCTCGTGGCCCTGGGCGGGGGGAGCGGTATCCATCGCCCCTACTCCGCCGCCAGCCTGACCCGGCCGGCGCCGCGCCGCGGCACCTCCGGGGGCGCCGCGAACAGCGCCTCGATGCGGGCCAGCCGCGCCTGCTCCTCCGGCAGTGGCGTGCCGCGCGCCGCCAGGATGGTGCGGACCGCCTCCAGCAGGGCGTCGCGCCCGGCACCCGGCGGCGGCAGCAGCCGGGGCAGCGTCGCCAGCGCCCGCGCCTCGTCATGGCGGAGCAGCAGCGTCTGCTCGGCGAACAGCGCCTTCAGCGCCTCGCGCCCGACCCGGAGGTCCGGCGGCAGGCCGGCGCCGATGGCGCGCAGCGCCGCGAAGCCGCGCTCGTCGACGCTGCCGCGGGCGGCGCGGACGTAGATCAGCGCGCGGATCCCGGCCGCGACCGGGCCGCCCGCCTCGAAGCGCGTCTCCAAAGCCGCCGTGGCGCGGGCCGCCGCGGCCTCGCGCAGCAGGTCGCGCTCGATGCGCCGGCCGGTGCGCGGCTGCGCGGCGCCGAGCCCGACCGCGGCCTGCAGCAGCGGCGAGCCGTAGACGCCGAGGAACAGCGCCTCCTGCCAGGCGTCGCGCGCCTCGCCCCAGGCCTTGAGGCCGGTCTCGATCCAGCCGGCGGCCGCCCGCTCCATCGCCAGCAGCGGATTGCCGGGATCGACCGGCCGGCGCGCCGCGCGCACCTGCTCGGCCAGGGCCGCCACCGGCGCCATCAGCGGGTTGTCGTCGGCGAACAGCTCGAACCGCAGCCGGTTGGGATGCAGCCGGCGCAGCAGCGCCGCGCCCTCGGCCGTGGCGGCCTGGCGGACCAGCGGCGCCAGGGTCGCCTCGTAGAGGCCGCGATTGATCTCGGAGACCCGCGCCGCGGTCTCGAAGCGGCGCTCGTCCTCGGCCGTGTTGCCGCCCAGCGCGCGGATGTCGTCGAGCCGGCGCGCCTCCAGGGTGAAGAGATACCGGCCCTCGACCAGCTCGGGATGCTCGACGGTCTCGTCGACCCCGGTGATGACCGCCTCGTAGAGGCCGGGCGGCATCATGTCGATCATCTCCATCGCCTGGACCAGCTCGCCATGCTCCCTGGTCGCCACCTTGCCGGAGACGAAGATGCCGAGATGGCCGACGCTCTGGTGCAGGCAGTAGATGACCGTCTGGCCGGCGGCGACGAGCTCGTCCTCGTGGTCGTAGAGGTCGAGCAGCCAGCCCAGCGCCTGCTGCGGCGGCGTGATGTCGTCGCCCCAGGAGCAGAACACGACGATCGGCGAGCGGATGTTGCGCAGGTCGATGCGCACGCCGTCCGAGGTCGTCATCTGCCCCGCCGCCAGCCGGTTGCCGACGAAGAGGTCGTCGGCGATGGTCTGCATCTCGCCGGCGTTGAGCAGCACCGGGCTGCCCCACCAGGTCTCGAACTCGAGGAAGCGCGGCGCCTCGGTGTCGACCCTGGCATAGACGTTGTAGGGCTTCTTCCACAGCGTGTTGGCCGGGTTGAGCGCCTCGAAGTTGGCGACCAGGTTGGCGCCGTCGAAGATGCCGTGGCCGAGGTCGCCGGCCAGCGTCGTCAGCCAGGTGCCGCCGAGCAGCCCGCCGGCATAGCGCATCGGGTTGCGGCCGCGCACCCCCGCCCAGTAGGAGAGCGGCGAGCCCGCCAGGATGATCGGGCCCGGCAGCTCCGGCCGGATCGCCGCCATCATCATGATCTGCCAGCCGGCCTGGCAGTTGCCGATCAGGCAGGGCTTGCCGTCCGCCTCGGGATGGCGCTCGGCCACCGCGGCGACGAACCGGGCCTCGGCGCGGCAGACATCCTCGACCGTCTGGCCGGGCATCGGCTCCGGCAGGAACCCCACGAAGTAGCAGGGATGGCCGTCGGCCAGCGCCATGCCGATCTCGCTGTCGTGCTTCATGCCGCCGATCCCCGGCCCGTGGCCGGCGCGCGGATCGAACACGATGAAGGGTCGCCTGCGCTCGTCGACCTTGGTGCCGGCTGGCGGCCGGATCCGCACCAGCGCGTAGTTCACCGGCCGCTCCAGGGTGCGGCCATCGAGCACCAGCTCGGCGGCGAAGCTCAGCACATGCGGCGCGGTGCGCGCATTGTGCGCCTTGGCGTTGTTGCCGCGCTGGCGCAGCACGTCGAGAAACAGCACGCCGCGCTGCCAGGCATCGACCCAGTAGTCCTGCATTGCCTCAAGCGGCAGCGGCACGATCTCCGGCATAGCGATCTCCTTCCATCGCGCGATCGGGCGCGACTATCGGCGACGCGCCCCCGTCGCGGCATGATCTGCATCAAGATGATGTCGGGCCGATGACGGCTCTTGTCATTCGGCGACACGGCGCGCCTGCCGCGCCGGGTGCGGTCGGCTTGGCGCCGATGCCGGGTGCGACGGCACGGCTCGGTAGCGGAGCAGGAAGGTGCGAATCGTCTCCTCGATCACCTCCTCGATCCCCGCCGCGGGTATGCCGCGGCCCAACATCCAGGGCCACAGCACGAACTGGTTCAGCATGCCCGTGAACTGGTGAGCGGCGAGTGCGGGGTTGCGGCAATCCAGGATGCCGGTCGCGCCGAGGTGCGCGAGATAGCGCGCGAACCGCTCGGTCTGAGGCTCCATGAAGGACGCGAAGGCGTCGGCGATCCAGGGAAACTGGCGGGAATCGGCCACCACCATGCGGAAGAAGCCGAGGTACTCCGGGCGCCTGTGCAGCTTCACGATGCCCCGTGCCACGAGGCGCAGCACGTCCTCGACGTCGCCGGCGGCTTCGACACCCGGCGGAAGAATCTCCTCGTACCGGGCGATGAAGCGCAGGAGCATCTCGCGAAAGATCTCCTCCTTGCTGGAGAACTGGTTGTAGAGCGTGCGCCGCGCCACGCCGGCCGCCTCGGCCAGCTCATCCATGCTGACGGCCCCGAAGCCGCGCTCCAGGAACAGCCGCTCGGCGGCATCGACGATGGCCTCGCGCGACCCTGCGCGCCGGGCCGGCCTTGCTCGCTTGGTCTGTCGTACGTTCATTGACCGACGATCCCTCTTGCACTCGGTAGTGCATAATAGTATCTTGCACTGTGCAGTGCAAGAAGGATTGCAGCGGAGCCGGCGCAGAACTGTTGCGGCCGAGCCCCAGGGCCGAGCCCGATCGACGCGCTTCGGAAGGTATCGCAAATGCTGAACCGCCGGACCGCAGCCATCATGGTGATCGCCGCCATGGTCTCCGGCTGCGACAAGCCCACCCCGCCCGCCGCTCCGGTGCGGCCGGTCCGGGCGATCATCGTGACCGGCAGCGCCCAGGGCGAGATCGTCTCGCTGACCGGGCAGATCCGTGCCAAGGACGAGGCCAGCCTCGCCTTCCGCCTGGACGGCCGCATGATCGCGCGGCCCGTCAATGTCGGCGACGTCGTCGCAGCCGGCCAGGTCATCGGCCGGCTCGACCCGCAGAACCAGGAGAATGCGGCGCGATCGGCCGAGGCCGACCTGACGGGGGCGGAGGCGGCGCTCACCCAGGCGCGCCTCACCTTCGGCCGGCAGGAGCAGCTCCTCAAGGAGGGGTGGACCCCCCGCGCGCGCTACGACGAGGCGCAGCAGGCGCTGCAGGCGGCCCAGGCCGCCGTCGAGGGCGCCCGGGCGCGGCTGCGCATCGCGCAGGACCAGCTGACCTACACCGTCCTCGTCGCCGACGCGCCAGGCGAGGTGACGGCGGTAGGCGCCGAGCCGGGCGAGGTTGTCCGCACCGGGCAGATGATCGTGCGGCTGGCGCGCAAGGGTGGACGCGACGCCGTCTTCGATGTCCCCGAGGAGCTGATGCGCACGGCGCCGCGCGACCCGCTCGTCGAGATCGCCTTGACCAACGACCCGAAGGTCAAGGCCACCGGGCGCGTGCGCGAGGTCGCACCCCAGGCGGACCCGGCCACCCGGACCTTCCAGGTCAAGGTCGGCATCGCCGATCCACCGGCTGACATGCGCCTGGGCTCGACCGTGACCGGCCGGATCCGGCTCGCGGCTCCGGTCGGCGTGACGGTCCCGGCGAGCGCCCTGACCGAGGCAAACGGACATCCGGCGGTCTGGGTCTTCGACCGGCGGAGCCACACCGTGTCGCTGCGCGCCGTTCAGGTGGCGCGCTACGATCCCGATGTCGTGGTGATCTCGCAAGGGCTCGCGGACGGCGACATCGTGGTCACCGCCGGCGCGCAGGTGCTGCGCCCGGGCCAGAAGGTCCGGCTGCTCGGAGGCGGGTCATGAAGCGCTTCAACCTGTCCGAATGGGCGATCGCGCACCGGCAGCTGGTGACCTACTTCATGCTCGTCCTCGCCGTCGCCGGCGTCGCCGCCTATCTGCGGCTCGGCCGCAGCGAGGATCCGGACTTCACGATCAAGACGATGGTCGTGCAGGCGCAATGGCCCGGCGCCACGATCGGCGACACGCTCCAGCAGATTACCGACCGGATCGAGCGCAAGCTCCAGGACACGCCCAGCCTCGACTACCTCAAGAGCTACACGACGGCCGGCCAGACCACCATCTTCGTGAACCTGAAGGACTGGACGCCGGCATCGAAGGTGCCGGACATCTGGTACCAGGTGCGCAAGAAGGTCAGGGACATCGTCCGGACGCTGCCGCCGGGCACCCTCGGCCCCTACTTCGATGACGAGTTCGGCGACACCTACGGCATCGTCTACGGCTTCACGGCCGATGGCTTCACCCGGCAGGAGCTGCGGGACTATGTCGAGGACGTTCGCAAGCAGCTGCTCGATCTGCCGGACATCGCGAAGATCGATGTGCTCGGCGCCCAGGACGAGCGCGTCTATGTCGAGTTCTCGACCGAGAAGATGGCCGGCCTCGGCGTCGACCGCACCGCGCTGATGGCCGCCCTGCAGGCGCAGAACGCCGTCATTCCGGCGGGGGTCGTGCAGACCGGCGAAGAGAAGATCCTGATCCGCGTCTCGGGCGCGTTCCGGTCGGCACAGGACGTTCTCGACGTCAGCTTCGCCGCGAACGGGCGGATGATCCGCCTCAGCGACATCGCCACCGTGACCCGCGGGCCGGCCGATCCCGCTCAGCCGATGTTCCGCGTCAACGGCAAGGACGCGGTCGGGCTGGCCATCGCCATGCGCAGCGGCGGCGACGTGCTCGCGCTCGGCCGCAACGTCGAGCACGCCATGGCGGAGATCGTCGCCGACCTGCCGGTCGGCATCGAGGCGGGGCTGGTGGCGAACCAGCCGGTCACCGTCGAGCATGCCGTCGACGAGTTCATGAAGGCGCTGTGGGAAGCGGTCGCGATCGTGCTCGGCGTGAGCCTGCTCAGCCTCGGGCTCCGCGCCGGTGCGGTGGTCGCGGTCGCCATCCCGCTCGTGCTCGCGATCGTGTTCGAGGCCATGTCGGTGCTCGGGATCGACCTGCAGCGGATCTCGCTCGGCGCGCTCATCATCGCGCTCGGGCTGCTGGTCGACGACGCCATGATCACCGTCGAGATGATGGTGAGCCGCCTCGAGCATGGCGACGACAAGGAGCGCGCCGCCACCTTCGCCTACACCTCGACCGCCTTCCCGATGCTGACCGGCACGCTGGTCACCGTCGCCGGCTTCGTCCCGATCGGCTTCGCCCGCAGCGCAGCCGGCGAATACACCTTCTCGATCTTCGCGGTCGTGGCGATCGCCCTGCTCGCCTCCTGGGCGGTGGCCGTCATCTTCACGCCGCTGGTCGGGGTGTGGATCCTGAAGAAGCCGAAGAGGGCCCATGCCGGGGAGCCCGGGCCGATCATGCGCGCCTTCCGGCGAGCGCTCACGCTGGCGATGCGGGCCAGGTGGATCACCGTCGGCCTCACCCTGCTGCTGCTGGCGGCGGCGGTCTACGGCATGCGCCTCGTCCCGCAGCAGTTCTTCCCGCCCTCGGACCGTCCCGAGCTGCTCGTCGACCTGCAGCTTCCGACGAGCGCCTCGATCTATGCGACCCGGAGCGCGGCGGCCCGGCTCGACCAGATCCTGGGCAGCGACCAGGACGTCGACCATTGGAGCACCTATGTCGGACAAGGCGCCGTCCGGTTCTATCTGCCCCTCAACGTTCAGCTGCCGAACGACTTCTTCGCCCAGGCGGTGGTCGTCGCCAAGGGGCTGGAGGAGCGCGAGCGGGTCAAGGCTCGGCTCGAGCAGGCGCTGGAGACCGAGTTCCCGAACGCCGCCGGCCGGATCTACCCGCTGGAGCTCGGACCGCCGGTGGGCTGGCCGCTGCAGTACCGCGTCAGCGGACGCGATCCCGACCAGGTGCGCGAGATCGCCTTCGAGGTCGCGAAGGTGATGGGGACCGATGCCTCGGTGCGAAAGGTCAACTACAACTGGATCGAGCCCGCACGGACCGTGTGGATCGAGGTCGACCAGCAGCAGGTGCGCCTGCTCGGCCTCAGCTCCCAGGACCTGGCCATCGCGCTCAACACCGTCGTGTCCGGCGCGACCGTCACCCAGATGCGCGACGGCATCTACCTCGTCGACGTGCTGGTCCGCGCCGCGCCCGAGCAGCGGGTCTCCCTGTCGACCATCCGGACTCTCCAGGTCGCGCTGCCGAGCGGGCGAAGCGTGCCGCTGAGCCAGATCGCGTCCGTGCATTACGGCCAGGAATATCCCTTCATCTGGCGCCGCGACCGCCGGCCGACGGTGACGGTGCAGGCCGACGTCGCGCAGGGCATGCTGCCGGCCACCGTGGTGCAGTCGCTGGCGCCGAAGATGGCCGCGCTCAACGCCGGCCTGCCGGCGGGCTACCGCATCGAGGCCGGCGGGACCGTCGAGGAGAGCGCCAAGGCCCAGGGCTCGGTCATGGCGGTGGTGCCGCTCTTTCTCTTCCTGACCCTGACGGTGCTGATGGTCCAGCTCCAGAGCTTCAGCCGGCTCTTCCTGGTGCTCAGCGTGGCGCCGCTCGGGATCATCGGCGTCGTCGCCGCTCTCCTGCTGTCGGGCAAGCCGCTGGGCTTCGTGGCGATGCTCGGCGTGCTCGCGCTCGTCGGCATGATCGCGCGAAACTCGGTGATCCTCATCGACCAGATCGAGACCGAGAGGGCCCATGGGCGCCACCCCTGGGACGCCGTGATCGAGGCCGCCTCGCACCGGTTCCGCCCGATCCTGCTGACCGCCGCCGCCGCCATCCTCGGCATGATCCCGATCGCCCCGACGATCTTCTGGGGACCGATGGCCTACGCGATCATGGGCGGCCTCGCCGTCGCGACCGTGCTGACGCTCGTCTTCCTGCCGGCACTTTATGTCGCCTGGTTCAGGATCGAAGCGCCGCGTCACGCGCAGCCTGAGCTGCCGGGCTCGGATTTGGCCGGCCCGGCGGTGGACGTTGCAGCCGAAGCAGGCGCCACGGTGGAAACCGCTAGGGTCGGCTCGACCCGAGCCCCCGTTGCGCCCGAGGCTGGAGCTTAGCCGAGGGCTTCGAACATGCGCCAACCCAGCCAGGTCATCGAAAATCAGGCGTTCTCAGGCTCGCCCTTGGCCACACACTGGTCACAGTGTGGTCACAGTTGATCTGTACCAAAGTTGACGCGACCCCGATCACCTGATCCTCCGCCGGCCGACCTGACCTCGCGGCAAGCGACGAATCCCACACGGATCCGCCTGAGCAGTGGTGATCTGGAGGGTGTCGGAGATGAGCTGGCGACGGCTGCACTCCGCCCGGCGGATCGCCGCCGGCGGCACGAAGACCAAGAGGAGACGAGATGATGGCGAACGTGCTGTCCGACCAGGAGCTGACCCTGATCGACGCGTACTGGCGGGCCGCCAACTACCTCTCGGTCGGCCAGATCTACCTCTACGACAACCCGCTGCTCAAGCAGCCCTTGAGCAAGGAGCACGTCAAGCCGCGCCTGCTCGGTCATTGGGGAACCACGCCAGGGCTCAACTTCATCTATGCCCATCTGAACTGGCTGATCCGGAAGCACGACCTGGACATGATCTACGTCACCGGCCCGGGCCATGGCGGACCCGGCCTGGTCGCGAACGCCTATCTCGAAGGCACCTACAGCGAGGTCTATCCGAACATCTCTGCCGACGAGGCGGGGATGAAGCGCCTCTTCAAGCAGTTCTCCTTCCCCGGCGGAATCCCCAGCCACGTGGCGCCGGAGACCCCCGGCTCGATCCATGAGGGCGGCGAGCTCGGCTACTCGTTGTCGCACGCCTATGGAGCGGCCTTCGACAACCCCGACCTGATCGTTGCCTGCGTGGTCGGGGATGGCGAGGCGGAGACCGGCCCGCTGGCGACGAGCTGGCACTCCAACAAGTTCCTCAACCCCGCGACCGACGGGGTCGTCCTGCCGATCCTTCACCTCAACGGCTACAAGATCGCCAATCCGACCGTCCTGGCGCGCATCAGCCATGAGGAGCTGGACCATCTCTTCCGCGGCTACGGATATACCCCGCATTTCGTAGAAGGCGACGAGCCGAACGAGATGCACGAGCGCATGGCCGCCACGCTCGACAGCGTCTTCGCGGAGATCGAGCGGATAAAGGCCGATGCCCGCCGCAGCGGCATCGCAGAACGGCCCCACTGGCCGATGATCGTGCTCCGCACGCCCAAGGGCTGGACCTGCCCCAAGGAAATCGACGGCAAGCGGACCGAGGGCTACTGGCGCTCCCATCAGGTCCCGATGGGCGAGATGCACGAGAACCCTGGGCATGTGCGCATCCTCGAGCAATGGATGGAGAGCTATCGGCCCGGGGAGCTGTTCGACGACACCGGCCGGCTCCGGCCCGAGCTGGCCGCGCTGGCGCCCCGCGGGACCCGTCGGATGAGCGCCAACCCGCACACCAACGGTGGTACGGTCCTGAAGGATCTCCGCCTTCCCGACTTCCGCGACTACGCGGTGAGCGTGCCCGCCCCCGGCGCGGTGACGGCCGAGTCCACCCGGGTCATGGGCGGGTTCCTGCGCGACGTGATGAAGCTGAACCTGGAAGCGCGGAACTTCCGCCTGTTCAGCCCGGACGAGAACAACTCCAACCGCTGGCAGGACGCGCTCGAGGTCACCAACCGCACCTGGATGGCCGAGACCCTGCCCTGGGACGACCACCTCGCACCCGACGGGCGGGTCATGGAGATGCTGAGCGAGCACCAGTGCCAGGGCTGGCTCGAGGGCTATCTGCTGACCGGCCGGCATGGCTTCTTCTCATGCTACGAGGCGTTCATCCACATCATCGACTCGATGTTCAACCAGCACGCCAAGTGGCTCAAGGTGTGCAACCACATCGGCTGGCGGCGACCCATCGCCTCGCTGAACTACCTCCTGTCGAGCCACGTCTGGCGCCAGGACCACAATGGCCTCAGTCACCAGGACCCCGGATTCATCGACCATGTGGTGAACAAGAAGGCGGCGGTGGTTCGCGTCTACCTGCCGCCCGACGCCAACTGCCTGCTCTCGGTCACCGACCACTGCCTGCGCAGCCGCAACTACGTCAACGTCGTCGTCGCGGGCAAGCAGCCTGCACCGCAATGGCTGACCATGGAACAGGCGATCAAGCACTGCACCGCCGGGCTCGGGATCTGGGAATGGGCCAGCAGCGACCGGGGCAGCGAGCCCGACGTGGTCATGGTCTGCTGCGGCGACGTGCCGACGCTGGAGACGCTGGCCGCCGTCGACCTCCTGCGCCGCTACGCGCCCGAGCTCAAGGTCCGCGTCATCAACGTCGTCGACCTGATGAAGCTGCAGCCGCAGAGCGAGCATCCGCACGGGCTTCCCGACAGCGACTTCGACGCGCTGTTCACTCCCGACAAGCCGATCATCTTCGCGTTTCACGGCTATCCCTGGCTGATCCACCGCCTGACCTACCGGCGGACCGGGCACGCCAACATCCATGTGCGCGGCTACAAGGAGGAAGGGACCACCAGCACGCCCTTCGACATGTGCGTGATGAACGACCTCGACCGCCTGCACCTGGTGAACGACGTGATCGATCGCGTGCCGAAGCTCGGGCCCCGCGCGGCATACGCCAAGCAGGCGATCCGCGACAAGCTGATCGAGCACAAGGAGTACATCGCCAAGCATGGTGACGACATGCCGGACATCGCAGGCTGGGCCTGGGGCCAAGCGGCCGTCGCCGGCGCAGCCCGGTCGACGGAGGCCGACAACGTCTGACCGGGAGCGGCTCATGGAAGTGTCCGCGATTCGTCAACCTACCTGAAATGCAGCAAGCACGAAGCCATGAGCAGCGACACAGAGGCGCCCGGCCCAAGAGCACCAGCTATTCCAGGCATCGAAAAGCTGCTTGAGCAATATGGCTGCGGCCCGGTCAGGTTCGCCGGCACGGACGAGGCGCTGTACGAGCGGCATCTCCTGTTCGACAACGTCGTCGACCTCGCGAGGGTGGGCCCACGCGAGCGCTACGAGGCGATCGCCCGCTCGGTGCGGGACGTGCTCTCGCAGCGATGGCTGCGCACCGAGCAGACCTATGACCGTGAGAACCCCAAGCGCGTCTACTATCTCTCCATGGAGTTCCTCATCGGTCGCTCCCTCGCCAGCAACATAACCAACCTTCGCCTCGATCCGATCGCCCAGCGACTTGCCGCCGACAAGCAGCTCGACTGGCTCGCGCTGCTCGAGCAGGAGCCCGATGCCGGCCTCGGCAATGGCGGCCTCGGCCGCCTCGCGGCCTGCTTCATCGAGTCGATGGCGACCATGCAGCTGCCGGCGATGGGCTACGGGCTCCGCTACGAGTACGGCATCTTCAGGCAGGCGGTCCGCGACGGCTGGCAGCAGGAGCAGCCGGACAACTGGCTGCGGCGGCCCGATCCCTGGGAGGTCGCCCGGCCGCAGGAGCGGGTCGAAGTCGCGCTCGGATGCTCGTTCGAGGTGCGCGGCGGCACCCTGGATGTCGTCGGCGGCCGCCCGTCCACGCTCATCGGCCTGCCCTTCGACCGCCCGGTGGTCGGCTATGGTGGGAAGACGATCAATACGCTGCGACTCTGGGCAGCGGCCGCACCCGACGTCTTCGACTTCCACGCCTTCAGCGCCGGCCAGTTCGTCAGCGCGCTGGCCGCGCGGCTCAACGCCGAGACCTTGACCCGGGTCCTCTATCCCGATGACTCGACGAGCATGGGCCAGGCATTGCGCTTCGTGCAGGAGTATTTTCTCGTGGCCTGCTCGCTGGCGGATCTCGTGCGGCGGTTCCGCGGCAGCAACGCCGATTGGGAGAGCCTCCCCGGCAAGGTCGCGATCCAGCTCAACGACACCCACCCCAGCCTGGCCGTTCCCGAGCTGATGCGGATCCTGCTGGACGAGGCGGGCCTCGGATGGGACGAGGCGTGGGACCTGACCCGGAGGACGCTCGCCTACACCAACCACACGCTTCTGCCGGAGGCGCTGGAGACGTGGCCGTTGCAGTGGTTCCAGGTGCTGCTGCCTCGCCAGCTGGAGATCATCCTCGAGATCAACCGGCGTCTGATCGAAGAGGTACGGCGCCGCTACCCGGGAGACGAGGGCCGCATCGAGCGCGTCAGCCTCGTCGAGGAGGGCGCCGCGCGCAAGATCCGCATGGCGAACCTCGCCATCGTCGGCTCGCACAGCACCAACGGGGTCGCCAAGATCCATTCAGGTCTGCTGCGCACGGTGACGGTCAAGGACCTGGCCGAGATGTTCCCCGAGCGCTTCAGCAACAAGACGAACGGCGTGACGCCCCGGCGCTGGCTCCTGCTGGCGAACCCGGAGCTTGCGGCGACGATCACCGAGGCGATCGGCGAGGGCTGGATCACCGATCTCGCCGAGCTGGCGAGGCTGAAGCCGCTCGCCGGCGACCAGGGCTTTCGCGACGCCGTGCGCAAAGCCAAGCGCGACGCCAAGTCCCGCTTTGCCGGCTGGCTGCGGTCAATGGCGGGCGTGACGATCGATCCGGGCTCGATCTTCGACAGCCAGGTCAAGCGCATCCACGAATACAAGCGCCAGCTCCTCAACGCGCTGCGGGTGGTCGTCCTGTACAACCGGCTGCGGCAGGATCCGAGCCTGGAGATGGCGCCACGCACCTTCCTCTTTGCAGGCAAGGCGGCACCCGCCTACCAGCTGGCGAAGGTGATCATCAAGTTCGTCCACAGCCTGGCGGCTGCGATCGACGCGGATCCGTCCGTGCGCGGCCGGCTCAGGGTCGTCTTCCTTCCCGAATATTGCGTCTCCATGGCGGAGCGCCTGATCCCCGCAACCGACGTCTCCAACCAGATCTCGACCGCCGGCTACGAGGCGAGCGGTACCAGCAACATGAAGTTCATGATGAACGGCGCCCTCACGATCGGCACGCGGGACGGCGCCACGATCGAGATGGCCGAGGCCGCCGGGGAGGAGAACTTCTTCCTGTTCGGGCTCACCGCGGACCAGGTCACGGGCAGCCGCGGCTGGTACTCTCCCCGGTGGCACTATGACCACGAGCCGGAGACGCGAGCAGCGCTGGATCTCGCATTCTCGGACCATTTCAGCCGCCGTGAGCCCGGCATCTTCGAGCCGCTGCGCGAAGCCCTGCTGACCCACGGCGACCATTATATGCATCTCGCCGACCTCGGCGCTTATCTCGAAGCCGACCGCAGGCTGCTGGAGCTGTACGCCGATCCGGAGGCCTGGACGCGAACGGTCGTCGCCAACGTCGCCGCCGCCGGGCGGTTCTCCAGCGACCGCACGATCGCCGAGTACGCGGCCGAGATCTGGGACGCCAAGCCGTGCGCGGTGCTCTAGAGAAGAGCGCAACTCCCGTCCGGCAGGGCTGTTCCACCCGGCCGGTTCAGCTCGATTGCTGGCTCAGCTCGATTGCTGGCGGGCATCACGCCTACCGATGACTCGCGCTTCCGCGCTGTCGGCCAATGTCGCGTAGTTCTGCGCAAGACGCAGGTACGCCTCGCGTGCCCCGTCGTTCTGGACGGCACCGGCGAGGGCTGTGTACTCCTCGGCCCGCATGCGCCATCGGACCGCATCGCCGGCAAGATCCCTGTCGCCTCTGTCGAGGGTGCGCTGTGCCATGATGAAGCACGCCTCGGCGCATGCCTCGGCCAGGAAGGTGTGCAGGGTGTAGCGCCTCGCCTCGTTGCTTTCGGTCTCCAGCAGCCGCTCATATCGCTCGATGCTTGCGAGGATCATTTGCAAATCCATCGGTCCACCCCCTGACAACCGCTCCTGCGCTCATGCTGGAACCGTGAGGCTCGTGGAAAGCACGAAACGCCCGACGGATGCTAGCGTTGAGCCATGTCAATCGCTGGGCGGACGGAGGGCCGGCACCGCGGCAGACCGCCGCCCTATTTCCAGCTCAGGATGAAGCCGACATCGCCCGGCATGCCGTCCGGAAACTCCAGGATCTCGGCGCTCAGCTTGTATCCCTTGTCGCGCAGATGGTCGCGCCAGAACTCGAAGGCACTGCGCGGCTGCCCGGTCAGCGTCTGCTCCCAGCCTGGCTCGCCGTTGTTGATAGCGCGCCCGCGGTCTGTGCAAAGCGCGTTGGGAAATCGGTAGACGACCACCTCGGTGGCGCCGCGCTCCGCGGCTGCACGAACCAGCGGCGTGAGATGCCGCACGATCTCCTCGGGCGGGGCCGCGAGCGGCCGACGCAGGCTTTCCATCACGGACTTCTGGTGCTCGTCCTCCTGACGCTGCTTGCGCGCCGCCTCCGCCAGCTTCTCTTGCTCGCGCTCGGCCATGCGACCGCGGACATCGGCGGCCGACGGCACATCGAGCACCGACTTGCTGGCGTCGTGATCGGATTCCTGGGACATCCCGGTCATCCTCCGATTGGAACGGGCCACGTTCCACACTATAGCCGAGCGCCCCGATTTCGAGCAGTCTCGCCGGCTTGGCTTTCCTTGTCGCCGGCCCAAGCTGCGGCTATAGATCGGTCGTGGATACCGCCTATATATCGGCGATTGCCGCGCTCTCGGGCTCGATCATCGGCGGCCTCACCTCCTTGGCGGCATCTTGGGTTCCCAGAGCGCGCAGGCACGCAGCCAGGAGTTCCTTGGGGACAAGAGCCACCGCCGGGAGCTTTACACGGCCTTCATAGAGGAGGCCGCGAAGCTCTACGGGGAAGCCCTGGTGAGCACGAGCCCCGACGTTCCGAGGGTCATCGGGCTCTATGCGATCGCGAGCCGGATGCGGGTTCTCTCGTCCGAGACGGTGTTCGAGCGGGCCGACAAGGTCATCCAGACCATTGTCGATACATATCTCGAGCCGAACCGCACCTTGGAAGAACTGCGGCTCGAGATGCACAGCCACAACCTGGATCTGTTGCGGTCCTTCAGCGAAGCCTGTCGCGAGGATCTGACGAGACGCCGTGCGATCTAGAGCAGCGCGCCTTCCGCCGGGGCTCAGGGCGGGCGTGAGGGTGCCATTCGCCCGCACTCGCCCCCACCTGGCGCGCTCGGTCACGCTACCGCGGACCCCTACGCCAGCCGGCTTGCCGCCGGCCGGCGGGCCGCCCTATAACCGACGGCCCCAGGACAAGCCGGCCGCCCGCCCATGTTCCTCACTCTGCCGTTCCCCACGATCGGCCCGGTCCTGGTCGAGGTCGGCCCGTTCGTCATCCGCTGGTACGCACTCGCCTACATCGTCGGGCTGGTGCTGGGCTGGCGCTACTGCCTCTACCTGGCGCGCCACCCGAAGCTCCGGATCACCGGCACCGACATCGACGACTTCCTGGTCTGGGCGACGCTCGGCGTCATCCTCGGCGGCCGGCTCGGCTTCGTGCTGTTCTACCAGCCGCGCGAGTTCCTGGCGCACCCCGAGCAGATCCCGATGGTGTGGCACGGCGGCATGTCCTTCCATGGCGGGCTGATCGGCACCATCGTCGCCATGCTGCTCTTCGCCCGCAGCCGCCGCCTGCCCTTCTTCATGCTGGCCGACATCGTCGCCTGCGCCACCCCGATCGGGCTGTTCCTCGGGCGGCTCGCCAACTTCGTCAACGGCGAGCTCTACGGCCGCGCCAGCGACGTGCCCTGGGCGATGGTCTTCCCGACCGACCCGGACGGGGTGCCGCGCCACCCCAGCCAGCTCTACGAGGCCTGCCTCGAGGGCATCGTGCTGTTCATCCTGCTCTTCGTCTTCGCCCGCTTCGGCCTGGCGCGCCGGAAGCTCGGCGCGCTGAGCGGCCTCTTCCTGGTCGGCTACGGCTCGTTCCGCATCATCGGCGAGCTGTTCCGCGAGCCCGACGCCAATCTCAGCTACCTCCTCGGCGGCACCACGATGGGCCAGTGGCTGTCGGTGCCGATGGTGCTGATCGGGCTCCTCTTCATGATCCAGGCGCGGCACCGGCCGGCGGATTGAGCGGCATGGAGGCTGCGACGCCGCTCGCCCGGCTGCTCGCCCGGCGCATCGCGCTCGCCGGGCCGCTCACCGTCGCCGACTTCATGGCCGAGGCGCTCGGCCATCCCGAGCACGGCTACTACCGCCAGGGCGAGCGGCTGGGCGCCGCCGGCGACTTCGTCACCGCGCCGGAGATCAGCCAGATGTTCGGCGAGCTGATCGGCCTCTGGCTGGTCGACCAGTGGACCCGGCTGGGCGAGCCGGCGGCGGTGCGGCTGGCCGAGCTCGGCCCGGGCCGCGGCACGCTGATGGCCGATGCGCTGCGCGCCGCCCGGCTCCGCCCGGCCTTCCTCGCCGCCCTGTCGCTGCATCTCGTCGAGAGCAGCCGCAGCCTGCGCGCCGAGCAGGCGGCGCGGCTGGCCGGGCTGCTGCCCGAGGGCGCCGCGCCCGCCTGGCACGAGAGCCTGGCCGAGATCCCGGCCGACGGGCCGCTGCTGCTGGTCGCCAACGAGTTCTTCGACGCCCTGCCGGTGCACCAGCTGGTGCGCGCCGGCGGCGGCTGGCGGGAGCGCGGCGTCGGGCTCGACGCCGAGGGCCGGCTCTGCTTCGCCCTGCTGCCGGCCGGGCCGGCCGCCGCCCTGCTGCCGCCGGCGGCCGCCGCGGCGGCGCCCGAGGGCGCGGTGCTCGAGCTCTGCCCGGCCGGGCTGGCGCTGGCCGCGGCGGTGGCACGCCGCGTGGTCGGCGCCGGCGGCGCGGCGCTGATCGTCGATTACGGCCACGCCGGCGGCTTCGGCGACACGCTGCAGGCGGTGCGCCGGCACCGGCGGGTCTCGCCGCTCGACGCGCCCGGCGAGACCGATCTCACCGCGCATGTCGATTTCGCGGCGCTGGCCGCCGCCGCCCGCTCCGCCGGCGCTGCCGTGTTCGGCCCGGTCGGCCAGGGGCCGCTGCTGCTCGGCCTCGGGCTGCAGCAGCGCGCCGCGACGCTGACGGCCCGCGGCAACCCGGCGCAGCGCGCGGCGATCGAGGCCGCCGGGCGCCGCTTGTGCGACCCCGGCGAAATGGGCACCCTCTTCAAGGCGCTCGCGATCGCGGCGCCCGGCGCCGCGGCACCCGCCGGATTTGCGCCTCCGGAACTTGCGGCGGGCGGGCTCGGGACGGAGTGAACGGGATGGAGCGCATCGACCGGCTGGACGCCCTGGCGGGCATCCGCCACGGCTTCTTCGGCCGCGAGGGCGGGGTCAGCGACGGGCTCTACGCCTCGCTCAACTGCGGCTACGGCTCGGGCGACGCGCCGGACAAGGTGACCGCCAACCGCGACCGCGCCGCCGGCCGGCTTGATCTGACCGCCGCCCGGGTGGTCACCGGCCACCAGACGCACAGCGCCCGCGTCGCCACCGTCGAGACCCCCTGGCCGCGCGACGCCGCCCCGGCGGTCGACGCGCTGGTCACCGCCCGGCCGGGGATCGGGCTCGGCGTGCTCACCGCCGACTGCGCCCCCGTGCTGCTCGCCGACCCGGCGGCGCGGGTGGTCGGCGCCGCCCATGCCGGCTGGCGCGGCGCGCTCGGCGGCGTGCTCGAGGCGACGGTCGCGGCGATGGCGGCGCTCGGCGCCCGGCCGGAGCGGATCGGCGCCGCCATCGGTCCCTGCATCGGCCCGGCCTCCTACGAGGTCGGGCCGGAGTTCCCGGCGCCGTTCCTGGCGGAGAGCGCGGAGAACGCCCGCTTCTTCCGCCCGGCGGAGCGCGCCGGCCACCTCATCTTCGACCTGCCCGGCTACGTCGCCGCCCGGCTGGCCCGGCTCGGCATCGCCAGCGGCTGGCTCGGCCGCGACAGCCTCGCCGAGTCCGACCGCTTCTTCAGCTATCGCCGCTCGACCCTGGACGGCCACGGCGTCTATGGCCGCGGCCTGTCGCTGATCGCCCTGGAGGACTGACGCCATGGCCCTGCATTTCACCGAGGCGGAGCTGGCCGGGCGCCGGGCCGGCGCCGTCGCGCTGCTGCAGGCGCGCGGGCTCGACGGGCTGCTGATGTTCCGGCAGGAGAGCATGTACTACCTGACCGGCTACGACACCTTCGGCTACGTCTTCTTCCAGTGCCTCTATCTCGGCGCCGACGGGCGGCTGATGCTGCTGACCCGGGCACCGGACTATCGCCAGGCGCAGCACACCTCGGTGATCGCCGACATCCGCATCTGGGTCGACGGCCCGGCCGCCGAGCCGGCGCACGAGCTGCGCGCCGCGCTGGAGGGGATGGGCCTCGCCGGCCGGCGGCTCGGCGTCGAGTACGACGCCTACGGCCTGACCGCGCGCAACGGCCAGCGGCTGCAGGCGGCGCTCCACGGCTTCTGCACGCTGGCCGACGCCTCCGACCTCGTCACCCGGCTCCGGCTGGTGAAGAGCCCGGCCGAGATCGCCTATGTCCGGCGCGCCGCGGCGCTCGCCGACGACGCGCTCGACGAGGCGCACCGGCTGGCCGCGCCCGGCGCCTTCGAGGGCGACATCCTGGCCGCCATGCATGGCGCGATCTATCGCGGCGGCGGCGACGACCCGGCCAACGAGTTCATCATCGGCTCGGGCCGCGACGCCCTGCTCTGCCGCTACTTCAGCGGCCGGCGCCGGCTCGACGCGCAGGACCAGCTGACCCTGGAGTTCGCCGGCGTCTACCGGCACTACCATTCCTGCCTGATGCGCACGATCTGCATCGGCGAGCCGCCGCCGCAGCAGCGCGAGATGCACATGGTCGCGGTCGAGGCGCTGGAAGCCTGCAAGGCGGCGCTGGTGCCGGGCGAGCCGATCGGCGACGTCTTCGAGGCCCATGCCCGGGTGCTCGACGAGGCCGGCTACCAGGCGCACCGGATGAACGCCACCGGCTACAGCCTGGGCACCACCTACGCGCCCAACTGGATGGACTGGCCGATGTTCTACAAGGGCAATCCCGAGCCCGCCGCCCCCGGCCAGGTCTACTTCATCCACATCATCGTCATGGACAGCCTGAGCGGGCTGGCCATGACCACCGGCCAGACGGTGCTGGTCGGCGAGCGCGGCGCCGAGGCGCTGTCGCGCCAGCCGCTCGACCTGGTGGTGCGGTAGCGGGGACGAGCGGCCGCGGGGGTCGGGTTGCCGCATCTCATCATCTTCACCGCCTTCCTGCTGCTCGGCTTCCTGCTGCTGGCGGTGCTTTAGGCGCCGGGCGTCGTGGCGCCCGCGACACGCCACCGCCGGGATGGCGAGAGGGGGGCGCCAGGGGTGATGGCGCCCCGCCCAAGCTGGTTTACAGAACGATGACCGGCTGGTAGTGTCCGCGCCCGTCGGAACGGGCCGCCGGGGGCCGCCGCCCGGCGACGGGTGACCAGCATGAAGATATTGACCGGAAACAGCAATCGGCCGCTGGCCGAGGCGATATCGGCGTACCTCCATCTGCCCCTGACCCAGGCCAGCATCCGGCGGTTCTCCGACATGGAGGTGTTCGTCGAGATCAACGAGAACGTCCGCGGCGAGGACGTCTTCGTGGTCCAGTCGACCTCCTTCCCGGCCAACGACAACCTGATGGAGCTGCTCGTCATCATCGACGCGCTCCGCCGCGGCTCGGCCCGCCGCATCACCGCCGTGATCCCCTATTACGGCTATGCCCGGCAGGACCGGAAGTCGGGCCCGCGCACGCCGATCTCGGCCAAGCTGGTGGCCAACCTGATCACCGTCGCCGGGGCCGACCGGGTGCTCACCCTCGACCTCCATGCCGGCCAGATCCAGGGCTTCTTCGACATCCCGACCGACAACCTGTTCGCCGGCCCGGTGCTGACCAAGGACCTGCGCGAGCGCTTCCTGGGCAACGGCCAGGCGCGCAACCTGACCATCGTCTCGCCCGATGTCGGCGGCGTGGTGCGGGCCCGCGCGGTGGCGAAACGGCTTGACGCCGACCTGGCCATCATCGATAAGCGCCGCGAACGGGCCGGGGTCTCGGAGGTGATGAACATCATCGGCGAGGTTTCCGGCCAGCGCTGCATCCTGGTCGACGACATCGTCGATTCGGCGGGCACCCTGTGCAACGCCGCGATCGCGCTGAAGGAAGCCGGGGCCGCGTCGGTCAGCGCCTACGTCACGCACGGGGTGCTGTCGGGCGGCGCGGTGGCGCGGGTCTCGGCCTCCCCGATCGCGTCGCTGGTCATCACCGACAGCATCATGGCGACCGAGGCGGTGCGGGTGTCGCAGACGGTGCGGCAGCTGACCATCGCGCCGCTGATCGCCGAGGCGATGCGCCGGATCAGCGAGGAACGTTCGGTTTCGAGCCTGTTCGACTGAGACGGGCCGGCCGCCCTCGAGGCGGCCTTTCTGCGAGTTTCGCGCGCCGCCCGGCCTTCGGGCGGCGGCGGAGGGCGGACCGGCACCCCTGGAGGCCGGCCGCAGCCACGAGGAGAGAGAGATGACGGAAGTTCACAGCCTCAGCGTCGAGCTGAGGGATCGGGCCGGAAAGGGGGCCGCCCGTGCCACGCGTCGAGCCGGTCGCGTGCCGGGCGTGGTCTACGGCAACAAGGAACCCGCGACCCTGATCTCGCTGGAGCCGCGCGCGCTGGTGCGCGAGCTGCACAAGACCGGGTTCTTCGCCACACTGTTCGACCTCAAGCTGGGCGAGCGCAGCGAGCGGGTGCTGCCGCGCGACGTGCAGTTCGACCCGGTCACCGACCGGCCGCTGCATGTCGACTTCCTGCGGGTCGGCGCCGACACGCGCGTCCACGTCAACGTGCCGGTGATCTTCCAGAACGAGCTCGCCTCGCCCGGCCTGAAGCGCGGCGGCGTGCTCAACATCGTGCGCCATGAGATCGAGTTCGTCTGCGCCGCCGACAGCATCCCGCACTCGATCACCATCGACCTGACCGGGCTCGACATCGGCGACGGCGTCCACATCAGCATGGTGCAGCTGCCGGCGAACGTCGTCCCGGCGATCACCGACCGCGACTTCACCATCGCCACCATCGCCCCGCCGACGGCGCAGAAGCTGGAGGCGGCCGACGCCGCCGCCGCGGCTGCGGCCGGCACCGGCGCCGAGGCCGCTGCGGCGACCCCGGCGGCCGGCGCCGAGAAGGGCGAGAAGAAGGGCTAGTCCCGCGCCGGCCGGCGCCCGCGTCCCGGCCCTCATGCTGCGACAGGCTCGGCATGAGGGCCACTCCGACGCCTCGTCCTGAGACATGTCGAAGGACGAGGCGCACGCGGCGCCGACCGGCCGGTCACCCCCTCCGGAGCTCTCCATGCTGCTGCTCGTCGGCCTCGGCAATCCCGGCCCCGGCCATGCGGGCAACCGGCACAATGTCGGCTTCATGGCGCTCGAGGCGATCGCCCGGCGGCACCGCTTCGCGGCGGCGCGCGCCCGCTTCCACGCGCTGACCGCCGAGGGCGAGGTCGGCGGCGAGAAGATCATCGCCCTCGAGCCGACCACCTACATGAACGACTCCGGCCGGGCGGTCGAGGCGGCGGCGCATTTCTACAAGCTGGCGCCGGAGCGGGTGATCGTCATCCACGACGAGATCGACCTCGATCCCGGGCGCATGAAGGTGAAGCGCGGCGGCGGCGCCGGCGGCCATAACGGGCTGCGCAGCATCGACGCCCATCTCGGCAACGATTACTGGCGCGTCCGGCTCGGCGTCGGCCATCCCGGCCACAAGGACCTGGTGAAGCACTTCGTGCTGCACGACTTCCACAAGGACGAGCGGGCGCTGATCGACAAGCAGCTCGACGCCGTGGCCGAGGCCTTCCCGCTGCTCGCGGCGGGCGACCCGAACGGCTTCATGAGCAAGGTCGACATCCTGATGAAGCCGCCCCGCCCGCCGCGCCAGCGGCAGCAGGACGGCGAGACGCCCCCGCCGCCCCCGACGGGGCGGCCGGCAGGCCGAGCGGAGTAGCCATGGGATTCAATTGCGGCATCGTCGGCCTGCCCAATGTCGGCAAGTCGACCCTGTTCAACGCGCTGACCTCGACCGCCGCGGCCGAGGCGGCGAACTACCCCTTCTGCACCATCGAGCCGAACGTCGGCCGGGTCTCGGTGCCCGATCCCCGCCTCGACACCATCGCGCAGATCGCGAAGTCGGCGCGCATCGTCCCGACCCAGCTCGGATTCGTCGACATCGCCGGGCTGGTGCGCGGCGCCAGCCGCGGCGAGGGGCTGGGCAACCAGTTCCTCGCCAACATCCGCGAGGTCGACGCCATCATCCACGTGCTGCGCTGCTTCGCCGGCGAGGTCACCCATGTCGAGGGCTCGGTCGACCCGCTGCGCGACGCCGACACGGTCGAGACCGAGCTGATGCTGTCCGACCTCGACAGCCTGGAGCGCCGCGTCGACCAGGCGGCCAAGCGCGCCAAGGGCGGCGACAAGGAAGCCAAGGCACAGCTCGAGGTGATGGAGCCGGCGCTGGCGGCGCTGCGCGAGGGCCGCCCGGCCCGCACCGCCGAGATCTCCGCCGAGCGGCAGCCGCTGTTCCGCCAGCTGCAGCTGCTGACCGCCAAGCCGGTGCTCTATGCCTGCAACGTCGAGGAGGGCGCGGCCGCCACCGGCAACGCGCTGTCCGACAAGGTGCTGGAGAAGGCGGCGGCCGAGGGCTCCGGCGCCATCGTCATCTCGGCCGCCATCGAGGCCGAGGTGGCGGTGCTCGAGGACGCCGAGGAGAAGCGCGCCTTCCTCGAGACGCTCGACCTCAAGGAGACCGGGCTCGCCCGGCTGATCCGCGCCGGCTACGCGCTGCTCGACCTCATCACCTTCTTCACCGCCGGGCCGAAGGAGGCGCGCGCCTGGACGGTGCGGCGCGGCGCCCGCGCGCCGGAGGCGGCCGGGGTCATCCACAGCGACTTCGAGCGCGGCTTCATCCGCGCCGAGACCATCGCCTATGCCGACTTCGTCGCCTGCGGCGGCGAGCAGGGCGCCAAGGAAGCCGGCAAGATGCGGGCGGAAGGGCGCGACTACCTCGTCCAGGACGGCGACATCTTCCACTTCCGCTTCAACGTCTGAGGTCCTGGCACGCCGCGCTCGATTGTAGCGGGCCTGCGGCCAAGCTATCCTTCTCCGGCGTGTGGATGGCTCGGAAGGCCGAGCCGGGCGCTACGGCGATGGACGCGACCAACGTTACGCTCGATCTGCTGCGTTGGGCGCAGGCGACGCCCGATGCGCCGGCGCTCGTCCTGCCCGGCGAGCGGCTGAGCTACCGTCAGCTCGATACCCTGACCTGGCAGTGCAGCCGATACCTGCATGACCAGGGCGTCCGGCCGGGCGACGTCGTGGCGACGACCTTCATGGAGGATGCGGCGCAGGCGGTCGCGCTGCTCGCCGCGGCACGCCTCGGCGCCGCCGGCCTCTCGCTGGCGCGCAACGCGGGGGCCGCGGAGCGCCGCGGGCTGGCGATCGCGGCCGGCGCCCGCTGCCTCCTCACCGACCGCCCGGCGCTGTTCGAGGCCGGCCTGCCGACCCTGGCGCTCGACATCCGCGCGCTCTCGCGCCACCCGCAGGCCCTGACGGCCGGACTGCTGGCCGAGACGCCCGTGGCACCCTGGCAGCTCATCCAGGGCTCGGGCTCCACGGGCACCCCGAAGCTGCTGCCGGTCACGCACGCCCAGGCCCGGGCCCGCTTCGCCGGGCAGGTCGCGGCGTCCGGCTTCCGGCCGGGCGACTGCCTGGCCGGCCTCTCCCGGCTCGACTACTCGCTGTCCAAGCACCGCCTCGGCTGGGCGCTGGCGGCCGGCGCCGCCTATGCGATCATCGAGCAGACCGGCGTCAACCCGCTCGAGCTGCTGCAGCCGCTGGGCGTCACCTTCCTCGCCGCCTCGGTCGTCCACGCCGAGTACATCCTGCGCGACGATCGTCCTGCCGATCTCGCGGCCCTGTCCCGGATCGGCGCGCTGTCGCTGTCGGGGTCTTCGGTCGGCGACGCGCTGCGGGCGCGGCTGCGGGCCAGGATCGGCGACCGGCTGTGGATCGACTACGGCTCCAACGAGGCCGGGCATCTCGCCCTCGCCAAGGCGCCCGAGCTCTACGAGACGCCGGGAACCGTCGGACGGATCGTCCCGGGGGTCGAGCTGCAGGTCGTCGACGCGGACGGACGGAGGGTTCCCGACGGGACCGAGGGCCGCGTGCGCGTCCGCGGTCCCGGCATGATCGAGGGCTACTGGCGCGACGCCGAGGCCACCGCGCGGCATTTCCGGGACGGCTGGTTCCATCCCGGCGATCTCGCGCGATGGGCGCCCGACGGCCAGCTGATCCATCTCGGCCGGGCCGACCGTGTCATGATCCATGACGGCATCAACATCGACCCGGTCGAGATCGAGCGCGTCATGAGCGCCCACCCCGCCGTGGGCGACGCCGTGGCCCTGCCGGTGCGTTCCCCGGTGCACCACGATATTCCGGTCTGCGCCGTGGCCCTGCGCCGGGGACACCTTGTGTCGGAGCAGGAGCTGCTGACCTACGCCCAGGATTGGCTCGGGCCGCGCGGACCGCGGCGGGTGGCCATTCTCGAGAGCCTGCCGCGGAGCGGCGCCGGCAAGCTGCTGCAGCCCCAGCTGGTCGAGGCGCTCCGCGCGCATTTCGGCCTGACCTGATGCCTGACCTGATGCCACCCGCCACCGACGGCGATCATTCGCCCGGTCGCGCGATCCGCATTGCGGGATCCCGCCAGCGCCAGGGCTGGGTCTCGCGATGGTGCGCCCGGTAGTGGGCGAGGTTGGCTGCCGTCAGCACCTCGACCGCACGACGCCGTTCCGGCAGCACGACGCGGCAGGCGAGCGGCGTCAGCCAGCGGAACGGGACGTCGGCCCAGAAGCGGGTGACCGGGCCGCCGGGCCCCGGCTCGACCAGCGTGACCTCGACCATGACATCGCCATGGCGGAATGCGCGCTTATGGGCGAACCGCTTCGCCGCGATCTCCGCCGCGTCGCGGGCGCCGCCGGCCAGCACCGCGTCGACCGCGGCGAAGGACGGCGCCGGCAGCAGCAGGTCGATGTCGCCGTGCGGCCCGGCGGCCCGGAGCCCGAGCAGCTCCTCGCCCCAGCCGCCGGCGAGCAGGCAGGGCGCACCCGCTGCCGCCAGGCGGTCGAGGACCCGGCAGACGAGATCTAGATCGCGGCGGGCCGCCGCCGGGCCGGGCTTGCCGTCATCCGCTTCCATCGCGACCGCAGAATATGACAGACTGCGCCGCACTCTCCCCACCCCCCGCGCGCTCATGACCCTCGCCCTCACCGCAGACGAATCCGCCATGGCCGAGGGCCGCGACGGCCCGGCCGTCGCCAGCGCCATGCGCATCCTGTCCGAGATGGCCCGGCTGCTCGGCGCCGACCGGCTGATCCCGATCGCCTCGGTGCATGTCGATGGCTGTCTCTATCACGGCGACAGCGGCGTGCATTTCGCAGAGCGGCTGCAGCAGGGCGGCGGCCGGGTGCGGGTCCCGACCACCCTCAATGTCGGGGCGCTCGACCTGCTGCACCCCAATCGGGTCAAGGCGACGCCGCACCGCCGCGACATGGCGCTGCGGCTGATGCAGGCCTACGAGGCGCTGGGCTGCCGGCCGACCTGGACCTGCGCGCCCTACCAGGCCGGGCACCGGCCGAAGGCCGGCCAGGACGTCGCCTGGGGCGAGAGCAACGCCGTCGTCTTCTGCAACTCGGTGCTCGGCGCGCGGACCAACCGCTACGGCGACTTCCTCGACATCTGCGCCGCGCTGACCGCCCGGGCGCCGGACTACGGGCTGCACCGGGCGGAGAACCGCCGCGCCCGCATCCTGGTCGAGGCCGGCGGGCTGTCGCGCCGGCTGGTGGCGAGCGACGCCTTCTACCCCGTGCTCGGCAGCTGGCTCGGCGCCGAGGTCGGCAACGAGGTCGCGGTGATCGACGGCCTGCCCGCCGAGGTGACCGAGGACCAGCTGAAGGCGCTCGGCGCCGCCGCCGCGTCGAGCGGCGCGGTCGGCCTCTTCCACGTCGCCGGCGTCACGCCGGAGGCGCCGACGGCGGCGGCCGCGCTCGGCGGCGAGCCGCCGGATCGGCGCATCGCGCTGACCCCGGCCATGCTGCGCGCCGCGCGCGACCGGCTGTCGACCACCGGCGAGGATCGCATCGACGCGGTGGCGCTCGGCAGCCCGCACTTCTCGATCGAGGAGTTCGGCGCGCTGCTGGCGCTGCTGCGCGGCCGGCGCTCGGCCGTGCCCTTCTATGTCTGCACCGGCCGCCACGTCGTCGAGGCGCTGCGCCGCGACGACCGGTTGCAGACGCTCGACGCGGCCGGAGTCACCGTCGTCGCGGACACCTGCGTGGTGGTGACGCCGATCCTGCCCGAGTTCGGCACCGGCCAGGGCCGGGTGCTGATGACCAACTCCGGCAAGTTCGCCCACTACACCCCGGCCAACACCGGCTACCACGCGGTCTATGGCAGCCTGGAGGATTGCGTCGCCTCGGCCCTCGCCGGCCGGGTCGAGCGCGACGAGGGGCTGTGGCAGTGAGTGGGGCGCTCGCCCGCGCCGAGGCGGTGCTGCTGCCGGGCACCGCCCAGGGGCCGCTGCTGCGGCTCGGCAAGCCGATCAGCTTCTGGGGCGGCGTCGATCCCTGGACCGGCCGGATCACCGACCCGCGCCACCCCGACCACGACAAGGTGATCGGCGGCACCATCCTGGCGCTGCCCGGCACCATCGGCTCGAGCTCGTCGAGCGCGGTGATGCTGGAGCTGCTGGCCGGCGGCCGCGCCCCGGCCGCCCTGCTGCTCGCCGAGCCCGACGCCATCCTGACGCTCGGCATCGTGGTCGGCCGCGAGATGGGCTATGCCGGCATCCCGGTGCTGCGGCTGTCGGCCGAGGCGCAGCGGGCGCTGCCGCAGGGCGGCGCGCTGGCCATCGGCCCGGACGGCACGATCTCGCCGGCCTGAGCCGGCGCAGCCTCGGCGCGACGCCGGAGTCCCTTGCATGGCGCGGACGGAGCGGTCCAGAGTTGCCGGCATGAGGCTTCCCGCCGCCGCCCGCAACCTCAGCCAGGAGCGCATCGTCCTCGCGCTCGCGATCCTGCTCTTCGTCGCCGCCGCGGCCGGCCTTCCCGGCTTCCTCACCCCGGGCAACCTGGTCGCCATCGTGCGCAGCGTCAGCGTGCTCGGCATCCTGGCGGTCGGCATGGCGGTGGTGATCATCGGCCGGGGCATCGACCTCTCGGCCGTCGCCATCATGGCGATGTCGGTCGCCTGGTACCTGCAGCTGCTCAACCAGGGCACCGCCGGATGGCTGGCGCTCGGCGTGGCGCTCGCCGCGGTGGTCGGGATCGGCATCGTCAACGGGCTGCTGATCGCCTATGCCGAGGTGCCGGCGATCTTCGCCACGCTCGCCACCGGCGCCTTCGTCTTCGGCTTCGCGCGCTCCCGCCTGATCGGCCAGGACGTCATCTTCCTGCCGGAAGGCGGCAGCTGGATCGGCACGCTCGGCGACACCCGCCTGCTCGACATGCCGGTCGAGATCTTCCTCTTCGCCGGCGCGGCGCTGCTCGCCTTCCTGCTGCTGCACTTCACCCGCTACGGCCGCTTCGTCTACCTGATGGGCGACAACTTCATGGCGGCCCGCAACATGGGCATCCCGGTGCGGCCGATGATCCTGCTGCGCTACGTCGTCTCGGCGCTGCTGGCCTTCGGCGGCGGCATCGTCACCGCCGCCGGGCTGCGCAGCATGAACACCCGCATCGTCAACTCGACGCTGCTCTACGACGTCGTGCTGGTGGTGGTGATCGGCGGCATCGGGCTGAGCGGCGGCAAGGGCGGCATGCGCAACGTCATCGTCGGCGCGCTGCTGATCGGCATCCTGCTCAACGCGATGACGATCCTCGACATCCCGAACATCTACCAGAACCTGATCAAGGCGACGATCCTGCTGGTCGCCATCATCGTCGACAGCCTGCTCAACCCGCGCGACGAGCAGACCGCGCAGCAGGGCGACATCTAGGAGGGCCGTGAGGTCACGAGGCTCAGGAGGCCGGCACGGGAGAACCGCGGACCCACCGCGGGACGGGGCCGGCGACAGGAACCGACAGAGAACGATAGGAGAGAGGCTGACATGAGGAAGCTGAAGCTGGCCGCCGCCATCCTGTGCGGCATGGCGCTCGGGCTGGGCGCGTCCGTCGCCCGCGCCCAGGAGGATCCCGGCCCCGCCGCCTACAGCAAGGCGCTGCAGGGCAAGAAGGTGGTGCTGATCCCGATGGCGATGGGCTTCGACCTCGCCCAGGGCTGGTCGCACTACATCAAGAAGGAGGTCGAGGGCTTCGGCGGCACCTTCGAGACGCGCGATCCGAACTGGAGCGTCGAGGCCGGCGCCCAGGCGATCACCGAGCTGATCTCGGCCGATCCCAAGCCCGACGTGCTGATCGTCCACACTCCCGACCTGCAGTCCTACTCGAAGCTGTTCAAGAAGGCGCAGGCCGCCGGCATCTACGTCATCCAGATCGACAACCCGAGCAACTACGCCAGCGACGCCTTCGTCGGCAGCGACTGGAACCGGCTCGGCCAGCTCGAGGCCGAGGCGGTGGTCAAGGGCTGCGGCGAGGGCTCGACCAAGAAGATCGGGCTGATCCAGGGCGACCAGGTGAACGCGTCGAGCCTCTACCAGTATGCCGGGATCATGAAGGTGCTGGAGAAGCACCCCGACTTCCAGGTGGTGGCCAAGCCCGATTCCAACTGGGACGCGACGACGGCGCGCAACGTCGCGACCACGCTGCTGCAGCAGCATCCCGACGTCTGCGGCATCATCGACTTCTGGGACGGCACCGCCACCGGCACCGCAGCCGCGATCCGCGACGCCGGCAAGCAGGGGAAGATCTTCCTGGTGACGACCGGCGGCGGCGAGAAGGTCGACTGCGACAACCTGCAGTCCGGCGTCTTCGGCGCGGTGGTCACCACCGAGCTGCAGAACCAGTCGCGCGACATCAACGCGGTGGTCAAGCTGCTGCTGCAGAGCGGCGTCCAGCCCGGCACCGTCAAGTCGTGGATCTACACGCTGGAGAGCATCACCACGAAGGACAACATCACGCCGTCGACCTGCTGGGACCTCAAGGCCCTGCAGGCCGCCGACAAGAAGTAGGCGAGCGGAGCGCCGCGCGCGTCGATATCGAGTAGGGCCCTCATGCTTCGACAAGCTCAGCATGAGGGCCTTCCTTGATGGCGCGCCTGCTTGCTGAACCTCGTCCTGAGCCTGTCGAAGGGCGCGGTCGGCGCGGCGGTGCCGCTATCTCCCTGCTCGGCGCCGCCCATCCATCCCACCCCATCCTGCGGACATCATGACCAGCTTGCGCGAGCGGGCGGCGCGCCTGCGCTACGATTGGGTGCCCGATCACCTGATCGGCGAGGTCCTCACCAAGCGGTGGACGGACAACGCCATCCCGTTCCTGGCGCTGGTCGCCGTCGTCGCCGGCTTCGGCAGCGCCATTCCCGGCTTCTTCAAGCCGCAGGCGCTCGCCGAATCGACGCGCCAGCTCGGCGAGTTCGCCATCGTCGTCACCGGCCTCACCGTGGTCATGCTGGGCGGCGGCATCGACCTCTCGGTCGGCTCGACCTTCGCGCTTGCCGCCTTCGCCGCCGTCTACACCGTGCTGGTGCTCGACCTGCCGGTCTGGGCCGGGCTCGGCGCGGCGCTGCTGGTCGGGCTCGCGCTGGGCGCGCTCAACGGCTACCTGGTCGGCTATCTCAGGCTGCGCGCCTTCCTCACCACGCTGGTGACGCTGATCATCGGCCGCGCGCTGTTCGACATCCTCGTCGTCAACTTCGCGGCGCGGATCCAGACCGCCTCGGTCGACGCGCCGGTCTGGGACTTCATCGGCGACGGCAAGATCCTCGGCATCTCGCCGAGCGTGCTGACCGCCATCCTGGTGGCGGTCGTCGGGCACGTCGCGCTGACCCGCTCGCGCCCGGGCTGGCACGTGCTGTCGGTCGGCGGCTCGCGCCGCTCGGCCTACAATGCCGGCATCCGGGTGCGCCGGGTCGTCTGCGGCACCTACATCGTCTCCGGCCTGTGCTGCGGCGTCGCGGGATTCCTGGTCGGCGCCAGGCTCTCCGGCGTCGGGCCCGGCACCGGGCTCAACCTCGAGCTGATGGCACTGACCGCCGCGGTGGTCGGCGGCAACAGCCTGGGCGGCGGGCGCGGCTCGATCGCCAAGGGGCTGATGGGCGCGGTCATCGTGCTGGTCATGACCAACGGGCTGATCCGGCTCGGCTACGGCACCGGCGCCAACCAGATGGTGCTGGGGCTGATGCTGGCCGCCGCGGTGATCCTCGACATCCGCTGGCTGAAGAACCGCGACAAGGTGCTGAACGAGGTCTATGTCGCGCCGGTCTATCACCGCATGGGCGAGACCCGCCCGGCGGTGCCGGGCTCGGGCTCGCCCTACGCGCTCGACGACCGGCTGGGCGCCGCCGAGCCGATCGGGCTGGGCGCGGTGGAAGGGCCGGAGGACGTCATCCTCGACGAGGAGGATCACCTCTATTGCGGCACCCGGCACGGCGAGATCGTCCGCTTCCTGGCGCCCGACTATGCGCGCTCCGAGGTCTTCGCCCACACCGGCGGCTTCCCGCTCGGCCTGGCCTTCGACCGCGACGGCGCGCTCAAGGCCTGCGTCGGCGCCATGGGCCTCTACTCGATCTCGCGCGCCGGCGAGGTCACCCGGCTGTCGGCCGAGACGCGGCGCTCCTGGCGCTCGATCGTCGACGACGCCCGGCTGCGCGACCCCAACGACTGCGACGTGGCGCCCGACGGGCGCATCTTCTTCACCGACTCGACGACGCGCTACGACGCGCACGACTGGGCGCTCGACAGCATCGAGAGCCGGCCGACCGGGCGGCTGCTCGTCTACGACCCGCGCACCGGCCGCACCCGCACGCTGCTCGACCGCTACCGCTACGCCAACGGCGTCTGCATCGCCCATGACGGGCAGTCGCTGTTCTTCGCCGAATCCTGGGCCTGCCGGGTGCATCGCTACTGGTTCGACGGGCCGGAGGCCGGCCGGGTCGAGTGCGTCATCCGCGACATGCCGGGCTATCCCGACAACATCAACCGGGCGTCGGACGGCGGCTACTGGATGGCCTGGCTCGGCATGCGCACGCCGAGCTTCGACCTGGCGCTGCGCCATCCCGGGATGCGCCGGCGGATGACCCGCCGCCTGCCGCAGGACGAGTGGCTGTTCCCCAACATCAATACCGGCGGGGTGGTGAAGTTCGACGAATCCGGCGCCATCCGCGAGGTGCTGGGCGATCTCGGCGGCGCCGCCCACCCGATGGTCACCTCGATGCGCGAGCACAAGGGGTGGCTCTATGTCGGCGGCATCCTCAACAACCGCATCGGCCGGCTGCCCATCCCCGGCGCCGATCCGCAATGGACCGGAATGCGCTCCTACTGGGGGGCCCGCCCGCGATGAGGCTCGACGCCGTCCTCGACCTCGTCCGCGGCCGGGCGATCACCGTCCCGCCGCTCGACGGCGCGCTGCGCCCCAATGCCGGGCTCGACGAGGCGCCGGCGCTGCTCGAGATCCCGGCGCCCGACAATCTCGTGCTGGCCGGCGGCCGCGTGCTGTTCAGCAGCGGCCCGCACCTGCTGGCGCTCGATCCGGCGGGCGGGACGCCAAGCGAGGTGGCGCGGTTCTCGGCGGCGGTGAGCGCGACGGCCGCCCGTCCCGACGGGCTGGTCGCCGTCGGCACCGGCGACGGCCGGCTGTGGCTGCTCGGGCCCGAGGGCCTGCGCGACGGGCCGGGCCCCGACGCCTTCGCCGGCGCCGCCTGCCCGACCGCGCTGGCCTTCGCCGCCGACGGCGCGCTGCTGGTGGCGCAGGGCTCCGCCGCGCACGGGCCCGAGGACTGGGTCGTCGACCTGATGCGCCGCAACCGCGCCGGCTCGCTCTGGCGCGTCGATCCCGGCAGCGGCCGCGCCGAGCGGCTTGCCGCCGGGCTGGCCTTTCCCTACGGCCTGCTGCCGCAGCCCGGCCGCATCCTGCTGTCGGAGAGCTGGCGGCACCGGCTGGTCGCGCTCGAGCCGGCCGGCCGCCAGCCGCCGGTCGCCGCCTCGCCCACCCTGCCCGGCTATCCCGCCCGCCTCGCCCCGGCGCAGGACGGCGGCGCCTGGCTGGCGGTCTTCGCGCCGCGCAACCGGCTGATCGAGTTCGTGCTCGCCGAGAAGCGCTACCGCGAGGACATGATCGCCGAGGTCGACCGCGATCATTGGATCGCGCCGGCACTCTCCTCCGGCCGGCTCTTCCTCGAGCCGCTGCAATGCGGCGGCGTGCGCACCATGGGGGTGCACAAGCCGTGGTCGCCGTCGCGCTCCTACGGGCTGCTGGTGCGGCTCGACGCCGAGCTCAGGCCGGTGGCGAGCTGGCACAGCCGGGCCAACGGGCGGCGCCACGGCGTCACCAGCGCGCTGGCGCTCGACGGCCGCGTGCTGGTCGCCTGCAAGGGCGGCGACGCAATCCTCGAGATCGCGGTGCCGCGATGACCGCGGTGATCCGGCTGGAGAAGGTGAGCAAGCTCTATCGCGGCGTGCCGGCGATCCGCGACATCGACTTCACGCTGGAGAAGGGCGAGATCCACGCGCTGCTCGGCGAGAACGGCGCCGGCAAGTCGACCTTGACCAAGATCATGGCCGGGGTGGTCGAGCCGAGCGCCGGCCGCATGCTGCTGAACGACCGGCCGGTGCGCTTCGCCACGCCGGCCCAGGCGCTCGGCGCGGGCATCGCCATGGTCTTCCAGGAGACCAGCCTGGTGCCGTCGATGACGGTGGCGCAGAACATCTATCTCGGCCGCGAGCGCTTCCTCAACCGGCTGCGCGGCATCTACATCTCGGCGCAGCAGTTCCTGCAGTCGCTCAACTTCCCGGTCGACCCGACGGCGACGGTGGCCTCGCTGGGCGCCGCCAAGCGGCAGATGGTGGAGATCGCGCGCGCCGTCCACCACCGGGCGTCGGTGATCATCTTCGACGAGCCGACCGCGACGCTGACGCCGGAGGAGAAGCGGCACTTCTTCGCGCTGATGCAGCGGCTGAAGGCGGACGGCGTGTCGCTGGTCTTCATCACCCACACGCTGGAGGAGGCGCTGGCCCAGGCCGACCGCGTCACCATCCTGCGCGACGGCGAGCAGGTGGCGAGCGGCCCGGCCGCGGACTTCGACCGCGAGCGCGTCGTGGCGGCGATGGTCGGCCGCCAGCTCTCGGCCGCGCTCTATGGCGGCAGGCGCGGCGCCGACCGGATCCGGCCGCCGGGCGCCCGGCTGCTCTCGGTCCAGGACGTCTCGATGGGCCGGGCGGTGCGCAACAACTCCTTCTCGATCTACGAGGGGCAGATCACCGGCGTCTTCGGGCTGATCGGCTCCGGCCGGACCGAGACCTTCAAGATCGTCGCCGGCATCTACAAGCGCGACTTCCGGCGCGGCGGCGTGGTCGAGCTCGACGGCCGCGCCGTGCGCTACCGCGTGCCCGGCCCGGCGGTGCGCGACGGCATCGTCTACGTCACCGAGGACCGCAAGGCCGAGGGCTTCTTCGAGACCATGTCGATCGCCGAGAACATCCATGCCGGCGAGCTGGCGGCCGGAGCCAAGGGCGGGCACGGGGGCGGGCACGGCGGCGGGCTGCTGGTCAGCCGGCGGCGGATGCGGGAGCTCGCCGCCGAGTGGATCCGCAGGCTCAGCATCCGCACCATCAACCAGGACGCCCGCGTCGTCGAGCTCTCCGGCGGCAACCAGCAGAAGGTGGTGATCGGCAAGGGGCTGGTGGAGCGGCCGCGGCTGGTGATCTTCGACGAGCCGACCCGCGGCGTCGATGTCGGCGCCATCGCCGAGATCCACCAGCTGATCAACGGCCTGGCCGACCAGGGGCTGGCCGTGGTGGTGATCTCCTCCTACCTGCCGGAGATCCTCAACCTCTCCGACCGCATCCTGGTCTGCCGCCAGGGCCGCATCGTCGAGGAGTTCTCCCCCGCCGACGCCACCGAGGCCCGCATCATGTACGCCGCGGTGCACTGAGGGGCGGCGTCGTGCCCTGGCCGTCATAACCCCGCAAGCAAAGCTGTCATCCCGGCGAAAGCCGGGATCCATGGATCAACCGCCACGAAGCGGCAAGATGGATCCCGGCTTTCGCCGGGATGACAAGGTCGGGGTCTGGGGCGACCAGATTCCTTGCGGGTCTTGGCCTGGGGCTGCCGGCGCCGCCGAGGAGCAAGCCTCTGCCGCGGAAACACGAAGGGCGCGACGGGGCTTTCCCGTCGCGCCCTCGGCGCTTTCGTCGCTGGTCGCGGGGCTCAGTGCACGGCGGCCCAGATCTTCCGCTTCACCGCGTAGAGCATCAGGGTCAGCACGATCAGGAACAGCATCACCTTGACGCCCATGTGCTTGCGGTCGTCGAGGTTCGGCTCGGCCGTCCACATCAGGAAGGAGGCGATGTCCTTGGCCTCCTGGTCGAGGGTCGCCTTGGTGCCGTCGCTGTAGGTCACCGCGTCGTCGCTGAGCGGCTGCGGCATGGCGATCTGGTGGCCGGGGAAATACTTGTTGTAGTTCATCCCCTCGGCCAGCTTGAAGTCGGCCGGCGGGTCGGTGTAGCCGAGCATCAGCGCGTGGATGTAGGTCGGCCCGCCCTCGCGCGCCTTGGCCAGCAGCGACATGTCGGGCGGCAGCGCGCCGTTGTTGGCCGCCCGCGCCGCCTGGTCGTTCGGGAACGGCGAGTGGAAGCGGTCCGACGGGCGGCCGTCGCGGTCGTACATCTCGCCCGCGTCGTTCGGCCCGTCCTGGACCTGCACCGAGGCGGCGATCTCCTTGACCTTCTCCGGCGTGAAGCCGATCGCCTCGAGGTTGCGGTAGGACAGCAGCTTCATCGAGTGGCAGTTCGAGCAGACCTGCTTGTAGACCTCGAAGCCGCGCCGCAGCGCCGCCTTGTCGTAGGTCCCGAACAGGCCGGTGAACGGCCAGTGCACCTCGGGCAGGCCCGGCCCTTCCTCGGCCGCGGCGGCCGAGCCGGCGACCCCCGCCGCGAGCGCGGCGGCGAGGGCGAGGGAAGCGAGGCGCATCAGGCTTTCTCCATCGGCTTGGCACGGGCCCCGGCCGGCATGCCGCCGCCGCCCAGCACCGGCTTGCTGATGCTCTGGGGCAGCGGCCGCGGCTGCTCGATCAGCCCGACCAGCGGCATCAGGATGAGGAAGTGGACGAAGTAGTAGAGGGTCGCGATCCGCCCGATCCACACCATCGGGAAGCCGTAGAAGACGTCGTCCGGGCGGTGCGCGCCGACCCAGCCGAGCACGATGCAGGCGAACAGGAAGACCCAGAACAGCTTCTTGTAGATCGGCCGGAAGGTGGCGCTGCGCACCCGCGAGGTATCGAGCCAGGGCAGCACGAACAGCACGAGGATCGAGCTGAACATGGCGAGCACGCCGAGCAGCTTGTTCGGAATCGAGCGCAGGATCGCGTAGTAGGGCAGGAAGTACCATTCCGGCACGATGTGCGGCGGCGTGACCAGCGGGTTGGCCGGGATGTAGTTGTCGACCTCGCCGAAGAAGTTGGGCGCGAAGAACACGAAGAACGCGAAGAACAGCAGGAACACGCCGAGCCCGTACATGTCCTTGACGGTGTAGTACGGGTGGAACGGGATGCTGTCCTGCGGCCCCTTGGTGTCGATGCCGAGCGGGTTGTTCGAGCCGAACCGGTGCAGCGCCAGGATGTGCATCATGACGACGCCGACGATGACGAACGGCAGCAGGTAGTGCAGCGAGAAGAACCGGTTCAGCGTCGGGTTGTCGACCGAGAAGCCGCCCCACAGCAGGGTGACGATCCAGTCGCCGATGCCGAAGGGGATGGCCGAGAACAGGTTGGTGATGACCGTGGCGCCCCAGAAGCTCATCTGGCCCCAGGGCAGCACGTAGCCCATGAAGGCGGTCGCCATCATCAGCAGCAGGATGACCACGCCGATCATCCAGAGCAGCTCGCGCGGCGTCTTGTAGGAGCCGTAGTAGAGGCCGCGGAAGATATGAATGTAGGTGACGATGAAGAACATCGACGCCCCATTCATGTGGATGTAGCGGATCAGCCAGCCATAGTTGACGTCGCGCATGATGCGCTCGACGCTGTTGAAGGCCAGCGCGGAGTTCGGCGCGTAGTGCATCGCCAGCACGATGCCGGTGACGATCATGATCACCAGCATGATGCCGGCGAGCGAGCCGAAGTTCCACCAGTAGGAGAGGTTGCGCGGCGTCGGGTACTCATGCATCTCGTGATGCATGAAGCTGAAGATCGGCAGGCGATGGTCGATCCATCGCACGACCGGATTGCTGAAGGTCGGCGCGGCCATGGCTGCAGCTCCTAGCCGATACGGACGACGTTGTCCTTGATGAAGGCGTAGGTCGGCACCGCCAGGTTGAGCGGCGCCGGACCTCTGCGGATGCGGCCGGAGGTGTCGTACTGCGAGCCGTGGCAGGGGCAGAGCCAGCCGCCATAGTCGCCGCGCGCCTCGCCGAGCCGCTGGCCGCCCGGGACGCAGCCGAGATGGGTGCAGATGCCGATGACGATCAGCCATTCCGGCTTCTGCACGCGATCCTTGTCGGCCTGCGGGTCGGGCAGGTCGGCGAGCGGCACGTCCTCGGCCGCCTTGATCTCGTCCGGCGGGCGATGGTCGATGAAGACCGGCTTGCCGCGCCAGGTGACGGTGACCCGCTGGCCGACCTCGATCGGCGCCAGGTCGACCTCGGTCGACGACAGCGCCAGCACGTCGGCCGCCGGGTTCATCTGGTCGATGAACGGCCAGGCGACCGAGACGAGGCCGATGCCGCCCACCGCACCGGTCGCCAGAAAGAGGAAGTCGCGGCGGCTGGTGCCGCCCGCGCCATGCCCGCTCGCGCCATGTTCGCCCGCGCCATGCCCGGCGGTGCCGCCATGTCCCATGCTGCCCTGCGCGCCCTGCGCCATGTCCGACAATCCTTCCCGTCCGACCGCACTCATCCCAGGCCGCCGGCAGGCCGGCGGCGCGGCGGCACCTCTATAGCACCCGCTCCCGGAACGACGCCCCCGCCGCCCTGCGTCAAACCGACGCACAAGCTGGACCCCGACCGCGATCCCCGCGGCAGCGGTATAGTCGAAACTCGACACGCTTGCCAAGCGGTCGCCGGCCTGCTTCGCTGAGACAATGCGCCTCGTCCTCTACCAGCCCGACATCCCGCAGAACGCCGGAGCCATGCTGCGGCTCGGCGCCTGCCTGGGCATCGGCATCGACCTCGTCGAGCCCTGCGGCTTCATCCTCGACGACCGCCGCATGCGGCGTGCCGCGATGGACTATCTGGAGCACGCCGAGCTGGCCCGCCACAGCAGCTGGGATGCCTATTGTCGCACCCGTCCGGCGGGGCGGCTGGTGCTGCTGACCACCCGCGCGTCCCTGCCCTACACCGCGCTCGCCTTCCGGCCCGACGATCGGCTGCTGCTCGGGCGCGAGACGGAAGGCGTCCCCGATTCGCTGCACGCCGCCGCCGATGCCCGCGTCCGGGTGCCGATGCGGCCGGGGCTGCGCTCCCTCAACGTCGCGCTCGCCGCCGCCATCGTGCTGGGCGAGGCGCTGCGCCAGACCGGCGGGCTGCCCGCCATGGCCGCATGAGCGACGCCGTGAGCGAGCGCAAGGCGCTGGCCGCCGCCTGGTTCGCCGAGCTGCGCGACCGCATCTGCGCCGCCTTCGAGCGGCTCGAGGACGAGCTCGCGGGGACCTTCTCCGATCGCCCGGCGGGCCGCTTCGAGCGCAGCGCGTGGCAGCGCCCGACCGAGGATGGCGGCGACGGTGGCGGCGGCACCATGGCGGTCATGCGCGGCCGCGTCTTCGAGAAGGTCGGGGTCAACATCTCGACCGTGCACGGCACCTTCTCGCCGGAGTTCCGCAGCCAGATCCCCGGTGCCGCCGAGGACGGCCGCTTCTGGGCGAGCGGCATCAGCCTGGTCGCCCACATGCAGTCGCCGCGGGTGCCGGCGGTGCACATGAACACCCGCCACATCGTCACCAGCAAGGCGTGGTTCGGCGGCGGCGCCGACCTCACCCCGATGGTCCCGGTCGAGGCCGACACGGCCGCCTTCCACGCCGCGCTGAAGGAGGCCTGCGACCGCCACGACCCCGGCTACCACCCGCGCTTCAAGCAGTGGTGCGACGAGTACTTCTTCCTCAAGCACCGCAACGAGCCGCGCGGCGTCGGCGGCATCTTCTTCGACTATGTCGACACCGGCGACTGGGCGGCCGACTTCGCCTTCCTGCGCTCGGTCGGCGAGGCCTTCCTGGCGGTCTACCCGGCGCTGGTGCGCCGCCACATGGACGAGCCCTGGACCGCCGCCGAGCGCGAGCACCAGCTGGTCCGCCGCGGCCGCTACGTCGAGTTCAACCTGCTCTACGACCGCGGCACGCTGTTCGGCCTCAAGACCGGCGGCAACATCGAGGCGATCCTGATGTCGCTGCCGCCCGAGGTGCGCTGGCCGTAGCGGCCGCGCGGCCCTCTCCCGCCGGCGCGGGAGAGGGGATCGGGCGCTACGCCGCGCGCTGCTTCAGCAGGTCGCGGATCTCGGCGAGCAGCTTCTCCTGGGCCGGCGGCTCGGCCGGCGCCGGCGGCGGCGCCTTGGCCTTCTGGGTGCGCAGCAGGTAGTTCATCTGCTTGATCAGCAGGAACAGCGCGAAGGCGATGATCACGAACTTGATGATCTGGTTCAGGAAGACGCCGTAGTTGATCGTCGCCGCGCCGGCCTTCTGGGCCTCCGCCAGGCTCTCGAAATGCGGGCCCGACAGGTTGATGAAGAGGTTGGAGAAATCGACGCCGCCGAGGATCAGGCCGATCGGCGGCATGATGATGTCGTTGACCAGCGAGGTGACGATCGCCCCGAACGCGGCGCCGATGATGACACCGACCGCAAGGTCGATGACATTGCCGCGCATGGCGAATTCCTTGAATTCCTTGAACATGGCCCCCTCCTGCCCTGGCCGGCCCCTGCCGCCCCTGCCGAAGGATATGGCATGGCCGGCACGCGGGCCAACTAACCGCCTACTATATCAGAAGAGGCCGCCAGCGCCGACAGCCGGGCAAGGCACGCCGTCCGGTCGGCGGTGAAGTCGCCCTCGATCCACCAGGATTCGACGGCCGCCAGCAGCCGGCCGATGGCCGGCCCGGGGGCGATCCCGAGCGCCGCAGCGTCGGCGCCCCGCACCGGCAGCGCCGGCCGGGTCCACCCGGCCGCCAGCGCGAGCAGGGCCAGCCAGGGCTCGGCGCCCGCGCCGGCGTCGCCGCCGGCCTCGCCGCGCGCCGCCGCGCCCGCCCAGGCGAGCAGCGCCAGGTCGCGGAACGGCGCCGCGCCCAGCCGGTAGAGCAGCCTGCGGGCGGCGCGGCGGTCGAGGTCGGGGGTGACCGCCGGCCCCTCGACCATCCCGGCCAGCCGGTCGCGCTCGGCGGTGGAGAGCCGCAGCCGCGCCGCCAGCCCGAGCGCGACCTCGGCGCCGCCGGCGACCAGCGCCGCCAGCCGGCGCAGCGCGTCGGCCGCCGGCACCAGCGGCGGCGGCACCGCAGCCTCCAGCATCACCAGCGCCGCCAGCCGGTCGATGTCGGGCGGCTGCGGCACCAGCCAGGCCAGCACCCCCGCCTCGCGCATCAGCCGCAACACCGGCGCGGGGTCGGCGGCCTGCAGCAGGCGCAGCAGCTCGGCGCGCACCCGCTCGCCGGAGAGCCGCGGCAGCAGCGGGGCCAGCGCCCGGGCGGCGGCCAGCGCCGCCGCGTCCGGCGGCGGCCGGCCGAGATGGGCGTAGAAGCGGAAGAAGCGGAGCAGCCGCAGCACGTCCTCGCGGATCCGCTGCCCGGGGTCGCCGACGAAGCGGATGCGGCGCTCGGCCAGGTCGGCGATGCCGCCGACATGGTCGTGCAGCGTGCCGTCGGGATCGCAGAACAGCGCGTTGATGGTGAAGTCGCGGCGCGCCGCGTCGGCCGCCCAGTCGTCGGTGAAGGCGACCACCGCCCGCCGCCCGTCGGTGGTGACGTCGCGCCTCAGCGTGGTGACCTCGTAATGGTGGCCGTGCGCCAGCGCCGTGACGGTGCCGTGCTCGATGCCGGTCGGCAGCGCCTTGAGGCCGGCGGCGCGGAGCAGCGCCATGACCCGCTCTGGCGGCTCCGGCGTGGCGATGTCGACGTCGTTCACGGGCCGGCCGAGCAGCGCGTCGCGCACGCAGCCGCCGACGAAGCGGGCCGGGCTGCCGCCCGCCGCGAGCGCCGCCAGCACCGCCAGCGTGCCCGGCGCGGTCATCCAGGGCTGCGGCGGAACCCGCCCGGCCGGCCGCTCGTCCGCCATCTCAGTTGCCGAGCCTGCCCGGCTCGACAACGCCGTTCTCCAGCCGGGCGGGCTCGTAGTGGGCCCGGCGGCGCGCCGCCGAACAGGAGGCCGGCGGCGACCAGTTGAGCGCCGCGAGCAGCCCGCCGGAGACGGCGAGCCAGTCCACGGCACCTCGAGGCCACCGTGCCGGCTGGCCTGGCGAGAGCAGGCTGCCGGGCGGCCACGGCGTAGAGCAGGTACAGCGCCGTCGGCAGCAGCAGCGGCACGGCGATCTCGAGGAAGCGGCGCATCGCCGGTCAGGCCGGCTGCAGGACTTCGGCGAGATTGACCAGCATGCCCGCCGTGGCGCCCCAGATGTAGTAGCCGGGCCAGGGCAGCACGTAGAACGACCGCTCGGCGCCGGCGAACACCCGGCTGTGCCGCTGGTGGTTGGCCGGATCGACGACGAAGTCGAGCGGCACCTCGAAGATCTCGGCGACCTCGAAGGGATCCGGCGCGAAGGCCGCGGGCGGGTCGACCAGCCCGACCACCGGCGTCACCTCGAAGCCGGTGCGGGTGACGTAGGTGTCGAGCCGGCCGATCGGCGCCACCCGGGCGCGCGCCAGGCCGATCTCCTCCTCGGTCTCGCGCAGCGCCGCGGCCAGCGCGTCGGCGTCGGCGGGCTCGACCCGGCCGCCGGGAAAGCTGACCTGGCCGGCATGGTCGTGCAGGTGGTCGGTGCGCCGCGTCAGCAGCACGGTCAGGCCGGCCGGCCGCTCGAGCAGCGGCACCAGCACGCCGGCCCGCTTCAGCGGCGGGTCGGGCAGCATGTCGGGATTGAGGTCGTGGTCGCCGCGCGCGCCCTCCGGCATGAAGGCCGGGCGCGCCAGCGCCGCCTCGTTGCCGGGTGCGGCACGGCGGCGCGGCGGCGGCGCGGCGGCAAACCGGGCGACGACCCAGTCGCGGTTCAGCCGAGGCGCCCGAGCGCGAAGAACTGACCCATGCTCCATACCCCGAACAGGTCCTCCCCGCCGACCTTGCGCTCCTCGCCCAGCTCGACCAGCTGGTAGTAGACGGACCGGACGATGCGCGCCTCCAGCCCGTCGCGAATCTCAATATAGGGACTCGGCTCGGCGGTGTCCGCATCATGAAGGACGCGGATCGGATGGGCGGCATCTGCCACCACCTCGTCGTCGAGGTTGGTGCGGAAGCGCAGCGCCTGGTCGCGGCCGCCGCCCACGACGTCGAGCTCGACCGCGGTGAAGGGCGCGTCGTCGACCACGATGCGGCCGCGCTCGACCGGCGTGACCAGCAGGAAGTCGTCGCCCTCGCGGCGCAGCACCGAGGCGAACAGCCGGACGAGCGGTTTGCGACCGATCGGCGAGCCGTGATAGAACCACGTGCCGTCGCGCGCGATGCGGATGTCGAAATCGCCGCAGACATTCTCGGCGGGGCCCGACTGGCCGGCCGAGCTCGGCCTTCCTAGATGAGAGAAGGGATCGCTGGGAGTCTGCTCCTTGCCGGTCATCCGCCTCGAACCCTCGATGGTTGCTGAGTGCCACAATTGGGAGCTGCCGGCGTGAGCCAGACCGACCTCCTGCCGACCCCGCGGACCGGCGACGCCGCCGCGGCCGGCGCCAAGTTAGCCGTCGATATCGAGGCGCTGAGCGAGCGGCTTCGCCAGGTTCGCCGCAGCATCGGCCGGGTCATCTTCGGCCAGCAGGAGACGATCGATCAAGCCCTGATCACCCTGCTCGCCGGCGGCCACGTGCTGCTGATCGGCGTGCCGGGCCTCGCCAAGACGCGGCTGGTCGAGACGCTCGGCACGGTGCTCGGCCTCGCCGACAAGCGGGTGCAGTGCACCCCCGACCTGATGCCGGCCGACATCATCGGCTCCGAGGTGCTGGAGGAGGGCGAGTCGGGCCGCCGCACCTTCCGCTTCATCCCCGGTCCGGTCTTCTGCCAGCTGCTGATGGCCGACGAGATCAACCGCGCCAGCCCACGCACCCAGTCGGCGCTGCTGCAGGCGATGCAGGAGCGCCAGGTCTCCGTCGCCGGCCACTCGCACGACCTGCCGGCGCCCTTCCACGTCCTCGCCACGCAGAACCCGCTGGAGCAGGAGGGCACCTACCCCCTGCCCGAGGCACAGCTCGACCGCTTCCT
>JAXMCI010000001.1:0-434079 GCA_046349435.1 Dongiaceae bacterium | reverse complement strand
GGCCGGGCCCGCGGGGTCGCGCTGCGGCCCGCCCTGGTGGCGGAGACGATGGCGCTGGTCGACCGGCTGCCGCCCGAGGGCACCACCTCGCTGCAGCGCGACCTCGCGGAGGGCCGGCCTTCGGAGCTCGAGGCGTGGAACGGCGCGGTGGTGCGGCTCGGCCGCGACTCCGGGGTCGCGACGCCGGTCAACGAGATCGTCTATGCCAGCCAGCTCCCGGCCGAGCGGCAGGCCCGCGGCCTGCTTCACGCGCCCGCAACGGCCTGAGAAAAACTTAGGCGGCGAGGCATTCTTTCTCGTTTGACCCGTCGCCGGCCCGGCCATGAGATGGAACCTGCTCGCCGGCCGGGTCGCTGCCCGGCGCTTCTGCTGGAGGGTCGCGTGAGCGTCGAGTTCATCGGCTTCGTTCTGCCCCGGCACGGGTCGGAGATCCATCCGCCGAGTGGCCCCGTGGTGGACGGCGACTACATCGCACGGCTTGCCCAGGCCCACGAAGCGGCCGGCTTCGACCGCGCCCTGGTCGCCTGGTTCTCGACCTCGCCGGACAGCCTGGTGGTGGCCGCTGCCGCTGCGGCCGCGACGCGCCGGCTCGGCCTGATGATCGCCCATCGGCCGGGCTTCATGGCGCCGACCCTGGCGGCGCGCCAGCTCGCCACCCTCGACCAGCTCGCCGGCGGGCGCGTCGCGGTGCACATCATCACCGGCGGCGAGGATGCCGAGATGCGGCAGGATGGCGACTTCCTGTCGAAGGACGAGCGCTATCGCCGCACGGCGGAGTATGTCGAGGTCCTGAAGAAGGCCTGGACCTCGCCCGAGCCGTTCGACCACGAGGGCGCGTTCTATCGCTTCGAGCGCGCCTTCGCCGAGGTCAAGCCGGCGCAGCAGCCGCACATTCCGGTCTATGTCGGCGGCGCTTCCGACGCCGCCATCGAGGTCGCCGGGCGCCATGCCGACATCTACGCGCTGTGGGGCGAGACTCATGCGCAGGTGCGCGAGCTCACCGGGCGCGTGCGCGAGGCGGCGCGGCGGCACGGCCGCCAGGTCCGCTTCAGCCTGTCGCTGCGCCCGATCCTGGCCGACACCGAGGAGCGCGCCTGGGCGCGCGCCGACGACATCCTCGAGCGCGCCCGGATGCTGCTCGACAGGACCGGATTCCGCCGCGCCGCGCCGCCGTCCAACGCCGGGTCGCAGCGCCTGCTCGCCGCCGCCGCCCAGGGCGTGCGCCTCGACAAGCGGCTGTGGACGGGAATCGCCGCCCTGACCGGGGCGCGCGGCAACTCGACCGCGCTGGTCGGCACGCCGGAGCAGGTCGCCGAGGCGCTGCTCGACTATTACGACCTCGGCATCACCACCTTCCTGATCCGCGGCTTCGACCCGCTCGAGGACGCCGTCGACTACGGGCGAGCCCTGATCCCGCTGACCCGCGAGCTGGTCGCGAAGCGGCGGCCGCCCGAGATCAGGTCGCCGGTGAAGGCCCCTGCCCGACGAGGCGGCGCTGGCCCGGCTGGAGAGCGGCTCTCGCAGCCGACGCGGCGGCCATCGTCGCGACGCCGCCTTTCCCCATGCCGGCATCGCCCGCCCTGGCCCGGGAGAACCTGCTCGCGCTGACCGCGCCGTCCCGCCATGGCGGCGGCAGGGCCGGGCTGGCTGCGGCCACCGCGGTCCTCGGCCGCGTCGCGCGAGCCGAGCCGTCGACGGCGCTCATCCTCGCCATGCAGTACCATGTGCATGCCACCATGGCTGGCCGCTGGCCGGACGAAGCCGTCGAGCGGATCGCCCGGTCGGCGGCGCGCGACGGCGCCCTGATCAACACGCTGCGGGTGGAGCCGGCGCTGGGAACCCCGGCGCGCGGCGGGCTGCCGGCGACAGTGGCGCGCCGCACCGCGGACGGGTGGCGGCTCGGCGGCCACAAGATCTATTCGACGGGCGCGCCGGCGCTGGCCTGGCTTGCGGTGTGGGCGCGGACCGACGACGCGGAGCCGCTGGTCGGCAACTTCCTGGTTCCGGCCGATGCTCCGGGCGTGCGCATCGTCGAGAGCTGGAACCATCTCGGGATGCGCGGCTCGGGCAGCCACGACGTGATCCTCGAGGACGTCGCGCTGCCGGCGGCGGCGGCGCTGGAGCTGAAGGCGCCCGCCCTCTGGTCGCAGCTCGATCCCGTCGTGGGCGCCTGGATCGCGCTGGTCGTGGCCGCGGTCTATGACGGCATCGCCCGGGCGGCGCAGGAGTGGCTCGTGCGGTTCGTGCAGGCGCGCGCGCCGAGCAACCTCGGTGCCCCGCTGGCGACCTTGCCGCGATTCCAGGAATCGGCGCCGTTGCCGGGCTGCTCGCGGTGAATGCCCGGCTGATCGCCAGCGCTGCCGCCGACACCGACCTCGGGCTGCCGCCGCCGGCGAGCGAGAGCGCGCTGCTGAAGTCGGCGGTGACCAACAACGCCATCGCGGCGGTCAAGCTGGCACTCAAGCTGGCCGGCAATCCCGGGCTGTCGCGGGACGCTCGAGGGCGATCACTATCGCGACGTGCTGTGCGGCCGCGTCCACCCCGCAGGATGACATGGCGCAGCGCACGGCCGGCCGCGCCGCCACCGGCGTCGCGGCGTAGGGTGCGCCGGTGAACGACCTCACGCCGGGCCCGTTCCGGCTCGAGCTGCCGCCGCCGCGCCGGACCGTCGCGGCGGAGCGGCTCTATCGCAAGCAGCGCCTGGCTGCGGGATTCGGCTGTTCGCGCGCTACGGCTTCGACCAGGGACTCGCCGGCCACATCACCGCGCGCGACCCGGAGCGGCCGGACCATTTCTGGGTCAATCCGTTCGGCCTGCACTTCTCGCTGATCCGGGTGTCGGACCTGCTGCTGGTCAACCATCGCGGCGAGCTCGTCGAAGGGCAGGCGCCGGTCAACCGGGCGGCCTTCGCCGTCCATTCCGCGATCCATGCGGCACGGCCCGACGTGGTCGCCGCGGCACATGCCCACTCCGTCCATGGCAAGGCATGGTCGGCGCTCGGCCGGCCGCTCGACCCGATCACCCAGGACAGCACGGCGTTCCATGCCGACCACGCGGTGTTCGAGGACTTCACCGGCGTGGTCTGGGAGCCCGACGAGGCCAGCCGCATCGCCGCCGCCCTCGGCCCCGGCAAGGCGGTGATCCTGCGCAACCACGGGCTGCTGACCGTCGGCCAGTCGGTCGAGGCGGCGTTGTGGTGGTTCATCGCCATGGAGGATGCCGCCCGCGTTCAGCTGCTGGCCGAGGCCGCGGGCCGGCCGCATGTCCTCGACGACCGGACCGCGCGGCGGACGTTCGACATCGTCGGCACGCCCGATGCTGGCATCCTCAGCTTCGCGCCACTCTGGGATGTCATCACCCGGGAGCAGCCGGACCTGCTGGAGTAGAGCAAGGTAAAACTGATCTATCGTCTGACTACAATATTTCTGAGTTGTTCTCCAGCATCGTTAGATCCTAGCGTTGAGACATACGAATACAGATGAGCGTATTCGCGCTGCACAACGACCACGGGGATCACCGATGTCCTTCGACAATGCCCTCAGCAGGCGCGATTTCCTGGCGACGACGGCGGGACTGGGCGTGGGTGCGGCGCTGGCGGCGGCGCTGCCAGCCGGGCGGGCTCGGGCCGAGACGCCCAAGCCCGGCGGCCAGCTGATTGCGGCGGTCGACGGCGGCGGCGTCGGCGACAGCCTGGATCCGGCGCTGGCCCTGAACAAGTACCTGTTCGTCGCCGGCGGGCTCTTCTACAACAATCTCATCGAGGCCGACGACCGCAACCAGCTGCAGCCGGCCCTGGCGGTCAGCTGGGAGGCGCGGCCCGGCGCCGCGGAATGGGTGCTGAAGCTGCGGCCCGACGTGACGTTCCACAACGGCAAGACCCTGACGGCTGCCGACGTCGTCTACTCCCTCAACCATCACCGCGGCGCCGACTCGAAGTCGGCCGCCAAGGCGCTGCTGGAGCCGGTGAAGGAGCTGAGGGCGACGGCCCCCGACGAGGTCACCCTGACGCTCGAGACCGGCAACTACGATTTTCCCTACATCCTCACCGAGTATCACCTCGGGATCGGCCCGGAGGGATCGTCCTTCGTGGATCCGGTCGGCACCGGCGCCTTCATCCTGGAGAAGTTCGAGCCCGGCTCGCGGCTGCTGGCAAAGCGCAACCCGAGCTACTGGGACAGCGCTCGCGGCCACGTCGACAGGGTGTCGCTGCTGGTGATCAACGATGCCACGGCGCGGATCGCCGCGCTCCAGGCCGGGCAGATCCACATCGCCAACAACATCCCGCCGCACCTCGTGCCGGCGCTCGAGAAGAACCAGGGGCTGCGCATCTACAGCACCCCGTCTAGCGCGCACGTCACCTTCCCGATGAAGAGCGACGCACCGCCCTTCGCCAGCAACGACCTTCGCCTCGCGCTGAAGCTGGCGATCGACCGCGAGGAGCTCGTCAGGAAGATCCTCGGCGGGCATGGGCGGGTCGGCAACGACAGCCCGATCTCCGACATCGATCCCTACTTCGCGGCCGACCTGCCGGTCCATTCCTACGATCCCGACAAGGCCAAGTACCTCTACCGGAAATCGGGCCAGGACGGGCCGCTCGTGCTCACCGTCTCGGAGGCCGGCTTCCCCGGCGCGGTGGATGCCGGGCAGCTGTTCCAGGGGAGCGCGTCGCGGGCCGGAATCCGCATCGAGCTGGAGCGCGTGCCGGTCGACGGCTACTACGACCACTACTGGCTGAAGCGGCCGTTCTTCGTCAGCTCCTGGAACGGCCGGCTGACGCCCGACCTGATGTTCTCGACCGCCTATGTCTCGACCGCGCCGTGGAACGAGAGCAGCTGGAAGCGGGCCGACTTCGACAAGCTGATCGTCGCGGCGCGGGGGGAGCCGGACCAGGCGCGCCGCCGCCAGCTCTATCACGAGGCGCAGGCCCTGGTCTCGGCCGAGGGCGGCGAGATCATCCCGGCCTTCAACAACTACATCATCGGGGTGAGCGCGAAGCTGCAGGGCTTCGTGCCGAGCTACGCCGGGGACTACAGCAACCGGCGGGCGCCCGAGCGGGTGTGGTTCGGCTGAGCGGCACCGTGCCGAGCTCCGACCGGGCGCAGCTCAAGCTCTGCGTCGTCGTCGCGCCGACCTGCGCCCATGTCGGCGGCTGGCGCCATCCCGATGCGGTCAGCGACGCCGCCGCCACGGTCGCGGACTGGCGGCGCTGGGCCGGCACCGCCGAGCGCGGCCGGCTCGACGCGATCTTCTTCGCCGACACCCTGGCGCTGCCCGACGCGCCGGCCGAGGTGCTGAGCCGCGACCTCTGCGTCTCGCGCTACGAGCCTCTGACGCTGCTCTCGGCGCTCGCCATGTCGACCGAGCGTCTCGGGCTGGTGGCGACCGCCACCACCTCCTACAACGAGCCCTACCACGTCGCGCGGAAGTTCGCCTCGCTCGACCATATCAGCGGCGGACGCGCCGGCTGGAATCTCGTCACCTCCTACTTCGAGATCGAGTCGCGCAATTTCGGCCGCGACCAGCACATCCCGCATGCCGAGCGCTACGACCGCGCGCTGGAGTTCTACGAGGTCGTCTCCATGCTGTGGGACAGCTGGGACGACGATGCCCTGCTGATCGACAAGGGGGAGGGGCTGTACTTCGACCCGGCGAAGTTCCATCCGCCGCATCATCGCGGCCGGCATTTCGCCGTCGAGGGGGCGCTCAACATCAGCCGCTCGCCCCAGGGGCGGCCGGTGGTGCTGCAGGCGGGCTCGTCGGAGGCCGGTCGCGAGCTCGCCGCGCGTACCGCCGACGTGGTCTTCACGGCGCAGCAGACGCTGGCCGGCGCCAAGGCGTTCTACGACGACGTCAAGGGCCGCATGGCGCGCTACGGCCGCGCGCCCGAGTCCCTGAAGATCCTGCCCGGCGTGCTCACGGTACCGGGGGCCACGCAGCAGGAGGCCGAGCAGAAGCATGCCCTGCTGCAGTCCCTCATCCATCCGACGATGGGACTGCACCGGCTCTCGCACATCGCCGGCGGCTTCGACTTCACGCGCTATCCGCTCGACGGCCCGGTGCCGCGCGACATTCCGCTGACCAATGCCAGCCAGAGCCGGCAGGCGCTGATCCTGGAGACCGCCTACCGCGAGGGGCTGACGATCCGCGAGCTCTACCTGCGAATCGTCGGCTCCTACGGCCATCGCGTCCTGATCGGGACCGGGCAGAGCATCGCCGACGACATGGAGGCGTGGTTCCGGGCCGGCGCGGCGGACGGCTTCGTCATCATCCCGACCTACCTGCCCGCCGCGATCGACGACCTGGTCGAGCATGTCGTGCCGGAGCTGCAGCGGCGCGGCCTGTTCCGCCGGGACTATGAGGGCGCAACCCTCCGCGAGAATCTCGGGCTGCCGCGGCCGGACCTTCGCGGGCCCGTCCCGCGCAGCGCGACGCGAGCGACCGGATGACGCTGGACCGGGACGCGCGAGGCGCGGGCCGGGCAGGGCAGGGCGCGGCGAGTGCCGTCGGCGCGGCGATGGCCGGATTCGACGCGATCCTGCGGCGTCGTTACGCGGCCGCCGCGGTCGGCGCCACCCCGCTCGCGGCCGAGCTGCGCAACCTGCTCGCCGACTGGCCGGCCGATCAGGAGCCGATGCCCGGCGCGCCGGTGAGCCTGCCCGCCTGCAGCCACCTGGCGGCGGCCCTGGCCGCCGGCCGGGCCGGGCCGGAGGCGGCGCTCGCCCAGGCGATCGCGGCCCTGGCGCCGGCGCTCGCCTGGACCTACGGCTATCCCGCACGCGCCGGGCAGCCCGGCCTCTCGGCGGCGATCGCCTTCACCCAGATCGTCGGTCCCGCGGGCCTGCTGCGCAGCGAGCGCCTGCGGGTCGGCCTGACGCTGATCGCGCCCGGCACCGACTACCCGGCGCACGCCCACCCGGCGGTCGAGACCTATCTCGTGGTTTCCGGCGCCGCGCTGTGGCGGCTCGGCGAGCAGCCGTCGCGGGTCGAGCCGCCGGGCTCGCTCATCTTCCATCCCGGCGGAATGGCGCACGCCATGCGGACCTGGGGCGAGCCGCTGCTCGCCGTCTATTCCTGGAGCGGCGACGTCCTCTCGCCATCGGTCTATGTCGACCGGCAGCGCGCTGCCGCAGCACCTCAGGAACGTGCCAGCCGGGCAAGAGGCGCGTGAAGTTCTTCTTCGCCCTCCGGCAAGAATTTCTCGTTTCGCAGCTGCAGCAACCGCCACGCATAGTAGGCGCACCAGGCAAAGCAGCCCGCCCAACCGGCGGCACGATCGGGAGATCTCCGCACCAGGAAGAAGCGGCAGGCGCCGGAGCCGATAGGTCGGCGCGCCCGCCTTCCGCCTCCGCCTCCACCTCCATCATCCCTGTTCAGAGAGAGCGATGACCGATACGAACCAACTGGCGATCTCCCGCCGTACCCTGCTGGCCGGTGCCGCCGCGCTCGGCGGCTCGGCCTTGCTGCCGGCCGACCTTGCCTTCGCGGCGTCCCCCGCGAAGACCCTGCGCATCGCCACCGGCGAAGCCGATGGCGTGAAGGGCACGCTGGACCCGGCCTTCGGTACCAACGATCCCGATGCCGCGCGCACCAACCTCGTCTTCGAGGGCCTCGTCAGGTTGACCGAGACGTTCGACGTCCAGCCGCACCTCGCCGCGGGATGGAAGACGAACGCCGACGGCAGCGTCTGGACCTTCGCGCTGCGGCCGAACGTGAAGTTCCACGACGGCAGCCCGCTGACCGCCGCCGACGTGATCTTCAGCTTCCGACGCCTGTTCGATCCCAAGACTCCGTCGCCCTCGGCCGCCTGGCTGGCGCCGATCAATCCCGATGCGATCAAGGCGGCCGACGATCTCACCGTCGAGTTCACCCTGCGCCAGCCGGTCGTGGAGTTCCCCGAGCTGATCGCCTATAGCAAGGTGGTCAAGGCGGGCCAGAGCAACGAGCAGCTGCGCACGGCCGGGATCGGGACCGGCCCGTTCAAGGTCGTCCGCTTCGTGCCGGGGGAGGAGCCCGGCATCTATGACAGGCACGAGCAGTACTGGCAGCCGGGCAAGCCCGGCGTCGACCGGGTCGAGATGCGCTCCGTGCCGGAGGAATCGGCCCGCATCGCCGCGCTGATCGCCGGCCAGATCGACATCTTCTGGGACCTGCCGCTGCGCGGCCTCAACCGCCTGGAGCAGGACAAGAACGTGGTGATCCAGTCGGCCCATACCGGCTTCTGGCTGGGCATCGCGGCCTGGACGGACACCCCGCCCTTCGACAACCCGAAGGTTCGGCAGGCGCTCAAGCTGGCCGCCAACCGGCAGCAACTGCTGACCGCGGTGCTCGGCGGCCGGGGCAAGCTGGGCAACGACTCGCCGGTGCCGCCCTGGGTCAAGTTCGGGCTGGAGGCGACGCAGCGCGAGCAGGACATCGCGCAGGCGAAGACGCTGCTGGCCGAGGCCGGCCACCCCGACGGCGTCGACCTCGAGCTCTACACCTCGGCCTCCGGGTCCGGGCTGGTCGAGCTGGCAACCGCCTACAAGGCGCAGGCCGAGGCGGCCGGCATCCGCATCAAGATCAACCAGGCGCCGGCCGAGGACTACTGGAACAACATCTGGCTGAAGAAGCCCTTCCTGGTGACCGCCTGGAGCGGCAAGAGCGCCGACGCGGCGCTGGCCCGGCCCTTCCTGTCCCACGCGGAATGGAACGAGACGCACTGGAACAACAAGCAGTTCGACGACTACATCTTCGAGGCGCGCCGCACCCTCGACGAGACGAAGCGCGGCGAGCTCTACCGGAAGGCGCAGGAGCTCGTGCGGGACGACGGCGGCGCCATCGTCTCGCTGTTCGCCGACGCGGTCGGCGGAACCCGGGCCAACATCAAGGGCTGGAAGCTGCATCCGCAGAAGCTGTCGCAGAGCTTCACCGACGTGACGATCGAAGGTTAGGCGAGGGGCCGATGCTCGCCGGTCCGGTCCTGCGCCTGATCGCGACGCGCATCGGCCTGTCGCTCCTCTCGCTTCTAGCCGTGTCGCTCATCGTCTTCTCGTCCATCGCCCTGCTGCCGGGCGACACGGCGGAGCGCATCCTCGGGCGCGATGCGACCCGGCAGTCGCTCGAGGCGCTGCGGCAGCAGCTCCACCTCTCCGATCCCGCGCCGGAGCGCTACGGCCGCTGGCTGTCGGGGATCGTGCAGGGCGATTTCGGGCGCTCGCTGGTCGCCGATCGCGCGGTCCTCCCCTATCTCGAGCGCCATCTCGGGCGGACCCTGCTGCTCGGCGGGCTCGCCCTGCTGGTCCATGTCCCGCTCAGCATCGGGCTTGGCCTGCTGGCGGCCGCCAGGCGCGACGGGCCGGTCGACCTCGGCATCTCGGTCCTGCTGCTTCTCGGCATGTCGGTGCCCGAGTTCGTCACCGGCATCTTCCTGGTGCTGCTGCTGGCCAACGAGCTCGGGCTGCTGCCGCCGCTGGCGCTGATCGACCAGGCGCGCTCGCCGGGCGGCGCCCTCGCCATGCTGGTCATGCCGGTGATCACGCTCAACTTCGCGATGACCGCCTACGTCGTGCGCCAGACCCGCAGCTCGATGATCGAGGTGCTGCGCTCGGACTATGTCAGGATGGCGACCCTGCGCGGGCTGACCCGCAGCCGCGTCCTGCTCGTCCACGCCCTGCCCAATGCGCTCGGACCCGCGATCAACGCGATCGCGCTCAACGCCTCCTGGCTGGTCGGCGGCATCGTCATCGTCGAGGTGGTGTTCAACTATCCCGGCCTCGGTCGCCTGCTCGTCGAATCGATCCGCTTCCGCGACGTGCCGATGATCCAGGGTGCCGCGCTGGTGCTGTCGGCGACCTATATCGGCGTCAACCTGGTGGCCGACCTGGCGACGCTGCTGCTGAACCCGAAGCTGCGCACCCGCCTGGCATGACCACCGTCGAAGGCTTCGGGCCGGAGGGTGCGGCCCGGCCGGCGGCGCGCGGTGGCCGGGGGAGAGGATTGCGCCGGCTGCCGCCCGGCGCCTGGCTGGCCGCGGTCCTGCTGCTCGCCTATGTCGCGGTGGCCGCCGCGGCGCCGGTGATCTCGCCCTATTCGCCGACGCAGATCTTCGTCGGCGCGCCGTTCCAGCCGCCCGACGGCAGCTTCTGGCTCGGCACCGACAATCTCGGGCGCGACGTGCTGAGCCGCGTCCTCCAGGGCAGCCGGACGATCCTGCTGACCGCCGGCGGGGCGGCGGCCCTGTCGGCCATCCTCGGCGGGCTGATCGGCATGCTGCTCGGCTCGATCGGCGGCGCGGCGGACGAGATCGTGATGCGGGCGCTCGAGATCGTCATGAGCATCCCGTCGATCATCTTCGCCCTGCTGATCGTCGGGATCGTCGGCTCGAGCGGGCCGCTGATCGCGGTGACCGTGGGCCTGCTCGCGGTGCCGAACGTGACCCGGGTGGTGCGCGCGGCGACGCAGGCGATCGCTGCCGAGGAGTTCATCGCCGCGGCCCGGGCCCGCGGCGAGACCCGGCTCTCGATCGTGCTGCGGGAGATCCTGCCGAATGTCGCCGGCACCCTGGTCGTCGAGTTCTCGATCCGCACCGGCTACGCCATCCTCTTCATCGGCGGCCTCGGCTTCCTCGGGTTCGGCGCGGCGCCGCCGACGCCCGACTGGGGGCTGATGGTGAACGAGGGGCGCGGCACCATCGACGCCTCGATCTGGCCGGTTGCCGCGCCGGCCGCCTGCATGGCGGTGCTGGTGACCGCGGTGAACCTCTTCACCGACGGCATCATCCGCCTGCTCGGACCGGCCGAGGCCGGGCGCCCGGCATGATCGCGAGCGAGCCGCCGGCGCTGATCGAGGTCGAGGGCCTCGCGGCCGACTATCGCCGCGATGGCGGCTGGTTCGGCGTGATCGAGGATCTCGGCCTGACCATTCGGACGGGCGAGGCCCTGGGGCTCGCCGGCGAGTCCGGCTGCGGCAAGTCGACGCTCGCCGCGCTGCTGATGGGCGAGGCCCGTCGGGACCGTCGCATCCGGGCCGGCGCCATCCGCTTCGAGGGCCGGGATGTTTCCGCCATGGGGCGGCGCGAGCTGCGTCGCCTGCGCGCCGCCAGGCTCGCCTTCGTGCCGCAGAACGCCGCGACCGCGCTCACCCCCACCATGCGGATCGGCCGGCTCTTCGCCGAGACGCTGCGCACCAGCCGCCGGCCCCTGGCCGGGACCGCCGCCGCCGAGCGGGCGCGGCGCAGCCTGGCCCTCGTCGGGCTGCCCGACCCCGACGGCGCTCTGCGACGCTATCCCCATCAGTTCAGCGGCGGCCAGCAGCAGCGGATCAGCCTGGCGCTCGCGCTGTGCCGGGACCCCGATCTCCTGATCCTCGACGAGCCGACCACCGGGCAGGACGCCGTGACGCGGCTCGCCATCGTCACCCTGCTTGCCGAGCTGCGCGCCGCCGCCCGCACCGCCATGCTCTACGTCTCGCACGACCTGGCGACCTTGAGCGAAGTCTGCGACCGCATCGCCATCATGTATGCCGGGCAGATCGTCGAGGCAGGCCCGGCCGACGAGGTCCTGCTCCGGCCGCGCCATCCCTATGCCCAGGCGCTGATCGCGTCGGTGCCCCGACCGGACGTCGCGCCGGACCCGTCCGCGATGCTGGCCGGGACGCCCGTGCGGCAGCACCGCACCGAAGGCTGCCGGTTCGCGCCGCGTTGCCGATATGCCGAGCCCGAGTGCCTGCGCCTGGCGCAGCGGCTGCGACCGGTCGGGCCCGGCCACGCGGTGGCGTGCCATCGCAGCGCGGCGATCGCGGCGGTGCAGCAGGGCGACGCGGCTCCGGTGCGCCAGCAACTGGCATCGGCATGACGGCGGCCGCGCAGCCTGGCGCCTCGCCCGCCGCGGACGGCGCGGCGCTGCGGCTGGAGGATGTCCGCTGCCGCTACGGCCGGCGCGGCGCGCCGTTCCGCCGGTCCCGACAGCCGCCCGCGGTGGTCGACGGCGTCTCGCTGACCGTGGCTGCGGGAGAGACGCTGGCGCTGGTCGGCGAGAGCGGCAGCGGCAAGTCGACCCTGGCGCGCGCCATCGCCGGCCTGCATCCCGCCGCCGGCGGCCGCATCCGCTTCGGCGAGACCGACATCACCCGGCCGGTGGAGCGGCGGCCGGTCGAGGTCCGCCGACGGATCCAGATCGTCTTCCAGAATCCCGACGCCTCGCTCAATCACCGTCATCGCATCGGCACCATCCTGGGCCGCCCGCTGCAGCTGTTCTTCGGCATGCCGCGCCGGCAGCGGGCGGCCGAGGTCGGCGCTCTGCTGGCGTCGGTCCAGCTGCCGGCGGAGTACGCCGCCCGCTTTCCGGCCGAGATCAGCGGTGGCGAGCGGCAGCGGGTGGCCATCGCCCGGGCGCTCGCGGCCCAACCCTCGCTCCTGCTCTGCGACGAGGTGGTGTCGGCGCTCGACGTCTCGGTGCAGGCGGCGATCCTCGAGCTGCTGCGCTCGATCCAGCGGCGAACCCATCTCTCGATGCTGTTCATCACCCACGACCTCGCCGTGGTCCGCTGGTTCGCCGACCGGGTCGCCGTCCTCTACCGCGGCCAGCTCTGCGAGACCGCGCCCGTCGAGCGGCTGTTCGCCGACGCGCTGCACCCCTACAGCCGGATCCTGCTCGGCGCGGTGCCGCAATTCGGCCGCCGCCTCGCGCCGGCCGCCGCGGTTCCCCGGGAGAGCGATGGATCGCCGCCCGGCCCGGGCTGCGCCTTCGCCGGCAGCTGCCCGCGGGCGGTCGCGGGCCTCTGCCGCGAGGCGCCGCCGCCCTGGCGGGAGATCGCGGCGCTGCATCGCGTCCGCTGCCACCTTGGCCCGGCCGAGCTGGCGGCCAGAGCATGACTGACTGACGGAGATGCCCGCGATGAGCGTTCAATTGCCGGAGCTGCTGGCGCTGGAAGTCTCGATCGGCGTGCCCAGCCGCGAGGAGGCCGAGACGATCGGCCGGATCCTGGTCGAGGAGCGCCTCGCCGCTGCCGCCAACATCATTCCTGGCGTCCAGTCCATCTTCTGGTGGGACGGAGCGGTCCGCGAGACGACGGAGGCGATGCTGCTGCTGAAGACCGTGCCGGAGCGCTTCGAGAGGCTGCGCCGGCGGGTCCGGGAGCTGCACAGCTACGTTACACCCGGGATCAAGGGCTGGGCCGTGGTGGCCGGCGACCCCGCATGGCACGAATGGCTGCGGCGTGAGGTCGGCGCGGCGCCCGAGGCGGCCGGCCGCTAGCGCGCGCCGCGAACCGGCCACGCGCCGGGAGATGCCAACGCCACGGCGCGGAACCCAGGCCGCGGCGGGTCATTGCTTTCTGGCCGATGGGCCTGGACGGGTTAGGATCATAGTCCGCTGGCCCGGAGGCGGCGCTGGCCATCCTGGCCGGCACGGGCGCCGCCGGGCTCGCCGTCATCGGCCCGATCACCGCCGCCATCCTGGCGCTGCTGGCGATCCTGTTCTTCTCCTATCGGCAGACCATCGCGGCCTATCCCGGCAATGGCGGGCCTTATCTGGTCGCGAAAGAGAATCCCGGCACCGACGCCGGGCTGCTCGCTGCCGCGGCGTTGATGGTCGATTACCTCCTCAACGTCTCGGTCGGCATCTCGGCCGGGGTTGGTGCGCTGACCTCGGCGGTGCCGGCCCTGCACCCCTGGACGCTCTGGTTCTGCCTCGGCATCCTGGCCGCGATCACCGTGATGAACCTCCGCGGCACCCGCGAATCCGGGCTGGCCTGGGCGGTGCCGACCTACCTCTTCATCGCCAGCCTCGGGCTGGTGCTGCCGTGGGGCGCCTGGCAGACGATCGCCGCGGGCGGCCATCCCCGGCCGGTCGTGCCGCCGCCGCCTGGTGGCGCCAATCCTGCGCGCCATCGCCGAGGCCCGGCGCGAGCACCCCGACCGGCCGGTCACCGTGATCATCCCGGAGCTCGTCGAGGGCCGCTGGTGGGGTTACCTCATGCACGTCAACCGCGAGCGGCGCCTGCGCGTGCGCCTGCTGCGCCATGGCGGCCCGGACGTCGTCGTCGCCACGGTACCCTGGCAGCTGCAGGGCCCGAGCCGGCCGCGGTGATCGCCGAGGAGGAGCCGGCGCCCGCGGTTGCGGGGCGCTGGCATTGGGCGGCGCCAGCCACTGAGGTCCGCCGGCGAAAAAGAAGGAGGAGGACCTTGGATCTCAACACGCTCCGCCTCGAGATTGCCGCCCTGGCGGTTCTCGTCACGCTATGGCTGGCAGCGCGTCAGCTGCTTCGCCGCCAGCGCATCTCCGACGTCATCGACCTCTGGCTCTACACCTGGACCCGCAGCGGGCTGGGCGTGGTCGCGCTGGAGGCGTTCGAGTAGGGCGGCCCTGCCGCGTCACACCGGCCGGTCTCCCAGGATCGTGGCCCGGTGCATGACCCGGCGGTGGGGCAGGTAGTCGTTCATCGCGGCATGCTGGGTGATGCGGTTGTCCCAGAAGGCGACCGAGCCCGGCTGCCAGCGCCAGCGGCAGGTGAACTGCGGCCGCGTCACATGCTCGAACAGCAACCGCAGCAACGCGTCGCTCTCGCGCCGCGTCAAACCGACGATGTGGGTGGTGAAGCCCTCGTTGAGCAGGCCTGGCGCCGCTCACCGGGTGGGTGCGGACGACCGGGTAGCACGACCGGCGGGTGGCGGGTCCACGCCCCGGCGCCAGCCCTCCTCGCCGACGGCGCGGCGGCGCCGCATGGTCGACCGGAAGGCCTTTCCGAAGTCGTGCACGGCGCTGAGCCCGTCGAGCAGCTGTCGATCAGTTCGGAGAGCGCCTGGTGGGCGGCCTCCATGTCCGACCACGGCGTGTCGCCGCCCTGTGGCGGCAGGGTTCGGGCGTGCAGCACCGAGCCGAGCGGCGGCGTCTCGATGAAGGTGACGTCGGTGTGCCAGGTGTCGTTGTCGGTCGGGTTGCCGGCGTGGTTGTCGAGCACCAGGATCTCGGGCTGGCCCGGCACCTGCGGATAGAGCGGGTGGATGTGGAGCGGGCCGAAGAGGACATGGCGCCCGAAAGTCAGCGCTGCTGCCGCGGCGGCGATCTCCTGGCGCTCGAAGAACAGCACCTTGTGGCGCAGAAGGGCGTCCTGCAGGCGCCCGTGGGCGTCGTTGCTTGCCGGCTCCGCCAGGTCGATGCCGCCGACCACCGCGCCGATCCGCGGCGTCAGCGGCGAGATGGTCAGGTCGGTCCCCTGGTTGCTCATCGGATACTCTCCATCAGGTGCGGTGCGCCGCCCTCGCCTTGCCCTGCCAGGGGACCAGCAGGCGCTGCGGTACGGACCAGGATCTCGAAGGCGAAGGCCACCGCGGCGATCACGACGATGCCCATGATCACCGTGTTGACCAGGAACTGCGCGGCCGAGCTGCACCATAGAGCCGAGGCCGCAGGTCGCCGCCACCAGCTCGGCGGCGACCAGCGCCTCGACCAGCCGCCGCCGAGCCCGATGCGGATGCCGGTCAGGATGTCGGGCAGCGCGCTCGGCAACACGACGTGGCGCAGCAACTGCGCCCGTGTGGCGCCGAGCAGGCGCGCGGCGTTGAGGCGGTCGCGGGTCACCGCGCGCACGCCGGCGGCGGTCGAGATCGCCACCGGCGCGAAGATCGCCAGGTAGATCAGCAGGACCTTGGAGGCTCGCCGATGCCGAACCAGATGACGATCAGCGGCAGGTAGGCGAGCGGCGGGATCGGCCAGTAGAACTCGATCACCGGGTCGACCAGGCCGCGGGCGACCGGGCTGATGCCGATCGCCTGGCCAGGCGAGATCGCCGTCGAGCACGCCGCCGCCAGGGCGAGGAAGATCCGCCCCAGGCTGGCCAGCGTGTGCTGCGCCAGGGTGGCGTCGACATAGCCGTCGCGCGCACCGTGAAGAAGAACAGCCGAGCACCGCCGCAGGCAGGGCAGGAAGAGCGGCGAGCAGCCAGGCGAAATGCGCCGTCGCCCACCAGGCGAGACCCGCCGCCGCCAGGGTGACGAAGACTGGCGAGCCGGAAGCGGCAACCGGCCGGCGCCGAGGTCACGCTGCGGCCGTGGCGCGCCCCGGCGCCGTGGCGGTCTCGGCCGCACCGAGCGCCGCGATCTCGATCTCGGCCATCTCGGGCCGCCTGCCGAGCGTTGAGCACGATGTCGGCGACCCGCTGACGGGCGGCGACGAAGTCGGGGTCGGCCTTGATCCGGCGGGCTGGCTCGCCGTCGCGGAAGCGCTGGCCGAAGAGCAGCTCGAAGCGGGCGGTGATGCGGCCGGGCCGCGGCGTCAAGGATGACGAGATGGCTGGCGAGCAGCACCGCTTCCTCGATGCCGTGGGTGATCATCAGGATGGTCTTGCCGGTCTGGCTCCATGGCTCGAGCAGCTGCTCCTTCACGTCTGCTCGCGGGTCAGCGCATCGAGCGCGCCGAGCGGCTCGTCCATCAGCGCCACCGCGCGAGGATCGCTGGTCAGGCGCGCGGGCCAGCCAGGCTCCCGCTGGCGCATGCCGCCAGGAAACTCCCAGATGCGATGGCGCTCGAAGCCCGCCAGCCCGACCAGCCGCAGGGTCGCGGCGGCGCGCGCTCCTGCCGCTCGCGGCGCGGCGAGCCGCGCGGCGCAGCCCGAGCTCGACATTGCCGAGCACGTCAGCCGGGAACAGCGCGTCCCCTGGAAGACGACGCCACGGTCGGCGCCCGGCCGATGTCACCGGCCGGCCGTCGATCGTGACGCGGCCGCTGGTCGAGGGCTGGAAGCCGGCGATGACGTTGAGCAGTGTCGTCTTGCCGCGGCCGGAGCTGCCGGGCGGCGCGACGACGAAGCTGCCTCCTCGATGTCGAGCGAGACGCGGTCGAGCGCCAGCACCGGGCCGCCGCTCGATCCGGGATAGACCACGCTCGCCTGCTCGACGGAAACGATCGCCATCGCCGGCTTCCCTTTCCCCGACTCAGTTGGTGGCGGCCGCGGCCTTGGCGAAGCCGGCGTTGACGTAGGCCGCGTAGTCGTCCTGGGTGGCCGGGATCTTGCCCTGCTCCTTGAGGAAGCGGGCCGTCTCGGCGATCGCCGTGACGGTGCCGCCGCCGAGCAGCTGGGCCGAGACCTGCTCGTCGAGCAGCGGGAAGTAGGAGCCGGTGAGCAGCGCCGGCACGTCCTCGGCCTTGACCCCGGTCAGCTTCACGATCTTGGCGGCCTCGGGCGAGGTCGCCGTCCAGGCCGCGGGATTCGCGCGGTAGCGGGCGTAGCTCTCCTCGGTCACCCGCACGAAGGCGGTGACGAAGTCCGGATGCTGCGCGGCGAAGCCCTTCAGCGCGATGTAGGCGTCGAAGGTCGGCGCGCCCCACTTGGCAACCTCGGCCGAGCTGGTCAGCACCGTGCCGGTTTCCTTGATCTTGCCGAGCGCGGGATCCCAGACATAGGCCGCGTCGATGTCGCCGCGCTGGAAGGCGGCGGCGATCTCCGGCGGGCGCATATTGAGGATCTGCACCTGCTTGGGGTCGATGCCCCAGTGCTTGAGCGCGGCGATCAGGCTGTAGTGCGTGGTCGAGACGAACGGCACGGCGACCTTCTTGCCGATCAGGTCCTGTGGCTTGGCGATGCCGGCGCCGTTGCGCACCACCAGCGCCTCGGCCTCGCCGATCAGGTCGGCGACCAGGATGGTCTCGATGTCGAGGCCGCGGCTGGCGGCGGCGGCGAGTGGGCTGGAGCCGACATAGCCGATCGCCACGTCGCCGGAGGCCATCGCCGCGATCACGTCGGCGCCGGTGTCGAACTTGCGCCAGCTGATCTTCCAGCCGGTCGCCTTCTCGTAGGCGCCGTCGGCAATCGCCACCTTGGCGGGGTCGACTCCGGTCTGGTAGCCGATGGTCACCTCCTTGTCCGCGGCGCGGGCCGTGAGCGGGGACGCGACGAGCAGGGCGGTCGCCGCGAGCGCGGCGAGCCAGCCGGACGGTCGAGGTCTCATGGTGCGTTTTTCCTATCGGTTGTGTCGACGAAGGCCTGCCGCGAGCGATCCTGCGGCGGGGCCCGCCAGCCGGTATCCGACGCGGGCCGGCAGAGCGTCAACGGCAACAATCCTTGCCCAGCGGCCAAGAATTTCTCCGTTGCCGCCGGACTAGGAACGTCGTCCGATAGGCTGGACGTTCAGTCCCGGCGAAGGCGGGGCGGCCGCGTCGGACCGGCTAGCAGGACCGCGGCGAGCAGGCCGGCGCCCATCGCCACCATGCGCCCGCCGTGGCTCCAGCCGAGGCCGACGAGAACGGCATCGAGCAGCGCCACCGCCGGCACCGTGACGAGCAGGCCGAGCGGGCTGCCGCCGGCGGAACCGATTCGCAGGCCGGCCCATTGCACGGCGATCAGGGTGGGCAGGCCGAGCACGTCGACCAGTCCCATGCGGGCCTCGCCGCCATAGCCGGCGAGCATCAGCCCGGCCGCGGCGGCGAGCAGGCCGGCACCGGCCTGGCATAGGAAGGAATGCCGGCCTGAGGCACTTCGCGCGAGCCGCGCGCGAACCTGCGGCGCGGCCAGCAGCGCGAGTCCGGCGAGCAGGATCGGGCCGAGCAGGAGCAGCGCCGCCGGCAGTCCGGCGAGGCGGCCGGTCATCAGGCCGGTCAGGGCCGGGCCGGCGAACCCGGTGGGCCGCGACACGGCGAGATGGACGCCGGCGGTCTGGACGAGACCGGCGACCGCGAGCGTCGACAGGACCCGTGGCGCCCGCAGCCGCCAGGCGGCGAGGCCCGCCGTCCCGGCGACCGCTGCGGCGGCCGCGAGGATCGCTGGGGCCACCCAGAGCAGAGCCGCGTCGGACCCCTGGGTCAGCGAGACGGCGGCGAGCGCGGCGACGCCGGCCATCGCCGCCAGCGACAGGTCGAGCTGGCCGCTCATCACCACCGAGGCTTGGGCCAGTGCCAGGGCGGCGAGCGGCAGGACGGCGCCGGCGATGTCGAGCGGCAGCAGCTTCGGTCCGACGCCGAGGACGATTGCGAGGGCGAGCGGCAGCAACAGGATCACCGGCATAGCCACGGCGCGGCGCGGCGCCGGGACGGGCGGGGCCGGCGCCTGCCGGCGGACGGGCCAGTTGCGATCGGCGGCGGCAAGGGCGATCCCGAGGAGCAGCAGCAGGCCATGCAGGGCCGGGGTCAGGTAGTCCGGCAGGCCGAGCGGAAGCAGCAGGTTCACCGCGCCGGAGACGGCGAGCGCACCGGCGGCGGCGCCGATCGTGCGGCCCTGGCGCAGCAGCGGGATCGAGCCGGCGAGCGCCACGGCGGCGTAGATCTCGAGCAGCGACGGCGCGCCGACCAGCGGGTCGGCGGTGCCGAGCCCGGCAGACATCAGCAGTCCGCAGGCGGCATAGCCGGCGCCGGCCATGCCGTAGGCGAGGACCAGGCCGGGCCCGCCGCCCTCCCGGCCGGCCTGCCGCACGGCGCGGCCGGGCCGGGTGCGGTCGAGGCCCCAGGCGAGGAGGAGCAGGGCGGCAACCGATGCCGCCGAGGCGGGGATGCCGCCGGGCAGCGACCCCGTGAGCAGGCGCACGAACCCGTCGGGCAGGGTCGGCGCCGGCTCGGCGAGCAGCAGGAACGTGACGCCGGAGACGACCGCGCTGGTCGCGAGCGTCACCGCCATGGAGGATAGCCGCAGCCGGTCGATCAGCACGCCGTTCGCAGTGCCGACGGCGACGCCCAGCGCCAGCGCGCCGACCGACCAGCCGGCGATCGACAGCAGGCCGGGCTGCATCCGTGTCGCGATCAGCGCGTTCACCAGCAGCGCCACCGAGCCCGCCGCCAGCCCCTGTCCGCCGGCCAGCACGACCTGGCTCTGCGCGATGGCGGCGGCCAGCAGCGGGGCCGCCGCGGCGAGCCAGCTGCCCCAGGCGAAGAGATCGGGCGGCCGTTCCGCCAGCAGCACCCAGCCGGCGACGACCAGCCCGAGCAGCGCCGGCGCGGCGAGGTCGGCGCCCCTGGCGAGCCGGGACAGCACCGCCGTGCCGACCCCGTCCTTCGACGGGCTCAGGACGAGGGTCGGGGAGGCGGGTGCGATCCCGGAGGCCTCATCGCGGGCTTCGCGGAGGATGCGGCCCGGCACGGCGTCAGCGGGCCCTCAGTGCTTGTGCGGGTGCGGGTGGATCGGGTCCACCCAGTAGACCGCCTCGGGCGGCTCGGCCGGCTCGATGTCGAGATTGACCACCACCGGGTCCTGGCCGCTGCGCACCAGCACGCATTCGAGCTTCTCGCCAGGGTCGGCGTTGATCTCCTGGTGCGGCACGTAGGGCGGCACGTAGATGAAGTCGCCCGGCCCGGCCTCGGCGACGAACTCCAGCCTCTCGCCCCAGCGCATGCGGGCGCGCCCCCGGACGACGTAGATGACGCTCTCCAGCGCGCCGTGGTGGTGCGCCCCGGTCTTGGCGTCGGGGTCGATCGTCACCGTGCCGGCCTACAGCTTCTCGGCGCCGACCCGGGCATGGGTGATGGCGGCGGCGCGCGACATGCCGGGGGTCTGCGCGGTGTTGGAATCGAGCTGCGAGCCGGGGATCACCCGCACCCCGTCGTCGCGCCAGTCGGTCGTCTTGCTCATCGCGCTCCTCCTTGCCGCATCCATCAGCAATAGCGCCGGCGGCGGCGCTGGGCTATCGAAAGAGGCATGCCATCTCCAGGAGACCCCGTCCCGATGCAGAGGAAGACCCCGCGCAACGCGCCGCTCGGCTTCTCGACCCGGGCGATCCATCTCGGCTACGACCCGGCGAGCGAGAAGGGGGCGCTGACGCCGCCGATCTTCATGACCTCGACCTACGCCTTCGAGAGCGCCGAGGAAGGCGGCGAGCTGTTCCGCGGCGAGCGCGCCGGCTACATCTACGGCCGCACCCGCAACCCGACCCAGGCCCTGCTCGAGGAGCGCATGGCGAGCCTGGAGGGGGGCGAGGCCGCGCTCGCCACCGCATCGGGCATGGGCGCCATCTCGAGCACGCTGTGGACGCTGCTCTCGGCCGGCGACGAGATCGTCATCGACCACACGCTCTACGGCAGCACCTACGCGCTGATCACCAAGGGGCTGACCCGCTTCGAGGTCAAGGCGCGGGTCGCCGACCTGACGCTGCCCGGCGCCCTCGAGCCGGTGCTGAGCGAGCGGACCAAGGCGGTCTATTTCGAGACGCCGGCCAATCCCAACCTCCGGGTCATCGACATCGCCGCGGTGGCGGCGGCGGCGCGCCGGGCCGGCGCCGTCACCATCGTCGACAACACCTTCGCCTCGCCGGCCATCCAGCGGCCGCTCGAGCACGGCGCCGACCTGGTGGTGCATTCGGCGACCAAGTATCTCGGCGGCCATGGCGACCTGCTGGGCGGGCTGGTGGTCGGCTCGGCCGAGCTGGTCAACCGGGTCCGCAGCGTCGGGCTGCGCTTCCTCACCGGCGCAACGCTGTCGCCGCTCAACGCCTTCCTCATCCTGCGCGGCCTGAAGACCCTGGAGCTGCGGATGGCGCAGCATTCCGCCTCGGCCCAGGCCATCGCCGAGCTGCTGCAGGGCCACCCGGCGGTCGCCAGCCTGTCCTATCCCGGGCTGCCCGGCTTCCCGCAATACGCCCTGGCGCAGCGCCAGATGGCGCGGCCGGGCGGGCTGATCGCCTTCGAGCTGGCCGGCGGCATGGCGGCCGGCCTCGCCTTCATGAACCGGCTGGAGCTGGTCACCCGGGCGGTCAGCCTGGGCGACGCCGAGACGCTGGTGCAGCACCCCGCCAGCATGACCCACGCCACCTATAGCCCGGAGGAGCGCGCGCAGCACGGCATCAGCGACGGGCTGGTGCGGCTCTCGGTCGGGCTGGAAAACGTCGACGACCTGCTGGCCGACATCCGCCAGGCGCTGGAAGCGGTGGGCTAGCTACGCCGGCAGGGCGGCGCGGCAGGTGGCGATCAGCTCGGCCAGCAGCGCCGCGAGGTCGCCCTGGCCGGGCGCGCCGGCGATCAGCCGCATCGCCTCCTGGTCGACCGCGGCGGCCCGCGTCGAGATCGCGGGATAGCCGAAGCTGCCGCCGCAGCCCGCCAGGTCGTGCGCGATGGAGCGCAGCTCGGGAAGCGCGCCGGCGTCGCCGGCGGCCAGCACCGCTGCGCAGCGTTCGAGACGGGCGAGATCGTCGGGCAGGCGGGCGACGAAGAGGCGGCCGAGCTCCGCGATGATGGCCGCGATGGCCGGATCGGCGGCCGCCGGATCGTCGGCGGGGCATGCGGCATCCGGACCGTGCGCTGCCAGCAGATCCTCGTGCATCGTCTTGACGCTCCCGCTGGCCGGACCGATTCGTGCGCCGGTCCGGCGTCACCACCCTGTCCTGCATAGCCGAGTCGCGAGCCGGCGTCAGCCCCGGCCGGCATCATTCCGCCGGCGTCTCGCTGCCTCGGCTCTCGGAATTCTCGGCGCGCCCGGTTTAGAATTGGTTTCCGCCGCGGCCGGCGCCGGTCGAGGGTTGCTTCCGCTCGAGCGCCGGCGGCGCCGCCGCCGCCGCCGGCGGGCTAGTTCTTCGGACAGGGGAGGGGAAAGATGCAGCATCGCAGGCTCCGTCGGCTGGGCCTTGTCGCAGCGCTGGCCGCATTCGTTGTCCTGGCCGGCCCGGCCGCCGCCGGGTCGAGGATCACGTTCCTGCAGTTCAACGACTTCTACGAGCTGCGGCCGAAGGCCGGGCTCGGCGGCGCGGCCGAGCTCGCGACGCTGCTCGACCGGGAGCGCGCGGCGCATCCCGGCGCGGTCACCGTGGTCAGCGGCGACTTCCTGTCGCCCTCGATCCTCTCCGGCGCGACCAAGGGCGCGCCGATGATCGACATCTTCAACGCCATGGGCGTCGACCTGGTGGTGGCCGGCAACCACGAGTTCGATTTCGGCCTGCCGGTCACCGACGAGCGCATCGGCCAGTCGAGGTTCGCCTGGGTCGCCAGCAACCTGCACGACCTCGCCGGCAAGCCGCTGCCCGGCACGCAGCCGCAGCTGATCCGCGAGATCGGCGGCGTCAAGGTCGGCTTCCTCGGCCTGACCACGCCGGAGACCGAGACGGCGTCCAGCGGCGGCGCCGAGCTCCGCATCGAGCCGCCGATCGAGGCGGCGCGGCGGGCGGTGAGCGCGCTGCAGGCGGCCGGCGCCCAGCTCATCGTCGCGATCACCCACCAGACGATCGAGGAGGATCGCGCGCTGGCCGCGGCGGTGCCGGAGATCCGGCTGATCCTGGGCGGCCACGAGCATATCCCGATCACCTGGTACGAGCGCGGCACGCTGATCCAGAAGAGCGGCACCGACGGGCAGTTCCTGGCGGTCGTCGAGCTCGAGGTCGAGGGCAGCGGCGCCAAGATGGTGGTGACGCCCTCCTGGCGGATGATCGCCAACCGGAGCACGCCGCCGGAGCCGAAGGTCGCGGCGCTGGTCGGGCGCTACACCGACCAGCTGGACGCCGTGCTCAAGGTCGAGATCGGCCGCAGCACGGTCGCGCTCGACAGCCGCACCGAGGTGGTGCGCGAGCAGGAATCGAGCATGGGCGACCTGGTGGCCGACGCGCTGCGCGCGGCGCTCGGCGCCGACGTGGCGCTGACCAACGGCGGCGGGCTGCGCGGCAACACGGTGCTGCCGGCCGGGGCGCCGATCACCCGCGGCACGATCCTGGCGGAGCTGCCCTTCGGCAACCTCGCCATGCTGGTCGAGCTGAGCGGGGCCGAGCTGAAGGCGGCGCTGGAGAACGGGGTCAGCCAGGCCGGCACGCCCGCCGGTCGCTTCCCGCAGGTCTCGGGCCTCGCTTTCCGCTACGACCCGAAGCGGCGGCCCGGCGATCGCGTGACGACGGTGACCGTCGGCGGCAAGCCGCTCGACCCGGCGGCGCGCTACCGCCTCGCGACCAACGACTTCATGGTCAAGGGCGGCGACGGCTACGCCATGCTGGCCAGGGGCAAGCCGCTCAACGACCCGCGCTTCGCGCCGCTGCTGGCCAGCGTGGTGATCGACTACGTCGCGGCGCACAGCCCCGTCTCGCCGGCCGTCGGCGGCCGCATCGTGGCGGAATAGGCGGCGCGCCAGGATTAACAACTTCTCATCCGGCGGACGGGGCCGGGACAGACTCGCATGCCATGTTCTCCTCACTCGGATCACCCAACGAAGCGGAGAGCACGACATGCCCGAATTCAACCGCCGCCCGCACTCCTGGTCGAGGCGCGCGCGCCTGACCGCCGCGGCGCTGCTCTGCACCACGATGCTGACCGGCGTCGGTGCGCTGACCCAGGTGCTGCCGGCTCAGGCCGACCAGCAGAGCCCGGCCCCGCTCGCCGCGCCGGCCGCCACCGCGGCCCGGCCCGACGGCTTCGCCAACATCGTCGACGCGGTGAAGCCCGCGGTGGTCAACATCGCCGTCGACAAGAAGGGCGTCGCGATGGTCGCGGCCGACGGCAACGACACGCCGGACGTCCCCGGCCTGCCGAACATCCCCGGCCTGCCGAAGGGCTTCCCGTTCGGCAACCAGGACGGCGGCAAGGGCAAGGGTCATCACCACCAGGATGGCGAGAGCGGCCGCGCGGTCGGCTCGGGCTTCATCATCGACCCGGCCGGCTACATCGTCACCAACAACCACGTGATCGAGAATTCCGACAGCATCAAGGTGACGCTGGCCGACGGCAGCACCCATGACGCCAAGCTGATCGGCACCGATCCCAAGACCGACGTGGCGCTGATCAAGATCGACGGCAAGGACCTGCCCTACGTCCAGTTCGGCGACTCCGCCAAGGCGCGGGTCGGCGACTGGGTGCTGGCGATCGGCGACCCCTACGGCCTCGGCGGCACGGTGACCGCCGGCATCGTCTCGGCCCGCGGCCGCGACATCGGCGCCGGTCCGTACGACGACTTCATCCAGATCGACGCGCCGATCAATCCCGGCAACTCGGGCGGCCCGCTGTTCGACGGCAGCGGCAAGGTGATCGGCGTGTCGACGGCGATCTACTCGCCGAACGGCGGCAGCGTCGGCATCGGCTTCGCCATCCCGTCGGCGACGGTGTCGAAGATCGCCGCCGAGCTGCGCGACCACGGCAAGATCGAGCGCGGCTGGCTCGGCATCACCATGCAGCCGATGACCCCGGAGCTCGCCCAGGCGATGGGCCGCAGCAACGAGGACGGCGTGCTGGTCAATGCCGTGCAGCCGGACTCGCCGGCGGCCAAGGCCGAGCTGCAGCAGGGCGACATCATCACCGCCTTCGACGGCAAGGCGGTGAAGGATCCCAAGGCGCTGGCCCGCGCCGTCGCCGACGCCCACGGCAGCGACGCCAAGATCACCGTGATGCGCGACGGCAAGGAGCAGGTGCTGTCCGCCAAGATCGGCCAGGCCCCGGCCGACCAGACCGCCTCGGCCGAGGATGCCGCCGGCGGCGAGCGCGGCGCGGTCGGCCTGGCGCTGGCTCCGATCACGCCGGAGATGCGCGACCAGCTCGGCCTCGACGGCTCCGTCAAGGGCGCCGTGGTGACCCAGGTGGTGCCCGACAGCAAGGCCGCGGCCAGCGGCCTGCAGGAGGGCGACGTGATCCTCAAGGTCGGCGGCCAGGCGGTCGCCAGCCCGAAGGACGCGGTGCAGCGGATCCATGCCGCGATGGCTGCCAAGAAGCCGGCCGTCGCGGTGCTGGTGATGCGGGACGGCGAGACGTCCTTCATGGCCCTGCAGCTGGCGAAGGCGTAGTCCCGCGGCGGCGGGGCGGCCTCCCCTCGGTCGCCCCGCCGCCTCACCCTGCCGCCGGCCTTTTCAGGGCCGGCATTTCCTGCGAGCATCCCGGAAGCGATGTGCATCGGCCCGGCCGTTCCGGCGGCGGGGCCGATGCCGTTCCCGGGGGGCCGGCATGAAGCATTGGCGCGTTCTCGTCCTGGCCGTCGCGGCCACGCTGCTGGCGGCCTGTGCGAGCCCCCGGCCACAGCCCGCCGCGCCGCCGCGCGCGGCCGACGCCGACGCCGCGCACTACCTCGACGCCATCCGCAACAACCCGCCGCTGCTCGAGGCCTTCCTGCGCCGCTTCCCCAAGGGCGGCGACCTGCACAACCACCTCTCCGGCGCAGTCTATGCCGAGAGCCTGGTGGCCTGGGGCAGCGAGGCCGGGCTGTGCATCGAGCGCAGGACCATGACGCTGGTCGGGCCGAAGCCCTGCAAGGGCGACGCGACGGCGCTCGCCGAGGCGGTGCGCGACCCGGCCTTCTACGCGGCGGTGGTCGACGCCTTCTCGATGCGCGACTTCGTGCCCACCTCCGGCTGGTCCGGCCACGACCAGTTCTTCGCCACCTTCGGCCGCTTCGGTGCCGCCACCGACGGGCGCACCGGGGAGATGCTGGCCGAGGCGGCGACCCGGGCGGCCGCCGACCATGCGGCCTATCTCGAGCTGATGCTGTCGCCCGGCATGTCCGACGCGCGCAAGCTCGGCGCCGCCGCCGGCTGGGACGACGATCTCGGCGCGCTCGAGACGCGGCTGGACACGCCGGCGATGGCCGCCGCCGTGGCCAAGGCGCGCGCCGTCCTCGACGACGGCGAGCGGAAGATGCGCACGCTGCTGGCCTGCGGCACGCCCGCGGCCAAGCCGGGCTGCGAGGTCACCGTGCGCTACCTCGCCCAGGTCGTGCGGATCTTCCCGCCGGAGCAGGTCTTCGCGCAGATCGTGCTGGCGCACCGGCTGGTGCTGGCCGATCCGCGGGTCGTCGGCTTCAACCTGGTCGGGCCGGAGGACGACCCGGTGGCGCTGCGCGACTACGACCAGCAGATGCGCATGCTGGGCTATCTCGGGCGGCAGCACCCGACGGTCAGGCTGACGCTCCATGCCGGCGAGCTGGCGCTCGGCCTGGTGCCGCCGGAGGAGCTCCGCTCGCACATCCGCCAGGCCGTCGAGGTCGCCGGGGCGCAGCGCATCGGCCACGGCGTCGACCTGATGCAGGAGCAGCAGCCGCTGCAGCTGGCGGCCGAGATGGCCAGGCGGCACGTGCTGGTCGAGATCAACCTGACGAGCAACGACCTGATCCTCGGCGTCAGCGGCGACCGCCACCCGTTCCCGACCTACCGGCAGCTCGGCGTGCCGGTGGCGCTGTCGACCGACGACGAGGGCGTGTCGCGCATCGACCTGACCCACGAGTGGCTGCGCGCCGTGCTGACTTACCAGCTGACCTATGCCGACCTGAAGCAGCTGGCCCGCAACAGCCTGGAATACGCCTTCCTTTCCGGCGACAGCCTGTGGATCACCACCCAGCCCTACGTGCTGGCGCCGCCCTGCGCCCAGGCGGCGCCGCTCGATCCGGTGGTGCCGCCCGGCTGCCAGGCCCTGCTGCAGGCCAGCGACAAGGCCCGCGAGCAGTGGCGGCTGGAGGTGGAGCTGGCGAAGGTCGACACCAGCATCCACTCCAGCGACACCCATGTCCCGGACGTCGCCGAGGCGCAGTGACGCTCGCCGGAGCGCAGAAGTTTTTGGTGAATCCGAGCGATCTACCCCATGCCCGGCGGACATGCGACACGCAGCCTGTCGCTTTCAGGCGATTGCTTCGCCCCGCGGGACGACCGGCCGATAGCCACAGCCGACCATTTGCATCATAGCCGGTACGCTCGCCCTTGTCATTGCCGGCTTCGCCCGGGCAATCCAGGGTTGTTCCGAGCCGGCTGCCCGGGTCGAGCCCGGCGCATGACGGCTGGCGGGTTGCTTCTTCCCCTTCCGGAGGTCCCATCGTGCGCATCCCGATCCTGCTCGCCGCCTTCCTGCTGCTGGCCGTCGCCGCCCGCGCCGACCAGGCCTACTGGGGCAAGCCGGGGGCGGCCGGCGGCACCTGCTGCGACTCGCTGGCCGAGGTGCGGACCAACATCGACCGGATCGACGCCGCGATCGTGAAGCTGATGGCCGAGCGCAGCCAGTACGTCGCCGAGGCGGCACGCTTCAAGCCGGACGGCGCCCACGTCGCCGACCCCAAGCGGGTGGAGCAGGTGATCGCCCGCGTCCGCGCGCTGGCGGCCGAGGCCAAGGCGCCGGCCGAGGTGGTCGAGGCGACCTACCGCGCGATGGTCGAGGCCTTCACCCGCTGGGAGGCCGGCGTGGCGGAGCGGAAGGGCGGGTAGGGGAATCCCTCGCCCCCGACGTGGGAGAGGGCGAGGCCCGTCGCGTCAGCGACGGGAGGGTGAGGGCAGAGCGGGCGGCGCGACCCTCACCCCGGTCCTCTCCCGCAAGCGGGAGAGGAAGAGACCGGGTTCAGCCCTTGGCGCGCTCGACGTAGCTGCCGTCGGCGGTGTTGACGACGATCTTGATGCCGGGGGTGATGTGGGTCGGGACGAGGGTGCGGGCGCCGTTCGACAGCACGGCCGGCTTGAAGGAGGTGGTCGCGGTCTGGCCGCGCATCGCCGGCTCGGTCTCGACCACTTCGAGGGTGACGCGGGCGGGGATCTCCATCGAGACCGGGGTGCCCTGGAACAGGCGGATCTGGCACTTCATCCCCTCCTGCAGGTAGGCGGCGCGGTCGCCCAGCAGGTCCTTCGGCACCGAGATCTGCTCGAAGGTGGTCTCCTCCATGAAGGTGAAGGCGCTGCCGTCGTCGAACAGGTACTGGTACTCGCCTTCCTCGATGTAGGCGCGCTCGACCTGCTCGGTGGTGCGGTAGCGCTCGGTGACCTTGACCCCGTCGGAGATGCGCCGAAGCTCGAGCTGGGTCACCGGCGTGCCCTTGCCCGGCTTGATGTTCTCCGCCGTCAGCACCGCGTAGAGCTTGCCGTCGACCTCGACCACGTTACCCTGGCGCAGCGCGCTGGCATTCACTTTCACGGGGATCGTTCCTTGCTTGGCATCGGCCGAAAATGGCGTGGGAAGTTAGCCGGTGATGCCCGCCGCATCAACAGCGGTGGCCGCGGCGGGCGGGACGGGCGATGAGCCGGCCCTGGTGGCACCCCGAGGCGCTCGCCCGGCGACGCCCGAACCTGCTCGCCCGCAACCGCATGATGGCGGCGCTCCGCGCCCGCTTCGAGACGCTCGGCTTCACCGAGGTGGAGACCCCGGCGCTGCAGGTCAGCCCGGGGCTGGAGCCGCACCTCCAGGCCTTCGCCACCCGGCTGGTCGGGCCCAACGGGGCGGCGCGGACCCTCTATCTCCACACCTCGCCCGAGTTCGCCTGCAAGAAGCTGCTGGCCGGCGGGGAAGGGCGGATCTTCACCTTCGCCCGGGTCTGGCGGAACGCCGAGCGCTCGGCCCGGCACCATCCCGAGTTCACCATGCTGGAATGGTACCGGGCGCCGGGCGACTACCGCGAGATCGTCGAGGATTGCCGGATCCTGCTGCGCGGCGTCGCCGAGGCGCTGGGCATCGCCGCCTACCGCCAGCGCGGGCTCGCCTGCGACCCCTTCGCCCCGTGGGAGGAGATCACCGTGGTCGAGGCCTGCCGGCGCCATGGCGGGGTCGACCTGCTGCCCAGCCTGGCCGATCCGGACCGGCCGGACCGCGACCGGCTGGCGGCCGATGCGGCGGCGGCCGGGCTGCGGGTGGCGGCGGACGACGGCTGGTCGGACATCTTCACGAAGCTGATGGTCGGCCGGGTCGAGCCGCGGCTGGGGCAGGCGGTGCCGACCGTGCTGCTCGACTACCCCGCGCCGGAGGCGGCGCTCGCCCGGCGCAAGCCGGAGGATCCCCGGCTGGCCGAGCGGTTCGAGCTCTACGTCGCCGGGCTGGAGCTGGCCAACGCCTTCGGCGAGCTCACCGACCCGGTCGAGCAGCGCGCCCGCTTCCTCGCCGACCAGGAGCTCAAGGAGCGGCTGCAGGGCGAGCGCTACCCGATCGACGAGGAGCTGCTGGACGCGCTGCCGCGAATCGGCCCGGCGGCAGGCATCGCGCTCGGGGTCGACCGGCTGGCCATGCTGGCCACCGGCGCATCCCGGATCGAGGACGTGCTGTGGGCCCCGGTCGCCCTGCCGGAGGGCGGCGAGCCGGGCTGACGAACCTGCTGACTCGCAAGGCCGAAAAGTGTCATAACTTCCGCCGTGGGAGCCGCCGGCCGCGATGCTAAGGTTTCCCCCCGAAATCGATTCCTCCCGCCAGCGGGTAACGACAGCGTCTTGCAGCACGTGAACGCCGACAGGAAAAGCGGAGCCGCGTCGACCGCGGCGGTGCCTCTTCAGATCCGCGGCCGGTCCTTCACCGCCGTCGTGCTGCAGCTCACCGGCGCGCCCGACGCCGAGTTCTATGCCGCGCTCGACGCCAAGCTGGCCCAGGCGCCGCACTTCTTCACCAACGCCCCCTTCGTGCTCGACCTCGACCGGGCGACCGGGCTCGACCGCTCGGGCGCCATGGTCGGGCTGGCGCGGGAGCTGAGGGCCCGCCGCCTGGCGGTGATCGGGGTGCAGAACGGCACCATCGAGCAGAACGCCGCGGCGCTCGGCGCCGGGCTGATCACGCTGCAGGGCGGGCGCGACGCCGCCGAGCCGGACGGCCGCAGCCCCGCCGCCGCGATCCAGGAGGCGGCGCCGGAGCCCGAGGCGGGCGACGGCGGCACGCTGGTCATCACCGAGCCGGTGCGGTCGGGCCAGCGGGTCTTCGCCGACCGCGGCGACCTGGTGGTGGTCGCCTCGGTCAGCCCCGGCGCCGAGGTCATCGCCCGCGGCAACATCCACATCTACGGCCGGCTGCGCGGCCGGGCGCTGGCCGGCGTCAATGGCGACCTTTCGGCCCGCATCTTCTGCCAGAACCTGGAAGCGGAGCTGATCGCCATCGCCGGCCTCTACCGCACCAGCGACGACCTCGAGCCGGCGGTCCGCAACCAGCGCGTCCAGGCCTATCTGCAGGACGACGTGCTGCGGATCGAGGTGCTGAAGTAAACCGTCCCAGCAGGGAGACCTTCGTTGGCCAAGATCATCGTCATCACATCGGGCAAGGGCGGCGTCGGCAAGACGACCTCGACCGCGGCGCTCGGGGCGGGCCTCGCGATGCGCGGCAAGAAGACGGTGGTGATCGACTTCGACGTCGGCCTGCGCAACCTCGACATGATCATGGGGTGCGAGCGCCGCGTGGTGTTCGACTTCATCAACGTCATCCAGGGCGACGCCAAGCTGAAGCAGGCGCTGATCAAGGACAAGCGCCTGGAGAACCTGTCGATCCTGCCGACCTCGCAGACCCGCGACAAGGACGCGCTGACCCGCGAGGGGGTGGAGCAGGTTCTCGACGAGCTGAAGAACGATTTCGACTTCATCATCTGCGACAGCCCGGCCGGCATCGAGCGCGGCGCCCACCTCGCCATGTACTTCGCCGACGAGGCGGTGCTGGTGACCAACCCCGAGGTCTCCTCGGTGCGCGACAGCGACCGGGTGCTGGGCCTGCTGAGCAGCAAGACCAAGCGGGCGGAGAAGGGCGAGGATCCCGTCAAGTCGCACCTGCTGGTCACCCGCTACGACCCCGCCCGGGTCGCCAAGGGCGAGATGATGAAGGTCGAGGACATCCTCGAGATCCTGTCGATCCCGCTGCTCGGCATCGTGCCGGAGAGCCCGACCGTGCTGAAGGCCTCCAACGTCGGCACCCCGGTGGTGCTCGACGACCAGTCGAATGCCGGCCGCGCCTATGCCGACGCGGTCTCCCGGCTGATGGGCGAGCAGACCGAGATGAAGGTGCTGGGTCCGGAGAAGCGCGGCCTGTTCCAGAGGCTGCTCTGGAGGACGGCCTGATGCTGTTCAGCTTCTTCCGCCGCGCGCGGGAGCCGAACTCGGCCTCGCAGGCCAAGGAACGGCTGCAGATCCTGCTCGCCCATGAGCGGACCGACCGCACCGGCCCCGACTACCTGCCGCTGCTGCAGAAGGAGATCGTCGAGGTCATCAAGAAGTACGTGCAGATCGGCAACGACAAGGTCGAGGTAAAGCTCGAGCGCGGCGCCGACATCTCGACGCTCGAGGTCAACATCGAGCTGCCCGGGCCGGGCAAGGCCGGGGGCAAGCCGGCGGCGGCGTAGGGCCGCGGGTCGCGTCTTTCCCGGCAGGGCCGGGGCGGTCGAGGGGCCTCATTTTCGCACGCGAAGCCGCGGAGGACGCGAAGGGCCGGTGCCGCCGTCGGGAGGGGCCCGCACACTGAGGCGGCGGCTCGGACAGAGCGCGATGCCGTCATGACGATCCCGGCCGCCCCCCGATGTCATCCCGGCGAAAGCCGGGATCCATGCCTCAGCGAGCGCGATGTTGCCAGATGGATCCCGGCTTTCGCCGGGATGACGACCCAGGGTTGGTCCTGTTAGAGCATTGCTTCGCCCTCACGCGCGCAGGCACGCCACCTGGTGGCCCGGCGTGACCTCACGCAGGTCCGGAGCGGCGGCGCAGGCTGCGATGGCCGCCGGGCAGCGGGGGCGGAAGGGGCAGCCGGTGTCGGGGACGGCGGGGTCGTCGGCCAGCCGGTAGCGGCGGCCGGCGCGGGCGGCCGTGGGGTCGGGGACCGGGACGGCGGCGAGCAGGGCCTGCGAATAGGGGTGCAGCGGGCCGGCGTAGAAGGCGTCCGCCGGGGCCTGCTCGACGACCTTGCCGCGATACATCACCGCCACCGCGTCGGCGACCCGGCGCACGACGGCCAGGTTGTGCGAGATGAAGAGCAGCGCCATGCCGAGCTCCTGCTGCAGCCGCAGCAGCAGGTTGAGGATCTGCGCCTGGATCGAGACGTCGAGCGCCGAGACCGGCTCGTCGCAGACCAGCAGGCGGGGCTCGACCGCGATGGCGCGGGCGATCGCCACGCGCTGGCACTGGCCGCCGGAGAGCTCGTGCGGATAGCGGCCGGTCCAGCCGGGCGGCAGGCCGACCTGCTCGAGCAGCGCCGCGACGCGGGCGCGCCGGGCGGCGGCGTCGAGCTCGGGGCGCAGCGCGACCAGCGGCCGCTCGATGGCGCGGCCGACCGGCTGCCGCGGGTCGAGCGAGCCGAGCGGGTCCTGGAAGATGATCTGCAGCTCGCGCCGCTGCCGGCGCAGCTCGGCGGGCGGCAGCGCGTGCAGGTCGCGGCCGCGCCACAGCACGGTGCCGGCGGTCGGCACGAGCAGCCGGGCGACGGCGCGAGCCAGCGTCGACTTGCCCGAGCCGGACTCGCCGACCACCGCCAGCGTGCGGCCCTCGGCGAGCGCGAGGCTGACGCCGTCGACGGCGCGGACCGGCGCCGGCCCGCGTCCGAGCAGGGCGCGGCGGTCCGGGTAGTGCACCGCGAGATCGCGCAGCTCGAGCAGCGGCGCGGTCATGGCAGCGGCGCGTGGCAGGCGACGGCCGCGCCGCCGGCCCGGCCGGCAGCAGCGCCGGCCGGAGATCGGCGCAGGCCGGCAGCCGCCGCGGGCAGCGCGGCGCGAAGGCGCAGCCGCGCGCCGGCGGCCCGGCCGCGGGCGGCTGGCCGGGATGGCGGCGAGCAGTCCCTTGCCCCGCCCTCGAGGCGCGGCACCGAGTCGAGCAGCCCGCGCGTATAGGGGTGGCGGGGCCGGCGAAGAGCGCCGCCACCGGGCCGGTCTCGACCACCCGACCGGCATAGAGCACGGCGACCCGGTCGCAGGAGCCGGCGACGATGCCGAGGTCGTGGGTGACCAGCAGCAGCGCGGCGCCGAGCGCGCCGGTCAGCTCGTCCAGCAGGTCGAGCACCTCGGCCTGCGAGGTGGTGTCGAGCGCGGTGGTCGGCTCGTCGGCGAGCAGCAGGCTCGGCCGGCAGAGCAGGGCCATGGCCAGCATGACGCGCTGGCGCATGCCGCCCGAGAGCTGGTGCGGATAGGCCGAGAGCCGCGCCTGCGGCCTGGGGATCCGCACCCGCGCCAGCATCTCGGCCGCGGCGGCGCTGGCGGCGCGGCGGGCGAGGCCGTGGTGGCGGACCAGCGCCTCGGTGAGCTGGCGCCCGACGGTGAGATAGGGATTGAGCGAGGTCAGCGGGTCCTGGAAGACCATCGCCAGCGCCGGCCCGCGCAGCCGGTCGAGCAGCGCGGCCGGCGCGCCGAGGATCTCCCGGCCGGCCAGCCGGACGCTGCCGGCGGCCGCGCGCCGCCGGCGAGCAGCCCGATGATGGCGAGCAGGATCTGGCTCTTGCCCGAGCCCGACTCGCCGATCAGCCCGAGCCGGGCGCCGGCGGCAAGCTCGAGGTCGACGCCGTCGACGGCGCGCAGCGGCCCGTAGTCGACGGTCAGGCCGGCGACGGCGAGCAGCGGCTCAGCGGTCGGCGGCATCGAGCGCGTCGCGCAGCCCGCCGGCGACGAAGTTGAGGGCGAGCAGGGTGACGACCAGGAAGCCGCCGGGGACCAGCAGCAGCCAGGGTGCCGAGGTCATCGCCGCCGCGCCCTGCTCGATCAGCACGCCCCAGCTGGTCCGCGGCTCCTGGACGCCCAGCCCGAGGAAGCTGAGGAAGGACTCGCCGAGGATGACGTCCGGCACCGCCAGCCCGGCATAGACGACGACCGGCCCGAGGCAGTTGGGCACGATGTGCTCGCGGATGATGGCGAGGTCGCCGAGACCGCCGGCGCGCGCCGCGGCGACGAACTCGCGCTGCTTCAGCGCCAGGGTCTGGGCCCGCACGACCACGGCGATGGTCAGCCACTGCACCGCGCCGATCGCCAGGAACAGCACCCACAGGCCGCGCCCGAGGAACACCGTCAGCATGATGACGAAGAACATGAAGGGCATGGCGTAGAGGATATCGACGGCGCGCATCATCACGGCCCCGGTCCGGCCGCCGGCGAACCCGGCGACGGCGCCGTAGAGCACGCCGATGACGACGCTGACCAGCGTGCCGGCGGCGCCGACGGCGAGCGAGATTCGGCCGCCGGCGAGCACGCGGGCGAGCAGGTCGCGGCCGAGCGCGTCGGTGCCGAGCCAGTGGCCGCCGGCGGCGGCGGGCGGCGCCGCGATGCGGTCGAAGTCGGCGCTCTCCGGGTCGAAGGGCAGCAGCGCCGGCCCGAGCAGGCAGGCGAGCGTCACCAGCAGCACGACGGCCAGCCCGGCCACCGCCGGCCGGTTGGCGAGGAAGCGCCGGCGGGCGACCGCGAACGGGCTGCGGCCCGCGGCGGCGGGCGGCGCCGGCGCCGCGGCCAACGCCTCAGTCATGGCGAATGGTCGGGTCGAGCAGGCCGAGCGCGAGGTCGACCAGCAGGTTGAAGAGGATGATGAGCGTCCCGTAGAACAGCACCACCCCCATCACCAGCGTGTAGTCGCGGTTGCTCGCGGCATCGACGAAGTAGCGGCCGATGCCGGGGATGCCGAAGATCTTCTCGACCACCACCGAGCCGGTGACGATGCCGGCGGTGGCCGGGCCGAGATAGGCCAGCACCGGCAGCAGACCGCCGCGCATGGCGTGGCGCAGCAGGGTGATGCGCGGGCCCATGCCCTTGGCCCGCGCGGTGCGGACGTGGTTGCTGCGCAGCGCCTCGATCATGCTGCCGCGGGTGAGCTGGGCGACGTAGCCGATGTTGGGCAGGGCGAGCGCCGCCACCGGCAGCACCATCGAGCGCGCGCTGCCGTCCCAGCCGCCGACCGGCAGCAGCGCCCAGAGCACGCCGAACAGCAGCTGGCAGACCGGCGCCACGACGAAGCTCGGCACCACGACGCCCATCGTCGCCAGCCCCATCGCGCCGTGGTCGAGCGGGCGGTTGCGCCGCAGCGCCGCCGCGGTGCCGAGCGTCACGCCGAGCAGCAGCGAGACGACGGACGCCCAGAATCCCAGCGCGAGCGACACCGGGAAGCCCTGGGCGATCAGCTCGCCGACGCCGTAGTCGCGGTACTTGAAGGAGGGGCCGAGGTCGAGCCGGGCGAGGTTGCCGAGATAGCGCAGATATTGCTGCGGCAGCGGCTCGTCGAGGTGGTAGGCGCGCTCGAGGTTGGCGAGCACCTCGGGGGTGGCGCGGCGGTGGCTGTCGAACGGCCCGCCCGGCGCCACCCGCATCATGAAGAAGGAGAGGGTGACCAGGATGAGGAGGGTCGGCACCGCGCCGAGGCAGCGCCGCAGCGCGTAGCTCAGCACGGGCGGAACGCACCCCGTCCTGTCATCCGGGCTTTTGCCGAGATGACCATGGAACGCGGGGGAGGTCGGGACAACGTCCGGGCCTACGGCGTGACCGAGATGAAGCGCGAGGGATGGTACTCGAGGGGGTTGTCGACCCAGCCCTTGACCTTCGACTTCACGAGGTGCCACGAGGCGCCGCCGGAAAGCGGCGCCAGGAGATAGTCGTCGAGCAGGATCTTCTCGGCCTCGGCCAGCAGCGCGTTGCGGGCGGCATTGTCGACGGTGGCGGCCGCCTTGTTCATGGTTGCCTCATAGGCCTCGCTCTTCCAGTGGTAGCCGGCGTCGGCGCTCGGCCTGAGGTAGTTGAGGAAGGTCTCGGCGCCGGCATAGTCGCCGACCACGTTGTCGTTGAAGACATCCCAGCCGCCGGTCGGCAGTGCCGCCGCCCAGGCCTGGTACTCCTGGTTGACCAGCTCGGTCTCGACGCCGAGTGCCGTCTTCCACATGATCGAGATGGCGAGCGCCTTCTTCTTCTCCTGCTCGTCGTTGGTCGAGTAGATCGAGACCTTGAGCGGCTTGTCCGGCCCGTAGCCGGCCTCGGCATAGAGCCTGCGCGCCTCGGCCAGGCGCTGCTCCGGCGTGAGAGCGCGCTCGGCCACGCTCGGGCCGTGATAGGCCGGGTCGACCGGCGGCACGTAGGAATAGATGGCCGGGGCGCCGGTCTTCAGGATCTTGTCCTGCAGCGTCTCGCGGCCGATCACCATCGAGAGCGCCCGGCGCAGCCGGATGTCGGAGAGCGGCGGCCGGTTGAGGTTGAAGCTGAGATAGTAGCTGGAGAGGTCGGGGACGACGCGGACCTCGCCCGGCGGCAGGTCGCGGCGCAGCGCCTCCATCCGGTCGGCCGGGAACTGGCTGGTGACGTCGAGCTCGCCCGCCTGGTAGCGCTTCAGCTCGGTGTTGACGTCCTCGGTGACGACATAGCGCACCGTGTCGAGCGCGACCGCCTTGGCGTCCCAGTAGTGCGGGTTGCGCACCAGCACGAGGTGCGACTGCGGCACCAGCTGCTGCAGCAGGAAGGGGCCGTTGGAGACGAGGTTGCCCGGCCGGGTGAAGTCCTTGCCGAAGCGCTCCAGGCTGGCGCGGTGGATCGGCGCCGTCTCGTAGGAGTTCAGCAGGTCGAGCGCGTGCGGCGCGGGCAGGTCGAGGGTGATGCGCACGGTCAGCGGATCGGGCGCGGCGATGCCGACCTCGGCAGGATCCTTCAGCGTCCCGCCGTTGAAGGCGGCGGCGTTGTGCACCTTCAGGTTGGCGGTCAGGTAGTAGGCCTTCGAGGAGGCGGTCGCCGGGTCGATCAGCCGCAGCATGCCGGCGACGAAGTCGGCGGCGGTCAGCGGGTCGCCGTTCGACCAGGCGAGACCGGGCCGCAGGTGGAAGGTGTAGACCAGCCCGTCCGGGCTGACCTCCCAGCGCTCCGCCGCGCCCGGCGCCGGCGTGCCGTCGGCGGCGGCGGTCACCAGCCCCTCATAGAGGTCGTTGACGATCATCGAGTCGCGCACGCCCGAGCAGAGCTGCGGGTCGAGCGTCTCCCAGGCCGCACCGTGGCCGCGCACCAGCGTGCCGGCAGCCGGCGCCGGCGCGGCGGCGAGCAGGGCGAGCAGCCCGAGCGCGCAGCCCGTCATCCCTCCGAGGCCAGGAACCCGCATGATCTTCCCCCCGATGCCGCCCAGCCCGGCATCCTGGATTGCCGGGTCAAGCCCGGCAATGACAAATGGGAGGAGGCGGCCCGGTGCGGCTTCGGGATCGATCGGGCGGGCCGGCTGCACGCCGCACCTCGGCTTCTGCTTGTCGTGCCCGGGCTTGATCCGGGGCCTGACCCGGGCGTCCGGCTCGCGCCTGCCGTCGAGCCCCTCCATGCGCGCCGTCTTGAAATGCACGGCAACCTGCCGTACATGAGCGGACAGGAGGTCGCCATGCCTGCAACGCCCAGCCGCCGCAAGCCGACCCACGCCGCCGAGGCGAAGCGCGAGCGCATGGAGCTGCGCGTCGGGGCGTCCGCGAAGGCGCTGATCCAGCGCGCCATGGCGGTCAGCGGCATGACGGCCGGCGACCTCGCCTGCGAAGCCGCACGGCGCGTGCTCGACCAGCATGAGCGGATGGTGCTGACCGGCGCCGACCGGGAGGCCTTCCTGCAGGCGGTGACGAATCCGATCGAGCCCTCCGAGAAGCTCGTCGCTGCGCTGCGGCGCCACCGCGACCTGACCCGCTGACTTGGACGTCGTCTTCGAGCCGCTCGGGCCGCAACACGACCGCTCGCGATTCACCTGCGGCACGCCTGCCCTCGACGAATGGCTGCGGCGCCGCGCCGGGCAGGATGAGCGCCGCAACGTCGCCCGGGTGTTCGTCGCCGTCGATCGCGAGCTCGGCCTGGTCGGCTTCTACAGCCTGAGCTCCTTCACGCTGGAGCTGCCCGATCTGCCGCAGGCGGTCGCCCAGAGGCTGCCGCGCTATGGCCTCGTGCCGGCGGCGCTGATCGGACGTCTGGCACGCGACGAGCGGACGCGCGGCCAGGGCCTCGGCGAGCTGCTCCTGGCGGACGCGGTGCGCCGTGTCCTCGCCGCATCACGGACACTCGCGGTGTTCGCGATCGTCGTCGACGCCAAGGACGATCGGGCGGCCGCGTTCTACGCCGGCTTCGGCTTCCGCCGCCTCCCGCTGCACCCGCATCGCCTCTTCCTGCTGGTGTCCGAGGCGGCGGCGGCGCTGGAGCGGCTCTGAGCAGACTGTGTCGCGGCCGGTTGCGCTCCGCGGGCTCCGCTTAGCGGTGGACAGGGGAGCCCTCGACGGTCAGGCTGCGCAACGCGCTGCGCACCTGGCGAGGGGAGGGATGGCGTGACCGTCCGGTTCGAGGAGCTGAACACGGCCGACCTGCTGGCCGGCGGCTTCGACAAGGTGATCCTGCCGATCGGCTCCTGCGAGAGCCATGGCGACCACCTGCCCTTCGGCATCGACGCGATGATCGCCCACGATCTGTCGCTGGCGGTGGCGGCGCGGGTGCCGCGCACGCTGGTGCTGCCGCCGGTGTGGTACGGGATGAGCCTGCACTACCGGCACCAGCCGATGGAGGTGTCGGTGACCAACGACACCAACGTCGCGGTCTATCGCGACCTGCTGGAGTCGGTGATCCACTGGGGCTTCTCGAAGATCCTGGTGATCAACGGCCATGACGGCAACATCCCCTGCATCGAGATCGCCGCGCAGGACGTCAAGATCCGCCATCCCTCGGTCGGGCTGGCGGTGCTCGGCGCCTGGTGGACGGCGGGCCTCGCCATGCTGCCGCAGGACCTCTGGACCCACCATGGCGGCTACGGCCATGGCGGCGAGGCGGAGTGCTCGGTCGCCATGGCGGTGGTGCCGCACCTGGTCGACCCGGCGCGGGCCCGCGGCAGCGTCGACCGCAAGGACCCCTGGGTGAAGGAGATCTGGAACTACGAGGAGCTGACCGACAGCGGCGCCACCGGGCTGGCCACCGCGGCCACCCGCGACAAGGGCGAGCGCTTCAAGGCGGTGCTGGTCGACCACCTCGTCGGCTTCCTCGAGCGCAAGGACAGGGAGGGCTGGATGATCCCGAAGGAGCCGGCATGAGCAGCATCGATCCGTTCGCCCCGATCCACGCGCTCGCCCCGGCGCTGGCCGAGGGCAGCATCTCGGCGCGCGACCTGACCGAGCTCTGCCTCGGGCGCATCGACCGGCTCGACGGCAAGCTGCACGCCTTCGTCGCGGTCTATGGCGACGCGGCGCGGGCCGCCGCCGAGGCGGCCGACCGGCTGCGCCGGGCCGGGCTGCCGCTGCCGCCGCTGCACGGCATCCCGATCGCCCTCAAGGACCTGATCGAGATCGAGGGGCGCGTCACCACCGCCGGCGCGGCGCTGTGGCGCGAGCGGGTCTCGACGGTGACCGCGACGGCGGTGCGCCGGCTGCAGGCGGCCGGCGCCGTGCTGCTCGGCAAGACCCACATGGTCGAGTTCGCCTTCGGCGCCTGGGGCACCAACGGGCCGATGGGCACGCCCTGGAATCCCTGGAACGCCGAGGTGCAGCACGCGCCGGGCGGCTCGAGCAGCGGCTCGGCGGTGGCGGTGGCGGGCGGGCTGGCGCCGGCGGCGATCGGCAGCGACACCGGCGGCTCGATCCGCATCCCGGCGAGCCAGTGCGGGCTGGTCGGCCTCAAGGTCACGGTCGGCCGGATCAGCAACCACGGCGTCGTCCTGCTCAACGAGGCGCTCGACACGCTGGGGCCGCTGACCCGCTCGGTCGAGGACGCGGCGCTGCTCTTCGCCGTGCTGCACGGGCCGGATCCGGCCGATCCGCGCACCCTCGGGCCGATGCCGGTCGACCCGTTGCCGACGCTGCGCGCCGGGGTCGCCGGGCTGCGGCTCGCCACCCTGCCGGAGGAGTGCCTCGGCGAGGTCGACCCGGAGCAGCGCGCCGCCTTTGCCGCGGCGCTCGCCGAGCTGCGCGGGCTGGGTGCCCGGATCGAGCCGATCGGCCCGGTGCCGTGGTCGAGCTGGGCCGACGACAACGGCCGGCTGATCGCGTCGGAGGGCTATGCCCGCCATCGCGCCTATATCGACCGCGACGACCTGACCTTCGACACGCCGGTGCGCGACCGGCTGCGCGGCGGCAGCAAGCTCGCCGCCGCCGACTACGTCGAGGTGCAGCAGCGCCGCGACGCGGCCCGGCGCGAGATCCTGCAGCGCCTGCAGGGCTTTGCCGCCCTGCTGCTGCCGACCACGCCGATCCCGGCGCAGCCGGTGGCGGCGATCGATCCGTCGACGGCGACCCTCAGCCGCTTCACCCGGCCGGGCAACTTCCTCGATCTCTGCGGCCTGGCGGTGCCCTCGGGCTTCACCAAGAGCGGCCTGCCGTTGTCGCTGCAGATCCTCGGCCGGCCCTATGACGAGGCAGGCATCCTGCGCATCGGCTGGGCCTACGAGGCCGCGACCTCCTGGCACCGGCGGCGGCCGCCGACGGGCTAGGCGAGAGGCCCGCCCTTGCTGACCGTCTGGCCGGCGCGCCGCGGCATCGCGGACCGCATCGTTCCACTGGTCATGGGGCTGCTGCTGCTGGGCTTCACGATCCAGCAGATCAACGGGTTTCCCGGTTACCCCGACGTGCCGACAGGCTGCGACCCCTTCGGCTATCGCCGCCAGGCGGCGCTGTTCAGGGCGCATGGCCTGGGCGGGCTCGATACCCGCCTGGAAACGCCCAACGCGCGGAGGCTGATCGACCTGATGCGGGCCTCGGGCGAGCCCGCGGACTCCTGGTCGCAGGCGGTGGCGCCGCACTGCCACCACTACAAGGCGACGTCGACCGGGTGGTGCTGCAATATCCGCCCGGAACGGGCTTCCTGATGGCGGCCTTTCCGGCGCGGCTGCAGGGCCGCGGCCTGCTGATCGCCGCGACGCTGATGATCGCCGCGGCGTTTGCCGCGCTGGCCGGCGGCAGCGCCTCGATCGCCGCCGCCGCGGCGCGGTCGTCGCCGGCGGCCTCGTCATCGCCGCCGAGCGGTCCGCCCACTACAGCGACTCCGTCGCCCTGGCGCTGGTGCTTGCGGTCCTGTCCGGAGCGCTGCTGGACCGGGCCTTCGCCGCCAGGCGGCCCTGGCTGCCGCTGCTCGTCGGGCTGCTGATCGGGCTGTCGGGGTGGTGCGGGTCGCCAACCTGGCGCTGGCGTTCGGGCCGCTGGCGGTCCTCGGCTGGAGGGTGCTGGCGCACCGGCGCGGCGTCGACCTGCTGCGGCTGGCCGCGATTCGCGCTCGGGGCGCTGATCGGCACGGTGCCGCTGCTGGCCGCCAACCTGATCAATGCCGGCTCGGTCCTGGCCACCACCTACTCGCCGGCCGACGCTTCGGCGCCGGTGGCTGGATCTGGCCGCTCTCTGGCGCGGGCTGCAATTCTACCTGCAGCCGCGCGCGACGGCGCTGCTGCTGGTCGTCGCCCTGCTGGCCGGCGGCTGGATGCTGGTCCGGGGGCGTCGGCCGGCGCTGCTGTCGGCGCTGCTGTCGATGGCGCTGTCGCTCGCCTATCTCGTGCCGAAGGCCATTCTCATCAGCTACTACCTGACGTCGCCGGCCGGCTTCCTGCTCGCCGCCGCGGTGGCGCCGACAGCCCTGCGCCATGCCGACTGGCGCCGGGCGGCGCGCGCCGCGGCGGTCGTGCTGGTCGGCGGTGCCATCTGGGCCGGCGCGCGGCACTATCCTCCCGCGGACGACAGCTTGGCACCGGCGGTGCGGGCGGCGCTCGCCGAGGATCCGATCGTCTGGACCGACGAGATCGGCGGCCGCTTCGTCCTCGAGCACGGCGCCTATGCCGCGAAGCTGCATTTCACGCCGCCGCCGGAGCAGGACCGGCTGGTCGCGACGGCGGCGGCAGCGGGTATCCCGCAGCTCATCGCCATCGACACCGACAACATGCGGGAGCTCGCGGCGAGGCTGGGCGGCACCTGGCGGCTGACCCCGCTCGGCGAAGCCTACGGCGCCGAGGTCGATCGGCTCGAGCCGAAAGGGCGCTGAGCCGCGGCAGGAAACGACGGGGGAGAGGCGAGATGCGTGCGAGATGGGCCGGGCTGGTTATCGCCGCGGCGGCCTGATCGCCGGCGGGGCGCGCGCCGAGGGCACGGTGTGGCAGTACTCGACGCTGCAGGCGCTGCTCGCCGGCAGCTATGACGGCCGGCTCAGCGTCGCCGAGATGGCGCGCCACGGCGACCTCGGGCTCGGCACCTTCGACCGCGTCGACGGCGAGATGGTGGTGGTCGACGGGCGGGTCTGGCAGGTGCGGGTCGATGGCCGGCCGGTCGAGGCGGCGCCGGCGACGCTGGTGCCCTTCGCCGCGGTGATCCCGTTCCGGCCGGAGCGGCAGGTCGCGCTGCCGGCCGGGCTCGACCTCGCCGGGCTCGCCGCCTTCCTCGACGGCCAGGTCGCCGATCGCGGGCAGCCGCAGGCGATCCGCATCGACGGCCGCTTCGCCCGGCTGAAGCTGCGCAGCGAGGCGGCGCAGAGCCCGCCCTACCGGCCGCTCGCGGCGGTGCTGAAGGAGCAGGTGGTGTTCGAGCTGGCGGACCTCGACGGCACCATGGTGGGGTTCCGCTTTCCCGCCGCGCTGGCCGCGATGAACGTGCCCGGCTGGCACTTCCACTTCGTCAGCGCCGACCGCCGCCATGGCGGGCACGTGCTCGACCTCGCCACCGGCCCGGGCGCGCAGGCGGCGCTGCAGACGGTCACCGGGCTGGCGGCCGAGCTGCCGCCCGGCACCGCCGGCCTCGACGACAAGCCGGCCGCGGCGACGGTGAAGCAGATCGAGGGCAGCGGGTCGAAGTAGCTCAGACCGCGCGGGAGTGGCGGGCGGCGCCGCGGCCGAGATAGGCGTCGAAGGCGGCGCAGACGGTGCGGACCAGCGGCCGGCCGGCCTCCGTCACGGTGACGCGCGGGCCGGCGATCTCGACCAGCCCCTCGGCCGCCATGCCGCGCAGCGCCTCGAGCTCGGCGGCGAAGCGCTCGGCGGCGCCGGGCGCGCCGGCGACCTGGTCGAGATCGACCGCGAGGTCGCACATCAGCTTCTCGATCACCGCCCGGCGCAGCCGGTCCTCGGGGGCCAGCGCGATGCCGCGGGCGGTGGCGAGCCGGCCGGCGGCGATCGCCTCGCCATAGAGGTTGAGCGGCACGGCGTTCTGGACGTAGCCCTGCGGCAGCGAGCCGATCGCCGAGGCGCCGAGCCCGATCAGCACCTCGCCCTCGTCGACGGTGTAGCCCTGGAAGTTGCGGCGGAGCTCGCCGGCGGCGAGCGCGCGCGCCATCTCGTCCTCCGGCCGCGCGAAATGGTCGAGGCCGATGCGGCGATAGCCGTGCTCGGCGAGCCGGGCGGCGGCGGCCTCGGCCTGGGCGAAGCGGGCGGCGCCGTCGGGCAGCGCGGCATCCTCGATCAGCCGCATGTGCTTCTTCATCCAGGGCACGTGCGCGTAGCCGAACAGGGCCAGCCGGTCCGGGCAGAGCTCGACGGCGAGGTCGACCGTGCGCACCACGTCGGCGACGCTCTGGTGCGGCAGGCCGTACATCAGGTCGAGGTTGATCGAGGCGATGCCCGCGGCGCGCAGCCGGTCGACCGCCTGGGCGGTGTCCTCGAAGCTCTGGACGCGGTTGATCGCCTGCTGCACCCGCGGGCTGAAGTCCTGCACCCCGAGGCTGGCGCGGACCACGCCGCAGCTGCCGAGCGTGGCCGCCATGGCGCGGGTCAGCGTGCGCGGATCGACCTCGACGGCGACCTCGGCCGATTCGGCGCCGAGCCGGTGGCGCAGCGCCTCGCTGAGCCGGGCGAAGTCGGCGGCGGTGAGGACGGTCGGCGTGCCGCCGCCCCAGTGGATCTGGCGCACCGGCAGCCGTCCGGGCAGCGCCGCGGCGACCAGCCCGATCTCGGCCTCGAGCAGGGCGACATAGTCGGCCACCGGCTCGTAGCGGCGGGCCAGCTTGGTGTGGCAGCCGCAGTACCAGCAGAGCTGCTGGCAGAACGGCACATGGAGGTAGAGCGACAGGCTGGTGTCGCCGCCCAGCGCCCCCAGCCAGCCGCGATAGGCGGCGGCGTCGATGCCGGCGTGGAAGTGCGGCGCGGTGGGATAGCTGGTGTAGCGCGGCACCGGGCGGTCGAAGCGGGCGAGCTGGCTCTCGGTCATGCCCGGCACTGTAAAGCTGCCGTGACGTCAATCCTTGACGTGGATCAAGGTTGCGCGTGCCTTGTTCCCCATGCTGCGGCGGCCGTTGCGGCTGGCTCGCATTTGGGCTAGTGACCTGTCGTTCCTTCGGCGCGGCCTTGGACCATTTGCCTCTGCGGTGCCTGGGTGGTGAGTAACGCGGTCGGCTCGGCGATCCCGTCCCTGACGGGCTCGACCTCTCACGTTGAACCTTCGAGCGGGCAGGCGGCCGTCGCGGCCGCGGCCGGCGCTGGCGGCCGTGTCCCGGCGCGCTAGGCCGGTGCCCGAATCCAGCAGCGGCGCCGGGCACTCCCGGCGGTCGCGCCACGGGAAGATTGCCCAGTGAATCCAACGGACATCAGCAACCCGGACTATTTCCATCGGGTCGTCGACTGCCAGTGGGCCTGCCCGGCCCACACCCCCGTGCCGGAGTATATCCGGTTGATCGCCGCAGGGCGGTACAGCGACGCCTACATGATCAACTGGGTCTCCAACGTCTTTCCCGGCATCCTCGGGCGGACCTGCGACCGGCCGTGCGAGCCGGCCTGCCGGCGCGGCCGGGTCGAGAGCGAGCCGGTGGCGATCTGCCGGCTGAAGCGGGTGGCCGCCGACTACAAGGACGACATCCGCCACCGCCTGCCGCAGCCGGCGGCCGAGCGCAACGGCAAGCGGGTGGCGCTGATCGGCGCCGGGCCGGCCTCGCTGACCGTCGCCCGCGACCTTCTGCCGCTCGGCTACGAGGTCGTGGTCTACGATCAGGACCACCGGCTCGGCGGCATGATCCGCAGCCAGATCCCGAAGTTCCGCCTGCCCGAGGAGGTGATCGACGAGGAGGTCGGGTACATCGCCGGGCTCGGGCTGAAGACCCGGCTCGGGGAGCGGGTGGACAGCCTGAAGGCAGTGCTGGCCGAGGGCTACGACGCCGTCTTCGTCGGCTGCGGCGCGCCGCGCGGCCGCGAGCTCGACGTGCCCGGCCGGCAGGAGGCGGCGGCCAGGATCCATATCGGCATCGACTGGCTGTCCAGCGTCTCCTTCGGCCACACCACCAAGATCGGCCGCCGCGTGCTGGTGCTGGGCGGCGGCAACACGGCGATGGATTGCTGCCGCTCGGCCCGCCGGCTCGGCGCCGAGGATGTCCGCGTCGTGGTGCGCAGCGGCTTCGAGGAGATGAAGGCGTCCCCCTGGGAGAAGGAGGACGCGATGCACGAGGGCATCCCGATCATCAACTACCACGTCCCCAAGGCGGTGCTGCACGAGGGCGGCCGGCTGACCGGGATGGTGTTCGAGAAGGTCGCGGCGCGCTACGACGACAAGGGCCGGCGCAGCCTGGTGCCGACCGGCGAGCCCGACGTCGTCATGGAGGCCGACGACGTGCTGGTGGCGATCGGCCAGGAGAACGCCTTCCCCTGGATCGAGCGCGACATCGGCATCGCGTTCGACCGGCACGGCCTGCCGGAGCTCGACCCCAGGACGTTCCAGTCGACCGCGCCGAAGGTGTTCTTCGGCGGCGACGCCGCCTTCGGGCCGAAGAACATCATCTGGGCGGTCGCCCATGGCCACGAGGCGGCGATCTCGATCGACCGCTTCTGCCGGGGCGAGGGGATGGACGAGCGGCCGTCGCCGCTGGTCAACCTGGTCAGCCAGAAGATGGGCATCCACGAGTGGAGCTACGACAACGAGGTCTCCAACGACCACCGCTACCGCGTGCCGCTGCGCGACAAGGCGGTGGCGCTGAGCAGCATCAAGGTCGAGGTCGAGCTTGGCTTCGACCCGGAGCGCGCCTATCTCGAGGCCGAGCGCTGCCTGAACTGCGACGTCCAGACGGTGTTCGCCCCGAAGCTCTGCATCGAGTGCGACGCCTGCGTCGACATCTGCCCGATGGACTGCATCACCTTCACCGCCGACGGCGAGGAGGCCGAGCTGCGCCAGCGGCTGAACGCGCCGGCGCCCAACACCGGCCAGGCGATCTACGTCGCCGACGGCCTCAAGACCGGCCGCATCATGGCCAAGGACGAGGATGTCTGCCTGCATTGCGGGCTGTGCGCCGAGCGCTGCCCGACGGGAGCCTGGGACATGCAGAAATTCCTGATCAACATGGCACAGGCGGGGGCCCAATGCCGCAGCCGCTAGACCGCGTCAACGACTTCGTCGTCAAGATCGCCAACGTCAACGGCTCCGGCTCGGCCAGCGCCAACCAGCTGTTCGCCAAGTCGATCATCCGGATGGGCGTCCCGGCGACGCCGCGCAACATCTTCCCGTCGAACATCCAGGGCCTGCCGACCTGGTACGAGGTGCGGGTCTCCGAGGCGGGCTATCTCGGCGCCCGGGGCGGCGTCGACCTGATGGTCCAGATGAATCCACAGACCTGGGACCAGGACATCGCCGCGATCGAGCCCGGCGGCTACCTGTTCTACGACTCCTCCAAGCCGCTGCCGAAGTCGCGCTTCCGCGACGACGTCACCGCGATCGGCATGCCGCTGACCGAGCTGTGCAACCAGCGCTACGCCGATCCGCGGCAGCGGCAGCTGTTCAAGAACATCATGTATGTCGGCGCGCTGGCGGCGCTGCTCGAGATCGAGCTGCCGGTGCTCGAGGCGCTGATCGCCGAGCAGTTCAAGGGCAAGGACAAGCTGATCCCGCCCAACGTCGCGGCGCTCCATGCCGGTGCCGACTACGCCCGCGCGCACCTGCCCTGCCCGATCGGGCTCAGGGTGCGCCGCGCCGACGCGGTCGGCGACCGCATCACCGTCGACGGCAACAGCGCGGCGGCGCTGGGCTGCGTCTATGGCGGGGCGACGGTCTGCGCCTGGTACCCGATCACGCCGTCCTCCTCGCTGGCCGAGGCCTTCGCCCGCTGGTGCCAGCGCTTCCGCACCGACCGCGACAGCGGCGAGAAGCGCTACGCCATCCTGCAGGCCGAGGACGAGCTGGCCTCGATCGGCATGGTGATCGGCGCCTCGTGGAACGGGGCGCGCGCCTTCACCACCACCTCGGGGCCGGGCATCTCGCTGATGCAGGAGTTCCTCGGGCTCGCCTATTTCGCCGAGATCCCGGCGGTCGTCTTCGACGTGCAGCGCGGCGGGCCCTCGACCGGCATGCCGACCCGCACCCAGCAATCCGACCTGCTGAGCTGCGCCTATGCCAGCCACGGCGACACCAAGCACGTGCTGCTGATCCCCGAGGATCCGCACGAATGCTTCGAGCTCGCCGCCGCCGCCTTCGACCTCGCCGAGCGGCTGCAGACCCCGGTCTTCGTCCTGCTCGACCTCGACCTCGGCATGAACCAGCGGCTGAGCGCGCCCTTCGGCTGGGACGAAGGGAGGCGCTACGACCGCGGCAAGGTGATGGGCTTCGAGGCGCTCGAGGCCGGCACGCCCTTCGGGCGCTATCTCGACGTCGACGGCGACGGCATCCCCTACCGCACGCTGCCCGGCACGCACCCGTCGCGCGGCGCCTTCTTCACCCGCGGCAGCAGCAAGGACCGCCAGGCGCGCTACAGCGAGTCCGGCGCCGACTACCGCGACAACATGGAACGCCTGCTGCGCAAGCTCGACACCGCCAAGGAGGTGGTGCCGCGGCCGGTGCGGCGCGACGCCGCCGAGCCGGCGCGCGACGGGGTGATCTATTACGGCTCGACCAGCCCGGCGATGGCCGAGGCGCTCGACATCCTGGAGGGGCAGGGGATCCACCTCGACACGCTCCGGGTCCGCGCCTTCCCCTTCCACGACGATGTCGCCGCCTTCGTCGCGGCGCACGACCGGGTCTTCGTGGTCGAGCAGAACCGCGACGCGCAGCTGCGCATGATGCTGGTCAACGAATGCGGCATCGACCCGGCCGTGCTGGTGCCGGTGCTGCACTACGACGGCACGCCGATCACCGCGCGGTTCATCACCCGGGAGATCGCGGCGCGCGTGCCCGCGCGGCTGAAGGAGGCCGTCTGATGACCTACCTCGCCAAGCCGAAGCTGCATCACCCGGCGCTGCCGGCCAACAAGCTGGGCTTCACCCGCCGCGACTACGAGGGCGCCATCTCGACGCTGTGCGCCGGCTGCGGCCACGATTCGATCAGCGCGGCGATCATCCAGGCCTGCTACCAGCTCGACCTGCCGCCGCACCGCATCGCCAAGCTCAGCGGCATCGGCTGCTCCTCCAAGACGCCGACCTACTTCCTCGGCGCCAGCCACGGCTTCAACAGCGTGCATGGCCGCATGCCGGCGGTGCTGACCGGCGCCAACCTCGCCAACCGCGAGCTCGTCTATCTCGGCGTCTCGGGCGACGGCGATTCCGCCTCGATCGGGCTCGGCCAGTTCGCGCACTGCATCCGGCGCGGCGTCAACATGGTCTACATGGTCGAGAACAACGGCGTGTACGGGCTGACCAAGGGCCAGTTCTCGGCGACCTCCGACCGCGGCTCGAAGAGCAAGCGCGGCGTCGTCAACACCGACCAGGCGATCGACCTGGTGAGCTTGGCGCTCCAGCTCGGCGCGACCTTCGTGGCGCGCAGCTTCTCCGGCGACAAGGCGCAGCTGGTGCCGCTGATCGAGGCCGCCATCCTGCACCAGGGGGCCGCCTTCATCGACTGCATCTCGCCCTGCGTCGCCTTCAACAACCACGAGGGCTCGACCAAGAGCTTCGACTTCGTGCGCGAGCACAACGAGGCGGTGAACCGGCTCGACGTCATCACCCCGCGCGACGAGATCACCGTCGACTACGCCCCGGGCACGGTCGAGGAGGTGGCGCAGCATGACGGCACGATGCTGCGGCTGCGCAAGCTCGCCGGCGACTACGACCTGCACGACCGGGCGGCGGCGATCCGCTACCTGCTCGACCGCCAGAGCCAGGGGGAGATCGTCACCGGGCTGATCTATGTCGATCCCGAGCCGGAGGACCTGCACGCCCATCTCGGCACCGCGGCGAAGCCGCTGCAGGCGTTCGGCGAGGCCGAGCTCTGCCCGGGGCCGGCGGCGCTGGAGAAGATCAACGCCGGGCTGCGGTAGATTTTCACGCGAAGGCGCGAAGACGCGAAAGGGTGCGAGGGGCTGCCTGACCCGCGGAGGGTCAGGCGCCTCACCCGCGGGCGACCCCCCCCTCTCCCCAAGCGGGAGAGGGAGTCCGGTCAGTACTGCACCCTGTTCGTCAGCGCGCCGTCGACCAGCAGGTTGGTGCCGGTGATGAAGCTGGCGGCGGGGCTGGCGAGGAAGACGGCGCCGTTGGCGACCTCCTCGGGGCGGGCCATGCGGCCGGTCTTGTTCAGGCTGAGCGCCGTCTTGAAGAGATCGGGCATGGTCTTCTCGATGCGTTCCCAGACGCCGCCGGCGAAGTAGGTGTTGCCGGGCGACACCGCGTTGACCCGGATGCCCTTGGGGGCGAGCTGGCAGGACAGCGCCTTGGCGTAGTGGATCAGCGCCGCCTTGAAGGCGCCGTAGGAGCCGGCGGCGAAGTCGATCTCGACGCCCGAGACGCTGGAGATGATGACGATCGCGCCGGCGTCGGAGCGCGCGAGATGCGGCAGCGCCGCGTCGACCGCGTGCACGGTGTGCAGCATGTCGACCTCGAACTCCTTGCGCCAGACCTCCTCGGTGTTGCCGATGGCCAGCGCGCTGACGTTCGGCACCAGGATGTCGAGGCCGCCGAGCTCGGCGGCGCTGGCGTCGATCCAGCCGCGCAGCGCCGGCCCGTCGGCGACGTCCAGCGCCCGGCCGATCGCCTGCACGCCGCTCGCGGCGAGCTCGGCCACCGCCCGGTCGACCTCGCCGGCATTGCGTGCGCAGATCGCCACGTGGCAGCCCTCGGCCGCCAGCCGGTCGGCGATCGCCCGCCCGATGCCCTTGCTGCCGCCGGTGATCGCCGCCTTGCGGCCCTTCAGCCCCAGATCCATCGCGTCCTCCTCCTTGCGGGGTCCGCCCCGCCGTCGAGCGTAGCAGGCCGGACGGGCTGGCGGATACCGGACGCCGATGTTAATAGTTCGCGCGGCTGTCGTGCCGCAGGATTCGGGGGGGAGGAGCATGGATCGCCGAGCATTCCTCAAGACCAGCCTGAGCCTGGCCGGGGTGGGGGCGCTGGCCGCCTGCACCACGCCGGAGACGCCCGCCGCCAAGGCCGAGACGCGCAACGAGATCGACAGCGCGATCCCGGGCACGCTCAGCACCATGGGCGTCGAGATTCCCGGCTCCACCGAGCTCGCCAACAAGGCGAGCGGCATGCTGATCTTCCCGTCGGTGACCCGCGCCGGGGTCGGCATCGGCGGCCAGTTCGGGCGCGGCGCGCTGCGCATCGGCGGCCAGTCGGTCGCCTATTACGAGATGCGCGGCGGCTCGCTCGGCGTGCAGCTCGGCGTGCAGAGCCGCTCCGTGGTCATCCTGTTCATGACCAAGGAGGCGCTTGCCGCCTTCCAGGCCAGCCAGGGCTGGACGGTCGGCGCCGACGCCTCGGTGGCGGTGCCCGACCAGGGCGCGGTCGCCGCGTCCAACTCCGAGACGGCGCAGCAGCAGGTGATCGGGCTGGTGTTCAACAACACCGGCCTGATGTTCAGCGCCTCGCTCGACGGCACCAAGGTCAGCCGGATCGATATCTAGCCGCATCACCGCTATAAGAGGCGGGAGGATCGGGCCGCATCCGGCGGCGCCGGCCCCCGACTGCTGGACGAAGGACGCGATGGAAAAGAGGCTCGACGAGAAGCTGCGCCGCATCCTGGCCGACCCTGGCGGCTGCAAGGATTTCATGATCGCCGACGCCAAGGACGGCGACATGGGCGGCGGCCGCCCGGCCCCGGGCGCCCTCTACGGCGCCGACGGCAAGGCGACCGGCGGGTTCAAGACGCTCGAGGCGCACCGCCAGCAGATCCGCGACATCGTCGCCCAGGACATCGTCGACGTCATGCTGATGTCGGTGTCCAACAGCGAGCAGCTGGCGGTGGTCGAGCGGCTGTTCGACGGCTCGGCGATCACCCCGGCGATCCGCGCCAACGACACCACCGACATCTGGGGGCTGCGCGGCGGCCGCTACAAGCAGCAGCTCTCGGTGCCGTTCCGCACCGCCAGCCTCGACCCGTCCGGCCGCACCGCCGGCGCCGACCTCGGGCTCTACTCGATCACCTTCAACAACGACGCGGTGCTCGACACCGAGGCGCTGGTGGCCTTCCGCCACTTCCGCCACGAGGCGCAGCGCGTCGGCTTCCGCTACTTCCTCGAGGTCTTCAACCCGGTGGCGGCGGCCGGCGTCGCGGCCGAGGAGGTCGGCAGCTACGTCAACGACTGCATCCTGCGGGCGCTCGCCGGCCTGACCCGCGCCGAGCGGCCGCTCTTCCTCAAGGTCGCCTATAACGGCCCGCGGGCGCTCGACGAGCTGGTGAGCTACGACCCGACCATCGTGGTCGGCATCCTGGGCGGCGCCGCCGGCACCACCCACGACACCTTCAAGCTGCTGCACGACGTGCGCCGCGGCGGCGCCCGGCTGGTGCTGTTCGGCCGCAAGATCAACCTCGCCGAGGACCCGCTGGCGATCATCGCGCTGATGCGCCGGATCGCCGACGGCGAGATCGGCCGGAGGAGGCGGTGCGCGCCTATCACTGGCGGGCTGCAGAAGGCGGGCCTCAAGCCGCGCCGCCTGCTCGCCGAGGACCTGGCGATCACCGAGCCGGTGCTGAAGCAGGGCTGAGCCGTGACGGGCGAGGCGGCGCGCCGCGGCACGGTCGTCTTCGACCTCGGCGGCGTGCTGATCGACTGGAACCCGCGTCACCTCTACCGCAAGCTCTTCCCCGGCGACGAGGCGGCGATGGAGGACTTCCTCGCCAATGTCTGCAGCCCGGACTGGAACGAGCGGCAGGACGAGGGGCGCAGCTTCGCCGACGCGGCGCAGCACCTGATCGAGCGGCATCCGGAGAAGCGCCACCTGATCGAGGCCTATGGCGCGCGCTTCGGCGAGATGCTGGCGGGCGCCATCCCCGGCACGGTGCTGATCCTGGAGGAGCTCCATCGCCAGGGCACGCCGCTCTACGCGCTGACCAACTGGTCGGCCGAGACCTACCCGATCGCGCTCGAGCGGTTCGAGTTCCTGCAGTGGTTCCGCGGCGTCGTGGTGTCCGGCCACGAGAAGCTGATCAAGCCCGACCCGCGGATCTACCGCCTGCTGCTCGAGCGCTTCGCGATCGACGCCGCCGACGCCGTCTATATCGACGACAACCCGCGCAACGCCGAGGCGGCGACGCGGCTCGGCCTGCATGGCATCCACTTCACCGGGCCGGCCAAGCTGCGCGAGGCGCTGGTCGGGCTCCGGATCCTGCCGGCGCATCGGGGCCGGTAGCCCGCCTCCTCTCCGGCGGGAGAGGGAGCGATTCAGCGCGGCGAGGATGCGCTTGACCGGGCCGCGGCGAAGCGGCTCTGATCGCCGCCTGCCTGAAGAGGAACTGCCATGGCGCCGCGCCTCGAGCCCGTCACCTCCGATACCGCCGTGCCGGCCAGCACCCAGGTGGTGGTGATCGGCGGCGGTATCATCGGGACCAGCACCGCACTGTTCCTGGCCGAGAAGGGCGTGCCGACCGTGCTCTGCGAGAAGGGGCACATCGCCGGCGAGCAATCCAGCCGCAACTGGGGCTGGGTGCGCAAGATGGGGCGCGACCCGCGCGAGATCCCGCTGATCATCGAGAGCCTGCGGATCTGGGAGCGGCTCGGCACCATGGTCGAGGGGGAGACCGGCTTCCGCCGCTCCGGCATCCTCTATCTCTGCGACGGCGACGAGGCGATCGCCAAGCGCGAGGCCTGGCTGGAATATGCCCGGCCCTACCAGCTCGATTCGCACTTCATCTCCGGCACCCAGCTCGCCGACCTGCTGCCCGGCGCGTCGCGGCAGTGGAAGGCGGCGCTCTACACGCCGAGCGACGGGCGGGCCGAGCCGCAGATGGCGGCGCCGGCCATCGCGCGCGCCGTGCAGCGCCGCGGCGGGACGGTGCTGACGCACTGCGCGGTACGCGGCATCGAGACCGAGGGCGGAAGGGTGGCGGCGGTGGTCACCGAGAAGGGCCGCATCCGCTGCCAGTCGGTGGTGCTGGCCGGCGGCGCCTGGTCCAGCCTGTTCCTGCGCAACCTGGGCCTGCGGCTGCCGCAGCTCAAGGTGCTGGCCTCGGTACAGCGCACGGCGCCCTTCGAGGGGCCGGGCCCGAATACCTGGGGCGGCGACTTCGCCTTCCGCAAGCGGCTCGACGGCGGCTACACGATCGCCCATGGCGGCCTCAACATGGTCGACCTCGTGCCGGACAGCTTCCGCTTCGCGATGGATTTCCTGCCGGTGCTGCGGCTGAACTGGCACGACCTGCGCTTCCGCGTCGGCCGCCGCTTCCTCACCGAGGCGCAGCTGCCCTCGCGCTGGGCGCTCGACCAGGTCTCGCCCTTCGAGACGGTGCGCACGCTCGACCCCGAGCCGGTGCTCGGCCATGTCGAGCAGGCGCGCAGCGGGCTGATCGCCGCCTTCCCGCAGTTCAGGGACGTGCCGATCGTGGAGCGCTGGGCCGGGCTGATCGACGCCATGCCCGACGCCGTCCCGACGATCTCGCCGGTCGACAGCCTGCCCGGCCTGGTCGTCGCCACCGGCTTCTCCGGCCACGGCTTCGGCATCGGCCCGGGGGCCGGGCGGCTGGTCGCCGACCTCGTCACCGGCGACAGCCCGATCGTCGACCCGAAGGACTTCCGCTTCAGCCGCTTCAGCGACGGCTCGCGGCCACGGCCGACGACCGGGGTGTAGCGCGCGGCCGCCTACCGGCTGAATGCGGTCGCGTTGCCGGCGTCGACGTTGAGCAGGTTGCCGGTCGACTTGGCGCCCATCTCGCCGGCGAAGAAGTAGACGGCCTCGGCGATGTCCTCGGGGTAGACGCTGCGCTTCAGCAGCGAGCGCTGGCGGTAGATCTCCTCGAGCTCGTCGGGTGCCACGTTGTAGGAGCGGGCGCGGGCCTGGCGCCATTCGCCCGACCAGATGCGCGAGCCGCGCAGCACGGCATCGGGATTGACGACGTTGGCGCGGATGCCGTGCGGGGCGCCTTCCAGCGCCAGGCAGCGGGTGAAGTGCACGGCGGCCGCCTTGGCCGCGCAATAGGCGGACGCGCCGGCCGAGGCGGCCAGCGCGTTCTTGCTGCCGATGGTGACGATCGAGCCGCCCAGCCCCTGGGCCTGCATGACCCGGAAGGCAGCGCGGCCGACCAGGAAGACGCCCTTGGCCAGCACGTCGGCGTTGCGCTCCCACTCGGCCAGCGTCGTCTCGGCGAGCGGCGCGGCGGTGGCGAGCCCGGCATTGGCGACGACGATGTCGAGGCCGCCGAAGCGCAGCACCGCGTCGGCCATGGCGGCCTCGACCGCGTCCTCCTCGGTGACGTCGCCCGGGCAGGCCGCGACCGGATCGGCGCCGAAGCGCTTCGCCAGCCCGGCGCGCGCGGCCTCCAGCGCCTCGGCGTCGATGTCGGTCAGCATGACGCAGGCGCCCTCGCCGAGCAGCCGGCGGGCGACGGCGCCGCCGATGCCGCCGGCGCCGCCGGTGATCAGCGCCACCTTGCCGGCCAGGCTCCTGGGCTTGGGCTGGCGCTGCAGCTTGGCCTCCTCGAGCAGCCAGTACTCGATGTCGAAGGCCTCCTGCTCGGGCAGGCCGACATAGGAATCGACGCCGAGCGCGCCCTTCAGCACGTTGATGGCGTTGACGTAGAACTCGCCGGCGACGCGCGCCGTCGGCTTGTCCTTGGCGAAGCTCAGCATGCCGACGCCGGGGACGAGATAGATGACCGGGTTGGGGTCGCGCAGCTTCGGGCTGTCGGGCCGCCTGCAGCGCTCGTAGTAGGCGGCGTAGTCGCGGCGATAGGCCTCGAGCCGGGCGTCGAGCTCGGCATCGCCGCACTCGGCCGGCAGCACCAGCGGGCGGATCTTGGTGCGCAGGAAATGGTCGGGGCAGGTGGTGCCGAGCGCCGCCAGCGGCTCGAGCTCGCGCGAGCCGACGAATTCCAGCACCGCCGCGCTGTCGTCGAAATGGCCGATCTTCGGCTCGGCGGCGCCGATGCGGCCGCGCAGCCGCGGCATCAGCTGCACGGCGCGGGCATAACGGTCGGCCGCGGGCCGGGCCGGGACCGCCGGGCCGCCGAAGGCGGCACCCTTCCGGTTGGCGGCGAGCCAGGACTCGGCTTTGGCGATGATGCGCAGCGTCGTCTCGTAGCAGCTGCGGGAATCGTCGGCCCAGGTGAAGAGGCCGTGCCCGGCCAGCACGGCGCCGACCAGCTTGCGGTCGGAGCGGGCGAGCGCGGCCAGCTTCAGGCCGAGATCGAAGCCCGGCCGCTGCCAGGGCAGCCAGCCGATCTCCGGGCCGAAGATCTCGGACGTCAGCGCCTGCGAGCGCTGCGTCGCCGCGATGGCGATCACCGAGTCGGGATGGGTGTGGTCGGCGTGCCGGCAGGGCAGGTAGGCATGCAGCGGCGTGTCGATGCTGGCGGCGCGCGGGTTGAGGTTGAAGGTGCAGTGGGCGAGGTAGCTCACCATCTCGTCCTCGGCCTCGACGCCGCGATAGAGGCCCTTCAGCCGCTCCAGCTTCTCCAGATAGAGGGTGGCGAAGCCGTCGAGGCCCATCGAGCCGAGATCGCCGCCGGAACCCTTGACCCAGAGCACCTCGACCGGCTCGCCGGTCAGCGGGTCTGACGCGACGACCTTGGCCGAGGTGTTGCCGCCGCCGAAGTTGGTGACGCGCTTGTCGCCGCCCAGCAGGTGCGAGCGGTAGAGCAGCAGCCCGGGTTCGTCGAGCCCGCGCGCGGCGTCCTCGTCCCAGCGCCCCGTCAGCCCCGGCGTCGCACCGTCCATCGCATCCTCCATCCTGCAGCCCCGCGCGCGGGACAACAGCAAGCCGCGCTCAGCCATGTCAAGCTTCGCTCAGCTTGGTTGACGCGTGCGCAGCTTCGCTCATACTGATCCGACAGGGGGAGGAATGCACGCCTCGCAAAGGCAGCGACGAATCGAGGCCCTGCTGGCCGAGCGGCAGTTCGTCACGTCGGGCGAGCTGGCGGCGGATCTCGACGCCTCGCCGGCGACGGTGCGGCGCGACGTGGCGGCGCTCGAGGCGGCCGGCCGGCTGCGCCGCGTGCGCGGCGGCGCCGAGGCGGTCGCCGGCGCAGCCCGGCCGACCGTGCTGCGCACCCCCGACTTCGCCGCCACGCGCGGCCAGAACCTGGCGCGCAAGCGGGCCATCGCGCGGGCCGCGGCGGCGCTCTGCGAGCCCGGCGAGTCGATCATCGTCAATGGCGGCACCACCACCTATTGCCTCGGCGAGTTCATCGCCGAGCGCGGGCTGCAGGTGCTGACCAACTCCTTCGCGCTCGCCGCCTGCCTGCTGGGGCGGGGCAACTGCCGGGTGGCGCTGCCGGGCGGCGACGTCTATCGCGAGCAGAGCCTGATCGTCAGCCCCTACGAGCGCGACACGGTGATCGACCACTACGTCGCCACCAAGTACTTCATCGGCGCCCGGGCGATCGGGCCGGAGGGGCTGGTCGAGGGCGACCCGCTGCTGCTCAAGGCCGAGCGGCAGCTGCTGAAGCGGGCGGACCAGGTCATCGCCCTGGTCGACGGCAGCAAGTTCGCCTCGCGCGGCAGCTTCCTGCTCTGCCCGCTGTCGCGGCTCGACCTGGTGGTGACAGACAGCTCGGCCCCCGAGGAGGGGCTGGCGATGCTGGCCGCCGCCGGGGTGCGCACGAAGGTGGTGCCGGTCGAGGGCGAGCGTCGCGCGGCGCGGTCCCGGACCCGGCCCGCCGAGCCCGCGGAGGCGCGGCGATGACCGAGCCGGTGCTCCGCCTCGAGGGCATCCGCAAGAGCTTTCCCGGGGTCCAGGCGCTGAAGGGCGTGCAGTTCGACGTCCGCGCCGGCGAGGTCCATGCGCTGCTCGGCGAGAACGGCGCCGGCAAGTCGACCCTGATCAAGATCGTCTCCGGCGTGCACCAGCCCGACGAGGGCACCCTGTCGCTCGACGGCAAGCCGGTGCGCTTCGGCAGCCCGCTCGAGGCGCAGCGGGCCGGCATCGCCACCATCTACCAGGAGCTGCTGCTCTTCCCCGAGCTGACGGTCGCCGAGAACATCTTCATGGGCCACGCGCCGCGCGGCCGGCTCGGCATCGACTGGGGCGCGATGCGCGAGAAGGCGCGCCAGCTGCTCGCCTCGCTCGACATCCACGACCTCGATCCCGGCCGGGTGGTCGGCACGCTGTCGGTCGGCAACCGCCAGCGGGTCGAGATCGCCAAGGCGCTGTCGCACAAGGCGCGCATCCTGATCATGGACGAGCCGACCGCGGCGCTGACCGAGCACGATGTCGAGCGGCTCTTCGCCATCGTCCGGCTGCTGCGCGAGCGCGGCGTCGGCATCGTCTATATCAGCCACCGGCTGGAGGAGATCTTCATCCTGGCCGACCGGGTGACGGTGTTCCGCGACGGCGAGTACGTCGCCACCAAGCCGGTCGCCGAGACCAGCCACGACGACCTCATCCAGATGATGGTCGGCCGCCGCATCGAGGCCCTGTTCCCGAAGCTGCCGGCGCGCATCGGCGAGCCGGTGCTGGAGCTGAAGGACGTGGTCCGCCGGCCGCTGACCAACGGCATCAGCCTGACCCTGCGGGCCGGCGAGATCCTCGGCCTCGCCGGGCTGGTCGGCTCCGGCCGCAGCGAGCTGGCGCAGGTGATCTTCGGCATCACCCCGGCCGATTCCGGGGAGATCCGGCTGGGCGGCCGGCCGGTGCGCATCGGCAGCCCGATCGCGGCGAAGCGGCTCGGCATCGCCTATGTGCCGGAGGATCGCGGCACCCAGGGGCTGGTGCGCCCGATGGCGCTGCGCGAGAACGTCTCGCTGGCCGTGATCGAGAAGCTGCTGCGCGGGCCCTTCATCGACCGCGGGGCGGAGGCCCGGCTGGCCGAGGACAGCGTGCGCAAGTTCAACATAAGGGCGAGCGGCATCGGCCAGATCGTCAACAAGCTGTCGGGCGGCAACCAGCAGAAGGTGGTGCTCGGCAAGTGGCTGGCGACCGAGCCGAAGGTGCTGATCCTGGACGAGCCGACCCGCGGCATCGACGTCGGCGCCAAGGCGGAGATCCACCGGCTGATGAGCGAGCTGGCGCAGCAGGGGCTGGCGATCCTGATGATCTCGAGCGAGCTGACCGAGGTGCTGGGGATGAGCGACCGCATCCTGGTGATGCGCGAGGGCCGGCTGGCCGGCGAGTTCCCGCGCGCCGCCGCCAGCCAGGAGGCGATCGCCGGCGCGATGATGGGCGGCGAGCGGGCGCCGGCCGTGGCGGGGGCGGCGTGAGCGCCGCGGCGGGCACCGCCGGCGGCGCCCCGGCGCTGGCCGGCCTCAGGCGGCTGGTCGGCTCGCAGGAGGCGGTGCTGCTGATCGCCATCATCCTGCTCTTCGCCGTGGTCGGGACGATCAACCCGCGCTTCGTCGCCGAGCGCAACCTGCAGAGCATCCTGCTCGGCAACGCCTACATCGCGGTGGCCGCGATCGGCATGTCGATGGTCATCGTCTCCGGCAACATCGACATCTCGGTGGGGGCGCTGATCGGCGTGCTCGCCACGATCAGCGGCTCGCTGGCGGTTGCCGGCTGGCCGATCTTCCTCGCCTGGCTGATCCCGGTGCTGGTCAGCATCGCCATCATGGCCGGGATGGGCGCGATCGTCGCCTATCTGCGCATCCCCGCCATCGTCGTCACGCTCGGCATGCTCAGCATCCTCAAGGGCGGGCTGATCAGCGTCACCGGCGGCAAGTGGATCAGCAACCTGCCGCCCGGCTTCGCGCTCGCCCAGACCTGGGTGCTGGGCGTGCCGATGCCGGTCTGGTTCATGGTCGTGCTGACGGCGGCGGCCGCCTGGTGGATGCGCTACAGCGCCACCGGCCGGACCATCTACGCGGTCGGCGGCAATGCCGAGGCGGCGCGGCTCTCCGGCATCTCGCGCGAGCGCACCATCGTCATGGTCTTCGCCATCCACGGCCTGTTCGCCGGGCTGGCCGGCATCCTCTTCGCCACCCAGCTCAGCGTCATCCAGTCGACCGTGCCGCCCAACCTCGAGCTCACCATCATCACCGCCTCGGTGGTCGGCGGCGTCAGCATCCTGGGCGGCACCGGCACGGTGATCGGCTCGACGCTGGCCGCCATCCTGATCGCGGCGATCGGCTCGTCGCTGATCTTCGTCGACCTGTCGCCCTTCTGGCTGCGCGCCGTGCAGGGGCTGCTGATCCTCGCCACCGTGCTGGCCGACCTGCTGCGCCGGCGCCGCCGGGCGATGGGGCGGTGATGGACGCGATGACCCGCAAGCGGCAGAGGGAGGTCGGCCGATGAGCGGCGCGCTGCTCCGGCAGGAGGGCGTGCTGCTCGCCATCCTCGTCCTGGCGCTGGTCGTGCTGGCGCTGCAGAGCGGCGTCTTCCTCACCGCCGACAACCTGCTGAACCAGGGCCGGCTGATGGCCGAGGTCGGGCTGGTGGCGCTGCCGATGACCTTCATCATCATCACCGGCGGCATCGACCTGTCGGTCGGCTCGACCATGGGGCTGGCGGCGATCCTGCTGGGCGTGAGCTGGAAGAGCTGGGGCGTGCCGCTCGAGCTCACCATCCTGGTGGCGCTCGGCGTCGGCGGCATCTGCGGCTTCGTCAATGGCTGGTTCATCACCCGGGTCCGGGTGCCGCCGCTGATCATGACGCTGTCGACCCTGGCGCTCTATCGCGGGCTGGCCGAGGGCATCAGCCAGGCCCATTCGGTGCGGGGCTATCCCGAGTGGTTCTTCGTGCTGGGCCAGGGCGAGGTCGCGGGGGTGCCGACCCAGCTCTGGATCCTGCTCGCCTGCATCCTCGTCGCCGCCGTCGTCCTGGCGCGCACCGCCTTCGGCCGCGGCCTCTATGCGATCGGCCACAACGAGGTGGCGGCGCGCTTCTCCGGCATCCCGGTCGACCGCTACAAGGTCGCCATCTACACGGCCTCCGGCGCCATGGCCGGGCTCGCCGCCTACATCTTCGTGTCGCGGGTCAGCACGACGCGCTCCGACATGGGCAGCGGCCTCGAGCTCGACGTCATCGCCGCGGTGGTGCTGGGCGGCACCAGCATCTTCGGCGGCGTCGGCACCATCGCCGGCACGGTGATCGGGCTGGTGCTGATCCAGCTGCTGAAGAACGGCATGGCGCTGACGGGGGTCAAGGGCGACGCCACCATCGTGGTGATCGGCGTCGTGCTGATCCTGTCGATCCTGTTCACCAACTTCGTGCAGCGCCGCCAGTCCGGCGAGCGCTGAGGAGCCCGTCGCCGGGGGGAGACCGGCGAGATCCGAGGACCAGAGGAGGGAGGAACATCTGATGCTGAAGACCATCACAGCCGCGTTCGGCATGGCGCTGCTCGCCATGCCGGCGCTGGCGGCCGAGCGCTGGGACGGCGCCGACGACCTGCCGGTGAGCCCGCTCGCCTGCGAGGCCGGCGGCGGGGGCGGCGCGGCCGCCGCCAAGCCCTATGACGGCGGCAGCCCGACCGGCGCGCCCGACCGGGCCGGCAAGGAGATCAGCCTGGTCGACGTGCCGAAGCTGATCGGCATCGGCTACTTCAATGCCACCTCGAAGGGCATGCAGGACGCGGCCAAGGAGCTCGGCAACGTCAAGGTCACGACCGACGGCCCGACCGAGGCGAAGATCGACCAGCAGATCAGCTTCATCGACAACTACGTCACCCGCGGCGTCGACGGCGTGCTGTTCGCCGCCAACGACCCCGTGGCCATCGCGCCGGTGCTGAAGAAGGCGCTCGGCAAGGGCATGCTGGTGATCGGCTACGACGCCAACTCGACGCCGGACGCCCGCCAGTGGTTCGTCAACCAGGCGCAGTTCAACGGCATCGCCAAGGCGCTGATCGACCAGATGGCCACCGAGATCGGCGAGGACAAGGGCTTCGCCATCGTCACCAGCACCTTCACCACGCCCAACCAGGCGCGCTGGATCGCCGAGATGTGGGCCTATGCCGCCAAGTGCCACCCGAAGATGAAGTGGCTCGAGACGGTCGAGGCGCAGGAGGACAACCAGCTCTCCTTCAACCAGGCCACGACGCTGCTCAACAAGCACGGCGACCAGCTCGCCGGCCTGTTCGGCATGACCTCGGTCGCCACCCCGGCCTCGGCCGAGGCGGTGAAGCAGGCCAATCTCTGCGGCAAGGTCTCGGTGGTCGGTCTCGCCACCCCGAACGCGATGAAGCCCTATGTCGCGTCGGGCTGCGTCAAGTCGGTCGTGCTGTGGAACCCGGTCGATCTCGGCTATGCCGCGGTCTATGTCGCCCGCGCCGTGGCCGACGGCAAGCTGAAGCCCGGCGCCACCGAGGTCGAGGCCGGCAAGCTCGGCAAGCTGCAGGTGGTCAACGGCTCCGAGATCCTGCTCGGCCCGCCCTTCGTCTACAACAAGTCGAACATCGACGGCTTCGACTTCTAGCCACCCCCGCGCAGGCCGCCGCGCACCTCGCGCGGCGGCCTGTCGCGTTACAGCGAAACCCGGCCATGAGCGTCGCCGTCCTCGACATCGGCAAGACCAACCTCAAGCTGGTGGTGGTCGATGCCGCCGGCCGCACGCTCTATCGCGCCAGCCGCCCGAACACGCCGCTCGCCGGCCCGCCTTATCCCCATGCCGACGTCGAGGGCATCCTCGGCTGGTACCTGGAGGCGCTGGCGGCGACGCCCGACCGCGGCGCCATCGACACGCTGGTGCCGGTGACCCATGGCTGCACCGCGGCGTTGCTCGCCGGCGACCGCCTGGCGCTGCCGGTGCTCGACTACGAGCATGACGGCCCGGAGGCGACCGGCGCCGCCTTCGCCGCCGCCGCCGATCCCTTCGCCGAGAGCCGCTCGCCGACCCTGCCGGTTGGATTCACGCTCGGTCGCCAGATCTACTGGCAGGCGCGCGCCTTCGCCGATGCCTTCGCGGGCGTCAGCGACATCCTGATGTATCCGCAATACTGGTCCTGGCGGCTCTCCGGCGTGAAGGCCTCCGAGGTCACCTCGCTCGGCTGCCACACCGGCCTGTGGCGGCCGGCGGCGCGCGACTACAGCCGCCTCGTGGAGCGCGAGGGCTGGCGGCCGCGCATGCCGAAGCTGCGCCCGGCCTGGGAGCCGCTCGGGCCGCTGCTGCCGGCGATTGCTGCCGCCACCGGCCTGTCGCCCCGCTGCCGCGTGCTCTGCGGCGTGCACGACAGCAACGCCAGCTACCTCGCCCATCTCGCGACCCGCCGCGCACCCTTCGCGGTGCTGTCGAGCGGCACCTGGCTGATCATCATGGCGGCCGGCGGCGACCTCGCCCGCCTCGACGCCAATCGCGACATGCTGGCCAATGTCGACGTCAACGGCGACCCCGTGCCGACCGCCCGCTTCATGGGCGGTCGCGAGTTCGCGGCGGTGGCCGGCCCGGACTCGGCCGGCGTCGAGCCGGACCTCGCGGTGGCGGCGCGCCTGATCGCCCGCGGCACCATGGCGCTGCCCGCTTCGCGCCGGAGAGCGGCCTTCATCGGCCGCGCCGGCAACTGGCCAGGCCGCCGCCGAGCCCGGCCGAGCGCGTCGCGCTCGCCAGCCTCTACAACGCGCTGGTCGCCGACCTGATGCTGGAGCTTGCTCGGCGCCGAAGGGCCCCGCATCGTCGAGGGCCCGTTCGCCGGCAACCCGGTCTTCCTCGCCGCGCTCGCCGGCCTGCAGCCGGGCTGGCCGGTCATCGCTTCGACCGATGCCAGCGGCACCAGCGCCGGCGCCGCGCTCCTCGCCGCCTGGCCGCCAGATACCGCCAGCCGGGAAGGGGAGGAGCCGCACCGCTGGCGCTGCAGGATTCGCGAGTCGAGCTTGCTTGAACCGGGATGCTCTGCGCTGCCAGCGGACCGGTCATAGACACACTGCTCCCGTGTGAACACCCGCTCGCCGCGTGGAGTGAGAAGCGCGTGGGGTCCGCCGAGGGAGCGGCCGCCGCGTCCAGCCGGTACCTCTCTCAGGCGGGCCGGCAGAGCATGGTGCCAACCCAGGCCGGGTAGGCTCTCGCTCCAGTCGGCAGGCTCTGCAAGACCTGTGGCTCCCTCGCCCGACGCCAAATGAGTATCGCCGAGCTCGGCAAAGACTCATCCGAGGCCGGCGAGCTCAATCAGCATGCCGACATCGCCGGCCAGATCGACCAATCGCCGACGACGCGCCTATGCGACGGCAAGCGCCGCATGTCGCCCCAGTTCGGAGCGCCCAGACCAGGCCAGCAGTGGCGATGGCGTCAACGGGGTAGTGGCGAAGCCTCGCTTGTCGCGCCGGATTCTAGACTCCGGCGAGTGCTCCATGTGCCATGCTCTCGGCTACCATCCGCGCGACGGCAAGGGGTGGCGGCGCCCTTCGCGTGGAACTTGCGGACCCCGCTTCGCCACCTGTCCCGGAGCCCGAATCATCTGCAGATGCCGCCGCTTGAGCATCGCACGGTACGCGGCGCGCCGGATCGACGCGGGCAGAAGCTCGGCCGCAGGCATCCGTGATCCGGCCATCAACATCGCTTGCATGCCCGCCTCAGCATGCTTGCGCAGCGAGAATCAGCCGGCACCGCCGATCTGCGCGAGCCGTGGCATCGGCATGCGGACCTCACGCTCGATCAGCCGAACAACTCGACCTGGGACTGGCCCATCGGCGCTTCATGCTTCGAGTGTGTTTCAAAGAATCGCCGCCATTCCCGCTCGGTCTCGGCAATTCGCTCGTGCTCGCCGCAGGCGGTCGCAGCGCTCGGGATGCGCCGCTCACCAGGGCGAGGCGTGGCTATCGCCGCGTGCGATCTGCGTCTACCGGCCTGGTGAGCGCGGCTTCTATCCTGCGATGTAAAGGAAGTTGCGAGAACGGGTTCAAAGGTCGGCATCGAGATGAGGCGCGAGTTTGCAAGCTAAACGGTCTATACGTTAAAAGGCCCCGCCGGCCGTCACATCGTACGACGGTGCACGCGATCCTCGATGACATTTGGGATACATGTGTACCGTCGGGTTTATGAGCATCGTCAGACGATTGATCTCCCTAGAGTAATGCCACACGCCCACCGGGATGGATGAGATCATCGAGATGATTACTATATTCGCTCCAAAGCGAGACGATGCTACGCGGTGCTCGCCGGAGCAATCCGGAGGTCTGCAGATTTTCGGCCGTTGCGCACATCCGCATGGCCGCGTCGGTGCGCGCGATGGAACATTGGATTCCTGCCCGACGCTCGAATTACGCGCTCGGTTGTGATTCGGTTTGGCCGCGCGCGAGCGCGTCGCCAACTCGACGGAAGGCGCGTCGGCTGGTTCAGTAGCTAGGTGCGACGGGGGAACGGCTTGCGTCCGCCGGGTCGGGTGGATCGCCGGGAACGCCGAAGGATCGAGGCGCGTGGCCCTGGCGTGACGCGTCGATCCGCATAGCCTGCCGAAAAGGCGTAGAAAAGTCTGCCCTGCGGCCTCGGTATCGATCCGACGAAGGCCTTGCCGGGTCGCTGCTGGGCCGTGCGTGATGCTGGTCAAGCAGACTGTGTCCGGGTGTTGGACTTCGTCATCCGGGATGTCGAGCCGACATACCGGTGCCGTCGCCTACCTCAAGGAGTTCGCACCGATTGCCGGACAGCGGCAACGCGTTTGGCGATCTGGCGCTCCGCCGCCGAGCGGAGTCGCAGACACCCTGAATAGCGCCATTGGCTGCGGTCTATCCGTCGGTCTCCGCCGCGACGACGGGTGTCCGGGTGCGTCGGCCTTCGGAGCGGCAATGTCTTAAGCGTGGCGGTCGGCCGCGCCCGGCTGTCCCGGCACCGTGCCGAGCAGCAGGTCGGCCATCAGCTCGGCGATGGCCGGCAGCCGGCGGGAGCGGTCGGCGAGGCGGGTGTTCAGGACGAAGCCGTCGAAGGCCATCATCAGGACGTGGGCGAGCAGGCGGCCTTCGGCGAGCGCGGCGCGCTCCGGCGGCAGGCTGGCGCGGATCAGGCGGCCGATGCGGTCCTCGGCCCAGAGCAGCAGGTCGCGGCTGTAGCCCTGGTCGGGGGTGGCGGTCGACAGGGCCTGCATCAGATTGACGGAGAAGCCGTTGTGCTCGGCCGGGATGTCGCGCCAGAGGGCGAGCAGGATGCGGCGCAGGCGGGCGCGCGGGTCGGTCATGCCGGCCAACTCCTGCTCCAGTGCGGTCAGGCGCTCGCGCAGCCAGGGATCGTAGAGGGCGAACAGGATCGCCAGCTTCGAGCCGAAATAGACGTAGAGGTTGGAGGTCGAGATGCCGGCGTCGCCGGAGATCTGGGCCAGCGTGGTGTTGGCGTAGCCCTTCTCGGCGAAGCGGCGGAAGGCGCTCGCCAGGATTGCTTCGCGCACCGCGCCTTTCTTGACCTGGGCCATGCCGCCCTTATACCGAACGGCGTTCGGTATTGACAACGGTTCGCAACTTGCCCCAGCCTGTCGGGCAATATCGCGAGGAGGAGGCGGGATCATGGATGCAGGCATCCGGGCAAGCGAGGTCAACCCGGCCAGGCTCGGCCTGCTCTATCGCCGCCAGTTCGAGATGAGCCGGGTCGCGGCGGGCGAGACCGTGGCGCTGGTCACCGACCTCGCGACGCGGCGCGACTACGTCGCCGCGGCCTTCGCCGCCGCCGACGAGCTCGGCGCCGACATCTACGAGCTCTGCGTCAACTCGATCCCCTCCTGGACACGGGTCGGCGTGCCGACCATCGGCAAGTGCAAGGGCACGCTCGAGGCGGTGAAGGCGGCCGACATCGTCGTCGTCTTTCACGTGCCGCTGTTCACGAAGTGGCTGAAGGAGGTGATGAACGGCGGCACGCGCGTGCTGATGATCATCGACGGGCCCGACGACCTCGAGCAGCTGATGAGCCCGAAGGGCCTCAAGGAGGCCGTGCTGCACGCCCACGCGACCCTGGCCAAGACGCGCGAGGTGCGGGTGGTGAGCGAGGCCGGCACCGACCTCAGCTACAGCTGCGGCGAATATCCCGTGATGAGCCAATACGGCTATTCGGACGAGCGCGGCCATTTCGACCATTGGGGGGCCGGCCACGTCCACACCTTCCCCAACGAGGGCAGCGCCAACGGCACCGTGGTGATCCAGCCCGGAGACATCGTCATCCTGCCCTATTGCCGCTACGTCCAGGACAAGGTGACGGTGACGGTGCGCGACGGCTTCATCACCGACATCGCCGGAGGGCTCGACGCCAAGCTGATGGCCGACTGGCTGGCCGACAACAAGGCCGATGCCGGGGACCGCGACCCCTATGCCGTGTCGCATCTCGGCTGGGGCCTCAACCCGCAGGCGCGCTGGTACCATATCGGGCTGGCCGGCGACACGCCGGAGCGCAGCCGCGCCGCGGCGCGCACCTTCCCCGGCAACTTCCTGTTCTCGACCGGGCCGAACTCGCAGGGCGGCGGCAAGCGCAACACCACCGGCCATTACGATGTGCCGATGCGCGACTGCACGGTGATGCTCGACAACCGCGTGGTGATCGAGCGCGGCCGGCTGGTCGACGAGAAGATGGTCGTGCCGCGCGAGCGGCGCTGACCCGGCCGGCATGCGGATCGAGGACAGCTTCGTGGTCGCCGCGCCGCCCGACCGGGTGTGGCGCTTCATCACCGACCCCAACGAGGTCGGGCCGTGCATCCCCGGCTGCGCGGCGATCGAGGTGACGGGCCCGCGCAGCTATGCCGCCAGCATCAAGGTGCAGGTCGGGCCGATCGGCGCCACCTTCCGCGTCGTGGTCGAGGTCACCGCGGAGGAGCCGCCGCACCGCGTGCTGTCGGTGACCCGCGGCGAGGAGGGCAGCCGCGCCAGCACGCTGTCGGCCGAGAGCGAGCTGCGGCTGGAGCCGCTCGAGGACTCGCGGACGGCGGTGCATTACAGCTCCGAGGTCTCGGTGGTCGGGCGGCTCGGCAAGTTCGGCCTCGGCATCATGAAGAAGAAAGCGGGCAGCCTGGGGCAGCAGTTCGCCGAGTCCTTCCGGACCCGCGTCGAGGCGGTCGAGGCCGGCTGATGCAGGCGAGCGCCTTCCACCAGCCCGAGAGCGTGGCCGAGGCTGCGGCGCTCCTCGCCGCCGACCCGGAGGCGCGGCCGCTCGCCGGCGGCGCCACGCTGGTGGCGATGATGAATGCTGAGCTGGTGCGGCCCTCGGCGCTGGTCAGCCTGCGGCGGATCGCGGGGCTGGTCGGGATCGCTGGGGATGACGCGGGCTGGGTCCGGGTCGGCGCGATGACGCCGCACCAGGTGAGCGCCGCGGCGGCAGCCGATCTCGCCGGCGGGCAGCGGGTGCTGGCGAGCGCGGCGGGGCAGATCGCCAACCCGGTGGTGCGCAACATGGGCACGATCGGCGGCTCGATCTCCTTCGCCGACCCGGCGGCCGACTATCCGCCGACGCTGCTGGCGGCCGGGGCGGAGATCGAGATCGCGGGGACGGAGGGCAGCCGGCGGGTGGCTGCGGCTGAGTTCTTCCTCGACTACTACACGACCGTGCTCGAGCCCGGCGAGCTGGTGACCGCGGTGCACCTGCCGCCGGCGCCGGCCGGCTCGGTCGGGCACTACGTCAAGCTGGCGCGGGTCGCCGGCGACTTCGCCACTGCCTCGATCGCGCTGGTGCTGGCGATGGAGGGCGAGGCCTGCCGCGCCGTGCGCATCGCGGTCGGCGGCTGCAACCCGGTGCCGCTGCGGCTGGCCGAGGCCGAGGCGATGCTGCAGGGCGGGCGGCTGGAGGCGGAGGCCGTGCGCGCGGCCGGCGAGGCGCTGGCCGCGGCGAGCGACCCGGTCGATGACGGGCGGGCGAGCGCGGATTATCGCCGGCGGGTGATCCCGCGCCTGCTGGCGCGTGCGATCACCGAAGCTCTTGCCCTCGCCCGCGCAGCGGAGAGGAGGGCCCGCCCGCCAGGGCGGGAGGGTGAGGGTGCCGGCGGCACGACCCTCGGCCCTCTCCGCGCTGCGGGAGAGGGGGCGCTGGTCGTCAACGGGCGTGCGCGGACCGTGGCGGATCCAGGGCGCACCCTGCTCGAGGTGCTGCGCGACGAGCTCGGGCTGACCGGCGCCAAGCGCGGCTGCAACCAGGGCGTCTGCGGCGCCTGCACGGTGCTGGTCGACGGGCGGCCGATGCGCAGCTGCCTGTCGCTGGCGGCGAACTGCGCTGGGCGCGAGGTCGTCACCGTCGAGGGGCTGGGCGGGCCGGCGACGGAGCGGCTGCGCGAGGCCTTCGCCGCCGTCGGCGCGGTGCAGTGCGGCTTCTGCACGCCGGGCATGCTGGCGGCGCTGCAGCCGCTGCTCGCGGCGGGCGGGCGGCCAGGGCCCGACGACGTCCGGGCCGCCATCTCCGGCAATCTCTGCCGCTGCTCCGGCTACCGCAAGATCGTCGATGCCGTGCTGGTCGCGACCGCGGCGGAGCAGGCAGCATGAACGCCGTCGGCGCGAGCCTGCCGCGGCGCGACGTCCGGGAGAAGCTGACCGGGCGGGCGAAGTACATCGCCGACCTGAAGCGGCCGGACATGCTGCATGCGGCGCTGCTGCAGAGCCCGCACGCCCATGCCCGCATCCTCGGCTACGACGTCGCGGCGGCGCTGGCGATGCCCGGCGTCGTCGCGGTGCTGACCGGCGACGATGTCGGCGAGCACCGCATGGGCGCCTTCATCAAGGACGAGACGGCCATCGCCAAGGGCAAGGTGCGCTATGTCGGCGAGCCGGTGGCGGCGGTCGCGGCCGAGGACGAGGCGACGGCGCGGCTGGCCGCGCGGCAGGTCGTCGTGCACTACCAGGAGCTGCCCGCGGTGCTGACGCCGGAGGCGGCGGTGGCGCCGGGCGCGCCTGTCATCCACGAGGACCTCGCCGCCTACCTCAAGGTGTTCGACGCGCGCTGCCACGGCAACGTCATGTCGGAGACCGAGATCCGCGAGGGCGATCCCGCCTCCGCCTGGGCCGATTGCGACGTCGTCGTCGAGGGCAGCTTCGAGACACCGCCGCAGGCACATCTGGCGATCGAGCCGTGCGGTGCGCTGGCCGAGCCGGAGGCGGACGGGCGCATCACCCTGTGGTCGGCCAACCAGTCGGTGTTCCGCGTCCAGGCCAATGTCTGCGAAAGCCTGGGGCTGCCGATGTCGCGGCTGCGCTGCCTGACGCCCAGGGTCGGCGGCGGCTTCGGCAACAAGATGGAGCCGCACGTCCAGCCCATCGTGGTGGCGCTGGCGATGAAGTGCGGCCGGCCGGTGCGACTGATCCTGAGCCGCGAGGAGGATTTCGAGACCGTCCGCGCCCGTCACCCCTTCAAGATCCGCATGAGGACCGGGGCGAAGCGCGACGGCACGCTGCTGGCGCGCGAGGTCGAGCTGCTGGCCGATGGCGGCGCCTATGGCGACGACAGCCCGGGGGTGCTGGGCTACGCGCTGCTGATGTCGCGCGGGCCCTACCGCATCGCGCACATGCGCGCCCATGGCCGCATGGCCTACACCAACAAGCTGCGCTTCGGCGCCTTCCGCGGCTTCGGCAACCCGCAGGTCAGCTTCGCCGGCGAGACCCAGATCGACGAGATCGCGGCGCGGCTCGGGCGCGACCCGCTCGACCTCCGCCTGCAGAACGCGATCGCGGCCGGCGACCGCTGGTTCGGCGGGCAGGAGGTCGCGTCCTGCGGGCTCGCCGACTGCATCGCCGGAGCGCGCGAGGCGATGGCGCGCGACACGGCGGCGGCCGGGCCGCCGCCGGCCGGCACGCGGCGCGCGATCGGCGTCGCCTGCAGCGGCCATATCGGCGGGCTGCTCGGCACCGGCGCCATCGTGCGGGTGCTGGAGGACGGCTCGGTGGTGCTCAACACCGGCGCGGTCGACATCGGCCAGGGCTCCGACACGGTGCTGACCCAGATCTGCGCCGAGGCGCTCAAGGTGCCGGCGGAGCAGGTGACGCTGGCCAGCCCGGACACCGACGGCTCGCCCTACAACTGGGGCACCACGGCGAGCCGCGTCACCTACACCACGGGGCGCGCCGTGGTCGGGGCGTCGGAGGCGGTGGCGCGCCAGCTGCGCGAGCACGCCGCCGAGATCTTCGAATGCGCGCTCGAGGACGTCGAGCTCAGGCCCGGCGGCAAGGTCGGGCTGGCGGGGGTGCCGGAGAAGGAGCTGAGCTTCCTGCAGCTCTCGCTGCGCGCCCACTGGCGGCGCGGCGGGCCGATCATCGGCCACCACGCACTGGTCTTCGACCGGCCGACCATCGACCCGAAGCGGGCGGTGGCGCTGGGCCTGCCGTTCCCGCAGATCGGCGTCTTCAGCTTCGCCTGCCTGGCGGTCGAGCTGGAGATCGACGAGGCGACGGGCAAGCCGACGGTGCGCCGCGCCTGGCAGGCCGTCGATGTCGGGCGCGCCATCAACCCGGCCTCGGTCGAGGGCCAGATCGAGGGCGCCTTCGTCCAGGGGCTGGGCTTCGCGCTCACCGAGGAGATGATCTGGGACGGCGCCCGGCTCGCCAACCCGACCTTGCTCGACTACAAGGTGCCGACCGCGCTCGACGCGCCCTACGAGATGCGCTCGATCATCGTCGAGAAGCCGGAGCCGGACGGGCCGTTCGGCGCCAAGGGGGTGGGGGAGATCGGCATCGTCGGCGTGCCGGCCGCCATCGCCAACGCCGTCGCCGCGGCGACCGGCGCGCGGCTCAGGCGGCTGCCGCTGACGCCGGAGCGGGTGCTGGACGCGCTGACCGGGGGGACCGATGCGCATTGAGGACTATCCGCCGCAGGAGCTGAGCGGCCCGGGGCAGGTCTATCACGCCGAGTGCATGCGGCGGAGCGCCGGCATCGACGGCATCGAGCTCGCCTATGGCGACGACCCCTACCAGGGCGTGCTGCTGTTCCCGGCGGCCAGGCCGAACGGCACCGTGCTGGCCTTCTGGCACGGCGGCGGCTGGACCGGCGGCTACAAGGAGTGGATGGCCTTCATGGCGCCGCCGCTCAATGCGGCCGGGATCACCTTCGCCTCGCTCGGCTACCGGCTGGCGCCGGGCCATGTCTTCCCGACCGGGCTCGAGGATTGCGCCCGCGGGCTCGCCTTCCTCGCCGGCACGGTGGCGGCGCATGGTGGCGACCCCGGGCGCATCTTCCTCGGCGGCCACTCGGCGGGCGGGCACTACGCCGCGCTGCTGGCGGTGCGCCGCGACTGGCAGGCCGGGCTCGGGCTGCCGGCCGGCATCGTGCGCGGCTGCCTGCCGCTCTCCGGCGTCTTCCAGTTCACCGCCGGCTCCGGGCTCACGATGCGGCCGCGCTTCCTCGGGCCGGGCGAGACCGAGCGGGCGGCGAGCCCGCTGCTCAACATCCAGGGCGCGCCGCCGCCCTTCCTGATCGCCTACGGCACCGCCGACTTCCCGCACCTAATTCCGCAGGCCGAGCGCATGACGGGCGCGCTGCTGGCGGCCGGCGGCGAGGTCGAGACGCTGGTCATGCCGGGCCGCGACCATTTCCAGTCGAGCTACGCCGGTGGCGAGCCGGACGGCCCGTGGGTGCCGCGGGCGCTCGACTGGCTCAGCCGGCATTGAGGACGGTGGTGCACCAACCACTTGTCATCGCCGGGCTTGACCCGGCAGAGTCCGGATTTCTCCGCGGTCACCTGGCAGGATGGGCCGGTGCGGTCTCCCTGGATCGCCGGGTCAAGCCCGGCGATGACACAAGGGGGGAATGATCGCATGCCATCGTAAGGCGGATTCTAGACGACGAACGACAACTGGGGAGGTGAGGATGTTGAAGAGATTGCTGGGAGCGGCGGCGCTCGGGCTCGGGCTCGCAGCTTCCACCATGGCGCACGCGGCCGATCCCGTCCGGATCGGCTTCTCGATCGCCAAGACCGGCCTTTTCGCGGCCGCCGCGCCGTCGCAGCTCAACGCCTATGAGCTGTGGAAGGACCAGGTCAATGCGGCCGGCGGGCTCGACGTGAAGGGCGAGAAGCGGCCGGTCGAGCTGGTCTTCTACGACGACCAGTCCGACCCCGGGAAGGCGGTGCGGATCTACGAGAAGCTGATCACCGACGACAAGGTCGACCTGCTGCTGGCGCCGTGGGGCACGCCGCACCACATCGCCGTGGCCGGCACCCTGCTGCGCTACAAGTTCCCGATGGTCGGCAACTCCGCCGCCTCGGTGCAGGTGCGCAAGATCGATCCCGGCTACATCTGGTTCCCGACCGCCGAGATTCCCGACCGGCTGGCCCAGGCGATGGCCGACGCGCTGGTCGCCAACGGCTTCAAGAGCGTCGCGGTGCTCGCCAACGTCCTGCCCTTCTCGATGGAGATCAAGGGCTTCCTGATGCCGGCGCTGCAGAAGGCGGGGATCGAGGTCAAGGTCAACGAGGAGTATCCGCCCGACGTCAAGGACATGACGGCGATGCTCGCCAAGGTGAAGGCGGCGGCGCCCGACGCGGTGCTGTCGCTCTCCTACCCCGGCGATTCCGGCCTCTACATGAAGCAGGCCCGCGAGCTCGGCATCGCCGCGCCCTTCCAGCTGGTGCTGGTCGGCCCGACGATGGACTGGTTCCTCAAGGCCTTCGGGCCGGCGGCCGACGGCATCGTCACGATGGGCCACTGGACGCCGAACCGGAAGGAGTGGCCGAAGGCGCAGGCCTTCTACGACGCCTACACCAAGAAGTTCGGCGAGCGGCCCGACTTCCTCGACAGCGAGCTCGCCTATATGAGCTGCGAGATCCTGCAGCAGGCGGTGGCCAAGGCCGGCCTCGACCATGACGCGCTGCGCCAGGCGATCGCCGACGGCACCTTCGACACGATCAACGGCGAGGTCAGGTTCAAGGGCGTCGAGAACATCGTCACCCCGACCTCGCTGCTGCAGATCCAGGGCGACCAGCTGCAGCTGATCTGGCCGAAGGACATCGCTACCGCGCCGTTCAAGCCGAAGGCGGCGTGGCCGAAGTAGGAACAGCCCTCTCCCGCGCCAGCGGGAGAGGGAGGGACCCGTCGCGCCAGCGACGGGAGGGTGAGGGTCGCCAAGGCTGCACGACCCTCACCCCGACCCTCTCCCGCTCCGCGGGCGAGGGAGGTCACGGCGCCGCGGGCGAGGGATAGTGGTGCAGACCCTGCTGTCCGGGCAGCTGCTGTTCGCCGCGCTGGTGACCGGGGCGGCCTATGCGCTGGTGGCGCTCGGCCTCAACCTCGTCTACGGGACGATGCGGCTGCTCAACGTCGCGCATGGCGAGATCGTCATGCTCGGCGCCTACGTCACCTTCTGGCTGTTCAGCGTTCTCGCCGTGCCGCCGCCGCTGGCGCTGCTGGCCTCGACCGCGGCCGCCGCGCTGCTCGGCGCCGCGGTCTATCACGGGCTGCTGCGCCGCATGCTGGCCTCGCCGCGGCTCAAGGGGCGGATCGAGGCCAACTCGCTGCTGCTCTTCTTCGGCGTCTCGATCATCCTGCAGAACCTGGCGGCGCTGCTCTTCGACGCGACGCCGCGCGCCTATCGCTATCTCGACGGCGTCGTCGCCGTCGGCGACGTGGCGATGACCGGCAACCGGCTGCTGCTGCTGGCGGTGGCCGCGACGCTCTGCATCGCCGTGGCGATCTTCCTGCGGCTCAGCATCCACGGGCTGGCGATCAAGGCGCTGATCCAGCACCGCGAGGCGGCGGCGGTGGTCGGCATCGCCATCGGGCGGGTGCAGCTCGCCAGCGTCTGCCTCGGCTTCGGCCTGGCCGGGCTCGCCGGCTCGCTGGTCAGCATGACCGAGCAGATCTCGCCCTTCATGGGCTTCCCCTTCACCATCGCCGCCTTCGTCGTGGTGATCCTGGGCGGGCTCGGCAACCTGGTCGGCGGCATGGTCGCCGGGCTGCTGCTCGGCGCCATCGAGACCTACGGCGTGGCGCTGACCTCGCCCAGCCTGCGCTCGGTGCTGCTCTACGGCGTCTTCATCGCCGTGCTGCTGCTGCGCCCGCAGGGGCTGCTCGGCGGCGCCCGGATGGCGCGATGAGGCCGCTGCCGGCGCTCGCCTCGCTGCTCCTGCTCGGCGGCGCGGCGGCGCTGGTTCCCCTCTGGCTCGGCGACTACGGCATCGGCGTCGCGCTCTCCATCCTGATGTGGGTGGCGCTGGCCGAGAGCTGGCTGGTGATCTCCGGCATGACCGGCTACGTCTCGCTCGGCCATGCCGTGTTCTACGGGCTCGGCGGCTATTTCTGCGTGCTCACCTGGCAATCGCTGCCGCTGCCGCTGGCGCTGCTCGGCGGCGGGCTGACGAGCGGCGCGCTGGCGCTGCTGGTGGGCTATCCCGTGCTGCGGGTGCGCGGGCCCTATTTCGTCATCCTGACCTTCGGCCTCTCCGAGCTGGTGAAGTTCATCGTCATCAACGTCGAGGCGTCGCTCGGCGTCTTCAGCCGCCTGCTGATCGGCGGGCCGTCGCTGGAGACGCTCTACTACGTCATGCTGGCGCTGGCGGCAGCGGCCTCGGCGCTCGCCTGGTGGGTCGGACGGTCGCGCTTCGGCGCCGGCCTCAGGGCGATCCGCGAGAACGAGACCGCGGCGGAGACGATCGGCGTGCCGGTCGGGCGCTTCAAGCTCGCCGCCTTCGCCCTCTCCGCGGTCATCCCCGGCATGGTCGGCGCCGTGATGGTGCTGCGCTCGACCTATTTCGAGCCGATGCAGCTGTTCGACCCGGTGACCTCCTTCACCATCGTCACCGTGGCGATCCTCGGCGGCAGCGACGACGTGCGCGGGCCGCTGCTCGGCGCGCTGTTCCTCACCGGACTCTCCGAGCTGCTCTGGGCGCGCGCGCCGCAGCTCTACATGATCCTGCTCGGGCTGCTGCTGGTCGGCTTCGTGCTGGCGGCGCCGGACGGCATCGTCGGCCGGCTGCGCCGGAGGACGGGCACGGCATGAGCCTGCTGGCGCTCGAGGGGGTGGGCAAGTCGTTCGGCGGGCTGCGCGCGCTGCACGAGATCAGCTTCACGGTGGGCGAGGGCGAGGTCCTCGGCATCATGGGGGCCAACGGCGCGGGGAAGACGACGCTCTTCAGCCTGATCGCCGGGCACGAGCGGCCGAGCCGCGGCCGCATCCTGCTGCGCGGCCGGCGCATCGACGGGCTCAGGCCCGACCGCATCTGCCGCGCCGGGATCGCCCGCACCTTCCAGATCGTGCGGCCCTTCCCCGATCTCAGCGTTCGGGAGAACGCGGTCACGGCGGCCCTGTTCGGGCGCCTGCGCCTGAGGAGCCGCGCCGAGGCCGGCCGCGTGGCGATGGCGGCGATCGAGGAGGTCGGGCTCGCCGCCGAGGCGGACCGGCCGGCCGGCGCGCTGACGCTCTCCGGGCAGAAGCGGCTGGAGATCGCCCGGGCGCTCGCCACCGGGCCCGAGCTGCTGCTGCTCGACGAGGTGATGGCCGGGCTGACCGCCACCGAGGTCAACGAGCTGCTGGCGGCGATCGCCGCCATCGCGAAGCGGCGCCGCCTGACGCTGCTGATCGTGGAGCATGTCATGCAGGCGCTGATGCGGCTCTCCGACCGCATCGTCGTGCTGCATCACGGCGAGCTGATCGCCGCCGGCCCGCCGCAGGCGGTGGCCGCCGACCCGAAGGTGATCGAGGCCTATCTCGGGCAGGGCGCCTGATGCTCGAGGTCGAGGATCTCGTCGCCGGCTACGGCGCCGCCGAGGTGCTGCACGGCGTCTCGCTGGGCGCGGCGGAGGGCCGGGTGACCGCGCTGCTCGGCGCCAACGGCGCGGGGAAGACGACGCTGATGCGCGCGGTGGCGGGGCTCATCGCGCCGGCGCGGGGCCGCATCCGCTTCGCCGGGCAGGCGATCGAGGGCTGGCCGAGCGACCGCCGGGTCGAGGCCGGCATCGTGCTGGTGCCGGAAGGGCGGCTGATCTTCCCCGAGATGACGGTCGAGGAGAACCTCCGCGTCGGCGCCTTCGCCCGCCATGCGCGGGGCCAGGCGGCGGCCGGGCTGGAGCGCGCCTACGCGCTGTTCCCGCGGCTGCGCGAGCGGCGCCGCCAGCTCGGCGCCACGCTGTCGGGCGGCGAGCAGCAGATGCTGGCGATCGGGCGCGGGCTGATGGCGCGGCCGAGGCTGCTGCTGCTCGACGAGCCGACCCTCGGGCTGGCGCCGATCGCCGCGCGCGGCATCTTCGCCACGGTGGCGGCGCTGCGCGAGGAGGGCCTCACCATCCTGATCGCCGAGCAGGACGTGCGCAGCACGCTGGCGGTGGCCGACCGCGGCACGGTGCTGGAGAACGGCCGGGCGGCGGCGGAGGGGGAAGGGGCGGCGCTGCTGGCCGATCCGCGGATCCGCGCGGCGTATCTGGGGCTGTGAGGGCGGACGGCGGTGGGGCGGAGGAGAGTGGCCGCCGGCGCCACCGTCACCTCGACCCTCGCCCGCCGGACGGGATGGGGGAGCCATGCGGCAACGCGGTGCCAGCTGGCCGCCATCGTGGTGCCGGCGAGGGGTGCCTCCTCGACGCCTCCGCGCCGCCGCGCGACCTGCCTCAGATCGCGAGATAGCGCTTGGCGACGGCGGGGTCGCGGATCTCGGCGGTGGCGAGCTGGGCGACGATGGTACCCTTGTCCATGACGATGCAGCGGTCGGCGACCGCCTGGATGAGGTCGAGGTTCTGCTCGACGATCACCACCGTCAGCGCCTGCTCGTCGCGCAAGCGGCGGATGATGCCGGCAATCTGCTGGACGATGTTGGGCTGGATGCCCTCCGAGGGCTCGTCGAGCAGGATCAGCGACGGGCGGCCGGCGAGGATGCGGCCGATCGCCAGTTGCTGCTGCTGGCCGCCGCTCATCGAGCCGGCAAGCTGGCCGAGCCGCTCGCGCAGGATCGGGAAGAAGCGATAGACGCGGTCGAGGTCCGGCGCGCCGCCGCCCCCGACGCCGCCCCCGACGCTCTGGCCGAGGACGAGATTGTCGGCCACCGTCATGCGTCCGAAGATGCCGCGGCCCTGCGGCACGTAGCCGATCCCGAGCCGCGCGCGCTGGGCCGGCCCGAGCGCGGTGATGTCGCGCGCCTCCAGAGCGATCTTCCCGCTCATCGGCGTGATGGCGCCGATCAGCGTGCGCATCAGGGTCGTCTTGCCGACGCCGTTGCGGCCGATCACTGCCAGGATCTCGCCGCGCTCGACGCCGAGCGAGACGTCCTGGAGGATGCGGACCCGGCCGTAGCCGGCAATGAGGTTGGCGACGCTCAGCAGCATGGGCCGGCCCTCGCTAGAGCGTGCCGAGATAGATTCGGCGAACATCCTCGTTCGCCTCGATCTCCGCGAAGGAGCCCTGGGCGAAGAGGCGGCCGAGATGCAGCACGCTGGTGCGTGCCGCGAGATCGCGAACGAAGGCCATGTCGTGCTCGATCACCACCACGGTGACGCCGTGTGCGGCTAACGCGCGGACGATGTTGGCGGTCTCCAGCGTCTCCTCGACCGACATTCCGGCGGTCGGCTCGTCGAGCAGCAGCAACTCCGGATCGACCGCCATCGCCATGCCGATCGACAGCCATTGCTGCTGGCCGTGCGACAGGTTGCGCACCAGCTCGGTCTCGGTGCCGGCGAGGTGCAGGCGGCGGAGCAACTCGTCCGCGCGCCCGGGCATCGCTGCGGGGCGGTGATGCCGGCGCAGCGGGATGAAGAGGTTCTGGAACACCGTCAGGTCCTGGTAGACGCGGATGTTCTGGAACTTGACGGTGAGTCCGAGCCGTGCGCGGCGGAAGGCGGGCAGGCGGGTGATGTCGCGGCCGCGATAGACGATGCTGCCGGAGGTCGGCCGCTCGAGGCCCATCAGCAGCTTGAAGAAAGTGCTCTTGCCGGCGCCGTTCGGGCCAATGATGCAATGCACCTCGTCCTTCTCGATGCTGAGGTCGAGCCCGTTGACGGCGTGGATGCCGCCATAGTCCTTGTGCAGGTCGCTGACGGTGAGCAGGGCCATCTGGGTCAGGCCGCCCGACGCCGGCCGAGACGGCCGAGCTGGCGTCCGATCGTCACCACCAGCCCGTCGGGCGTGGCCAGCATCGACAACGAGCACGGCCCCCAGCACCAGCAGCGAGATCTCGCCGGCGGCTGCCAGCCGGATCGACAGCCAGGACAGGCCGACCGCGCCCAGGATGGCGGCGCCGAGATCCTTGCGCCCGCCGACCGCGACCCAGATGACCACCAGGATGTTTGGCGCGACGCCGAAGCCGTCGGGATGGATGTAGGTGCCCCAGGCCGTGTAGAGCGCACCGGCGAGGCCGGCCAGCGCCGCCGACAGGCTGAAGACGCCGAGCTGGATGAGGCGGACGTCGTAGCCGAAGGTCTCGGTGCGCTCCTGGTCCTCGCGGCAGCCGATCAGCAGGTAGCCGTAGCTCGAGTTGAGCAGCCAGCGCAGCGCCAGATAGACGATGACCAGGATGGCGAGCATCAGGCGGTAGAAGGCGATCGAGCGTCCGTCGAGTTCGACTGCCCAGTCGCCGAGGCCGAGGGTCAGGCTGGGCAGCAGCGGATCGTCGGGATTGGCGGGCCTGAGGCCGTTCATGCCGCCGAGATAGGCGGCGCCGATGGTGTAGGAAGGGTCGGCAGTCTGGCGCATGAAGGTGCCGAGCAGCAGCGACACCACCAGCATCAGGATGGCGACGTAGACGCCCTTGAGGCGGGCAAAGAACATCACCCCGCCGACTACCGCGGCGAAGGCGGCCGGCACGGCCATGCCGGCGAGCAGCGCCACGTCGGTGTTGCCGTGGGCTCGCATCAGGTTGAGCCCGACGACGCCGTAAGCATAGCCGCCGATGCCGAAGAAGGCGGCCTGACCGAGGCTGAGGATCCCGCAATAGCCCCAGATCAGCGCCAGGCTGAGGGCGAGCAGGCCCGAGATCAGGAAGTTGGAGAAGTTGATGATCTGGTAGCGCGACGCCCAGTTGGGCAACGCCGCCATGACCACGACGAGGATCAGAAAGCCCAGCCAGAAGGCCGCGCCGCGACCCATGGTCTGCGGGCCGTTGAGCCGTCCCAGCCATCGGTCCAGGACGCCCTCCCTATGCATCGCGGGCCTCCGCCGCGGGACCGCGGCCGCGCAGCAGCCGCATGCGCCGCCGCTCCAGCCAGTCGGAGATGCCGGTTGGCAGCATCAGCAGGACGATGAACGCGCCGGCCATCATCAGCACGTAGCCGAAATACTGGTTGAAGACGTTGGTCGCCACGGTCTGGATGCCGGCGAGATAGAGCGCGCTCGCCACCAGGCCGGTGATGACGTTGGCGCTGCCGCCGATCACCACGGTGATGAAGGCGAGCGGCGTGTAGGTCAGGCCGAAGAAGGGCGAGATCGCCGCGGTCAGCGCGAAGAGCCCGCCGGCGACGCCGCCGAGGAAGGAGCCGAGGCCGAAGGTCAGCGAATAGATCTGCCGCGTGCTGATGCCGAGCGCCTCGGCCATCTCCGGGTTCTCCATGGTCGCCCGGGCGCGCACGCCGAAGCCGGTGTGGGCGAAGAGCAACCAGGTCATCACAATGAGCCCGATCGAGACCGCGAACAGCACCAGCCGGTAGACGCCGAAGCTGAGCTCGCCGACGGCGAAGCCGCCGAGCGGCGTCGGAACGTTCAGGACGGACGGGCCGAAGAGCAGCAGGAACCCCTGGCTGAACATCAGGCTGAGGCCCCAGGTGACGACCAGAGAGGAGAGCAGCTGCTTGTAGAAGTGGCGGATGATGAGCCGCTCCAGCACCATGCCGACCAGGCCGGCGCCGATCCCGGCCAGCAGGATGGCGAGCGGCGCCGGGACTCCGGCGTAGTAGGTCGAGGCGGTGATGTAGGCGCCGACCATCATCAGCTCGCCATGGGCCATGTTGATCACGCCCATCATCCCGAAGATCAGGATCAGCCCGACTGAGGCGAGGATGAGGAAGCCGATGTTGTCGAGGTACTGGTAGACGTAGCTGAAGAGGTCGGCGAAGGTCGCCATGGGCGGTCCCGTGCTGGCCGGAGGCACTCATCCGGGGCGGTCGGGCACGGTATCGCCCGACCGCCCCGGAGGTCACGCTAGTTCTTGAAGAAGGCCGCCCAGGCCGGGTTGTCCGGCGGCAGGAACTGGCGGCCCGGCGCCATCTTGCGCATGTCGACGCCGGCCGCGGCGAGGAAGCTGGGCTCCGTCAGGCCGAGGTCGGTGATCAGGGTCAGCGAGTGGTCCTCGTTCACCCTGAACATGTAGGTGTGCATGGCGGCATGGTGCGAGTTGCCGCGCAGCGTCCAGGGACCGCCTGGCGCGTCGGGCACCGAGACGTCCTCCTGCAGCGCCGTGATCACCTTCTCCGTGTCGGTGGTGCCGGCGCGCGCCCAGGCCACCGCCATGGCCTTGACCGCGACGTAGCCGAAGCCGGCATGCTCGTTGACATAGACGACCTTCGGGAACATCGCGCGGATCTTCTCGACGAAGGCCTTGCTGGCGGTCCCGGGCACGTCCTCGATGTAGCCCGGCGAGACATACATGTTGGCGAGCGACGGCGGGGCGAAACGCTTGTGCTCGTAGCCATCTGCGATTGTGACGTTCGACCAGGTCGGAAGCTTCAGACCGGCCGCCTGGGCCTGAGGATAGAACTGCACTTGGTCCGCGCCGACCAGGCAATGCACCTGGAAGTCCGGCTTGATCTTCTGGATCTTGTCGATCGTCGCCTGCCACTGCGAGACGCCGAAGGGGAAGTACTCGTCCATCTCCATCGTGCCGCCGTTGAGGCCGGCAGCGACCCGCGTCCACTGGCCGATGGCGCGGCAGAAATTGTAGTCGGCGCCGATATAGATCATCCGCTTGCCGAACTTCTCGATCATCCACTTGATCGAGGGCAGCAGCTGCTGCTCTGGCGTCGGGCCGGAGAAGAAGGAATAGTGGTCGGCGATGCCGCCCTCGCCCTGGTTGTTGTGCCAGTAGATGACCTTGTTGCGGACCACCTCGCGCCGTGCCGCCTCGCGCTCGGCGCCGGTATAGCCGGCCATGACGACGTCGGCCTCGTCGTCGAAGATGCACTTCTGCGCCAGCTCCTGGTACTTCTTGATGTCAGACTGGCCGTCATAGCTGACCAGCTTGATCTGCTTCTTGGCGCCGTCGACCATGATGCCGCCGGCGTCGTTGATCTCCTTGACCGCCAGCTGGTAGCCGTAGGTCTTCGGCGTCGACATGATCGAGAAGTCGCCGGACAGGTCGTCGATCGTGCAGAGCACGATGCTGTCCTTGGCGGAGGCGGCGGTCGGTCCGGCGAGCAGCGCGGCCACGGCCGCCAGCGCGCCGCACAGGGCGGCGAGCAGGGTCGTCGGTCTCCTAGGCAGGCGTGACATTGGATCTCCCCAGTTCTTCTCCGGCCAGTGCGGCGTAGTGCGGATGATCGGCCGCCCGCCGGCTTGGATGTGGCTGGCCGGGGCGCCCGCGGTCGTCCGCGAGGCACGATGCCGGCGGCAGGGCGGCGATGCCCCGGCCGAAGATCGCCGCCCCATAGGAAAGGCTAGGAAAAGGGCCGCCAGGCCGGCAGTTCCCCGAAGGGGGTCCCCCAATCAGGTAGGGCGGACAGCAATCCGGGAGGTAGCGCGGCGGGCTTGTCGCGGCTCAGTAGGCCGGCTGCAGCAGGCCGAGTTGGGACGCCTTGGCAATTGCCTGGGCCCGGGTATGGGCGTTCAGCTTGTTCATCGCGTTCTTCATGTGCAGGCGGACCGTCTCGACCGAGCGGTCGACGATGATGGCGATCTCCGGCGATGTCTTGCCCATGGCCGCCCAGCACAGGCACTCGCGCTCGCGCGGGCTGAGGCGTACCGGCAGCGCCACCGACACCTGCTCCTCGAAGCCCTTCTTGTGGATCATGTGGTGGAACTGGTGAGTCAGGTGGAACATGATGTCCTGGGAGCTGCCGAAGATGAACTCCCAGTTGCTGCCGCTGCGGTCGAGGATGGCGCTGACCACGGCGAATCGACCCCCGGGCAGGTGTACCGGGACGGTCATGCCGCGCATCAGGCCGAAATCGGCGAGATAGCGCCAAGCCTCGCGCTCCGGCGGCAGCAGGGTGTCGCGCCGCTGCACGTCGCCCCAGTCGAATGGCAAGGTGCCGTCGAAGGAGGCGTGGTAGTAGGGATCGTGGACCTCGAACCGCTCCCAGCCATGCTCCCAGCCGCGCGGAAAATTGCGGACGTTCAGCTTGAGCGGCACCCACTGCCCATCGGGCATCCGCGGGGCCATCGGCTGATAGGCATAGAGCACCTGGGTGAAGCCCAGGTTCTGCGTGATCTCGAGAAGGATGTCCAGGCCGTGGTCGAAACTGTCCGCCTTGTCGAGCTCCGTCCCGTAGTCGAGAAGCAGCTTCGTCATCGTCATGCCTCCTGCCGCCGTACGGGATTCTGCGCCCGCCGGCACTGAGACCTCCCTCCGCCCATTTTTCTTCGGTTCGCGAAGCTTAACATCGCGAGGCGGGGAATCAAACTGCCAGGGGCGGCCAGAACCGGCCGGGTGGCCCCGATCTACCCATTCGGGTAGCCCCCTTCGGGTGCTACTCAGCCCGCAAACGATGCGTTCCTATGGTCGACAGCCGCGGCAAGCGCGGGCGGCGACGGTGCGGGCGAGCCTCCTGCCGTCCCCCCGAGGCGCGGCCCGGCGACGGCAGGGAGACGGTTTCCATGCATCTGACCCTACGTGAGGAGGAACGCATCCAGCTCTGGGCGGCGGCCGAGATGGCACGCCGCCGGCTCGATCGTGGTGTCCCTCTCAACTACCCTGAGGCGGTCGCGGTGATCTGCGATGAGATCCTCGAGCGCGCCCGCGAGGGCAGCATCCCGATGCTCACCGACATGATGGAGTACGGGGCGACGATCCTGAAGCGGAAGGACGTCATGAAGGGCGTGCCGGAGATGATGAAGATCATCCAGGTCGAGGCGCTCTTCCCGGACGGGACCAAGCTGGTCACCGTGATGAATCCGATCCGCAGCTGAATCGGCAGGGAGAACGATCCATGGCTGAGAAGAAGTGGTCGCCGCCGCCGATCCCGAAGTCGGTAATTCCGGCGGAGGCCTTTGACGTCGGCGAGCCGGAGATGTGCGGCGCGATCGAGTTCGCCCGCGGCGACATCGAGATCAATGTCGGCCGGCCGTCGCGCGAGATTGTGATGGTCAATACAGGCGACCGGCCGATCCAGATCGGCGCGCACTATCACCTGGCCGAGTGCAACCGGGCGATGGCGTTCGACCGCGAGGCCGCCTTCGGCATGCGGCTCGACATCCCGAGCGGCACTGCGGTGCGCTTCGAGCCCGGCCAGAGCCGCAAGGTGCAGATCACCGGCTATGTCGGCCGCCAGGTCGCCTTCGGCATGAACAACATGACGAACGGCTCCGTGCGCTCCGAGCTGACCAAGGAGCGGACCATGGCGCGGCTCAGGGCCGACGGCTTCTGCTTCGAGGGTGACCGCTACGCGATCAAGCCATCGGCGGACAGCAAGTACGCCGGCAAGGGCAAGAAGAAGTAGCGAAGGCGAGCGGCCGGGCAGGGGCGCTGCCGCGCCAGGGGAGTCTTAGGCAATGAGCATGAAGATCAAGCGTCCGGACTATGCGGTTCAGTACGGTCCGACCAAGGGCGACAAGATCCACCTCGCCGACACCGGCCTGGTCGCCGAGATCGAGGAGGACTTCACGACCTACGGCGACGAGCTGGTGTTCGGCGGCGGCAAGACGATCCGCGACGGCATGGGCCAGGCCTCGAAGTGGAAGCAGAGCGACGGTGCGCTCGACATGGTGGTGACCAACGCGGTCATCATCGACCCGCTGCTCGGTATCGTGAAAGGCGACATCGGCATCCTCGACGGCAAGATCGTCGGGGTCGGCAAGGCCGGCAACCCGGACACCATGAACATCACCCCCGGGCTGATCGTGTCGCCCAACACCGACATCCTGTCGGTCGAGGGAATGATCTGCACGCCGGGCTTCCTCGACATCCACCCGCATTTCGACTCGGTGCAACAGCTCTACGAGTACCAGAACTCGGGCTTCACCACGGTAATCGGCGGCGGCTCCGGGCCGAAGACGGTGGGCATCGAGTGCCCTGGCGTCTTCAACCTGCAGCGCATGCTCGAGGCGATGGCTGACATCCCGCTGAATTTCGGGAACTTCGGCAAGGGCAACGCCGCAACCAAGGGGGCGCTGCGCGAGCAGATCCTGGCCGGCGCGACCGGCCTCAAGATCCATGAGGACTGGTCCTCCTCGCCGGCGGCGATCGAGTCCTGCATGGACCTCGCCGACGAGATGGACTTCCAGGTCCAGATCCACGCCGACACGCTGAACGAGACCGGCTACTACGAGGACACGCTGGCCGCCATCAACGGCCGGGTCATGCACATCTACCACTGCGAGGGCGCTGGCGGCGGCAACGCGCCCGACATCATGCGCTGTACCGGCGAGCCGAACCTGCTGCCGAGCTCCACCAACCCGACCAACCCGTTCTCGATCAACACGTACGATGAAGAGATCGACATGTTGATCACCTGCCACAACCTCAACAAGAACGTGCCGACCGACATCGCCTTCATCCAGGGGCGGGCTCGGGCCGAGACGATGCGGGCCGAGGACGTGCTGCACGATCGCGGTGCCATCAGCATGAACGGCTCGGACAGCCAGGGCGTCGGCCGGGCGGCGGAGAGCGCGCAGCGCTCCTTCCAGCTGGCGGCGGTGAACAAGGTGCGCTTCGGGCCACTGCCCGAGGACTCGCCGGGCAACGACAATTTCCGCATCCGCCGCTACCTCGCCAAGGTGACGATCAACCCGGCGATCTGCTTCGGCGTCAGCGACTATGTCGGCTCGATCACGCCCGGCAAGATCGCTGACCTGGTGTTCTGGCGGCCGCAGTTCTTCATCGCCAAGCCCGAGGTTACGGTGAAGGGCGGCTTCATCTCCCACGCCGTGATGGGCGACCCGAACGGCTCGCTGATGACCGGCCAACCGCTGAAGTACCGGCCGCAGTACGGCTCGTTCGGCGCCAACCCGTCCCGGCTCAGCTATTCCTTCGTTACTCAGTCGGCGATCGAGAACGGGCTGGCCAGCAAGCTGCGCAGCCATCAGACCCTGATGCCGGTGCGCCGCACCCGCACCATCTCGAAGCGCGACATGGTGTGCAACGACTACATGCCGAACATCGAGATCGACCCCGAGACCTACAACGTCTATATCGATGGCGAGCGGATCACCGTGAAGCCGGCCAAGACGCTGCCGCTGACGCAGCTCTTCTACTTCCGCTGATCCGGCGATGGATGGAGGCCAGGACCGGCGGATGGAGCTGGTGACGGCGGTGCTCGGCACGGCGGCTGACCTCGCCTCGCGCTTCCGGCGCGAGGATCCGCTGCTGCTCTCCTCGGAGGAGCGGGCAAGCCCGCACCGGCTCGGTCGGACCGAGGGCGGCCGGGCCGTGCGCATCTCGCTGCCGCGCGGGTCGGAGCTACAGGACGGCGACGTGCTGGCGATCGAGGACGACACTGCGATCGTCGTGCGCGCCGCTCCCGAGCAGCTCTTCGTGGTGCGCCCGAGCGACGCCCAGGGGTGGGGGGTGGCCGGGTTCCAGCTCGGCAACCTGCACCGGCCGGTGCGCTTCACCGACCAGGCCATGCTGACACCGGCCGACCCGATGGTGGCCGACCTGCTCGACCGGCTCGGCATCGCCTATGAGCGGGCCGAGGTCCCCTTCGTCGGGCGGCGGTACGGCTCCTTCGTCGGCCACCAGCACGATCACGATCACGATCACGATCACCAGCACGGGCACGGCGACAGGCATGACCACGACCACGCTCATGGCCACCACCACGGGCACCGCCATGGCGGGTGAGGCGGCCGGCCCGCTGCTCTACCTGCTGCAGGTCGCCAACGCGTCGTTTCCAACCGGTGCTTTCAACCACTCGCTCGGCTTCGAGACCTGGATCGACGCGGGCGAGCTGGAGACGGCGGATTGCCTCGAGTTGGCCTGCCGCGACTGGCTGATGTTCGGGCTGGCCGGGGTCGATGGGGCGGCCTGCGCCATCGCCTACCGCGCCGCCGCGGCTGGCGACGTCCCGGGCCTGCTGGCGATCGACGAGCTGATCGGCGCGGTCAAGCTGACCCGCGAGGGGCGGGAGGCATCGGAGAAGACCGGTCGGTCGCTGCTCGGCGCGGTGCGCGACGTGTTCGCGCTGCCGGGGCTGGCCGTGCTCGCCGATGCGGTGGGCGCCGGCCGCTGCGCCGGCCACCAGGCGGTGGTGTTCGGAGCCGCTGGCGCGGCCGCCGGTGTGAGCGAGGAAGAGACGGTGCTCGCCTTCCTTCAGGTCTCGCTCGCCAACCTGGTCGGCGTCGGAGCACGGCTCATCCCGCTCGGCCAGATCGACGCGCAGCGCATCGTGCGGCGCGCCTGGCCGCTGCTCGGCGAGGCCACGGCGACCGCGCGGGCGACGCCGCCGGAGCGGCTCGGCGCCGCCACCGCCGGGCTTGACGTCGCCGGCATGCGGCACGAGCGGCTCTATACCCGGCTCTGCATGTCGTGAGCCGGCAACCCTGGACTGCAGGAGGCGATCGGTGCGAAAGCCTGTGAGGATCGGAATCGGCGGCCCGGTGGGCTCGGGTAAGACGGCCCTGCTGGTGGCGCTCTGCCGCGAGATGAGCAAGCGGTACTCGGTGGCGGCGATCACCAACGACATCTTCACCAAGGAGGACGCCGAGTTCGTGGTGCGCAGCGGCGCCATCTCGCCGGACCGGGTGATGGGCGTCGAGACCGGCGGTTGCCCGCACACCGCAATCCGCGAGGACGTCTCGATGAACGCCCATGCGGTGCAGGACATGATGGCCCGCCATCCCGGGCTCGACATCATCTTCCTGGAGAGCGGCGGGGACAACCTGGCCGCCACCTTCAGCCCGGAACTGGTCGACAGCCACATCTACGTGATCGACGTCGCCGAGGGCGACAAAATCCCGCGCAAGGGCGGACCCGGCATCACCAAGTCGCCACTGTTGGTGATCAACAAGATCGACCTTGCGCCCTATGTTGGCGCCGATCTCGGGGTGATGGACCGTGACGCGCGGAAGCAGCGCGGGGCGCGGCCTTTCATCTTCTCCAACATGCGCGAGGGCAAGGGCCTGCCCGAGATCATCGCCTGGATTGAGCGCGACGTCCTCCTGCTCGACGCGACGGCCGCCTGATGCTCGACCACGCCGGTCCCGCGATCCTGCCGACGCCCGCCGCGCCGCCCGCGGCGGCGGGCGACCCGGTGGCGCCCGATCCGGCCTGGGTCATCGGCAAGTACGGGCTGCTCAACGTCGAGGGGGTGGTGCGCGACGGCCGCACCGTGCTGGAGCCGCGCAGCTGGCGGATCCCCTACCAGTGGCAGGGCTACCACTACCAGGATCATGACGACGAGCCGTTCCTGCCGCTGGTCAACAGCAGCGGCGGCTTCGTCGAGGGCGACGTCTCGCACCTGACGGCGCGGCTGGGGTCGGGCACCCGGACCCTGATCACCACGACGGCGGCGAGCAAGTTCTACAAGTGCCTGGAGGGGGGGACGTCGCACGAGATCGTCGAGATCAGGGTCGCCGACGACGCGGCCCTGGAGTACTGCCCCGACGAGTCGATCCCGTTCGCCGACAGCCGGGTGCGCCGGATCACCCGGCTGGCGCTGGCGCCGAGCGCGAGGCTCTTCGCCACCGACATGATCTCGGCCGGCCGTGTTCACTATCGCGACGGCGAATGCTTCCGCTTCACCTCGCTGTTCTCGGAGTTCGAGGTGCGGGTCGCCGGCCGCCCTCTGGTGATCGACCGGCTGGTCGCCGAGGATCCTGCGACCGTGGCGGCCCTGCCGCGGCTGTGGCGCGGCGCGCTGCACATGGCCACCGTCCTCTCCTACGCCCCGGACCTGCCGCCTGGGATCGAGGAGCAACTGGCTGGGATCGTCGTCGAGGGCACCGAGCTCGGGGCCACCCGGATCGGCCAGCTTGCGGTGCTGCGCATCCTCTCGGTCGAGACTTGGCAGGCGCACGAGGCGCTCTACCGCGCGTGGGAGGTGCTGCGTCCGCCGATCATGGGCAAGCCGGCGCGGCCGATCCGCAAATGCTGAGCTCCCCCGCGGCAAAGGCAGTCGCATCGGCGCCGCGGCACCCCTATCATCCGTCCCCGGTCAATCATCGGAGGCGGGCATGTCGGGTGCGGAAGCGGCCAAGCCGGAGCGGCGGTTCTCGGGAGTCCTCGTACCGGCACTGACGCCGTTCGAGCCGTCGCTGGAGCCGGCGGCCGAGCGGTTCGTCGGGTTCTGCCGCTGGCTGCTGGCCGAGGGGGCCAACGGGCTGGCGGTGTTCGGCACCACCAGCGAGGCCAACTCGCTCGGCATCGAGGAGCGCAAGGCGCTGCTGGAGCGGCTGATCGCAGCCGGGCTGCCGGCGGCCCGGCTGATGCCGGGCACCGGGCTGCCCTCGCTGGCCGATACGGTGGGCCTGACCCGCCACGCGGTGGCGGCCGGCTGCGGCGGCGTGCTCGTGCTTCCGCCCTTCTACTACAAGGGGGTGAGCGACGACGGCCTGTTCGCATTCTATGCCGGCGTGATCGAGCGCGTCGGCGACCGCCGCCTGCAGCTCTATCTCTACCACATCCCGCAGGTCACCGGCGTGCCGCTGGGCCTGGCTCTGGTCGAGCGCCTGGCCAAGGCCTATCCGGAGACGGTGGTCGGCATCAAGGACAGCTCGGGCGACTGGGAGAACACCAAGGCGATCCTCAGGGCCTGCCCGCAGCTCGCCACCTTCCCGTCCTCGGAGAGCCGCCTGATGGAGGGCCTCGGGCTGGGCGCCGCCGGCTGCATCAGCGCCAGCGCCAACGTCAACGTGCGGATGATCCGGGCGCTGATCGATGCCTGGCCGGGGGGCGAGGCGGAGCGGCTCAATGCCGGCGTCTCGGCGGTGCGCGCCGCGCTCGAGCGGCGGCCGCTGATCGCCGCGCTGAAGGGCGTCTTCGCGGCGGCCACCGGCGAGCCCGCCTGGGGCGTGCTGCGGCCACCCCTGGTGCCGATGGCGCAGGACGCAGTGGCGACGCTGGTCGACGAGCTGCGCGCCGCCGGCCTCGACGTCGACGGGCCGGGCTTCGCCGGCCTGCGCCGGAAGCAGGCGGCGTAACACCCCTCTCCCGCGATCAGCGGGAAAGGGAGATTTTCGCCTAACCGATCGCTGCGGCGATGGCCTTGCCGCAGGCCTCGGTGGTCGCGCGGCCGCCGAGGTCGCGGGTGCGGGTGGCGGGATCGGCGCTGACCTGCTCGATGGCGGCCACGATGGCCGCGGCGGCATCGGCGTGGCCGAGATGGTCGAGCATCATGGCGCCGGACCAGATCTGGCCGATCGGGTTGGCGATGCCCTGGCCGGCGATGTCGGGGGCGGAGCCGTGCACCGGCTCGAACATCGAGGGGAAGGCGCGCTCCGGGTTGATGTTGGCCGAGGGCGCGACGCCGAGCGAGCCGGCCACCGCCGGCCCGAGGTCGGAGAGGATGTCGCCGAACAGGTTCGATCCCACCACCACGTCGAACCAGTCGGGATGCTGCACGAAGTGCGCGGTCAGGATGTCGATGTGGTACTGGTCGGTCCGCACGCCGGGAAAGGCCGGCTTCATCGCCGCGAAGCGCTCGTCCCAGTAGGGCATGGTGTGGACGATGCCGTTGGACTTGGTCGCCGAGGTCAGATGTCGCTTCGGCCTGGACTGGGCGAGCTCGAAGGCGAAGCGCAGGATGCGGTCGACGCCGCGGCGGGTGAACACCGATTCCTGCATCGCCAGCTCGTCCTCGGTGCCGGCATAGAGCCGGCCGCCGATCTGCGAGTACTCGCCTTCGACGTTCTCGCGCACGATCACCATGTCGATGTCGTCGCGGGTCCGCCCGGCGAGCGGCGAGACGACGCCCGGCAGCATGCGCACCGGCCGCAGGTTGACGTACTGGTTGAACTCGCGGCGGATCGGGATCAGCAGGCCCCAGAGCGAAAGATGGTCGGGCACGCCCGGCCAGCCGACCGCGCCGAGGAAGATCGCGTCGTGGCCGCGGATCCGCTGCAGCCCGTCCTCCGGCATCATGCGGCCGTGCTGGCGCCAGTGGCCCCAGCCCCAGTCGAGATGGTCCCAGGCGAAGTCAATGCCGAAGCGGCGGCCCGCCGCCTCGAGCACGCGGATCCCTTCCGGCACCACCTCGTGGCCGATGCCGTCGCCCGGGATGACGGCGATCCGGTAGCTTGGCATTCTCGCTTCTCCTCGTCGGTCGTCAGGCGCCGGTCGTCGGGGCGTCGGGACGGTCCGGGGCCGCATGCTATAGCGCGCCCGGCGGAGGCGGGGAAGGGCCGCGGGATGGGCCGGAGATGCGCCGGAGATGCGCCGGAGAGCTGGGCGATTCGCCCGATTCGCGGGCGGCGGGCGCGGCGGCGGCGGAGCGGGCCGCCTCGCGACGCGCGCTGGGGCGGCTCCGGCGCAGCATGAGGAAAGCCGCGATTTATCGGCAAAAATCGAGAAACGACAATCGCTTACCTCGCAGAAACGCCGATGCGGCGCGGGTTTCTCGCAAGCGCCTCGCAGCGTCCCCAAGCTGCCTCTAGGCTCGCCGGTTGAATTGTGCTTAGCCTTGCCTGTACCTTCCGCGCCCACAAATCACTGAGGAAACGGGATATCCATCATGGCTAAGAGCCCCACGACCGCGAAGGCCGCTGCCGGCGCCAAGACGACGACGCCGACGGTGACGCTGAAGCAGCTTGCCGCCACGCTGGCGGAAAAGCATGAGCTGCCCAAGGGCACCACCAACGAGGTGCTCGGCGATCTGGTCGGCCTGATCGGCAAGCATCTCAAGAAGGGCGACAAGATCCGCGTGCCCGCGCTCGGCATCTTCCAGGTGCGCAAGCGGCCGGCCCGCATGGGCCGCAACCCGGCGACCGGCGAGCAGATCAAGATCAAGGCGAGCAAGAAGATCGCCTTCCGCCCCGCCAAGGAGCTGAAGGAGTCGGTCTGACCGACTGACCGCATCGGCCCTCATGCCCGAGGATGGCGGCATGAGGGCCGGGCGTTGGAGCGCTCAGCGCCAGCGCTGCATCAGCGGCCGCCGCTGCCCGCGACCGGATCGGCGCCGGGCAGCGGCACCGCTGCGATGGCCGTGATATGCCCAGGTTTCGCGGCCTCGTCGCCGCGGCAGAGATCGGGCTCGCGGCCGTCGGCGTAGGCGCCGACCACCAGCAGGTCGGCGCTCCCGCCCTCGTTCTTGTGGCCGACCCCGGCCGGCACCACGACGACATCGCCCGCCGACACCGCCACGGTGCGCCCGCCCGGCCCGCCGAAGCGGACGCGCGCCTCGCCGCGCACGATGCCGAGCACCTCGTGCGAGCGGGTGTGGAAGTGGTGGTAGGAAAAGATCCCGTTGCGCCAGCCGGCCGTCCAGCCGTGGCCGGCGAAACGGTCGAGGCAGGCCTTGGCGGCGTCGCCTTCGAGGGACAGCACGCCGCGATAGAGCAGCAGCGGCAGCCGGGGATTGTTCGGGACGCCGCCGTCGGCGGCGAAGACGATTGCCTCGGGCTCCGGGGACTGCTTCGGGCTCGTCATGGGTGGCCTCCCGCGCTGTGTGGTCCGTGTCAACAATCCGGCGCTCCATCGTCATCCCGGCGAAAACCGGAATGACGGCCAGGCGGGCGCCGTCGGTCAGAGCCCCTGCGTCCGCCCCCTGGCGGTGAGGAAGTCGAAGTCGCAGCCGGCGTCGGCCTGCAGCACGTGGGCCTGGTAGAGGCTGGCATAGCCGCGCTCGGCCGGCGGCCGCTGCGCGGCCTCGGCGGTCCAGCGCTGCCGCCGGCGCTCGAGCTCGGCGGCGTCGACCAGCAGGTCGAGGCGGCGCCCGGCGACCGAGAGGCGGATGCGGTCGCCGGTCTCGACCAGCGCCAGCGGGCCACCGGCGGCCGCTTCCGGCGTGACGTGCAGGATCACCGTGCCGAAGGCGGTGCCGCTCATCCGCGCGTCGGAGATGCGGATCATGTCCTTGACGCCGGCGGCCGCCAGCTTGCGCGGGATCGGCAGGTAGCCGGCCTCGGGCATGGCCGCCGGGCTGGTCGGGCCGGCATTCTGCAGCACCAGCGCATCCTCGGCCGTGACGTCCAGCGCCGGGTCGTCGATGCGGGCGGCGAGGTCGGCGAGGTCCTTGAAGACCACCGCCCGCGCCGTGCGCTCGAACAGCGCGGGGTCGGCGGCCGAGCGCTTCAGGATGGCGCCGCCCGGCGCCAGGCTGCCGAACAGTGCGACCAGTCCGCCGACCGGCTCGATCGGGTCTTCGGCCGGCCGCACGATGCGATGGTCGACCGGGCGCGCCGGCGGCCGCGCCAGCCGCTCGCCCAGCGTCTCGCCGGTCACCGTCGGGCAGTCGAGATGGAGCAGCGGAGCCAGCGCCCGCAGCACGCCGTCGAGCCCGCCGGCGGCATGGAAATCCTCCATGTAGTGGCTGCCCACCGGCTTGAGGTTGACCAGCACCGGGGTGCCGTCGGAGAGCTGGTTCAGCCGCTCCAGCGACAGGGGCAGGCCGGCGCGGCCGGCGATCGCCGCGAGATGGATCACCGCGTTGGTCGAGCCGCCGATGGCGAGCAGCACGCGCAGCGCGTTCTCGACCGAAGCGGCGGTGACGATGCGGCTCGGCCGGCGGTCGCTGCCGGCCAGCCCGGCGGCGACCAGCCCGGTCGCCTCGGCGCAGCGCAGCCGGTCGGCATGCACGGCCGGGATCGCCGCCGAGCCGGGCAGCGCCATGCCGAGCGCCTCGGCGATGCAGGCCATCGTGCTGGCGGTGCCCATCACGGCGCAGGTGCCGGTGGTGGTGGCGAGGTTGTCCTCGATGCGGCCGATCTCCGTCTCGTCGATCTGGCCGGCGCGGAAGCGCGCCCAGAAGCGCCGGCAGTCGGTGCAGGCGCCGAGCCGCTCGCCGCCATAGGAGCCGGTCATCATCGGGCCGGCGACCAGCTGCACCGCCGGCTTGTCGGCGGAGAGCGCCCCCATCAGCTGCGCCGGCACGGTCTTGTCGCAGCCGCCCATCAGCACCACCGCATCCATCGGCTGGGCGCGGATCATCTCCTCGGTGTCCATCGCCATCAGGTTGCGGAACTTCAGGCTGGTCGGGGTGAGATAGGCCTCGCCGAGCGAGATGGTGGGGAACTCGAGCGGCAGGGCGCCGCCGGCCAGCACGCCGCGCTTCACCGCCTCGAGCAGCTCCGGGAAGTGGCGGTGGCAGTTGTTGAAGCCGGAGGGCGTATAGGCGATGCCGACCACCGGGCGGCCGAGCATCGCCTCGCTGTAGCCCATCGACTTGGCGAAGGAGCGCCGGAGATAGAGCGAGAAGGCGGGGTCGCCATAGTGGGTGAGCCCGCCGGCCAGGCCGGTCCCGGTCGCGCCGGCCGGCCGCTTCGGCTGGCCGCTCATCCCGCGAACAGCGGCGTCTCGATGCCGGCGATGCCGGCACCGTGGATCGCGAAGACCTCGCCGGAATCGGCGCCGAGGTCGGTGCGCCCCGGCCGGGTCAGCGACGTCACGAACATCGTGTCGAGGGCGCGCCCGCCGAAGGCCACCTTGGTCGGGCAGGCGACCGGCAGGGTGATGGCGCGGTCGAGCTTGCCCTGGGGCGTGAAGCGCATGATCTGGCCGCTGTCGATGGCGGACATCCAGTAGCAGCCGTCGGCGTCGCAATTGCCGCCGTCCGGCCGGCCCGGCAGGTCGTGGGTGTCGACGAAGACCCTGCGGTTGCGCGGCACGCCGCTGTCGCGATCGTAGTCGCAGGCCCAGACCGTGCGCACGCCGGGGTTGGAGTCCGAGAAGTACATGGTGCGTCCGTCGGGGCTGAAGGCCAGCCCGTTGGTGGTGAAGATGCCGTCGAAGAAGCGGTGGATCCGGCGGTCCGGATCGAAGCGGTAGAAGGTGCCCTGCGGCACCGTCGCGGGCGTCTCCGTGCTCATCGTGCCGGCCCACAGCCGCCCGTCATTGTCGACCGTGCCGTCGTTGAAGCGGTTGCCCGGCTTGTCGGCCTCGGGATCGGCCAGCCGCTCGAGCGCGCCGGTCGCTGGATCGAGGAATGCGATGCCGTGGCGCAGCCCGACGACGAAGCCGCCCTGCCGGCGGAGCGCGAAGCAGCCGATCTCCTCCGGCAGGCTCCAGCTGCGGTCGGCGCCCGTCGCCGGATCGAGCCGGTGCAGCGCGCAGCCGGTGATGTCGACCCAGTAGAGCGCCTGCTCGGCGACCGACCAGACCGGGCTCTCGCCCAGCTTGGCGCCGAGCTTCGTCACGCGTTCGATGCGCATCCCGTCTCCTCCGCTGACCGGCGCATCATCGACACCCTGGGGCGCGCTGTCACGGGGGGAATGGTCGTCGGGGTGCGGCCCGCAAGGAGGCTGCCGGCAGCTTCGGCGATGGACTACCGTAGCGCCGCCGCCCGGTGCTGGAGCGGCGCAGCGCGCGGTGCCGAATGCCGATCGTCGGCCGCCGGTTCCTGACCGGCCCGAACCTGCACGACGATGCCAGCGGCCTGGTCATCGAGGACGACCTCGCGCCGCTGCCGGCCGGCGACGCAGCGATCGAGCTGTCGCCGGAGCGGCTCCGGCGGCTGCTCGAGGGGCTCGGCTTCGCCGCGCTGCAGGAGCGCTGGCTCGCGGCTGCCGCACGAGGCCGCCCGGCGATGCCGGGGCCGCTGCTGCGGCTTGCCGCCGGCCTGCTGGCGCCCTGGTCGGTCGCGCCGCCCGGTGCCACCGTGATCGGCTGGCAGGCCGGCCGCGTCCGGCTGTTCCTGCGCTGCGAGCATCCGGAGCTGGGGGAGCGTACCTGGGCGTTGTCCTGCGCCGTGCTCGAGGCTTCCCGGCCGGGTGCCGGGGATCCTGCCGGGGACCCCGGGCCAGCCGGCCCCGCGTGCGCCGCCTTCCGCGAGGCTGCCCTGCGCTTCGCCCTGCGGCCGGCCACGCTCGCGGTCGCGCGCGCGGCGGCGCGGCAGGGGATACCGTGCTATCGGCGCGCCATTCCCGGCGAGGCGCTGCAGCTGGGGCAGGGCAGCCACGGCCGCCAGGTGCCCGGTCCGGCCGGCAGCGCGCCGGCGGCCGACAGCCTGCGCCGGCTGTTCCCGCGCGGCACCGACGGACGCATCCCGACCTGCGCCATCACCGGCAGCCTGGGCAAGACCACGACCGCCAACATGGTGGCGCGGATCCTCGCCGCGAGCGGGCTGACGGTCGGGCGATGCACGACCACCGGCGTCCGGCTCGGGACGGAGCGGCTGCGGGCCGGCGACTGCGCGGGCGGCCGGTTCGCGCGGGAACTGCTGCTCGACGCGCGGGTCGAGGCCGGCGTCTTCGAGTTGGCGCGGGGCGGCCTTCTCAAGGAAGGGATGGTGCTCGACGACTGCACGGTGGGCGCCGTCCTCAACGTCTCCGACAATCATGTCGGGGCGGACGGCATCGGCGGCCGCGAGGATCTCGCCGCCATCAAGGCGATCGTCGCCCGCCGCAGCCGCGAGACGCTGGTGCTCAACGCCGAGGATCCGCTGTGCCTGGCGATGCGGGAGCGGACGGCGGCCGGGCGCATCGTGCTGGTCGGCCGCCGCCCCGACGCTGCGGCGCTGCGCGCGCACCGGGACTCCGGCGGCCGCGTCGTGACCCTGGAGGACGGCCGCATCGTCCGCGTCGAGAACGGCATCGCGGAGGGCCTGGTCGACCTCGCCGCCATCCCGGCGACGCTGGGCGGCCGCCATGGCGGGAAGGTCTGGAACGCGCTGTTCGCCGTCGCCATCGCCGACGCGCTGCGGGTCCCGGCCGGGTCGATCCGCGACGCGCTGCACGCCTTCGGCCCCAGCCTCGCCGACTCGGAGGGGCGGTTCAGCGTCGTCGACCGGCTGCCGTTCCGGGTCATCCTCGATCACGCCACCGGCCGCGAGGCGACCGCGGAGCTGGCGGCCGCCGCCCGCTCGATGCCGACCACGGGGCGCCGGCTGGTCCATGTCATGGCTTCCGGACAGATGTCGCAGAGCCTGATCCGGGACACCGGCCGCGCGCTCGCCGGCACCTTCGACCTGCATGTCTGCACGAGCTGGGCGCGGCGACCGCCCCCCGAAGCGGGCCTGGTCGAGAGGACGCTGCGCGACGGGCTGCTCGAGGGTGGGGTGCCGCCCGACCGCATCTTGTGCATCGCTGCCGAGGACGCGGCTCTGCGCCGCATCTTCGCGGAGGCGAGGGCCGGCGACCTGGTGGTCGTGATCACCGCCGAGATGGACGCCGCCGTGGCGCTGATCGACGCGCTGGCGCGGCAAGGATTGACAACCGGCGGCCCGATGGTTAGTTAAGTGTATGCCTAACCAACAGGCCGTCCTCGACCTGACGTTCCAGGCGCTGGCCGATCCGGCGCGCCGGCAGATGGTGGAACGGCTGAGCCGCGGCCCGGCCTCGGTCGGCGAGCTCGCACGGCCGCTCGCCATGTCGCTGCCGGCAGTGCTGCAGCATCTCCGGATGCTGGAGGCGAGCGGGCTGGTGCGATCGGAGAAGGCGGGCCGCGTGCGCACCTGCCGCATCGAGCCCGCCGCGCTGCAGGCCGCCGAGCGCTGGATCGCCGAGCGGCGGGCGCTGTGGGAGGCGCGGCTCGACCGGCTCGGCGCCTATCTCGACGCCACCGCCGGCGAGGCGGAGACACCGCGGAAGGGGAGATGAGCATGCCCGGGCATTTCGTGAAGCACGCGACCTTCGTCATCGAGCGGACCTACGAGGCCTCGCCGGCGCGCGTCTTCCACGCCTTCGCCGATCCGGTCGCCAAGGCGCGCTGGTTCGGCGGGCCCGCCGAATGGGGCAGCAGGGAGGCGACGATGGACTTCCGCGTCGGCGGCCGCGAGATCAGCCGGGGCGGGCCCCAGGGCGGGCCGATCCACAGCTTCGAGGCGCGCTACCAGGACATCGTGCAGGACCGGCGGATCATCTACAGCTACGACCTGCATCTCGACGACCGCCGCATCTCGGTGTCGCTGGCCACGGTCGAGCTGGCGCCGGCCGGGACGGGGACGAAGCTCACCTTCACCGAGCAGGCCGCCTTCCTCGACGGCTACGACGACGCCGGCAGCCGCGAGCGCGGCACCCGCGACCTGCTCGAGGCGCTTGCCGCCGCGCTGCGGCTGGAGCGGGGCGAGGCGTAGGGGGCCGGCGCCGTGCCGACCTCGCCCTTCGACGAGCCCGCGACGCGGCAAGGGGGACGCGCGCGATCTCTCCCGCCTCGTGCCGGGCGTGTCGAAGCACGGGGTCGGTGCGAGCCGAAGGCCGTCATCATCCAGTGATTGATCCTGCGGGCGGTCCCGTCCAAGCTGCGGGATGCTCATCGCCCAGATCACCGACCTGCACATCCTGGCCGACGAGGGGCCGCTGATGGGGCAGGTCGATTCCGCCGGCTGCCTGAGGCGGGCGGTGGCGACGCTGGTGGCGCTCGACCCGCATCCCGACGTCATCCTGGCCACCGGCGACCTGGTCGATGGCGGCTCGCCGGCGGAGTACGCGCATCTCAGGCGCATCCTGGCGCCGCTGCGCGCGCCGCTGTTCGTCGTGCCGGGCAACCACGATTCGCGAGCCCCGCTGCGCGCCGCCTTCGCCGATGACGGCTACCTGCCGGCCGCGGGCGACTTCCTGCACTACACGGTGGAGGATTGGCCGCTGCGGCTGATCGGGCTCGACAGCACCGTGCCCGGCCATCCCGGCGGCAGCCTCTGCGGCGAGCGGCTGGACTGGCTGGCGGCCCGCCTCGACGAGCAGCCGCAGCGGCCGACCCTGCTGTTCATGCACCATCCGCCGTTCCAGACCGGCATCGGGCACATGGACGGCATGGCGCTCGCCGAGCCCGGCCGCCTGGCGGCGCTGCTCGCCCGCCATCCCCAGGTCGAGCGCGTGCTGGCCGGCCACGTCCATCGCGCGATCCACGGCCGGGTCGGCGGCACGCCGGCCAGCGTCGCGCCCTCGACGGCGCACCAGCTCACCCTGGCGCTGCGGCCCGACGAGGAGCCGAGCTTCAGCCTCGAGCCGCCGGGCTTCCATCTCCATCTCTGGACGGCCGAAGGCGGCATCGCCACCCACACCGCCCTGACCGACAGCTTCCCGGGTCCCTTCCACTTCGGCTGACCCGGCCCCCTTGTGCCGGCCGGGCGGGGACGATAATCAGGCCCGGCAACCGGCAGCGGATCGGACCTCCCATGGGCGCCTACAGCTTCTTCTGCATCGACGGCCATACCTGCGGCAACCCCGTGCGGCTGGTGGCCGGCGGCGGGCCGCAGCTGGTCGGGAGCACCATGAGCGAGAAGCGGCAGGACTTCCTGCGCCACCACGACTGGGTGCGCACGGCGCTGATGTTCGAGCCGCGCGGCCACGCCATGATGTCGGGCTCGATCCTCTACCCGCCGACCCGGCCGGACTGCGACATCGCGATCCTCTTCATCGAGACCTCCGGCTGCCTGCCGATGTGCGGCCACGGCACCATCGGCACCGTCACGATGGGCATCGAGCACGGGCTGATCCGGCCGCGCGACGAGAACGTCGCGATGCTCGACACCCCGGCCGGGCTGGTGCGCGCCGAGCTCGAGCGCAACGGCCGCCACGTCGAGCGGGTGCGGATCTTCAACGTGCCGAGCTACCTGCATGCCGAGGGCGTCACGGTCGACTGCCCCGGGCGCGGCGAGCTCGCCGTCGACATCGCCTATGGCGGCAACTACTACGCCATCGTCGAGCCACAGAAGAACTACGGCGACCTCGCCGATCTCTCGGTCGGGGACATCCTGCGCCTGAGCCCGATCCTGCGCGAACGGCTGAACCAGGCGATCGAGGTGGTGCATCCGGAGAACCCGACGATCCGCGGCGTCAGCCACCTGCTGTGGACCGGCAAGCCGCGCGCCGCCGGCGCCCATGCCCGCAACGCGGTGTTCTACGGCGAGGGCGCGATCGACCGTTCGCCCTGCGGCACCGGCACCTCGGCGCGGATGGCCCAGCTCGCCGCCAAGGGCAAGCTCGGTCCCGGCGACGACTTCGTCCATGAGAGCATCATCGGCAGCCTGTTCCACGGCCGCGTCGAGGGCACCGCCAGCGTCGGCAACCGGCCGGCGATCCGGCCGAGCATCGCCGGCTGGGCGCGGATGACCGGGCTCAACACCATCTTCGTCGACGATCGCGACCCCTATGCCCACGGCTTCGAGGTGAGATAGCGGCGATGCGCGCCATCCTGGTGACCGGGGCGGGCAGCGGCATCGGCGCCGCCATCGCCCGCAAGCTGGCCCGGCCCGGGGTCGGGCTGCTGCTCCATGCCAAGCACAACAAGGCGGGCTGCGAGGCGGTCGCCGCGGAGGTGCGGGCGGCCGGCGCGGCGGCTGAGATCGCGCTCGGCGACCTCGCCGAGCCGGCCGTCGCCGGGCGGCTGGTCGAGGCCACGGTCGCGGCCTTCGGCGGGCTCGACGTGCTGGTCGCCAATGCCGGCTTCCCCGACCGCCGGCCGATCGGCGCGCTCGACCGGGCCGGTCTCGACTACGTGCTGGCGGTGGTCACCGCCGGCTTCTTCGAGCTGGCGACCGCCGGCCTGCCGCATCTGCGGCGCGGCACGCATGCGCGGCTGATCGCGATCAGCACGCACAACGCCCATGTCTTCCGCGCCGACTACCCGGTGTTCCCCGCCTCGGCCGCGGCCAAGGCCGGGCTCGAGGCGATGGTGCGCGCCGTCGCGGTGCAGGCCGCCCCCGACCGCGTCACGGTGAACGCGGTGGCGCCCGGGCTGATCCGCAAGCAGGCCGGCACCGAGCCGGTGCTGAGCCCGGCGGAATGGCGCGACCTCGCCGCCAAGGTGCCGCTCGGCCGGCTCGGCGAGCCCGAGGAGGTCGCCGACCTCGTCGCCTTCCTCGCCTCGCCGGCGGCGGCCTACGTCACCGGCCAAGTCATCCACATCAATGGCGGCCTGATCTGACCCGGCTGCCTCGCGCCCTTCCGGAGGACTCTCGATGCCGCATCTCTTCGACCCGCTGACGCTCCGCTCGGTCACCCTGCGCAACCGCATCGGCGTCTCGCCGATGTGCCAGTACAGCTCGACCGACGGCTTCGCCAACGACTGGCACCTCGTCCATCTCGGCAGCCGGGCGGCGGGCGGCGCCGGCATGGTGATGATCGAGGCGGCGGGGGTCGAGCCGCGAGGCCGCATCTCGCCCGCGGACCTCGGCATCTGGAGCGACGCCCATGTCGAGTTCCTGGCGCGCATCGTCGCCTTCATGAGGCAGCAGGGCGCGGCCGCCGCCATCCAGATCGCCCATGCCGGGCGCAAGGCGAGCACGGTGCCACCCTGGGAGGCCGCCGCCGCCGGCCTGCCCTATCGCTGGCTGGAGCCGCACGAGGGCGCCTGGGAGACGATCGGGCCGAGCGCCATCCCGTTCGACACGCCGGCGGTCGCGCCGAAGGCGATGACAGCGGACGACATCCGCACCGTCGTCGCCGCCTTCGCCGCGGCGGCCCGCCGTGCGGCCGAGGCCGGCTTCGACATCGTCGAGATCCACGGCGCGCACGGCTACCTGCTGCACAGCTTCTACTCGCCGCTCGCCAACAAGCGCGAGGACGCCTACGGCGGAACCTTCGAGAACCGCATCCGGCTGATCCTCGAGGTGACCCGCGCGGTACGCCAGGAATGGCCCGAGGACAAGCCGCTGCTCTGCCGCATCTCGACCACCGACTGGGTCGAGGGCGGCTGGACGGTCGAGGACAGCATCGCGCTTGCCCGCCGGCTCAAGGCCGAGGGTGTCGACCTGGTCGATTGCAGCTCCGGCGGCAACGCCGCCCAGGCCCGCATCCCGATGGGCGCCGGCTACCAGGTGCCGGCGGCCGAGGCGGTGCGGCGCGGCGCCGAGGTGCCGACCGCCGCGGTCGGCATGATCACCGAGCCGATGCAGGCCGACGAGATCGTGCGCAACGGCCGCGCCGACCTGGTGCTGCTCGCCCGCGAGCTGCTGCGCGATCCCTACTGGCCGCTGCGCGCTGCGCTCGCCCTGCATCAGGCGCCGCAGGCGCGCGTGCCCTTCCAGTACTACCGCGCCTGGGAGCCGCTGGGAAAGTTCAGCCACGAGCCGGCGGCGGTGCCGGTGGTCGGCCGGCCGCGCCCGGGCGAGGCGGCGGCGGAGTAGGCGCCTCCGCGACGGCTCACGGATTGCACTGCGGGCAGTGCCGCGGGTCGGCGCTGCCGGCGCGCGGCCGCCGGCGGCGGTGGCCACACCCCACGCAGCCGTCGATCTCGGCCGCGAGCAGCGCCGTAGCTCCGCCGCAGGCGGCGCAGGGCTGGCCGCGCTCGATCTCGAGCAGCCCGAAGCCCGGCCGCGCACAGGCCGGGCAGGGGGTCGCGATGCGGCGCGCAAGGCGGTCGGCGGCGGCCCGGATCACCGCCATGCGCGTCGGGTTGAGATGGGCGCGCATGTCGGTGACCAGCAGCGCCCGGCCGTCGAAGGACGCGGCCCCTGCCGCCGCGATCGCCGCCGCGAGTGCCGCCCGGTCGGCGATGCCCTTGCGCGCCGGCTGCACCCCGATCGGCCGGTGCGGCGTCACCACCAGCGCGTGCCGGGGGAAGCCGATCAGCCCGAGGAAGCCGTCGACGTCCTCCTCCGGCGCGGCCGGCCGGCTGGCGTAGTTCGTGCGCTGCGTCACCACGGAGTCGCGGATCTCAAGGTCGCGCTCGCGGTCCAGGAACAGCACCAGCTCGGTGCCGCGGACCAGCCCGGGAATGAGGGGATGCGGCTGGAAGCTGCCCTCGCTGGCGAGCCCGCGCGGCAGCCCGGTCCGCTCGATCGCCAGCTGCGCCTTGGCACGGGCGGCCTCAACCATGGTGCCGTAGCGCTCGATCTCGCCGGTGAAGGTGCCGTAGGCGTCGGTGTCGATGCCATCCGGCAACAGCAGCGCGGCGCCGAGCCGGCGGGCGAACGGCCGGGCGATGGCGCGCTCCTTGCCGTGTATCGTGCCGAGCGCGATGACGGCGTCGCGATAGGGTCCGGGCATCGGTTTCAGCCTGCCCGCGGCAGCAGCTCGGCCAGCAGCGGGTTGGGAAACCGCCGGCTGCGCAGGATGGCGTGGAAGCTCTCGACGAGGCCGGGGATGCGGCAGCGCTCGACCAGCGAGCCGCTCCTCAGCTCGTCGCGCACGACGATCGGCGGCACCAGCGTGACGCCGTCGCTCTCCCGGGCCAGCAGCCGCAGCATGGCCATGTCGTCGACCTCGGCGAGGATGGTTGGCCGGATGCCGGCCTGCGCCAGCACCCGGTCGAAGGCGATGCGCAGGTCGCTGTCGAGGCTCGGCAGCAGCACCGGATGGGTGCGCAGGTCGTCGGGGAAGCGGAAGCGCCGCGCCCCGCGCCGCGGCCGCCCCACCAGGCTGACCGGCTGCTCGTCGAGCAGGTGGCTGTAGAGATCGGTGCGGGCGTCGCGCCGCACCGCGGCGTTGGCGAGCACGACGTCGAGCGTCTGCGCCTCCAGCGCGGCGAGCAGCTCGCGCATCGCTCCGGAGCGGACCACCAGCTCGACCTCGGGCCGGCGCAGCAGCGGGCCGAGAAACTCGAGCTGGAAGTTGCGCGACAGCGTGGTGAGCGCGCCCACCCGCAGCACCTGCCGGCTGGAGCCGGGCTGCCCGCGCAGCGTGCTGACCAGCTCGTCGCCCGCCTGGAACACCGTGTCGGCGTAGTCGAGCGCGATCCGCCCGGCCTCGGTCAGCTCCAGCCGCCGGCCGCGGCGCTCGAACAGCGCATGGCCGAGCTGCTGCTCGAGCTTCTGCAGCTGCACCGAGAGGGCGGACTGCGAGAGATGCAGCTGCCCGGCGGCGCGCGTCAGCCCGCCTTCCTGGGCGATCGCGCGGAACAGCCGGAGATGGTGGAAGTTGAGAGCCGCCATGCCGATAAGCTTTCACCGGATAGAACGATCCGTTGAATTCTTTGTATTTTATCTAACCGGAGGCAAGCCCTAAGAGGTTGGTCGCTTCTCGCCGGAGACGATCCCATGACCTCGCCGCTCGCCTGGCTGCTGCTGCTGGCGCCGCTCGCCCCCATGCTCGCCGCCGCCGCGACGGCGCGTGCGGCCTCGCCGGCCGCAGCGGCCCGCCTCGGCACCGCGGCGGCGGCGGCGGGCCTGGCGGTGGCGATCGGCGGCGCCGGCGCGGTCGCCGCGCTCGGCACGCTCGACAGCGGGACGATCGGGATCGCCGGGATCGGCATCTCCGTCTATTGCGACGCGCTCGGCGCGGTGATGCTCTGCCTGGTGGCGCTGGTCGGCTTCGTGGTGCTCGCCTTCAGCCGCAACTACCTCGACGGCGATCCCGGCCATCGCCGCTTCACCCGCTGGCTCTGCCTGACGCTCGCCGCCGTGCTGCTGCTGGTGCTGTCCGGCAACCTGCTGCAGCTGGTCGCCGCCTGGATCTGCACGAGCCTGGCGCTGCATCGGCTCCTGGTGTTCTACCCCGACCGGCCGGGCGCCGTGCTGGCCGCGCGCAAGAAGTTCGTCGTCAGCCGGGCCGGCGATCTCTGCCTGATCGCGGCGCTCGTCCTCGTCTACCACGCCTTCGGCTCGCTCGACCTCGCGACCGTGCTGGACGGCGCCGCGGCGCTGCACCGGGCCGGGGGCCAATCCGGCGCCGCGGCGGCCGCCGCCCTGCTGGTGGCGCTCGGCGCGATGCTCAAGTCGGCGCAGCTTCCGGTGCATGGCTGGCTCCTCGAGGTGATGGAAACGCCGACCCCGGTCTCGGCGCTGCTCCATGCCGGGATCATCAATGCCGGCGGGTTCCTGGTACTCCGGCTGGCCGGTCTGGTGACCCTGTCCGGGACGGCGCTCGACCTGCTGGCCATCGTCGGCGGCCTGACCGCGCTGCTCGGCTCGCTGGTGATGCTGACGCAGAGCGCGGTGAAGCAGTCGCTCGCCTGGTCGACGATCGGGCAGATGGGCTTCATGATGCTGCAATGCGGCCTGGGGGCGTTCCCGGCCGCGCTGCTCCACATCGTCGCGCACTCGCTCTACAAGGCGCACGCCTTCCTCTCGGCCGGCAGCGCCGCGGAGCGGGGCGCGCCGCGCCGCGTCGGGCTGCCGCGCCCGCGGTCGGCGGCCCTGGCGGCGGTGGTGCTGCTGACGCTGGCGCTGGCCGCGGCGGCGGCGCTTGGCGCCAGCCCGCTCGACCGGCCGGCCGCCTTCGCGCTCGTCGCCATCCTGCTGCTGGGGGCCTCGATGCTGGTCGCGGCGGCGGGCGAGGCGGGCTGCGGCGCCGGGCGCAGCGCAATCTTCGCGGCAATCGTCCTCGCCGGCTATGGCGGGCTGCAGCTCGGCGCGCTGGGCCTCGTCGGCGGCGTGCTGCCGCCGGCCCCGCCACGCGGCGCGGTCGGGCTGATCGTCGCTGCGCTGACCGTCGCCGGCTTCGCGGGCGTGGCGATCCTGCAGGGCGTGCCGCCCCACCGGCGCGGCGCCTGGGGCACCGCGCTGCACATCCATCTGCTCAACGGGCTCTATCTCAACACCTTGGCCAACCGGCTCGTCGCGCGCTGGTGGCCCAAGGTCGCGCCGCAAGGGGCATCCGCATGAACGCCGTCGCGCCACATCTCGCCGTCGCCACCGAGGTGGCGGCACCCGACATGGTCGCGGCCGCGATCGCCGGCGCCTGCCGGCGGATCGCACCGCTCTGGCCGCTGCAGCGGTTCGTCGCCGTCAACCCGTTCCTCGGATTCGCAGAGCGGCCCTTCGACGAGGCCTGCGCGGCGCTGCGCCGGGTGACCGGGGCCGGCATGGTGATGCCCCTCGGCTTCTACCGCGAGGCGCTTGCGACGGGCGCGGTGACCGACGCCGATCTCGAGGCGGCGCTGTCCGAGGCGCCGGCCGGCCTGCCGACCTCCGCCGCCGGCCTGCGGCTGGCGCTGGCCGATGCGGCGGATGCTGCGCCGGGCGCCGCGGCGATGCCGAGCGTCGCGGAGACGATCGACCGGCTCACCGGGGATGGCCGGCGGCTGTCGCGCGCCACCCTGATGATCGACGAGATCTCGAAATGGTGCGCCGCCTGGTTCGACCGCGGGCAGGCGGTCTGGCCGCTGCCCGGCCAGGGTGGCGCGCCGTGGCCGGCCTGGCGCGCCGCGATGCGCCACGACCGCACGGCGGAGGTCGCGGGCGTCGCCGGGTTCCGCCGCGCGGTCGCCGCGCTGCCAGCCGAGCCGGCGGCGGCGGTCGCCGCGGTCGCGGCCGCCCTCGGCGTGCCGCTGCCCGCGCTCGAGGACTATCTCCACCGCGCGCTGTTCGACATCCGGGGCTGGGCGGCCTATGCCCGACACCGGGTCGGTGAGAGCGAGCTGCGCGGCCGGCCCGATGAGATAATGACCGAGCTGCTGGCAATCCGGACGGCGTGGGACTACGCGCTGTTCCAGGGGCGGCGGGACGAGCGCTTCCGGTCGGCCTGGCGCAGCGCGCTGGTTGCCGCCGGCACCGCCGGGCGGGCCGGGCCGGATCTCGCGCTGCGGCTCGCCCTGGTACTGCAGGATGCCTATGAGCGGGCCCGCCGCCGGGTGCTGCTGGCGCCGCTGGCGGACGTCGCTGCCGCCGTGGCGATGCCGGCCCGGCCGGCGCTGCAGGTGGTGTTCTGCATCGACGTCCGCTCCGAGCCCTATCGGCGGGCGCTCGAGGCGGCCGGCCCCGAGATCCGGACCCTCGGCTTCGCCGGCTTCTTCGGGCTGCCGGTGGAGCATGTCCCGCTCGGCGCGGAGCACGCCACGCCGCACTGCCCGGTGCTGCTCGCCCCGGCCATCAGGATCGAGGAGGTGGCTGGGCGGTGGGAGCTCGAGCGGAGGCTGGCGCGCGGCCGCGCGGCGACCGCCTGGCGCGCCTTCAAGCTGGGGGCGGTGTCGTCCTTCGCCTTCGTCGAGACCGCCGGCCTGATCCATGCCGGCAAGCTGCTGGGCCGGACCTTCGGCCTCGGGGGACGCTCGGCGCCGGGGCGGAGCGCGGCGCCGCTCGCGGCCGCCGGGCTCGATCCGCGCAGCGGGTGGCAGCGGCCGAGGCGATGCTGCGCGGCATGTCACTGACCCACGGCTTCGCCCGGCTGGTGCTGCTCGCCGGCCATGGCAGCAGCAGCGCAAACAACCCGCACGCCGCCGGCCTCGATTGCGGCGCCTGCGGCGGCCAGAGCGGCGCGGTGAACGCCCGGATCGCCGCCGCACTGCTCAACGACCGGGCGGTTCGCGCGGGACTGGCCGGGCGCGGCATCGTCGTGCCCGAGGACAGCTGGTTCGTCGCCGGGCTGCACGACACCACCACCGATGCCCTGACCCTGCTCGATGCCCAGGCCGTGCCCGCCTCGCATGCCGCCGACCTGGCGCGGCTCGCCGCCTCACTCAAGCAGGCCTCGGCGCGGGTCCGGGCGGAGCGCGCCCCGACGCTCGGCCTGCCCGCCGACGGCAGGCTGGCGGCGCGGCTCGCCGCGCGTGGCCGCGACTGGTCGCAGCCACGGCCCGAATGGGGCCTCGCCGGCAACGCCCTCTTCATCGCGGCGCCACGCGAGCGGACCCGCGGCCTCGACCTCGGCGGCCGCGCCTTCCTCCACGAATATCGCTGGCGCGAGGACGGCGAGGGCAGGGTGCTGGAGCTGATCCTGACCGCGCCGCTGGTCGTCGCCAGCTGGATCAACCTGCAGTACTACGGCTCGGTGGTGGACAACCCGGCCTTCGGCAGCGGCAACAAGGTGCTGCACAACGTCGTCGGCACGCTGGGCGTGCTCGAGGGCAATGGCGGCGACCTGCGCGCCGGGCTGCCCTGGCAGTCGCTGCATGATGGACGGCGGCTGATGCACGAGCCGCTGCGCCTCAGCGCGGTGCTCGAGGCACCGGCGGCCGCCATCGACCGCATCCTCGCCCGGCAGCCGCAGGTGCGGGCGCTGCTCGACAATGGCTGGGTGCACCTGTTCCGCATCGCCGAGGACGGCGGCCTCGAGCGCCGGCGCCGCGGCGGCGGCTGGCGCACCGAGGCGCTATAGCCGGATCGCGACGTTCTTGATCTGCAGGTAGTTGCGGATGCCGGCCAGCCCGCGCTCGCGGCCGATGCCGCTCTCCTTGATGCCGCCGGTCGGCGCCTGGACGCCGCCGAGATACCAGCCGTTGATCCAGACCGAGCCGGCCTCGAGCCGCTGGGCCAGCGAGAGGGCGCGGCCGATGTCGCGGGTGTAGACGCCGGCGACGAGCCCGTAGCCCAGCCCGTTGGCAATCGCCACGGCCTCGGCCTCGTCGGCGATGTCGATGGCGACGCCGACCGGCCCGAAGATCTCCTCGCGGGCGATGCGCATCGTCGGCGTCGCGCCGGCGAACAGGGTCGGCTCGACGAAGTAGCCGCGCTTCAGGTGGGCCGGCCGGCCGCCGCCGCAGACCAGGCGGGCGCCGGCCGCCCTGCCGTCGGCGAGGTAGCCCAGCACCTTGCGATGCTGCTCCTCGGAGACCAGCGGGCCGAGATCGGCATCCTCGATGCCGGGCCCGATGGTCAGCCGTGCCGCGTGCGCCGCCAGCCTCTCGAGGAACTCGGTCCGGATCGCCGGGTGCAGCAGGAAGCGCGAGGAGGAGGAGCAGACCTGGCCGCAATTGCCGAACAGGCCGTCCGCGGCGTCGGCGGCGGCGCGCTCGAGATCGGCGTCGGGGAAGACGATCATCGGGTTCTTGCCGCCGAGCTCCAGCACGCTCGGCTTGATGCCGGGGGCGGCGCCGGCAAGGATCAGCCGGCCGGTCTCGACCGAGCCGGTGAAGCTGATGCCGCGCACCAGCGGGTGGCGCACCAGCGCCGCGCCGGCCTCCTCGCCGAAGCCGGGCACGACGTTGACGACGCCGGGCGGAAACCCTGCCGCGGCGGCGAGCTCGCCGAGCAGCAGGGCGGAGAGCGGCGACTGCTCGGCCGGCTTCAGCACGACGGTGCAGCCGGCCGCCAGCGCCGGCGCGGCCGAGCGGATCGCCATGCCGAGCGGGAAGTTCCAGGGCACGATGTGGGCGGTGACGCCGAGCGGCTCGAGCCAGGTGAAGTCGACGACGCCGAGCCCGAGCGGGATGGTCTCGCCTTGCATCTTGTCGGCGGCGCCGGCGTTGTAGGTCAGCGTCGCGATCACGCCGTCGACGTCGCCCAGCGAATCCTTGAGCGGCTTGCCGACATCCAGCGTCTCGAGCCGCGCGATCTCGTCGCGCCGGGCCGCGATCGCCGCGGCCAGCTTCACCAGCAGCCGGCCGCGCTCCGCCGGGGTGACGCCGCGCCAGGGTCCGCGCATCGCCACGTCGGCCGCCTGCACGGCGGCGTCGACGTCGGCGGCGGCGCCGCGGGCGATCGATGCGATCGGCTGCTCGGTCGCCGGGTCGATGGTCTCGAAGGTGGCGCCCGAGGCGGCCGGCCGCCACTGGCCGGCGATGAACATCTCCGTCCGCACGATCTGGATACTCCCTAGCCCTTGAGGCCGCTCTGGGTGATGCCCTGGATGAAGTACTTCTGCAGGAAGAGGAACAGCAGCAGGCTCGGCAGGCTGAGCAGGGTGGCGCCGGCCATCGAGACGGCGTAGCCCTCGAGCTGCGTCTGGGTGCCGATCACCGGCGCGAAGGCGGCGATGCCGACCGGCATCGTCTTCATCTCCTCGTCGAAGGTGACCAGCAGCGGCCAGAGGAAGTTGTTCCAGTTGAGGGTGAAGACGATCACCGCGGCGGCGATCGCCGGCGCCCGGGCCAGCGGCAGCGCGATGCGCCAGAAGATGGTCCAGACGGTGGCGCCGTCGATCCGCGCCGCCTCCTCCAGCTCGACCGGGAACTTCAGGTAGAACTGGCGGAAAATGTAGACGCTGAAGACGTTGGCGATCGTCGGCAGGATCAGCGCCTGGTAGGTGTTCGCCCAGCCGACCTTGATGAAGCCGAGCAGCATCGGCACGACGCTGACCTCGCCCGGGATCATCAGCGACAGCAGGAACAGGGTGAAGAGCAGCCGCTGGCCGGGGAAGCGCAGGCGCGCGATGGCGTAGCCCGCCATGGCGCCGAACAGGACGCAGAGCGCGGTCGAGGTGGCGGCGACGAAGGCGCTGTTGAACGCCCACTGCACGACCGGGTACTCGAAGACCTTGGCGTAGTTCTCGAGCGTCACGCGGCGCGGGATCCACTCGATGCCGGTGACCATGACGTCCTGCGACCACTTGAAGGAGGTCGAGACCATCCACAGGAAGGGCGCCGACCAGAGCAGCGCCATCAGCATTCCGGCGAGCCAGATCGGCACCTCGAAGAGGCGCAGGTTCCACGGCCGGAGGGCGCGGTCGGCGCGGGCGACGAAGCCGTATGGCCGGGCCATCCCTAGCGCTCCCGGATGATCAGCCGCTGCAGCAGCGTCACCACCAGGATGGTGACGAAGAGCAGCATCGAGACGGCGGCGGAATAGCCGAACAGGTTGCGCACGATGGCCGTGCTGTAGATGTAGTGGATGACCGAGGAGGAGGAGCCGGCCGGCCCGCCATTGGTCATCACATAGACCTGGCTGAAGATGCGCAGGGTGGAGATCAGCTGCAGCGTCACGACCATGCTGATGGTCGGGCGGAGCTGCGGCAGGGTGACGTTCCAGAAGCGCTGGAGGCCGTTGGCGCCGTCGACCGAGGCGGCGTCGTAGTACTCGCCCGGGATGTCCTGCAGCGCCGCCAGGAACAGCACGAAGGAGACGCCGAGGTCCCACCAGATCGAGGCGATGCTGACGCTGAGCAGCGACCAGTGGGTGCTGGTCAGCCAGGGAATGTCGGGAATGCCGACGAGGTGGAGGTACTGGTTGACCAGCCCGTACTGGGTGTCGAGCACCCAGACCCAGACGAGGCCGATCACCGTCGCCGAGACGACGTTCGGCGCGAAGAACAGGGTGCGGGCGAGGCCGGAGAGCGGCCAGCGGCGGTCGACGAAGAGGGCGAAGAGCAGGCCGAAGAAGATCACCCCGGGGACGATGATCAGGCCGTAGAGCAGGATGTTGACGAAGGCGACGCGGACCCACTCGTCCTGGAAGGCGTCGCGGAAGTTCTGCAGCCCGACCCATTGGGGGGCGCCGATGATGCCCCACTCGGTGAAGGCGACATAGGCGCCGAACAGCACCGGCAGCACGTTGAACAGGAAGAACGGGACGGTGAAAAAAGCGACGAGCAGGTAGCCGGCCCAGTCGATCCTGGCGCGCCGCCCGCGGCCGCGCGACGCCGCCAGGACCGGGTGCGCTCGCTCAGCCTGGGCGGTCATGGCATCGGATACGCTGGTGGTCGTGCCGCGTCCTCCCTCTCCCGCCGGGCGGGAGAGGGAGGCGCGATGCGATCAACCGGCGTCGAGGCCCTTCTGCCACTTCTCCTTGATCTGGGCCATCGCCTCCTCGGGCTGCTTCTGCTTGGACCAGACCGACTCCAGGGTCTTGGCCAGGAAGTTGCCGCCCGAGTAGATGGTGAAGTCCGGCCCGGCGACCACCGGAATCTCGCCCACCGTCGCGAACGACATGCCCTCGATGAAGGCGCCGCGCACCGACCAGGGATGGCCGGCCGTCTTGTAGTCCGGGCGATCGATGATCGACTTGCGCGGCGAGGCGCCGCGGCCGACCGTGGTCCACAGGAAGCTGTTGTCGGAGAGCCACTTCACCGCGTCCATGGTGGCCTCGTAGCGGCCCTTGTCCTTCTGGACGTAGAGCTCGAGCCCGCCGCCCTCGAAGTAGGTCACCCGGTTGCCGCCGATGTTGGGGAACAGCGCGGTGACGAAGGGCAGGCCCTGCTTGACGTAGCCGTTCAGCGTCCACGGGCCGGTCCAGAAGATCGAGCCCTGGCCGCTGCCGAAGGCCTTGTAGCGGTCGGTCACGTCGCGGGTGGAGACCTTCCACTTGTCGAACAGGTCGAGCACCCACTGCATCGCCTTGATGCCGGCCTCGGGATTGACGCAGGCGGTCTTGAGGTCGTCGCTCGCCCGCTGGAAGCCCATCTGCGCCGAGACGATGCCCCAGGTGACGGTCGGCGCCACGCCCGAGCCGGTCATCATGATGCCCGACCGCGTGACCTTGTCGCCGTCGCGCTTGGTCATCGCCTTGGCCCATTCGAGCAGCGCGTCGCCGTCGGCGGGCGGCTTGGAGATGTCGAGCCCGGCCTCCTTGACGTGGTCGGTGTTGATCTCCGGCTGCAGGCTCATCAGGTCCATCGGGACCATGAACAGCTTGTTGTCGTACTTCGGATAGCGCGATGCCTTGATCGAGAAGTCGGAGAAGTCGGCGAGATCGAGGGCGACCTTGGTCGCGAGATCGTCGAGCGGGATGATGACCCCGTCGCGGGCCAGCTGCGCGCCCTTGCCGGCGGTGCCCCAGCCGAAGTCCGGGGCGCGGCCGGTCGCCGCCGACGCCAGCACCTTCGTGGTGTACTGCTCCTCCGGGATGACCTCCATGCGGATCTGGACGCCCTTGCCCTGGTGGGCGTCGTTGAAGCTCTTGATCATCTGGGCCCAGACCTCGCCGTCCGAGGCGGCGAGCCAGCTCCAATGCACGATCTCGGTGCCCTTGGCATAGGCCGGAGCCTTGCCCAGCTTCAGCCACGACGCCATGCCGGCCGCCGAGGCGGCCGCCGCGCTACCCTTCAGGAAGCGCCGCCGTCCGATCGAATTCCGTTCAGTCATGATCTCCTCCTCTGCCTCGCTTGCGCCCGTCCCCCGCACGGTCCGGGTCGCGGCGGTCGCCGCGGGCGCTTGTCGCGCACCGTCTCTCCCTCGACGTTCGCCGCCGGCCATTTCCGGCCCGGGCTCGGCGGCACGCGCCGGGACCCATGCGTCCATCGGCTCGATGATCCGCCAAGCCTATGGCAAATACTTTGCGTTCAACGACGAAGAGTTGATGTCGGACGCCAGAGCCACCCATGGCAACCTCGTGCGTTGGAAGCAAACTCTTCGTCGTGCGATGCAAAGTCAATCGCGGCCATCGGCGGAATCATCGGCCATCGCCATCGGCGCCCACCGCCGATCCACCGGCGGCAGGCAGCGGGGAAGAGAGCCCATGAGCATCATCCGGAACGTGACGCACCACGTCATCTACAAGCATCCGACGCATTGCGTGAACCAGACCGTCATCAAGCGCCTGCAGAACGGCGAGCTGATGGCGGTGTTCAACGAGGAGCGCTTTCCCTACCACCACGACAGCGGCCAGACGCTGCTGATCCGCTCGCGCGACGGCGGCCGCAGCTGGGACGAGAAGACGCTCAAGATCGCGCTGCCCTGGACCGCGACGACCGGCAACTGGGATTGCGGTCTCTGCCAGCTCGCCGACGGCACGCTGCTGATCAACCTGACCATCACCGGCTTCTTCAAGCGCGGCGTGCGGCCGGAGCAGCCCTCCTGGAGCTCGCACCCCAAGACCGAGGAGTGGGGCGACTGGACCTGGGCCTACAGGACGCAGGGCTGGCTCGGCACCTTCGTCATCCGCTCGACCGACATGGGCGAGACCTGGAGCGATCCGGTGCCGGTCAACGTGCGGCCGCTGAAGCATGGCGGCTGCCGGCTCGGCTGCTGGCAGCTGCCGAGCGGCTCGCTGCTGATGGGTCTCTATGGCCGCATCCACGGCTACGAGGAGGAGGGCGAGGGCGAGTCGACGCGCTCGGCCCTGATGCGCTCCGACGACAACGGCGAGAACTGGGAGTACTACTCGACGCTCGCCTACGACCCGGCCAGCATCATCGACTACGAGGAGCCGGCGCTGCTCCGGCTCAAGGACGGCCGCCTGGTCTGCTTCATGCGCACCCACACGCAGCCGAGCGGCGACGCCAAGAACATGGTGATGACCGTCTCCGAGGATGACGGCTTCTCCTGGACGCCGCCGAAATGGACCAACATCTGGGGCTATCCGGCCGAGCTCGCGACGCTCAAGGACGGCCGCTACATCATGATCTACGGCTATCGCCGCCCGCCCTACGGCGTGCGCGGCATCGTCTCGGAGGACGGGCTCACCTGGGACGTGAAGAACGAGTTCGTGGTGCGCGAGGGCGGCGTTCCCGGCAAGACGGTGACCGACACCCCCGGCTCGAGCCGCATGACGCCGGGCAGCGGCAAGGTCGCCAGCGGCGGCATCGACTGGCTCAACCCCGGCGTCTACCAGCATATCGGCTATCCCAGCGTCGACGTGCTGGAGGACGGCACCGTGGTCGCCGCCTACCACGAGTGGAGCGACGACCCGAAGCCGCTGCAGTACGTGCTCTGCACGCGGTTCGAGGTATAGCGGCGGAGGTTCGTGAGGCAGTGCCGCAGCGCCCCCTCTCCCGCGCGAGCGGGAGAGGGGCACGCGGAGTCGACATGCGCGTGATCGGCGAGCACGCGACGATCCATCGCGATCCGCATGCCTATTGCGCGCATCCGCAGATCGCGGCGCTGCCGAACGGCGAGCGGCTGGTGGTGTTCAACCGCACCTTCCGCCGGACCCCGATCCTGCATCCGCCGGAGGATCCGTTCTTCCACAACCTCGTGGTGCGCTCGCGCGACGGCGGCGCGAGCTGGAGCGAGCCGTCGATGGTGCCGGCCTTCAACTGGCACGGCACGGAATGCGCCAGCCTGACGCCGCTCGCCGGCGGCCGGCTGCTGCTCAACCAGTGGCGCTTCGATTGGTACCCGCTCGGGCTGGCGCGGCGGCTGCCGGCCAGCCGCGGCCTGCGCTTTCCCGAGCAGTGGGCCGCCGCCCACGCCGCCTCGCCGGAGCATGACGTCGACCCCGCCTCGGTGGCGCGGGCCGCCGAGGCGATGCCCTGGGCGCGCGGCGGCGGCCGCACCTTCGTGCACCTCTCCGACGACGGCGGCGAGAGCTGGACGGAGAGCCACGAGCTCGACACCGCGCCCTATAGCGGCGGCTACGGCATGCGCGGCGCGGTCGAGCTGCCGGACGGCGACATCCTGCTGCCGCTCTCGGACGTGCCGCACTACCGCACGGTGTTCGTGATGCGCTCGTCGGACGGCGGGTGCAGCTGGGGCCGGCCGGCCCAGGCGGCTTCCGTCCCGGGCAAGGAGTTCGAGGAGCCGTCGCTGCTGTGCCTGCCCAGCGGCCGGCTGCTGCTGATGCTGCGCGAGAATGCCGGCCGGCGACTGCATTGCTGCGTCTCGGATGATGGCGGGCGCAGCTGGTCGGCGCCGGCCGCGACCGGCATCCGCGGCTATCCCGCGCACCTGCTGCTGCTGCCCGACGGCCGCGTGCTCTGCACCGTCGGGTGGCGCGAGCCGCCCTACGGCATTCGCGCCGTGCTGTCCGCCGATGGCGGCGCGACCTGGGACCTCGACGGCATGGCGGTGATCCGCGACGACCTGCCGAGCAAGAACCTGGGATATCCCTGCACCCTGGCGGAGCCCGGCGGCAACCTCTTCACCGTCTACTACGGCGAGGACGGGGAGGGGGTGACCACCATCCAGTCGACGCGCTGGCGCCTGCCGGCCTGAGGCATCACCGCTGCAGGCCCGGATGCGTGCCGGCGGCCCAGGCGAGCGCCTCCTCCAGACGGTCGTCGCCCCAGAAGATCTCGGTGCCGACCGCGAAGCTCGGCGAGCCGAAGATGTTGAGGCGGCGGGCCGCATCGGTCTCGGCGTCGTAGCGGGCGCGGATCTCCTCCCCATTCGCACGGGCGACGATCTCGGCCGGGTTCTTGCCGAGGCCGCCGAGGACGGCCGCGATGGCCGCCGGGTCGCCGAGCGGGCGACCCTCGACGCACCAGGCATGGAAGCTGGCCCGGCTGTAGTCGGGGCACCAGCCCTCGGTCATCGCCAGGATGCCGATGCGGTTGGCGAGCTGGTCGGGGTCGCTCGGCCAGGTCGGCCGGTTGAAGGGCAGGCCGTGCAGCGCAGCGCGGCGCTCGATGTCGCGCCACATATAGGCGGTCTTCACCGCCGGCTGGCTGCGCATCAGGTTGCCCTGCTCGGTCATCAGCGTGCGCACGCTGAACGGGTGCCAGCGAAGCTCGACGCCGGCGGCGCGGGCGAGGTCCTCGATCCGCATCACGGTCAGGTAGGAGTAGGTGCTGCCGAAGAAGTAGAAGAAGTCGAGCGAGCCGGCCATGGACTGTCTCCAATCAGCCGCGCGAGGAGGGCGGCGTCACGCCGAGCCTGGCGGCCCACGGCGCCAGCGCCGCCATTATGCCGGGATAGAGCCGCACGCCGTCGGCCAGCGCCGCGCGCTTGCTTGCGAGGCCGCGCTCGCCGGGCAGCCGCACCTGGTCCACCCCCGGCCGCACCGGGTTCTCGCGGCAGGCTGCCGCCACCCAGTCGGTCTGGCGGCGGAAGGCGTCCAGCCCGCCGAAGGCGGCGGGGTCGATCACCTGCACGAAGACCGAGGCGCCCCAGCCCTTCGGCGCCTCGGCCCGCCCGAAGCCGCCGAGTCCCTGGGTCAACGCCTCGATGGTCAGCGCCAGGCCGGTGCCCTTGTGGCCGTACTCGACGCCGCCGATCGGCAGGATGGTGCCGGGCGGCTCCGTGAACAGCGCCGCGGGGTCGTCGGTCGGCAGCCCGTCGGCGTCGATCGCCCAGCGCCCGGGGAAGCGCTTGCCCTCCTTGCGCAGCCGGTTCGACATGCCGTTGGTGGTGATCGATGCCGAGATGTCGACCAGGATCGGATCGCCGCTGGTCGGGATGCCGATGGCGATCGGGTCGGGGGTGAAGACCGCCTTGCGGCCGCCGAAGGGCGCCACGCTGGCGTCGGCCGGGTCGGAGCTCGCCACTTGCACCAGCAGGCCGCGGTCCGTGGCGCGCTGCAGGAAGGCGGCGAGGCAGGCGATGTGGTGACTCTGCCGGATCACCACGATGCCGGTGCCGAAGGTCAGCGCCCGCTCGGCGGCGAGGTCGACCGCCTTGGCGGTGAGCCAGACGCCGGGGAGCCGCTTGCCGTCCCAGGTGACGACGGCGCCGCGGTCGCTCACCACCTCCGGCTCGCCCAGCGCCGCCATGCTGCCGTTCTCGAGCTCGCCGAGATAGGGGGCGGCGAGCTGCAGCCCGTGGGTGGTGTGGCCGAGCAGGTCGGCTTCGACCAGCGCCTCGGCGATCACCTGGGGCTTGTCGCCGTCGCAGCCGGCCGCGGCGAACAGTGCGCCCGCGTAGCCAATCAGGTCGGCCGGGCGGAAGCGCGGCTCGGCAGTCTCGGTCGCCATCTCGAACCCTTCCTAGATCGTGCCCTGCACCGGTGCGCGCTGCGACACGTGCCAGGGGATGAGCAGCCGCTCGGCCAGCACCACCAGCCCGAACAGCAGCAGCCCCAGCGCCACCAGCATGATGATGATGGCGAAGGCGAGGTCGGTGCGCAATTCGCCGGAGGCCATCTGGATGTAGTAGCCGAGCCCGGCATCGCCGCCGATCCACTCCGAGATGGTGGCGCCGACGGTGGCGTTGACGGCGGCACCCTTGATGCCGACGAAGAGCTGCGGCAGCGCCGCCGGCAGCCGGACCTTGACGAAAGTGCGCAGCGCACCGGCGCCGGTCGACTGGCAGAGGCGGCCGAGCTCGACGCTGAGCGAGGTGAAGGCGAGGATGCCGTTGAGCAGGATGGGGAAGAAGCAGACGAGGTAGACGATGATGATCTTCGGCATGAAGCCGAAGCCGAACCAGGTGACGAAGATCGGCGCGAAGGCGATCTTCGGCACCATCTCCATGGCGACGGCGAACGGATAGAGCGTGCGCCGCAGCAGCGGCGAGAAGGCGACCATCAGCGACAGCGGCACCGCGACCAGGATCGAGACGAAGAACCCGACCAGCGCCTCCATGCCGGTGACCAGCGTGTACTCCCAGATCCGCGGGAACTTCTCGACGAATTGCACGACGATGTCGGACGGCGGCGGGACGATGTAGAGCGGGATGCGAAACAGCCGGACGGCACCCTCCCAGAGGGCGAACAAGGCGAGGCCGAACAGCACCGGGGTGCCGATCTCGACGACGCGGCCGGGCAGCGCGAGGCCGCGTCGGCCGGCTTCCGGGGCAGCCATCAGATCACCCCGTAGCCCATGAAGATCTCCTTGATGTCGCCGACCAGCTTCTGGAAGGCGGCACCCTGGCGCACGGCCAGCGTGCGCGGCCGCGGCAGGTCGATCGCGACCGCCTCGACGATGCGGCCGGGGCGCGGCGAGATCACCACCACGAGGTCGGAGAGCTGCACCGCCTCCTCGATGCTGTGGGTGACCAGGATCACCGTCTTGCCGTTCGCCAGCCACAGCCGCTCGAGGTCGGTGCGGAGCTGCTCGCGGGTCATCGCGTCGAGCGCGCCCAGCGGCTCGTCCATCAGGATCAGCGGTGGGTCGTGGATCAGCGCCCGGCAGAAGGCGGTGCGCTGCTGCATGCCGCCGGAGAGCTCGTGCGGGTAGCGCCGGGCGAAGTCCTTCAGCCCGACCGACTCGAGCAGCTTCATGGCGCGGTCGAGATAGTCGCGCCGCCTGTGGCCGCGCAGCTCGACCTGCAGCAGCACGTTGCCGAGCGCGTCGCGCCAGTCGACCAGCACGCTACCCTGGAAGACGATGCCGATCTCGGTCTGCGGCCCGGTCACCGGGCTGCCCGCCACCGTGATGGCGCCGTCGCTGAGCGGCAGCAGCCCGGCGATCATCAGCAGCAGCGTGCTCTTGCCGCAGCCGGACGGGCCGACCAGCGAGACGAAGCGGCCGCTGCCGACCTCGAGGTCCAGCGGCCCCAGCGCGTGAACCGGACCGTCCTTAGTGCCGTAGCTCTTGCGCACGGCGCGGACGGAGACGGGAACGCTCATGCGGCCGGGGTCCGTGCGGCGGCACCCCCCACCCCAGCCCTCCCCCGCAAGGGGGGAGGGAGGCGATGGCTGCGGGCGCCGTTGTCCCGCATCGGGTCGCTACAGCGACGCCGGGATGAAGGCGTTGGTGTAGAACTGGTCGGCCGTCTTGTCGGTCTTCAGCTCGGTGTACTTCTTCAGGATGTCGAGCGCGCTCTGCCAGTCGGCGGGCACGTTGAGGCCGAGCTGCTTCTCCTTGTTGTTGGCCGAGTAGAGGATCGACAGGGTGACGTCGAGCACCTGGCGGGCCTGCTTCTTCTCCTTCTCGTCCTCGGTGTTGGCCTTCCAGCTGATCAGCGCCTTGATCGCCGCGTCCGGGTTCTCCTTGGCCGACTTCACCGCCTCGAGCGTGGCGTGGACGAAGCGCTTCACCAGGTCGGGCTTCTCCTTGACCATGTCCTGGTGGGCGACGATGGCGTAGCCCGGCTGGTAGATGCCGAAATCGGCGTAGTTGAGGGTCACCGGCGGCTTGCCGCCATTGGCCTCGATCTCGGCCGGCTTGTCGTCGATGCCGCCGAGCATGGCCGGGGCGAGGCCCTGCAGGTAGCTCTGCACCAGCGCGCTCTCGGCGACGTTGGTGAGCTGGATCTTCGAGACGTCGGCGCCGGCATTGGCGGCGGCCACCGGGAACAGCGTGTTGACGCCGGCGCCGGCGGTGGTCAGCACCTTCTTCCCCTCGAGGTCCTTGAAGCTCTTGATGCCGGAGTCCGGATTGATGATCACCGCGTCGGTGCCGGTCGCGTCGATCGTCGCCACCGAGACCACCGGCGCGCCCTGGGCGGCCAGCTTCATCATGGTGACGGCCGAGCAGTAGCCGAAGTCGGTGTCCTTGTTGGCGATCAGCCGCACCGTGTTGCCGGAGCCGTTGCCCTGCTTGACCACGACGTCGAGCTTGTCCTTGGCGTAGAGCCCGCTGTCGATGCCGAGGAAGAAGACGGAGTGCGAGCCGTAGAAGAGCCAGTTGGTGCGCAGGGTCACGCGGTCGAGGTCGGCGAAGGCGAAGCGGCCGGGCAGCGCGCCGGCGGCCAGCGCGCCCGCGCCGGCGGCGAGCAGGTTGCGGCGCGACAGGCCCCGCCGCGGCATGGAAATGCGATCGGTCTTGCCCATGGTGATCTCCCTCTCGTCCAGTTGCGGCGCGCGGCGCCGGTTGCGGGCGCCGTTGTCGCCGGCGCCCGTTCTCCTGACCGCTCAGGCCGGCAGGCAGCTCGGCCCGAGCGGCTCGAAGGTCTTGTAGGTCAGGATGAACTCCTGGTGGCCGAGCGCCTCCGACTTGGTCGGCTCGCCGGCCGCAACGCGCTCGATCAGCGCGAAGATCTCGGCGCCGACGTCCTGGATGCCGGCGCGGCCCTCGAGGATGCGGCCGGCGTCGACGTCCATGTCGCCCTCGAGCTTGCGGTAGGTCTCCGGGTTGGCGCAGACCTTGATCACCGGCGCGATCGCCGAGCCCACCACCGAGCCGCGGCCGGTCGAGAACAGCACCATGTGGCAGCCGCAGGCGATCAGCTCGATCACCGTCGCGGTGTCGTTGATGTTGGGGATGCCGAAGCGCACGCCGCCGTCATTGACCATGTCCATCAGGTAGAGGCCGGGGCGCGTCGGCCGGGTGCCGGGCTTGAGCAGGCCGACGATCGGCCGCGTGCCGCTCTTGGCATAGGCGCCGATCGACTTCTCCTCGATGGTCGACAGGCCGCCCGCGATGTTGCCGCCGCCGAAGCTGCCATGCTCGAGGTCGCGGTAGTAGCGGTCGGCCTTCTCGACGGCGCGAACGATCTCGCGGCCGAGCTCGGGCGTGGCGGCGCGCTTGGCCATGTGCTGCTCGCAGCCGATCAGCTCGCAGGTCTCCTCGAACATGCCGGTGCCGCCGGCGTCGATCACCCGGTCGATGGCGGCGCCGATGGCCGGGTTCGCCGTGATCCCGCTGGTCCCGTCCGAGCCGCCGCACTCCGTGCCGATGACCAGGTCGGAGACGGCCAGCGGAACGCGTGGCTGGGCGGCGAGCGATGCCAGCGTGGCGCGCACCCAGTCGCGGCCGCGCTTCGTCGTGCCGGCGGTGCCGCCGCTCTCCTGGATGACCAGCGTCTCGACGGGCCGGCCGGTGGCGGCGATGGCGCGCTGCAGGGCGGAGCGGCGGAACTCCTCGCAGCCGAGCGAGACCAGCAGCACGCCCCCGACATTGGGATGGGTGCAGAGCCGCTTCATCATGGTGTGGGCGTATTCGCTGGGATAGCAGCCGGGGAAGCCGATCAGCTGCACGCCGTCCTCGGCGAAAGGCGCGGCGATGGCGCGCGCCACGTGATGGGCGCATTCGACGAGATAGGCGACCAGCAGGTAGTTGCGGATGCCCTTGCGCCCGTCCTGGCGCAGCCAGCCCTGCATCGCGTGCCTCACTCGAAATGGTCCTCGCGGTTGGTCAGGTAGTCGCTCTTGACGTTGTGCATGTGGACATGGGCCCCGGCCGGGATCGCTTTCGTCGCCGAGCCGACCGGCACGCCGAACTTGACGATCTTGTCGCCAGGCGCGATCGGCCGCAGCGCCACCTTGTGGCCGGTCGGGATCTCGTCCGACGCCACCAGCGGCACGCCGGCGCCGGCGACCTCGGCGCCGGTCACCTCGGCGCCCCGGGCGATGGTGCGCACGGCGACGCCGACATTGTCCTCGGGCGACAGCACGATGGCCGCCGGAGGCGAGGCCGCGCCGTTGCTGGCACCGCTCATGGCGCTCAGGCCGGCAGCACGCCCGGCACGCCGGTCGCCAGCAGCATCTGGCGGGTACGCTCGCGGTAGAGCGGGCGGATGTCGCGCGTCGGCGGCCGGCAGCGGCTGCTGTCCAGCCCGATCAGCTCCATGCAGAGCTTGTCGAGATACCCGTCGCCGCTGGTGAATCCCTTCTCGATCTCCACCCAGAGCTTGTAGAAGGGCATGGCTTCCTCGACCAGCGCGCGCTGCACGGCGACGTAGCGCCCGGCCTCGAGGTCGTCGATCAGCCTGATGCCCCATTCCGGCCAGTAGTTGCAGAGATGCACCTCGAAGGCGCGCGCCCCCATCATGTGGCTGGCGGCGAAATGCAGGTTGTTGTCGATGATGCAGAGCCGCCGGGCGAAGGCGCTGACCGCGTCCTCGAACTCCATCGCGTCCGTCCGCGGGGTCGCCCATTTCAGGCCGACCACGTTGGGAATCCCGGCCAGCCGCTCGATCAGCCGGAAGGACACGTTCGCGCTGGTCCAGAAGGTGTTGTAGACGATGATGCCGACGTCCCCCGCCCCGGCCGCCGCCGCCACGTACTCGAAGAAATCCTCCTCGGTGTGGGTGAAGTAGAAGGGGCAGGAGACCTGGATGTAGTCGACGCCGAGCCGCTCGGCAGCCTTGGCCAGCCGCACCAGCTCGCGCGTGCTGGTGGTCTGCGCGCCCATCGCCACCGGCAGCTTGCCGCCGGCCTCGGCAAGCACCGCCTCGGCGACCTGGATGCGCTCGTCGAAGCTCATGGTCGAGAAGTCGCCGGCAGCGCCGCCGGCCAGCAGCGTGCCGTACTTCGCGTCGATGCCGCGCTCCATCAGGAAGCGCACGTTGCGCCGCGTCGCCGCCAGGTCGAGCTCGAGGTCGGGATCGCGGAACATGGTGGGCACCGTGATGTAGCACCCCGCCAGCCGCTGCTTCGCCCGCTCGAAATCCATGCGCCCGCTCCCGCTCTGCCGCAGGCTTCATCATGGTTCCGCCGGGCCGGCGCCACCTTGACACGGAGCGCCACGAACTTGATCCTCGGCGGCGAAGGATCGGGGAAGGAGAGGGCGCGTCATGGTCGGGCCGAGCAAGTCGCCGCCGCCCGAGGGGGCCGAGCAGATCGGGTTCCTGATCCTGCCGGAGTTCCCGATCTACGCGCTGATCGTCGCCATCGAGACGCTGCGCGTCGCCAACCAGAACAGCGGGCGGCGGCTGTTCAGCTGGCACCTCTTCTCGGTCGACGGCAAGCCGGTCAAGGCCGGCAACGGCATGACCATGACGCCGGAGGCGGCGATCGCCGACGTGCCCTACTTCCCGACGGTGATCGTCTGCGCCGGCAACCGGCCGGTGCAGTACATCACCAGCCGGCTGCTCAACTGGCTGCGCCGGCTCGACCGCCACGGCGCGCGGCTGGGCGCGCTCGACACCGGCGCTTTCACGCTGGCCGCCGCCGGCCTGCTCGACGGCTACCGGGCCACCCTGCACTGGGAGGCGATCACCATGTTCCGCGAGGAATATCCGGACATCCCGGTCACCGAGCAGCTCTACGTGGTCGACCGCAACCGCATCACCTGCGCCGGCGGCATGGCCACGGTCGACATGATGCTGCACCTGATCGAGGAGCGGCAGGGCCACGAGCTGGCCGAGGTGGTGACCAACGGCTTCGTCCATCGCCGCGCCCGCCACGAGGGCGAGCCGCAGCGCTCGCTGGCGCCGCGCGGCCGGCTCGGGCTCGATCCGCCGCTGCAGCGCCTGGTCGAGCTGATGGAGGAGAACCTCGAGGCGCCGCTCACGCCGCGCCAGCTGGCGCGGCGCAGCGGCATGTCGGTGCGCCAGGTCGAGCGGCTGTTCCGCAGCCGCTTCAACGAGTCGCCGATGCGGCACTACCTCAAGATCCGCCTGCTCGCCGCCCGCGCCCACCTGTTCTATGGCGAGATGGCGATCCAGGACATCGGGGCGGCCTGCGGCTTCTCCGCGCCGTCGGTCTTCTCGCGCGCCTTCCGCGGCCAGTTCGGCCTGTCGCCGCGCGAGTTCCGCCAGCAGTTCGGCACCGACCAGCTGCGACGATTCCGGCCTGACATGGACCAGCGGCTGGGGGCGTGACGGTCGCTCCCTCCGCCGCTTCGCCTAGCCGGCGGGCGACACCACGATGACCCCGCCGCTCTCGCCCCAGAAGGTGCCGGTGCGGCGCGGGTCGCTGATGAAGTCGATCCCGGCCCGCCGCATCCACGCCACGCCGGATGCGTCCGGCGGGACGCCGAGCAGATGCTCCAGCCAGAACAGCTCCGGGCAGGGTCCGGCCGGATTGCTCGCCACCGATCCCGACGTGGGGAGCGGCGTGACGTCGAAGCCGTGGCGCCGGGCGAGGTAGCGGTAACCCGTGATCCAGACGCGTGAGAACCGCGGCGCGCCGGAGTGCATGCTGTCGATCGCGAAGACCCGGGTGGTCGGGCAGGCCTGGACCTGGCGCGCGACGTAGGACGCGGTCGCATTCCAGCGCTGCGGCGGCAGCCGGAGGTCCGCGGTCCGGAGGAGCGCCACCGCCAGCGCGGCATTGATCAGGACGAGCAGCGGCACGGCGATGCGCAGCGGCGCCGGCCCGGGGCGGCTTGCCACGAGCGCCAGGCCGACGCAGAGCGGCCCGTTGAGCGGCACGAGGTAGCGGGGCACGAAGATCGGCGTGTGCAGGTTGACGAGGAGCAGGACCGCCGCGAAGGCGAGGCCGGCGCCGAGGACGGCCAGCAGCCCCGGCAGCACGGATCCGCAGCGCAGCGCCGGACCGAGCGCGCGAAGGCCGCCGCCTCGTTCCCTGCCGAGGGCCCAGGCCGCGGCGGCGAGGCAGGTTGCCCAGGCCACCAGGTTGAACCCGGTCTGCTCCGCGAGCGCGTCGCCGATCATCGCCAAGGCATCGCCGGTGGTGGACTGCACCCAGAAGTGGCCGCCAGTCTTCGAGAGGATGTGGCGGCTCTGATAAAGCGCAAAGCCGACCGACGGGAGGGTGAGCAGCCCGGTGGCGGCGGCGAGGCCGAGGGCCAGCCGCCGGCGACCCTGGATGCCGAGGATGACGGCCAGCACGGCCGCCTGGAGTGCGGCGAAGAGCGTTCCGAGATAGTGGCTGTTGGCGACCACCGCCGCGGAAGCCAGCCAGAGCCCGATCGCGAACCGACGCATTGCCGGCGCGCGGAACAGCCAGGCGGTCGCCAGCGCATTGGCATAGCTGGCCGCGAGCAGCGTGAAATAGGACCTGAAATCCGCAAAGCGAACGAACAGCGCGTCGGAGGACAGCAGCAACACGAGGGAGAGCGCGACGAGCAGGCGTCCCTCGCGGTCGCGGCGCCAGCAGAGGCCGGCGACGCCGATCACGGCGAGCAACGGCACCAGGTTGGCGAGCCTGAGCCCGATCAGCGACAGCGGCAGCAGGTCGCGCAGCTGGCGGGTGAGCAGCGAAAAATAGAAGGGGTGGTTGTCGGTTGCCCAGGCGGTCCAGGCGTCGGGGAACGGCAGGCCGGGATCGGTGGCGTAGAGGGAGTAGAACTCGTCGAGCCAGGGCCCCCAGAGGATCGCGGCGGCGAGGCAAGTACCGATCGCCAGGACGGCGTAGGCGGCCAGCAGCGCGGTCCAGGCGGGGGCGAGAGGCCGGGGCAGAGCCCCGCCGCCCGGCCGGCCACCGCCGGCATCCCCGTCGCTGCTCTCGACGGCCGCCGTCATGGGCTGGCTCAGCCGGCGGCCGGGGTCTGCGGCGCGACCAGCGGGAAGTGGCAGGCGACCTGGCGGTCGTCGCCGATCGGCGTCAGCGCCGGCCGGTCGGTCCGGCAGCGCGCCGCGGCGTAGCGGCAGCGCGGATGGAAGCGGCAGCCGGCGGGCGGGTCGAGCGGGCTGGCGACGTCGCCGGCGAGCACGATGCGCTGGCGGCCGCCCCTGGGATCGGGCCGCGGCACCGCCGAGATCAGCGCCTGGGTATAGGGGTGCGCCGGCGTCGCGAACAGCGCCTCGGTCGGGCCGCTCTCGACGATCGAGCCGAGATACATCACGGCGACCCGCTCCGACACTTGGCGGACGACGCTGAGGTCGTGGGCGATGAACAGGTAGGTGAGGCCGAGCTCGTCCTGCAGGTCGGCCAGCAGGTTGAGGATCTGCGCCTGGATCGAGACGTCGAGCGCCGAGACCGGCTCGTCGGCGACGATCAGCCGGGGCTCCAGCACCAGCGCGCGGGCGATGCCGATGCGCTGGCGCTGCCCGCCGGAGAACTCGTGCGGGAAGCGCTCGAGATGGTCGGGCAGCAGCCCGACGCGGCGCGCCACGCGGGCGACCCGGTCGGCGATCTCCCGCCGGCCCAGCCGCTCATGCACGCGCAGCGGCTCGGCGATCAGGTCGCCGACCCGGCGGCGCGGGTTGAGCGAGGCGTAGGGATCCTGGAAGACCATCTGCATGCGCCGGCGGAACGGACGCAGGCGGCGCGCCGTCAGCCGGGTCACGTCGGTGCCCTGGAAGCGGATGGTGCCGCCGCTGACCTGGTAGAGCCGCACCAGGCAGCGGCCGAGGGTCGACTTGCCGCAGCCCGACTCGCCGACCAGCCCGAGCGTCTCGCCGGCCCGCACCTGCAGCGAGACGCCGTCGACCGCCAGCAGCCGGCGATGGCTTCCCGGCAGGATGCCGCGGCCGACCGTGAAGTGGCGGCGGACCTCGATCGCCTCGAGCAGGGGTGCGCCCTGGCTCATGCCGCGCCCCGTCCGCGCAGCGCCCGCGCCTCGGGCGTCAGGAAGCAGGCGACCTCGTGGCCGCCGTCGTCGATCAGCGCCGGGCGCTCGGCGCAGCGGGCGAAGCGCTGGGGGCAGCGCGGCCCGAAGGCGCAGCCGGCCGGCAGGTCGATCAGCGACGGCGGCAGGCCGGGGATCTGCGTCAGCCGCCGCGGCTTGGCGCCCTCCAGCGGCGGGATCGAGCCGAGCAGGCCCCAGGCATAGGGATGGCGCGGCTCGGCGAAGAGCGCGGCGGTGGCGGCGCGCTCGACGATGCGGCCGGCATACATCACCATCACCCGGTCGGCGACCTCGGCGACGACGCCGAGATCGTGGGTGATCAGCACCACCGAGGAGCCGAGCTCGCGGCGCAGCTTGCCGATCAGCTCGAGGATCTGCGCCTGCACGGTGACGTCGAGCGCGGTGGTCGGCTCGTCGGCGATCAGCAGGGCCGGGTTGCAGGAGAGCGCCATGGCGATGACCGCGCGCTGCCGCATGCCGCCCGAGAGCTGGTGCGGGTAGCGGTCGACGGTGAGCTGCGGGTTGGGGATGCCGACGGCGGCCAGCAGCTCGATCGCCCGCTTGCGGGCGGCCGAGGCGGAAACCGCGTTGTGGGCGCGGTACTGCTCGGCGATCTGCCAGCCGATGCGGTAGACCGGGGTCAGGGCGGTCATCGGGTCCTGGAAGATCATGGCGATGGCGCCGCCGCGCAGCTTGCGCATCTCGCGCGCCGGCGCGCCGACCAGCTCGCGCCCGCGGAAGCGGATCGAGCCGGCGATCACCGCATTGGGGTCCTTGATCAGCCCCATGACGGTGAGCAGCGAGACCGTCTTGCCGGAGCCGGATTCGCCGACCACGCCGACGATCTCGCCGGCCGCGACGTCGAAGGAGATGCCGTCGACCGCCCGCACCAGCCCGGCCTCGCTGCGGAAGGAGACCGAGAGGTCGCGGACCGCCAGCAGGGGCGCCGCGTCAGGCAACGCGCACCCGCGGGTCGAGCAGGGCATAGGCGACGTCGACCAGGGCGTTGGCCGTGACGACGAAGAAGGAGGCGTAGACGACGGTCGCCATGATCATCGGCAGGTCGAGGTTCTGCAGCGCGTCGTAGGTCAGCTTGCCGACGCCCTGGAGGCCGAACACCACCTCGGTGAGCAGCGCGCCGCCGCCGACCAGCGCGCCGAAATCGAGCCCGAACAGGGTGATGAAGGTGATCAGCGAGGTGCGCAGCGCGTGGCGGATCAGGATCCGGCTCTCGCTCAGCCCCTTGGCCCGGGCGGTGCGGATGTAGTCCTCGTGGCTGGCCTCGATCAGGCTGCCGCGCAGCACCCGGCCGTAGAGCCCGATATAGAGGATGGCGAGCGTCACCCAGGGGATCACCAGGGTCTTGAACCAGCCGGCCGGATCCTCGGACAGCGGCTTGTAGCCCAGCCCCGGCACCCAGGAGAACAGCACGGTGTCGTGGAAGCGGCTCTGGGTCAGCAGGTTCATCACCTCGCCCAGCCAGTAGACCGGCATCGAGACGCCGATCAGCCCGAGGATCATCAGGCCGCGGTCGAGCAGGCTGCCGCGCGTCGCCGCCGCCACCAGGCCGATGGCGATGCTGGCGGCGATCCACAGCACCGCCGCGCCGCAGACCAGCGACAGCGTCACCGGCGTCGCCTGGACGATCTGCGGGATGATCAGCTGGCCGCGATTGACGAACGAGGTGAGGTCGCGGGTGATGAACAGCCGCTTCATCATCCTGAGGTACTGGACCGGCAATGGCCGATCGAGGCCGAAATCGGCGCGCACCGCGGCCAGCGTCTCGGGCGAGGCGTTGCGGCCGGCGATGCGCGAGGCGGGATCGGCGCCGGGCGTGGCGAAGAAGATGAGGAAGACGACGACGCTGATGCCGAACATCACGAACGCCATCTGAAGCAGGCGCTGCAGCAGGGTCGTGAGCATCAGGCGGATCGCACCGAGCTGGTGCCGGCTTCGTCCGTCCAGAGACGGAGATGGACGAAGGCGGCGCGGCCGTGCCGACCTCGCCCTTCGACAGGCTCAGGACGAGGTTCAGGGAGCGGGCGCGATCTCGAAGGCCTCATCCTGAGCCTGTCGAAGGATGAGGCTGGCGCGATCGCAGGGCAGGTCGCGTGGCGCACGTCAGCGCTGGCGCAGCTTGGTGCGGGGGTCGAGCGCGTCGCGCACGCCGTCGCCCAGGATGTTGAGGGCGAGCACGGTGATGACGATCGCCGCACCCGCCGCGAGCGCCACCGTCGGGCGGGTGTAGAGCAGGTTCTGGCCGTCCTGGATGATGGTGCCCCAGCTGGCGTCGGGCGGCTGCACCCCGATCGAGAGGAAGGAGAGCGCCGACTCGGTCAGCATGTTGAGCGCCATCATCAGCGGCACGAAGACGATCAGCGTGGTCATCACGTTGGGCAGGATGTCGCGCCACAGGATGCGCCAGCTCGGCACGCCGAGCCCGACGGCGGCGAGCACGAACTCGCTGTTCTTCAGCGACAGCACCTGGCCGCGGACCGGCCGCGCGACATAGGGCACATAGACGATGCCGATGATGAAGATCGGCAGCAGCAGGCTGCCGGCGGTGATCGAGATCGGCCCGATCTCGATGCCGTGGGCGATCAGCACGATCGAGAGCGAGATGGCGAGCAGATAGATCGGGAAGGCCCAGAGCACGTCCAGCAGGCGGCTCAGCGCCATGTCGACGACGCCCTCGAAGAACCCGGCGGCGAGCCCGACCACGGTGGCCAGCACCAGGCAGAGCAGGGTGGCGGCGGCGGCGATCAGCAGCGAGTTGCGGCCGCCATAGAGCAGCCGGGCGGCGACGTCGCGCCCTTGCGCGTCGGCGCCGAGCAGGAAGGGGCCGATCCGCCAGGTCGGGCCGATCGGCGACTGGCCGAGGCCGAGCCCCTCGGTCGAGGGCTCCATCACCGGCACGGTCTGGCCGTCGATCACCGTCTCGCCGTCGAGGTTGGAGTGGAACGGGTCGGTATGGGCGATGCGCTCGGCATAGAGCGGCGCCGCCAGGCAGAGCAGGACGATGACCAGCAGCAGCGCGAGCGCCGCCATCGCCGAGCGGTCGCGCGCCAGCTTGCGCATCGCGGTCGTCCACGGGCCGCGGCTGCGCCGTGCGATCGCCGGCCCGTCTCCGTTCTTGTCGACGGGGACGGACTCGGCGATCGTCTGGTTCTGCGTGGTCATGCGGCCGGGCGAAGCGCCCCGGCGGGTTCGACGGTTGCGGCTACTTCACCCAGGACTGGGTCACGATCCAGTAGTACTGGTTGTTGAAGATGAAGTTGCCGACGCGCTTCGACACGAAGTCGATGCGCTTCGGCGTGAACAGGAAGGCAGCCGGCGCCGCGTCGGTCACCGCCTTGTCGATCTCCGCCCAGTGCTTGTTGGCGGCCTCGGGGTCGGTGACGCCGGTCAGCATCGCCTCCTTCATCTTGGCGTCGACCGCCTTGTCGCAGTAGCCGGCGATGTTGACCGAGTTGTCCGAGCCGGGGTGGAAGGAGTCGCAGCCGAACAGGACGTTGAGGAAGTCCGAGGCAGCCGGATAGTCCTGGTACCACTGGCTGACGCTCATCTGGACCTTGTTATTGGTGTTCTGGATGTAGGTGAACTGGATGTTCTGCGACAGCGCCTTGACCGAGGCGTCGTAGCCGAGATCCTTGAGCAGGCTCTGCAGATAGACGCCGATGCTCTGGTCGATCGCCAGGTCCTGGACGATGACCGTCACCTTCTGGCCGGCGGTGCCGGATTCCTGGACCAGCTGCTTGGCCTTCTCCAGGTCCGGCGCCGTCCACTTGGCGCCCGGCGGCTTGCTGTAGGGGCAGTAATCCTCGTGCCCGGGGAAGCCCGGCGGCAGCACCTGGCAGACCGGCTGGGCGAGGTTCGGCCCGCCGAACAGCTTGACCAGCGACTTGCGGTCGATGGCGTAGGCCACCGCCTGGCGCGCCTTGGCATTGTCGAAGGGCGGGATGTTGGTGTTCATCGGCGCGTAGTACATCGCCGTCAGCGGCGTGACGTGCACCTGGTCCTTGTACTTGGTGCCGATCTCCACCAGCCGGTCGGGCGGCGGCGGATCGAGCGTCCAGTCCGCCTCGCCGTTCTCGATGGCGGTGATCTGGGCTTCCTCGGTGAGGCCGAAATCATAGTTGACCTCGTCGGGGTAGCCGTCCGGCTGGGCGTCGGCGCTCCACTCCTTGAAGTGCGGGTTACGCACCAGCTTGAGCTGCTTGTTCGGATCGTAGGCGGCAATCGCGTAGGCGCCGGTGCCCGGGATGGGCTGGGTGCCGCTGTCCTTGGCGGGCGCGTTGGCCGGCAGGACCGCGGCGTGCGGGATGGCGAGCTTGTCGAAGAACTCGGAATCCGGCGCCGTCAGGTGGAAGGTGATCGTGCCTGCCTTCTCGTCGCCGACCACGCCGCCCTCGAGCGTGCAGCTGGCCGCGTCCTTCAGGCACTTATCGGCGCCGACGATGCCGGTGTAGAAGGTGCCCGAGGTCGGGCCGGAGATCTTGAAGATGCGCTGGAACGAGGCGACCACGTCCTTCACGGTGAGCGGGCTGCCATCCGAGAACTTGATGCCGTCCCGCAGCTTGAAGACGTAGGTCTTGCCGCCGTCCTCCGGCTTGGGCAGTGCCTCGGCGAGGTCGGGGACGATACTGAAGCCGTCGGCGCCGCCGGCCTTCTTGAAGCTGACCAGCCCGTCATAGATGAACTGGTAGAGCTGCCAGTACTGCAGCGTGTAGTTGATGTGCGGATCGATCGAGCCGCCGGCCGCCCGCGACAGCAGCCGCATCGTGCCGCCGCGATGGGCGGCGTCGTAGGCCTTCGCCTGCAGGCTCGGCAGCGCCAGCAGCACCGCCGCGCCGGCCAGCAGGCCGGCCTTCCATGCCCGAACCTTCATTCTCTGTGCCTCCCGTTCTGCGCTGACCCGGGCGGGTGGACCACGCCGCCCCGGTGCAGCAATTTAGCCCGTTATTCCTGCGCGTCCAGAAAATCGCCGACCAGCTTCAGGCAGGCCTCGGTTTCCTCGATGTGCGGCAGGTGGCTGGAATTCTCGAAGATCACCCAGCGCGCCCCCTTGATCCGGTCGGCATAGGGCTGGACGCAGGCCGGCGTCGCCTCGTCATGCCGGCCGGAAATGATCAGGGTCGGCACGTCGATGCGCTCGAGCCGGTCGATGACGCTCCAGCTGCGCAGCGTGCCGACGACGTAGAACTCGTTGGGCCCGTTCATCGTGTGGTAGACGGTCGGATCGGCTTCCATCTGGGCGAAGCTGCGCACCAGCTCGTCCGGCCACGGGGTGACGCGGCAGAGATGGTGGTCGTAGAAGACCCGCTCGGCAGCCTTGTACTCCGGGTCAGTGGTGGTGCCGGCGGCCTCGTGCCGGTTGAGGGCGTCCCGCGTCTCGGCCGGCAGCGCCTGGCGCAGCCGGGCGGCCTCGCGCACCCACAGCTCCATCGAGGCCGGCGAGTTGGCGATGGTCAGCGAGCGCAGCCCGGCCGGGCGGCGTACCGCATGCTCGGAGCCCAGCATGCCGCCCCAGCTCTGGCCGAGCAGGTGGTAGTCGGCGATGCCGAGATGGCGGAGCAGGTTGTCGAGCTCGGCCAGGAACAGCTCGACGGTCCAGAAATCGGCGCCCTTGTCGGGCAGGTGGGTCGAGCGGCCGCCGCCCAGCTGGTCGTAATGGATCACGGCGCGTCCGCCGGCGGCGAGCTGCCCGAAGCGCTCGAGATAGTCCGAGGCGGCACCTGGCCCGCCATGCAGCGTGACCAGCGGGCGCTTGCCGCGGCCGAGCGTGCCGGTCACCCGGTACCAGGTGCGGTGGCCGCGGAAATCGGCATAACCTTCGTGCGTCGGCAGGTCGGTCAAGGCACGTTGCTCCCGTTCGGCCGCGCCGGGTGGCGCGGTGCCGGCGGGACGCTAGCACGGGCGCGCGCGGGCCGGGAACCGGTCAGGCTGGCGCAGCGCCGAGCAGTCCCTCGCGCAGCAGCGCGGCGGCCGCGCGGCGGGCGGTGCCGATCATCGCCAGCGCCCGCTCGCGCACCGCGGCCGGCGCAGGCGGCCGCCGCGACAGCCCCTCGGCGTTGGCGGCCGCCGCGGTCGCGGCGGCGATGTCGGCGGCCACCGTCCAGTCCTCGAGCGCCGGGAAGGATGCGGCCGGCGTCGCGCGGCCGGGCGGCGGCGGCGAGCGCGCGGGCGGCGGCGATCGCCATGCCGTCGCTGATGGTGCGGGCCTGCGACCTCGAGCACGCCGCGGAAGATGCCGGGGAAGACCAGCGCGTTGTTCACCTGGTTGGGAAAGTCGCTGCGGCCGGTGGCGACGATGGCGGCGCCGGCGGCGCGCGCTGCGTCCGGCCAGATCTCCGGCACCGGGTTGGCGCAGGCGAAGACGATCGCACCGGGCGCCATGCCGCGCACCCAGTCCGGCCGGATCACCTCCGGCCCGGGCCGCGAGAAGGCGAGGCAGGCATCGGCGCCGGCCAGCGCCGCGGCGATGCCGCCGGCGAGGCGGTCCTCGTTGGTCTCGCGGCAGAGCCGCCATTTCTCGGGGAAGGACTCCGCTCGTGCCGCGATGTCGCGGCGCCCGGGATGCAGCGTGCCGGCGCTGTCGCACACCACGAGCGATCCGGGCCGCGCGCCGGCCGCCACGAGCAGCCGCGCCGTCGCGACGTTGGCCGCGCCGGCGCCGACCAGCGCGATCCGCGCGCCGTCGAGCCGCTTGCCGACCACCGCGAGCGCATTCTCCAGGCCGGCGAGCGCGACCGCGGCGGTGCCCTGCTGGTCGTCGTGCCAGACCGGGATCGGGCAGTCCCGGCGCAGCGCCTCCAGGATGCGGAAGCATTTCGGCTGGGCGATGTCCTCCAGGTTGATCGCGCCGAAGGCGGGGGCGAGCAGCCGCACCGTGCGGACGATCTCGTCGGGATCCCTCGTATCGAGGCAGACCGGGACGGCGTCGATGCCGCCGAGCTGCTTGAACAGCAGCGCCTTGCCCTCCATCACCGGCAGGCCAGGCCGGTGAGGGGCCGATGTCGCCGAGGCCGAGCACGCGCGAGCCGTCGGTGACGATGGCGATGCTGTTGCCCTTGCCGGTGTAGGTGTAGGCCGCCGCCGGGTCGGCGGCGATGGCGCGGCAGGGCGCGGCGACGCCGGGCGTGTACCAGACCGCATAGTCCTCTGGCCGCTCGACGGGGCAGCGCGGCAGGACCTGGAGCTTGCCGCGATGCGCAACGCATGGCGGCGCAGCGCCTCGGCGTCGAAGGATCGGGCGTCGTCGGTCATGGCGCTCTCCCGCGGGGCGTTTCGCCCTGGCTTGCGGAGGCAGCTTCTTCAAGAACTATCTCTCGCACTCGCCGGCATCTCGTTGACCTGGATCAAGCGGGGCGGGGGACTTCGCCTTGACAGCCGGAAGCGGCGCTCACTATCGTGCCTCTGTATACATCAGGCAGTTTGCAGCAGGCCGAACGGCAGGGAGAGGCTCGCCGGACGGGGCGGACATTCGACAATCTGCCGGCGGCCGGCATCGCTGATGTCGTCCTCTCCCGCCGGCGTAACGAGGAGGACGCGTATGGCAGGGAAGGATCGGGTCTGGCTCGCGGCGCTCGGCGTCGGGGCACTGACCCTGGCGGCCCCGGCGGCGAGCTGGGCGGCCGCGGGAGACAATTGCGTCAAGGTGCTGGGCTACGAGTGGTCCGGCGAGAAGCAGTCGATGGACCCGGCCGACATGGAGTCGGGCGATGACGGCTATCACATCTTCGCCGTCTACAACCGGCTGCTCGATGTCGACGACACCTTCAAGACCATCCCGGAGCTCGCCGAATCGTGGGAGCCGTCGGCCGACGGCAAGACCTGGACCTTCCACCTGCGCAAGGGGGTGAAGTTCCACTCCGGCAAGCCCTTCACCGCGAAGGACGTCGTCTACACCTTCCAGCGCTTCTTCGACCCGAAGCTCGGCTCCGGCGCCAAGGCGGTGCTCGCCTTCCTCGATCCCGCCGGGATCAAGGCGGTCGACGACTACACGGTGACCTTCACCACGCCGAACGCGGTCGCCGAGCTGCCGGTGCTGATCACCAACAAGTTCACCAACATCGTGCCGGAGGGGGCGACCCACGACCAGCTGCGGCTGCATGAGGACGGCACCGGGCCGTTCATGCAGGAGCAGTTCACCCCGAACGCGCCGGTGCGCATCCTGAAGAAGAACCCGGACTACTGGAACGCCGGGCAGCCGAAGTCCGAGTGCCTGCGCATCACCGTGGCGCAGGAGCCGGTGGCCGCCGTCTCGGCGATCAAGGCGGGCGAGGTCGACCTGGTGCTCAACGTCGATCCGTCGGTGATCTCGGCCCTCAAGGACGATCCCAACGTCCAGCTGCTGCAGACCGGCGCGTCGAACTCGATGACCGTGTCGATGTGGGTCGACCACGCGCCCTTCGACAACGTCAAGGTCCGCGAGGCCCTGAAGCTGGTGGTCGACCGCCAGGCGATGGTCGACACCGTGCTGCTCGGCTTCGGCGAGGTCGGCGCCGACAACCCGGTGCCGCTCTCCTCGCCGGCTTCCTACGTCAAGGAGGCGCCGAAGCGCGACGTCGAGAAGGCCAAGCAGCTGCTCGCCGAGGCCGGCCACAAGGATGGGCTGAAGTTCGACCTCTACACCGCCGAGGGCGTCCCCGGCATGGTGCGGATGGCCCAGGTCTATGCCGAGATGGCCAAGGATGCCGGCATCGACATCAACGTCATCGTCACGCCGGCCGACAGCTTCTGGGACAACACCTGGCTGAAGCAGCCGATCCTGACCTCGGCCTGGTCGATGCGGCCGCCGGGCGAGGGTCTCGCGGTGGCCTACACCCAGACCGCCAAGTGGAAGGAAACCCACTGGGAGCGGCCGGACTACGACGCGCTGCTGCTCAAGGCCAACACCACGGTCGACCCGGTGGAGCGCACCAAGCTCTACCAGGAGGCCGGCAAGATGCTGGCGACCGAAGGCGGCCTGATCCTGCCGATGTTCGTCCACCAGGTGCTGGCGCTGCGCAAGCCCTGCACCGGCTACACCCCGCGGGCGCAGAACTTCAACCTCAACTTCGAGGACCTGAGCTGCGCGAAGTAGTCGCGATCGTCACGACCCGGCCCGGCGTGCCCGCACGCCGGGCCGGTGCCGTTTCGCGCGGACCGCGTCGATGAACGTTCTTCGCCTGATCGCCGGCCGGGTGGCGATGTCGCTGCTCACCTTGCTGCTGGTCTCCGCGCTCATCTTCCTCACCATCGAGATCCTGCCCGGCGACGTCGCCACCCGCGTGCTCGGCCGCGACGCCACGCCGGAATCGCTGGCGATGCTGCGCGACAAGCTGCATCTCAACGATCCGGCGATCGGCCGCTACCTGGCCTGGCTGGGCAACGTGCTGCAGGGCGATTTCGGCGCCTCGCTGGTCAGCGGCCGCCGCGTCGCCATCGTGCTCGAGCCGCGCATCGTCAACACCGTTCTGCTCTCGGCCTTCGCCTTCCTGCTCTACCTGCCGCTGGCGGTGATCCCGGCGCTGATCCAGGCGGTCAACCGCGACCGCGCCGTCGACCACGGCTTCTCGGTGGTCACGCTGGTGCTGCTCTCGACCCCGGACTTCCTGCTCGCCACGCTGCTCATGGTGGCGTTCGTCATCTACGTCCCGATCCTGCCGGCGATCTCGCTGGTCGATGCCAGCTCGACGCCGCTGCAATATCTCCGGGCGATGGTGCTGCCGGCCGTCACGCTCGCCATCGTCATGGCCGTCTATGCCGTGCGCATGCTGCGCGACAACCTGATCGAGGTGCTCGATTCAGACTATGTCCGGATGGCCGAGCTGAAGGGGCTGAGCCGGCATCGCGTGCTGCTGCGCCATGCACTGCCCAATGCGCTGGTGCCCACTCTCAACGTCACCGCCCTCAACCTCGCCTATCTCATCGGCGGCGTGGTGATCGTCGAGAAGGTGTTCAGCTTCCCCGGCTTCGGCAGCCTGCTGGTCGACGTGCTGCAGCTGCGCGACGTGCCGATGATCGAGGCGACGGTGCTGATCGCCGCCACCGTCTACATCCTCGCCAACCTGGTCGCCGACATCGGCGCCATCCTGCTGAACCCGCGGCTGAAGCAGGGATAGGCGGTGACGATGGGAACGCGATCGGTGCCCCGGCGCTCCCTTTCCCGCTTGCGGGCGAGGGGATAGCGGTGGCCGCCATCACCGAGCGGGCGCCGGCGCCGCCGCGGCGGCGGTTGCTGTCGCGGCTGCGGCGCACGCCGATGAGCCTGCGCATCGGCGCGGTGATCCTGCTGGTGCATCTGATCATCGCCGTCACCGGGCCGTGGTGGGCGCCCTACGGCCTGTCGCAGATGGGCACCGGCATCCCGCTCTCCGGCATGAGCTGGAAGCACCCCTTCGGCGTCGACCAGCTCGGCCGCGACGTGTTCAGCCGCGTCGTCCATGGCAGCCACATCGTCATCCTGCTGTCGCTCTCCGGCACCTTCCTCGGGCTGGTGATCGGCGCCATCCTCGGGCTGCTCTCCGGCTACCTGCGCGGCTGGTTCGACGAGGCGCTGCAGCGGCTGATCGAGGCGATCATCAGCATTCCCTTCCTGGTGCTGGCGCTGATCGCCATCGCCGCCGCCGGGCCGGAGCTGTCGGGCAACCCGCTGCTGGTGATCCTGGTGGTGGCGCTGATCTACGCCCCGCGCATCGCACGCCTCGCCCGCGCGGCGGCGCTCGACATCGCGTCCCGCGACTACATCACCGTCGCCCGGCTGCGCGGCGAGGGCGCCTGGTCGGTGATGTGGCGCGAGCTGCTGCCCAACGCCACCAGCGTGCTGCTGGTCGAGTTCGCGCTGCGCGCCGGCTACGCGCCGGTGCTGATCGGCTCGCTCGGGTTCCTCGGCTTCGGCATGCGCCCGCCGACCCCGGAATGGGGGCTGATGATGTCCGAGAACCGGGCCCTGCTGATCGTCTCGCCGATCACCGTCCTCGGGCCGGGCCTGATGCTGGCCTCGCTGGTGGTCGGGCTCAACCTGTTCACCGAGGGGCTGGCCCGCATCCTCGGCCGCACCGTGCGGCTCGGCGACAAATGACCGAGCCGCTGGTCAGCGCCGAGGGGGTGAGCGTCGCCTATCGCCAGGGCGACGGCTGGCTCAAGGTGCTGCATTCCGTGAGCTTCGCCATCGCCCCGGGCGAGACCTTCGGGCTGGTCGGCGAGTCGGGCTGCGGCAAGTCGACCATGGCCTACCAGCTGCTCGGCTACCGCCACCCCAGCAGCAAGGTCGAGGGCGGCCGGCTGCTCTATCGCGGCGAGGACCTGCTGCGGCTCGGCCGCGGCGCGCTCGACCGGCTGCGCGGCAGCCGCATCAGCCTGGTGCCGCAGAACCCGACCACGGCGCTCAGTCCCGGCATGCGGGTGGGCGAGCAGGTGATCGAGGTGCTGCTCGGGCACGGGGCCAGCCCCGATCGCGGCGCGGCCACGGCGCGGGCCGCCGAGCTGTTCGGGCTGGTCGGGCTGCCCGAGCCGTCGCGGGTCGGGCACCGCTATCCCCACCAGCTCTCGGGCGGGCAGCAGCAGCGCGTCTGCATCGCCATGGCGCTGGCCTGCCGCCCCGACCTGCTGGTGCTGGACGAGCCGACCACCGGCCTCGACGTGACGACGCAGAAGCAGATCATCGACCTGCTGCGCGAGCTGCGCAGGCAGCTCGGCATGGCCATGCTCTACGTCACCCACGATCTCGGCGTGCTGGCCGAGATCGCCGACCGGGTCGGCGTCATGTATGCCGGCCACATGGTGGAGATCGCCCCGGCGGCGACCCTGTTCACCCAGCCGCTGCATCCCTACACCCGCGGCCTGATCGCCTCGCGCCCGCAGCTCGACGATCGGGCGAGGCTGCCGGCCCGCGCGCTGCGCGGCCTGCTGCGCCGGCAGGAGCTGCCGCCCGGCTGCCCCTTCGCGCCGCGTTGCGACCATGCCGAGCCGTCCTGCTCCAGCAGCCGGCAGAACCTCGACGCGGTGGCGCCGGGGCACGACGTCGCCTGCCAGCGCTGGCGGGCGCTCGCCGCGCCCGCGCTGGTCGCGCCCGGCGAGCGTGCGGCGCCGCCGGCCGGCGACGCGGCCGAGCGCCCGCTGATCCGGCTCGACGGCGTCGATATCGGCTATGGCGGGCAGGGGGGCTGGCTCGGCCTCGGCGCGGCGCCGCCCGTGACGGTCGTGAGCGGGCTCGAGCTCGCCATCGCCCGCGGCGAGACCCTCGCGCTGGTCGGCGAGTCGGGCAGCGGCAAGTCGACCATCGCGCGGGCGATCAGCGGTCTGCTGCAGCCGCTCGCCGGCCGCATCCTCTTCCAGGAGCAGCCGCTCGCCGGCAGGGTGGCGGCGCGCACGCCGGAGCAGCGGCGCCAGATCCAGTACGTCTTCCAGAACCCGGACGCCTCGCTCAATCCGCGCATGCGGGTCGGCGCGACCCTGGCGCGGCCGCTGCAGGTCTTCGGCCGCGGCGGTGCGCCCGTCCGCGCGCGCGTCGCCGCGGCGCTGGACGACGTCCGGCTCGATGCCGGCTATGCCGCGCGCTATCCGGACCAGCTCTCGGGCGGCGAGCGGCAGCGCGTCGCCATCGCGCGGGCGCTGATCGCCGAGCCGCTGCTGCTGCTCTGCGACGAGGTGCTGTCGGCGCTCGACGTCTCGGTGCAGGCCAACGTCATCGAGCTGCTGCAGCGGCTGCGCCGCGAGCACCATCTGACCATGCTGTTCATCTCGCACGACCTCGCGGTGGTGCGCTCGCTGGCCGACCGGGTGGGCGTGCTGTTCCGCGGCCAGCTCGTCGAGCTCGGCAGCGCCGACGCGATCTTCGCGCCGCCCTTCCATCCCTACACCTACACGCTGCTGCTGGCCGTCCCCGGCCTGACCCTGCACAACCCGGCCGAGCCGGCGCCGGCGACGCCCGGTCCCGGCGCCGCGCCGGGTCGCGGCTGCGTGTTCTCCGGCCGCTGCCCGTGGAAGGTCGGGCCGGTCTGCGACAACACGCCGCCACCCTGGCAGCAGGCGCGGGGCGATCTCGCGATCCGCTGCCACATCCCGGCGCCGGAGCTGGCGGCCCGCGCCGGCTGGGGCGCCGCGGAGCCGGCCTCGCAGGCGGCGGCGCGTCAGCGCTGAAAGGTCGCGCCCCGCGGCGGGGTGCCCGGCCGGAACGGCTGCCGCCACCTCGCATTTGCCTCTGCAGACACCTGCAGCGGAGGGCGAGATGGCTGAGACCGGCGGCGACGTGCTGGTGCGGACCCTGGTGGCCTGGGGGGTCGACACGGTGTTCGGCATCCCCGGCGACGGCATCAACGGCATCATCGAGGCGCTGCGCCAGCGTCAGGACGAGATTCGCTTCATCCAGGTGCGCCACGAGGAGTCGGCGGCGTTCATGGCCTGCGCCTACGCCAAGTGGACGGGAAAGCTCGGCTGCTGCATGGCGACCTCCGGCCCCGGCGGCATCCACCTGCTGAACGGGCTCTACGACGCCAAGCTGGACGGCCAGCCGGTGGTCGCCATCACCGGCATGCAGTTCCACGACCTGCTGCACACCCACACGCAGCAGGATGTCGAGCTCGACAAGCTGTTCATGGATGTCGCCCTCTACAATTCGCGGGTCATGGGCCCGGCCCATGTCGAGAACGTCGTCGAGCTCGCCTGCCGCACGGCGCTGGCCTATCGCGGCGTGACCCACGTCACCGTGCCGGTCGACTTCCAATCGATGACCTTGCGCGAGGACAGCCGGTCGGAGCGCAACCTGCCGCACCACGTCTCCGACCTGATGGCGGAGAGCGCCCACGTGCCGACCGAGGCGCAGCTCGACCAGGCCGCCGCGATCCTCAATGCGGGCAGGAAGATCTGCATCCTCGCCGGGCGCGGCGCGCTCGGCGCCGGGGCGGAGCTGGCGACCCTGGCCGAGCGGCTCGGCGCGCCGGTCGCCAAGGCGCTGCTCGGCAAGGCGGCGCTGCCCGACGACAGCCCCTACTGCACCGGCGGGGTCGGGCTGCTCGGGACGCGGCCGTCGCAGGAAGCGCTCGAGAGCTGCGACACGCTGCTGATCGTCGGCAGCTCCTTCCCCTATATCGAGTTCTACCCGAAGCCGGGGAAGGCCCGCGCGGTGCAGATCGACATCGATCCGAAGCGCATCGGGCTGCGCTACCCCGTCGAGGGTGCGCTGGTCGGCGATGGCGCGCGCGTGCTGCAGTCGCTGCTGCCGAGGCTCGACTACCACCAGGATCGCGTCTTCCTGCAGCAGGCCCAGGACGGGATGAAGGCGTGGCTGGCGACCATGGAAGAGCGCGGCACGCGCACCGACAAGCCGATGAAGCCGCAGGTGGTGGCGCACGAGCTCAACAGGCTGGTGGCCGACGACGCCATCGTCGCCACCGATTCCGGAACCATCACCTCGTGGATCGCGCGGCACCTGATGATCCGCGGCGATCAGCAATTCTCCTGCTCGGGCAACCTCGCGACGATGGCCTGCGGCCTGCCCTATGCGATGGCCGCGGCGGTCGCCTGGCCCGGCCGCCAGGTCATCGCCTTCGTCGGCGATGGTGGCCTCACCATGCTGATGGGCGAGCTCGCGACCTGCGTGAAGTACGGCCTCGACGTCAAGGTCGTAGTGATCAAGAACAACACGCTTGGCCAGATCAAGTGGGAGCAGATGGTGTTCCTCGGCAACCCCGAATATGTCTGCGAGCTGCAGCCGATCGACTTCGCCGGCGTGGCGCGGGCCTGCGGCGCGACCGGCTTCACCATCGACGACCCCGCGGCCTGCGGCGACACCCTGCGCCAGGCGCTCCAGACACCGGGGCCGGTGGTGATCGAGGCCGTGGTCGACCCCAACGAGCCGCCGATGCCGCCCAAGGCGACGGCGAAGCAGATGGTCCATCTCGCGGAATCGCTGGTCCGCGGCACGCCCAATGCCGGCAAGATCGCGCTCACCATCGGCTCCGACGTCGTCCGTGAGATGATCTGAGATCGGAGGCTGCGATGGCGGCCGGCCCGCCGATCGACGCCATCCGGGCGCGTGCCTTCACCGTCCCGACCGACGCGCCGGAGGCCGACGGCACCTTGGCCTGGCGCAGCACCACCATGGTGCTGGCCGAGGTCGCCGCGGGCGGGAGGGTCGGCATCGGTTACAGCTACACCGCTGCCTCTGCCGCCGCGCTGATCCGCGACATGCTGGGGCCGCTGCTGCGCGGCGGCGATGCCTTCGCCATCCCCGCGGCCTGGGCGGCAATGGTCCGCCAGGTGCGCAATGTCGGCCGCGCCGGGGTGGCGGCCACTGCCATCGCGGCCGTCGACGGCGCGCTCTGGGATCTCAAGGGCCGGCTGCTCGGCCTGCCGCTCGTTGGCCTGCTGGGCGCGGCCCGGGACGCCGTGCCGGTCTATGGCAGCGGCGGCTTCACCAGCTACGACGATGCCCGGCTGCAGGAGCAGCTCGGCGGCTGGGCGGAGGCTGGGTTGCGCTGGGTGAAGATGAAGATCGGCAGCGAGCCGGGGCGGGACCTGGCGCGGGTGCGGGCGGCGCGCTCGGCGATCGGCGGCGCCGGGCTCTTCGTCGACGCCAACGGCGCCTACGGCCGCAAGCAGGCGCTCGGCTTCGCGGCGCAGCTCGCGGCGCTGGGCGTGACCTGGTTCGAGGAGCCGGTCTCGAGCGACGACCTTGCCGGGCTGCGGCTGCTGCGCGACCGGGCGCCGGCGGGCATGGAGATCGCCGCCGGGGAGTACGGCTACGACACGCTCTACTTCCGCCGCATGCTGGAGGCGGGCGCCGTCGACGTGCTGCAGGCCGATGCCACGCGCTGCCTCGGCATCACCGGCTTTCTCGCGGCAGGGGCGCTGGCCGATGCCTTCGGCATCGAGCTCTCCTGCCACTGCGCGCCGGCGCTGCATTTGCACGCGGCCTGCGCCGTGCCGCGGCTCCGGCACTGCGAGTGGTTCCACGACCATGTGCGCATCGAGCACCTGCTGCTCGACGGCGCACCGGCTCCGCAGCAGGGCGCGATCCGCCCCGACCTGTCCCGCCCCGGGCTTGGGCTGGAGCTGAAGCGGGCGGATGCCGAGCGGTTTGCCGCCTGACGGGCGCGGGCCGGCCGAGAGCAAGAAGCCGAAGCGGAGGGCCCATCGCATGAGTCCCGACAGGTCGACCGCGATCCAGCGCTCACGGCGGCCCCGGCCGCACGAGACGGCGGAACGCACCCGCACCGAGATCGCTCCTGTCCACGGGTTCCCGCCGGGCGCGGCACGCAACCTGGAGGCCGCGCTGCGGCGGGCCGTCGAAGGCGAGGTGCGGTTCGACGATGCCAGCCGCGCCCTCTATGCCACCGACTCCTCCAACTATCGCCAGGTGCCGATCGGCGTCGTGGTGCCGCGCACCGTCGAGGATGTGGTCGAGACGATGCGGCTCTGTCGGGCGCACGGGGCCCCGTTTCTGTCGCGCGGCGGCGGCACCAGCCTCGCCGGCCAGTGCTGCAACGTCGCCGTGGTGGTGGATTACTCAAAGCACGTCAACCGCTTGCTGGCGCTCGATCCTGCCGCGCGCCGCGCCCGCGTCCAGCCCGGCATCATCCTCGACGAGCTGCGCAACGCCGCCGAGCGGCATCACCTGACCTTCGGCCCCGATCCGTCGACCCACGACCACAATTCGCTGGGCGGCATGATCGGAAACAACTCTTGCGGCGTGCATTCGGTGATGGCCGGGCGCACTGCCGACAATGTCGAGGCCCTGGAGGTGCTGACCTATGACGGGCTGCGGCTCGAGGTCGGGCCGACCAGCGATGCCGAGCTGGCCGCGATCCTCGCCGGTGGCGGCCGGCGTGCCGACATCTACCGCCGGCTCGATGCGCTGCGCAACGCCTACGGCGACCTGGTCCGCGCTCGCTATCCGAAGATCCCGCGGCGCGTCTCCGGCTACAACCTCGACAACCTGCTGCCGGAGAACCGCTTCAACGTGGCCCGCGCGCTGGTCGGCAGCGAGGGCACCTGCGTGGCGGTGCTCGCGGCGACGCTGCGGCTGGTGCCGAGCCCGCCCTTCCGCGCGCTGACGGTGATCGGGTTCGACGACATCTTCACCGCCGGCGACGCCGTGCCGGCCGTGCTCGAGCATCACCCGATCGGCCTGGAGGGAATCGACCAGGAGCTGATCGACTTCATGAAGATCAAGCACCTGCGGGCCGACGACCTGAAGCTGATGCCGGACGGCCGCGGCTGGCTGATCGCCGAATTCGGCGGCGACAGCGAGGACGAGGCGGCGGCGAGGGCCGACCGGCTGCGTCATGCCATGGCCGGCGCGCCGGCCATCCGCGCCGCGACGATCTACACGGACCGCCAGTCGCAGCGGCGGATCTGGCGGGTGCGCCAGGCCGGGCTCGGCGGCACGGCCTTCGTGCCGCATCATCCGGAGACCTGGGAGGGTTGGGAGGATTCCGCGGTGGCGCCGGCCGAGGTCGGATCCTACCTGCGCGACCTCAAGGCGCTGTTCCGCCGCTACGGGTACGATTCTGCCCTCTACGGCCATTTCGGCGACGGCTGCATCCACTGCCGGATCAACTTCGGGCTGCGCACCCGGGAGGGCGTGCGGAAATGGCGCCGCTTCCTCGGCGAGGCCGCCGACCTCGTCGTGCGCCATGGCGGGTCGCTCTCGGGCGAGCATGGCGACGGCCAGTCCAAGGCGGAGCTGCTCGGCAAGATGTACGGGCCGGAGCTGCTGCGCGCCTTCGAGGAATTCAAGCGGATCTGGGATCCCGACTGGAAGATGAATCCCGGCAAGGTGACCGATCCCTACCCGATCACCTCGAACCTGCGGCTCGGCCCGGACTATCGGCCGCCGCATCCGAAGACCCACTTCGCCTTCCCCGACGATCACGGCAACTTTGCCCACGCCGCGATGCGCTGCGTCGGCGTCGGCGAGTGCCGCCGCATCCACAGCGACGACGGGGTGATGTGCCCGAGCTACATGGCGACCCGCGAGGAGATGCACAGCACGCGCGGCCGCGGCCACCTGCTCTTCGAGATGATGCATGGCGGCGCCATCCGCCGCAGCTGGCGCAACCCGGCGGTCGAGGAGGCGCTGTCGCTGTGCCTGGCCTGCAAGGGCTGCAAGAGCGATTGCCCGGTCAATGTCGACATGGCGACCTACAAGGCGGAATTCCGCTCGCACTTCTATGCCGGCCGCATCAGGCCGCGGGCCGCCTATTCGATGGGGCTGATCCAGTGGTGGGCGCGGCTCGCCGACCAGTTCCCGACGCTGGCGCGGCTCGTCACCCAGAGTCCGGCCCCGGCGGCGGCGGCGAAACTGGTCGGCGGCATCGCGCAGCGCCGCCGGATGCCGCCCTTCGCGGCGGAGAGCTTCCGGGCCTGGTTCGCGCGCCGCGAGCCGCCGCGGATCGAGGGCGACCGGCGCGTGCTGCTCTTTCCCGACACCTTCACCAACTATTTCCGGCCCGCGACGGCGATCGCCGCCACGCGCGTGCTGGAGGCTGCCGGCTGGCGAGTCGAGATCCCGGCGCGGCCGCTCTGCTGCGGCCGGCCGCTCTATGACTGGGGCATGCTCGACACCGCCAAGTCCCAGCTGCGCCAGCTGCTCGACGGCCTGCGCCCGGCGGTGGCGGCGGGCCTGCCCGTGGTCGGTCTGGAGCCGGCCTGCGTCAGCGCCTTCCGCGACGAGCTGCCGAACCTGCTCCCGGAGGACGACACGGCCCTCAGGCTCGCCGGCCAGACGCTGCTCTTCAGCGAGTTCCTCGACCGGCATTGCGCCGACCTCGCGCTGCCGCGGCTCGATCGCAAGGCGCTGGTGCAGATCCACTGCCACCACCACGCCGTGATCAAGGACGAGGCGGAGCGCCGGGTGATGCAGCGGCTCGGCCTCGACGCCGAGATCCTGCCGTCGGGCTGCTGCGGCATGGCCGGCTCCTTCGGCTTCGAGGCGGACAAGGTGGACGTGTCGCTGCAGGCGGCGGAACGGGTCCTGCTGCCGCGGATCCGGCGCGCGCCGGGAGATGTGCTGATCCTGGCCGACGGCTTCAGCTGCCGCGAGCAGATCGAGCAGGAGACGGGCCGGCGCACCCTGCATCTCGCCGAGGCGATCGCCGGGGCGATGGCCGGGCCGGAGGCTGCGCCGCCGCTCCGGCAGCGCCGCACCACGGCGGCGGAGGCGACGCTGCTGCTCGGCGGCGCGCTCGCCGCCGGCCTGCTGATCGGGCGGGCGGCGGCCGCGCGCCGCCGCTGATCCCGGGCCGGCTGCGGCCGGCTTCGCGGCCTGGCCGGGGCTGCCGGGGGTCGCGGCCGTCGCATTGCCGCAGTCTGACGGCCACCGGCACGGCACCGGCGTCGCCGCCCTCGTCTGCGACGCCCCGGCAGGTCCCGCCCCACGACCCCGATGATCGCTCGCCCCGGCAGCCGCGGGCGGCCGCGCTGTTTCCTCTTGCTAGGCGGCGGCGTTGGGCGAAGATGTCGGCAGAGCCTGCATGTCGTCGTGGGTGGGGTGGCTTGATGACCGTGCGCCAGCTCGTCCGAAGCTTTGATGCCCTGCTGAGCCAATATTACGGGATCCACGAGTTCACCGACGATCCCGGCTGCATCATCCGCATCGCCCGCGCGCGCGCCGGACGCGCGGTCATCCTGTCCGACGGCACGGAGCTCGGCACCGACGACCCGGTGCTCGACCTGCACTGGTGGAACGAGCGCCTGCCGCAGATCCCGCAGCGCGGCCCGGATCCCGCCTGGGCCGCGGCGATGCGGCGGCGCATCCGGTCCTCGCTGCAGACGCTCGGCCGCCATCTGGCGTCGGTGCACGACTACGACGACATCAGGGGCCTGCGCGCCGAGATCGTGTTCGGCACCCGCATCGGCCGGCAGCAGCTGGTTCGCGCCGCACGTCGCTTCGGCTTCGACGTGGTCGAGCGCGAGGCGCCGCACGGCTTCACGGCGCAGCTCCACCAGGCCGGCGACAGCATGCTGCTGTGGGGCCTGATCTGGGCCTACAATCCCGGCGGCCTCAAGCACAAGCCGCTGCTGCGGGAGCGCGACGAGCTGTGGATCTCGCGCGGCGCGCTGATCGAGCGCAGCGCCTGAGCGGCGGCAACCAACCCTCGCGACCGATGTTCTTGCAGGCGGACACCGGCGGGAGACGACCCGCGCCGGTCCCCGTGCAAAGCATCAAGGTCGCTGCAATGAGCACCTGGAAGGGAGGAGCCGCCGAGCGGGCCGCCGCCACCATCATCGAGGTGGAGGACGAGGCCGTCGGGCTGCTCGAGCCTGAGACCGTCGGCTACCGGTTCATCGCCATTGATCCGCAATCGCCGCTCGACGGGCGGCGCTTTCCCACCCCGGCCGCGGCGATCCGGGCGGCCGAGGCCCGCCGCGCCCGCGCCCACCGCCCGGCCTGGCGCCGGATCCGCTGAGCTTCTCGGGCCGGCGGCCCCTCGCGTCGGCCCCTGAGCGGGCCGGCGGCGTCTCGCGGCGGCTCAGCCTGTGGACAGCCTGGCGAGGATCTCGTCGACGATCGTGCCCGGCGGGCGGTCGATCGCCACGCTGATCGGGTGCTCCTCGGGACCGGGCTCCTCCAGCGTGGCGAGCTGGCTGGGGAGCAGGCTGGGCGGCATGAAATGGCCCTGGCGGAGCCGCATCCGCGCGCCGATCAGGCCGGGACCGCCCTGCAGGTAGACCAGCCGGACGTCCGGCCGGCCGCCGAGCAGCAGGTCGCGGTAGCGCCGCTTCAGGGCGGAGCAGCTGACGATGCCGCCCGCCCGCATGGCGCGCTGGCCGTCGATCCAGGCGGCGATGGCGGCCAGCCAGGGCAGCCGGTCGGCGTCGCTGAGCGGCTCGCCGCGGCTCATCTTGGCGACATTGGCGGCGGGATGGAACGCGTCGCCCTCGGCGAACACCCAGCCGAGCCGGCCGGCGAGCTGCGAGGCGATCGTCGTCTTGCCCGATCCCGACACGCCCATCACCACGAGGACGCGCGGGGCCGGCGGGGCGGTCACGCCGGGCGCAGGCGGCGGATCCCGCCCGGCTCGGCGACAATGACCTCGCTGGTCAGCCCGATGAAGAGGCCGCTCTCGATGACGCCGACGATCTCGCGCAGGCGGCAGGCCAGCGCGGCCGGATCGGCGATCGGGGAGAAGCGGCAGTCGAGCGTGATGTTGCCGCCGTCGGTCGGCGCCAGCCCGCCCGCCGCGTCGCGCCGCGGCGTCACCTCGGCGCCGAGCGCGCCGAGCCGGCGTGCCGTCACCTGCCAGCCGAACGGCACGACCTCGACCGGCACCGGGGCGTGGCTGCCCAGCCGCGGCACCAGCTTGCCGCCATCGACCATGATGACCAGCCGGCGGCTGGCGCTGGCGACGATCTTCTCGCGCAGCAGTGCCCCGCCCAGCCCCTTGATCAGGTTGAGCGGCCCGGGCTCGACCTCGTCGGCGCCGTCGAAGGCGAGGTCGATCTGCTGGTGCGCGGCGAAGTCGGCGAGCGGGATGCCGAGCCCGCGCGCCTGGGCGGCCGACTTTTCCGAGGTCGGGATGCCGGTGACCCGGAGGCCCGCCGCCACCTTCTCGCCGAGGACGGTGATGGCCTGGGCGGCGGTGGTGCCGCTGCCGATCCCGACCACCATGCCGTCCTCGATCATCGCCACCGCCGCCTCGGCGGCGGCCCGCTTCAATGCGTCGCGCTCGTTCTCGCCCGTCATCCCAGCACCGGCTCCGCTGCCTTGTCGATCAGCCACCACAGTTCCCCCGCCGGACGCACGCGCTGGGCCGGCAGGTCCTCGCCGCCGCGGATGCGGCCGAGGATGTCGCGCTTGCCCGCGCCCTCGACCAGGAAGGCGACGGCGCGGCTGCTCTCGAGCGCCGGCAGCGTCAGGGTCAGGCGCGGCTCCGGCCGGGCGCCGACCACCGCGACGCACCAGGCGCGCCGCTCCTCGAGCGCCGGGTTGCCGGGGAAGAGCGAGGCGGTGTGGCCGTCCGGGCCGAGCCCGAGCAGCGTGACGTCGAACAGCGGGCGCGCGGGGTCGAGCGCCGCCGCGCCGTAGAAGGCCTTGAGCTCCTGCTCATAGGCCGCGGCGGCCAGCGCCGGCGTGCCGTCGGTGCGCATCGGATGCAGGTTGCCCGGCGGCAGCGGCACCTGGTCGAGCAGCGCCCGGCGCGCCATGCCGAAGTTGCTGTCGGGATGGTCCGGCGGGACGAAGCGCTCGTCGCCCCAGAACAGGTGGATGCGCGGCCAGGGCAGCCGGTCGCGCCAGGGCGGGGCGGCGAGAAGCTGGTAGAGGCGCTTCGGCGTCGAGCCGCCGGACAGCACCAGCGCGAAGCGCGGGCCGGCGGCGAGCGCCCGCTCGGCGACCCAGCGGGCGGCGGCTTCGGCCAGGGCCTCGGGATCGGCGGCGGTCTGGGTGTGGCTGCTGGCGACCATGGGTCAGCTCAGCTTCAGCCAGCTGCGATGGTCGCGCCCGAGCAGGTCGTCGGCCTCGCGCGGGCCCTCGCTGCCGGCGGGGTAGGGGGCCGGCGCGCCGCCATGGCCGGCCGCCCAGGCATCGACGACCGGCTGCACCACCCGCCAGCCCGCCTCGACGTTGTCGGCGCGCTGGAACAGCGTGGCATCGCCGATCATGCAGTCGTAGATCAGCGTCTCGTAGCCGGTGCGCGGCGCCGCGCTGAAGTAGTCGGCGTAGCGGAAATCCATGCTGACGTCGCCCATCCGCACCACCGGCCCGGGCACCTTGGCGCCGAAGCGCAGCTTGATGCCCTCGTTGGGCTGGATCCGCAGCACCAGGAAGTTGGGGGTCAGCCGCTCGACCGGCGTGTCGCGGAACAGGGCGTAGGGCGCCTGCTTGAAGCGGATGGCGATCTCGGTGCGCCGGGTCGCCAGCGCCTTGCCGGTGCGCAGGTAGAAGGGCACGCCGGCCCAGCGCCAGTTGTCGATCATCAGCCTCATGGCGACGTAGGTCTCGGTGCGCGAGTCCGGGGCGACGTCGGGCGCCTCGCGATATCCCACGACCGGATGGCCGTCGACGGTGCCGGCCGCATACTGGCCGCGCACCACGTTGCGCACCGCGTCCTCGGCGCCGAAGGCATGCACCGTGCTGATCACCTTCGCCTTCTCGGAGCGCACCGCGTCGGCGTCGAACGAGCTCGGCGCCTCCATGGCGGTCATCGCCAGCAGCTGGAACAGGTGGTTGGGCACCATGTCGCGCAGCGCGCCGGTGGCGTCGTAGTAGCGGCCGCGGCGCTCGACGTTCACCGTCTCGGCGGCGGTGATCTGGACGTGGTCGATGTGCAGCCGGTTCCACAGCGGCTCGAAGATGCCGTTGGCGAAGCGCAGCACCAGGATGTTCTGGACCGTCTCCTTCCCGAGATAGTGGTCCATCCGGTAGATCTGCGGCTCGCTCAGCACCGCCAGGATGCGCTGGTTGAGCGCGCGGGCCGAGGCGAGATCGGTGCCGAACGGCTTCTCGATGACCACCCGCCGCCAGCCCTTGTCGGTCTGCCGGGTGAGGCCGTGGCCGGCCAGCCGCTCGATGATCGGGGCGAAGAAGCGGGGCGCGGTGGCGAGGTAGAAGATGACGTTGCCGGTGCCCTGGGCGGCGGCGAGATGCTCGAGCCTGGAGGCGATGCCGTCATAGGTGCCGGGCGACTCGAAGTCGCCGCTGATGTAGTGCAGGCGCTGCTCCAGCCAGCTCCAGGCGGCGGGGTCGAGCGCGTCCGCCTGGCCCGGCTTGTCGGAGCGCAGCGCCCGCGTGCTCTCGGCCAGCGTCTGGCGGAAGCTCTCGTCGTTGCGCTCGACCAGGTCGACACCGAGGATCTGGAAGCGGTCGTCGAGCAGCCCCTCGGTGACCAGGTTGTAGAGCGCCGGCACCAGCAGGCGCTTGGTGAGGTCGCCCGAGGCCCCGAGAATCACTAGGGTGCAGGGCGGGGCGGGCTCGGCCTTCGCCCCGCTCCCCGTCGCCGGCTCGCTCGCTGCGTCCATCAAGGTCACCGTCCGTTGCTGTCCCGCGCTGCCGGGCAGAGTAGCGGAGACCGCGGCGCGGCGCGACCCGCCGCGACGATGCCGGTCCGCGGGGTGCTCACTCGACGGTCAGCGCGTAGTCGACGCCGGCCCAGCGCTGCAGGTCCTCGTCGTAGAGGGTGAAGACCACCGACTGGCCGGGCACGAGATGGGCGGTCGGCAGCTCGACGACGTGCAGCCCGAGGCCGGAATCGCTGGTCCGGCTGTCGGTCACGGTGAGCCAGCCGTCGGCCGACCAGTGGACGGTGGTCGGGCTGCCCAGCTCCAGCCGCAGCACGCGGCCGGCAGGCAGCCGGCTCGCCTTGCTGTTGCTCCGCCACAGCTTGAGGCGCGGCTGCTGATGGTCCTCGAGGTAGCGCTTCACGGTCTGCGGCGGCATGTCGAAGACGCGGCCCTCGATCAGCGAGCGGCGCAGCTTGATGTGCTCGGAGTGGGCCCAGACGAGCGGCATGGCCGAGCCGGTCGGTCGGCCGAGATAGAGCTCGCGCGACGGGATGTCCGGCGAGTCCCAGACCTGCTCGGGCAGCATCCCGCCCATGGTGGCGCAGGCCTCCATGACGTGCAGCAGGCGGGTCGCCTCGGCGACCCGGCCGGCGGCCAGCTCGAAATGCGCCCGCTCGCCGGTCAGCAGCGGCCAGGCCCGGCCGATGCCGGTGCCGTTGAACGGCCGGCCGTCCTCGTGCTCGCCATAGCCGTCGTTGTTGTAGCGCCGCCAGCACGGGCCCTGCGGCAGCTCGACCTTGAGCAGCGCGTCGATCGCCTTGACGGTGTCGACGATGCGCGGGTCGTTCGGCGAGCGCAGCCCGAAGCGGACCAGCGCCAGCGCATCGGGGCTGATGATCTGCGTCGCCGCGTGCTGGGTGTCGTCGGGCGGCCGGTTCTTGATCGGCACGAAGCCGTTGACCGGCGAGGCGGCGTCGCTCTGCTCCGGCGGCGCGATCCGCACATAGTAGCCGGAGACGCCGAGCTGTTTCGCCAGCGGCGTCCCCGCGGCGAAGGTCCACCACTCGATCTCGTGGTTCCAGCAATCGGCGGTCTCGCGCAGGAAGGTCGCCTTCCCCGGCTCGCCATGCAGCTCGGCGAGATCGGCGGCGGCGAGCAGGGCTGCGACCTCGACGGCGAGCGTGAAGGGCGAGTAGCCGCCATCCTCCTCCCAGCGGTCCTGGCCGGTGACCGGGCCGTTCCGCACCACGAAGGCGGCGGCGCGCTCGGCCATCGGCCAGTAGCGCGCCAGCTCGCGCTCGGACAGCGCGCTCTCGCGCCAGGCGAGGTCGAGCAGCAGGATCGGGAAGGCGCACTCGTCCATCTGCACGCCCTGCCAATAGGGCGTGCCGTCGAGCCAGCTGTTCTGCGGCCAGTGGCCGTCCGGCTCCTGCGTCGCCTGCAGGTAGTCGAGCACGCGGCGCGCGTCGCTCGCCGCGCCGGCGGCGAGCAGACCGCCGGCGGTCTCGACCAGGTCGCGCGGCCACACCAGGTGGTAGCCGCCGAGGTCGTCGTCGCCTTTGCTGAAGCCCCAGGGGATCGACATGCTGGCGATCAGCCCGCCGGGGAAGGTCGGCGATTCGTGGGTGCGCAGCACCGCCGTGCTGACGCGGTAGTCGTTGCGCCCGCCCTGGGGCAGCACGGCGTCGAGGGGCCGCAGCGTCTGCTGCCAGCTCCGCCAGTTCCCGACATAGCCGGCGAGCGACTCCTCGAAGCCGTCCTGCAGGCTGGTGCGGGCGCGATAGCCGGCCTCCTCGGCGTCGGCGCCGAAGGCCAGCGACAGCACCGCGCCCTCGGCGCCGATGCCGATCTCGCCGGCCATCGCGACGTTGCCCAGCTCGGCACGGTCGTAGCTCCAGGTCAGCTGGTGGTTGCGCGACAGGTCCTGCCAGCCGTCGGAGGTGCCGACGAAGCCGACGGAGCGGGCCCGCCACGGCACCGTCGAGGCGAGCGCCAGCGCCGTCCCGTCGCCCTCGGCGAACAGCATCGGCACGCCCTTGTAGCTGTCGATCCAGGCGGTGTTGTCGGCGCCGCCATTGACCAGGTGCGGCGCCAGCAGGACGAACAGCCGGTAGTCCTCGAGCGCGCCCTCGAGCGCGGTCAGCCGGATCTGCTGCAGCACCGCGTCGTGGTGCGGGTGGCTGATGACGCACTTGTCGATGCGGTAGCGGCCGCGGTTGCAGATGTTGGCGACGCGGTAGGCCGGCACGCCGTCCTCGACGACGCTCAGCCGATGGGTGGTGTCGCGCTTCTCCTCGGAGAAGAAGTCGCGGCCGTTGGTGACGATCAGGCCGAGGTCGCGGGTGCAGGCACGGTCGACCCGAGGAAAGTAGACCTCGTTGAGGATACCGTGGCTGAGGGTGAACCACACCCGGCTGGTCGCCGACAGCGCTGTCCCGACCCCCATCTTGTCGCTGGAGGTCCATCTCGGCTGCAAGCCCGGCCGGCCGGGCGCCTCTCCTGCCACGTCGTGTCCTCCCCCGTCGCTGCCGGTCAGTGCCGGCCCTGATAGTCGCGGCGCGCCAGCGCGCGATGCACGGCCATGCGCTCGCGCACCGTCATCGGCCGCCCCTTGACCCGTCCGATCAGCATGCCGGAGAGCCCGGATCCCCCGACCTCCCAGGTGCGCGGCGGGCCGCTGTCGAGATGGATGAAATGCGAGACCGGGTACCAGCCGACGCCGCCGCGCGCCATGCGCCGGGCGGCGCTCTCGGCGTCGGCCAGCTTGGCGTCGAGCGAGACGTCGAGCGCCCGGCCATAGAGGTGCTGGCTCTTCTCCGCGACGCCGAAATAGCGGGTCGCCAGCATCGCGTTGGTCGCCGGCGTGCGATAGGCCGAAAGGATGGTCGCCTTGCTCTGCCCGACGGCATCGAGCACGTCTGCCAGGAAATCGAGCGCCGCGACGTCGAGCGGCCCGACCTTGTTGGCGTGGTGGTCGCGCAACAGGATCGCGAGGTCGGCGACGGCGTCGGCGATCGGCCCGTCGGCGTCGCGATAGGGGCCGGAGAAGGTCTCGCCGGTATTGGCGTTCTTGAGGTCGAGCCGGCGCGGCCCGGAGGGCTGCGCGCGGGCGCGCGCCGACAGGCCGAGCCACAGCCCGGCGGCAATCAGCAGCTCGCGGCGACGCATCGTGATCACGCGTGTAACCCGGTCGGCCCGTGCAATCCCGGTGGGTTGCAACGCCCTAGATATGGCCTGCCGTGGCGCCGGTGTCATCCCCTGCGCATGCGAATGCCTCGCACAGTAATTTCCCGCTATTCGCTGGGCGGGAAATGTCAAGTGGAAACGAAGAAATGTGCAATCAAACGTCTGTTAAGCACTACGCAAGTATTCTGTCAGCTTGGCGAGGAATAACGGCGCGCCGCCATCGTTGTGGCGACTGAGGGTCCAGACTGAAGTGGGGAAACATATGAATCGTCCCATCCTCGGGCTCGCGCTCGTTGCGGGCCTCGCCGTTCTCGCCGCGCCGGTGCTCGCCGCCGCTCCCGCCACGGTCCACGTCGACGAGTGGAACAAGGGCGACGGCAGCCAGGGCATTACCATCACCCCGGCCCAGATCAAGGCCGGCAAGGTGACCTTCAAGGTGACCAACACCTCGAAGGACACCGTGCACGAGCTGCTGATCGTGAAGACCGAGACGCCGCCGGAGCAGTTCCAGGCGGAGAGCGACGACCCGGCCAAGATCGACGAGGGGCGGCTGCCCGGCGTCAAGGAGCTGCCGCACGACCTCAAGCCCGGTCAGTCGGCCAGCCTCACCATGACGGTGAAGCCCGGCCACTACGTGCTGTTCTGCAACCAGACCGGCCACTTCCAGGCCGGCATGCACAGCGTCCTCACGGTCGTGAAGTAATCCCGCAGGCGAGCGGCAGCCCGCTCGGGCCGTCCGCTCGCCGCTCGCATCCATCCAACAGAACAAGGGACCCCGATGATTCCGCTCGAGCACATCCACCCCATGCTGGTGCATTTCCCGATCGTGCTGTTCTTCGGCGCGCTGGCGCTCGACCTGCTGGCCGCCGTCACCGGCCGCGACCTCACGCAGCGCAGCGTGCTGCCGGGCCTGGCGCTGATCGTGCTCTGGCTCGGCGTGGCGGCTGCCGCGGTCACCGCTTTCTTCGGCGATGCCGCGCTCGATATCGCGGCCGCGCGCGGCTTCCCGGATGCCGCGCTCGAGGCGCATGAAGGTCTCGGCTGGACGACGCTGATCGTCTTCCTCGCCATCGCCGTCCTGCGGTCGCTCGCCTGGTGGCGTCGCCTGCCGCTCGGCGGCGCGCGCGCCTGGGCGACGACGGCGGTGACCCTGGCCGGCGTGGTGGTGCTGACGATGACCGCCTATCGCGGCGGCGAGCTCGTCTACCAGCTCGGCGTCAACGTCGCCGCGATGAAGCCCTGAGGCGAAGCGGCCGGCCGCGCCACAGGGCCGCCGCCAGCGCGGCGGCGGCGAGCGCCAGCCCGGCGGCGATCGCCGTCTGGTGCTCGACCGCCCACAGCCCGGGGCTGCGCGCGCTCGCCCGGTCGTCGAAGCGGCCGTGGGTGGCGTGCAGCCTCTCGACCGGATGGAACAGGTTGTCGGGGCGGCCGGTATCGATCGGCTGCCCCGTATGCTGGCCGTCATAGGTGGTGCGGGCGAGGTAGCGGTCGAGCCAGCCGGGCGCCAGCTTGTTGCCGAGCACCGCGGCGATGGTCGGCAGGCCGACCAGCATCTCGCGCCGCGGCCGGTCGGCGGCGTCGAGGATGGCGCGGGCGGCGACCTCCGGCTGGAAGATCGGCGGCACCGGCTGCGGCTGGTAGGGGATATGGGTCCGCGCCCAGTCGAACTGCGGCGTGTTCACCGCCGGCATGTGCACCATGGTGACGCGGATCGGGCTGCGGTCGTGGATCAGCTCGCAGCGCAGCGCGTCGGTGAAGCCGCGGATCGCGTGCTTGGCGGCGCAGTAGGGGGCCTGCAGCGGGATGGCGCGGTAGGCCAGGGCGGAGCCGACCCGCATGATCAGCCCGCGGCCGCGCGGCCGCATCCGGCGCAGTGCCTCGAGCGTGCCGTGCACGGCGCCGAGATAGGTCACCTCGGTGACCCTGCGATACTCCTCCGGGGTGACCCGGTCGGCCGGGGAGAAGACCGTCAGCATCGCATCGTTGACCCAGATGTCGATCGGCCCGAGCTCGCGCTCCAGCCGGTCGGCAGCCGCGGCGACGGCGGCCGGATCCGCGACGTCGGCCGGCAGCACCAGCCCGCGCCCGCCGGCGGCCTCGACCTCGGCCAGCGCACCCTCGAGCCCGCTGTGGCTGCGGGCGATCAGCCCGACGCGGTCGCCGCGGTGGCCGAACGCGATCGCCGCTGCCCGCCCGATCCCGGCGGAAGCCCCGGTGATCGCCACCACGCGCCGCCTCGCCATGCCGTCCTCCTTCGCTCGTCCGCGCTGTCGGTTCAGGTCGCGCGGGCGGCGAAGGTTCCGTGCTGCGGCAGCGTGGTGCGGACCTCCTCCTTCGACAGGCTCAGGTCAAGGCCGTCGGAAAGCGCTCGTGCCGAGCTTGTCGCAGCATGAGGGCAGGGCTACGCCGGTCGGTCAGGCGATCTCGACCGCGGCCGTGCCGGCGTCGACGCCTTCCTGGCCCTCGGCGATGTGCACCGCCTTGACCGTCCCGTCGGCGCCGGCGTTGTGCGGCACCTCGGTCTTCATCACCTCGATGATGAACAGCACGTCACCCGCCTTAACCTTGTCGCCGGGCTTCACCAGCACCTTCCAGACATTGCCCGGCACCATCGTCTCGACCGTCTCGGCCATCCCGCCCCTCCTGTCTCTCTCGCTCGGTCACTACGTCGTCCGGCTGCGCTCCGCCGGCATCGCCATGTTGTCATGCCTGGACGTGCTCCGGCCATCCGGCGTGCGGCCGTCCTGGCGGGGCGTTACGCGCTCGACCCCTGCCTCAGATGATGCTGGCCGGCGTGCAGAGCTCGTTGAGCCTGCGCCGCAGGGCCTGGGCCTCGGCCACGCTGACCGCGCGGAAGCGGTAGAGGTCGCCCGGCTTCGACTGGCCGAGCTTCCAGAACGCCGCCGACGGCACGGTGTAGGGATTGATGAAGCCGCCCATGCTGGGGCCGTCATTGACCAGGATGATCGGCGTCTGGCCGGCCAGGTTGATGGCGCCCAGCGGATAGCCCTGGTCGATGATGTTGGACGGCTCGATGCCGTTCTCCGGCGCCTTGTCGGTCGCCTTCGCGGTGAAGGTCCATTGCGGGCCGTCCAGGCGGAAGCCGGTGCGGTCGCTCTTGGCGGAGAGCTTCCAGTCGCTGCCGAGGAAGCGCTCGTGGCCGGCGGCGTCGATCCAGTCGTCGTTCGGCCCGGCCACCACCTCGACGGTCCAGCGCTTGTCGGCGGCGAAGCTCGGCCGCGCCTCCGGCCTGACCTTGCGGCCGGGCGTGCCGGCCGCGGCGGCCACGGGCACGGTCTGGCCCTTCTTCAGCGCGTGGCCCTCCATGCCGCCGACGCCGGCCTTGTGGAAGGTCGAGCGCGAGCCCAGCCAGGGCGGCGTGTCGATGCCGCCGGCGACCGCGATATAGGCGCGCACCCCCGATCTCGGCGCGCCCAGCGCCAGCGTCTGGCCGGCCCTGACGGCGACGCTCTCCCACATCGGCAGCGGCTGGCCGTCCAGCTTCGGCTGCATGTCGGCGCCGGTCACGGCGACGACGCCGTCGCGGCGGAAGGTCAGGGTCGGGCCCATGTACTGGCATTCCAGCCCGGCCGCCCCGGCCGGGTTGCCGACCAGCAGGTTCGCCAGCCGGAACGACCAGCTGTCCATCGGTCCGGAGGGCGGGAAGCCCTGGTTCCAGAAGCCGAGGCGGCCGGGATAATCCTGGATCGAGGTCTCCAGGCCGGGATTGACGACGTCCAGCATGGCGAGGCCTCCCTAGAAGCGCTGCGACTTGTCGAGCGACTGCGTCCAGCGCTTGTAGTTGCGCACGGAGAAACGCTGGTACTCGACGACGTTGTAGACGTAGGTGCCGTCCTTGACGCGCGCCTCGGCCTCCTCGAACTCCGCGACGGTGACCGGCACGAACTTGACCCGGTCGCCGGGGCGGAACAGGCAGATGCTGTTCTCGAATTGCGGGAAGCGGCGCGCGGTGTCCCAGATCGGCACCGGGATGCGGGCGAAGATCTGGTAGCCGCCGGGGGTCGCCACCGGGTAGATCGCGGTCGAGGCGCCGCCCATGCCGACGGTGCCCTGCGGCGTCCAGGTGCGCGGCGGGTTGTATTTCGGCGCGGTCAGCACGCAGCGCGGGTCGAGCGCCATCATGAAGGGCAGGCCGGGCCAGAAGCCGAGCGAGGCCACCCAGTACTCCGTCCCGGAGTGGACGCGGACCAGCTGCTCGGCGTCGGCCAGGCCGTTGAGCCGGGCGACGAACTCGGGGTCGGGCTCCTTCTTCGTGATCTTGGCGCAGTAGTCCTCGACGCAGGCCTTGGTCCAGGGATCGCGATAGACGGTCGGGAAGTAGAACAGCCGGCTGTCGAGCTCGATGTCGTCGGAGGGCCCGAGCGAGCCGATCAGCGCCGTCATCTCGCGGGTCAGGTCGTCGTAGCCGATCGCGTCGGGATCGTAATGCACCAGCATCGACGCAAAGCAGGGCGCCGTCTCGATCACCCCCTTGGTGCCGCTCTGCTCGATCGCCGAGGCGAGGCCCTGGGCCATGAAGTTCAGCTCGAGGTTCATCTCGTTGCCGAACTCGATCAGCAGGTAGCGGTCGCCGCCGGGCGAGAATTTCGGTTGCGGATAGATCATCGGCGAGATCCCCCTGGGCAGGGCTTCATTGATCCGGTTGCGGCTCGCGGCCACGACCCTTCTTCATGCCCGGCCTCGAGCCGGGCACCCAGCTTGCGGCTGCGCTGGATTGCCGGGGCAAGCCCGGCAATGACAAGGGAGCGTACGCCATTGAGCATCTGTGTCACCAGCAACGACATTCTGCCTGGGACCGCAGCAGGTCGGACGCGTGCCGGGTGATGAAGCCGGTGAAGCTGTCCCCGGCGCGGAAGGCCGGATGGGCGATCACCCGCTGCAGGAACGCGATGTTGGTCGTCACCCCCTCGATCTCCGTCTAGGCCAGTGCCGCCGCCAGGCAGTCTAGCCCCGCGTCGCGGTCGGCGCCGTAGGCGATCATCTTGGCGATCATCGGGCCGGAGTGGAAGGCGATTTGATCACCCTCAACGATGCGCAGGAGCGTCGAGTCCGGAGACCCGGCGGAGAGAGCAGGGGACCACGCTAGCCGCGATCCTGCATTGATGGGCCCGGCGATTCGTACCCGGCCGGATCGCGCGCCAGGTCTAGGAAAGGTAGTCAGCCAGCGCCCGATGCACTGCGCGCGCCACGGAAACCGCACCGGGCGTGTCCGAGTGCACGCATATCGTCTCGGCACGCACCGGCACGTCGGGTCCCTGAACCGACCGGACCTTGCCATCGCGCACGGCCCTGACCGCTCGCTCGGCGGCGGCGGCCGGATCGACCGCATCATGCTCGCGCGTGATCAGCAGGCGGCCGCTGTCGTCGTAGTCGAGATCGGCGAAGAATTCCGGGATGAAGCTAAAGCCTCGCCGGGTGTAGATCTCCTCATGCTTGGTCCCGGCAAGGCCGACCAGCGGGACGCCGAACACCGCGGCGGCGTCGCAGATCGCCTCGGCGATCGGCGCCATCCGGGCGGCCATTCCGTAGAGCGCCCCGTGCGGCTTGATGTGGTTGAGCGGGATGCCCTCGGCATCGAGAAAGCCCTTCAGCGCCGCGACTTGGTAGATCACGCCGTCCCGCAGCTCCTCCGGCTCGATCTTCATTTCTCGCCGGCCGAAGCCTTGCAGGTCCGGGAGGGACGGATGGGCGCCGACCCTGACCCCGCTGGCCTTGGCGAGCTGGACGGTGCGCCGCATCACGCCCGGGTCGGAGGCGTGGAAGCCACAGGCCACATTCGCGACGGTGATGAAGGGCATGATCGCCCGGTCATCGCCCATTCGGTAGAGGCCGAAACTCTCACCCATGTCGCAATTGATGGTGAGGGCCATCTCGTCTGGTCTCCCCTTTCGGCACTTCCGCCAGCAGTGCCCGCTCTGGTCGGCTTCATGGATGGCCGTGGGGGGCGGTGGCGATCAAACGAGAAAATCTAGGCACCCGGCTGAGATTTTCTTCTGATCGAGCCAGGTTGAGGGCGGCCTGCCCCCGGCGGACCTGCCGCCCGTCCGATCTCCCGCGACGCCACGTCGGCTGACGCAGATGCGGACTGGGTCGGGGTCCCCGCGCGGGGGCCTTCAGGGCCGCAGCAGGTCGGACGCGTGCTGGGTGATGAAGCCGGTGAAGCTGTCGCCGGCGCGGAAGGCCGGGTGGGCGATCACCCGCTGCAGGAACGCGATGTTGGTCGTCACCCCCTCGATCTCGGTCCGCGCCAGCGCCGCCGCCAGGCCGTCGAGCGCCGCGTCGCGATCGGCGCCGTGGGCGATCATCTTGGCGATCATCGGATCGTAGTGGAAGGTGATCTGGTCGCCCTCGCGCACGCCGGTATCGATGCGCAGCTCGGCCCCTTCCGGCGGGGTGGCGAAGCGCTTCAGCGGGCCGGGGGAGGGCAGGAAGTTCTTGTCCGGATTCTCCGCGTAGATGCGCGCCTCGACGGCGTGGCCGGCGGCGCGGATCGCCGATTGCTGCAGCGCCGACAGGTCGTCGCCGCGGGCCAGCCGGATCTGCAGCGCGACCAGGTCGAGGCCGGTGTTCATCTCGGTGACGGGATGCTCGACCTGGATGCGGGTGTTCATCTCGAGGAAGTAGAACGCGCCCGTCTCGGCGTCGACGACGAACTCGATGGTGCCGGCGCCGCGGTAGCGCTCCTGCCGGCAGAGCGCCACCGACGCCTCGCCCATCGCCCGGCGGGTCGCCTGCGGCAGGCCGGGGGCGGGGCTCTCCTCGATGATCTTCTGGAAGCGGCGCTGGATCGAGCATTCCCGCTCGTGGAGATGCACGGCATGGCCGTCGCCCAGCCCGAACACCTGGATCTCGATGTGGCGCGCCTTGGCGACCAGCCGCTCGAGGTAGACGGTGCCGTCGCCGAACGACTTCTCGGCCAGCGCCTGGGTCGCCTCCACCGTCTTGGCGAGGTCGGCCGGGGTATCGACGCGGCGCATGCCGATGCCGCCGCCGCCGGCCGCCGCCTTGACCAGCAGGGGATAGCCGACCTCGGCGCCGGCCTCCTCCAGCCCGGCGAGGTCGTGCGCGCCGAAGCGGGCGCTGCCCGGCAGGATCGGCACCCCGGCGGACCTGGCGAGCAGCCGGGCGCGCTCCTTGTCGCCCATGTCCTCGATGGTCTCCGGCGTCGGTCCGATCCAGGTCAGGCCGGCGGCGGCGACCGCCCGGGCGAAGCCGGCATTCTCGGCGAGGAAGCCGTAGCCGGGATGAACCGCATCGGCGCCGCTCTCGCGCGCCGCTGCCAGGATGGCGTCGGCCACCAGGTAGCTCTGCCGGGCGGGCGCCGGGCCGATCCGCACGGCCGCGTCGGCCAGCGCGACATGCAGCGCCTTGGCGTCGGCGTCGGAATGGACGGCGACGGCCTCCAGCCCGAGCGCCCGGCAGGAGCGGATGACGCGGCAGGCGATCTCGCCGCGATTGGCGATCAGAACGCGCTTCATTCGATCGGTCCCCAGCCCCCGTTCCGTCCGTTCCTGCCGGAGTGTAGTTGCTCCCGGCCTACGACAGGTACTCCTTGATCGCCTCGCGCACCGCCTTGGCGACGGCGACCGCGCCGGGGGTGTCGGAGTGGACGCAGACGCACTCGGCGTGCATCGGCACGTCCGGGCCCTGGACCGACCGGACCTTGCCCTCGCGGATGGCGCGCAGCGTGCGCTCGGCCGCCGCCGCCGGGTCGACCGCCTCGTGCTCGCGGGTGATGATCAGCCGCCCGGTCTCGTCATAGTCGAGGTCGGCGTAGAACTCCGGGATGAAGCGGATGTTGCGCCTGGTGTAGACCTCCTCGTGCCTGGTCCGGGCCATCCCCATCAGCGGCACGCCGAAGACCTGGGCGGCGTCGGCGACCGCCTCGGCGATCGCCTCGGTGCGGGCGGCCATGCCGTAGAGCGCGCCGTGCGGCTTGATGTGGTTGAGCGGCAGGCCCTCGGCGTCGAGGAAGCCCTTGAGGGCGCCGACCTGGTAGATCAGGCAGTCGGTGAGCTCCTGCGGCTCCATCTTCATCTCGCGCCGGCCGAAGCCCTGCAGGTCGGGCAGGGAGGGATGCGCGCCGACCTTGACGCCGTGCTTCCTGGCCATGCGCACCGTCTTGCGCATCACGCTGGGGTCGGAGGCGTGGAAGCCGCAGGCGACGTTGGCGATGGTGATGAAGGGCATGATGCCCTCGTCGTCGCCCATGCGGTAGAGCCCGAAGCTCTCGCCCATGTCGCAATTGATCGCCAGGCCCATGGTCACCTCCACTCTCTCGGGACGCCCGTGCGGCGCCGGTCAGTCGCGCAGCCGCGCGATGAAGCGCTGCCGCAGCTGGTCGGCGATGACGGCAAGGATCAGCAGGATGCCGATCACCACCGTCTGCAGGTAGGATTCGATGCGGGCGAGGTTCATGCCGTTCTGCACCAGCCCGATGAAGATGGCGCCGAGCACGACGTTGCCGAGCCGGCCCGTGCCGCCGCGCAGGGAGACGCCGCCGATGACGCAGGCGGCGATCGACTCCAGCGCGGTGGTGGCGCCGATATTGGCTTCGCCGCTCTGCAGCCGGGCCGTCAGCATGACGCCGGAGACGGCGGTCAGCGCGCTGCACAGCACATAGGCGCCGAAGAGGTACGCCCGCGTGCTGATGCCGGAGAGCTGCGAGGCCTTCAGGTTGCCGCCGATGGCGTAGAGGTAGCGCCCCATCCGCGTCCAGTTGAGCAGCAGGTACATCGCCAGGATCAGCGCCACGGTGACGTAGACCGGCGCCGGGATGCCGAAGAGCTGGCCGAAGCCGAAGACCGAGCCGAAGGCCTGCGGCATGCCGTAGACGGGCATGCCGCCGGTGAGGAAGAGGGCGATGCCGAAGAAGATGGAGGCGGCGCCGAGCGTCATCATGAAGGGGGAGACATTGAACAGCGCGACCCCGATCCCGTTGACCACGCCGACCGAGACGCCGGCGCCGAAGCCGGCCAGCATGCCGAGCCCGATCGCCAGCCCGACCGCGTCGGGATGGGCGGCGGCCACGGCCGCCATCGCCATGGCGCCGACCACCGAGGTGATGGCCAGCGTGGTGCCGACCGAGAGGTCGAAGCCGCCGGTCAGCAGCGCCAGCATCTGCCCCATCGCCACCATGGTGAGATAGGTCGACTGCCGCGCCACGTTGAGGATGTTCTGGCCGGTCAGGAAGCGGTGCGACAGCAGCGCGAAGATCACGACCGCGATCAGCAGCAGGAAGGGCAGCACGCCGAGCCGCACGAAGAGCAGGCGCAGGCCATGCAGCACGCCGCCGGGACGGCGCGGCGCCGCCTCGGAAGGGGTATCCATCAGGCGGCCTCCCGCTCGAAGAAATGGGCCAGCACGCGGTCCTGGGTGATCTCGGCGCCGGCGAGCTCGGCCCGGAGCCGGCTGCGGTACATGACGTAGACCCGGTTGGTCAGGTGCAGGATCTCCGGCAGGTCGGAGGAGACCAGCAGGATCGCCGCGCCGGCCTCGCAGAGCTCGCGGATGAAGCCGTAGATGGCGACGCGGGTGCCGACGTCGACGCCGACCGTGGGCTCGTCGAAGACGAACAGCTTGACCTCGCGGGCCAGCGCCTTGGCCAGCATCACCTTCTGCTGGTTGCCGCCGGAGAAGTGCTCGACCGGCCGCTCGATGTTGAGGGGCTGCAGGTTGAGGCGCTGGGCCAGCTCGCGCGTGCGGCGCTTCTCGCTCTGCCGGCGCAGCAGCAGCGGCCCGGGAGAAGGCCGGCAGGCCGAGCGAGGGCAGGGCGATGTTCTCGCGCGCGCCGCGCCCAGCACCGTGCCCTCGAGCCGTCGGTCGGAGGGCACGTAGAAGAGACCACGGTCGAGCATGGCGCGCGGCGAGCCCGGTCACGTCGGCGCCGTCGAACACGACGCGGCCGGATGCCACCGGCTCGACCCCGAAGCAGGCCCGGCGCCAGCTCGGGACTTGCCGGAGCCGACCAGCCCCGGCGATGCCGACCACCTCGCCGCGACGCACGGCGATCGAGGCGTCGGCCACGGTGCCGCTGCGGGTGGACAGCGCCTGTGTCTCGAGCATCACCTCGGCCGGTCGGAAGGCGATGGTCGGGAAGACCTGGCTGATCACCCGGCCGGTCATCAGCTCGAGCAGCCGGCCTCGCTCGCCGCTCGGCGGCGGGCAGGGTGGCGACGTACCGGCCGTCGCGCAGCACGGTGATGCGGTCGGCGATGCGGCGGATCTCGCTCATCCGGTGGGTGATGTAGATGATGCCGACGCCGTCCGCCTTGGCCTGCTCGATCAGGCCGAACAGGCGGGCCGTCTCGCGCTCGGTCAGCGAGGCGGTCGGCTCGTCGAGGATCAGCACCGATAGCTCGGAGCGGAACGCCTTGGCGATCTCCACCATCTGTTGCTCGGCGCGCGACAGGTGAGCGACACGCATTCCCGACTTCAGCGGGAAGCCCAGCCGGTCGAGGACCGCCTGGGCCCGGCGGTGCATCTCGCGCTTGGCCAGCCAGCCGCCGCTGGTCAGCTCGGCGCCGAGGAACAGGTTCTCCTCGACGGTGAGCTGCGGCACCAGGGAGAATTCCTGGAAGACCGCGCTGATGCCGCGGGCGCGCGCCTCGTGCACCGTGGCGTGGTTCAGCGCCTCGCCGCGAAAGAAGATCCGGCCGCCGGTCGGGGCGAGCGCGCCGGCGACGATCGAGATCAGCGTCGACTTGCCGGCGCCGTTCTCGCCGAACAGCACATGGACCTCGCCCGCGGCCAGCTCGAAATCGACCCGGTCGAGCGCCAGCGCGCCGGGGAACTGCTTGCTGACCTGCTCGAGGCGGAGCAGGGGGGGACCCCGGGCCGGGGCCGGGCTCCCCTCGGTTGCGGCGTCGGCCGTCATCGGCGGGCCGCGGTCCTCAGTCGACGCTGAAGGTCGGCTTGAAGTCCGGCGGCGCCAGCGACGAGTTGTAGTCGAAGCTGCCGATGTTGCTCTTGTCGATGACGTAGATCTGCGGGCTGACCCGCTTGTAGGCCTCCTTGCCCTCGAGCAGGCGGACCACCTGGTCGATGGCGACGCGGCCCTGGATCACCGCCGAGTCGGTCGGCGCAGCCAGGATCGTGCCGGCCTTGATGCCCTCATAGACCGGCGGCGTGAAGTAGTAGGCCATGACGCTGACCTTGTCGGTCAGGCCGCGGTCGCGCAGCAGGCCGATCGCCGCGTCGGCGGTCGGCGAGGTGCCGACGATGTACTTGATGTCGGGATAGGATTCGAGGGTGTCCTCGACCAGCTTCAGCTGCACCTCCTTGCCGGTGTCGCCGTACTTGGTCTCGACCACCTCGATGTCGCTGCCCTTGACGCCCTCGAGGAAGCCCTTGTTGCCGTCCTCGACCCAGCCGGCGCCCGGCGGGCCGGGGAACCAGGCGACCTTGACCTTGCCGCTGCCGGCCGGGTGCTGCTTGGCGATGTACTTCGCCGCCTGCAGGCCCATGTCGTAGAACGAGACCAGCGACTTGGCCGAGAGCTCCGGCGCCGAGATCCCGTTGATCACGTCGATCACCGGGATGTTCTTGCCGCGGATCTCCTTGACCAGGTTGTTGAGGCCGTCCTGCGAGATGGCGCCGATCACCACGCCCTGGGCGCCGGCCGCCACGCAATCCTCGAGCTGCGAGATCTGCTTCGGCAGGTTGGTGTAGCCGCCGGCCTCGACCAGGTTCATCTTGACGCCGAGGCGCTGCGATTCCGCCACCACGCCGTAGTCGACGGCCAGCCAGTAGGCGTCCTTCATGTGCGGGAAGGACACGCAGATGTCCCACTTCTTCGAGGCCTTCTCGAGCGGGGTGTACTCGACCTGCTTGCCCGGTCCCTTGGGGAACAGCTCGTCCCAGACATCGACCTTGAAGGGGTACCAGTTGCCGGCGGCGCTTGCCGCGCCGATGACGGCCACGCTGCCGAGCGCGCCCAGCACGAGCCATCTCGCCTTCGCGTTCATTCCCACCTCCCGTTGTCGGATCGCCCCCGAGGCTGCCGGCCATTGCCGCCGGCATCCCCGCCGGGACTGACGGAAGTGACTCTTGCCGATCCCCGCCGCATAGTAAAATCAGAAAACGCCACCCGGCAAAATCGGAAAAACCGATGTCGCTCTCGCTCCGGCAGATCCGCTACTTCCTCGCCACCGTCGAGACCGGCCAAGTGTCGCTTGCCGCCTCCAGCCTCGGCGTCTCGCAGTCGGCGGTCACCGAGGCGATCAAGGGCCTGGAGCGGGAGACCGGCGCGACGCTGTTCCGCCGCCATCCCAAGGGCGTCGCCCTGACGCTGGAGGGCAACCACTTCCTGCAGCATGCCCGCAACATCCTCGCCGCCGTGTCGGACGCCACCGGACGACGCGGCGGGCCACTCGAGGTTGCCGGCAGCTTCTCGCTGGCGATGACCTTCACCGTCGCCGGCTACTTCCTGCCGGCGCCGCTGGCCGCTTCCGCCGGCTGTTCCCCGGCATCGAGCCGCGGCTGTTCGAGCTCGACCGGGCGGAGATCGAGCGCTGGCCTGGTCGAAGGCGGCATCGACCTCGCCGTCATGCTCGTCTCCAACCTGCGCGACGGCGCCCATATCGACACCGAGACGCTGATCCAGTCGAAGCGGCGCCTGTGGTTGCCGGTCGGCCACCGGCTGCTGCAGCTCGAGCAGGTGACGCTCGCCGACATCGCGCCGGAGCCCTTCATCATGCTGACCATCGACGAGGCGGAGAAGACCGCGCTGCTACTGGAAGCGCAGCCGCCTGCGACCGAGCATCGCCTTCCGCACCAGCTCGGTCGAGGCGGTGCGCAGCCTGGTCGCCACCGGCGCCGGGGTCGCCGTCCTCTCCGACATGGTCTACCGCCCTGGTCGCTGGAGGCGACCGCATCGAGCGCAGCCTGGCCGAGCCGGTGCCGAGCATGGATGTCGGGCTGGCCTGGCGGCGCGACGCCAGCTGGCGCCGCCGGCAGGCGTTCCTCGACTACGCCGCGACCTACAACGCCGCCGGCGCCGAGATCCGCTGACGGCGCCGGCGGCGCGGCTCAGTGGACGTGGTCGCGGCTCGCCAGGTTGCGCAGAATGCCGACCAGCTCGCGGTGCGGCGCGGTACCCGGGTCGCGCAGCTCCTCGACGCCGTGCGCCTCGGTCAGCCGGGCAAGCCGGACCAGCAGGCGGATTCGCGCCGCCGCGTCGCCTTGAGCTTCGAGGAGCGACGGACGAAGAGATCTTGACCAGCTCGCCGTCGCCGAGCAGCTGGTTGATCTCGTGGCCGTGCAGTAGATCAGGAACAGCACGAAGATCCAGAGCTGCACGGCGACGAAGTGGTGCCAGCTGAATTCGCCGACGACGTGCTCGATGAACTCGCCATGGCCTACCGCCCCGCCGGCGCTGGCGTAGTGGGCGAAGGCCTCGATCAGGCGCGCCAGCATCACGAAAGGGTGTAGATCACCGACTTGAAGAGGATCGGCGCGGCCAGGGTGCGCCGTCGAAGCGCCGGAGGAACGGCATCTTGTCGGCCACCAGCACGGCCTTGCCGACGACCAGCGCCGACACCGTGGCCACCATGAAGCCGGCGAGCTGCACGAGGTAGTTCTCCAAGCAGCAGGCGGGTCGTCAGCAGGATCGGTTGAAGCCGATCAGGAAGAAGATGGTCGGCGGCAGAGCCGCCCGGATCTCCGTGCAGCACCCCATGCCCGATCCGGGCCATGAGGCCGCTTGTGCGTGTCGATCGCGTGCGTCGCCATGGCAAAGTCCCCCAGTCTCGCGCCGATCCTAGTAGCGGAATTCGGCGGCGGACGCCAACATGGGAGGACCCGGGCGACGGGCCGCCCGGGACCGGAGAAGGACGTCCATGGACCGCTATCGCTATGGTGACAACCGGCCCGGCAATGCCTCCGTGGCCTATGTCAGCCAGACCCCGCTCAGGGACATCGAGAAGACCCTGCCGCTGCGCGCGGGCCCGGCGGACTGGGCGTACTGGAAGCGCTGGGGCTACGTCATCGTCAAGGAGGCGGCGCCGCCCGAGAACGTCGCCGGCTGGTCGACCTGCTCTGGGAGTTCCAGGAGATGGATCCACGGGATCCCGCGACCTGGTACAGGCCGCAGCTCCGCGACAACCAGATGAAGGAGCTGAACAATGCCGGGATGGTCGAGGTCTACAACCATCCCTGTGGGCGAACGCCAGCTTCCCGGATCTACGACGCCTTCGTCGACATCTGGGACAGGAGGAGCTCTGGGTCACCATCGACCGCGCCAACATGAACCCGCCCAACCGCAAGATCCGCCGCTTCGACGGCTTCATCCACTGGGACGTCGACACCAGCCTCGACCCGCTGCCGATCAACGTCCAGGGCGTGCTGTCGCTGGTCGACACCGACCCGGAGATGGGCGGCTTCCAGTGCGTGCCGGAGCTGTTCGCCAATCTCGAGGGGTGGCTTCGCGAGCAGCCCGCCGACCGCGACGCCTGGTCGCCCGGCCCGACGCCCTACGCGGTGAAGAGCATCCCGATGCAGGCGGGGGACCTGCTGATCAGAACAGCCTGCTGGCCCACGGCGTGCCGCGCGAACCGCTCCGCCGACCGGGTGCGCATGGCGCAGTACATCTCGATGACCCCGGCCGACGAGAGCAACACCGCCTTGCGCGACTGGCGCATCCGCTCGTGGCGCGACCGCGAGCCGCCGCAGGGCTTCGCCTTCCCCGGCGACCCGCGCGAGTGGAGAAGGCCCGCTACCCCCGCGCCGAGCTGACCTGGCTCGGCGAGAAGCTGCTCGGGCTGCGGCGCTGGCCGAGGCGGGGTGAGGCGTTTCACGGGGTCGTTTAGGTGATGTAGTGTTTATAAGACGGCGCCATTTATAGTAGTCCTCGTCAAGCAATCTAATTTTCTTGAGATCCGATGGCCGGCGCTCGGGATCACTATAATCTCCCGTCATGGTCTGTTAACATCGATACTAAATTCTGCGGCCTCGCCTTGATCATGGTTACGGGCACGCTCGACGTCTGTTTTATTAATGCAAGTTTTCGGCCTGTCCATCCGCCTATCAATTTGTCGATCTCCGTATCGTCTTATTTTTGAACTCATATCACTCTGGCGGGCCTTCGATATAATACTGACTAGTATATCGACGCACGATATGGATTTAGACAACCATTTGTGATCGTAGCCGACAATTCATCGTTATCCCTGCCGGTCGTCTTCCGATAAACACTGGAATGAAAGATCGCCCGATGCGACTTTCTTTTCACGCTGAACAATGGACGCCTCTTTCGGAGCGTGTATCCCGTGAATATGCCGGATGAATGTCGCTCCCGTGGCGCCGGCGTGATGATAAATCATCTATATCATCGTAAGCGTCGCTATTACCAGGCACCGCCCTCATCCTTGTATTTACCCTACGCGGCGATCTCTTGCTTCGCGCTGTTAAGCATGTTCTTGTGCTCTGAAGTGCCGTCGTCAAATCCGATGTAACCAGACAAGGAAACGCTTCTTCTCTCTGGATCATCGGCGAGTGCAAAAAAGATTGAGTCGTTGCCTCCATCAACATCGAGCCCGTTCCTTGCCGGTCGATCCAGTAGAACAAGTTCGCTCGATATCAGCGTCCGCCCAGCCAAGCGCGATATCTGACCTTGATCGGCGACTCATCGTCGTGATACATGCCGATAATTATGATGGCCCAGCGATTTCTGTGGCATGATTTCCCGGAAGAACTCGGCAAGTCGTAAATGGAATGAAATAGCGTGCGGATCACCCCCCGGCAGCATCATCATCGTTGATCTTCTGCGCCCGACTACCATCGTTTCTGGCACGAGCCATCGTGAGCAAACGGTGTCCGGCGATCGAAATAATATTGAGCCCGCGGCCGTTCAGGCCGGCGCGTCGTTCAAAGCTGTCAGACAGATGTAACTTCATGTAGATCGCCGACGGTCACACGATTGGTGCCCGGCATGAAGCCGCCCATGTCGACCTCGGGAAGTGCGCGTGCTGGCATAGCATCTGACCGAGCACACCTTTATGGACGCGTTCTTGATAGATTGTTAGTTCTTGTCGAGCCTGATCCGCGCTGGTTCGGATGCCAGGCGCGGATCGCATGGAAATACGGGTAGTCATTGACCCGAAGCTCGTCAAATTTGTCGTGTTTCATTGTTATTTCCTGGCCGCGGAGCGCGCACTGTTCGCAAAGAATATGCAAGTATACTCATTCGGAACATTTTTCCATTTTGGCATCTTTCCATCGTGGAAAATGTCCGATAGGCGCTAACATGTTTGGTCTCTGGCTGTCGGCCCTCGACTCTATTAGTTCCGATGGCTTCACACCTAGAGTCTTGGAGGTTGAAAGTACTCTGGAGCCGAGTAGTCGCTCGCGGGATCTTGAACAGCAGCTTGATAAACTTGAATTTCTTTTGATCGGCGGTCATCAGCGGCCTTGTTGAGATGCGGGTATTGACCGCTCGTTCAGTGCGTACCGTCGACAATATATGCGCGTAGTGTCTGACTGGCCCATTGGCGAATTGGTTGCTCAGCTCCTCGTTATTGAAGTATTACAGTCGGATTATAATGCTCGATTCCCGCGGTGTGCTGAGCGTGGACTATCTATGTCAAATTGCGGGTGGACTCGACGTCGCGTTTCGCCAGCGGGCGCAGCTTCGCCAATGTGCCTTTCGACAGCGGATTCATCAATGTCAAATAATTCAGCTATCTGCAGCGTTGTGCCGAAACTCTCCGAGCGCATCGTGCTGGCCTCGGCGCGTCCTTGAGGACGAGCTGAAGCTCGCTGTTCCGCGATTGCCGCACTTTTTGCGGCGGCGGTGCCGTTATTGTGACACCTTTGGCCTTGGATGCTCCATCGTGGCTCAGAGATCGGCACTATCTCGGGATGTTCCGCAGAATGGGTCGGCGCCGCCCTTTTTGGCGTTTAGGATGGGCGGCACGCCCGCTGGACCTCCGCCCCGTTATTCGTAAGTCGGAAACGGCACAGAATCTGTGCGTTCGCGTGTGTTCTGCTTTCGTATCGATGGTTCGTGGCTGGGCGGTGCCGATGGATCTCTCAGGTGACGTACTGGGTGAACGCCGCGGTCGTGGCGCGGGCCCGCCAGTCTGTGACGACGTTGACCAGCGCCGGCCGGCCGCCTCGACCGCCTGCCAGGCACGCTCCAGCGCCGGGGCGGATGTCGGCCGGCTGCTCGACCTGCTCGCCGTGGCAGCCCAGCGCCTCGGCCATGCGGTCGAAGCGGGTGTAGCCGAGGTCGCGCCGGGGCGCTCCTTCTTCGGGTCGCCGGTCCAGCCGCCATTGAGGCTGATCACCACCAGCAGCGGCAGGCGGTGGCGGACCAGCGTGTCGAGCTCCATCGCGTTCATGCCGAAGGAGCCGTCGCCATGCAGCACGATCACCGGCTTGTCCGGGCAGGCCGCCTTGGCGCCGAGGCCGAGCCGGCCCCGACCCCCATGGTGCCGAAGGTCCCGGGTTCATCCGGTGGCGCGGCCGGAAGGTCGGGATCGCCTGCCGCCCGTAGTTCAGGATCTCCTGGCCGTCGACGCAGAGGATCGCCTCGCGGTCCATGAAATCGCGCAGCTCGCGGCAGAGCGCAGCGGATGGATCGGCGTGGCGTCGGTGGCGAGGCTGGCCTCCTGCTCGGCCAGCTTGGAGCTGTTCTGGCCGCGCAGCCGGTCGCGCCAGGCGGCGAAGCGCTCCGGGGCCGACGCGACCGGGCAGCGCCGCGGCGAGCTGCTGCAGCGCTACGCGGGCATCGGCGACGACTCCGACATCGAGCCGGCGCGGGCTGGTGGCGATCTCCGCCGCGTCGATGTCGATGCGCACCAGCTTCGCGCTCTCGGCGAAGCGCGGCGGCGCGGCATGGCCGATGATGTAGTTCATCCGCGTGCCCAGGATCAGGATCAGGTCGGCCTCGCGGAAGGCCGTGCCGCGTGCGGTGAGTAGCAGAGCAGGTGGTCCTCGGGGATCGCGCCGCGGCTCTGCGGCGTGGTGTAGAAGGGATGCCGGCCGCCTCGACGAAGTGCTGCAGCGCGCCCTCCGCCTCCGACCACAGGATCCCCATCCCCGACGATCACCGGCTTCTCGGCCCGGGCGAGGCGCCACGATGGCCTCGATCTCGGCCGTGCCGGCGGCGGCGCCTTCGCCGGGCCGGGTCCCAGGGCGCCGGCCAGTGCACGCGGGCCGCGGTGACCTCGGCGAACAGCACGTCGCCGGGCAGGTCGAGATAGACCGGGCCGGGCTTGCCGCTCATCCGCCTCGGCGATGGCGCGGCCGATCAGCTCGGGAATGCGCTCGGCGTGGTGGACCCGGTCGCACCATGGTGCAGGGGCCATCATCGCCAGCTGGTCGATCTCCTGGAAGGTGCCGAGATGGCTCTGCGAGACCGGCGCGAGCCGCCCAGCGCCAGCACCGGCGTGCAGTCGACGAACGCATGCGCCATGCCGGTGACGAGGTTCGCCGTGCCGGGACCCGAGGCGGCCATGCACGCGGGACGGTTGCGCAGCCGGGCATAGGCGTGCGCGGCGATGGCGGCCGCCTGCTCGTGCCGCACGTCGATGCCGCGCAGCCCGAGCGCCAGCGCCGCCGACTCGACCGACAGCATCGGCGCGCCCATCAGGTAGAAGAGGTCTCGACGCCCTGGCGCTGCAGCGCCTGGGCCACGAGGTCGGAACCGGTCAGCGTCATCGGGCGCGGCCCTTTCGTCGGTCGGTGAAGGTCATCCGCGTGCCCGCAGCGCGGTGCAGATCTTGCCGGTGGCCGTGCGCGGCACTCGGCATCGGCGATGAGAAGGCGACCGAGCGCGGCCGCTGGCCGGCAATGCGGCCCGCGCACCAGGCGAGGATCTCGGCCTCGGTCGCCGTCGCGCCATCCTGCAGCACGATCACCGCATGCACCGCCTCGCCCCATTTCTCGTGCGGCCGGCCGATCACCGCGACGTCGCGCACCTGCGGATGCGAGCAGCAGGTTCTCGACCTCGGAGGAATGACGTTCTCGCCGCCGGAGATGATCATGTTGTGCTGCGGTCGACCAGCTGGAGATAGCCCTCGGCGTCGCGCGCCGCGCCATGTCGCCGACCGAGAGCCAGTCGCCGCGGAACGCCTCGGCGGTCTTCTCCGGCAGCTTCCAGTAGCCCTCGAAGCACCAGGGCGTGCGCGAGAAGAGCTCGCCGACCTCGCCATCTGGCACCTCCGCGCGCGGCCTCGTCGAGCAGCCGCACGCGACCCCGAGCCGGCAGCTCGCGGCCGATCGGCAGCTTGCCGGCTGCTCCTCGGGCCGCAGGTGACGAACCGGCCTCGGTCGGTACATCTCGGCAGGCGCGAGTTGCGGCGCTCCATGCCCGGCGGTGTCGCGCCGGGCGGGCGCCGAGGAGATCAGCAGCCGGTTCACCGCGGAGACGTCGCAGCGCGCCCGCACCGCCTCGGGCAGCGCCAGCATCATGATGTAGTGGGTCGGCACCAGCGAGGTGAAGCTCGTGCGCTCCGAGGTCCGCAGCAGGTGCTCCGGGTCGAAGCCGACCCGGTCGTAGACGCAGCAGGCCGCGCCCGCATAGGCGAAGGCCGAGGCGAAGAACAGCGAGTTGGCGTGGCACATCGGCATGACGAGCAGGCAGCTGTCGGCCCGCGCCAGCTCGAGATTGGCGAGGATCGCCAGGTTGTGCAGCGCCATGCCGCCGTGGCTGCGCATCGCGCCCTTGGGCCGGCCGGTGGTGCCCGAGGTGTAGATCAGCGCCCGAGGATCGCCGGCGCGACCGCCATGCCGGGCGGGGCAGGGGGAGGCGGCGGCGATCAGCGCCTCGTAGCCGCCAAGGCCGGGCGGCGTCGGCCCGCCGAAATGGATGCGCCGGGCCGGCGGGATGCCCAGCTCGTCGCCGATCGCCTCGAGCCGCTCGAGCAGCGCGTCCTGGACGATGACCGCGCTCGCGCCGCTGTTCTCGATGATGTAGGCGATGTCGCCGGCGAGCAGGCGGAAGTTGAGCGGCACCATGACCAGCCCGGCCTTCGCGGTCGCGGCGTAGATCTCCATCCATTCCGGGCAGTTGTAGGCGAGGATGGCGACCCGCTCGCCCTTGCCGAGCCCGGCAGCAGCCCGTTCGCCAGCCGGCAGGCCCGCTCCTCCTTGGCGGAAGGTGAGGGAGCGCGACAGGTCGCGCGCGCCGGGCCGGTCCGGGTGGAGCCGGGCGTTGAGCCCGAGGGCCTCTCCCATATGGGCCAGCGGGGTCATCGGATCGGCTCGATTCCGCGGCGGCGCAGCGCGCCAGCAGCGCCGTGCGGCGGCTGCGCCGCCCGCGTCCGGCCAGGGCTCCAGCCCGAGCTGCCGGCAGCCAGCGGCGTCAGGTCGGCCGCGGTGCCGCGGCCGCGATAGGCGGTCTCGCGATGCTCCGGGGCGAAGTCCGGCGGCGTGCGGCCGGTGGCGAAGGCATCGCGCTGGCGCGCGGCATAGGCCGCGTTCTTCTCGCAGAGCGGCCCGCCGGGAATGAAGACGACGTCGCTGTAGCCGGTGCCGCGATGCTCCGGCTCGACCGCGTGGATGCAGTCGGGGTGCCACCACACGGTGTCGCCGGGCTCGGCGCGCGGGATCGGCACGACGGCGTCGAGCAGCGGCTGGTGCCACTCCGGCAGGATGGCCTGGGCGCGGCCGGACGCCGCGCCGCAGGCAGGTCCTCGGGCACGTCGGGCAGCAGCGGGCGGAGCAGCAGGTAGGCGATGGAGTGGCGGATCATCGGCACCAGCTGCAGCGTCCCGTCGCCTGGTCCCTGAGCGGTCAGCGCCAGCCAGCCCTGGTAGGAGCGGAAGAAGGTGCTGGTGTTGGGCGCCGGGAACTCGCGCGCCGCGACGCGGAACTCGCCGTCGAAGGGGTCGTGGGCGCGCCAGTCGCCGTCGAAAATGCGCCGGTAGACGGCGCGGTAGCCGGGATCGACCAGCGCTCCGAGGACCCGCCATCCATGTGCGGCGACAGGCCCAGCGTGGTGTCGCCGGGCTGGGCGCCGCCGCACCCGGTCGGCATGGGTGACCTCGCGGTCGGGGTCGAAGAACCAGCGCGCGGCGCTTCGCCTCCGGGCCGTCGCAGAAGCGCCACAGCCGGTTCATGAAGCGGCGCACCTCGGCCATGGCGGGATGCTGGCGGGCCTCGAGCTGCGGCCGCGACCAGTAGACGGCGAAGATCTGCGGCGTGCGGTCGCCGAGCGCGCCGAAATAGGCGCCGAGCCCGGCATCGCCCTGCTGGCCGGCATAGTCGTTCTCGGCCAGGTAGGCGGCGACCTCCTCGTCCCAGCGCCGGGCCAGCGTGGCCGGCGCCGTGCCGCGCACCAGCGCGGCGCCGCGCCGCCGCACCTCGTCCATGGCGGCCGGCGCGACCCCGGCCGGCGGCGATGTCCGGCGAACTGCAGCACCGGGACCGGCGAGCGGCCGGCATCGACCGCCGCGCGGATCGCGTCCGCCTCGCGCCGCGTCTCGGATCGAGGTCGCGCCAGACCGACGGCAGGTCGGCGATGCGCCGGCGCAGCGCGTGCTTCAGCGCGGCGATGTCGGCGGCGGCGGGATCGTCGCTCATGGCTCTCCTCGCAGCGGCGTCGGCGCGGATGGCGCACGCCGATCTCGTCGAGATGGTCGAGCAGGTCGGCCGGATCGGCATAGACCCGGTAGGCGCCGGCGCGCTCAGCTCCTCCTGCCATAGCCGCCGGCCAGCGACGCCGAGCGCCCGGGCGCGGCGCGCCGCCATGTCCCAGACGCTGTCGCCGAGCACGACGCTGGCCTCGACCGGCACCTTCAGCCGCGCCGCCGCCGCGACGAACAGGTCGGGATCCGGCTTGGCGTGGCGGACCTGGTCGCGGGTCACCACCGGCACCGTCGCGGGATCGATGCCGAGCAGCGCGATGGTGTGCTGCGCCGTCTGCATCCGCCCGCTGGTGGCGATCGCCCAGGGCATGGCGACCCGTGTCAGATGGGCGAGCAGCTCGCGGGCGCCGGGCAGCGGCCGGATCTGGCCGGCGCGCCGGTTGTAGGCTTCGGCATGCAGCTGCCGCAGCCGATGGGTGATCTCCGGCGTGATCTCCCGCCCGAGCTCGCGCAGCGGCGCGTGGGTGAACAGCCCGCCGCTCATGCCGATGCGCCGATGGATGCGCCACACCGCCAGCTCGAGCCCGGCCTCCTGCAGCGCCTCGTGCCAGGACATCACGTGCTGGTAGACGGAATCGACCAGCGTGCCGTCGAGGTCGAACAGCAGGGCGGCGATGTCGGTGTGCTCATCGGGCGATCTCCGCTGCGGCCGCCGCCAGGATAGCAGCAGACGATGCGCCGGCCTCATGCTTCGACAAGCGCGGCATGAGGCCCTTGGAGGCCGCGCCCGCTCCCCGAACCTCGTCCGGAGACACGAGGCACGCGGGCGTGCCCACGATGGCAGAAAAGGCAGGCACCGCGATCGCGCGAGCCTCATCCTTCGACAAGCTCAAGGATGAGGCCGGAGAGATCGCGCCTGCCAGACCTCGTCCTGAGCTTGTCGAAGGGCGAGGTCGGCACGGCCGCGCAGCCATCCCCTTTCCATTTTCATAGCAGCCTGTCGAAGGACGAGGTCGGCACGGACGGCGCCGAGGGCGAGGCGATCAGCGGCCGCCGGCTGCAATCCGGTCGAGGACCAGCGGGCCGGAGGTCGGCGCCGCGTCGGTCACCGTGATGGCGGCGCGCAGCGCGGCGGCCGCGGCGTCGGCTGCCGCCGCGTCGGCGGCATGGACGATCGCCAGCGGCCGGTCGGGCCCGACCGGGTCGCCGAGGCCGGCGACGGCGTCGAGGCCGACGCGGTGGTCGATGCGGTCGCCGGGCTGGCGGCGCCCGCCGCCCAGCGCCATCACCGCCAGCCCGATGGCGCGGGCGTCCATGGCGGCGACGATGCCGGGGCGCACGGGAGAGGCGGGACGGACCACTGGCGCGGCGGCGAGATGGCGGTCATGTCGAGCAGGTCGCCTGGGCCGCCCAGCGCGCGCACCATGCGCTGGAAGCGCTCGGCGGCGCCGTCGGCGAGCGCCGCCTCGAGCCGCCGCCCGGCGGCCCCGGTCCGGCGCCAGCCCGCCCAGCAGCAGCATCTCGGCGCCGAGCGCCAGCACCACGCCATGCAGCCGCGGCTCGCGCCGCGCGCCCGTCAGGTAGTCGACCGTCTCGCGGATCTCGAGCGCGTTGCCGACGGTCAGGCCCAGCACCTGGTTCATGTCGGTGAGCAGCGCGGTGGTGGGCAGGCCGGCGCCGGTCGCCACCGCGACGATGCTCTCGGCGAGCGCACGCGCCATCGGCTCGGCGGCGGCGAAGGCGCCGCTGCCGAACTTGACGTCCATCACCAGCCCATCGAGGCCCGCGGCGAGCTTCTTCGACAGGATCGAGGCGGTGATCAGCGGGATCGACTCGACCGTGGCGGTGACGTCGCGCAGGGCGTAGAGCCGGCGGTCGGCCGGCGCCAGCTCGGCAGTCTGGCCGATGACGGCGCAGCCGGCCTCGGCGACCACCGCCTTGAAGCGGGCGAGGCCGGGGGTGGCGTCGTAGCCCGGGATGCTCTCCAGCTTGTCGAGCGTGCCGCCGGTATGGCCGAGGCTGCGGCCCGAGATCATCGGCACGGCGGCGCCGCAGGCGGCGACCAGCGGCGCCAGCATCAGGCTGACCTTGTCGCCGACGCCGCCGGTGGAATGCTTGTCGAGGCGCGGTCCGGGCAGCTTCGTGCCCGACCAGTCGATCACCGTGCCGGAGCGGGTCATCGCCCGGGTCAGCGCGACGCATTCGTCGCGCGTCATGCCCTTGTGGAACACCGCCATGGCGAAGGCGGCGATCTGCGCGTCGCCGATGCTGCCGTCGGTCAGGCCGCGCACCAGGAACTCGATCTCGGCCTCGGCGAGCGCCAGGCCGTCGCGCTTGCGGCGGATGATCTCCTGCGGGAAGAGGCTCACGCCTGGCCCTCGCCGGCGGCGAGACGCTCGAGGAAGCGGGTGATCAGGCCGCGCATCGCGCCGGCGGCGCGGCTCGCCGCCTCCAGCGTCTGGGCGTGGCTCAGCTCGGCCGTGCCGAGGCCGGCCGCCTCGTTGGTCAGCACCGAGATCGCCGCCACCCGCATGCCGCAATGCCGCGCCAGGATGACCTCCGGCACCGTCGACATCCCGACCGCGTCGGCGCCGAGCCGGCCGAGCGCCCGCACCTCGGCCGGTGTCTCGAAGCTGGGGCCGAGGCAGGCGGCGTAGACGCCACGGTGAAGGATCACCCCGGCATCGGCGGCGGCGGCGGCGAGCAGCAGCTGCAGCGCCGGGTCGTAGGCCCGCTCCATAGCCGGGAAGCGCGGGCCGAAATCGTCGTCGTTCGGGCCGACCAGCGGGTTGGTCGGCAGCAGGTTGATGTGGTCGGTCAGCATCATCAGGCTGCCCGGCCCGGCGCCGAGGATCAGCGATCCCGCGGCGTTGGTGGCGAGCAGGATCTCGCAGCCGGCCAGCTTCAGGGTGCGTACCAGGATGCGGATCGGGGTCGGGTCGCCGCCCTCGTAGAGATGCTGCCGGCCCTGCAGGCAGGCGATCGGGAAGCCGCCGAGCCGGCCCAGCACCAGCCGTCCGACATGGCCCTCGACGCTCGGCCGGGGAAAGCCGGGCAGCTCCTCGTAGCCGATCGCCTCGACCGTCTCGACGGCCTCGGCGAGCTCGCCCAGGCCGGAGCCCAGGATCAGCCCGAGGCGCGGGCGGAACCCCGGCGCGCGCTCGGCGATGATGGCGGCCGGCAGCTGCGGCGAGAGCGGGTGGCGGGCAAGCGACATCGGGCACCGGCGGGTAAGTAGCCGCAGACGGCGTAGCCCATCCCGGCCACTGGCTCAACCCTGTCCTGGTGCTCGCCAGATGCGATCGCTCCGCCGGCCGGGCCGGCGGAGCGATGCGGGCTGACTAACCGTTCTTGCGGCGGCGCCCGCCGGGCTGGGTGGTCGGCGTCGGCGCGGTGGTCGGCGTCGTCACCGTCGTGGTCGGCGTCGTCGAGGCGACCGGGGTCGTGCTCGGCGACGTGGTGGTGGTGGTGGTGTCGTCGTCGTCGTCGTCGTGGTCGACAGGTCGTCGTGTTGCCGGGGCCGAACAGCTGCTGGAACATGGCGCCGGCGTTCGGCTTGCTGTTGTTCGACAGCTGGCCGTTATAGTCCGAGGCCGGATAGTCCCAATAGTTGTGGTAGAGCACGTTGGCGCCGACGATCCAGCTGTACATCTGCTGGATGAAGTAGGGATCGTCGCCGCCGCCATGGCCGTCCGGCCGGATGCCGGTGCCCCATTCCGGGAAGCTCATCGGCTTGTTGTGGGCCACGGCGAACCGCTTGTGCCAGGCGAGGCCGTGGTCCTGGTTCATCAGGTTGGCCCAGCGGGTCTCCGGCGTCACCGTCTTGTAGTCGGTGCCCCAGTACTCGTTGTAGGTGTCCATCCCGATGACGTCGACGTAGGCGTCGCCGGGATAGGCCTTCTCGGCGGGGAAGCCGAGATAGCCCAGCGCCGGGTTCCAGTCGAACTTGAAGGCAGCGCCGGGCCGCGCCCGCATCGTCGTGACGATCTGCTGGAAGTACTGCGCGTAGCAGCTGGTGCACTTGCCGGCGTACCAGGGATACCAGCCGCCGTTGAACTCCCAGCCGATGCGCAGGATGGCGTCGGCATGGCCGTTGCGGATCAGCGCATCGGCGATCTGCCCGAAGGTGGCGTTGTACTGGCCGGTGGCGCCCTTCGCCAGCGTGCTGACCCCGTCATTGGGCAGCATCGGGATGGCGAAGGTCATCTTCCAGGTCTTGCCGTTGGCCGGGCTCCATGCCTTGGCCGAATAGATCGCGGTGCTGAGCAGGTCGGTCCAGGTGTACATCGAGAAGAAGTCGAGCGCGCGCGGCACCTTGCGGCCGAGCCAGGATTCGAAGGACGGCATCTTGCTGGCGCCGGTCGGGCCGGGCCCCTTGTAGGCGCCGAGATCGGCCGCGCCGGCCGAGGGCGCGCTCGCCAGCAGGCCGGCCGAAAGCGCGGCCGCGAGCGCAGCCGCGAGGACCCGGCGCATCCTGCGCCGTGGCGTATTCGTCATGTGTCACCCCCGATGAGGACTGTCGCCGTGCCTGCCGGCCGTCCCCCGTTCGAGGCGGCGACACGGACCCTTGCCAGAATTCCTAGGCCGGCGGCAGGAACCTTGGCGCACGCTGCTTAATGATCGATGAAGGTCATTTTTCCGCCACAGCCGGCCGACCTGCCGCGCGGCGCCGCTTGCGCCGGCATTGATTGCGCGGCGGCGACCGGTCTATTGCTGTGCCGGAGGGCATTCGGGGGGTGGCATGATCAGGTCGATACTGGCGCTGGCCGACGGCGCGGCGCGGCTCGAGGCGACGCTGCAGACGGCGGCGCTGGCGGCGCGGCGCCTCGACGCGCAGCTCGACGTGGTGGCGGTCGGCACGGCGGCGGCGCCGCCGATCGTCTATGCCGGGGAGTACTCGCTGCCGGAGCCGCTGCTCGAGGCTGCCGAGACGCCGTTGCCGGCGCGCGCCCGCGGCTGGTGCGACCAGCTCTCGGCGGCCGGCACCCGGGTGCGCTGGCGGCAGGCCGACGGCGACGGGCCGGCTGTCGTGGCCAGCCTCGGGCGGCTCGCCGACCTCGTGGTGCTGAGCCGGCCGGGGGACGGTAGCGTCGATCCCGACACGGTGCAGGCGGCGCTCTTCGAGACGGGTCGCGCCGTGCTCGTGGCGCCCCCGGCGGCGCTGCCGAGCATCGGCCGGAACGTGGTCATCGCCTGGAACGACAGCATTCCGGCGGCCCGGGCGGTGGCCGCGGCGATGCCGCTGGTGGCGCTCGCCGAGCGGGTCACCGTGCTGACCGCCGAGGCGGAGGTCGATGCGGCCGACCTGGTCGACTATCTCCAGCGCTACGGCGTGACCGCCGCCGTCGCCCGCTACGAGGGCGGCGGGTCGGCGCGGGCCCGCGGCCGCGCCCTGCTGCAGCGGGCGGCCGCCGAGGACGCCGACCTGCTGGTCATGGGCGCCTTCGGCGAGGGTCGCATGGCGCAGTTCCTCGGGCTGGGCGGCGCCACCGCGAAGGTCATCACCGCCAACACCATGCCCCTGCTGATGGCCCACTGAGGGTCGAGAGCGATCTCTCCGATCCTCATCCCGAGCTCGTCGCGGGATGCGGCTCGCTCGGCGATCAGCCGGTCTCGGCGCGGGGCGCTTCCTCGTCGTCGGCGGTGCGGCTGGACAGGTTGGCCTTCAGCGCCAGCAGGGTCTCCATCAGCTGCTCGCGCGCCTCGGGCGGCAGGCCGGCCATCGCCTCGTCGCGGATCTCGGCACCGAGCTTGCGGATGCGGGCGAGCAGCGGGCGGGCCTTGGGGGTGAGGTAGAGCACCCAGGCGCGCCGGTCGCCGGGATCGGGCCGGCGCTCGATCAGCCCGGCCGCCTGCAGCCGGTCGAGCAGGCGCGCCACCGAGATCGGCTCGAGCTCGAGCGCCTGGGCGAGCGTGATCTGGTTGATGCCTTCGTGCAGGGCGAGCCGCGCCAGAGCCGCCGCCTGGGCCCGGGTCAGGCCGAGCTCGGTGGCGCGGGCGCGCTGCTCGAAACGCTTCCGGAACAGCCGGGCGACATCGACCAGCACATAGCCCAAGGTCCGGTCGGGCGTCTCGTTCATCTCTGCGCCGCTCTCCCTGCCGGGTCTTGGTAGCACATTTCGCTCATGGCGTGGCCGCGGACTGCGGCGGCGGCTCGGCGCTGGCCGCGCCCGACCAGCCATGGGCGGTGGCGACGAAGAGCTGCACGGTGTCGAGGTAGCGCTGCGCCTCGGCCCGCACCGAGCCGAGCCGGGCCTGCTGGAACTGCCGCTGCGCGTCGAGCACCTGCAGGATGCCGCTGTTGCCGGCGCTGTAGCTGAGGCGCGCCAGGTCGAGCGAGGCCTGGGCGGCGGCCTCGGCGCGCTGCTGCTCGGCGACCAGCTCCTCGTCGTGGGCCAGCGCCTGCAGCAGGTCGGCGACCTGCACGAAGGCCTTCAGCACGACCTGCTGGTAGCGCGCCAGCGCCGCCTTGGCGGCGTCCTCCGCGCCGCGCTTCTCGGCCGAGAGCGTGCCGCCGCGGAACAGCGGGGCGGCCAGCGCCGTGCCGATGCTCCAGGCGGTGAAGCTGCCGGAGAAGAGGTCGCCGACATGCGGGGCGCCCTGGGAGAGGGCCGCGGAGAGCGAGATGTCGGGATACATGCGGGCGGTGGCGACGCCGATCTCGGCTGTGGCGGCGTGCAGCTCGGCCTCGGCGGCCAGGATGTCGGGACGGTCGTGGACCAGGGCGGAGGGCAGCGCCACCGGCAGGCGGGCGGGCAGGGTGAAGTCGGCCAACGTGAAGTCGGCCAGCGCGAGCTCGGGCGGCGACCAGGCCGCCGGCGGGCGGCCGACCAGCAGGGCGAGCCCGTGGCGCGCCTGGTCGAGCCGCTGGCGCAGCGGCGGCAGCAGGGTGCGGTCGTTGGCGAGCTGGCTCTCGGCGCTCAGCGCCTCGACCCGGGTGCCGGTGCCGGCGGCCTCGGCGGTGCGCACCAGCTGCAGGTTCCTCTCGTCGCTGGCGACGATCTCGCCGAGCGCGGCGAGCTGGGCCTTCAGCGCGGCGATCTGCAGCGCCTGAGTCGCGACCCCACCGGTGATGGTCAGCCACGCGGCGGAAAGGCGGTAGGCGTCGGCGCCGGCCTGCGCCGCCTGGCTCTCCACCTGCCGCTTGGTCCTGCCGAACAGGTCGAGGTCGAAATTGACCGTCGGCCCGAGCGTATAGAGGTTGAAGGTCGGGTTGGGCCCGACGAAGCCGTAGGAGGCGAGGTTGACCTCCTGCCGGCTGACGCCGCCACCGAGGTCGAGCTGCGGGTAGAGCCCGCCAAAGGTGGCGTTCACCGTCTCCCAGGACTGCGCCAGGGTCGCCTTGCTCGCCGCCAGGTCGTGGTTGCCGGCAATCGCCTGGCGGACCAGCGCATCGAGCTGCGGCGAGCGGAACAGCGTCCACCAGTTCTCGGCCAGGCGCTCGCCGAGCGCGACCTGCTGCGCGTCCTGCGGTCCGCCGGCCTCGCCCGCCGCGACATAGGCCGGCGTGGCGGGCGCAGCGGGCGCGGCGAAATCGGGGCCGAGCCGGCAGCCGGCGAGCAGGCCGGCCAGGGCCAGCAGGGCGAGGCGGGGGCGCGCGGCCATCGCGGCTAGTCTGCGGCGGCCGCGGCCGCCGCCGGCGGGGCGGCGCCGCGCGGCTTGCGCATCAGCAGCAGCAGCGGCGTCGCCGCCAGCACGATCAGCATCATCAGCCAGAAATCGTCGATATAGGCGACCATGGCGGCCTGGCGGGTGACCTCGCCGTTGAGCGCGGCCAGCCCGGCGGCGGTGTCGAAGCCGAAGGGGCGGGCGAGCGACCAGGCGGCGGGGTTGTCCGGCCGCACCCCTTCGGCCAGGCGGGCATGCACGATCTGGGTGTTCTCGGTGAGCAGCGCCGTCACCATGGAGATGCCGAGGCTGCTGCCGACATTGCGCAGCAGGCTGAAGATCGCAGTGCCGTCGGTGCGCAGGCTGCGGTCGAGGGTGGCGAAGGTGATGGTGCTGAGCGGCACGAAGACGAAGCCGAGCCCGGTGCCCTGGCAGATCCCCGACCAGATCAGCGGCCCGTAGCCCATCTGCAGCGAGAAGCCGCTCATCTGCCAGAGCGAGAAGGCGGTCAGCGCCATGCCGAAGGCGATGATCAGCCGGATGTCGACCTTGCCGATCAGCCGTCCCACCAGGATCATCGCCACCATGGTGCCCATGCCGCGCGGCGCGGTGATGACGCCGGTGGTGATCACCGGATAGCCCAGCAGCCCCTGCATCATCGGCGGCAGCAATGCCAGCGTGGCGTAGAGGATGATGCCGACCGCGAAGATGAAGACGCAGCCGGTGACGAAGTTGCGGTCGCGCAGCAGGGCGCGGTCGAGGAAGGAATGCTCGGCCGTGATGGTGTGGACGAGGAAGAGGTAGAGGCCGAGCCCGGCCAGGACGGCCTCGACCCAGATCTCGGTCGAGCCGAACCAGTCCTTGAGCTCGCCGCGGTCGAGCATCATCTGCAGCGCGCCGATGCCCAGGCTGAGGGTGGCGAAGCCGAACAGGTCGAAGCGGCGCGGATTGGCGTGCCGGCTCTCGCGGATGAAGACCAGGATGCCGAGGAAGGCGACGATGCCGACCGGCAGGTTGATGAAGAACACCCAGCGCCAGTCGTAGTTGTCGGTCAGCCAGCCGCCGAGCGCCGGCCCGAGGATCGGGCCGACCATGATGCCGGCGCCCCACACCGCCATCGCCTGGCCGTGCCGCTGTGGCGGGTTGATGTCGAGCAGCACGGCCTGCGACAGCGGCACCAGCGCGGCGCCGCAGATGCCCTGCAGCAGCCGGTAGAGCACGATCTGCGACAGGCTGGTGGCCAGCCCGCACAGCACCGAGGCGAACGTGAAGCCCACCACGGACACGAGGAAGACCTTCTTCACCCCGTAGCGCCCGGCGAGCCAGCCGGTGAGCGGTGTCATGATCGCCGCGGCGACGATGTAGGAGGTCAGCACCCAGGTGATCTGGTCCTGGGTCGCCGACAGGCTGCCCTGGATGTGCGGCAGGGCGACGTTGGCGATCGTCGTGTCGAGCGCCTGCATGATCGTCGCCAGCATGATCGAGACGGTGATCAGGCCGCGATGCTGCACCGGTGCGGCGCCGGGGGCGGTCATCGTCCGGTGCTCATCGGCCGGCCGGCGCGCCGCCGGCCAGCGCCGAGCGGAGCACCGTCAGGAGGTGGCGCTCGTGCCCGGTGTCGACCTCGACGGTGGCGCTGAGCCCGGCATGGAGCGGCGTGTCCGGGCCGACGGTCTCCAGGCTCAGGCGCACCGGCAGGCGCTGCACCACCTTGACCCAGTTCCCGGTCGCGTTCTCGGGCGGCAGCAGCGAGAAGCTCGAGCCGGTGCCCGGGCTGAAGCTCGCCACCCTGGCCTTCAGCGGGCGGTCCGGATAGGTGTCGAGCGTCACCGTCGCGACCTGGCCCGGGCGCATCCAGGTGAGGTCGGTCTCCTTGAAGTTGGCCTCGATCCAGATCCGCTTCGTCGAGGTCAGCGAGAACAGCGGGGTGGCGGCGTTGACGTAGTCGCCGACCTGCAGCTGCTCGACCTTGGTGACGATGCCGTCCTCGGGGGCGTGGATCGCGGTGTAGGACATGTTGAGGTCGGCCCGGTCGAGCTCGGCCTGGGCCTGCATCACCGTCGGGTGGCGGTCGACCGGGAGGTCGGGATCGCCGCCCAGGCTGGCCAGCACGCTGGCGATCTGCTGCTCCGCCGCGGCGACCGCCTGGCGGGCGCTGTCGGCGGCGTGCACCGCCTGGTCGAACTGCGCCTGCGAGGCGATGCCGGAGGCCAGCAGCCGCTTCTGCCGGGCGAGCTCGCGCTGCTGGTAGGCGAGCGTGTCCCGGGCGGCGGCGAGGTCGGCCTCGCGCTGCCGGTAGGTGGCCTTCAGGGACTGGATCTGCAGCCGGGCCGCGTCGAGCTGCGCCTGGGCCTGCTCGATGGCGATGGCGAAGCGGTCGCTGGTCAGCCGGAACAGCAGCTGGCCGGCCTTCACCGGCTGGTTGTCGTGCACGGCGATCGACGCCACCCGGCCGGCGACGTCGGTGCTGATCGCGACGCGCGCCGCCTGGACGTAGGCGTCGTCGGTCGACACGAACCGCCCGCCGACCAGGTAGAAGTAGCCGCCGCCGATCAGCAAGGCGAGCGGCGCCAGCAGCATCAGCGGCAGCCGCAGGCGCTGGCGCAGCGGCCGGCGCCGCTTCGGCACGTGGGCCACCGGGCCTTCCGCCGCGCCGGGCAGGGGAACGGCACCGCTTCTCTGCTCCGCCACACTCATCGCCGGACCCCACGCGCCGCCCCGACCGGCGGCCTGGCCTTGCTCATGGCCATCGTGCATATCATAGCCGTGGCTATGATAGGAACAGCCATCATGGCGCGACGCAGCGGCGCCCGGCGCGGATCTGCTATGCTCCGCCCGGGACCCAGGAGCCTCGCCCATGCCGTCGCTGCAGCATCTCGTGCCGTTCCTTGTCGCCACCCTCGTCTTTGCCTGCGTGCCGGGGCGCGGCATGCTCTATGCGGCGGCGCAGACCATGGCGCGCGGCCGCCGCGGCGGGCTGATGGCGGCGCTCGGGCTGCATCTCGGCGGCTACCTGCATGTCGCGGCGGCCGCCTTCGGGCTGGCCGCCCTGCTGCACTACGTCCCGACCCTCTATCTCGTCCTCAAGCTCGCCGGCGCGCTCTACCTCGTCTGGCTGGGGATCGGCATGCTGCGCCGCGGCGGCGGCCCGGCCGAGCTGCCGGCGGCGGCGCCGCGGCGGGCGTTCCTGCAGAGCGTCGCGGTCGAGATGCTGAACCCGAAGACCGCGATCTTCTTCGTCGCCTTCCTGCCGCAGTTCGTCGACCCGGCGGCGGCGCTGCCGGTGTGGGGCCAGCTGCTGCTGCTCGGCACCATCGTCAATCTCGGCTTCTCGTCGGCCGACGTCGCGGTGACGCTGGCCGCCGCGCTCGTGCTCGCGCGGCTGCGGCGCGCCGGGCCGGCGCAGCGGCTGATGCGCTGGGTCGGCGGCTCGCTGCTGATCGGGCTGGGCGCCCGCCTGGCGCTCGCCCGCGACTGAGCGCCGCATCGCGCCGGCGCGGCCGGCGCGCAATCTGACCGGAAGCGACCCGGAGATCCCCGATGCCGATCCGCCCGACCCTGCTCGTCCTGCTGCTTGCCGCGTCCGCCGTGCCGGCGCTGGCCGACAACAACCAGGGCGGCTCGAGCCTGAACCTGCCCAATGTCCTGGTCAATCCGAAGCCGACCGGCCAGTCCTGCGCGTCGCTCCAGCGCCAGCTGGACGACGCCATCACGACCCACCCCACGGCGCAGCGGGTCGTCTCGGCCCAGGCCTATTCCATCAGCGGCCAGCGCAAATGCGCCGCCGGCGACTATGCCGGCGGCGTCAAGGACCTGCTGCGCGGCCTGAAGGCCCTCAAGGTCCAGCCGCAGATGCCGTGACGGTCACGGCTCGGCCGGCGCCAGGCTGAGCCAGCCGAGCAGCGCGATCAGCGGCGGCAGCAGGCAGGCGATCAGCGCCGGCAGGTCGCGGCGGCGGTGCCGCACCGCCTCGGCCAGCATCAGCGCGTTGGCGAACAGGAACACCGCGGACACCGCGACCCATACCGCCATCAGGCCGAGCGCGATCGCATGGCCGGGCAGCCGGCCGGAATGGCGCAGCGCCACGGCCGCCGCGGCCAGCAGCGCGGCGAAGACGAGGTAGGCGAGGTTGCGCCGGCCGATCCGGCTCAGCATCGATTCGGCGGCGCCGTGCGGGTCTTGCATCGCTCATGCCCTCGCCCGGCCAACAACGGCGGGCAGTCCCGGTTCGCCGGCGGGCTAGCGATCCTTGACGAAGGGGATGCCGCTGGCCCTGGGGGCGCGGGCGCGGCCGACGAAGCCGGCGAGCAGCAGGATGGTCAGCAGGTAGGGCAGGGCCTGGATCGCCTGCACCGGAATCTGGCCGACATGCGGGATCGCGACGCCCTGCAGCCGGATCTGCAGCGCGTCGCTGAAGGCGAACAGCAGGCAGGCGGCGAGCGTCGGGCCGGGCCGCCACTTGCCGAAGATCAGCGCGGCCAGGGCCAGGAACCCCTTCCCAGCCGTCATGTCGCGCACGAAGCCGGCGTTGTGCGCGATCGACAGGTAGGCGCCGGCGATGCCGCAGAGCAGGCCGGCGACCGCCATCGCCCGGTAGCGCATGCCGGCCACCGACACGCCGGCGGTGTCGAGCGCGTGCGGGTTCTCGCCGGCCGCCCGGAGCCGCAGCCCGAAGCGGGTGCGGTACAGGACGAAGCCGGTCAGCGGCACGGCCGCCGCCGCGAGATAGACCAGCAGGTTGTGACCGGAGACGACGTCGCGGTAGATCGGCCCGAGCACCGGGACGGCGCCGAGGGTCTGCTGCAGCGGCAGGTCGATCGCCGCGAAGCGGGCAGCGCCGGCGAGCCCGGGCGTCTGGCCGCCCTGGTGGAACCAGGCGTTGGCCAGCGTCGGGGTGAGGCCGGCGACCAGGATGTTGATCGCCATGCCGGACACCACCTGGTTGCCCTGGTAGCGCACGCTGGCGAGCGCGTGGACCAGCGCCAGCGCGACCGAGGCGGCGATCCCGGCGCCGAGGCCCAGCCAGGCCGAGCCGGTGACGCTGGCGGCCGCCGCGGCGAAGAAGGCGGCGGCCAGCATCTTGCCCTCCAGCCCGATATCGACGACGCCGGAGCGCTCGGCGAACAGGCCGGCCAGCGCCGCCAGCACCAGCGGCACAGCCACCCGCACGGTGGCGTCGGCCATCGACAGCAGAAGGGGATAGAGATCGCTCATGGCGTCGCGCCGCCCGGCAGGCGGCGGAACAGCGCGACCAGCTGCGGCTTGAACATGTTCTCCAGCGCACCGCAGAACAGGATGACCAGCCCCTGCACCACGACCACCATCTCGCGGGTGATCTGCGGGATGTCGAAGGCGAGCTCCGAGCCGCCCTGATAGAGGGCGCCGAACAGCAGCGCCGCCAGCACGATCCCGAGCGGCCGGTTGCGGCCCATCAGCGCGACCGCGATGCCGACGAAGCCGAAGCCGCTGGAGAAGCCCAGGATCAGCCGGTGATGCACGCCCATGATGTCGTTGATGCCGACCAGCCCGGCGAGCGCGCCGGACACCGCCATGGCGAGCACGATCGCCCGGCTGGCCGAGATGCCGGCATAGAGGGCGGCACCCTCGCTGTGGCCGACGGCGCGGATCTCGTAGCCCCAGCGGCTGTGCCAGACGAACAGCCGGACGAGGCCGCAGCAGGCGAGCGCCAGCAGCAGCGAGAAGTTGAGCGGGGCGTGGCCGATGTCCCAGCCGAGCCCGCGCAGCACGGTCGAGAGCTGCGGCAGCCAGACGCCCTCGGCGAAGATCCGGCTGCGCGGATCCTGCTCGCCCGGCTCGATCAGCACGTCGACCAGCAGGTAGGTCATCAGTGCCGCGGCGAGGAAGTTGAACATGATCGTTGTGATGACGATGTGGCTGCCGCGGCGCGCCTGCAGCCAGCCCGGCACCGCCGCCCAGACCGCCCCGAACCCGGCGGCCGCGGCGATGGCGAGCGGCAGCACCGCCCAGAGCGGCCAGTCGTCGAGCGCCAGGCAGACCAGCGCGGTGCCGAGCCCGCCCAGCATCGCCTGGCCCTCGCCGCCGATGTTGAAGAGGCCGCAATGGAAGGCGACCGCCACGGCGAGGCCGGTGAAGATGAAGTCGGTGGCGTAGTAGAGGGTGTAGCCGATCGCCTCGGGATAGCCGACCGCGCCGCCGACCAGCGACTGCAGCGCCTCCCAGGGATCGGCGCCGAGGAACCAGACGATGACCCCGGCGATGAGCAGCGCCACGCCGAGGTTGATCGCCGGCAGCAGCAGCGCGTCGGCCCAGCGCGGCAGCTCGCCGCCGGCCCGCGTCCGCGGCCGGACCAGCAGGCCGGTCACGCCGTGCCCTCGATGCCGGCCATCATCAGGCCGAGCCGCGCCTCGGACGCCTCGGCGCGCGGCAGCTCGCCGACGATGCGGCCCTGGCACATCACCAGGATGCGGTCGGCCAGCGCCAGGATCTCCTCGAGCTCGACCGAGACGAGCAGCAGGGCCTTGCCGGCGGCGCGCAGCGCCAGCAGGCGGCGGTGGATGAACTCGATGGCGCCGATGTCGACGCCGCGGGTCGGCTGGCCGACCAGCAGCAGCTCGGGCGCGCGGTCGATCTCGCGCGCCAGCACCATCTTCTGCTGGTTGCCGCCGGAGAAGGCCGCGGTGCGCAGCAGGGGATCGCGCGGCCGCACGTCGTGCGCCTCCATCGCCGCCGCGCAGCGGGCGATCAGGCCGGGCCGGTCGAGCAGCCCGTGCCGGCCGGCCTCGGGCGTGTCGTGATAGCCCAGGATCATCGACTCCCAGGCGAGGAAGCGGCCGATCAGCCCCTGGCGCTGGCGGTCCTCCGGGACGTGGGCGACATGCCGGCGGCGCATCGCCCGGGCGCCGGCGCTGCCCTGCGCGGGCGGCAACGTCCGGCCGTTGAGGCGGATGGTGCCGCCGGTCGGCCGGCGCATGCCGGCCAGCGCCTCCAGCAGCTCGGTCTGGCCGTTGCCGGTGACGCCGGCGATGCCGACGATCTCGCCGCCGCGCACCGCGAAGCTGACCTCCTGCACCCGCTCGATGCCGGCGGCGTCGACGATCGAGAGCCGCTCGACCTCGAGCACCGCCGGGCCGGGCGCCACCGCCGCCTTCTCCAGCTGGAGGGCGACCTTGCGCCCGACCATCGCCTCGGCCAGCGCCGCCCGGCTGGTGTCCCTGGTCGCCACCGTCTCGACCAGCCCGCCGGCGCGCATCACCGTGACCCGATCGGTCACCGCCATGATCTCGCGCAGCTTGTGGGTGATCAGGATCACCGTGCGGCCCTGGTCGCGCAGCGTGCGCAGCATGGCGAAGAGCTGGTCGGCCTCCTGCGGCGTCAGCACGCCGGTGGGCTCGTCGAGGATCAGCACGCGGGCGCCGCGGTGGAGCGCCTTCAGGATCTCGACCCGCTGCTGCAGCCCGACCGGCAGGTCGCGAACCAGCGCGTCGGGATCGACCGCCAGCCCGTAGTCGCGGCCGAGCGCCGCCAGCGCCCGCCGGGCCTCGGCCAGCCCGCGCGCGAGCAGCGGCCCCCGCTCGGCGCCGAGCACGACGTTCTCCAGCACGGTGAAGTCGTCGACCAGCATGAAGTGCTGGTGGACCATGCCGATGCCGGCGGCGATGGCGTCCTGCGCGGAGCGGATCGCCACCGGCCGGCCGTCGATGCGGATCTCGCCGGCATCGGCCTGGTAGTAGCCGTAGAGGATGCTCATCAGGGTCGACTTGCCGGCGCCGTTCTCGCCGACGATGCCGTGGATCGAGCCGCGCTCGATCCGCAGCGAGACCTGCCGGTTGGCGTGGACGGCGCCGAAGCGCTTGTCGATGCCGACCAGCTCGACTGCGGCAGTGAGGGCGGCCGGCGGCGCGCCCGCGGGGGGCTCGCTCGCCGGCGCCATCGCTTCGACCCCGGCGGGGCTCAGTCGGGGCAGCTCTTGCTCGTCATGTAGTCGACGACCTTGATCTTGCCGCCGACGATGTCGGCGCGGGCCTGGTCGGCGGCCTTCTTCATCTCCGGCGTGATCATCGAGTGGTTGTTGTCGTCGAGCGCCCAGCCGACCCCGTCCTCGGCCAGCCCGAGCGTGACCACGCCGGCCTGCCACTTGCCGGCGCGGGCCGACGTGAAGGCGTTGTAGGTCGCGAGGTCGACGCGCTTCAGCATCGAGGTCAGCATGGTGCCGGGATGCAGGTAGTTCTGGTTGCTGTCGACGCCGATCGCCAGCTTGTGCGCGTCGGCGGCGGCCTGGTAGACGCCGAGCCCGGTGCCGCCGGCGGCGGCGTAGACGACGTCGGCGCCGCGGTCGAACTGGCTGCGCGCCAGCTCGCCGCCCTTGGTCGGGTCGTTCCAGGCGTCGGGGGTGGTGCCGGTCATGTTCTGGATGACCTCGGCGTTCGGGTTCACCGCCTTGACGCCCTGGACGTAGCCGCAGGCGAACCGGCGGATCAGCGGCACGTCCATGCCGCCGACGAAGCCGACCTTGCCGGTCTTCGAGGCCATCGCCGCCAGGATGCCGACGAGGTAGGAGCCCTCCTGCTCCTTGAAGACCACGGACTGCACGTTGGGCAGGTCGACGACGGCGTCGATCAGGGTGAACTTGACGTCCGGGAACTCCTTGGCCACGGTCTCGACCGCCGCCGACTGCGAGAAGCCGGGCGCGACGATCAGCGTGGCGCCCTTGCGCGCCAGGTTGCGCAGCGCCTGCTCGCGCTGCGACTCGTTGGTGATCTCGAACTCGCGATAGGCGATGCCGGTTTCCCGCTTGAACTTCTCGGCGCCGTTATAGGCGGCCTCGTTGAAGGATTTGTCGAACTTGCCGCCGGTGTCGAACACGACTGCCGGCTTGAAGTCGGCCGCCGCCGCGGCGCCTCCGGTCAGCAGGACGGCCAGCGCCGCCAGCATCAGCTTCCTCATCGTGAGCCTCCGATCCCCGTTTCTCCTGCCGGGACGAGCATAGCCAAGGGCCGGGCGCCGGAACAGGCGGTCGGCCTCAGCCGCCGGTGAGCAGCACCGCCGCGCCCTGGAGCCTGCCAGCGCGCAGATCGTCCAGCGCCCGCCCGGCCTGGGCAAGCGGGTAGGGCTGGACCGTGGTCGCGACCGGCACTTGCGGCGCCAGGGCCAGGAACTCCAGCCCGTCCCGCCGGGTCAGGTTGGCGACCGAGACGATCTCGCGCTCCCGCCACAGGATCTCGTAGGGGAAGGCGGGAATGTCGCTCATATGGATGCCGGCGCAGACCACCCGGCCGCCCGGCGCCACGGCGCGCAGCGCCGCCGGCACCAGCGCGCCGACCGGCGCGAAGATGATGGCGGCGTCGAGCGGCTCCGGCCCCGGCCGGTCGGACGGGCCGGCCCAGGCGGCGCCCAGGCCGCGGGCGAAGGCCTCGGCCGCGGCGTCGCCCGGGCGCACGAAGGCGTGGACCTGCCGGCCCTCGTGCCGCGCCACCTGGATGACGATGTGGGCGGCGGCGCCGAAGCCGTAGAGGCCGAGCCGGGCGGGATCGCCGGCACGGCGCAGCGCGCGGTAGCCGATCAGCCCGGCGCAGAGCAGCGGCGCGGCGTCGGCGTCGGCATAGGCGTCGGGCAGCGGGAAGCAGTAGCGCGCGTCGGCGATCGCCAGCTCGGCATAGCCGCCGTCGCGCTGGTAGCCGGTGAAGCGCGCCTCGGGACAGAGATTCTCGCGGCCGCTGCGGCACCAGGCACAGCGGCCGCAGCTCCAGCCGAGCCAGGGGATGCCGACCCGCTCGCCGATCGCCAGGCCCTCGACCCCGGCGCCGAGCGCGGCGACGCGGCCGACCACCTCGTGGCCGGGCACCACCGGCAGCTTCGGGTCGGGCAGCTCGCCATCGACCAGGTGCAGGTCGGTGCGGCAGACGCCGCAGGCCGCCACGGCGACCAGCACCTCGCCCGGTCCCGGCGCCCGACGCGCCAGCCGCGCCTCGCGCAGCGGCCGTCCCGGCGCGTCCAGCAGCATCGCCCGGTAGGTGGGGGCGTCGACCATGCCGGAGAGCCTGCGCCGACGGCGAGCGGGCTGGCAAGCGTGGCGCCGGCCGCATAGGATGCGCCGCCCCGAGGGTGGGGCGGGGGAGGAACGATGCGGCTGGCCTGCGACGTCGGGGGAACCTTCACGGATCTGGTGCTGGAGGACGGGGCCGAGCTCCGCCTCTACAAGGCCTCGACCACGCCCGACGATCCGGTGCGCGGCCTGCTCGATGCCGTCGGGCTGGCGGCGGCCGATCGCGGCGTCGACCTCGCCGGGCTGCTCGGCCGGGCCGAGATGTTCATCCACGGCACGACGCGGGCGATCAACGCCATCCTGACCGGCAACACGGCGCGCACCGCGCTGCTCGTCAGCGACGGGCATCCCGACATCCTGGTGATCCGCGAGGGCGGGCGGATGGAGGTGTTCAACTTCACGGTGCCCTATCCCGAGCCCTATGTGCCGCGGGCGCTGACCTTCGAGGTCGGCGAGCGGATCGGCGCCGATGGGCGGGTGATGCGGCCGCTCGACGAGGCCTCGGTGCTGGCCGCCGTCGAGCGCCTGAAGGCCGAGCGGGTCGAGGCGGTCGCCGTCTGCCTGCTCTGGTCGATCGTCAACCCGGCGCACGAGGAGCAGGTGGGGGCGCTGCTCGCCCGCCACCTGCCGGGCGTGCCGGTGACCCTGTCGCATCGCCTCAACCCGACCCTGCGCGAGTACCGGCGCGCCTCCGCGGCCGCCATCGACGCCTCGCTGAAGCCGCTGATGGGCCGCTACCTGCGCGGCGTGCGCGACCGGCTGCGCGGCGCCGGGCTCGCCGGCCGGGTGCTGATGGTGAACTCCCAGGGCGGCGTCATGGAGGCCGAGGACATGGCCGAGTCGCCGATCCACTCGATCAACTCCGGGCCGAGCATGGCGCCGGTGGCCGGCCGCCACTTCGCCCGGCTCGACGCCGACGCCGACATCGCCATCGTCGCCGACACCGGCGGCACCAGCTACGACGTCAGCGTGGTCCGCCGCGGCCGCATTCCCTGGACGCGCGAGACCTGGCTCGGCCAGCCCTTCCGCGGCCACATGACCGGCTTCCCCTCGGTCGACGTCAAGAGCATCGGCGCCGGCGGCGGCTCGATCGCCTGGGTCGACGAGGGCGGACTGCTGCATGTCGGGCCGCAGAGCGCCGGCTCGACCCCGGGGCCGGTGGCCTACGGCAAGGGCGGCACCCGGCCGACCGTCACCGACTGCGCCCTGGTGCTGGGCTTCATCGATCCCGGCTTCTTCCTCGGCGGCAAGATGCGCCTCGACCGCGCCGCCGCCGAGCGCGCCGTGGCGGAGCAGGTCGCCGGCCCGCTCGGCCTCGGCGCGGAGGAGGCGGCCGCCTCGGTCCTGACGCTTGCCACCGAGCGGATGGTGGGGGTGATCGAGGAGATCACCATCAACCAGGGCATCTCGCCGGCCGAGGCGGTGCTGATCGGCGGCGGCGGCGCGGCCGGGCTGAACAGCGTGGCGATCGCCCGCCGGCTGGGCTGCGCCCGGCTGATCATCCCGGCGGTGGGCGCGGCGCTGAGCGCCGCCGGCGCGCTGATCTCCGATCTCGGCGCCGACTACTCCCGGATGTTCTTCACCCGCAGCGACGCCTTCGACGTCGCCGGGGCTGCCGCCGTGCTGGCCGAGCTGGAGGAGCGCTGCCGCGCCTTCATCGCCGGCCCCGGCGCCGGCTCGCTGGAGCAGCGCATCGAGCTTTCGGTCGAGGCGCGCTACCCCCACCAGGTCTGGGAGATCGAGGTGCCGCTGCGCGGCGGCCTCGCCGGCACCGCCGAGGTGGCGCAGCTGGTCGCCGACTTCCATCGCGCCCATCGCGAGCTGTTCGAGATCGACGACCCCGACTCGCCGATCGAGATCGTCGGCTGGCATGCCCGGGTGCGCTGCCGGCTGCGCGACGGCGCGGCGGCCGCGCTGGCCGCGCCCGCCGCCGCGAGCGCCGCGACCGCGGCCAGCCGGCGCGTCCACTTTCCCGGCAGCGGCCCGGCCGAGGCGGCCGTGCGCCGCTTCGAGGCGATGGCGCCGGACGAGGTGCTGGCCGGCCCGGCGATCGTCGAATCCTCCTTCACCACCGTGGTGCTGGATCCCGGCGCGACCGCCCGCCGCGCCCCTTCGGGCAGCCTGGTGATCACGCCATAGGACGCGGGTCGCGCTGCCCCGGGGTATGACGGCCTATCGCGGCGACAGCCGGGCCTTGAGGCGCGGCGTCACCCAGTTCATGAAGGCGCGCAGCTTCAGGGGCATCAGCTTGCGGTGGGCGTAGGCGATGTGGACGGGCAGGGGCTGCTGCTCGAACGCGTCCAGCACGATCGCCAGCGCGCCCGCCTGCCGGGCGGCCTCCATCTTGTAGGACATCACCCGCGTCACGCCGGCGCCCGCGATGGCGGCCTGGACGGCCGCCTCCGAGGTGTTCACGCAGAGCCGCGAGCGGATCGGCACGACGACCGACCGCTTGCCCTGGATGAACTTCCAGGCCGCCGGCGCCCCGGCGCTTTCCAGCGTGATGCAGTCGTGGCTCTGCAGGTCGGCTGGCTTCTGAGGCAGCCCGCGGCGGGCGAAATAGGCGGGACTGGCGCAGACCACCAGCCGGATCGAGCCGACCCGGGTGGCGACCATGCTGCTGTCGGGCAGGCTGCCGATCCGGATGGAGACGTCGATGCTCTCCTCGACGAGGTTGACGACCCGGTCGGTCAGCACCAGGCGCAGCGAGACCTCCGGATAGGCGGCGAGGAACTCGAGCGCGACCGGCAGCAGGTGCAGGTGGCCGAGGCCCCACGGCGCCGTCACCGCGAGATCGCCCTTCGGGCTGCGGTACTCGCCGGAGACCTCGCGCTCCGCATCGTCGACCTGCTCGATGATGCGCCGGCACGCCTCGATATAGGAACGGCCGGCATCGGTCAGCATCATCGTCCGGGATGATCGCTGGAAGATCTCGGCTTTCAGTCGCCGCTCCAGCTCGGACACCTTGCGGCTGACCGTCGCCACCGGCGTCCCCAGCTTGCGCGCGGCCGCGGAGAAGCTGCCGGTCTCGGTGACGGCGATGATGACCGACATTGCCTCCAGGCGGTCCATGCATCCGCTCCTTTGCAGTCCCCGAGAAGCTGCTTCTCGAACACCGGCACTGCCCGGCCGCGGTCGCCTCGGCTACACCGGTGTGCCGATCGTGAGCATGGGTGCGGGCGTTCGGCAAGCCGGTTGTGGCGGCGGGGCCGCCGCCCTCCCGCCGTGCAGTCCCGGTGGGCGGCATCGAGCCCGGCGGCTCCGCCCACGCGGGGCCCCGGGCCAGGAAGGAGAGCGCATCGTGGGCAGGATCACCGCACGGGACGGAACCGAGCTCTACTACAAGGATTGGGGCACCGGCCGGCCGATCACCTTCTCGCATGGCTGGCCGCTCAGCGCGGACGCCTGGGACGACCAGATCTTCTTCCTGGCATCGCACGGCTATCGCTGCATCGCCCATGATCGCCGCGGGCACGGGCGGTCCGGCCAGGCCTGGCAGGGCAACGACCTCGACGGCTATGCCGACGACCTGGCGACGCTGATCGAGACGCTCGATCTCCGCGACGTCATCCTGGTCGGCCACTCGACGGGCGGGGGCGAGGTGGTGCGCTACATCGGCCGCCACGGCACGGCGCGGGTCGGCAAGGCGGTGCTGGTCTCCGCCATCCCGCCGCTGATGCTGCAGACGCCGGCCAATCCCGGCGGGCTGCCGCGCGAGGTCTTCGACGACATCCGGGCCGGGGTCGCCGGCGATCGCGCGCAGTACTACCGCGAGCTCAGCCTGCCCTTCTACGGCGCGAATCGGCCGGGCTCGAAGGTCTCGCAAGGGGTCAAGGACGCCTTCTGGCTGTGGTCCATGCAGGTCGGGCTGAAGGGTGCCTACGATTGCATCAAGGCCTTCTCGGAGACCGACCTCACGGCCGATCTCGCGGCGGTCGACGTGCCGACGCTGCTCGTCCATGGCGACGACGACCAGATCGTGCCGATCGCCGACTCCTCGCTGCTCTCCGCCAAGCTCATCCGGAACGCCACCCTGAAGGTCTATCCGGGCGCCCCCCATGGGCTGACGGCGACCCACAAGGATCGGCTGAACGCAGACCTGCTCGCCTTCGTGTCGGCGTGAGCCCGTCGCGACGCGACCAGCCCAACCCAGGAAACCCTCGGATGCCCAGCCACCCTGCCTGTCCCGGCCCCGTGGCCGATGCACCCGCGCGCGCGGGAACGACCTCGCGCCGCGCCATGCTTCGCGGCGGCGGAGCCGCCGCCCTCGCTCTGGCGGCCGCCGGCGCACCGGCCGTCGTAGAGGGCGCGACCGGCGCCGTCGCCCCGCCGGTCACCCACTACCGCACCAAGGTGGTCGACGGCGTGACGATCTTCTATCGCGAGGCCGGCCGCCCGGAGGCGCCGGCGGTGCTGCTGCTGCACGGCTTCCCGACCTCGTCGCACATGTTCCGCAACCTGATACCGGTGCTGGCCGAGCGCTACCGGGTGATCGCGCCGGACTATCCCGGCTTCGGGCAGAGCGCGATGCCCGACCGCGCCGGCTTCGCCTACACCTTCGATCGCTTCGCCGCGCTGGTCGACGGGCTGCTGCTGCAGCTCGGGGTCGATCGCTACGCCATGTACGTCATGGACTATGGCGCGCCGGTCGGCTGGCGGTTGGCGCTGAAGCACCCCGGCAGCATCACCGGCCTCATCGTCCAGAACGGCAACGCCTATGAGGAAGGGCTGGGGGCGTTCTGGGATCCCATCAAGGCCTATTGGGCGGATCATTCCGAGGCGCACCGCAAGGCGCTGCTCGTGCTGGTGACCCCCGAGACGACGAAGTTCCAGTACACCGACGGCGTCGCCGACCTCGGCCGCATCTCCCCCGACAACTGGGTGCACGACCAGGCGCTGCTCGACCGGCCGGGCAATGCCGAGATCCAGATGGATCTGTTCTACGACTATCGCACCAACCTGCCTCTCTACCCGGCGATCCAGGCCTGGTTCCGCGATCGGAAGCCGCCGACGCTGATCGTCTGGGGCCGCAACGACAAGATCTTCCCGGCCGAGGGCGCCACGCCGTACCTGAGGGATCTTCCCGACGCCGATCTTCATCTCCTCGACACCGGCCATTTCGCGCTGGAGGACAAGCTGGACGTGATGGCGCCGCTGATCCTGGGCTTCCTCGATCAGGCGACGGCACGGACCTGATCGGCGTCGCCACCTGCGCCGCGCTGCAGACGGAATGCCAGGCTCGGACAACACTGCGGAGGAGGTCAAGATGGCGGGCTGGGATGACGAGGGAGTCGGCCGCCGGGCGCTGCTGATCGGTAGCGCGGCGATCATGGCCGCCTCGGCCGGCGCCGGCTCGGCTGGGACGGCGGCCGCGGCGGACGCGCCGGGCATCAGGTTCCAGCCGAGCGACACCGCGGTGGTGTTCATCGACCCGCAGAACGACGTGCTCAGCGAGCACGGGGCGAACTGGGGCAGCGTCGGCGCCAGCGTCGTCGAGAACCGGACCATCGAGAACATGGAGAAGCTCTTCAGGGCGGCCAAGGCGAAGGGCTATCACGTCTTCATCTCGCCGCATTATTTCTATCCGACGGACAGCGGCTGGGCGTTCGACGGACCGCTCGAGCGCGAGGAGTTCAGGACGCGCAGCTTCGCCCGGGCGGGCGCGCTGGACTTGTCCGGGTTCGGGGGCTCGGGCGCCGACTGGCTCGAGCGGTTCAAGCCCTACATCGAGGACGGCAGGACGGTCGTCGTCAGCCCGCACAAGGTTTGGGGCCCGCAGACCAACGACCTCGTGCTGCAGCTCGCCAAGCGCCGCATCAGCAAGATCATCCTCGGCGGCATGCTGGCCAACATGTGCGTCGAGTCGCATCTGCGCGAGCTGCTCGAGCGGGGCTTCGAGGTGGCGATGGCCCGGGATGCGACCGCCGGTCCGCGCCATCCCGAGTGGGGCGACGGCTATCAGGCGGCGATGGTCAACTACCGGTTTCTCGCCCACGCCGTGCTGTCGACCGACGAGATCGTCGCCCGCATGGGCTGAGCGCAACGACCGGCGGCCGGATCCGGGTCGCGGCGGCCCGTGACCGGTCCCGCTGCTGGAGAGGGATCATGAGCAGGCTCGCAGGCAAGGTCGCCGTCATCACCGGCGCCAACAGCGGCATCGGCCTCGCCACGGCGAAGCGCTTCGCCGCGGAGGGTGCGCGCGTCTTCGCGATGGGGCGCCGGCAGGCGGAGCTCGATGCGGCCATGCGCGACATCGGTCACCAGGCCGTCGGCGTCCGGGGCGACGTCTCGCGGCTGGCGGACCTGGACCGGCTCTACGACATCGTCCGCGAGGCGGCCGGGCGCATCGACATCCTGTTCGCCAATGCCGGCGGCGGCGAGTTCGCGGCGCTCGGCGCCGTCACCGAGGCGCATTACGACCGGACCTTCGCCACCAATGTCAAAGGCACGCTGTTCACCGTCCAGAAGGCGCTGCCGCTGCTGCGGCCCGGCGCCGCGGTGATCCTCACCGGCTCGACCGCCGGGGTGAAGGGCATCCCGGCGTTCGGCGTCTATGCCGCGAGCAAGGCGGCGATCCGCAGCTTCGCCCGCAGCTGGGCCGTCGACCTGGCACCGCAGCGCATCCGGGTCAACGTCCTGTCGCCTGGCTCGACCTCGACCCCGGGATGGCATGGCCTGGCAGCCTCCCCGGAAGAGAATGCCGAGATGCAGCGCGCGACTGCCGCCGCGACGCCGGCGGGCCGGCTGGCCGAGCCCGACGAGATCGCTCGCGCCGCGCTGTTCCTGGCCTCGGACGAGAGCAGCTACGTCAATGGCGCGGAGCTCTTCGTCGATGGCGGCGCGGCTCAGATCTGATTCGGGTACGGCGCGGAACAGCGGCGCGGCCGGCCCGGCGATCAGCCCTTGAACGAATAGACGCCGAGCTTCTCGAAGGTGGCGTAGATGCGGTCGGCATAGCCGAGCAGCTCGGGCGCGTGTCCGAGCTGAACCGGGCGCGGCCGCGGCAGGTCGATGACGATCTCCTCGACCACCCGGCCGGGGCTGCGCGACATCACGAGCACGCGGTCGGAGAGGCCGATCGCCTCCTCGATCGAGTGCGTGATGAACAGCACCGACTTGCTGGTTTCCAGCCACAGCGTCTCGAGGTCGTAGCGCAGCTGGGTCCGGGTGATGGCGTCGAGCGCGCCGAACGGCTCGTCCATCAGCAGGATCGACGGCTCGTGCACCAGGGCACGGACGATCGAGACGCGCTGGCGCATGCCGCCGGAGAGCTGGCGGGGATAGCGGTCCTCGGCGCCGGCGAGCCCGAGCCGGGCGAACAGCGCCAGCGCCCGCTCGCGCGTGGCGCGGCGGTCGAGGCCGCGGATCTGCTGCTGCAGCATGACGTTGTCGATGGCGGTGCGGAAGTCGAGCAGCAGGTGGTCCTGGAAGACGATGCCGACGTCGGTGAGCGGCCGCTCCAGCCGCGCGCCGTCGATCTCGACATGGCCCTCGCTCGGCGGCAGCAGCCCGGCGGCGATCAGCATGGTGGTGCTCTTGCCGCAGCCCGACGGGCCGATGATGCTGACGAACTCCCCGGCTCCGACCGCGATGTCGATCGGGCCCAGCGCATGGTGGTCGGCGTGCCGGCCGGCGAAGGTCTTGCCGATGCCCTTGAGCGCGATCGAGGCGCCGCGGCGCTGCGGACTGCTAGCCATGGCGGAAATGCCTCATCCAGGGCATCAGCAGCATCTCCAGCGAAACCAGGATCATGTTGAGCACGAGGCCGAGCAGGGCGGTGGTCAGGATCGCCGCGAACATCAGCTCCATGTCGAGATGGCTCGATGCCCACATGGTGAGATAGCCAAGCCCCGCATTGGAGGCGACGAACTCGACGACGACGGCGCCGGTGATGGCCGAGACCATGCCGATCTTCAATCCGGAGAAGATCGCCGGCATGGCGGCGGGCAGCCGGATGTGGCGGAAGGTCTGCCAGCGCGTGGCGCCCATCGAGCGCGCGACATGGTAGAGGCGGGGATCGACGGCGCGGAAGCCGGCGATGGCGTCGACCAGGATCGGGAAGAAGGTCATCACCGTGGTCAGCGCCAGCTGCGGCATCCAGCCGGTCCCGAGCCAGACGATGAGCAGCGGCGCGACGATCGTCTTGGGTGCGATCTGCAGCACGACCAGCGCCGGCAGCAGTCCCCGCTCGAGCAGGCGGCTGGCGGCGATGGCCAGCGCCAGCGGCACCGCCACCGCCGTGCCGAGCAGGAAGCCGCCGAGGATGATGAGGGTGGTCGGCACCGCGTTCTGCCAGAGCTGCGGCAGGCTCAGCCAGAACTGCGGCAGGAAGTCGGACGGCCGCGGCAGCATGTAGACGGGAATGCCGAACACGCTGTCGGAGAGCTGCCAGAGCCCGATCACCACGCCGACGATCAGCGCCGGCAGCAGCAGGTCGAGCGCGCGCCCGCCGAGCGCGCCGCGCCGCCGCCCGATCGCTGCTGGCCCGATCGTTGCCTGCCCGATCGCTGGCTGCCCGCTCGTCATGCCGGTCCCAGATCCCGCGGTGGGGAGGAGGCGAGGGGCGGCGGGTGCCGCCCCTCGATCGGGTTCAGCAGCCGGGCGCGTCGGCCGGCAGGAACTCGGTGGTATAGTAGTGGGTCATCGGCTTGTCGGTCGGGATGCTCATGCTCTTGGTCATGATCTCGTAGCTGGTGTCCCAGGCCGACTGCGGCGGGTTGCCGAGCGACTTGGCGCCGGACAGGCAGAAGGTCGGGATGTCGTACTTGGTGAAGCTCTCGAGCGCGGCTTCCTTCGGGGCGCTGTCGGGATAGCGCTTGCGCAGCGCGTCGACGCCGGCCTCCGGGTTCTTGATCGACGCGGCCAGGCCCTTCAGCGAGGCGGCGACGAAGCGCTTGTAGAGGTCGGGATTGGCCTTCAGCTTGTCCTCGTTGGCGATCAGGCCGAAGCTGACCAGCGCCACGCCGTTGTCGCGGAAGTACATCATCTGGGTGGCGATGCCCTTCTGGGCGAGCGGCACCATGATGGTCTGCGGGTCCTGCGCCACGCCGTCGACCTTCTTCTCGGTGAGCAGGCCGGCGAAGGCCGATTCCTGCACGCTCTCGATCTGGACGTTCTGCAGGTGGTGCGCGGCGATCAGCGCGTCGAGCAGGGGCACCTGGGCGCAGCCCGGGCAGACGGCCACCTTCCTGCCCTCGAGATCCTTCGGCGTCTTGATGCCGGAGCCCTCGAGCGAGACGATGCCGTAGCTGTTCGACTGGTTGATCACCGCGATGATCTTGATCGGGCCGCCCTTGGCCGCGACCTTGATCGCCGCGCCGGAGTCGGCGTAGCCGACATCGGCCTTGCCCTGGGCGATGAGCTGCGCCGTGACCATCGAGCCGCGGCCCTGCTCGAACTCCATCTCGATGCCGGCGTCCTTGTAGTAGCCGAGCTCGTCGGCGTAGAGGAACGGCACGTAGCCGGTGTCGGCGACCCAGTTGAAGGTCATCTTCATGTGGTCGGCGGCGGCCGCCGGGAGGGCCATCAGCCCGCCGAGCAGCCCGGCCGCCATCAGCATCGTCAGCTTGCCTCGCATGTCATCTCACTCCCTGGTAGCCCTGGTTGTTGCGCAGCATCGCTCAGCCCTCCCGGCCCCGGGACCGCGCCCAGGGCATCAGCAGGTGAGCCACGGCATCGACCAGGTAGTTGAGGGCCAGGCCGATGCCGATTCCGACGGTGACCGCCGCGAACATCAGCGGCAGGTCCTGGTTTGACATGGCGCGCACCGCGACGTAGCCGAGCCCCTCGCTCGAGGAGAGGAACTCGACGACGATCACCACGGTGACGGCAGTGAGGATGCCGATGCGGCAGCCGGAGAGGATCAGCGGCAGCGCCGAAGGCAGCTGCACCCGCGCGAAGGTCTGCCAGTGCGAGGCGCCCATCGAGCGGGTGACCAGGAACAGCCGCGGATCGATCGTCTTGAAGCCGGTGCTGGCGTCGACCAGCACCGGGAAGAAGCTGAGCAGCCCGGCGAGGATGATCTTCGGGATGGCGCCATAGCCGAACCAGACGATGAGCAGCGGCGCGATGGCGATCTGCGGCGTCGTCTGGACGAAGACGATCAGCGGGTAGAGCGCCTTCTCCACCAGGCGCGAGGAGGCGATCGCCAGCCCGATGGCCAGGCCGGGCACGGCGCCGGCCAGGAACCCGGCGAGCACCAGCAGCGTGGTGCGGGCCGCCTGCAGCAGCAGCATGTCGCGGTCCTGCAGCAGCCGCCACAGGACCTGCGATGGCAGCGGCAGGATGTGGTCGGGCACGTGGAAGTGGCGGACCGCCGCCTCCCACAGCAGCAGCGGCCCGAGGATCCACGGCACCGGCGCCCAGGCGTCGGTCAGCCAGCTTCGATGGCGCGCCGGGCGCGAAGCCATGCGCGCCGCTACCATGTGGCCCGCCCGCCGGACAGGTCGAACACCGCGCCGGTGGAGAAGGAGCACTCGGCGCTGGCGAGCCAGGCGACCATCGCCGCCACTTCTTCGGCGCGGCCGTAGCGGCCCAGCGGGATGCGCGCCAGGATGGCGGCCCGCTCGGCCGCGTCCTCGGCCTCGCCGGCCATGCCGCCCTCGATGGCGGTCGGCGTCACGCAATTCACCAGGATGCCGTCGCCGGCGACCTCCTTGGCCAGCGTGCGGGTCAGCGCGATCAGCCCGGCCTTGGAGGCGGCATAGGCGCCGGACCGCGCCGGCGCCTCCTTGCCGCGCAGCGACCCGATGTTGACGATGCGGCCGTAGCGCTGCGCCGTCATGGCCGGCAGCACGGCGCGGCAGCAGATCATCGCGCCCGTCAGGTTGACCTCGATGACGCGGCGCCAGTCGGCGACGACGATCTCGGCCACCGGCAGCGGGTCGGCGGCGAGACCGGCATTGTTGACCAGGATGTCGAGTCGTCCGAAGGCGGCCAGCGTGCGGCCGACCGCGTCGGCGACCGCCGTCTCGTCGGTGACGTCGCAGGGCAGGGCGAGATCGGCAGTGGCGGCGGCGCCGTCGGTCGGGCGATCGGGCCGGCAATCGAGCCGGCAATCGAGATTGGCGACCTTCGCGCCGGAGGCGCGCAGCCGCGCCAGGATGGCCCGGCCGAGGCCGCCGGAGCCGCCGGTGACGATCGCGGCGCGGCCGGCGAGATCGATCCGGTTCATCGGCGTCGCGCCGGGTGGGAAAGGGTCGCCGGACGACCGCAGGAGCGGGTGGTTGACGCCACGGCGTGCCGCCCTCCCGCCGGCCGTGCTCGCTACCAACTAACCGTTTGGTTGATAGCTTGACTTTTGCCGGCCTGTCAAGCACAAGTCGGCCATGCGGGTCGGTGTGACGGCGATGCCGACGAGACGGTCGCGGGCGATGGCGAGGCGATCCCGAACGAGCAGTGCGGCGGCAGCGGGCGCGCCGCCCAAGGCGGCGGCGCGGCGGCCGGTGCGCGACGCGGAGCGCTCGCGTGCCAAGGTGCTGGCGGCAGCGACCCGGGAGATCGCGGAGAGCGGCTTCAACGGCGCGCGCATCGAGGGCATCGCCGCCCGGGCCGGCGTCAACAAGCAGCTCATCTACTACTATTTCGGCAGCAAGGCCGACCTCTACGTGGCGGTGCTGGAGAGCGCCTATGCGGCGCTGCGCGCTGCCGAGTCCGACCTCCACCTCGATGCGCTCGATCCGGTCGAGGGCATCCGCGAGCTGGCCCTGTTCAACTGGCGCTACCATGTCGCCCATCCCGAGCTGATCAGCCTGGTGCGCACCGAGAACCTGCACAAGGCGCATCATCTCCGGCGCTCGCGCCGGCTCACCGACCTCAACTCGCCGCTGGTCGCGGCGGTCACCGGGCTGCTGCGCCGCGGCGCCGAGAGCGGCCGCTTCCGGCCCGACGCCGACCCGATCGAGGTCTACGTCACGATCGCCGCGCTCAGCTTCTACTATCTCGGCAACAACGCCACGCTGGCGGTCAATTTCGGCCGCAACCTGCTGGCGCCCGACCGGCTCGAGCGCTGGGGCGAGCACATGGTCGACGTCATCCTGTCCTACCTGCAGCCGCGGGGCGAGCCGCATCCCCGGCTGCCGACCGAAGGGAGATCCCGATGAAGCTGGTGCGTTACGGCGCCCCCGGCGCCGAGAAGCCGGGCCTGCTCGACCGCGCGGGGAAGATCCGCGACCTCTCCGGGGAGGTCGAGGATATCGCCGGCCCCGTGCTCGGCGCAGCCGGCCGCGCGCGCCTCGCCGCGCTCGACCCGGAGCGGCTGCCGCCGGTGGCGGGCGAGCCGCGGCTCGGGCCCTGCGTCGGGCGCATCGGCAACTTCATTGCGGTCGGCCTCAACTACGAGGACCACGCCAAGGAGAACGACGACCCGATCCCGGCCGAGCCGATCCTGTTCAACAAGGCGCGCTCCTCGGCCGGCGGCGCCAACGACGACGTCGTCATCCCGCGCGGCTCGCGCAAGACCGACTGGGAGGTCGAGCTGGCGGTGGTGATCGGCGAGGGCGGCAGCTATCTCGACGAGGCGGCGGCGGAGCGCGCCATCGCCGGCTACTGCATCTGCCACGACGTCTCGGAGCGCGAGTTCCAGCTCGAGCGCGGCGGCACCTGGTCGAAGGGCAAGGGCTGTCCCGGCTTCGGCCCGCTCGGCCCCTGGCTGGTCACCCCCGACGAGGTCGCCAACGTCCAGGACCTGCGCCTCTGGCTCGAGGTCAATGGCGAGCGGGTGCAGAACGGGACCACCCGGAACATGATCTTCCCGGTCCGTTTCCTGGTCTCCTACATCTCGCAGTTCATGCGGCTCGAGCCGGGCGACGTCATCACGACGGGCACCCCCGCCGGAGTCGGCGCCGGCTTCAAGCCGGAGCGCTACCTGAAGCCGGGCGACACCGTGCGCCTCGGCATCGACGGGCTGGGCGAGCAGCGTCAGCGCTTCCGCGCCTGGGAGCCGGCACGCTAGGGGAGGCAGAACATGTCGCTCACCGGCACGGGCGTGATCGCCATCTGGCACGACATCAGCGCGGCGGGACTGCAGGACTTCTACGAGTGGCACAACCGGGAGCACATCCCGGAGCGGGTCGGCATCGAGGGCTTCCGGCGCGGCCGCCGCTACGTCGCGGTGGCCGGGGAGCCCGGCTTCTTCACCCTCTACAATGTCGACTCGCCGGCGGTGCTGTCGGGGCCGGCCTACCACGCCCGGCTGAACGCGCCGACGCCCTGGACGCTGCGGGCGGTGACCCACTTCAGCAACGAGGCCCGCTCGCTCTGCGCCGTGCTCGCCTCGTCCGGGATCGGCGCGGGCGGCATCGTCGGCACGCTGCGCTTCGATTGCGACGAGGCGCGCGACGAGGGCCTGCTGGCCAGGCTCGCCCGGGAGATCATGCCGGCTGTGGCGAAGACGCCGCTGCTGGTCGGCATGCATGTCTGCCGGGCCGATCTCGAGACCAGCCGGCGGCGCAGCGCCGAGCAGCAGGACCGCGGCGACAACCTGGTGCCGCGCTGGGTGGTGCTGGTCGAGGGCACCACGCCGGAGGCGGTCGGCGCGGTGATGGCCGGGCCGCTGGCGCCGGCGGCGCTCGGCGTCTCGGGCGCCTCGAGCGTCTATGCCCTGCAGCACGACCTGGTGAAGGGCACCGGCTGAGCCCGCCCGGCCGAGGCGCCGCGATTTACCGGCCGGCCGGTCCGTGCCATCTTCCCGCCAGCCGGGACGGCGCAGGCGGGAGAGGGCAGGGATGGACGAGGCACGGCAGGTGGAGAGCGCGGCGCCGCGGAGCCGCGACGGCGTGCGCATGGCGGTGCTGTCGAGCCGCTTCGAGAGCATCGCCCGCAAGATGCAGAACACGCTGTTCCGCACCGGCCGGTCGGGCATCCTCAACACCGCCCACGACTTCTCCTGCGTCATCCTGACGGCGGACGGGCGGCTGCTGACGGCGGCCGAGAGCCTGCCCAGCCACGTCATGATCGGGCCCGACATCATGGCCCGCTACGTCATGGACTGCCATCCCGTGCTGAAGCGCGGCGACGCCTTCCTGCACAACTCGCCCTATCACGGCAACTCGCACGCCGCCGACCACAACACCATCGTGCCGGTGATCGACGACGAGGGCGTGCACCGCTTCACGGTGCTGGCCAAGGCGCACCAGGCCGATTGCGGCAACTCGCAGCCGACCACCTATCTCGGCAGCGCGCGCGACGTCTACGAGGAGGGCGCGCTGATCTTCCCGGCGGTGCGCATCCAGGAGGACTACAAGACCAACGAGGACGTCATCCGCATGTGCCAGATGCGGATCCGCGTGCCCGAGCAGTGGCGCGGCGACTACCTCGCCGCGCTCGGCGCTGCCCGCATCGGCGAGCGCGAGCTGCTGGCGCTCGGCCGCGAGGTCGGGTGGGAGGCGCTGGCGCACTACACGGAGGACTGGTTCGACTACTGCGAGCAGAAGATGGTGGCCGCCATCCGGCGGCTGCCGAGCGGCCGGGTGGTCGCCACCTCGCAGCACGACCCGTTCCCTGGCGTACCCGACGGCATCCCGACCAAGGTGACGGTGACCGTCGACCGCGACGCCGCGCGCATCGGGATCGACCTGACCGACAATCCGGACTGCCAGCCCTGCGGCCTCAACCTGACCGAGGCGACGGCTGCGAGCGCCGCCATGGTCGCGGTCTACAACAGCCTGCTCGACCACAGCGTGCCGCCGAATGCCGGCAGCTTCCGGCGCGTCGACATCAGGCTCAGGGAGAATTGCTGCGTCGGCATCCCGCGCCACCCCTACAGCTGCTCGGTCGCCACCACCAACCTCGCCGACCGCGTCTCCAACCCGGTGCAGCGGGCCTTCGCCGAGCTTGCCGACGGCTTCGGCCAGGCGGAGGCCGGGCCGATCATGCCGCCCGGCGCCAGCGTCATCTCCGGCACCGACCCGCGGGTCGGTGGCGCGCCCTTCGTCAACCAGATCATGCTGGGGCTGACCGGCGGCGCTGCCACGCCGGTGACCGACGGCTGGCTCACCATCATTCATCCCGGCAATGCCGGCATGTGCCGCCAGGACAGCGTCGAGGTCGACGAGCTGCATCACCCCATGCACGTCGTGCGGCGCCACCTGGTGCGCGATTCCGAGGGCGCCGGCCGCTTCCGCGGGGCGCCGGGCGCGCTGGTCGAGTTCGGCCCGATCGACGGCGCCACCATGCTCGTGCTCTACACCGCCGACGGCACCGTCAACCCCGCCGCCGGGGCCCGCGGCGGCCTGCCGGGCGGCCTCTCGGAATCCTTCAAGCGCGCCCGCGACGGCAGCCTGACGCGGCTCGCCGCCTGCGGCGGCATCGAGATGGGGCCGGGCGAGACGGTGGTCTCGATCTCGACCGGCGGCGGCGGCTACGGCTCGCCGCTCGAGCGCGACCCCGCCCGCGTCAAGCACGACCTCGACGAAGGGTGGATCAGCCGCGAGCGGGCGGAGCGCGTCTACGGGCTGGCGCTCGCCCCGGATGGCGGCATCGACGTCGAAGGCACCGCCGTGCGCCGCGCTGCGATGGCCGCGGCAGGCTGAGGAGGAGCCTTCGCCCACGAGGTGGGAGAGGGTGGAGCAAGGCGGCGGCAGAGGGGCGCGGCGTTGACACTCCGTCTCAAACATGGAAGCGTTTGAGGCTACAAAACGCCGTTCGGCAGCGCCGAACGAGAGCCGGGGGCGGGAATGATCGAGGTTGCGGATTTCGGCGCGCATGAGGGGCAGAAGGTCCGGGCCTTCACCCTGAGCAACCGGAACGGGCTGCGGGCGAAGCTCATCGAGCTCGGCGCGACGCTGACCGAGATGCATGTGCCGGACCGGCAGGGGCGCCTCGCCGACATCGTGCTGGGCTTCGACGATCTCGCCGGCTACGTCGCCACCGACACCTATTTCGGCGCGCTGTGCGGGCGCTACGGCAACCGCATCGGCCATGGCCGCTTCAGCCTCGACGGGCGCTCGTACCAGATCACCCTCAACGAGGGGCCGCACGTCGTCCACGGCGGTCGCAAGGGCTACGACAAGAAGGTCTGGCGGGGCGAGGCCGGCGCGGACGGACGCAGCGTGCGCTTCACCCTGCGCTCGCCGGACGGCGAGGAGGGCTTTCCCGGCACGCTCGACATGGCGGCCGTGTTCACGCTGACCGACGACGACCGGCTGGAGATCGCGATGACCGCGACGACCGACCGGCCGACCGTGTGCAACCTCGTGCATCACAGCTACTGGAACCTGGCCGGGCACGATTCCGGCGACGTGCTGGGACAGCTGATCGAGTTTCCGGCCGACTTCTACACCCCGGTCGATGCCGAGCTGATCCCCACCGGCGAGATCCGCAGCGTCACGGGCACCGCCTACGACTTCACCGCCGCCAAGCCGATCGGCCGCGATCTCGCGACCATCGACAATGCCGGCGGCGGGCGCAGCAGCGACACCTCGGCCGGCTACGACCACAACTGGGTGCTGCGCGGCTGGCCCGGCGAGATGAAGCTCGCCTGCCGCGCCGTCGATCCGGCTTCGGGCCGCGGCTTCACGCTGCACACCACCGAGCCCGGTGTGCAGTTCTACATCAGCGGCTACCTCGACCAGCGCGTCGTGGGCAAGGGCGGACGCCCCTGCTGCCGCTACGGCGGCTTCACCCTCGAGACGCAGAAGTTCCCGGACTCGCCGAACCTCGGGCACTTCCCGAGCGCCCGGCTCGATCCGGGCCAGACCTACCGGCACGTCATGTCCTTCAAGTTCGGCAGCCAGGGTTGAGGGGTTCGCGATGGCTCTCTTCGGCGACGGCCGGCTGGCCGGCCACCGGGCGCTGATCACCGGCGCCACCTCCGGCGTCGGGCTGGCGACGGCGCGCCTCTTCGTGGCCGAGGGCGGCCGCGTCGGGCTGATCGCGCGGCGCGCCGACAAGCTGGCCGAGATCGTGGCCGAGCTCGGCGCCGCGGCGATCGCGCTGCCCGCCGACGTCGCCGACGACCGCGCCGTGGCGGCGGCGGTGGGCGAGGCCTGGGAGAAGCTGGGCGGGCTCGACATCGCGGTCAACGCCGCCGGGATCGACGGGCCCAGCCATCTCGCCGACCTGACGCCGGAGATCTGGCGGCGCCAGCTCGACGTCAACCTCTCCGGCACGTTCTACGTCGCCCGCGAGGCGGCGCTGCGCATGCAGGCGGGCGAGGGCGGGGTGATCGTCAATCTCGGCTCCGAGCTGTCGCTGATCGGCATGGGACTCTATGCCCATTACTGCGCCTCGAAGTTCGGCGTCGTCGGGCTGACCAAGGCGCTGGCCCACGAGCTGGCGCCGAAGGTGCGGGTCAACTGCCTCTGCCCCGGCCCGATCGACACGCCGATGATGGATGCCGAGCTGGAATGGTTTCCGGACCCGGCGGCGACGCGGGCCGCGGCGATCGACCGGGTGCCGCTGAAGCGCTTCGCCACCGCCGAGGAGGTGGCGCGCGCCGTGCTGTTCCTCGCCGTCGACGCGCCGTTCGCGACCGGCAGCGTCTTCAGCCTGGACGGCGGCACGACCGCGGTCTGACGCGGGTGCCGTCAGGTGCGGCGGCGGGAGCTGCTCCGCGTGCCGCGGCCGGTCGCCCGGGCGCGCCAGTCGGCGTGGCTGGGGCCGCCGAGCCGGGCCGAGATCCGGTCGGCGTGGTCGCGCACCGTCTCGCCGATCTCGTGCAGCCGGGACTCCGGCACGCCCGGCTTCAGCCCGGAGACGCTGATCGCCCCGGCCCCGGCGCCGCCGCGGTCGAAGATCGCGGCGCCGACGCAGAACACGCCCTTGGTGTCCTCCTCGTTGTCGAGGGCGTAGCCACGGGCGGCGACGAAGGCGAGCTCCTTCATCAGGTCGGCCGGATCGATGATGGTGTAGTCGGTGCGCTTGGGCAGCCCGACCTGGGCGATGATCTGGCTGGCCTGCTCGGCCGGCAGGGTCGACAGCATCGCCTTGCCGACCGCCGAGCAGTGGGCGTGCTCGCGCCGGCCGAGATATGTCGCGAAGCGGACCATCCCGGGCGCCTCGACGCGTGACACGGCGACGGCGAACCCGCCGTCGAGCACCGCCAGCCGCGAGGTCAGCAGGGTCGCTTCGGTGAGCGAGCGCAGCACCGGAAGGGCGATCTCGTTCAGCGAGATCTCCGACACCATGCGGTCGCCGAGCCGCGCCAGCGCCATGCCGAGGCGATAGCGCCGGCTGCCACTCTCCGGCACGTCGGCGACGAAGTCGCGCGCCGCCAGCGTCTGCAGCGCGGCGAACGCGGTGCTCTTCGACACGCCGAGCTCGCGCGCCAGCTCCGACACGCCCATGCCGGCCTTGCCGGTGGTGGCGAGGATCTCGAGGATGCTGAGGGCGCGGTCGACGCTCTGGACGGCGTAGCGTGCGGCGGGGGCGGGACGCGATGCCATGACGACACGTTCGGCGATGCCGAACGCGATGTCAAGGAAGGCCGGCTCAGCCTTGACAGGGGCGATATGCCCGTGCAGCGTGTTTGGGATAAACGACCGGCGTTCGGCACTGCCGAACGAAATCAGCGGCGATAGGAAAACGGGAGAAGAGGCGATGAGCAGGAAGGTTGGGGCGATCGGAGCGAAGCGGGCGCGGCGGGGCGGGCTCACCCGGCGCCAGTTCCTCGGGGCCGGCGCAGCGCTGGCCGGCGGCGGCGTGCTCGCCGCTTCGGGCATCCGCCCGGTGCGCGCCGCGGGCGGCGAGATCACCATCTTCACCTGGGAGACCTACCACGACAATCCCTGGCTGGAGGAATACACGAAGAAGACCGGGGTGAAGGTCAATGTCGTGCGCACCGGCTCGGTCGACGAGCTCTATGCGCAGACCCGCTCCGGCGCGGTCGAGGCCGACATCCTCTACGTCGATACCGGCTCGGTGCCGCGCTATATCAAGGCCGGGCTGATCAGCCCGTTCGACGCCGCCAAGGTGCCGAACGCGAAGAACATCACCCAGAACCTCGACTGGCAGAAGATCCTCACGGTCGACGGCAAGCTGTGGGGCGCTCCGTACAACTGGGGCACCCAGCCGCTGATGTACGATACCAAGGCGGTGACCCCGGCGCCGACGAGCTGGAAGGTGCTCTGGGACGAGAAATACAAGGGCAAGGTCAACATGTTCGACGACGCCTACGTGACCTTCCCGATGATCGCGCTCTATGTCGGGGCCAAGGATGCCTACAACCTGACCGACGCCGAGTTCGACCTCTGCCGCAAGGCGCTCGCCGATCTGCGGCCGCAGATCCGCACGATCGCCCGCGGCTTCGACGACGCCGCCACCATCTACGCCGCCGGCGATGCGGTGGTCGGCTATTGCCAGAACATCGCGGTGGTCAGCAGCCTGCAGGCGAAGGGCCTGCCCTTCGCCTACGGCTTTCCCGACGAAGGCACGCCGACCTGGATCGACTGTTCCCTGCTGACGCCGAGGGGGCAGCGGCAGGAGGTCTATGACTTCGTCAACGAGAACCTGACCGTGCCGTGGCAGGCGCGCTTCATCCAGACCTCGACCAACAATGGCGTGCTGTCAGCCGCCGAGGCCAAGGCGGCCGGCATTCCCGAGGAGGTTCTCAAGAAGACCAACATCATCGACCAGGACCAGGCCGGGTTCTGGCAGAAGATGTCGATCTTCCAGCCGCCGGAGAACATCGATCGCCGGCTGGAGATCTGGAACGAGTTCAAGGCGGGGACGCTCTGAGCAGGGCGCCCTCGGCAACGACTCGGATCTGCAGCAGCGGACGCTCCTCGTTTGTCATGGCCGGTCTCGACCCGGCAATCCAGGGCTGCCGTGGCTGGATGCCCGGCTCGAGGCTGCCCGAGGCCGGGCATGACAAGAGGGGCGGTCGCCGGCGGAGTGCAACCGCATCGATGAATTCCTGCTGGGGTCCGGCATGACGATCGCGGTCCCGGCTCTCGACGGAGCGGGGGCGGGCTCCGGGGCCGCCCCCGGCGGCCCCGTATCCGGCCCCGCATCCGGCAACGTACTGGTGCGCCTCGCCGGCGTCAGCAAGAGCTACGCGGCGCACAGCGTGCCGGCGCTGGCGCCGCTCGACCTCGAGATCCGGCAGGGCGAGTTCTTCTCCCTGCTGGGGCCGAGCGGCTCGGGCAAGACCACGACCCTGCGGCTGATCGCCGGCTTCGAGATCCCCGACACCGGGCAGGTGCTGCTCGACGGCGTCGACGTCACCTGGGAGCCGCCCTTCCGCCGCGATGTGCGCACGGTGTTCCAGAGCTACGCGCTGTTCCCGCACATGACGATCGAGCAGAACGTCGCCTATCCCCTGCGCATGGCCGGCGTGCCGCGCCCGGAGATGGGCGAGCGGGTGCGGCGCGCGCTGGCGCTGGTCGAGATGGTGGGCTTCGAGTCCCGCCTGCCGCACCAGCTCTCGGGCGGACAGCGGCAGCGCGTGGCGCTGGCCCGCGCCCTGGTCGGCCGGCCGAAGGTGCTGCTGCTCGACGAGCCGCTCGGCGCGCTCGACCTGCAGCTCCGCCAGCAGATGCAGCTGGTGCTGCGCGACCTGCAGCGCGAGGTCGGCATCACCTTCATCTACGTCACCCACGACCAGGGCGAGGCCCTGTCGATGTCCGACCGGCTGGCGGTGATGGACCATGGCCGGCTGCAGCAGGTCGGTACGCCCGAGGCGGTCTATTACCGCCCGGCCAACCGCTTCGTCGCCGGCTTCATCGGGCGCAGCAACCTGCTCGCCTGCGAGGTGCTGCGCCAGGGCGAGGCGGCGCTGGCCCGCACCTCGGCCGGGCTGCTGGCGCTGGACGGCACGCACGCCGCCGGGCCGGCGACGCTGGCGATCCGCTACGAGGCGCTGTCGCTGGCCCCGCCGGGGCGCCGGCGGCCGGCGAGAGCCGGATCCGCGCCACCGTCGACAGCCACATGTTCCTCGGCGACGTGCGCGAGCTGGTGGTGCGCGCCGGCGAGCACAGCCTGGCGCTGCGCGTGCCCGCGCTGCGGCCCCTGCCGTCCCGCGGCGAGGCGATCGAGCTGTCGGTGCTGAACCGCGACCTGGTCGTGCTGCGTGACTGAGCTGGCGGCCGCCCTGCCGGCGCGGGCCCGCCGGCCGACCGGTCGCCGCTGGCTGATGATCGTGCCGGTCTATGCCTGGCTGATCGCGCTGATCCTGGTGCCGAACCTGTTCATGCTGGTCGCCAGCTTCTGGCGCTCGGACGGCGGCACCATCGTGCATGACTGGACGCTCGCCAACTACGCCAAGGTGGCGACCTCGCCGACCTACCAGCTGCTGCTGCTGCGCACCATGCTGACCGCGCTGGTGGCCGCCCTGCTGGCCGCGGCGATCGCCTATGCGATGGCCTACTTCATCACCCGCAACCTGCGGCGGCACAAGCTGACCGCCGTGCTGCTGGTCGCCATCCCGCTCTGGGTCAGCCTGCTGGTGCGCGTCTTCGCCTGGCGGATCATCCTCGGCGAGAACGGCATCCTGAACTCGTTCCTGGTGCGCTCCGGCCTGCTCGACGCGCCCTCGCCGGTGTTCCTCTACACCCGCTTCACCGTCATCCTGACCCTGACCTATGTCTGCATCCCCTTCGTCTTCGTCACCTCCTACACGGCGCTGGAGCGGATCCCGCGCAGCCTGATCGAGGCCTCCTACGATTCCGGCGCCTCGCCCTGGCGGACCTTCCGCAATGTCGTCTGGCCGCTGTCGCGGCCCGGCGCGGCGATCGGCTTCGCGCTCGCCTTCCTGGTCGCGGTCGGCGACTACGTCACGCCGTCGATGGTCGGCGGGCTCGACGGCACGATGATCGGCATGGTCATCGCCTCGCAGTTCGGCCTGGTCGGCAACTGGCCGCTCGGGGCCGCCATCTCGGTGACGCTGATGCTGGCGGTGACGATCGTGCTGCTGGTGGTGGCGCGGCTCGCCCGCGCCGAGGGCGTGCTCGACTCCGCCGAGGCCACTCTCAACGCCGAGACCGCGGTGAGCTGGGGGCGGGGGCCCTGGCACCGCATCCGGCGGGCGCTCGCCTGGACCGCCTTCCTGCTGCCCTATGCGCTGCTCTACCTGCCGCTGGTGATCATCGCGCTGTTCTCCTTCAACGCCTCGACCGTCCAGGCGCTGCCCTTCGCCGGCTTCACCGGGAAATGGTACGTGGCGCTGCTCGGCGACCACGCGACCTTCGCGGCGCTGCAGCGCACCTGGCTGGTCGGGCTCTCGGCGGTGCTCGTCTCGGCGGTGGTCGGCACCGCCTTCGCGCTGGTCTTCCACTACCTCGTGGTGCCCGGTCGGGCGCTCCTGCAGGGCGCCATCACCGTGCCGGTGGCGCTGCCCGGCGTCGTGCTCGGCGTGGCGCTCGCCATCGGCTTCCGCAGCTTCGGCATCCCGCCGGGGCTGCTGCGGCTCTGCATCGGCCACGCCACCTTCGTCATGCCGGTGGTGATGCTGGTGGTGCTGGCCCGGCTGCAACGGCTCGACCCGTCCTATGCGCAGGCCTCGATGGATCTCGGCGCCGACCGCCGCCGCACCTTCCTGCACGTCATCTTCCCGCTGATCCGCAGCGCGCTGCTCGGCGGTGCGCTGCTCGGATTCACGCTGTCGGTCGACGAGGTCATCGTCACCCTGTTCCTCACCGGCGTGCAGCCGACCCTGCCGATCCACATCTGGAACCAGATGCGCTTCGGCTTCACGCCGTCGATCAACGCGGTCTTCACCTGCATCGGCCTGCTCTCGCTCGTCGTCATCCTCGCCGCCACCCGGATCCTGCGCGCCGATCTCGGCCAGCGTGGCCGTGCCGGGGCCGGCTGAGCCCCGCTTCGTCCCGGCCCGAGACAGCAGCAAGGAGGAGATCGGCCATGCCCGCCCGCACCGACGTCGCCATCATCGGCGCCGGCCATAACGGCCTCGTCGCCGCCAACTATCTCGCCCGCGCCGGGCTCTCCGTCGCGGTCTTCGAGGCCCGGCCGGTGGTCGGCGGCGCCTGCGTCAGCGAGGAGCTGATCCCCGGCTCGCGCTGGTCCTCCTGCGCCTTCGTGCGCGGCCTGCTGCGCGACGAGATCGTCGACGAGCTGGAGCTCGAGCGCTTCGGGCTCGAGACCTACGCGCCGGACGTCCAGGGCTTCGCGCTGTTCAAGGACGGCAGCCACCTCTTCCTCTGGAAGGAGCTCGACCGCACGCTGCGCGAGCTGGAGCGCTACAGCCCGCGCGATGCCCGCCGCTTCATCGAGTTCGGTGCGCGGTTCCGGCGCTTCGGCGACATCCTGCGGCCCTGGCTGCTGCGGCCGCCGCCGAGCCGCTCCGAGCTGCTGCAGGCCTTCGAGGAGGCGGGCGAAGACGAGCTGCTCAACGAGTTCGTCCTCGGCTCGGCCCGCGACGTGCTGGAGAAGTACTTCGAGTCCGAGCACATCAAGGGCTTCCTCTGCTTCTACAGCGTCGTGTCGGTGTGGGGCGGGCCCTCGACGCCGGGCACCGGCTACGTCTTCGGCCACCATGCCTCGGGCGAGTATCGGGGCAATTTCGGGCAGTGGGCCTTCGTGCGCGGCGGCATGGGCGGCATCACCCAGGCGCTGGCCAACGCCGCCCGCCACCACGGCGCGGTGATCCGCACCGAGGCGCCGGTGTCGCGCGTGCTGGTCCGCGACGGCCGCGTCCAGGGCCTCGTGCTGGCCGACGGCGAGGAGGTGGCGGCGAGCGTCGTGCTGTCCAACGCCGACCCCAAGCGCTCGCTGCTCCGGCTGCTCGAGCCGGGCGACCTGGACCCCGCCTTCCGCGCCCGCGTCGAGGGCATCGACCAGCGCGGCTCGATGGCCCGCATCCACCTGCTGGTCGACGAGCTGCCGCACTATATCGGCTTCGACAGCGCCGCCCCCGGGCCGCAGCACATGGGCCACCAGATGCTCGGCACCTCGGTGGAGAACTTCGAGCAGGCCTGGGAGGCGCAGCGCCGCGGCACCATGCCGGCCGAGTACGCGATCGAGGCGATCATCCAGTCGGTCACCGATCCGACCCTGGCGCCGGCCGGGCAGCACACGCTCACGCTCGGCGTGCAGCAGCTGCCGACGGTGCCGGCCGAGGGCTCCTGGGACCTGATCAAGGAGCGCTGGGCCGACAAGGTGATGGAGGATTTCTGCCGCTACGCGCCCAACATCCGCAACCACGTCCTGGCGCGCCACGTGATCACGCCGCTCGACCTCGAGCGCGACTACAACATCACCGGCGGCAACATCTTCCACGGCCAGATGACGCTCGACCAGCTGTTCGGGGCGCGGCCGTTGCCCGAGCTGGCGCACTATCGCACCCCGGTGGCCGGCTACTATCTCTGCGGCGCCGGACAGCACCCCGGCGGCGGCGTGATGGGCGCGCCGGGCCACAACGCGGCCAAGCTGCTGCTCGCCGACCTGCGCGGCGAGAGCGACGAGGCGCCGCCGCGGCGCGGCGGCGGCAAGGGCAAGAAGCGGCTGGTCGACCGGCTGCTCGAGACCCCCATCGGCCAGGATATCGGCTACAAGGTCGCCCGCTCGCGCACGCTGCGCAAGCTGACCCAGCAGGCGACCAAGACCCGCAAGAGCTAGAAAGGCAAGCGATGCACACCATGACCGACGGCGATTTCGCCACCTATCCCAGCCTGCGCGACCGCGTCACCTTCATCACCGGCGGCGGCTCCGGCATCGGCGAGAGCCTGGTCGAGCATTTCTGCGCGCAGGGCGCGCGCGTCACCTTCGTCGACCTCGCCGCCGAGCCGTCGCGCGCCCTGGTCGAGCGGATCGCGGCGCGCGGTCATGCCCGGCCGCGCTTCATCCAGTGCGACCTGCGCGACATCGAGCGGCTGCGCGCCGCCATCGCCGAGGCCGCGGCGGCCGACGGGCCGATCCGCGCGCTGGTCAACAACGCCGGCAACGACGACCGGCACCGCAGCGAGGACGTCACGGTCGAGTACTGGGACGACCGCATGGCGGTCAACCTGCGGCACCAGTTCTTCGCCTCCCAGGCGGTGCGGCCGCAGATGCGCGACGCCGGCGGCGGCACCATCGTCAATTTCGGCTCGATCACCTGGAAGGTCGGCGACGGCGACTGCCCGGCCTACGTCACCGCCAAGTCGGCGATCGTCGGGCTGACCCGCGGGCTGGCGCGCGAGTTCGGCCGCGAGCGGATCCGGGTCAACAGCGTCATGCCGGGCTGGGTGATGACCGAGCGGCAGATGCGGCTGTGGCTGACGCCGGAAGGCGAGAAGCAGCTCGAGGCCGCGCAGTGCCTGCCCGACCGCGTCTATCCGCCGGACATCGCCCGCATGGTGCTGTTCCTCAGCGCCGACGACAGCCGGATGTGCAGCAACCAGAACTTCATCGTCGACGGCGGCTGGGTCTGATCCGACAGGGGAGGGAAGAAGATGCGTCTCGTCCAGTACAAGGGCAGGGACGGCGACCGCCACGTCGCCGAGGTCGAGGAGGGCGGCCGGCTGCGGCCGCTCCTGGGCGTCGCCACCACCTACGCGCTCGCCGAGGCGGCGATCGCCGAGCAGACGGGCCTGGCGGAGGCCGCGGCGCGGCGGCGCGGCGCCGCGCTGGTCGACTACGAGGCGGTCGCCGCCGAGGGGCGGCTGCTGCCGCCGGTCGACCATCCCGAGCCGGCGCGCTTCTGGCTGACCGGCACCGGCCTCACCCATCTCGGCAGCGCCGACGCGCGCGACAAGATGCACAACGCGGCGCACGGGGCGGAGGAGGAGAAGCTCACCGACTCGATGAAGATCTTCCGCATGGGGCTGGAGGGCGGCAAGCCGGAGGAGGGCGGCGTCGGGGTCCAGCCGGAGTGGTTCTTCAAGGGGCTCGGCAACTCGCTGGTGCCGCCCGGGGCGCCGCTGCCCTTGCCGTCCTACGCGCTGGCCGGCGCCGAGGAGGCGGAGATCGTCGGGCTCTACCTGATCGGGCCGGAGGGCAGGCCCTACCGGCTCGGCTACTGCCTCGGCAACGAGTTCTCCGACCACGTCACCGAGGCGCTCAACTATCTCTACCTCGCCCACTCCAAGCTGCGCGCCTGCTCGCTCGGGCCGGAGCTGCTGGTCGGGCCGCTGCCCGGCGACGTGCGCGGCGTCTCGCGCATCCTGCGCGGCAACCACGTGCTCTGGCAGCAGGAGTTCTGGAGCGGCGAGGAGAACATGTCGCACTCGCTGGCCAATCTCGAGCACTACCATTTCCGCTATCCGATGTTCCGGCGCCCCGGCGACCTGCACGCCTATTTCTACGGCGCGGCGGTGCTGAGCTGCGCCTCGGGGGTGAAGACGGCGCCTGGCGACATCTTCGAGATCGACGTGCCGCTGTTCGGCCGGCCGCTGCGCAACACGATGGTGGCGGCGCCCGAGGAGGCGGTGGAGATCGCCGCGCTCTGACCGGCGCGGCGTCGCGGCGGTTCCGGGTCCGGGCCGCGCTCGGCTAGGATGGGCTCGGCCGGTCGTTCGGCCGGCCGGCATTGATGGGAGGCTCGAGGCATGAAGAGACGCAACGGTTGGATCCTCGCGACGGCGATGGCGGCGGTGGCCGCGGTCGCGGTCGCCAAGCAGGCCTGGGCGGAGACGCGCGAGCTGCGCATGCTGACCTGGACCGGCTATGCCGACGACGACTGGATCAAGGAGTTCGAGAAGGAGCAGAACGCCAAGGTGAACGTCGTCTTCGCCGGTACCGACGACGAGTTCTGGTCGAAGATGAAGGGCAGCGAAGGCGCCGACTTCGACATCTTCGCGGTGAACACCGCCGAGCTGCAGCGCTACATCGATGCCGGCCTGGCGGCGCCCCACGACCTCGACAAGATCCCCAACCAGAAGGAGACGCTGCCGCGCTTCCGCGACCTCTCCCAGGTCAAGGGCGTGATGCGCGACGGCAAGGTCTACGCGATTCCGTGGGCCTTCGACTCGATCGGCCTGATCTACGACAAGAAGAAGGTCTCGCCGGCGCCGGACAGCATGGCGATCCTGTGGGACCCCAAGTACAAGGGCAAGGTGCTGGGCTACGACGCCAGCAGCCACAACTTCTCCTTCACCGCCCTGGTGCTGGGCTATCCCGATCCCTTCAAGCTGACGCCCGAGCAGATGGAGAAGGTCAAGGAGAAGCTGATCGACTTCAAGCGCAACGTGCTGACCTTCTACAGCCAGCCCGACGAGGCGCTGAAGATCTTCGAGAGCAACGACATCGCACTGATCTGGGGCAATTTCGGCCATCAGCAGCTGACGCAGTTTGCCAAGGCCGGGCACGATGTCGGCTTCGTCATCCCGAAGGAGGGCGCGCTTGCCTGGCTCGACACCTGGGTGCTGAGCTCCAAGGCGAAGGACAAGGACCTCGCCGAGGCCTGGGTCAACTTCGTGCTGCAGAAGAAGATCAGCCAGGCGCTGACCGACCGCCAGGGCTTCGGCAACACGGTGACCGAGCTGCCCGGCGCCAACCCCAACGACAAGCTGATCTGGCTGCTCCCGGTCGAGGACTACACCAAGCGCTCCGACCTGTGGAACGAGATCAAGGCGACCCCGTAGCCGCGGCGGCCGTGCTCCTCGCCCCGGTGGGCGGCGCCGGCCAGCGCCTCGATCCACATGACCAGCACCCTCATCGAGCTGCGTGGCGTCGACAAGCTCTACGACGACGTCCAGGTCCTGCGGCAGGTCGACCTCGCCGTCGCCGACGGCGAGTTCCTCACCGTGCTCGGGCCGAGCGGCTCGGGCAAGACGACCGTGCTGCGGCTGATCGGCGGCTTCACCCAGCCGAGCCGCGGCGAGATCCTGCTCGACGGGCGCGACATCTCGGGCGTGCCGAGCAACCGGCGGCCCTTCAACACGGTGTTCCAGGACTACGCGCTGTTCCCGCACATGACGGTGGCCGAGAATGTCGGCTACGGGCTTCGGGTCCGGCACGTCGCGCGGGCCGAGATCCGGCGCCGCGTCGGCGAGGCGCTGGAGCGCGTCGCGCTCGAGAAGCTCCCCGGCCGCTATCCCGCGCAGCTCTCGGGTGGGCAGAGGCAGCGCGTCGCGCTGGCCCGCGCCATCATCTGCGAGCCGCGGCTGGTGCTGCTCGACGAGCCGCTGGGCGCCCTCGACGCCGAGCTGCGGCGGCAGATGCAGCTCTTCCTCAAGCGGCTGCAGAAGGAGATCCGCACCACCTTCCTGTTCGTCACCCACGACCAGGAGGAGGCGATCACCATGGCCGACCGGATCTGCGTCATGAACCATGGCGAGATCGTCCAGATCGGCTCGCCCAAGGAGGTCTACTACCGGCCGCGCAACGAGTACGTGGCGCGCTTCTTCGGCGACAACAACCTGCTGGAGGGACGGCTGGCCCCGGGCGGCGGGGCGGAGCGGGGGCTCGACACCCCGATGGGCCGGCTGCGGGCGCGCGCCGACGGCCCGGCCGGGCTCGCCGAGCGGGCGGCGGGCGAGCCGGCGAAGCTCGCCGTCCGGCCGGAGGCGATCGAGGTGCTGGCGGCCGGCGCCGCCGCGGACAACGTCGTCGAGGGCCGCGTCGAGGAGATCAACTTCACCGGCCCGGTCTCGCAGCTCGTGGTCCGGCCGGTGGCGGCGCCGTCGATCGCCATCACGGTCAAGCGGCAGAGCCGCGCCGTCGGGCCGGAGCTCGCGCCCGGCACGGCGGTCAGGATCGGCTGGAGCGCCGCCGAGGGCCGGCTGGTGGCGGAATGAGCGCTGCGGCCCGGCCGGCGCCGGCGCCCGGATCCGGCCTGGAGCGGCTGGTCCTGCTGCTGCTGAACTACGCCCTGCCGTTCGTCTTCATCGTCGTGCCGCTGGCGTCGTTCCTGGTGCAGGGCTTCTTCTCGGTGGCCGACGGCAGGATCGTCTACCGCCCGACCCTGCTGAACTACGCCCGCTTCTTCGGCGACCCGATCTACATCCCGCTGTTCCTGCGCAGCTGCCTGCTGGCGCTCGAGGTGGCGGCGATCACCGTGCTGCTGGGCTACCCGATCGCGCTGCTGCTCGCCTCGCTGAAGGGCCGCGCCAAATATGCCGCGACGCTGGCCTTCGTCATCCCGCTGCTGATGAGCTACATCATCAAGATCTACGCCATCCGCGCGATCCTCGGGAACGAGGGCTTCCTCAACCGGCTGCTGCTCTGGCTTGGATTGCTCGACGAGCCGACCAACCTGCTGGTCTTCAACCTCAACGCCGTGCTGATCACGCTGGCGGCGATCCTCATCCCCTTCACCATCCTGCCGATCTTCGTCGCGCTGGAGAAGATCCCGGGCAACCTGGTGGAGGCCTCCTCCGACCTCGGCGCGGGCCTGTGGCAGACCTTCTGGCGGGTGATCCTGCCGCTGACGCTGCCCGGCGTGGTGGTCGGCGCCTCCTTCGCCTTCGTGCTGGCGATCGGCGACTTCGTGACGCCGGAGATGGTCGGCGGGACCAGCGGCTTCACCTTCGGGCGCGTCGTCTACAGCCAGTTCGGGCTGGCCTTCAACTGGCCGTTCGGCGCGGCGCTGTCGGTGATGCTGATGGTCGTCGTGCTGCTCGCCATCCTGGCCGCCGGGCGGCTCGGGCGCATCCGGGGAGCGGTGGCATGAGCCTGCCCTGGGCGGTCCGGCTGGCCCTGCTGCCGGTGGCGCTGTTCGTGCTGCTGGTGCTCTACGGCCCGCTCGGCCTCACCGTCTTCTTCTCCTTCTTCAACTACCGGCGCGGCGAGGTGCAGTGGGACAGCTTCGGCTTCGGCTGGTACGACAAGCTGTTCCACAATGCCGGGATCGGCGAGGCGCTGATCAACACCTTCATCGTCGGCTTCGCCGCGGTGGCCCTGTCGCTGGTGCTCGGCACGCTGTTCGCCTTCCACTACCAGGCCGGCCGCGGCCGCGCCCGCCAGCTGCAGCAGCTGGTGATCTTCCTGCCCTTCCTGATGCCGCCGATCATCACCGGCCTGTCGCTGCTGATCTTCTTCCGCCAGGTCGGCATCGACCGCTCGCTCGTCACCGTCGTCATCGGCCACACCGTCTTCGTGCTGGCGCTCGTCTACCGCACCGTGCTGAACCGGCTGCAGAGCCTGAGCGCCAGCCTGGCCGAGGCCTCGGCCGATCTCGGCGCCAGCCGCTGGCAGACCTTCTGGTGGGTGCTGCTGCCCAACCTGCGCACCGCGCTGGCGGCGGCCGCCGTGCTCGCCTTCGCGCTCTCCTTCGACGAGACGCTGATCACGCTGCTCGTCACCGGCCCGCACAGCACCCTGCCGATCCGGCTCTGGGCGATGATGCGAATCGGCTTCACCCCGGATATCAATGCGCTCGTTACCCTGATCCTCGCCGGCACGACCGCCCTCTGCCTGGTGGTCGTGCGCTTCTTCCGCACCGCATAGGGACCCCGCCATGGACAGCCATCTGATCGAAGCCGTTCGCAACACGCTCTATTCCGGCGTCATCTCCGACACGCTGGACGGCCTGGGCTTCTGGAACCAGGCGATGGCGCCCGGCATCCGCCCGCTCGACGACGGGCTCAACATGTTCGGGCGGGCCCGCACCGGGCTCTACATGGCGGTCTACGAGGTCGAGGCCGGCATCAACCCCTACGAGCTCGAGATCAAGCTGATCGACGACCTCCGCCCCGACGAGGTCGCCGTGCTGGCCTGCCCGAAGGGCGACCGGGTGGCGCCCTGGGGCGAGCTGCTCAGCACCGCCTCCCGGGCGCGCGGCGCCGCCGGCTGCGTCACCGACGGGCTGGTGCGCGACGTCCGGATGATCCGCCAGATGCGCTTCCCGGTCTTCGCCGGCGGCATCGGTCCGCTCGACAGCCGCGGCCGCGGCATGGTGATGAAGATCGACGTGCCGGTCGATTGCGGCGGCGTCCGGGTGATGCCCGGCGACTGGGTCTTCGGCGACGTCGACGGCGTCGTGGTGATCCCCGCCACCGCCACCGAGGAGGTGATCCGCCGGGCGCTCGCCAAGGTCTCCGACGAGAACAGCACCCGGGCCGAGCTCGAGCGCGGCGACCTGCTGGCCGACGTCTTCAAGCGCCACGGCGTGCTGTAGCGGCGCTGCACCTCGTCCTGGGCTTGTCGAAGGGCGAGGTCGGCACGGCCGTGCCGACCGCGCGAATTGACATGGCGCAAGGCGGCCGCCCCGGCGGCCGGTATCCTCGCCCGGCCGGTGCAGCAACGGAGATCGCGGCCATGGCCCTCAGGGATCTGCTCGTCACCATCGATCCGTCCGACGCGGGCAACGCCCGCATGGAGCTGGCCCTCAAGCTGGCCAAGCGCCACCACGCCCGCCTCCTCGGCTACTACGTCTACCCGGCGGCGCGGCCGCCGCGGGCGGCGGCCGGGCTGATGGGAGCGATCGGCGGAGCGAGCGACACCGCCCACGAGGGCGAGACGGCGGCCGCCATGGAGCAGCGCTTCAACGAGGGGCTCGCGCTCGCCGCGCTGGAGGGCGCCTGGCTGCTCGGCAGCCCCAGCCCGGTGCCCGAGCTGCAGGCCCAGGCGCGCTGCTGCGACCTCGCCATCCTCGGCCAGATCGATCCGGAGCGGCCGATCGGCGAGCAGCAGCGCTTCCGCCCGGAGGAGGTGGTGCTGGGCTGCGGCCGGCCCGCCCTGGTGGTGCCCTATATCGGCGCCGCCGCGCCGCCGGGAACCCGGATCCTGGTGTGCTGGGACGGCAGCAGCCCGGCCAGCCGCGCCGTCCACGACGCCCTGCCGTTCCTGACGCAGTCGCAGCAGGTCACCGTGCTGACCGTGGCCGGCGGCGAGCGGGCCGGCGACGAGGCGACGAGCTCGGCCGAGATCCTGGCCGCGCATCTGCGGCGCCACGGCGTGCATGCCGAGGTCGAGCTGACCCCGCGCGGCGAGCTGGCGATCGCCGACGTCATCCTGTCGCGCGCCAGCGATCTCGGCGCCGACCTGCTGGTCGCCGGGGTCTACGGCCACTCGCGGCTGCGCGAGTCGGTCCTGGGCGGCGCCAGCCGCGGCCTGCTCGGCCGGATGACCGTCCCGGTGCTGATGTCGCACTGAGCGGCCCTGGCGGCCGCCGGGGAGGAGCCTTCAGGCCGCGACGGCCGCCATCCGCGCCGCCTCGAGGCCCTTCACGGCGCAGGCGATGGCGTCGTTGTAGGGCGCCGCGAGGCCCAGCGCTTCCGCCTCGCGGACCAGCGCGCCGTTGAGCGCGTCGATCTCGGTGCGCCGGCCCTGCTCGACATGCTGCAGCATGGACGGCCGGTTGAAGCGCCCGACGCAGTGTCCCTTGACCGTGGCCAGCGGGTCGGGATCGGGCAGGCGGATGCCCTTGGCCCGGACGACCGCGAGCACCTCGGCGACGATCCGCTCGAGCAGCCGCAGCATCGCCGGGTTGTCCGGCACGTGGCCGGGCCGGAGCCCGGTCAGCGCGCAGAGCGGGTTGAGCGCGCAGTTCAGCAGGAACTTGTTCCAGATGTGCGCCATGGGATCGTCGACGATGCGGGTCTCCAGCCCGGCCCGCGCCAGCATCGCGACCAGCGCGTCCAGCCGCGCGCTGCGCCGCCCGTCGAGCTCGCCGACCCAGGTCGGGCCGGCGTGGGAGTGATCGCCGTGCGCCGGGCCGGGCGCATTGGCGCTGTTCATGGTGACGCCCGCCAGCACCCGGCCGCGGCCGAGCGCCGCGACCAGCGCCTCGACATTGCCGATGCCGTTCTGCAGCGTCACGGCATGGCCATCGGGCGCCAGCAGCCGGGCGGCCTGCGCCGCCGCGGCGGCCGTCGCGTTGGCGTCGACGAAGACCACGGCGAGCTCGAAGGCGGGCAGGGGGTCGCCCGCTCCCGCCGCCCGCGGCCGCACCCGATGCTCGCCGCTCACCCCGGTCAGCCGCAGCCCGTGCGCGGCGATCGCCGAGACCTGCTCGGCGCGAATGTCGATCAACGTGACGTCCTCGCCGGCGCGCTGCAGCAGGCCGCCATAGACGCAGCCCATCGCCCCGGCCCCGATCATCGCAATCCGCATCGCCCGGCTCCCTCCGACCGGCTCTAGGCGGCGTCCGCCCGCAAGGTCGCCTCGTCGATCCCGACGGTGGCCGCGCCTTCGACGATCTGCCGCCAGGTGGCGTCGTCGAGCGGCACGCCGCCGGCCCGGCGGTCCTGGCGGGTGCGGTGCTCGATCTCGCCCGGCAGCAGCACCTCGCCGCCGGGCTGGCTCGGCGGCGAGCCCTTCACCCAGTCGAGATAGCGGACGATCTCGGCGACATAGGCCTGCCGGTCGGTGAAGGGGGTCGGGTCGATCGCCAGCGCGGTCACCGTGTTGACCAGCTTGGTCTCGCCGGGCCCCGTGCAGCCGCCGCCCGACAGCCCGCCCGTCAGCAGGTCGGTGATGACGTTGAGGCCGTAGCCCTTGTGGCCGCCCATCGTGAGCAGCGCGCCGCCGGCATAGAAGTCGTTGGGATCGGTGGTCGGCTGGCCGTGCTTGTCGACGATGGTGCCGGGCGGCACACGCTCGCCCTTGTTCCGCGCCACCGCCAGCTTGCCCTCGGCCACCGTGGTGGTGGTGACGTCGAGCAGCACCGGCGGCCGGCCGGGCACCGGCACGCAGGCCGCCAGCGGGTTGAGCGCCAGCCGGCGGTCGCTGCCGCCGAAGGGAATGGCGCCGAGCCCGACGGTCTTGAGGAAGTGCAGCGAGATCAGGTCGTGGCCGGCGAGCTGCTCGGCCCAGTCGCCGAGCCGGCCGGCATGGCCGCAATTGCGGATGGTCGCCAGCGCCATGCCGGACGCCTTCGCCTTCGCCGCGAGCCGCGTCATGGCGTCCTCGACGATCACCTGGCCGAGACCCATCTCGCCGTCGATCACCAGCGCGGTGGCGCTCTCGAACAGCACCCGGCCGCGCCGGCCGGGATGCACTACCCCGTCGCGGATCAGGGCGAGATAGCGCGGGATGCGCAGCACGCCGTGCGAATCATGGCCGCAGAGGTTCGAGTCGACGAGGTGGCGCGCGACGCAGGCGGCCTCGTCCGGGGCGCAGCCCGCGGCCGCGAAGATCCGACCCGTCAGCGCCTCCAGCGCTGCCGCCCCGATGAGCATCGCATTCTCCTCCCGATCCCGTGCCCGCCGGCCGTCAGAATAGGCGGAACCGCCCGGGCGCGACAGGGGGCGGGCGGTTGTCGCGTTGCGCAGTGGCGGCGAGCCGGCGCTGTGCCGGCGGTCGATCGACGAAACCCGCCCCCGGGCCCAGCCGCGACGCAGCGTCGCAAGCGGCCGGGAGCGGGGTGAGGCGGCGCGTGCCGGTCTCAGCTCGGGCTGGCGAAGCCGCCGCGGCCCTGCGGGTCGGACGAGGTCGGGTTGTTGTTGCCCGGCGGCGGCGGGCCGGCGGCCGGCTCGAGGTTGTCGAGCAGGTTCAGCAGGGCGGTGATCTCGTCGGGCACCGGCTGCTCCGGCAGCGCCGTCGGGATCAGGTTGGTCGGGACGACGGTGATGGTGCAGCCCCGGATCACGGCCGACTGACCGGTCTGCACGTCGCCGGTGTTGCCGCAGTCGGTCTTCACCGTCCCCCAGCCCGACTCGAAGTAGAAGATCGAGCTGCCGTCCTTGTCGACATAGACCAGCACCTTGGTGCCGCGGATCGACATGCTGGCGGTCGGCGTCCGGAGCTGGACGTTCTCCTTCTTCATCCCGCCGGAGACGAAGCGGAACACGCCCGCGGAGAAGTGCAGCGCCTGCTCGCCCTCGCCGGTCGCCGGGTCGTAGACGTAGCGATCGAGCGTGATGTGCGAATTGGCGCCGACCTGGAGCTGGGTCTTGTCCAGGAACTCCAGCGCCGTGGTGCCCTTGGCGTCGGTCGTCACCAGCTCGCTGCCGTAGACCGGCAGGCTGTAGAGCAGCTGGCGCTGGTTGCTCTGCAGCTGCCCGAGGGCGCCGTTGAATTCCTTCTGGTAGACCAGCCCGATGGTGGCCGGCGTGTTGTCCTGGGCCAGGGCGGCCCCGCCGCCCAATGCCAAAAGCAGGCCGATGCTCATTGCCCGCCAACCCATCACGCGCCTCCATGTTCGGAGATCGGCCGCCCCTGCCGCCGGTGATCGCATCCGTGCGGCACAAGGTCCCTAAGGAAGGGCGACAATCATTCCTTTCTTTTATCGCCATTTGCTGTCCATTTCCAGCGAAATCCTGTACTTACCGGCCGGAAACCGCGTGGAAGGGGACGAGGATGATCGAGGATCCGCCGCTGCTCACCATTCGCCGTGACTTCCCGCGGCCGCCGGCCGATCTCGTCGCGCGCCTGGCCGGCACCCCGACGGGATACATGGTGGACGCGATGAACGGCCGCGGTGCGCTCGACCATCGCATCAAGCCGCTGGCGGCCGCGCCGGCACCGATGCGGCGGCTGCACGGGGTGGCGGTCACCTGCTTCGCCGGCGCCAACGACAACCTGGCCGTCTTCGCCGCGCTCGCCATCGCCCGGCCGGGCGACGTCATCGTCGCCGCCATGGAGTCCTACATGGCCTCGGCGGTCACCGGCGACCTGTTGCTCGGCATGGCGAAGAACCGCGGCGTGGTCGGGTTCGTCACCGACGGCGCGGTCCGCGACATCGAGGGCATCATCGGCGTCGGGCTGCCGGTCTATTGCGCCGGCGTGACGCCGAACTCGCCGGTGCGCAGCGGCCCCGGCCATGCCGGCCAGCCGATCGCGCTCGGCGACGTGACCATCGATTCGGGCGACCTCGTGGTCGGCGACCAGGACGGCATCGTCGTCGTGCCGCGGGGGCGCCTCGCGGAGATCGAGGGCCGGCTGGCCGCGGTCCGGGCCGCCGAGGCGGCGCTCGAGGCCAAGGTCAAGGCCGGGCTGCAGCTGCCCGACTTCGTCGACACCCTGCTGAAGTCCGACAAGGTCCGCTGGGTCTGAGCCCGGCCGTCAGGCGCCGAGCCCGGTCAGCTCGGCGCTGACCGCCCAGAGCTCGCGCGCCGCGCGGAGATCCTCGGCCGCCGGCGAGCTCTGCGCCGGCCGGGCGCGGTCGAAATAGGCGCCGCTGGTCGCTGCCAGCTCCGGCGCCAGGGCGACATGCAGCACGCCCTTTGCCGACTCGGCGGGCGAGATGGCGAACAGCTGCGCGGTGCGGAACACCGTGCGCCAGAGCGGGCCGTTGCCGCTGCCGAAGCGGCTGGCGACGAAGCCCGGATGCAGGCAGTTCGTGGTCACCGTCCCGCCGGCCAGCCGGCGCGCCAGCTCGCGGGTGAACAGGATGTTGGCCAGCTTGGAGCGGGCATAGGCCTGCCAGCCGCTGTACCCGCGAGTCATCTGCAGGTCGGCGAAGTCGAGCGTGGCGCGGCGATGGGCGCCCGAGGCGACGCTGACGATCCGCGCCGCCGGCGCCGCCCGCAGCGCCGGCAGCAGCATGTGGGTCAGCACGAAGTAGCCGAGATGGTTGAGGGCGAAGGTCATCTCCAGCCCGTCGACGCTCTCCAGCCGCCGGTCAAACAGCGAGCCGGCATTGTTGACCAGCAGGTCGAGCCGGGGCCGGCGGTCGCGGATCATGGTGCCGAGCGCCTTGCCGGCGGCGATCGAGGAGAGATCGGCCTGCAGGAACTCGGCCCGCCGGCTGCCGGCGGCCGCCTCGATCTCGGCCAGGGTCTCGGCGCCGCGGCCGGCATCGCGCCCGACGCACAGCACCGTCCAGCCCTGGCGGGCGAGGTCGAGGGCGACGACGCGGCCGATGCCGGAGGTGGCGCCGGTGACCACGGCGGTGGGCGCGCTGCTCTCGGTCATGCTGCGGATCGCTCTCATCCATCCCAGTGTGCGCCGGCCCGGTGACCGGGCGATGACTCCGGCGCGACTGTGAGATGGGTCTTGCCGCTGGCCTGGCCAAGGGGCGCAATGACCGGGTTCCAGGCGGCCTCGAGGGCGAGATCGTCGGCGATTCCGGCCCCCAATGGCGGCGCGGTCCTCTCAGTCAGCTCGATCGCCTTGGCCGGGCGCTGCCCGACAACGGCTTCGAGAACAGTGTCTCCCGCGTGCTCGGCAACGTCGTCGACGCCTTCATCAGAGAGGGCGACCTGCCGGATGTCCACCGGGTCAACGAGGAGAAGCAGTGGCGGCAGGCCGCCCCGGATCTCAGCGTCCGGCCGGCAGCGCGCTGTAGCGCCGCTGCATCTCCTCCGGCGAGACGGCCTCGATGCTGTGGCCGATGCTCCAGCGATGGCCGAACGGGTCGCGAATGCTGCCCGAGCGCTCGCCATAGAAATGATCCCGCGGCTCCATCTCGAGCCGCGCGCCGGCGGCCACGGCGCGGCGGATCGTCTCGTCCGCATCGTCGACGTGGAGATGGATGGTGACCGGCGTCGTGGTGGCGCCCTCCGCCGGGCCGGCGATGCCGCATTCCGGGAACTCGCCCGACAGCATCAGCACGGTGCCGCCAAGATCCAGCTCGGCATGGCCGATGCGGCCGGAGGGCTCGGTCAGCCGGAAGCGCTCGCGGGCGCCGAAGGCGTCGCCGTAGAACGCGATGGCCGCCACGGCGTCGCGGACATGCAGGTAGGCGAAAAGCTCATGGACCACCATCGCTCGCTCCTCATTTGCGGGTCGGTGGCGGATCCTAGTGGCCGCCGAGGGCGGGGGTCTTGAACGAAGTTGACGTCGGCGCCGTGGGCACCGGCAGGTGGTTGGGAGACTCCGGCACCGCCGTCCGGTACGCGCCCGGCGTGACGCCGGCGAACGCGCGGAAGTCCCGGGCTAGGTGGGGCTGGTCGGCATAGCCGCTCGCCAGCGCCAACTCGGCCATCCCGACCGTCGGGGACGACGCCAGCCGGCGCAGCACGCCCTGGAACCGCAGGATCCGGCAGTAGAGCTTGGGCGTCATGCCGACCGCCTCGCGGAACCGCTGGTTGAGCTGCCGGTGGCTGTAACCGCTTTGCCGCACCGCGCCCCGGACGTCGCCGCCGGCTCGGAAGTGGCGAAGGGCGAGTGCCACCGCCGGGTGCAGGGCGATTGCTTCGGGCAGCGACGCCGCGAGCAGCGCCTCGACGACCTGCAGGCGGCGCTCCGCGGAGCCGGCGGCCAGCAGCTGCTCGCGCGCCAAGCCGGCGCGGGAGCCCCAGAGATCGTCCAGGGACCAATGGCGCCCGGCCAGGACGTCGGCCGGCACGCCGAGCAAGGCGGGAACCGCGCCCGGGCGCAGCACCACGCCGACGGAGGCCGATGGCTCCGAGACGTCGCGGGCATAGAAGCTGGTGCGTACGCCGCCGACCAGCGACGGCCCGACGGTCTCCCCCGTGGCATCGGCCGCGTCCCGGAAGATGCGCAGCGGCGGGCCAGCGAGGCGGAATGCCAGATGCGTGCGGCCGGTCGGTAGGACGTGCTCGCGCCGGCCCCCGGCCCGGCGCGGGGCGTCGGGCGCCTCGGCATCCCAGATCAGCTCGACGAGCTGCCGCAGCTCCGGTCGTGACGGCCGCCGCGTCGTCACTGATGCATCCTCCTCGGTTGCCGGCCGGGAGCATAGCCGTCGAGCCTCTCCGGGGCAGCCGGCAAGATGAGGGGGCCTCGTCGGCTCCTCCCTCATTGCGGCGGGGTGATCGCCTGTGGTAGCCGGTCAGTGCAGCAGCGCAGCGCGAAGGAGGGCGGGGTGCCCGAGACCGACATCATGCAGGGCTTCCCGCCGCCCGCCGACCGGCAGGTGACGCTGGCCAACTGGCGACAGCCGCCGTTCAACCGCTGGTCCCTCCAGCATGTCCGCGAGATCGTGCCCTCGGCCTGCATCGCGCGTGGAGCCGGCCCGGCTCTGGCCCTGGAGCCGGATCCCTGGCCGCTCGACGCGGTCGGGTTCACCGGCCCGGACGGGCGGCAATGGTCGGTCGGGCAGTGGCTGGCTCAGACCTACACTGACGGCTTCATGGTGCTGCAGCGCGGCCGCGTGCTGACCGAGCGCTACGACAACGGCCAGCGACCCGAGGTCCCGCACATCATCTTCTCGGTCAGCAAGTCGCTGACCTCGACGGTGGCCGGCGTCCTGGCGGGGGAGGGGCGCCTCGATCCCGAGGCGCCGGTGACCCGCTACATCCCGGAGGTCGCCGGCTCGGCCTATGGCGACTGCAAGGTCCGCCACGTGCTCGACATGACGGTGTCCACCACCTTCGTCGAGGACTATCTGGCGCCGACCGGGGACTTCGCGCGCTATCGCGTCGCCACCGCCTGGAACCCGGTGCCGCCGGGCGAGCCACCCGCGGACCTGCGCTCCTTCCTTGCCACCATGCAGCGCGGGGCGGAGCCGCATGGCGAGCTCTATCACTACGTCTCGCCCAACTCCGACCTGCTCGGCTGGATCGTCGAGCGCGCCTCGGGCCGGCGCTATCCCGACCTCGTCGCGGAGAAGCTGTGGGGCCCGCTCGGCGCCGCCTTCGACGGCTACGTCACGGTCGACCGCCTCGGCGCCTCGCGCAGCGCCGGCGGCGTCTGCATCTGCCTGCGCGACATGGCGGCGCTCGGCCAGCTGATGCTGCGCGGCGGCGAGGTCGGCGGCCGCCGGCTGCTGCCGCAGTCCTGGGTCGACGACATCCGGCAGAACGGCGATCCCGCCGCCTGGGCGAAGAACCCGCAGGCGACCAAGCTGCTGCCGCACGGCCGCTACCGCAGCAAGTGGTACAGCATCGGCAACGACAGCGGCGCCTTCTTCGCCCTCGGCATCCACGGCCAGTGGATCTATGTCGACCCCGGCGCCGACATGGTGATCGCCAAGCAATCCTCGCAGCCGCTGCCGGTCGACGACGCGATGGACCAGCTGCTGCTCGCCGGCTTCGACGCCATCGCCCGGTATCTCGCGGCGCGATGACCGGCGTCCGCGGCGCGTCGCCCGCCGGCCCGAGCGGACCGGCGGAAGCGGCGCGCGACCCGCGCTTCGGCGTGCTGTTCGAGCCGGTCCGCATCGGGCCGCTGACGGCGCGCAACCGCTTCTACCAGGTGCCGCACTGCAACGGCATGGGCTACCGCGACCCCTCGGCGGCCGCCCGCATGCGCGGCATCAAGGCGGAGGGAGGCTGGGCGGTGGTCTGCACCGAGCAGGCGGAGATCCACCACAGCTCCGAGATCACGCCCTATATCGAGCTGCGCATCTGGGACGAGCAGGACCTGCCGGCGCTCGCGCGGATGGCCGACGCGGTGCACGAGCATGGCGCGCTGGCCGGCATCGAGCTCTGCTACAACGGCATGAACGGGCCCAACTTCGCCAGCCGCGAGGTGCCGATGGGCCCGTCCGACCTGCCGGTCCTGACCTTCACCGCCGATCCGGTGCAGGCCCGCGCCATGGACCGGAGCGATATCGCCGATCTCCGGCGCTGGCATCGCCAGGCGGCGCTGCGCGCCCGGCAGGCCGGCTTCGACCTCGTCTATGTCTATGCCGCGCACGGGCTCTCCGGGCTGCACCACTTCCTGTCGCGCCAGACCAACCAGCGCACCGACGAATATGGCGGCAGCCTGGAGAACCGCGTCCGGCTGCTGCGCGAGATCGTCGAGGACACCCGCGAGGCGATCGGCGACCGCTGCGCCGTGGCGGTGCGCATCACCGTCGACGAGCTGCTCGGCCCGGCCGGCATCCACGCCGCCGAGGCGCACGACATGATCGGCCTGCTGGCCGAGCTGCCCGATCTCTGGGACGTCGTGCTCTCGGGCTGGGAGAACAACTCGGCGACCTCGCGCTTCTCCGAGGAGGGCGCCGAGGAGCCGTTCGTCGCCGGCATCAAGCGGCTGACCAGCAAGCCCGTCGTCGGGGTCGGCCGCTTCACCTCGCCCGACGCGATGGTGCGCCAGGTCCGGCGCGGCATCCTCGACCTGATCGGCTGCGCCCGGCCCTCGATCGCCGACCCCTTCCTGCCGCGCAAGATCGCGGAAGGCCGGGTCGACGACATCCGCGAATGCATCGGCTGCAACATCTGCGTCGCCGGCGACTTCACGATGTCGCCGATCCGCTGCACGCAGAACCCGACCATGGGCGAGGAGTGGCGCCGCGGCTGGCATCCCGAGCGGATCGCGCCGCGCGGCTCCGCGGCCAGCGTGCTGGTGATAGGCGCCGGTCCCGCCGGGCTGGAATGCGCCCGCGCGCTGGGCGAGCGCGGCTATCCCGTGACGCTGGCCGAGGCCGGCACGGAGCTCGGCGGCCGGGTGGCGCTGGAATCGCGGCTGCCCGGCCTCGCCGCCTGGCGGCGGGTGCGCGACTGGCGGGTCGGCCAGCTCGACAAGCTGCCCGGCGTCGCCGTCTATCGCGACAGCCGGCTCGGCCTCGAGGACGTGCTGGCGGCGGGCTGCCGCCATGTCGTGCTCGCCACCGGCTCGGCCTGGCGGGCCGACGGCATCGGGCGGCATCACCTGGCGCCGCTGCCGATCGATGCCGACGCGGTCGTGCTCACCCCGGACGACGTCATGGCCGGCCGGCGGCCGCCGGGCGACCGGATCGTCGGTTTCGACGACGACCACTACTATCTCGGCGGCGTGCTGGCCGAGCTGCTGGCCGGCGAGGGCAGGGCGGTGACCCTGGTCACCCCGGCCTGCGAGGTCTCGACCTGGACCCGCGCCACCATGGAGCAGTTCCGCATCCAGAAGCGCGTGCTGGAAGCCGGCGTCGAGGTCCTCGTCGGCCGTGCCGTGACCGCGGTGTCGGCGGGCCGCGTCGAGACGCGCTGCGTCTTCACCGGCCGCGCCGCCGAGCGCGCCGCCGACGCCGTGCTGCTGGTCACCGCCCGGCTGCCCGAGGCCGGGCTGCGCTTCGCGCTCGAGGCGCGCCGCGAGGCCTGGGCGGAGTCTGGCATCGCCTCGGTCACCGCCATCGGCGACGCGCTGGCGCCCGCCACCATCGCCGCCGCGGTCTATGCCGGGCACCGCTATGCCCGCGAGCTCGACACCGTCGTCGACCGCGACCGTCCGCCGTTCCGCCGCGAGGTCGCGGCCCTGGCACCCATCTGATCCAGAGGACAGCAGGAATGAAGGTCTATATCAGCTGCGACATCGAGGGCATCGCCGGCATCACCGACTGGGAGGAGGCGACCAAGACGCATGGCACCTACCCCGAGTTCCGCGAGGAGATGACCGCCGAGGTGGTTGCCGCCTGCGAGGGCGCGATCGCCGCCGGCGCCACCGAGATCCTGATCAAGGACGCGCACGGCACCGGCCGCAACATCATCGCCAGCCGGCTGCCCGACTGCGCCCGCATCATCCGCGGCTGGAGCGGCCATCCGCTGGCCATGGTGCAGGAGATCGACGACAGCTTCGACGCGCTGATGCTGGTCGGCTACCACTCCAAGGCCGGGACCGAGGACAACCCGCTCGCCCATACGCTGCGCCTCAAGGTCGGGCAGCTCCGCCTCAACGGCGTCGTCGCCTCGGAGATGCACCTGCATGCCTGGGCCGCCGCGCTCTACGGCGTGCCGACCCTGTTCATCTCCGGCGACCAGGGCATCTGCGCCGACGCCATCCGCCTCGTCCCGCCGATCGTCACCGTCCCGGTCAGCCAGGGCATCGGCCCGTCCACCATCAGCATCGCGCCCGCCGTCGCGCAGCGCCGCATCCGCGAGGGCGTCACCCGCGCGCTGCGCGGCGACCGCGCCGCCTGCCGCCTCAAGCTGCCGGACACGATCAGCCTGGAGATCACCTACACCAACCCGGTCGACGCCTATCGCGCCTCCTGGTACCCCGGCATGCAGCACGCCGCGCCGCAGACCGTCCGCTTCGAGGCGACCAGCTACTTCGAGGTGCTCCGCGCCATCCGCTTCGTGATCTGAGACGAATGACCTCCTCGCGTCCGTGCGCCGCCCCCTGTGTCATCCCGGCGAAAGCCGGGATCCATGCATCCGGCGGCGCGATGCGGCAAGATGGATCCCGGCTTTCGCCGGGATGACGACGGCGGCCGGACAGAGCGGGGCACGACGATGATCAAGCTCTCCATGGTGGCGGTGCCGCCGACCGACGAGCGGCTGGCGACGATCCGGCAGATCGGCGTCGAGAGCCTCGTCCACTACGACATGTCGCAGGCGCCCGACAAGTACGACGCGCTGCCTGCCGCGATCGACCGGGCCCGCCGGTTCGGCCTCTCCGTCCCGGTCGTCGAGGCCGGCCCGCCGATCGACCGGATCGTCATGGGCAAGGAGGGCTGGGAGGCGCAGACCCGCCACTGGATCCGCAGCCTCGACCTGCTGGGGCGGCTCGGCGTCGAGGTCGTCTGCTACAACTTCATGCCGCAGCTCTCGGAAGACGCCATGGTGGTGCGCACCGATTTCGCCGCCCGCACCCGCGGCGGCGCCCGGACCAGTGCCTATCGCGCCGCCGACGTGACGCCGGCGACCGTGCCGCACGGCGAGACGCCGATCTCCTTCGAGCAGATGCAGGAGAATCTCCGCCGCTTCCTCCTCGCCGTCATCCCGGCGGCAGAGGCGGCCGGCGTCAGGCTCGCCATGCATCCCGACGACCCGCCGGCGACCCCGATCTGCGGCCTGGAGCGGGTGATGTCGAGCGTCGCCGCCTTCGACTGGCTGCTCGACCTGCATCCCAGCCCGATGAACGGCATCACGCTCTGCGCCGGCTGCTTCGGCGAGCTCGGCGTCGACGTTCCGGGGCTGGTGCCGCGCTTCGGCGAGCGCATCCACTTCGTCCACCTGCGCAACATCCACGGATCGCCGACCGACTTCGTCGAGACCTTTCCCGACGAGGGCAACCTCGATCTCGCCCGGCTGGTCCGCACCCTGCACGAGGCCGGCTTCGACGGCTATGTCCGGCCCGACCATTCGCCGCTGCTCGCCAGCGAGCAGCCCGACGTCGAGGGCTACGGCTTCCAGGGCCACCTGTTCACCCTGGGCTACATCCGCGGCCTGCTCGACGCGGTGCGCGGGGAACGTGGACGCCCGGTGGAGGCTCGCGACGCATGACCATTCCGAGCGCAGCCGCGCGGGAGGCGAGGCGAAGGCCGGGAGGCGCCGCTCGGCCGATCCGCTGCCGCCGGGCGTGCCGGCAACGCGCCGCCTTGCGTCAGCCTCCGGCCAGCCGCTTGCGGATCGGCTCGAACTCCGGCGTCGCGTGCCGCTTCACCGGGTCCGGCGCCCCGGCGTCGACCGCCTCCCAGTAGTGCCAGTCGACCTTGCCCGATCCGAGCTCGTAGTCCATTCCGTCCCAGCTGTCCTCGCGGAAGGCATAGAAGGCCCAGTGCGGCCGCGCCGCGTCGAGCGCCGTCAGCACGTCCTCGCGATAGCGGGTGCAGAAGGGCAGGCGGCGCGCGCAGCCGAATTCCCCGACCACCAGGTGCTCCGCCGGAACGCCGTGCGCCCGCGCCCAGCCGAGCGGCAGCTGCAGATAGGCCGCGACGCGGGCGGCATCCCAGGTCGCCGTCCCGCCGGCATAGGGCACCGGTCCGGGATAGGCGAAGGGCTTGGCCCGCTTCAGGTTGGGCGCGCTGGTCGCCGCGTAGGGCTCGTACATGTGGACGCTGTAGAGCACCCGGTCGTCGGCGAGCCGTGCCGGCCAGTAGGCGAAGGCGTCCGCCGCGGCGTACCAGCCGGCGTCGACCATGATCGGCGTCGTCGCGTCGACCGAGCGGATGGCGCGGATCACGGTCTCGTAGAAGGCGGGCAGGTCGCGCGGGCCGCCGCGCTGCGCGCCATACCAGGCCGCCATCGCCGCGGCGCCGGCGTGCTCGGCGAGGCCGGCGCCCTTCTCCGGCGCCGGCTCGTTGACGATGTTGTAGGCGGCGACTGCCGGCTCGTCCTTGAGCGCCGTGGCGAGGTCGCGCCAGAAGCGCGCCGCCTGCTCCCACCACGCCCTGTCGGTCCACAGGCGGCCGTCGAAGCGGTCGCCGTTGTTCTGCGCCCAGCGCATCCCGGGCAGCGTCAGCGGCACGATGACCGCCTTCAGCCCGGCCCGCCGCACCCGCTCCAGGGTGGCGCGCAGCGTGGCGAGGTCGGGTTGCGACAGCGCCTCGTAGTGATCGGCGTCGCCGACCAGGAAGTCGCGCCCCTCCGGCTTCCACTTGTCGTAGGCGAGGCGGACCCAGCTCGCGCCATAGGCCCTGAGCGCGTCGAGATAGGCCTGGTCGGGCGGCAGGCGGTTGAAGCTGTTGCCGCCATGGCGCGGCTGGTCCCAGAAGCCGATCAGGTCGGCCGCGCGCAGCGGCGCGGCAGCGAGCGCCAGGGCAAAGGCCAGCCCGGCCAGGCAGCGCCTCAGAGCGGCCGGTCGCGACAGATCCGGTAGTCCGCGTGCCACGGCCGCACGCGCTCCAGCGCGGCGCTGGCGGCGATGACGTCGGCGTCGGCGTACCGCCGGCCGATGATCTGCAGGCCGACCGGCAGGCCTTCGGCGAGCCCGGCCGGCGCCGAGGCGGCGGGATGGCCGCTGAAGTTGACGGGGTAGGTGAGGCACCAGCCGATCAGCGGATCGACCGCCTCGCCGTTGATCCGCGTCGGGCCCAGCGTGTTGCCGTCGCCGGCGTTCCGCACCGGGAGGCAGGCCAGCGTCGGCGTCACCAGCAGGCGATAGCGCTCCAGCGTGCCGGCGATCGCGTCATAGACCTCGGTGCGGACGATCTGGTCGTTCAGCCATTCGACCGCCGTCATGCCGGCGCAGCCATCGACCCAGCGCCAGTATTCCGCCGGCAGGTCGTCGTGATGCGCGCCGCGCAGGTCGATGCCGGTGGCCGCCTTGATCCCCGCCAGGCCCTGCAGGTTGAGCGGCACCAGCATGCGGCACCACAGGTCGCTCAGCTCCATCTGCGGCCGCTTCAGCCCGACCTCGACCTCCTCGACGATGGCGCCCGCCTCGGCCAGCGCGTGGACGGCGCGGTCGGTGACCTCCGTCACCCGCGGATCGACCGGGAAGACGTCGAGGTTGCGGCTGTAGCCGATGCGCCAGCCCGCGATCGGCTGGCGCAGCGCGCCGAGATAGTCGACCGTGTCGGGCAGGCTCAGCGGATCGCGCGGATCGTGCCCGGCGACCGCGCTCATCACCAGGGCCGCATCCTCGACCGTGCGGGTGAGCGGCCCGTCGAAGACGAAGGGCGCGGCGCTGGCGAAGCCGTTGGGGCGGGTCAGGCGGGGGATCCGGCCGAAGGCGGCCTTGTAGCCGTAGACGCCGCACCACGCCGCGGGGATGCGGATCGAGCCGCCGCCGTCGCTGCCGACCGCGAAGGGCACCATGCCGTCCGCCACCGCCGCCGCGCTGCCGCCCGACGAGCCGCCGCTGTTGCGGCTGGTGTCGAACGGGTTGCGGGTCGGCCCGAAGAGCAGGTTGTCGGTGACGCCGCGATAGCCCATCACCGGGCTGTTGGTCTTGCCCACCGGGATCGCGCCGGCGCGCTGCAGCCGCTGCGCGAAGCCGCCATCGGCCTTGGCCCGGTTGTCGCGCAGCGCGGGGATGCCGCCCAGCGTCGACGGCCAGCCCGCCTTCGCATCGAACAGGTCCTTGATGGCCGTCGGCACGCCGTGCAGCGGCCCCAGTCGCTCGCCCGCCATCACCGCGCGCTCGGCCGCGCGGGCGGCGGCGCGGGCCTCCTCGAAGCCGAGATGGACGAGCGCGTTGAGGCTGGGATTGCGGGCCTCGACGCGCGCGATGCAGGCCACGGTCAGCTCGACCGGGGAGAGCCGGCGCTGCCGGATCAGCAGCGCCAGCGCGGCGACCCCGCGATCGACGAGATCGTCCGCCCCGCTCATGGCCCGGGCGCCCCTAGATCTTGCGCCCGGCCGGGATCTTGTAGGTGTCGAACCAGGGCCGCAGGCGCTCGAACGCCGCGCTGGCGGTGATGACGTCGGCATCGGCGTAGCGCCGGCCGACGATCTGCATGCCGACCGGCAGGCCGTCGGCCAGCCCCGCCGGCACGGTGGCCGCGGGGTGGCCGGTATAGTTGATCGGGTAGGTCATGCACCAGCCGATCAGAGGATCGACCGCCTCGCCGTTGATGCTGCGCGGGCCGACCGTGTTGCCGTCGGTCGCGTTGTCGACCGGCAGGCAGGCCAGCGTCGGCGTCACCAGCAGGTCGTAGCGGTCGAGCACGCCCTGGACCGCGTCATAGACCTCGGTCCGCATCACCTGGTCGTTGAGCGCGTCGACCGCGCTCATCCTCTGCGCCACCTCGATCCAGTGCAGGTACTCCGGCGGCAGGTCGGCGCGGTGCTCGCCCAGCAGGTCGTACCCCATCGCCTTGAAGCCCTCCAGCGCCTGCACGTTCATCGGCGCGATCATCCGGCACCACAGGTCGCTGAGCTCGGCCTGGGAGCGCTTGATGCCGACCTTGACCTGCTCGACCGTGGCACCGGCCTGCTGGAAGGCCAGCACCGCCTTGTCGACCACGGCGGCGACCCGCGGGTCGACCGGATAGATGTCGAAGTCGGGGCTGTAGGCGATCTTCCAGCCCTTCATGTCGCGGCGCAGCGCGCCCAGCCAGTCGACGGTGCCCTCGATGCTGTAGGGATCGTGCGAATCGTAGCGGGCGAGCGCGGTCAGGCTGATCGCCGCGTCCTCGACGCTGCGGGTGATCGGCCCCTCGAACAGGAACGGCGCCGTGCCGCTGAAGGCGTTCGGCCGCGAGATGAAGGGCACCCGGCCCCAGCTCGCCTTGTAGCCGTAGACGCCGCACCAGGAAGCGGGGATGCGGATCGAGCCGCCGCCGTCGGTGCCCTCGGCCAGCGGCAGCAGCCCGTCGGCCACCGCGCCGGCGCTGCCGCCCGACGAGCCGCCGGTGTTCTTGGCGGTGTTGAAGGGATTGCGCGACGGGCCGAACAGATAGTTGTCGCAGACCCCGCGCATGCCCATGATCGGGCTGTTGGTCTTGCCGACGATGATGCCGCCGGCCGCCTCGGCGCTGGCGGCGAAGCCGCAATGGATCGGCAGGCTGAAGTTCTTCATCGCCCGGATGCCGCCCATGGTGGCGGGCCAGCCCGGCTTGAAGTCGAACAGGTCCTTGATCGCCAGCGGCACGCCGTGCAGCGGCCCGAGCAGCGCGCCCGACATCACCGCCTTCTCGGCCTCCTTCGCCGCCTTGCGGGCGTCCTCGAAACCGTAGTGGACGAGAGCGGTGATGCTGGGATTGCGCTTCTCGATGCGGGCGATGAACGCCTCGACGATCTCGACCGGCGACAGCTCGCGCCGCCGCACCTTGAGCGCGATCTCGGCCACGCCGGCATAGGCCAGTTCATCCGCGAGCGCCATGGCTTCCTCCCCCGATTGCGTTCGATTCGGCGGGCAGCGTAGCGCCCGCCGACGCGCCCGGCCAGCCCCGTTCGTCGGCCGGCGGCCTCAGGCCGCGGGCCTGATCCCGGCCGCCCGCACGCCCTCGTCGACCGACTGGTCGAACTGCGCGAAATTGGCGGCGAAGCGCCGCGCCACCTCGGTCGCCGCGTCGTCATAGGCCCGCTTGTCGCGCCAGGCATTGCGCGGCAGCAGCACCTCGCTCGGGACCTCCGGGCAGGCCTCCGGCACCAGCAGCCCGAAGGCCGGGTCGGGCCGCAGCGCCACGCCGTCCAGCCGGCCGTCGAGCGCGGCGCGCAGCAGGGCGCGGGTGTGGGCGATCGAGATGCGCCGCCCGGTGCCGTAGGCGCCGCCGCTCCAGCCGGTGTTGACCAGCCAGCAGCGGGCGCCGTGACGGGCGATGCGCTCGCGCAGCATCTCGGCATAGACGGTCGGATGGCGCGGCATGAAGGGCGCGCCGAAGCAGGTCGAGAAGGTGGCCTGCGGCTCGCTGACGCCGCGCTCGGTGCCGGCGACGCGCGCGGTGTAGCCGGAGAGGAAGTGGTACATCGCCTGCTCCGGCGTCAGCCGGCTGAGCGGCGGCAGCACGCCGAAGGCGTCGGCCGTCAGCATGACCACCGATTCCGGCACGCCGCCGATGCCGTCGGCGCTGGCATTGGGAATGAAGTCGATGGGATAGCTGGCGCGGGTGTTCTCGGTCAGCCCGTCGTCGTCGAGGTCGAGCGCGCCGGTCTCCGGGTGCTGCACCACGTTCTCCAGCACGGTGCCGAAGCGGCGGGTGGTGGCGTAGATCTCCGGCTCGGCGTCGGGGTCGAGCCGGATCACCTTGGCGTAGCAGCCGCCCTCGAAGTTGAACACCGAGCGGGGGCCCCAGCCATGCTCGTCGTCGCCGATCAGCGTGCGCGAGGGATCGGCCGACAGCGTCGTCTTGCCGGTGCCGGACAGGCCGAAGAAGATCGCGGCGTCGCCGCGCGGCCCGACATTGGCGGAAGCGTGCATCGGCAGCACGCCGGCCGCGGGCAGCAGGAAGTTCATCACGGTGAAGATCGACTTCTTGATCTCGCCGGCATAGGCGGTGCCGCCGATCAGCACCAGCCGCCGGGCGAAGTTGAGCAGGATGAAGGCCTCGGAGCGGGTGCCGTCGCGCTCCGGCTCGGCCTTGAAGCTCGGCGCCTGCAGCACGGTGAAGCCTGGCACGAAGCCCGGCTCGGGGCCTTCGCCGCCGGGCCGGATGAACATGTTGCGGGCGAACAGCGCGTGCCAGGCCTGCTCGGTGATCACCCGGACGTCCATGCGGTGCGCCGGATCGGCGCCGACATGGAGGTCCTGGACGAAGAGGTCGCGGCCGCGGAGATGGTCGGCGACCCGGGCCAGCAGCCGGTCGAAGGACTCGGCGGGGAAGGGGCGGTTGACCGCGCCCCACCAGACGGCTTCGGCGGTCGACGGCTCCTCGACGATGAAGCGGTCCTGCGGCGAGCGGCCGGTATATTTCCCGGTGATGGCGACCAGCGCGCCGCCCGGCGCCAGCCGGGCCTCGCCGCGCTGCAGCGCCTGCTCGTAGAGCGCGTGCACGCCGAGGTTCCAGTAGATCCGTCCGGGGGCCAGGCCGAGCCGGGCGAGGTCCGGGGCGGCAGGAACGGCTGGCCGGGTGGTGTCGGGCATGGGGCTCCCTCCCGCCTTCGAGCTCGGGCGACAGCCTCATAACAATCGGCGAGGCAAACGGCTCCGCCCGCCATCGATGCCTGGCCGATGAGGCGAGTTCGCCGCCATCCGAGCCGGCGAGGATCGCAAGACGGGCCCTTCGCCACAGAAATACAACGAAAGTCGAGCGTCGTTGACATAGTTGGGCACTATGCCACAATTTTGCACATAGAGCCGCCGAGCAGCACCCATCATCGCCGGCCATCGGGAGCACGACCACCATATGGACGGGCGCCAGCCATGAGCCGAGTGAGGCTTGCCGGCATCACCCGGAGATATGGCAGCACCACGGTGGTCGACGGCATCGACCTCGAGGTCAACGAGGGCGAGACCATGACGCTGCTCGGACCCTCGGGCTGCGGCAAGACCACGACGTTGCGCATGGTCGCGGGCTTCATCATGCCGGACAGCGGGGAGATCTGGTTCGACGATCGCCGCATGACCGAGGTGCCGCCGCACCGCCGCAACACCGCCATGGTGTTCCAGTCCTATGCGCTGTTCCCGCACATGAACGTCCGCCAGAACATCGCCTTCGGCCTCAAGATGCGGAACCTGAAGGCCGCGGAGCAGGCCCGGCGGATCGACGAGGCGCTCGACATGGTGGGGCTCCACGGATTGGAGGCGCGCCGACCCGGCCAGCTCTCGGGCGGCCAGCAGCAGCGCGTTGCCCTGGCCCGCGCGATCGTCACCCGCCCGGACGTGCTGCTGTTCGACGAGCCGCTCTCGAATCTGGATGCCAAGCTGCGGGAAAAGGTCAGGGTGGAGATCCGCCAGCTCCAGCGGCGGCTCGGCATCACCACGCTCTATGTCACGCATGACCAGGCGGAGGCGTTGGCGATCTCCGACCGCATCGTCGTGATGAATGGCGGCCGGATCGAGCAGGTTGGCGATCCCGGCACGGTCTATCGGGCGCCGCGCACGGCCTTCGTGGCCGACTTTCTCGGCGCCACCAACATCGTGAACGGCCAAACGGCGACAGGGGGCTTCGTGGAAACGTCGCTCGGCCGCTTCGGTCTCGCCGATGCGTCGCTGGCGCCGAGCCAGCCGGTCAAGCTCAGCTGGCGGCCCGAGGACATGAAGGTCGCGAGCCCCGAGACGGCGAACGTCCGCCATGCCGTGGTCCGCGACATCATCTATCGCGGCAACACCCTCGACCTGCTGGTCGAGGCGGCGGGCCAGCTGCTCCGGGCGCAGGTCGACAGCGATCAGGCCGTGCGCGAAGGCGACACGCTCAGCTTCGCGGTCTCCCCCGGCCGCATCCGGATCATCGAGTGAAGGCGATGCAGCCGGGGCGCATCATGCTGATCCTGCTCATCGTCCCTGGCGCCGGCTTCATCTTCCTGTTCCTGGCTGCCGCGATCCTGATGACCTTCCTGCAGAGCATCGGACTCTACGCCCTGGTCGGTGAATCGAAGCTGACGGCCTCCTACTGGCTGGCGCTGCTCGACAGGACGTTCCTCGATTCGTTCCTGTTCTCGGTCAAGGTCGGCATCGGCAGCGCCTTCGGCACGCTGCTCTTCTCCTATCCTCTGGCGCTGTTCCTGCGCCGCCGTCGCTTCGGATCGCGCACCATCGGGTCGATCATCAAGATCCCCCTGTTCGTGCCGGCGCTGGTGGCGGCGTTCCTGATCCTCAACGTGCTGGCGTTCAACGGCGTACTGAACAACCTGCTGCTGGCGGTCGGCATCATCGAGCGTCCGCTGCGCATGCTGAACGACAGGTTCGGCTGGAACGTCCTGGTCATCCAGGTCTGGAAGAACCTGCCGTTCCAGCTCCTGATCATCGCCTCGGTCCTGGAGACGATCCAGACCGACATCGAGGACGCCGCCCGCAATCTCGGTGCGAGCCCGCTGCGTGTCATCTGGCATGTCGTGCTGCCGATGTCGGTGCCCGGCATCCTCATCGCCGTCGTGCTGGTGTTCATCCTGACCTTCGGCGACTACGCGATCACCCGCGTGGCCGGTCCGGTCTATCCATCGTCGCTGTCCGTCCTGATGTACACCGACGCCTTCACCCTGCAGCAATGGGGTGTGGCGGCTTGCATCGGCATGGTCGTCATCGTTGCCTCGCTGCTGTTCGTGACGGTCTATGCGCGGGCCGCCCGCGCGATCCAGGAGGCGGGGCGATGACCGCCGTCGCCATCGCCCTGCCGTCGCGCCGCCGGCCGCGTCTCGGCTTCTGGCAGTTCCTCGCCCTGCTGGTGATCGCGCTGCTGGTGGTCTGGACCGCGGTGCCGATGTTCATGGCCGTCATGTGGTCGCTGGTCGATCCCGACAACCCGTGGTCGCCGCCGGCGGTGCTGCCGCCCAGCCTGTCGCTCGCCCAGTGGAAGTACGTCTTCGCCTATTCCGAGATCGCGAAGGCGGTGGCGACCAGCTTCGCCCTGGCCCCGGTGGTGACTGTCGTCTCGTTCATCCTGGCTTTGCCGACCGCCTACGCCATCGGCCGCTATTCCTTTCCCGGCAAGGAGGCGCTGCGGATCCTGATCCTGCTGCCGGTCGTGATGCCGGCGATGGTGATCGCGATGTTCCTGAGCCGCGTCTTCTACGGATTGGGCCTGTCGCAGACCTTCCTGGGGCTGGTGCTGGGGCACACGCTGCTCGCCATGCCGTACATGCTGCGGATCCTGGCGACCGCCTTCGAGGCGATCCCGCAGGACGTGATCGACGCCGCCCGCAACCTCGGCGCCAGCCGGCTCGCCCTGGTGCGGCACGTGCTGGTGCCGATGGTGCTGCCCGGCCTCTTCGCGGGCGCTGTCTTCACCTTCATCACCAGCCTCGAGGAGTTCAATCTGACCTTCGTCATCGGAACGCCGACGTTCCAGACCATACCGACCGTCCTGTTCGACTATCTCGGCTACCATTTCGTGCGGACCAATGCCGCCGTCGTCTCGATCATCCTGGTGGTGCCGAGCGTAGCGCTGCTGTTTTTCGCGGAGAGGTTCCTGAAGACCGAATACCTGTCTTCCGCATTCGGGAAGCTTTGAGGACGCCGGGGCTGATGGTCAGTCCCCGGCCACAGAAGGGAGGGGTTGAGATGAAGACCAGACGGACGTTCCTATCCGCCGCCCTCGCGTTCGCGGCCCTGGCGGGCATCGCGCCAAGCGGCCACGCGGCGGACGACCTCTTGAAGCAGCCTTGGGACAAGGTCGTCGAAGCCGCCAAGGCCGAAGGCGCGATGACCTACTACGCCTGGTGGGGCGAGGAGTTCTGGCGCACCGCCGCCAAGGATTTCGAGAGCAAGTACGGCATCAAGGTGAACGTCGTCACCGGCGACCGGCCCGCCAACATCGGCAAGGTGGTCGCGGAGGCGTCGAGCGCCACCGGCACGATCGATGCGCTGCTGGTGGGCGGCGTGGAGCTGAAGTCTCTGCTCGATTCCAAGGCGCTCTTCGGTCCGCTGGTCGGTGTCATCCCGGGCAGCGACAAGCTCGATCCGAAGCTCTCCAAGGTTCAGGAAGGCTACGCCACGGGCGGCTACCTGGTTCCGGTCTACCGCAACCAGACCGGCTTGGTGTACGACCCCCAGAAGGTGCCGAATCCGCCCCAGAGCTGGGCGGAGTTCACAGCCTGGCTCGACGCCCATCCCGGGCAGTTCGCCTTCAACGACCCGTCGAAGGGCGGCTCGGGGCAGGCCTTCGTGCAGGCGGCGATCCTCAACATCCTCGGCGACGAGAACCGCTATGCCGGCGACACGGAGCTCGACAAGGCAAAGGTCGCCGATTGGGGCAAGGTCTGGGACTGGTTCAACGCCAACCAGGACAAGTTCACCATCACCTCGTCGAACAACGACTCGCTGGACCGCGTGAACCAGGGCGAGGTGATGATGGCGGCGGCCTGGGACGACGACACGGCGGTGGCGCTGTCCAAGGGCACCCTGTTCAAGCGTGCCAAGCTCTACATCCCGGCCTTTGGCATGCCCGGCGGCGGCGACAGCCTGGGCATCCCGGCCAATGCGCCGCACAAGGCGGCGGCGATGGTGTTCATCTCCTATCTGATCCAGGCTGACGTGCAGAAGCAGCTGAACGCGACGATCGGCAGCTATCTCGCCCGGGTCGACGTCACCGGCGAGAATGCCCTCATTCCCGAGGAGCAGCGGCAGAAGAACGGCAAGCCCTGGATCCCCGGGGCCTATAAGGGCTACTTCATCGAGCAGTTCGTCTCCCAGGTGCTGCAGAAGTAGCGCGAGCGACGGGCCAGGCTGCCCTTCGGCAGCTTGGCCTGTCGACGAGCGATGCGCACGCGATCGGCTCTGCCGCCACCGGATCCTCGCCTGCTCGAGCGGGCGCGGACGGTCGAGGCGTCACGCGAGGCCCATGATGGCTTCGTCGCGGCGCTGCCCTGCCTGCATGCGATCGAGCTGGTCGAGTCCGGCGCACCGTGGGCGATCTCCAGCCGGTTCCGGATCGCCGCGTGGAATGCGGAACGCTGCAAGTTCATTCCCGAAAGCGCCGCGCTGCTCGCCGGCATCGATGCCGACATCGCGCTGCTGACCGAGCTCGACGTCGGCATGATCCGCTCGGGCAACCGGAACACGGTGCGAGAGCTCGCCGGTCGGCTCGGGAGCGGCTATGCCTTCGGCGTCGAATATGTGGAGCTGGGCCTCGGGGACAATCGGGAGAAGCTCTGGCATGCCGGCGGCCGCAACGAGGTCGGCCTGCACGGCAACGCCATCCTCGGCAAGGCCCGGCTCGAGGCGCCGGACATCGTCCGGCTGGATGCCGGGGCGCGATGGTTTGCCGGCGAGCAGACGACCCAGGAACGCCGCATCGGCTGGCGGAACGCCGTTCTCGCCACGGTCGAGGTCGCCGGTGCGCCACTGACGGTCGCTTCCGTTCACCTCGAGAGCAGCACCGATGCGGCGGACCGTGCGGCGCAGGTCGCCGCGATGCTGGGCGCGATCGAGGATCGCGCGGGCGCGGGGCCCGTCATCGTCGGCGGCGACTTCAACACGGCCGACCTGCCGCCGGCGGATACGGCTGACCGCGCCTGGTTCGAGGGCCCGGCCGCCCATGAGCCGCTGTTCGCGCTGTTCGCCGCCGCGGGCTACGCGTGGCGCGATGCGAACACGCCGACCGCCACCGAGCGCATGCGGCCCGACGGGACGCCGGAGCCGCCCTACCGCCGCATCGACTGGTTCTTCACGCGCGGGGTCGGCTTGCGGCGTGCATTCTCCGTCGCCGCCACGGACGACACGGGCTCCGCGATCTCCGACCACGACGTCATCGTGATCGATGCGGAATTGACGCCGTCCTAGGTCGTCGCGCGGGCGCAATCGCCGTCGATCGCGGCGAGCTGCGACAGGATCGAACCCTTGTCCGGCGCATAGGACCCGTCGAAGACCGCGCTGCCGATCGTGAACGCATCGACGCCGGCCTCGGCCAGCGCCTCAATCTGCGCGCGGGTCGAGACGCTGCCGGCCACCACCAGATGTCCGTCGCCGAGGCCGCGCCGCGCCGCGCGCACGAGGTCGAGCGGCTCGGCCTCGGTTGCGCGATAGGCCAGCAGGTCGGCGCCGGCGCAGCCCTGCTCGCGGAACGCGCGGCAATGCGCCTCGACGTCCCCGGGCTGGCCGCCGAGCCGCGTCGGATGGCCCTGCGGGAAGCCGGGGAAGGGCAGGTACTGCGTCTTGCCGCCGGCGATGGCCGCCTGCACGCCCGCGACATCGGTGCCGCCGAGCAGCCGATCGACCTTGAGCCTGGCCGCGACCCGGGCGGAGCTCAGGCAGGCCTCCGGCGAGGTGCTGACCACCTCCATGTAGACCGTGGCGCCGGAATCGCGGATCGCATCGGCGAGCCGCTCGAGGGTCTCCGCCGAGACGCCGACATCCTTGAAGCCGATATGCCGGAGCTTCAGGGGCCGGATCATGTCCATCACCTCCAGGCAGTCGGTGATGGTACGGTCCTGCCGGGTCAGCATGAAGATGAAGTCCACTTCGCCTCCTTCGTCCGGTCCGCTCGACGATTTCAGGTGATGACGGGCATCAGCTTGTCGAGAGTGCCTGAATTTGCTGCGAGATCGAGGAATGTGTAGCGGTTGCGGATCAGCCGCGCGCCGCGCACGGCCGCTTCGTAGAAGCTCCTGCTCCAGCCGAGCTCGTGCGCCGCGCGCGGCGCTGCGGCCCCGGCAGGACCGCATCGAGTCGCGTCGCCGGGATGACGATCGTCCCGATCCGCTCGACGATCTGCGGCCAGCGCGCCGCGATGCCGGCGTTGACCGCCTCGAGCCGTCGTCCGGCCAGCCGCTTCTGCGCGAATTCCTTCCAGCAGGACGGCCCGAGGTCCGGACCGAAGGTGCGCAGCACCTCCGTCTCGTCCGCTGTCTCCGTCGCCAGCCTCGGCGCCGGCCCGGACAGCAAGGCTTCCTGGAGGCGGGCCATCGTCAGCGTGGTCACGCCGATCTGCTCGCCGTGAAAGGAGAGCGGAAGTCCAGGCCCGCCCATCATGTCGGCATAGTGGCTGATGAGGTGCTCGCCCTGGCTCGCGGGCTGGCTGCTGCCGCAGATCGCGGTGCCGAAGCCGGACAGCAGCAAGGTCCGGACCAGGCCCTCCATGGCGGCGTGATCGCCCGCCATCAGCGCGTCCGATCGGGCGAAGAGGTCGCCTTCGTCCTCGGCCAGCAGGGCGAAGGGCATCTCCCGGTAGGGCTGGTCGAGCAGCAGGTGCGCCAGCAGCCAGTCCGCCTGCGCGGTCGGCCGGCACAGGCTGTCGCCGAGGCCGGAGCGGATCATCCGCGGCGGTGCCGCGGCGAGCACCGCGATGTCCAGGAACACGCCGGCCGGCGCATGTGCGGTCAGTGACTTCTTCAATCCGCCGACCGTGATCGCGGCGTTGACCGAGACATAGCCGTTCATCGAAGGCGCCGTGCCGAAGACCACATAGGGCTTCCGGTCGAGCGCGCTGACATACTTGCAGAGGTCGTTGATCGTTCCGGAGCCGATCGCGACCAGGGCGTCGGCGGGCGCCGTCGCGGCGCGGAGCTGCTCGACCGTCGCGTCGTCGGCATGAGGCCGCCCCGGCAGCACGATGTTGATCAGCCGTTGCTGGCCGGCCAGGGCCCGCTCGACGCGGCCGCCGAGCACCGCGTGGGTGGTCTGGTCGCTGACCAACGCGAGGGTCCGGCCGAGCCCGAGCGCGCGGACGACGTCGCCTTCGCTCCCGGCCAGCGAGCGGGCGATCACCACGGATTTGGTGTCGACCTCGAGCGGCGGCCCGCCATCCGGATCCGGGAAGGTTCCGGCGAGAAGCCGATCGAGGATGCGCAGTGCCACGGGCGGTCTCTCGTTCAGGAATGGGGGGAGAACAGCGGCGTCAGGGTCCGGAACAGGGCGCGGTAGCGCGCGTAGGCCGCGTCATAGGCGGCCACGTTCTCCGGCCGCGGCTGGAGGCGCCGCATGCTGCCGCTCAGCGCCTGCGCCGCGGTGCCGAGCGTGCCGAAATCACCGATCGCCACGGCCGCCAGCATCGCGGCGCCGACCGGTGCGGTATCGACATTGGCTGGAATCTCGACGCCGCGGCGCACGATATCGGCCCGCATCTGCGCCCACAGCGCGCTGCGGGCGCCGCCGCCGAGCAGCAGCAGCGAATCCGTCGCGACCCCGAGCGCGGCGAGGTGATCGACCACGTCGCGCATGGCGAAGGCGCAGCCTTCGAGCACGGCCCGGATCATGTGGCCGCGGCCGTGCGAGGGCGTCAGCCCGTAGAAGCACCCGCGCGCGTCGGGTTGCCATTGCGGCGCCATCGCGCCGCTCAGCGCCGGGATGAAGGTCAGCCCGTCCGCCCCGGGCGCGGCCTGGCCGGCCAGCGCGTCCATCGCGGCGAAGTCGGTCATCTCCAGGATCGAGCCAAGCCACACCAGCGATCCGCCGCCGAGCCAGCCGGGGTTCTCGATGAAGTAGGTGCCGCCGGGATAGGCATGGGTCTCGACCAGCGCGACGGGATCGCGGAGCGGCGCCGGATGCAGCGCGCCGACCACCTCGCCCGTGCCGACCGAGACGGCGACGCGGCCGGGCGCCACGAGCCCGCCGCCGAGCGGCGTCGCGAAATCGTCGCCGGTCCCGACCGCGACCGGGAGACCGCGCGGCAGTCCCGCGATCGCAGCGCCGCGCCCGGTCAGCGTGCCGGCGATGCTCTCGGCGGGCGCGACGCGCGGCAGCTCGTCGGCGTCGAGCTCGAAACGCGCGAGCAGCGCCGGGTCGTAGCGCTGCTCGTCGAGGCTGTAGACCATGCTGGTCGAGGCGAGGGACGGGTCGATCGCCGCAGCGTCGGTCAGCCGCTCCACCATGTAGGAGACCGGCTGATGGAACCGGGCGATCGGGCGTTCCGGCTTTGCGTGGCGCTTCAGCCAGCGCGCCTTGGCGGCGAGATGGCCGGGATCCAGCACCAGGCCGCCGGTCTCGCGCACCATCGCGGCGGGGACGTCGGCGACTTCCTCGGTCGCCCGCCGGTCGATCCAGGTGATGCAGGAGGAGAGCGGCTCGCCATCGCGATCGACGGCGATGCAGCCGTCGAGCTGCCCGCAGAAACCGAGCGCACGGACGTCACTTTGAGTCACATCGGCGCGGGCCAGTCCCTCGGCGATGGCGGGGGCCAGCGCCAGCTCCCAGAGCCGCGGATCCTGCTCGACCCGGCCGGGCTGCGGGTAGTCGAGCGGATAGCGCCTTGCCGCCCGGCCGCGGATCGTGAGATTGCGGTCGAGCACGCAGACCTTCAGCGTCTGCGTGCCGATATCGACCCCGACGATCATGCCGCCGCCTTCCGCAATCCGATCACCGCGTCAGCAGCAGGCCGGCGCCGCCTCCGGCTCCTTGCCCTGCCCGTAGGTCTTGAACCGCTCGATCGTGCGGTCGATCTCCGCCTTGGAGAGGATGTTGGGCTTGCCGACCTGCAGCGCGCGCCAGTACTGCGCGGCCAGCGTCTCGACCTCGACGGCGAGCCACATCGCCTTCTTGAGGTTGGGGCCGACCACGATCATGCCGTGGTTGGCCAGCAGGCAGGCACTGCGGTCCTTGAGCGCCTTCACCGCGTTGTCGGCGGTCTCCTGCGTGCCGAAGGTCGCGTAGGGCGCGCAGCGGATGTTGTGGCCGCCGGCGGCGGCCACCATGTAGTGCACCGCCGGGATTTCCATGCCGAGGCAGGAGAGGGTGGTGGCGAACATCGCATGGGTGTGGACGACCGCGCCGATCTCCGGCCGGCTGGTCATCAGCGCGTGGTGGAAGCGCCATTCGCTGGACGGCCGCCGCTTTCCCTCGTGCGAGGCATCGGGCTTCATCAGCACGATGTCGGCGGGCTTCATCTCGTCATAGGGGATGCCGGAGGGCGTCAGCAGGAAGCCCTCCTTCACCCGCGTGCTGATATTGCCCGAGGTGCCCTGGTTGATGCCGCGCCGGTTCATGTCCAGGCAGGCGGCGACGATCTCCTTGCGCAGCTTTTCGTGCTTCATCTCATTGCCCCCGTCTATCACTCGTCCTTGCCGGTGCCGTCGGCGATCAGCACATCAAGCGGAAGCGCCGCCAGCGCCGCCCGGATCTCGGGATCGGGCGCGCGGTCGGTGATCAGATGCGTGACCTTCTCGAGATTGCCGACCCGGATCGGCGCGAAGCGGCCGAACTTGCCATGGTCGGCGACGATCACCACGGTGCGCGCCGATTGCAGCATCAGGCTGTGCAGCTCGCCCTCCTCGCGGGTGTAGTCCATCACCCAGCCGGCCGGCGCGATCGCGCCGGCGCCGATGAAGACGAAGTCGGCGAAGTAGTTGGCGAGCATCGCGGTGGCGTCGCGGCCGAGCGTCGCTCCGTTGATCGGCTGCACTTCCCCGCCCAGCATGTAGACGCGGTTGCCGTTGTGTCCCATCAGCCGGCCGCAGATGACGACGCTATTGGTGAAGACGGTGAGGTCGCGATGGCCGCGCAGCGCGTCCGCCACGGCCTGGGTCGTGGTCCCGCTGGCCAGGATGATCGAGGCCCCGTCCGGCACCAGCCCGGCGGCAACGCGGCCGATCATGCGCTTGCCGTCGGGGTTGGTGACCTCGCGGACCCTCATCTCCGGCTCGCTCTGGTCGAGCGAGACGGCGCCGCCATGGGTCTTGCGCAGCCGCTGGGTGCCGTGGAGCGCGACGATGTCGCGCCGGATCGTCTCGCGTGACACCCGGAGCTTGCGCCTGATCTCGGTGATCGAGATCGAGCCGCGGCTGTTGACCATCGACAGGATCAGCCGCTGTCGTTCTGCGGCAAGCACGATGGACGCTCTCCCTTGTTTTCCGGGAACCTGGCGGTGTCGGATGCCCCGGGGTGCGCACCGCCGCTGCTCGGTTCCGAGGCACTTGTAGCATTCGATTGCACTTGCTGGCAATTGTGTTGCATTATGTGGTGTCGGTTTTGAGCGACACGATCGCCAACGCAGGGACCGGGACGGAGCCCCCGGCTGGCCAGACAGGGAGATCAACATGAGGACACGCAGTTTCACGCGCCGCCATGTCCTGGCGGGAGCCGCGGCGGCAGCCGGTCTCGCTGCCTTCCGGCCCGCAGCGCCCTTCGTCAGCAATGCCGAAGCCGCGGCCACCACGCTGCGGCTGCTGATGTGGCAGCCCTATGCGATCAAGGAGACGATCGCCGAGTTCGAGAGCAGCACCGGCGCGTCGTTCTCGCCGACCTTCTTCGACGGCAACTCGGAAGCCTTCAACAAGATGAAGGTCGGCGGCACGAAGGACTTCGATATCGTGCAGGCCGACGGCTTCTGGCCGCGGCTCTACTTCCGCCAGGGCCTGACCCAGGCCGTCGACTACGCCAAGCTGCCGAACACCGCCAACGTCTTCCCGGAGTTCCTGCCCGGCAAGTTCGTCCTGCTCGCCGACGAGAAGGGCGAGCACAACGTGGCGGCGCCGAATTGCTGGGGCGGCTACGGCATCACCGTCAACACGTCGAAGATCGCGCCCGAGGATATCGGCTCGATCAGCCTGCTGCTGAACGAGAAGTACAAGGGCCACTTCTCCTCGAACTCGCGCTTCGAGGAGAACATCGCGCAGATGGGTATCCTGGCGGCGAGCAATCTCGGCACCATCGACAAGCCGCGCGAGGACGGCCAGCCCTTCAACCCCTATCATCTGACCGACCAGGAGCTCGAGGAAGCGAAGAAGCTGCTGATTGCCCAGAAGAGGCTGATCCTGACCCGCTACCAGGATTACGACGCGCTCGACCGTCTGATGCGCGGCGGCGCGATCTGGGCGGCGCCCGAGTTCGCCGAGACCTATCGCCACCTCAAGGTCCTGAAGTCCGAGGGCAAGATCGACTTCGACGTTCAGCACGTGCTGAAGCCGAAGGAGGGTGGTCTCGGCTGGGTCGATACCTGGATGATCAGCTCCGGCGCGAGCTCGGAGCACGCGGAGCTCGCGCTGAAGTGGATCAATCTCTATCTCAGCAAGGAGAACTTCGCGCGCGTCGTGCGCTCGACCGGCTATGGCGGCACGGTCGATGTGCGCTCCCTGCTGAAGCCTGAGGAGATCGACCTCTACTTCCAGGAGAGGAGCGCCGATGCCAGCCAGCTCCACATGTTCGACCAGCCCTCCTCGCCGGAGAAGTGGGAGCGCATCTGGTCGGATGTCGAGGCGTCCTGAGCTCGACCGGCCCGGCGGCGTGAAGAGGCTCCGATTCCCGGTTCGCTGAGAGGTTGGCTTGAGCGGCGTCGCATTGGAGCTTCGATCCGTCACCCGGCGATTCGGGCCGGTCACCGCTGTCGACAGGACCGATCTCGCGATCGAGCAGGGCGAGTTCTTCGCTCTGCTCGGTCCGAGCGGCTCCGGCAAGACCACCTTGCTGCGCATCATCGCCGGGCTCGAGCGCCCGGATGAAGGCCGCGTGCTGATCGGCGGGAGGGAGGTCACGGAGCTGCCTCCCTACGGCCGCAACGTCGGCATGGTGTTCCAGAACTTCCTGCTCTTCCCGCACAAGACCGTGGCCGAGAACATCGTGTTCCCGCTGCGCATGCAGAAGGCCTCGCGCGCCCATCGCGACGAGCAGCTGAGATGGGCCTTGTCGCTGCTGCATCTCGAGGGCCTCGGCGAGCGGTATCCGAACGAGCTGTCCGGCGGCCAGCAGCAGCGCGTGGCGCTGGCCCGCGGCCTGATCGCCCGGCCGGCCCTTCTCCTGCTCGACGAGCCGCTGGCCAATCTCGACCGCGAGCTCCGCTCGGAGATGGAAGTGGAGATCCGGCGCTATCAGAAGCAGCTCGGCATCCCGTTCATCTACGTCACGCACAACCAGGAGGAAGCGCTCACCATGAGCGACCGCATCGCGGTGATGCGGGACGGCCGCTTCGAGCAGATCGGCGCCAAGACCGAGATCTACACCAGCCCGGCCAGCGCCTTCGTCGCCACCTTCGTCGGCCACGCCAACCGGATCAGCGGCGCGATCGCCGCGGTCGAGGGCGGCTTTGCCCGGATCGACTGGGGCGGCGGCTCAGTGCTGGCACCGAAGCCCGAACGGTCGGAACGGGGCCATGGCGTCAGCTATTTCGTGAAGCACGAGGACATGGAGATCCACGCCGGCGGAGCCGACATCAGGCCGGGCGACGCCCGGCCGGCCGACGTCAACCGGCTCGCCGGCATCCTCCGCGACGTCATCTTCAAGGGCCAGACCGCGAACTACATCGTCTCCCTGCCGACCGGCGACGATCTCGTGGTCGCCGGCACCTCGCGGAGCGCCGCCGCCCGGCCGAACGACGCGGTCGTGGTCTCCTGGCCGATCACCGCCGGCGCCTGCTTCCCGCGGGAGGGGGCGTGAGCGCGATGAGCCTGCGCGCCGCGCCGCGGCGCCGGCCCGGGCTCCGCTTCGCCGCCCTGGTCGCGCCGGGCGTGGCGTTCATCGTGATCGGCCTGCTGCTGCCGCTGCTCTCGATCGTGGTCTTCAGCTTCTGGCGCACCGAGAGCTACGAGCTCTACGCCGATTTCTCGCTCGACAACTACCGCACGCTGTTCGGCGAGGCGGCCTACCGCACCTTCTTCCTGCGGTCCCTGGTGACGGCGTCGATCGTGACCGCGATCTGCCTGGTCTGCGGCTGGCCGGTCGCCTACTTCATCGCGCGCTACGGCGGGCGCTACCGGCTGCTGCTGGTGCTGCTGCTGGCGGCACCCTTCTTCACCGGGGTCATCCTGCGGATCGCCGCCCTGCAGGGTCTGCTCGGGCCGGTCGGGCTGATCAACATGGGGCTCGGCGTGGTCGGGCTGCCGCCGATCGAGGCCCTGATGTACACCAAGCTCGCGGCCGGCCTCGGCCTGGTCTACCTGTTCGTCCCCTTCATGGTGACGGCGATCTATCTCTCGCTGGTCAACTTCAACTTCGAGCTCCTGGAAGTCGCGAAGATCAACGGCGCCAGGCCCTGGCGGGCCTTCATCGAGATCACCTGGCCGCTGAACTGGATCGGGACCTCGATCGGCATGATCCTGGTCTTCATCCCTTGTCTTGCCAACGCGGTCACGCCGCGCTTCCTCGGCGGACCCCAGGCGACCTCGCTCGGCATGAGCCTCGCCGGCCAATTCGGCGAGACCGGGACCTGGGCGCTCGGCTCGGCGATGGGCGTGTTCCTCTTCGCCGTGTCGCTGCTCGCCATCCTCTGCATCGCGCCGACCATCCGGCTGAAGCGGTCGGGCTTCACGGGGACCTCGCTTCGATGAAGGTCAACGCCGCCTTCGTCTCGATGTCCGTCGGGCTCGTCCTGCTCTACCTCTTCCTCTACGGCCCGATCGCCTATGTGGTCTACACCTCGTTTTCCGCCGACATCGTCTGGCCGTTCCCGCCGAGCTTCACGCTCCAGGCCTATGCCGACCTCTTCTCCAGCTCGCTCTACAGCCAGGCGCTGATCAACAGCCTGATCCTGGCGACCGGCGCCGCGATCCTGTCGACCCTGCTGGCCGGCGCCGGCGCGATCGGCATCCTGCGCTTCCGCTCGCGCTACCGTACGGCGGCGCTGCTGATCTTCATCGCGCCGCTGTTCGTCGCCGACCTCCTGATCGGCATCTCGGTGCTCGCCTTCAACGCCCGCGTGCTCGGCCTGCCGGGAAATCTGTTCTCGGCCATGGCGGCCAACGCGCTCCAGGGGACCGCCTTCGGCTTCCTGATCATCCTGGCGCAGCTGGTCCGCTACAACTGGGACATGGACGACGCGGCCATGGTGTTCGGCGCCAGGCCCCTGCGCTGCTTCTTCGAGATCACCCTGCCGACCATCTGGCCATCGCTGTTCGGCGCGTTCCTGATCAGCTTCATCCTCGCCTTCAACAACCTCGAGATCTCGTTCTACAACCTCGGCGCCATCCCGACGCTGCCCTCGGTGGCCTGGGGCTCGCTACGCTTCGGGCTGGGGCCGGAGCTCTTCGCCCTGGCCGCCCTGGTCAACGGATTCGTCTTCCTCGTCTTCGCCGGCATGTACGTTCTGATGCGGTTCGGCATCGTGCGCTTCGGCTATCGCGGACGATAGAAGGCGGCACCCGCTACGGCGTCGCCGGCTTGGTCTCCACCACCAGACCCTGCTCGCGCATCATGCGGTCGATCTCCGCCTCTTCCTTGGCCAGGGCCTGGAGCGCCGGGCTGTCGGTCGGGCGGCTGCTCCAGAAGGCGTCGGCGTAGACGGTGTCGTACCAGTTCTGCAGCGTGTTGACGCCGATATCGAGAGAGATAGAGGTGACCACCGAGGTGGTGATCACCAGTGCGGCGAACAGGATCGGGCCCATCGAGCTACCCATGGGGTCACGTCAGAAGGTTTCGTAGGCGAGCGAGGCGTCGCCGGTGATCATCCCGGCGACGGCGCGCTGCCCATACCGCTCGAACAGCAGCGGCGTGGTGAAGGTGTCGAGGAGGGTGGAGCTGATCAGCCCGCCGAAGATCGTCACCGCCACGGGGTGCAGGATCTCCGCTCCGGCGCGGTCGGAGGCGAGCAGCAGCGGCGCCAGGCCGAGGCCGGCCGAGAGCGCCGTCATCAGCACCGGCATCAGCCGCTCGGCCGAGCCGCGCAGCACCAGGTCGCGGCCCTGCGGCATGCCCTCGTGCAAGTGCAGGTTTATGAAATGGCTGACCTTGAGCAGGCTGTTGCGCACGGTGATGCCGATCACCGCGATGAAGCCGGTCATGGTGGCGAGATTGAGGTCCTGGCCGGCGATCCAGATCGCCGCCACGCCGCCGACCAGCGCCAGCGGATGCCGGCCGGCGATGATCAGGCCGCACTGTCGAGCGGAAGCGCTGATGCGGCCTGGTTGATGAAGATCAGCAGGATGGCGATCGGTGTCAGGATCGCCACCGCGTTGCGGCTCTCCTCGCCGCGGCGGAAGGCGCCCAGGTTGAAGCGGTAGCCGACCGGTAGTCGTTCTCGTCGAGGATCTGCTGCATGCGCCGGATCGGCGCAAGGTGACGTCGGAGCCGTCGGTATGGCCATCACCGCGATCCGGCGACCGCCGGTCTCGCGGATGATCTGGCTCGGCCCGCTGGTCGTCGAGACGGTGGCGAAGGAGGAGACTGCACCGCCCGGCGGGCGTGTCGAGCCGCAGCAGGGCAAGCGCCTCCGGCGTGCGGTCCGCGCCGCCCAGCGCAGCACGACGTCGAAGCGGCGGCCTCGTCGATGATCTGCGAGACGACCAGTTGCCGAGGAAGCCCTCGAGCAGCCGGGGTGATCTCGGCCGGCGTGATGCCGAACAGTTGCAGTCTTCGGCATAGTCGACCTGGACACGGAGTTGCGCGTTCTGCTGCTGCTCGACCAGCAGGTCGGTGAGGCCGGGGATCTCGGCGAAGCGGTCAGCACCTCGGCCACCGTGCGCAGGATCGAGAGATCCGGGCCGTAGACCTTCAGCACGATGGAGCTGCGCGCCCTGTTGTCCTCCGCCTGCATGCGGACGCAGGAACTGCGTCACCGCCAGGTCGGCATGAAGATCGACAGTCGCCGTCGAATGTCGTCCATGACCTCGTGCCGGTCGCGCCTTGTCGAGGACGACCTTGATCGCCATCTCGTTGTCGTTCACCGGGTCGTTGTCGGTGTCCATCTCGTTGCGGCCGGCCCGCCAGGAGATGGAGACGACCTCGGGAACTCCATGATCAGCTTGCCGGCCAGGTGACCGATGCGGTACGACCGATCGAGCGACAGGCCGGGCCTGAGCATCAGGGTGACGTAGACGTTGCCCCTCGCTGAACTCCGGCAGGAAGGAGCGGTGCAGGAAGGGCACCGAGGTGATAGGCGGCGGCCACCGTTGGCGCGTTGCCCGCCGGGCCACCGGGCCCGGCCAGGTCCAGACCAGTGCCCGCCAGGCGCTGGTGCCAGGCGCGCCGTCGGCGCGCCGCCTGCCCAGGCCAGGTCCGCCGCGGGAACAGAGCAGGCGAGCGCCGGCGTGACTTGTCCATCGAGGGCGTCCGGTAGGGCTGGCGAAGATCGAGACGATGTAGGCGACGGCAGCGGGGAGAACATGCGGCCGGGCTGGCCCGGCATGGCGAACAGCGGGAGACGGAAGACCAGCAGCACGATGAAGGTGGCGTAGACGATCCCGGAGCGCACCTCCTGCGAGGCCTCGGCGATCACCGCCATCGGCGTTCCGGCCTCGCTGCTGGCCCCGCCCAGGCGGCGCAGAGGCCTGCAGACGCCGACCACGGAATCGTCGACCAGCTGGCCGAGCGTCGATGGCGATGCCGCCGAGGGTCAGCGTGTTGAGCGTGGCGCCGGATCAGCCGGAAGACGATCAGCGTCATCACCAGCGAGATCGGGATCGAGAGCAGCGAGACTGCCGTCGAGCGGAGATTGCCGAGGAAGGCGACCAGCACCAGGGCGACGATGACGAAGGCATCGGCAGGACGCCGCCGACATTGCCGACCGCCTCCAGGATCATGTCGGACTGGTTGTAGGAGATCAGCCCGGAGCCGGACGTCCGGCGGCGCGGAGCGCTGCATCTCGGCGAGGTTGGCCCCACTCGCACCGGCGACCCGCACCGTGTTGGCGGAGGGCTGCTTGACGATCGCCAGGTTCACCGAGGGCTGGCCAGGTAGCGCGGCACGCTGCCGCGGGCGACTCGGCGTGGAACTGACGCTGCCGATCTGGCCGAGCAGCACCGGCGTGTTCGCCGGTCGCCTACCACCAGGTTGCGCAGGTCGTCGAGGCTGGCGGTCTTGCCGATGTTGCGGATCGGCGCTTCGTCCCGTGTGCCTCCGAGAACCTGCCGCTGCTGTTCGTGCCGAAGGCGGTCAGCGCCGCCTCGACCTGCTGCAGCGAGATGCCGAGCTGGTTCATCGCCACCGGGCTGGGGGTGAAGCGCAAGGTGCGGACTCGTCAGCGGATGGGTAGACCTGGGCGATGCCGTCGAGCGTCATCAGCCGCGGCCGCAGCACCCAGTCGACATAGTCGCGCAGCGCCATGTCGCCGAGGATGCCGAGCTGCGCGATCAGCTCGGCCGCGGCGGCCATCGGCGCCATCTGCGCACCACGCCGGGGGGCAGGCGATCGCGCCAGGCCAGCGCCGCTCCGCCACCATCTGCTGCTGGTGGCAGGGATTGTCCCCACTCGAAGATCACTACGACGCGCGAGAAGGCGGCGCTCTCGAGGTGCTGCGCACCCGCTCGACGTTGCAGGACCTTGCCGGGCGACCGTCCGAGCGGCTGGCTGACGAACTGCTCGACCTCCTCGGTGGCCAGGCTGCCCGCCTCGGTAACGACGTTGATCACCGGCCAGCGGATGTCCGGCATCAGGTCGATCGGCATGCTGCCGGCGGTGAACAGGCCCTGCCGATCAGCAGCAGCCGCCGCGACCAGCACGACGCGGTGGCGTAGCCGACCCCGGACGATCCACTGGAACAGGCGGCGAGCCCAGGCTGGAAGCCGGTCGAGCGCGCGCGACAGCGCGGTCGGTGCTGGCGCCGCGGCATCCGGTGGAGCGGGGGTGGCGCGCAGGGCGCCGCGGCGGCGCGCATCGGTCAGGAAGGTTCGTGGGCGAGCGAGGCGTCGCTGGTGATCATGCCGGCCATGGCGCGCTGGCCGAACTGCTCGAACAGCAGCGGCGTGGTGAAGGTGTCGAGGAGGGTGGAGCTGATCAGCCCGCCGAAGATGGTGACGGCGACGGGGTGGAGGATCTCGGCGCCGGCGCGGTCGGAGGCGAGCAGCAGCGGGGCCAGGCCGAGGCCGGCCGAGAGCGCCGTCATCAGCACCGGCATCAGCCGCTCGGCCGAGCCGCGCAGCACCAGGGCGCGGCCCTGCGGCATGCCCTCGTGCAGGTGCAGGTTGATGAAGTGGCTGACCTTGAGCAGGCTGTTGCGCACGGTGATGCCGATCACCGCGATGAAGCCGGTCATGGTGGCGAGGTTGAGGTCCTGGCCGGCGATCCAGATCGCCGCCACGCCGCCGACCAGCGCCAGCGGGATGTTGCCCATGATGATCAGGGTCAGCACCGTCGAGCGGAAGCGCTGATGCACCACGATGAAGATCAGCAGGATGGCGATCGGCGTCAGGATGGCCATCGCTTGGCGGCTCTCCTCGCCCCGACGGAACGTACCCTCGAGGCTGAAGCGGTAGCCGACCGGCAGCTTCGTCTCGTCGAGCACCTGCTGCATGCGCTGCACGATCGGCGTTACGTCGGAGCCGTCGGTGTTCGCCATCACCGCGATCCGGCGGATGCCATCCTCGCGCAGGATCTGGCTCGGCCGCTGGTCGTCGCGACACGGTGGCGAAGGACGAGACGGGCACCGGCCCGGCGGTGTCGAGATGCAGCAGCGCCAGTGCCTCGGGCGTGCGGTCGGCGTCGTCGAGCCGCAGCACCACGTCGAAACGGCGGCCATTGTCGATGATCTGGGAGACGACTTCGGCCGTTGGCGAAGCTCGAGCAGGCGCGCGGATCGCCGCGCATGCCGACAGCTTGGCCCTGGCATAGTCGATCTGGACGCGCAGTTGCGGCACGTTGCCCTGCTGCTCGACCAGCAGGCCGATGAGCTGGACGAACTTGTCGCGCACCTGGCCGGCTACCGCGCGGTTGATCGCGAGATCCTGGCCGTAGATCTTCAGCACGATGGCGCCTCGCGCGCCGCTGTCCTCGGACTGCATGCGCTCTGTGAGGAACTGCGTCACCGCAAGGTCGCCGCTGAAGATCGACAGGCGGTGGCGGAGGTCTTCCATCACCTCGTGCCGGTCGCGGCCCTTGTCGGCGACGAACCTGAGCGGCATCTCGTTGTCATTCACCGGGTCGCCGTCGCTGTCCATGTCGTAGTGGCCGGTGCGCCGCGACATCGCGGTGATCTCCGGCACCTGCATGATGACCTGCTCGGCCAGATGGCCGATTCGGTAGGATCTGTCGATCGATGCGGCCGGCTTCATGCGCTTGACGATGCCCTCGTTGAACTCGGGCAGGAAGGAGCGCGGCAGGAACGGGATCGAGGCGGCGGCGGCGACCACGGCCAATCCCGGTTTCTGCGACCAGCACGGGTTTCCAGTGGTCGAGCATCCAGAGCAGCAGCCGCTGGTTCCAGTGCTTCAGCCAGCGCGCCAGCCGGCTGCCATGCGGATCACGAGCGGCGCATCCGCGGAACAGGGCGAGGCGAGCGCCGGGTTACCATGATCGAGACGATCAGACCGGCGAAGATCGAGACGATGTAGGCGATTGCCAGGCGAGAACATCCGCCCCGGCTGGCCCGGCATGGCGAACAGCGGGATGAACACCAGCAGGACGATGAAGGTGGTATAGACGATGCCGGAGGACCTCCGCCGAGGCCTCGGCCATCACGGTCATCACCGGCAGCGGCTTCGGCTTGCGGCGGTTCTCGCCCAGCCGGCGCAGGATGTTCTCGACGTCGACCACCGAATCGTCGACCAGCCGTTCGAGCGCGATGGCGATGCCGCCGAGCGCAGCGTGTTGAGCGTGGCGCCGATCAGGCTTGAACACGATCAGCGTGATCACTAGCGAGATCGGGATCGAGAGCAGCGGAGACGACGGTGGAGCGGGAGGCCGCCGAGGAAGGCGACGACGAGGGCGACGATGATGAAGCTGGGCAAGTCGTGCAGTATGCCGCCGACATTGCCGATCGCCTGCTTGATCATGTCGGCCTGGTCGTAGGAGAGCTGGCCGAGGCGCACGCCGGGCGGCGCGGTGCGCAGCCAGATCTCGTCGAGCAGGGTCTTGATCGAGGCGGCGACGCGCACGGTGTTGGCGGAGGGCTGCCGGACCACCGAGAGGTTCACGGGACGGCTCGCCGCCGGCGCCGAGGCCGCGCGTCACCTTCGCCGCGTACTGCACCTTGCCGATCTGGCCGAGCAGCACCGGAGTGCCTTCCCGGTAGGACACCACCAGGTTGCGCATGTCGTCGAGGCTGTCGGTCTTGCCGATGTTGCGGATCGGCAGCTCGGTGCCGTGCGCCTCCGAGAGCTTGCCGCCGCTGTTCGTGCCGAAGGCCGTCAGCACCGATTCGTTGCAGCGAGATGCCGAGCTGGTTCATCACCACGGGATCGGGGTGAAGCGGAAGGTGCGGACCTGGCCGCCGATCGGCAGACCTGCGCGATGCCGTCGAGCGCCAGCAGCCGGCATGCGCACCCAGTCGACATATTCGCGCAGCGCCATCGCACGCCGCCGCCGGACACCCCCATGTGCATGATCAGGCCGGCGGCGCGGCCATCGGCGCCGTCTGCGGCATCGACGCCGGCCGGCAGCCGGTCGCGCACCATCGACAGCGCCCGCGACCAGCCGCCGGTTGCGGAACGGATCGGTGCCCCACCAGCAGATGACCCGGGAGAAGGCGGCGCTGGAGGTGCTCCGCACCCGCTCGACCCCGTTGGCATCCTGCTCATCACCACCTCGCTGATCGGCTGGGTGACGAACTGCTCGATCTCCTCGGTCGCCATGGCGGTCGGCTCGGTGACGATGTCTACGACCGGCCGCGCTGATCTCCGGCATCAGGTCGACCGGCATGCTGCTGGCGGTTTTCTACAGGCCCAGCCAATCAGCAGGAGGGTCGCCGCCAGCACGAAGACGCGGTGGCGGAGGCTGAACTGGACGATCGCCTGGAACATGGCTCAGGCCGGGCCGATGGCGCCGGGGCCGGTGGTGCAGCTTGCCGGGCGATGCCGCAGCACCGTACTACAGGGTGGCAAAGAGGGCGACCGCGGCGCCGAGCGCGCTCGATGTCGGCGACGCCCAGCATCGGGGCGAGCCCTGGCCGGATGGTGCTCTCGGCGCCGGCGGCGGGGCGGCGGTAGCCAAGCTCGGCGGCCCGCTGGTTGCCGTCGGCGGAGTGCAACTCGACCTGAAAGTCATCGCGGTTGCGCGCCTGGGTCGAACTGCGCCACCAGCAGCAGGCCGTCGGCCGCCTTGGCGAGGGCCAGAGGCTGTCCGCCCGCGGGAGCGATGACGAGCTCGGCGTCGTTCAGCGGCGCGTTGTCGGCCAGCCTGTCAACGAAGGCCAACAGCTTGCCGTTGGCCGCGATGAGCACGATGCTGACCCCGCCGATGACCACGGTGTTCGAGGGCGCAGTGCTCCGCCCGCCTCCCGCAGGCTGCCAGCCCCCGCCGGTCGAGTTCGGCCAGCGCCGGTCCGCGCGCGAGCAGCAGCGCCGCCAGGCCGAGCGCGGCCGGGACGGCCCGCATCCCAAGCGCCACGGTCAGCTGTAGGCCAAGCCAGGAAGGAGACGCCGTGAGTGACGATGTGGGCGCCTCGGAGATGCCGTCGATCACCAGCGCTGTCTGCCCGTCGAGGGCCGCGACGCGTACCTGCGCGGTAGAAGATTCTCGGGCGCCGTCTGCTCCCAGACGAGCTTGACGCCGTCGGCGCCGATGGTGATCGCCTTCCGCCGCAGCGGGAAGCCGCGCTCCGCCTTGTTCTCGCCGTTGACGGTGATACAGTGACCGGACGGCCGACGCGGAGGCCGGGCGGCGGGTCCTCGATGCGGAACAGCACCGGGGTCGATTGCTGTCGTACGGCTAGGCTGGTGCCGACGAAGGTCAGGGTCAGGCGCTCGCCCTCGGGCGTCAGGGCGCTGGCGGTCAGCACCCGAGAGGCATTGTCTGCGGTGGCGGGGTCGGGCGCCGACGCCTCGATCCAGAGCAGCTTCGGATTGACGATCTCGAAAATCCGGTCGCCTGGATGGACAATGCTGCCGGAAACCGCCGTCGAGTCGGAGATGACCCCGTCGGTCGGCGCCCGCAGGGGCTCCTGGGTCTGGAGCAGCGGCAGCAGCGCCTCGCGCTCCCGGCGCAACCCTGCCAGTCGCTGCTCGGCCTGATAGACCTTGCCGTCGCGGAAGGGCACGAACCAGAACTGCTTCAGGATCTCGAGGTTCTCGGTTTCGACCCGGATCGCGGTGGTGAGCTCGGCCACCTTGCGGCGCACCTCGGTCCGATCGACCACGCCGACTGCGGGCTCGACGTAGGCCAGGACCTCGCCGGCCTTGACCACCTCGCCGACGACCGGCAGCCCGCCCGGAGGCGGCACGATTCGGCCGAGCAGGCTCGCCATGACCTGTCCGTGGGCGTGCGGGTCGGGAATGATGCGGCCGGGCAGCCGGACGGTCATGGGCATGGCGGTGCTGGTCGCCACCTCGGTGCGGATCTGGAACAGTCGTTGCAACGGCTTGGGCACGAAGAAGGAGCCGTCGGAGCGCTGCTCGGCTTGGTCGTAGACGAAGTTCTCAAGCAGGCCCGGCTCGATGCGGTCGTCCGCGGCTGGCGGCGGGGCGGCCGGTGCGGCGGCGGCCGGTCGCGCTGGGGGAGGGGCGGGAGCCGCCGGCCGGTTCGCATCGATGGTTGCGGCGGCCAGCTCCACCGGCTTGGTTGCGGGGCCGGGCGTGGTCGCGGCCGCCACCTTGGCCGGCGGCGCCGCCAGGCTGGGGAAGGGGTCGGCAGCGGGGTTCAGGTCGCTGACCGGATCGGCGACGCTTCCGCGCGGCACCGGCACCCGGTTGGTGCCGAACATGTAGGCGGTCTCGTAGAGCGCCTCGCCGGTGGCGGCGGCCATGCTGCGCAGCTTGTCGACGACGCTCCAGGCGAACGCGGCGACGGCGCCGTGCAGCGTCGTCGGCGGCGGGGTCGGCTCGGCCGCGGCGGGCGGCGGCGAATCGGCGAGCGCGCGCGGCAGCGGCGCGCCGCACAGCAGGGCCACGGCGAGCAGCGCGGCGAACCGCCGGTGGACTGTCCCGGCGCGGCACGCGCCAGCCCGGGCCGGCCAGGCCGCGGCACGGCCGCCCGGGTCGCTCTCTCTATCGCCGGTCATCGACCCGTTCCCCCGGACGCCAACGCCCTGCGGACGACGCCTGTGCAGGTGCAGTAAGCTTAGGAAAATCCTGCCATTCCCGTCAACGGTGGCATCCTTGTGACGGGGCGACAAATGGGCCGGCGGAGCCTCCGGGTATTACTCGAAGACCTGCAGATCGGTCCGGTGGGCGGCGATAAAGTCCCAGTCGTAGGCGACCCCGAGGCCCGGCCCGTCCGGCACCGGCACGCAGCCGTCGGCCGGCAGGTCCTCCAGCCGGTCGCTATAGCCGCAGCGATAGACCGGCGGCACGGCATTGGGCATGCCGGGCCCGACCAGGGCCATCTCGTAGAGGTGGGTGTTGCGAATCGCCGAGGCGCAGGCGCGGTGGGCCGGCCCGCAGGCATGCAGCTGCAGGTCGAGCCCGAGCGCCTCGCAGAGATGGGCGATCTTCATGCAGCCGGTGATGCCCATGTCGTACTCGGGATCGGCGTGGATCATGTCGCAGCCGCCCTCGACGAGGAACGCCGCCTTGGCCTCCAGCCCGCGGACATGCTCGGTGATCAGCAGCGGGGTGCCGATCTTCTCGCGCAGCCGGCGGTGGCCGAAGGAGGAGATGCCGGAATCGCGGTAGGGGTCCTCGAACCAGAAATAGCCGGCCTCGTCGCAGGCCCGCCCGACATGGAGCGCGTCGTTCCAGGTCCGCAGCTGGCAGGCCGGGTCGATCATCAGCTTCATGGCGTCGCCGACCCGGGCGCGCACGCCGAGCAGGTTGGCCGCCTCGCGGCGCGGCTCGCCGCTGTGCCAGCCATGGATCTTGAAGCCGTGATAGCCGCGCTGCCGGCACTCCTCGGCGAAGTCGGCGAAGGCCTCCGGGCTGTCCAGCCCGCCGCCTTCCTCCTGCGCGTGGTAGGTGCTCGCATAGGTCGGCAGCCGCTTGCGGAAGCCGCCCAGCAGGCGCGACACCGAGGTGCCGTACTTCTTGCCGGCGAGGTCCCACAGCGCGATGTCGAGCGCGCCGTGTCCCATATGGTCGTAGGCGCGCAGCTCGCGCTTGAGGTCGTCGTGGATCGCCTCGCGCGCCTCGGGGTCGCGGCCGAGCAGCAGCGGCGCCAGCATGCCCATCTGGGCGCGCGAGGACGGTGTGCCGACCCAGTGCGTGACGTACTCGCCGCGCAGCCCGTCGTCGCTGCGGATCACCACCGCGTAGCGGGTGAAGCGGCTCTTCTCCCCCTTGACGTAGGCGAGATTGCCGACGCCCTGGGCGCGCTGGCCGACCAGCCCGAGATCGGCGATCTCGAAGGCGAAGCCGTGCAGCTCGATCCGGTCGATGCTGGCCATGGTCCGTGTCCTCTCCTCGTCGATTCCGCCGTTCAGGCCGGCACGGGCGCGTCGGCGCGCAGCAGCCGTTCCTGCTTCAGCTCCGCCCACAGCGCCGCCGGGATGGCATGGCGGAAATGCCCGAGATTGGCCGCCACCTGGGCCGGCTGGAAGGCGCCGGGGATGACCGAGGCGACCGCGGGATGGCCGAGCGGGAACTGCAGCGCGGCGGCGGCCAGCGGCACGCCGTGGCGCCGGCAGACCGCCTCGATCCGGTTCACCTTGTCGATCACCGCAGGCGAGGGATCGGCGTAGTTGTACTTCGCCCCCGGGACCGCGCCGGTGGCGGTGATGCCGGAGCTGAAGACGCCGCCGATGACGATGCCGACGCCGCGCTCGGCGCAGCGCGGCAGCTCGAGGTCGAGCGTGTCCTGCTCCATCAGCGTGTAGCGCAGCGCCACCAGGAAGAAGTCGATGTCCACCAGGTCGAGGAAGCGCGGCATCATGCCGAGCTCGTTGATGCCGGCGCCGATGCCGCGGATGCGCCCCGACGCCTTGAGCTCGGCCAGCGCCCGCCAGCCGCTGGTGAAGAGCTGCGCCAGGTAGGCAGCGACCTTCGCCTCGGTGGCGTGGTGCCAGAAATCGAGGTCGTGGATCAGCAGCAGGTCGATGCGGGTCATGCCGAGCCGCTGCTGGCAGTCCTCGTAGGCCCGCATGATGCCGTCGTAGCTGTAGTCGAACTGGTGCTCGAAATGCAGCCCGCCGCTCCAGAAGCCGGTGTCGAAATGGCTGGTGTCGGCGGGCGCGCGCAGCACCCGCCCGACCTTGGTCGAGAGCACGAACTGGCCGCGGTCCTGGCGGTAGAGGAAGCGGCCGACGCGATGCTCGCTCTGGCCGCGCCCGTACCACGGTGCGGTGTCGTAGTAGCGGATGCCGGCCTCCCAGGCGGCGGCCAGCGTCGCCTCGGCGTCGGCCTCGGTGACGCGGGCGAAGAGCTCGCCCAGCGGCGCCCCGCCGAAGCCCAGCTGCGTCAGCTTCACCCCGGTGCGGCCGAGCTCGCGCGTCGCCGTCGGATCCATGGTCGCTTCCTCTCTCGTTGCTTCAGCGGCCGCGGCCGATGCGCTTCTGCAGCGCGTCGAGCAGCACCGCCCCGATGATGATCGCCCCGGTGGCGAAATCCTGCCAGAAGATGTCGATCCGCGACAGGTTCAGGAAGTTGCGGATCAGCGCGATGATGACCACGCCGATGATCGTGCGCAGCACGTTGCCCTGGCCGCCATAGAGGCTGGTGCCGCCGATCACCACCCCGGCGATGACCTCGAACTCCAGCCCGCGCGCCGTGTCGGCCTGGATCGCCCCGATGCGCGACAGCAGGATGTTGCCGGCGAAGGAGGCGGTGAATCCGACGATCACCAGGCAGAGGATCTTGATGCGGTCGGCACGGATCCCGGACAGCATCGCCACGGTGCGGTTGGCGCCGACGGCATAGACCTTCTTGCCGAAGGCGGTGCGGGTCATCGCCACCCAGGCGACGAGGTAGCAGGCGATGGCGATGATGAACGGGTTGGGGATGCCGAAGCTGGCGCCCTGGCCGATCACCTTGAAGCTGTCGGGCAGGTTGGCGATCACCCGGCCGCCGGTCACCACGAAGGCCAGGCTGCGGGCGATCATCAGCGTGCCCAGCGTGGTGATGAAGGAGGGGATGCGGCCCTTGGTGACGATGATGCCGTTGACCACGCCTAGCGCCGGGCCGATCAGCAGCGAGCTCAGCACCGCCGGCACGATGCCGAACTGCACCATGATCGCCGCGGAGCAGGCGGCGGTCAGCGCCACCACCGAGCCGACCGAGATGTCGAACTCGCCCGAGATCATCACGATCGTCATCCCCGCGGCGACGATCAGGTTGACCGACATCTGGGCCATCAGGTTGTAGATGTTGATCCAGGTGAGGAAGCGCGGCGACAGCAGCGAGATCACCACGACCAGCAGGATCAGCACCGCGAGCGCCTGGATCAGGCCGTAGGACTGCCGCGCCAGCTCGCGCCAGCGCGAGGGCGGAGCGCCCTGTCCGATGGTGGTCATGCCGCTCCCCTCCCGCTGACCGAGGCGTGCAGGATCGCCTCCCGCCGGATCGCCGCCCCGGCGAACTCGCCGACGACGGCGCCGCGGAACATCACCAGCACGCGGTCGCACAGGCTCTCGATATCGGCCAGCTCGGCGCTGATCAGGATGACCCCGACGCCGGCCGCCGCGATGCTCTCGATGATGCCGCGGATCTCGAACTTGGAGCCGACGTCGATGCCGATCGTCGGCTCGTCCAGGATGAAGATCTTCGGCTTGGTCTCCAGCCACTTGGCGAACAGCACCTTCTGCTGGTTGCCGCCGGAGAGCGTCTTGGTGATGGTGCCGGGGCCGGGCGCCCGGATGCGCAGCCGCTCGATCGCCCGCCGCCCGGCCGCCACCATGCCGGACTGGTCGAGCAGGCCCACGGCGCCGACGAAGCGGTCGAGAATCGGCAGGCAGATGTTCTCGTAGAGCGGCGAGTCCGGCAGGATGCCCTCGCGCAGCCGGTCGTTGGTCAGCAGCGCCATGCCGGCCTTCAGCGACTGGGCGGGGTTGGCGAGCGCCGCCGGCCGGCCGGCGATGGCGAAGCGCCCGGCGCTGCGCTTGATGTCCTCGCTGCCGAACAGCGCGCGGGCGAGCTCGGTGAGGCCCGAGCCGGTCAGCCCGGTGAAGCCCAGCACCTCGCCGCGATGCAGCGTGAAGGAGATGTCGCGCAGGCTGCCGCGCACCGAGAGCCCCTCGACCGCGAGCAGGGGCTCGGCCGTCGCGGCGCTGGCGCGGCGCTCCGGCGCGGCCTCCAGGCTGCGCCCCAGCATGGCGCGCACCACCTCCCGCCGGCTGGTTGCCGCCCGCGGCCCGCTCGCCGCCACCGCGCCGTCGCGCAGCACGGTGATCTCGTCGCAGACCTCGAAGACCTCGCTGAGGTAGTGCGAGACGAACACCACGCCGACGCCCTGCTCGGCGAGCGAGCGGATCAGGCGCAGCACCAGCCGGACCTCGACGTCGGTCAGCGACGAGGTCGGCTCGTCCATCAGCAGCACCTTGGCCTGCCGGACGATCGCCTTGAGGATCTGGATCATCTTCTTGGCGTCGTTGGGCAAGTCGGCGACCAGCGCGCGCGGGCTGGCGTCGATCTCGTAGAAGCGCAGCAGCTCTTCCGTCCGCCGGTCGATCTCGCGCCGCTTCAGGAAGCCGAGCGGCCCCACCGTCGGCTCGTTGTTCAGCATGATGTTGTCGGCGACCGTCAGGCTGCCGACCAGGTTGATGTCCTGGTGGATGGTGACGATGCCGTGGCGCAGCGCGTCGTCGGTGCCGCCCAGCGTCAGCGGCGCGCCGTCCAGCGCGATGCTGCCGCCGTCCGGGCGGTAGACCCCGGCCAGGATCTTGAGCAGGGTGCTCTTGCCGGCGCCGTTCTCGCCGACCAGCCCGTGCACCCGGCCGGGCGTCACGGCGAAGTCGACGCTGCGCAGCGCCTGCACGCCGGGGAAGGTCTTGACCAGCCCGTCGCAGCGCAGGATCGGGGCCGCTTCGTCGCTCATGGGGAGCAGGAGAGTGTCGGCAGGGAAGGGCAGGGCCGCCGGAAGCGCTGCTCCCGGCGGCCCTCGTTCCGTGCGCCGCGCGGCGGCCTACTGCGCGCCGGTGACCTGCGGGTCGTTGGCGAAGTCGGCGGCGTTCTCCTTGGTCAGCACGTGGGTCGGCAGGTCCATGCGGGCCGGCGGCGTGCCGCCCTGCAGCTTGGTCAGCATCGCGTTCATCCCCTCATAGCCCATCTTGAAGGGATCCTGGACGATGATGGCCAGGATCTTGCCGTCCTTGACCATCTGGAAGGAGACCGGGTCGAGGTCGAAGGGCACCAGCTTGACGTCGGTGCGCTTGGCGCCCTCGAGCGCGGCATAGGCGCCCTGGGCGACCAGCTGGTTCATGAAGAAGACCCCGGCGATGTCGGGCATCGAGGCCAGCGTGTCCTCCATCGTGCGGCGGCCGTCCTCCAGGCTGAGCTTCAGCAGCTTGCGCGGCACGACGGTGAGGCCGAGCTCCTTGGCCCGCTCCTCGAACCCGGTGGCGCGCGCCTGGGCGTTGTCGTTGCCCGGGGCGTGGTCGAAGACGATGACCTTGGCGCCCGGCTTGACGTTCTTGGCCATCACCTCGGCCGCCTGGCGGCCGCCGGCCTTGTTGTCGGTGATGATGAAGGTGTCCCACTTGCCCGACTGCAGGCCGATGTCGGTGATGACGACCGGGATGTTCTTCTTGTTGAAGATGTTCTTCACCGGCTCGGCGAGCACGATGCTGTCGCCCGGGAACAGGATCAGGCCCTGCACGCCCTGCGCGTCGAGGTCCTCGAGATCGGCGACCTGCCGGGTGGTGTCGGTGTCGCCGCCGTTGGTCAGGATCATGTTGACGTCGACGCCCTTGGCCTTCCACTCGGCGATCGCCTTGCGCGCGCCGTTGGCCATAGTGACGAGGAACGGGTTGGTGCCCCAGAACTGCGAGTAGCCGACGGTGTAGCTCTGGTCGGCCCGTGCCGCGGCGCCGCCGAGTCCGGCCGCGAGCAGCCCGCCGAGGACGAGGTGCCTCAATCGCATGCGTTCCTCCCGTGATGATTGTTCCGCCGGTAACCCCCTGGCGGCCGCCGATCCTAGCGGCAGCCCGTCCGGCTCGGCAATCGAATAGCTGACGCGATTCCTCGAAAGCCGCGCGGCAGCCCCCTCAGCGCCCGCCGCTGACGTCGATCGTCGTGCCGGTCACGTAGGAGGCCTGCTCGGAGACCAGCCACAGCACCGCCGCCGCGACCTCCTCGGGCAGGCCCTCGCGGCCGATCGGCACGGTCGGGGCCAGCGCCTGGATGGTCGCCTCGCCGCCATGGGCCTGGTGGATCTCGGTGCGGATCAGCCCGGGTCGGATGCCGACCACCCGGATGCCTTCCTTGCCGACCTCCTTGGCCAGGCCGGTGGTCATGGTGTCCATCGCCCCCTTGCTGGCGGCGTAGTGGACCTCGGCGGGCAGCCCGCCATGGCGCGCCGCCGCCGAGGAGATGTTGACGATGACGCCGCCCTTGCCGCCCTTGGCGGTCGACATCCGGCGGATCGCCTCGCCCGAGCAGTAGAAGGCGCTGTAGATGTTGGTCTCGAAGGTGGCGTGCAGGGAGGCGAGGTCGATCTCGTCCACCCGGTGCATGCCGCCGACGATGCCGGCGTTGTTGACCAGCGCCGTCACCGTGCCGAGCTCGCGGTCGACCCGCGCGAACAGCCCTGCCACCTCGTCGCGGCGGGCGACGTCGGCGCCGACCGCGATCGCCCGGCCGTCGCGGCTGCGGATCTCGGCGGCCAGCGCCTCGGCCGGTGCGGCGGAACGGCTGTAGTTGATGCAGACGGCGAAGCCCTGGCGGGCCGCCTCGGCGGCCACCGCATGGCCGATGCCCCGGCTGCCGCCGGTCACGATCATCACCTTCTGCATCCCCGACACTCCTGCTGCGGCGGCGCCGCCCGCGCTTGAGCGGGCCGTCCGGACGGGCGATAAGGTAGTATGAACCGGCAGCAGGCGGTAACCCCCGGCGGCGCGCCGCCACCTTCGGTCGTGATCGGCCCGCGCGCCGCCTACGTCCAGCTGCGCGGCCGCCCGCTCCAGCTCGATCCCGGCGCCTGCGACCGGGTCGAGCCCTGCCTCTACGGGCCCTGCCGCAGCGACTGCTGCAGCCGCGGCGCCTGGGTCGACGCGGAGCGCCGGGATGCCATCGCCGGCCATCTCGAGGCGATGCGGCCGTGGCTGGCGCCGCCCTGGGCGGGGCTGCCGGCCGACCGGCTGATGCCCTATCGCGGCACCTGGCCGAACGACCGCATGCATCCCGGCGTGCCGCTCCACGCGACGCGCACCGCCGGCGGCCGCTGCTGCTTCGTCACCACCGCGGGCGACGGCCATTGCGGCTGTGCCATCCACAAATATGCCGACGCCGCCGGCCTCGACTGGACGGCGCTGAAGCCGGCCGGCTGCGTGCTGTTCCCGCTCAAGGTCGCGGTCGGCCCAGCCGGCCGCGTCCGGCTGTTCCGCGCCGCCTGGCGGGAGGTGCCCTGCTGCCGCCTGGCCGAGCCCGGCGCTGGCGAGCGCCTCATCGACCTGCAGCGCGACAGCGTCGCCCGCATCTTCGATCTCGATGCGGCGGCACTCGACCGCCTGGTCGGGCCGGCGGGGACGGCGTGAGCGCCACCCTCGACCTCGTCGTGGTCGGCGCCGGCGCCGCCGGGCTGGCCGCCGGCCGGGCCGCCGCCGCCGCCGGCCTCGCCTCGGCCGTCGTCGAGGCCGTGCATCGTGCCGGCGGCCGCGCCGACACCGAGTGGGAGAGCTTCGGCACGCCCTTCGACCATGGCTGCCAGTGGCTGCATTCCGGCTCGATCAATCCCTTCGCGCGGATCGCCGACCGCTACGGCGTGCGCTACCTGAAGACCGTGCATGACGGCCGCTACCACGACGGCCGCGCCTGGCTGCCGCCGGCCGAGAACGCGGCGGCGCTGGCCGCCGTGCATGCCGGCTTCGAGGCGGTCGAGGCGGCGGGTGCCGCCGGGCGCGACATCGCCGCCGCCGACGCGCTCGATCCCGCCATGCCCTGCCGCCTCTATTTCGACCGCGCCTATACCGGCTACATGGCGGCCGAGCCGGAGCGGGTCTCGACCTTCGACAGCTCGCGCTACCGCGACACCGGGGAGAACTGGCCGGTGGTCGACGGCTACGGCGCCCTGGTGGTGCGCCACGGCGCCGCCGTGCCGGTCGCGCTGGACTGCCCGGCGACGCGCATCGACTGGTCGGGTCCCGGCGTGCGGGTCGAGACCCCGCGCGGCACGCTGGCCGCCCGCGCCGTCATCGTCACCGCCTCGACCGGGGCGCTGGCCAACGGCCGGCTGCGCTTCCACCCGGCGCTGCCCGCCGCCACCGAGGCGGCGCTGCAGGCGCTGCCGATGGGCACCGCCAACAAGATCGGCCTCGCCTTCGACCGCGACCCGTTCGACGGCGCGCCGCCGCATTTCGTGCAGCTCGCCGGCGCCGGCCGCGACGGCGCCACCTTCCAGGTCGCCCCCTTCGGCCGCCCGATGGCCACCGCCTATCTCGGCGGCCGGCTCGCCGTCGAGCTCGAGGCGGAAGGGCCGGCGGCGATGATCGCCTATGCCCGCGACAGCATCGCCCGCCTCTACGGCAGCGCCATCCTCGACCGCATCGTCGCGGCGAAGCCGACCGCCTGGCAGGGCGACCCGTGGATCGCCGGCGCCTACTCGGTGGCGCGCCCCGGCCACGGCGACGCCCGCGCCGCGCTCGCGCTGCCGGTTGCCGACCGGATCTTCTTCGCCGGCGAGGCCGCTTCCCGCGACGCCTTCGCCACCGCCCACGGCGCCCACCTCACCGGCGAGGCCGCCGTCGCCGCCGTCGGCGCGCTGCTGCGATAGCACGGCACCGCCCGCGCGCCGGATCGACAGAAAAGATCCCACGCGGAGGCGCGGAGCCGCGGAGCGTGCACCTCGCCGCTCGTGGACTCCCCCTCCGCGGCCTCCGCGCCTCCGCGTGAGTCGATACGGCCTCTCGACCGCACCGACCTATCCGGCAGCGGCCTTCAGATTCTTGCGATAGCCGAACGACCGGTCGATCCGCCCCAGGATGTGCTCGCCGGCCAGCACCGGCGGATACCGGCACTCCGACGCCGGCACGCCGAGGTCGCGCGGGTCGACGACGGCATCGAAGCTGGGGTCGTAGAAGGTCGCGATCGAGTAGCGTTCGCGGCCGGAGCTGTTGATCACGCGATGCGCCGTCGAGGTGAAGCGGTCGTTGCTCCAGCGCTCCAGCAGGTCGGCGACGTTGATGACGAAGCTGCCGGGGATCGGCGTCGCGTCGATCCATTCCCGGCTGCCGCGGTCGCGCACCTGCAGCCCGCCGACCTCGTCCTGCCAGAGCAGGGTGATGCAGCCATAGTCGCTGTGCGGCGCGACGCCGAACTGGTCGTCGCCGAGGTCGGGCGGCTGCGGCGGGTAGTAGACCATCTGGGTGCGCTGCAGCCGCTTGGCGTAGCGGCTGGCGAAGAAGTCGGGGTCGAGGCCGAGGCTGAGCGCGACGGCGCGCAGCAGGTCGGCGCCGCAGGCGCCGATCGCCTCGTAGTAGTCGTAGAGCGCCGGCCGCAGCTCCGGCATGAAGGCGGGCCAGTTGTTCGGGCCGCGCAGCGGCTGGCCGGCCAGCACGTCGGGATCGTCCTCCGGCAGCTCCAGCCCGATGCTGTAGAACTCCTTGTAGTCGGGCCGCCGCGCCTCGTACATCAGCGCGTCGCCGAGCGCGTTGAAGCCGCGGTGGCGGGCATTGACCGCGACCTCGCGCTTGCGCTCGATCGGATGGGCGAAAAAGACGTGCGCCGCCGCCACGGCGCGGTCGAGAACCGGCTGCGGCACGCCGTGATCGACGATGTAGAAGAAGCCCGGGCCGGTGCAGGCGGCGTGGATCTCCCGCGCGATGCGCGCCATCCCCGCCGCATCGCGGCTGCGGGCGGCGGCGAAGTCGATGATCGGCAGACGGCGGTCGCTCACCTCGGTCGGTCCCATGCTCGTGTCGCTCGGGCGATGATCGCGCCATGCCCGGCCGCGGGCAAGCCCCTGGGTGTGGCCCGAGCATCCCGCCGATTGTCGCGTCCCGCCATAAGGATTAGGTTTGGCCGCCCGGCCCGCATCCGCCGGCCGGCGCCTCGCCGACAGGACAGGGAGACCGAGATGAGAAGGATCTGCGCGCGCGGCCCGCTGGTCGCCGCTCTCGCCGTGGCCGTGCTGGCCGGCTTCGCCGCGCTGCCGGCCCGCGCCGCCGACCTGCTCGCCAGCGTCAAGCAAAAGGGCGAGCTGGTGATCGGCACGGAGGAGCAGTTCGCGCCCTTCGACTTCGTCGACAACGGCGTGCACAAGGGCCTCAACGTCGACCTCTTCGAGGAGGTCGGCAAGGAGCTCGGCGTCAAGGTCACCTTCGTCGACCTGCCCTGGGAGAGCGTGCTGCCCGGGCTCGACGCCGGCAAGTACGACATGGTGGCCGGCCCCGCCACCATCACCAAGGCGCGCATGGAGCGCTACCGCTTCTCGGTGCCGATCGCCGACGCCACCGTGGCGCTGCTGAAGCGCGCCGGCGACAAGACCGTGACGAAGCCGGAGGACATCGCCGGCAAGACGGTCGGCGCCGGCAAGGCCTCCTCGCAGATGGAGCAGCTGAAGAAGTACGGCGAGGGCCTGCCGGGCGGCATCACGCTGCGCGAGTACGTCTCCAACAGCGAGGCCTATGCCGACCTCGCCGCCGGCCGCATCGTCGCCGTCGGCAACTCGCTGCCCAACATCGCCTATGTCGCCGCGCAGCGGCCGGAGACCTTCGAGGTCGTCCTGCCGCCCTTCGGCGCCAAGGCCTATTTCGGCTATATCGGCAAGAAGGACGCCGACGCCCAGCCGCTGATGGACGCGGTCGACGCCGCCATCGTCAAGATGCACAAGGATGGCCGCCTGGCGGCGATCGAGAAGAAGTGGTTCGGGCTGGTGATGGATACCCCCGACACCATCCCGCCGCCGAACTTCTGAGGCGCGGGTCGGGCTGATGGCGTCCCCGCTGCCCCTCTTTACCCTCCCCCTTGCGGGGGAGGGCTGGGGTGGCGGGTGCGACCGCGCGGCGTCGTGTTCAGCTTCGGCCTGATCCTCCGCTCGCTGCCGCTGCTGCTGCAGGGCGCGGTGATGACGGCCTTCGTCTCGCTGCTCGCCGTCGCCATCGGCTTCTGCATCGGCACGCTGGTCTGCCTCTGCCGGCTGTCGCGCGAGGCCGCGCTGCGCCGCTTCGGCGCGCTCTATGTCAGCTTCTTCCGCGGCGTGCCGCTGCTCGTGCAGCTGCTGCTGATCTACTACCTGCTGCCGCATGCCGGCATCAACGTGCCCTCGATCGTCGCCGCGGTCGGCTCGCTGGCGCTCTGCACCGCCGCCTACATCGCCGAGATCCTGCGCGGCGGCTTCCTCGGCCTGCCGCGCGGCCAGACGGAATCGGCCGTCATGCTCGGCCTCAGCCGCTGGCAGACCAGCGCCCGCATCCTGGTGCCCCAGGCGGTGCGGCTGACCCTGCCGGCGCTGGTCAACGAGACCATCATGCTGCTCAAGTCCTCCTCGCTGATCTCGGTGGTGGGGGTGGCCGAGCTGACCCGGACCAGCCAGAACATCGCCACCAGCACCTACCGGCCGCTGGAGATCTACGTCGCGGCCGGCGCGGTCTACCTGGCGATCAATGGCTGCCTGGCGCTGCTCGGCGGTCTGCTCGAGCGGCGGCTGGCGCGGGCGCCGCTGCGATGACCATCGATCCCGCGGTCCTGCTCGAAAGCTGGCGCGAGATCCTCAGCGGGCTGGGGGTCACCCTGCTGTGCTGGGTCTCCGGCGTCGTGCTCGGGCTGGCGATCGGCTTCGCGGTGGCCGTCGCGCAGCTCTATCTCGGCGCCGCGCTGCGCGCCGTGCTGCGCGTCTATATCGAGGTGATCCGCGGCACGCCCTTCCTGATCCAGCTCTTCATCCTCTATTTCGGCGGGCCGTATTTCGGCCTCAGCCTCGATCCCATCCCGGCCGGCATCCTCGCGCTCGGCATCTATGGCGGCGCCTACTTCGCCGAGCTGTTCCGCGCCGGCTTCCTCTCGGTGCCGAAGGGCCAGCTCGAGGCGGCGGCCTGCGTCGGGATCACCCGCTGGCAGGCGATCCGCCGCATCCAGCTGCCGCAGATGCTGGTGGTGATCCTGCCGTCGCTGGTCAACATGATCATCATCCTGAGCAAGGAGACCGCCGTCCTGTCGATCGCCACCGTGCCAGAGCTGCTGATGGCGGTCACCGCGATCGGCTCGCGCACCTTCGCCTACGTGCCGACGCTCGGCATCCTGGCGCTCGCCTACTGGGCGCTGGTCGAGGGCACCGCCTGGCTCGGCCGGCGCGTCGAGGCGCGGGTCGGCCGCTTCATGGTGCGGCCGGCATGAGCGGCCGGGCGATCGGCGAGCCGCTGGTGGTGCTGCGCGGCCTCACCAAGCGCTTCGGCGACCATGTCGTGCTCGACGCCGTCGACCTCGAGATCCGCCGCTCCGAGGTGGTCTGCGTGATCGGCCCGTCCGGCTCGGGCAAGAGCACGCTGCTGCGCTCCATCGCCTTCCTCGAGGAGCCCTCGGCCGGCGATATCCTGATCGAGGGCCAGGCGCTGGGTTGGCGGGCCGGCCGCAACGGCGCCCGGCAGCGCGCCTCGGACGCCGAGATCGCGCGGGTGCGGCGCAATGTCGGCATGGTCTTCCAGCAGTTCAACCTGTGGCCGCACATGACCGCGCTCGGCAACGTCACCGAGGCGCTGCGGCTGGTCCGCCGCCTGCCGCGCGGCGAGGCCGAGGCGCGCGGCCGCGCCATGCTTGCCAAGGTCGGCCTGGCCGGCCGCGAGGCGGCCTGGCCGGCGCAGCTCTCCGGCGGCCAGCAGCAGCGCGTCGCCATCGCCCGCGCGCTGGCCATGGAGCCGCACATCATGCTGTTCGACGAGCCGACCTCCTCCCTCGACCCCGAGCTGGTCGGCGAGGTGCTGCAGGTGATGCGCGCGCTGGCGGGCGAGGGGATGACCATGGCCGTGGTCACCCATGAGATGGGCTTCGCCGCGCAGGTCGCCGACACCGTCGTCTTCATCGACCATGGCTGCATCATCGGCCGCGGCACGCCGGCGGAGATCTTCCATCGCCCGCCGCATCCGCGGATCGCCCAGTTCCTCGAGAACTACCGCGACCGCAACGCCTTCTGGGTCCAGGGGGGAGACGGACAATGAGCTTGCATCCCGGACGCGCCCTGCTGCGGGCTGCCATGCTCGCGTTCTTCGCCATCGGCACGGCCGCCGCGGCGCCGCCGCCGGCGAGCGACTACCGGCAGGTGCCGCGGGCGCGGATCGTCGGGCAGACGGATATCCCGGTCTACGGCTTCAAGGTTCTCCGGACCTATCCGCACGACACCAGCAACTATACCGAGGGGCTGCTGATGAGCGGCGGCCTGCTCTACGAGGGGACCGGCCTCTACGGCAGTTCGCGCCTGGTGCAGCGCGAGCTCGCGAGCGGCCGCGTCCTGCGTGAGCGGCGGCTGGCGCCCGACGAGTTCGGCGAGGGCGTCACCATCCTGCGCGATACCGTCTATCAGCTGACCTACCTCTCCAACATCGGCTTTTCCTACGATCGCACGACCCTGGAGCCGACCGGCACCTTCCGCTACCCGACCCAGGGCTGGGGCCTGACCACCGACGGCGAGTCGCTGTTCATGAGCAACGGGTCGAGCGCCATCCTGGCCTTCGATCCGCGGACCATGGCGATCCGGCGGACGATTTACGTCCACGACAAGGTCGGGCCGGTCGGCTTCCTCAACGAGCTCGAATATCGCGAGGGCCGGATCTACGCCAATGTCTGGCAGACCAACTTCATCGCCATCATCGCGCCGGACAGCGGCGCGGTGGTCGGCTGGATCGATCTCGAGGGCCTCAACCCCGACCCGAAGACGCTGACCTATCCCTACGTGCTGAACGGCATCGCCATCGAGGAATCGACCGGGCACCTGCTGGTCACCGGCAAGACCTGGCCGGCGATCTACGAGATCGAGCGGATTGCGAGGTGAGGCCGCGCGCATGGATTGACGGTCCTCCGGCCACGGCCTAGCTTGGCCGTCGCCCGGATCCCTCTGGACCCTCGCCTCGATGCCGGCCATCTCCCCCTGGCTGCTTGCCCCGCTGTGCCGCGCCAGGCCGATCCTGCTGGCGCTGGCGCTGCTCGCCGGCTGGGTGGCGGCGCCGCCGGCGCGGGCCGCGGCGAGCAGCGATCGGCTCTCGGCCTATGCCTACGAGGACACGCGGCAGCTGGTCGCGATGGTCGAGGATGCGGCCGACCTGGTGGCCCGCGAGGGGACGGCGGCGTTCGGCCGCTTCACCGTTGCGGGCTCGCGCTGGCTGCATGACGACGTCTATGTCTTCGTCTACGCGGTCGACGGCACCTGCGTCTTCCACCCGGCCTCGCCGGAGCTGGTCGGCCGGAACCTGATCGACCTGCGCGACATCCACGGCAAGCCGGTGGTCCGCTGGATCACCGACGTCGCGCGGCGGTCCGAGCCCGACGCCGCCGGCTGGGTCTTCTATCTCTGGGAGGAGCGCAGCCAGGTCGACCCGCGGTGGAAGAGCGCCTATGTCCGCAAGGTGGTCGCGCCCGACGGCAAGGTCTATGCGGTGGGCGCGGGCAGCTACAACATCAAGATCGAGATGAAGTTCGTGCAGGACAGCATCGACGAGGCCCGCGATCTGATCCTGAGCGCCGGCAAGGCGGCGGCCTTCCAGGCCTTCCTCGATCCCGCCTCGCCCTTCGCCTTCCTCGCCACCTATGTCTTCGTGCTCGACCCTGCCGGCCGGCTGCTGGTCGACCCCGCCTACCCGAACATGGCGGGGCGGGACCTCTCCGGCTTCCGGGACGCGGTCGGCGCGCCGGCGATCCAGGAGCTGCTCGCCAAGCTGCAGCAGGCCGACCGTGCGGCGGTTCTCTATCTCTGGCCCAAGCCGGGCAGCGCGGTGCCGGACCGGAAGGTGATCGTCGCCCGCAAGCTGACGGTCGGCGGCGAGACGATGATCGTCGGGACCGAGTTCTTCCTCGCCACCCCGATCTGGATGAAGGTCGAGGCGGAGCCGCGATGGCCAAGCGCCCCGCCGGCCTGATCTTCGCGGTCGACGAGCGCCCGCCCGCGCCGGCGCTGGCGCTGCTCGCCATCCAGCACATCATGCTGATGGCGAGCTCGCTGGTGCTGCCGATCGTGCTGGTCTCGGAAGTCTCCGGCAATCCGGCCCAGGTGCGCGCCGTCGTCGCCGCCTCGATGATCGCCTGCGGCATCGGCACCATGGTCCAGGCGACGCGCTTTCTCGGCATCGGCTCGGGCTTTCTCTGCCCCAACCTCTGCGGTCCCAACTTCTTCGCCGTGTCGATGAGCGCCGCCTGGGCGGGCGGATTGCCGCTGATGCGCGGCATGACGATCGCCGCCGGGCTCGTCGAGGTGGCGTTCGGCCGGCTGCTGCCGCGGCTCGCCTTCCTGTTCCCGACCGAGATCACCGGGCTCGTCGTCCTCATGGTGGCGATCGGGATGGTGCCGCTGGGCGCCTCCAAGTTCCTCCACGTCAGCTATGCCGGGGAGCCGATCCAGCTCGTCAGCCTGCTGATTGCCGTCGCCGCGCTCGCGGTGATGGTCGGGGCCAATGTCTGGGGCGGGCGGCGGCTCAGGCTCTATGGCGTGCTGCTCGGGTCGCTGCTGGGATACGGGCTGTCGATCCTGGCCGGGCTGCTCACCCCCGTCGAGCTCGGGCACGTCGCCGCGGCGCCGTGGATCGGGCTGCCGGCCTATGAGGGCTTCTGGAACATCTCCTTCAGCTGGTCGCTGCTGCCGGCCTTCGCCATCGCCTCGATCTGCGGCGGGCTTAAATCGGTCGGCAACCTGGTGCTGTGCGAGAAGGTCAACGACGATGACTGGCGCGCCCCGGACCTGCGGCGGATCGGCGACGGGCTGGTCGCCGACGCGATCTCGGTCACCGCCTCCGGCCTGCTCGGCGGCCTCGCCTCGGACACCTCGGCGAGCAACGTCGCGATGAGCAGCGCGTCGGGCGCCACCAGCCGCTGGATCGGCATCGCCGCCGGGGCGCTCTTCGCGCTGCTCGGATTCTCGCCCAAGCTCGCCGCCCTGCTGTCGATCATGCCGATCCCGGTGGCCGGCGCGATCCTCGTCTTCAGCGCCTGCTTCATGATCTGGTCGGGGCTGCAGATCATCATCGGCAGCAAGCCCGACAACCGCCGCGTCTTCGTCATCGGCATGTCGCTCTATTTCGGCCTGAGCCTCGACATCCTGCCGCAGCTCTACGGCGATGTCGGGCCGACGCTGCGGCCGCTCTTCGATTCCTCGCTGACGCTGGCCACCGTGATGGCGGTGCTGCTGAACCAGCTGCTCCGCATCGTCCCGCCGCGGGGCGAGGCGGCCCCGCCGGCGGGCGACTGAAAGGCCCTCGCGCGCGAAGCGGGAGAGGGAGGACGTCAGTCGAGCTGCCGCCCGCCGCAGACGTTGAGGGTCTGGCCGACCACGTAGTCGGACTCGGCGGAGGCGAGGAACACCGCGGCGCCGACGATGTCCTCCGGCACGCCCATCCGGCCATAGGGGACGGAGCGGCCGACCTGCTTCTTCTTCTCGCCGATCGCCAGGTTCTCGTACCGGGCGAACAGGCTGTCGACGACGTCCCACATCGGCGTGTCGATCACCCCCGGCGCGATGGCGTTGACATTGATCTTCTGCTTCGCCAGCGCCAGCCCGGCCGATTGGGTGATGCTGATCACCGCCGCCTTGCTGGCGCAGTAATGCAGCACCAGCGCCTGGCCCTGCCGCCCGGCCTCCGAGGCGAGGTTGACGATCTTGCCGCCGCGGCCCTGCTCGGCCATCCGCCGGGCCACCGCCTGCAGCGTGAAGAACAGGCCCTTGGTGTTGACGTCGAAGACGCGGTCCCAGCTCTCCCGGGTGATCTCCAGCACCGGCTGGATCTCGAAGATGCCGGCATTGTTGAACAGGATGTCGACGCCGCCCGCCCGGCGCACCACCTCGGCGACCAGCGCGTCGATGCTGTCCTGCCGGGTGACGTCGACCGCCACCCCGAAGGCGCGGCCGCCGATCTCGCCGGCCAGCCCCGCCGCGTCCTCGAGCTTCAGGTCGGCGACCGCGACGACCGCCCCTTCCGCGGCGTAGCGCCGCGCCACCGCGGCGCCGATGCCGCGCGCCCCGCCGGTGATGATCGCGACCTTGTCCTCGAGCCTCATGGGCGTAACGTCCTGGATGGCGGCCGGCCGGCGGCGGCCGGGCGGGATGACGGGCAGCGTGGGTTTCGCCGGCGGCGCTTGTCAAGCGCGCCCGCCCGGGCGCTACCCCAGCGCTTCCGGCGCGCGGGCGGCTCGTGCTATCTGGGCCGCAGCAGGCGGGAAGGGGGCCGATGCCGCGGATCTGCATCCTGGGGGCCGGGCCGAGCGGCATCGCCGCCGGCCGCGCGCTGCTCGAGGGCGGCTTCGACGATGTCGTGCTGCTCGACCGCAACGACCGGGTCGGCGGCAACTGGGTCTTCGACGAGCGGCCGGGCCATTCCAGCGTCTACGAGACGGCGCACGCGATCAGCTCCCGCCGGCTCTCGGAATATGACGGCTTTCCGATGCCGCCGGGCACCGCCGACTACCCCTCGCACCGGGTGCTGCAGGCCTATTTCGCCGGATATGCCGATCGCTTCGGCGTCACCCCGCGGATCCGCTTCGGCACCGAGCTGCGCCGCGCCACGGCGCTGACCGAAGGCGGCTGGCGACTCGAGCTGGACGGGCCGGCCGGCGCGTCGAGCGAGCGCTGCGACGCGCTGCTGGTGGCGAGCGGCCATCACTGGGACCCGCTCGAGCCGTCCTATCCCGGCACCTTCGACGGCCGGCTGATCCACGCCCACCAGTTCAAGTCGGCGCGGCCCTTCGCCGGGCAGCGGGTGCTGGTGATCGGCGGCGGCAATTCGGCCTGCGACGTCGCCGTCGAGACGGCGCGCGTGGCCTCCTTCTGCGCCGTCAGCATGCGCCGCGGCTACCACTTCTTCCCCAAGCTGATCGCCGGCCGGCCGACCGACATCGTCAATGGCGGCATCTGGTGGCTGCCGCGGCCGTTGCGCGCCGCCACGGCGCGGCTGGCCATCGCGCTGGTCCATGGCAGCAACCGGCGCTACGGCCTGCCGAGGCCGCGGCACGGCGCGCTGTCGCAGCACCCGACCCTCAACTCGGAGATCCTGCACGCGATCAGCCATGGCGAGGTCGCGGTGCGCCCCGACGTCGTCCGCTTCGAGGGCCGGCAGGTGGTCTTCGCCGACGGTCGCAGCGAGCCCTATGACTGCGTCGTCGCCGCCACCGGCTACCGCGTCTCCTTCCCCTTCCTCGACCGCGAGGCGCTCGGCCTCGGTCCCGCCGGCACCATCCCGCCGCTCTATCTCAACGTCGTCCCGCCGGGCCGCCGCGACCTCTTCTTCATCGGCCTGATCCAGCCGGTCGGCTGCATCTGGACGCTGGCCGAGCTGCAGGGCCGGCTGGTCGCCGCCGCGCTCGCCGGCCGCTGGACCGCGCCCGCCGACATCGCCGCCCGCATCGCCCGCCAGCAGGCCCGCAGCCGGCGCGACTGGATGGCGACGCCACGCCACGCGCTCGAGGTCGACTATCACCGCTATCGCCGCGCGCTGCGGCAGGAGCTCGCCGCAGCGGCCGCATCCTGACCCTTGACCTGGATCAATGAGCCGTCCGGCCGCCGGTCTAGGATGTGATCCATGGTTGCCGAACGCTGGATGGCGAGCGCGCTCGCGGCGGCGGTCATGGTCCTGACGACCGTTCCGGATGCAGCCGCCGACAACATCTTCGAGGATTTCGCCAAGGCGCCGACCTTCACGCCGCCGGAAGGATGCGTCGCCCGGTCGCAGGCCTATGGCGTGGTTTCGCGCTGCGTCAGGGAGTTCGGCCCGGGCCACGTGCTGGTCGTGTCCGTCGACACCGCGATCGGGTTCGGGTCGGATGCGGAGAGCTTCGTCGACGACGAGGTCGGCGAGATCAAGTCCTACTGGCAGGAGAACTACCGGCAGAACGATCTCCGGTTCTCCTCGCGGATCTCGGACATCGCCCCTCCGGGGGCGCCCGCGCGCGGCGCGAGCTGCCGCGAATATTCCATCGCCCTGGAGATCGACCGCGGGGCGCACGACGATCTCGATCGCAAGAGCGTCGCCGATGCGCGCCGGGCCAAGGCGCCGCGTGCCGTCCTCCGCACCGAGGGACTGGCCTGCGCCTGGCAGGTCAACGCCGCCGCGCCGAGCCGGCACGATGTCGAAGCCTTCTGGCTCGAGGTCGCCGAGCAATATCCGTCCGCGCCCGACCGGGGCGAGCGCGACTCGTTCGACGCGGTGGTGCGCCAGGTGCTGCGCTCCGTCCGGCTGGGGGAGGCACAGCAGGCGCCGCAGGGGGCCTGCGCCGGCGGTGCCGCGCCCGAGGTCGAGATCGCGGCCTGCACCCGGGCGATCGAGTCCGGGACGCTGCGCGGCGAGGCGGCGGCCAAGGCGCGCTACGTCCGCGGCCGGGCCTATGAGAGCCTCCGCCGGTACGACCTGGCGATCGCCGACTACACAGAGGCGCTACGCCTCAGGCCGGACTATGTCGAGGCGCTGAACAACCGCGGCAACAGCTACGATCTCGCGGGCGACCACGATCGCGCCATCGCCGACTACGACGCCGCCCTGCGGCTCGCGCCCGGCAGCTCCGGGACGCCCGACCTGTACTACAACCGCGGCGTCGCATATGACGCCAAGGGCGATCACGACCGGGCCATCGCGGACTTTGACGCCGCGCTGCGGCTGCGGCCCGACCATCTCGACGCGCTCAACATGCGCGGCATCGCCCACCACGAGAAGGGCCAGCTCGATCTCGCCATGGCCGACTACGACGCCGTGCTCAAGCTGGCGCCCGCCAGCCGCACCGCGGCGCGGGCCCTGAAGAACCGTGCCTTGGTCTACGACGCCAAGGGCGACTACGTCCGCGCCATTGCCGACTACGACGCGGCGCTTCGCCTGCATCCCGACGATCCGGACGCGCTCGACGCCCGCGGCATCGACTACGGCCGTCGCGGCGACTACGACCGGGCCATCGCCGACTTCGACGCCGCCCTGCGGCTGCAGCCGGGCTTGGCCTCGGCGCTGAGCAATCGAGGTCACGTCTACGCGCTCAGGGGCGACTACGCTCGTGCCCTCGCCGACCTCGATGCCTCGATCCGCCTGGACCCGCGCGACGAACGGGCGCTGGCGACGCGCTCGGGCGTCTACAGCGAGACGGGCCGCCCCGATCGCGCGCTGGCCGATCTCGACTCCGCCCTGCGTCTGGCCCCGGCCGATGTGGAGCTGCTGAACGACCGCTGCTGGGTTCTCGTCACGCTGGGCCGGGTCCAGCCCGCGCTCGCCGACTGCAACAAGGCCCTCACGCTCGTGCCCGGCGATCCGTCGGCGCTCGACAGCCGCGGCTTCGCCTGGCTGCGCGCCGGCGATCCGCGGCGGGCGCTGGCCGACTTCGACGCCGCCCTGCGGCGCGATCCGCGCATGCCGACCTCGCTGTTCGGCCGCTCCGTGGCCCGGCGGCAGACCGGCGACCGCGCCGGCGCCGACCGCGACGCCGCGGCTGCCCGTGCGCTCAAGCCCGACATCGAGGCCTATCTCCGCAAGCAGGGCGTCCTGCCCTGAGCGGGATCGGCATCATGAAGCTGCCGAGCGCCTGCGTTCTCGTCCTCCTGGCTTTCGGCCTCGTCCGACCGGCCTTCGCCGACGAGCTGGCGGACTGCGCCGCCGCGGACCCCGCCGCCGCGGACCCCGCCAAGGCCGTCGCGGCGTGCCGCCATCTGGCGGAGCAGGGCAATGCTGCGGCCCAGTATCGGCTGGGAATCCTCTATGCGCTCGGCGGACGCGGTGTCGCCCGGGACGATGCGGAGGCGGTGAAGTGGTACCGAAAGGCGGCCGAGCAGGGGCTCGCCGAGGCGGCGAACAATCTCGGCATCCACTACCGTGCCGGCGCGGGAATCGCGCAGGACGACGTCCAGGCGGTGAGATGGTTTCGCGCAGGCGCCGAGGGGGGCGATGCTGCGGCTCAGGTCAACCTCGGCGCGATGTATGCAGACGGTCGCGGCGTTCGGCAGGACTACGCTGAAGCAGTGAGATGGTATCGCGCGGCGGCCGAGCGCGGCTACGCCACCGCACTCTACAATCTCGGGGTCGCGAGCAAGCTGGGCCGTGGCGTTCCGCAAGACGATGTCGCCGCTTACATGTGGATGGAGCTCGCGGCGCAGCGCGGCGACGACGATGCCTCGGCGAAGGCCGACGAGCTGGCGAGAGCCCTCAGCCTCGAGCAGGTCCAGGCGGGACAGGCAATGGCCGCGGCCTGGCTTAAGGCTCATCCACACCTCGAACCGCCGACCGATGCGGACAGCGTCTTCGCGCCTCCAGGGAGGTCCGGCTTTACCTCGCGGGATCGCGACGGGACGGGGCGGATCCCGATGACCTGTTCGGGCACGACCTACCTGCTGATCTGCAACGGCCCGCACTGCCAGTACGGGACGACGGAGTTTTCCCTGTCCGGCGGCAGGCCGGGTCTCTTCACGTTCGAGGCCGAGGTCCGGAAAGGGTCCACCTACTGCATGTCCTGCGCCGGACCACCCGAGCTCTCCAGCTGCCAGAAGGCAAGCGTCCCGCTGCGCTAGCCCGGGCACGCCGTCGGCCTTCATGCTCCGACCAGATCGGCACGAAGCCGATACTGAGATCGCGCCCCACCCGCGACTTCCACCCTGAACTTCCGGCGTCTCGGCTGCCCCGGCGCCGCCCGCCGCCCTCGTCTGGCCTGCCGCGGCCGGCAGGCGCTATAGTGCGCCGCCCTCGCCACAGCCTTGCCGGACGTCCCGATGCCCCAGGCCCTGCCGCTGTCCAACGCGATTCCCGAGGCCCGGCGCCTCGCCTGCCTCAGCCAGCTCGAGCGCAAGGTGCTGTGGCTGTCGAGCTGGATGATCCACAACGCCAACCATCTGCGGGCGAGCCGCGACGGGCTCAAGGTCGGCGGCCACCAGGCCTCCAGCGCCTCGGTGGCGACGCTGATGACCGCGCTCTATCTCGACGTGCTGCAGCCCGGCGACCGGGTGGCGGTGAAGCCGCATGCCAGCCCGATCTTCCACGCCATCCAGTACCTGCTCGGCCAGCAGGACCGCGAGAACCTCGAGCGCTTCCGCGCCTATGGCGGGGCGCAGTCCTATCCCTCGCGCACCAAGGACGCCGACGACGTCGACTTCTCGACCGGCTCGGTCGGGCTCGGCGTGGCGATCACCGCCTTCGCCAGCCTGGTGCAGGACTACGTCCGGCTGAAGGGGCTGGCGCCGTCCGACCAGCCGCCCGGCCGCATGGTCGCCATCGTCGGCGACGCCGAGCTCGACGAGGGCAACATCTACGAGGCGCTCTACGAGGCCTGGAAGCACGACATCCGCAACGTCTGGTGGGTGATCGACTACAACCGCCAGAGCCTCGACGCGGTGATCAACGACCGGCTGTTCCAGCAGATCGTCGCGCAGTTCTCCGCCCTCGGCTGGCGCGTCGTCACCCTGAAGTACGGCAAGCGGCTGGAGGCCGCCTTCGCCCGGCCGGGCGGCGAGGCGCTGCGCGACTGGATCGACGCCTGCCCGAACTCGCTCTACTCGGCGCTGGTCTTCAAGCGCGGCTCGGCCTGGCGCGAGGTCCTGCTGCGCGACCTCGGCACGGTGCCGGGCATCCCGGCGCTGCTCGAGGCGCATGACGACGAGGCGCTGGCGGCGCTGATGACCAATCTCGCCGGCCACGACATGGAGGCGGTGCTCGACGCCTTCCGCAGCGTCACCGACGACCGGCCGACCGCCTTCGTCGCCTACACCATCAAGGGCTTCGGGCTGCCCTTCGCCGGCCACAAGGACAACCATGCCGGGCTGATGAACCCGGAGCAGATGGCCGAGTTCAAGGCCGCCAACCGGATCGGCGACGGCGCCGAGTGGGACCGCTTCGCCGGCCTCGACCTGCCCGCCGACGAGCTCGAATCCTTCCTCGGCCAGGTGCCCTTCGCCGGCGAGGGGCGGCGCCGCCGCAGCGCGCCCGCCGTGCCGGTCCCGGCCGTGCTGCCGCTCTCGACCACGCCCGAGATGTCGACCCAGGAGGGCTTCGGCCGGGTCATGGCCGACCTGGCGCGCGAGGGCGGGCCGCTCGCCGACCGGCTGGTCACCACCTCGCCGGACGTCACCGTCTCGACCAACCTCGGCGGCTGGGTCAACCGCCGCGGCGTCTTCTCGCGCAAGCGGCGGGAGGACACCTTCCGCGACGAGAAGGTGGTCTCGGCGCAGCGCTGGCTGATGACGCCCGAAGGCCAGCACATCGAGCTCGGCATCGCCGAGAACAACCTCTTCCTCCTGCTCGGTGCGCTCGGGCTCTCGCATTCCCTGTTCGGCGTCCGGCTGCTGCCGGTCGGCACGCTCTACGACCCCTTCATCCAGCGCGGCCTCGACGCCCTCAACTACGCCTGCTACCAGGACGCCCGCTTCATGCTGGTCGGGACGCCGTCCGGCATCACGCTGGCGCCGGAGGGCGGCGCGCACCAGTCGGTCTCGACGCCGCTGATCGGCATGGCGCAGGACGGGCTCGCCGCCTTCGAGCCGGCCTTCGTCGACGAGCTCGGCGCGATCATGGGCTGGGCCTTCGACTACATGCAGCGCGACGGCAGCGGCCATTCCGAGATCGAGTGGCTGCGCGACGTCAAGGGCGGCTCGGTCTATCTCCGCCTCTCGACCCGCTCGATCGCCCAGCCCGACCGGCGCATCGACGACCGGCTGCGCCGCGACATCATCGCCGGCGGCTACTGGCTGAAGCCGCCGGCCGAGGGCTCCGAGCTCGCCATCGTCTATACCGGCGCGCTGGCGCCGGAGGCGATCGCGGCGCACGAAGCGCTGCTCGAGGACATCCCCGGCGCCGGCCTGCTCGCCGTCACCTCGTCCGACCGCCTCAACGCCGCCTGGCACGCCGCCGAGCGGGCCCGCGAGGCCGGCGAGCGCGGCGCCCGCTGCCAGGTCGAGCGCCTGCTGGCGCCGCTCGCGCCCGACGCCAACCTGGTCACCGTCGTCGACGGCCACCCGGCGACGCTGAGCTGGCTGGGCGCGGTGCGCGGCCAGCGCGTGCGCGCGCTCGGCGTGGAGCATTTCGGCCAGTCCGGCGACCTGCCCGACCTCTACCACCACTACCGCGTCGACGCGGAGGCGATCCTCGACGCCTGCGCGGCGGCGTGCCTGGACCGCATCCCTCGCTGACGGAGCCCCGCCGCTACAGGAACGTCGCCGCGGTCGCCTGCGCCTTCACCGCGTCGGCGCGGCGGCGGATCGCCAGCAGCTCGCCCGGGTCCTTGCGGTCGAGGTTGTTGTAGGAATAGCCCATCCGCCGGTTGCCGGCGAAGCGCTGGCGGTGCCGCGCGAGGAAGTCCCAGTAGAGCGTGGTGAAGGGGCAGGCGCGCTCGCCCAGCGCCTGGCGCGGGTCGTAGCGGCAGCCCCGGCAGTAGTCGCTCATCCGGTCGATATAGGCGCCCGAGGCGGCGTAGGGCTTGGTGCCGACGATGCCGCCGTCGCCATGCTGGCTCATCCCCAGCGTGTTGGGCAGCGACACCCAGTCGATCGCGTCGGCGAACATCGAGACGTGCCAGCGATGCACGTCGTAGGGCCGCACCCCGAGCAGCAGGGCGAACAGGCCGAGCACCATCAGCCGCTGGATGTGGTGGGCGTAGCCGTGCTCGATCAGCTGCTGCATCGATTGCGCCAGGCAGCGCATGTCGGTCTCGCCGGTCCAGTAGAAGCGCGGCATCGGCAGCTCGGCGTCGAGCGCGTTGAGCCCGGCATAGGCCGGCATGTGCCGCCAGTAGGTGCCGCGGACGAACTCGCGCCAGCCGATCACCTGGCGCACGAAGCCTTCGACGGCGTTGAGCGGCGCTGCGCCCGCGTCGTAGGCGGCGATCACCCGGCGCAGCAGGTCGCGGGGATCGAGCAGGTGCAGGTTGAGCGGCGCCGAGAGCCGGGCATGGAAGAGAAAGGGCTGGCCCGCCAGCATGGCGTCCTGGTAGGTGCCGAACATGGGCAGGCGGTGCGCCACGAAATCGTCGGCCGCGGCCGCGGCCTGGGCCGCCGTCACCGGATAGTCGAAGGCATCGAGCCGGCCGGGGCTGTCGGGGAACAGCCGGCCGACGTCGCGGATCGCGCCGGCGGTGATCGCGTCCGGCGCGAAGCCCAGCGGCGGCGGGATCGCCGGGCGGCGCCGGCCGAAGGCGGCGCGGTTCTCGCGGTCGAGGTTCCACTGCCCGCCGACCGGGTCGGCGCCGTCCATCAGCAGGTCGAGCCGCCGGCGCATCGTGCGGTAGAAGCGCTCCAGCACCAGCCGCGGCTGCGCGCCGGCGATCTCCCGGAACGTCTCGTGGTCGCAGAGGAAGTGCCGGTCCGGCCGGATCTCGAGCGGCAGGCCGAGCCCCTTGAGGATCTCGCGCACGCGCCAGTCGCCCGGCTCGACCACGATCAGCCGCTCCGGCTGCAGCGCCTCCCACCGGCGCCGGATCTCGCCGCCGAGGTCGCCGCGATTGGCGGGGTCGTCGATCCGGCTGTAGAGCGCCCGGATGCCGCGCGCCTGCAGCCCGGCCTGGAAGTGCCGCATGGCCGCGAAGAACAGCGCGATGCGCAGCCGGTGCTGCGGGACATAGCTCGCCTCCTGGCGCACCTCCATCTGCAGCACCGCATCCTGCGCCGGGTCGAAGCCGTCGAACGCCGCCGATCCGGGATCGAGCTGGTCGCCGAGGACCAGGACGAGGTTCCGGGTCGAGGGGCGCGGCGCGGCGGAGCGCTTGGTCATCAGCTTCGATTCCTGCTAAGCTTGGCGCAACCATTTCGTGTGGGGAGGGGACGATGCGGACCATTCTGCTCGGCGGACTGCTGGCCGTCACCTGCGTTGCCACGGCTGCGGCCGGCGGCATCGAGGGGCGCTACAAGGTGGACGGCACCAACCCGGACGGCTCGCCCTACAAGGGCGAGGCGCAGATCGTCGCCACCGGCGGCGCCACCTGCGAGATCCGCTGGGACACTGGCGGCGAGTCGCTCGGCATCTGCATGCGCTCCGGCGACACCTTCGCCGCCGCCTACAAGCTGGGCGAGCATGTCGGGCTGGTGATCTACAGGATCCAGGCGGACGGCTCGATGTCGGGCACCTGGACGGTGGCCAGCAGCGCCGGGGTCGGGACCGAGGTGCTGACCCCGGAGCAGTAGGGGTCGCTCAGGCGATCAGCGCCAGCGGCAGGGCGCCCGGGTTCATCGCCGCCAGCCAGCCGAGCGGCAGCAGCGCCAGCCCTGCCGCGCCGCTGGCGGCCGCCAGCTTCTGCCGGCGCCAGGTCGCCGGCGGCACGCCGAACTCGCGCCGGAAGGCGCGGTTGAAGGCCGCCTCCGACTGGTAGCCGACCTCGAAGGCGATCTGCGCCACCGAACGCCGCCCCTCGCGCAGCTTGGAGGCGGCGACCTGAAGACGCCAGCTGGTGAGGTAGCGGATCGGCGGCGCCCCGACCAGCGCCGCGAAGCGGCTGGCGAAGACCGAGCGCGACAGCCCGACCGCCCGGGCCAGCGTCTCCGCCGTCCAGTCCTCGGCGATGCGGCCATGCAGCAGGGCGAGCGCGCGGCCGATGGCGGCGTCGCGCAGCCCGGCGAGCCAGCCGGTCTCGTCCTGCGGCAGCCCGGCCACGTAGCGCCGCACCGCCTCGACGAAGAGCAGCTCGGAAAGCCGCGCCAGCACGGTGGCCGCACCCGGGCCGGCCGTCGCCACCTCGCTGGCGGCGAACGCGAAGGAGCGGGCGATCCAGTCGCCGCCGGGGGAGCTGCGCACGTCGAGTGTAAGCATCGGCGGCAGCATGGCGAGCAGCGGGTCCTCGGGCGCCTCGCTGCCGAGGAAGCCGCAGACGATGTGGGTCCGCTCGCCGCCGCCGCCATGGACGATGCGGGGCAGGCCGCTGCCCTCGGAGGGCCGGATCAGCGCATGGGCGTCTACGGGGTGCGGGGAGATGGCGCTGCCGAGATAGTGCAGGTCGTTGTGCGGGAACAGCACGATCTCCCCGGCCCTCAGCTCGATCGGGGCATCGGCGGCGCGCTGCAGCTGCGCGCGTCCCTCGACCACGTAGTGGAAGGAGATGACCCGCTCGGGCTGCGGCAGGTAGGGGATGCAGTCGTCCGGACCCACGCGCGACTGCACGCACCACGGCGCCGTGAACTCCGCGTCGAGGAAGACGCCGCCGGTGAGCCGGATCACCCGGAGCACGTCGGAGAGAGCATCCATCCCTGTCGCCCCTGCGTGAGGCTGCCGGCGTCTCGGCAAAGAAACCGGGCGCCTGGAGCATTCTATCACGCGCCCCTGTTGCCTACATCAGGCGCTGCCGCCGCCGCGCTCCAGGCAAGGAACCGGCGGCCTGGCTTGGCAATGGGAGGGAACTGTAGTGGCAAGCTGGACCCCCGATCCGTCCTTCTATCCGTCGCCGCGCATGGCCATGAAGGCGCCCCGCGAGCGGCTCGCCTATGTCGCGGCGTTCGATCCGGCGCGGCGCACCCCGGACGCGCTCGCCGTCGTCGACGTCGATCCGGACTCCGCCGGGTACTCCAGCATCGTCGGCACGGTCGGCATGCCGGGGCTCGGCGACGAGCTGCATCATTTCGGCTGGAACGCCTGCTCGTCCTGCCTGTGCCCGAACGCGCCGCATCCCCACGGCGAGCGGCGCTACCTCGTCGTGCCGGGACTGCGGTCCTCGCGCATCCACATCCTGGACACCAGGCCCGATCCGCGCAGCCCGCGCATCGTCAAGGTGATCGAGGCCGAGGAGGTGGCGGAGCGCGCCGGCTACTCGCGGCCGCACACCGTGCATTGCGGGCCGGAGGGCATCTATGTCGCGGCGCTCGGCAACGCCGAGGGCAAGGGGCCCGGCGGCATCTTCCTGATGGACCACGAGACCTTCGAGGTGCGCGGCCGATGGGAGGTCGATCGCGGCGAGCAGCACTTCGCCTACGACGCGTGGTGGCATCTCGGCCACGACACGCTGGTGACCAGCGAGTGGGGCACGCCCGACATGTTCGAGCAGGGCCTGGTGCCGGAGCTGCTGCTCGGCGCGAAGTACGGCCGCCGGCTGCATTTCTGGGACCTGCACCGGCGCAAGCACCTGCAGACCATCGATTTCGGCGACAAGCGCCAGCTCGTCTTCGAGCTGCGGCCGGCGCACGACCCGACCAAGGCCTATGGCTTCGTCAATTGCGTGCTCAGCCTCGAGGACCTGTCCTCCTCGATCTGGGTCTGGCACCGCGACGGCGCGAAGTGGGGGGTGACCAAGGTCATCGACATTCCGGCGGAGCCGGCCGATCCCGACCTGCTGCCGCCGATGCTGAAGGGCTTCAAGGCGGTGCCGCCGCTGGTCACCGACATCGACCTGTCGATGGACGACCGCTTCCTCTACGTCGCCTGCTGGGGCACCGGCGACATGCGCCAGTACGACGTCTCGGATCCGTTCGCGCCGCGCCTCACCGGCACGGTGCGGATCGGCGGCATCGTCTCGCGGGCGACGCATCCGCGGGCGGCCAACGGGGCGCTCAACGGCGGGCCGCAGATGGTCGAGATCAGCCGCGACGGAAGGCGCGTCTACTTCACCAACTCGCTCTACGGCCCGATCGACGAGCAGTTCTACCCGGAGGGCCTGCGCGGCTGGATGGTCAAGCTCGATGCCGATCCCGCCGGCGGCATCGCCTTCGACCAGCGCTTCTTCGTCGACTGGCCGGCGCCGCACCGGCCGCACCAGATCCGGCTGGAGGGCGGCGACTGCTCCTCCGACTCCTACTGCTACCCCTAGCGGCGGGGCCGGATGGGCCAGGCATGGCCGTGGCTGCTGCTCGCCGGGCTGGGCGGCTTCCACGGCCTCAACCCGGCGATGGGCTGGCTGTTCGCGGTGGCGCTCGGGCTCCATCGCGGGCGCCTCGGCGCCGTGCTCGGCGCGCTGCCGCCGATCGTCCTCGGCCATGCCGCGGCGATCGCGGCGGTGGCGGCGGTGGTCGTCTCGACCGGCTTCGTCGTCGCCACCGGGCCGCTGCGGCTGGCGGCCGGGCTGCTGCTGCTCGCCGCGGCGGCCTGGCACGCCGTCTACGGCCACCGGCACCGCGTGCGCTTCGGCATGACCGTGGGCGGCCTCGGCCTGACGCTCTGGTCCTTCCTGATGGCGACCGCGCACGGCGCCGGGCTGATGCTGCTGCCCGCCCTGATGCCGCTCTGCCTGACCGGCACGCCGTCGGTGCCGCGCACCGCCGGCGCCACCCTGGCGGCGGTCGGCGTCCACAGCGGTGCCATGCTGGCGGTCACCGCCCTGATCGCGCTCGCCGTCTATCGCTGGATCGGCGTCGCCATCCTGCGCCGCGCCTGGATCAACCTCGACGCCATCTGGACGGCAGCGCTGGCCGCCACCGGTGCGCTGCTGATGCTGCTATAGACGGCGCGGCCGTGCCGACCTCGCCCTCGACAAGCTGCTATGAAAGTCGAGGGTGGCGCTGTGCGCACCCTCCCCCTTGCGGGGGAGGGTTAGGGGGGGTGGCCCCAGGCGCCGTGCGGGCGGCACCCCCACCCCAGCCCTCCCCCGCAAGGGGAGAGGGGCGCTGTGGCGCCCTGCGCGTGTACTTTCAGCGATCGTGGTGCACGCCCCGCGTGCTCCTCGTCTCAGGACGAGCTTTGGGCGGCCTCGGGAAGAGGAGAGGCGCGGGCCTCGGCGAGAGTCCATCATCGCCTCGGCCGCACCGATGCCGCCCTGCCGGCCACCGAGAGGTCGGCTACCGCTTCTTCAGCGCGCTCGCCTTGTGCGCCGCCCGCGCGCCGGTCTTGGCGCTCTCGACGAGGAACTGCGGCGACTTCTTCGACGCCTTCACCGCGTGCCCCTTGACCCTGGTCGCGGCGGTGAGCTTGCGCACCACCTTGCCGCGGGTCTCGCCCTGGGCGGTCTGCCAGGCGACCTCGTCGCCATTCTTCGGCTCGCGCTTCATGCCGGTGGCAACGGCGTCCGCGCCGCGCGGTTCCGGCGCCAGCCCGGCGGCGATGACGCCGGCGAGGCCGTCGATCGCCGCGCGGGTCTGCGCCGCGGCGCGGCCGAACACCACCTGGTCGATGAAGCCGAGCCCGAAGCTGAGGCTGGCCAGCGCGGTCGCCACCGCCTCGAGGTCGGCGCCGGCCGCGACCGCGCCCCGGTCGCGCAGCGCCTCGAGCCGCTGCCGCAGGCAGGGTACGCGGCTCGCCGTGACCAGCTGGCCGAGCTCGGCCGCGACCTCGGGGTCGACCATGGCGCGGCCCAGCGCGACCCGGAGGAAGTCGCGGCACGCCCAGCCATGGCGGAGGTGGAAGGCGAGGAAGCCGGCGATCTCGTCGGCCACGCCGCCCTGCGCCGGGGGCGGGGTGCAGGCCTGCCGCTCGGCGCTGCCGTAGCGTTCCAGTACGGCCAGCAGCAGGCCGGCCTTGCCGCCGAAATAGCGCTGGATCAGCTGCTCGTTGCTGCCGGCCCGGGCGGCGATCTCGCGCGTCGTGGCGGCGTCGTAGCCGTGCGCAGCGAAGACCTGCATGGCGGCCGCCAGCAGCGCCTGCTTCGTGGCCTCCTTGTCGCGCTTGCGGCGGGCGCACTCGACCGCCCCGGCGGCGCAGCCGGGCGGCGCGGGGTCGGATGCGCGGTCGTCGGACCGGGTCGTCATGGCAGCCGGATTGTAGCACGGCGAGGTGGTCCGGCATTGTATGTATGTGGGTACTTGACGGGACGCCGGCCTGAGACAAGTATGCGAACACATACTTCTCTCGCGAGGCCGACCCGATGCCCAAGCCCGACCTGTTCACGCCGATCGCCATCGGCGCCCTGACCCTGCCGAACCGCGTCGTGATGGCGCCGATGACCCGCAACCGGGCGGGGGAGGGCAACGCCCCGGTGCCGCTCAACGCGACCTACTACGCGCAGCGCGCCTCGGCCGGGCTGCTCGTCACCGAGGCGAGCCAGGTCTCGCCGCAGGGCGTTGGCTATCCGCGCACCCCGGGCATCCACACCGACAGCCAGGTCGAGGGCTGGCGGGCGGTGACCGCCGCCGTGCACGCCGCCGGCGGCCGCATCTTCCTGCAGCTCTGGCATGTCGGCCGCATCTCGCACCCCTCGCTGCAGCCGGGCGGCGCGGCGCCGGTGGCGCCCTCGGCGATCGCCGCCGCCGGCCAGGCGGTCACCTACACCGGCATGCAGCCCTTCCCGACGCCGCGCGCGCTGGAGACCGACGAGGTGCCGCAGGTCGTGGCGCAGTACGCCGAGGGCGCCCGCCGGGCGCAGGCCGCGGGTTTCGACGGCGTCGAGCTGCACGCCGCCAACGGCTACCTGATCGACCAGTTCCTGCGCGACGGCACCAACAAGCGCACCGACCGCTATGGCGGCGGCGTCGCCAACCGCGCCCGCTTCCTGCTCGAGGTGACCGAGGCGGTCGCCGGCGTCTGGGGCGCCGGGCGGGTCGGCGTGCGGCTGTCGCCGCGCGGCGAGTTCAACGACATGCACGACACCGATCCCGCCGCGACCTTCGGGCACGCCGCCGCCGCGCTCTCCGGCTTCGGCCTCGCCTACCTCCACATCGTCGAGCCGGTCGGCACGCCCGATCCACTGGCGCCGGCCCTCAAGGCCGCCTTCAACGGGCCGCTGATGGTCAATGGCGGCTACGACCGGGCGGCTGCCGACGCGGCGATCGCCGCCGGGCAGGCCGACCTGGTCAGCTTCGGCGCCACCTTCCTCGCCAACCCGGACCTGCCGGCCCGGCTCCGCGCCGGGCTGCCGCTCAACCCGCCGGATCGCGAGACCTTCTACGGCGGCACCGCCAAGGGCTACACCGACTACCCCGCCCACGCGACCGCGGCGGCCTGAGCGGGCAGGGGTGAGGCGCCGCCTCACCCCCGCAGCCGCAGCGTCCAGTCGCTGAGCGCGGCCAGCAGCTCCGCGATCAGCTTCCGCGTGCCCTCGTCGGTGACGTTGCCCTCCGCGTCGAAGCGGCTCGCCGCCTGGCCGATCATCACCTCCGGCCGGGTGACCACCAGCGCGTTGACGGAGACCAGGATCTGGCGGAGGTGGTGCTGCCCCCGGGCGGTGCCGAAGGTGCCCGGACTGGCGCCCATGATCGCCGTCGGCTTGCGGTCGAAGGGTTGGCTCGGCGGCCGCGAGGCCCAGTCGATGGCGTTCTTCAGCACGCCGGGGACGGAGTAGTTGTACTCGGGCGTCACCAGCAGCAGCGCATCGGCGGCCGCGATCCGCTGGCGGAGCGCCTCGGCCGGCGCCGGAAAGCCCTGCTGCTTGACGTCCTCGTCATAGGGCGGGATCTCGCGCAGCCCGTCGAAGATCTCCACCGTCACCCCATCCGGCGCCAGCGCCGCCGCCGCGCGCAGCGCCGCCGCGTTGTAGGAGCCGCGCCGCAGGCTGCCGGCGATGCCCAGCACCGTGATCCTCTGCCCGTCGCTCATCTCCGCCTCCACCGGCCGCTCGCTCGCGAACCCGGCAGGCGGGCCCAGGGTTCCGGCGTGGTTCCGGCGTGGTTCCGGCGGCATTGCTTTGACCGGATCCGGCCCCGTCGCCTATGATGCAAATGAGATTCTCGACAGGCTCGTCCGCAGCGGCGCTTCGGCAGGCTCGCCCCGCCGGGCGAGAACTCGTCTGTTCGCGACATGTGTCGTGTCGCATGCCCGCGGGGCATGGGGTGGATCGCTCGGATTCTCTCTTTTCCCGAACCGCCCGGCGGAGAGATGCCCCAGCGGAGAGATGACATGGACAGCCGATCGTCGCGCCAGCCCGGCTTTGCCGCGCTCACGCCGGCGGAGCGCCGGGCGCGCGCCGCCGCCTTCGCCGGGCTGGAGGAGTCCGCGCTCGCCGCGCTCTCCGGCGCGGATGCGCTGCCGATCGAGCTCGCCGACCGGCTGGTCGAGAACGCGGTCGGCCGGATGAGCCTGCCGCTCGGTCTCGCCACCAACGTTCGCGTCGACGGCCGCGACCTGCTGGTGCCGATGGCGACCGAGGAATCCTCGGTGATCGCCGCCGCCTCCAACGGCGCCCGGCTGTGCCGCGAGACGGGCGGCGTCCTGACCTCGAGCAGCGGGCCGCTGATGATCGCCCAGATCCAGCTCGTCGGGCTGCCCGACCCTGCTCATGCCCGCCTCGTCGTGCTGGAGCGGCGCGACGCCATCGCCGCCCTCTGCGCCGAGGTCGATCCCGTGCTGCTGCGGCTGGGCGGCGGTTTCCGCGACGTCGAGGTGCGGCAGCTCGCCACCGCGGCGGGGCCGATGGTCATCGTCCACCTCGTGGTCGACACGCGCGACGCGATGGGCGCCAACGCGGTCAATGCGATGGCCGAGGCGGTGGCGCCGCACCTCGCCCGCTGGACCGGCGGCAAGGCCAGCCTGCGGATCGTCTCCAACCTCGCCGACCGCCGGCTGGTGCGGGCCCGCGCCCTCTGGCCGGCCGACGCGCTGGCCGTCGAGGGCGCCGATCCGGCCGTGGTGCGCGACGCCATCGTCGCCGCCTGGCAGTTCGCCGAGGCCGATCCCTATCGCGCCGCCACCCACAACAAGGGGGTGATGAACGGCGTCACCGCGGTGGTGCTGGCGACCGGCAACGACAGCCGCGCCGTCGAGGCCGGCGCCCACGCCTTCGCCGCGCGCTCCGGCCAGTACCGGCCGCTCGCCCGCTACGAGCCGGCGCCCGGCGGCGGCATCGCCGGCAGCCTGGAGATGCCGCTCGCCGTCGGCCTGGTCGGCGGCGCCACCCGGCTGCACCCGACCGCCCAGGCCTGCCTCAGGCTGCTCGGCGTCGCCCATGCCGACGAGCTCGCCCGCATCGCCGCCGCCGTCGGGCTGGTGCAGCAGTTCGCCGCGCTGCGGGCGCTGACCACCACCGGCATCCAGCACGGCCACATGAAGCTGCATGCCCAGAACGTGGCGATGATGGCCGGCGCCAGCGGCGACGAGATCGCGCTGGTCGCCCGGGCGCTGATCGCCCGTGGCGCGATCCGCCAGGACGTCGCCGAGGACGAGCTGCGCCGGCTGCGCGGGGAGGGGGCGTGATGGCGGCCCGGGACGACGTCGCGCGCTACCGCGCCAACCTGCAGGGCGAGATCGACAGCGCCAGCCTCTACCGGGCCCTGGCCGACGCGGAATCCGACCCGCAGCTGGCCGAGGTCTATCGCCGGCTGGCGGCCGTCGAGTCGGCCCATGCCGAGTTCTGGAAGAAGCAGCTCGACCGGGTCGGCGCCCAGGTCGGAGGCTTGCGGGTCGGCTGGCGCAGCCGGGCGCTCGCCTGGCTGTCGCGCCGCTTCGGGCCGGGCTTCGTGCTGCCGACCATCAACGCGCTGGAGCAGAGCGACAGCGCTCAGTACGACGCCCAGCCGGAGGCCGTCGCCGCCGGGCTGCCCGGCGACGAGCGCTCCCACGCCCGCGTCGTGCGGGCGGTGGCCGGCGGCCTGCCGGGCGGCCTCTCCGGCGCCGCCTGGGTGCGGCTGGAGGGCCGGCACCGCACCGGCGGCAACGCGCTGCGCGCCGCCGTGCTCGGCGCCAATGACGGGCTGGTCTCGAACCTCAGCCTGGTGATGGGCGTTGCCGGGGCGGAGGCCGCCGGCCAGATGATCCTGCTCACCGGCCTCGCCGGCCTGGTCGCCGGCGCCTGCTCGATGGCGATGGGCGAGTGGCTGTCGGTGACCTCGGCGCGCGAGCTCGCCGAGCGGCAGATCGACATCGAGCGCCAGGAGCTGGAGCAGAGCCCGGAGGAGGAGAAGGCCGAGCTGGCGCTGATCTACCAGGCCAAGGGGCTGAGCCAGGCGGAGGCCGAGCGCCTCGCCGCGACGCTGATCGGCAACAAGGAGACGGCGCTCGACACGCTGGCGCGCGAGGAGCTCGGCATCGACCCGGCCGAGCTCGGCGGCTCGCCCTGGACCGCCGGCGCGACCTCCTTCGGCCTGTTCGCGCTCGGCGCCCTGGTGCCGGTGCTGCCCTTCTTCATCCTCGACGGCACGCCCGCCGTGCTCGCCAGCCTGGCGCTCGGCGGGCTGGCGCTGGTCGGCATCGGCGCCGGCACCTCGCTCTTCACCGGCCGGGGCGTCGTGCTCTCCGCCGTCCGCCAGCTCGCCATCGGCCTCGCCGCCGCCGCCATCACCTGGGGGATCGGCCGGCTGGTCGGGGTCAGCCTCGCGGGATAGCTTTACTTCGGTCGTCCGTTCGGCTAGGAAGACGCCGCCATGACCGCGACCTGCAAGCGCAAGACCGAGACCAAGAAGCCCGCCGGTGGGGCTTCCCGGGCGGTCGCCTGCTGACGCGAGCGGCATAGCGCACCTGGGGGCCCCGCCGGCGACGGACGGGGCCTTTGCTTTATCAGGCGCTCGTCTCCCGGCTTCGAAGGAGAAGAGCATGCTGTCGAGATACCTGGCCAGCCTGGCCCTGTTCGCCCTGTCGGGGGCGCCGCGCGCGCCCCGACGACGGTCGAGCCCGAGGAGGTAGCACCATGAGCGATCCCGTCGTCGCGGTCGTCGGCGCCACCGGCGCGGTCGGCATCGAGCTGATCCGCTGCCTCGAGCAGCGCCGCTTCCCGCTCTCCGGCCTGAAGCTCTTCGCCTCGCCGCGCTCGGCCGGCAAGCGGCTGCCCTTCGCCGGCACCGACCTGCCGGTCGAGGCGCTCTCCGCCGACGGCTTCGCCGGCGTCGACATCGCGCTGTTCTCGGCCGGCGGCGCGACCTCGCGCGAGTTCGCGCCGATCGCCGTGCAGAAGGGCGCGGTGGTGGTCGACAACTCCTCGGCCTTCCGCATGGACCCGGCCGTGCCGCTGGTCGTGCCGGAGATCAACGCCGACCGCATCGCCGACCATTGCGGCATCATCGCCAACCCGAACTGCGCGGCGATCATCGCCATCACCCCGCTCTGGCCGATCCACCGGCAGAACCGCATCCGCCGGCTGATCATCAGCACCTACCAGGCGGCGTCGGGCGCCGGCGCGGCGGCGATGGAGGAACTGCGGGAATCGACTCGCGCCTATCTCGAGGGGCGCGACTACCAGCCCAAGGTGCTGCCGCACCCCTATGCCTTCAACCTGTTCAGCCACAACACCAAGATCGACCCGTCGACCGGCTACAACGACGAGGAGACCAAGGTGATCAAGGAGACGCGCAAGATCTTCGGCGATCCCGACATCCGGGTGGCCGCGACCTGCGTGCGCGTGCCCGTCCTGCGCGCCCACGCCGTCTCGGCGACCTTCGAGTGCGAGCACCCGATCACGCCGGAGGAGGCGCGTGCGCTGATCGCCGCGGCGCCGGGCGTCAGGCTGGTCGACGACGTCGAGCGCAACTACTTCCCGATGCCGCGCGACGCCTCGGGCCAGGACGACATCCTGGTCGGCCGCATCCGCCGCGACCTCAGCGACTCCGAGGGCCGCTCGATCGCCCTCTTCGCGGTCGGCGACCAGCTGCTCAAGGGGGCCGCGCTCAACGCCGTCCAGATCGCCGAGCGCCTGCTGCACTAGGCGTCCTCCGGCGACACTCGCTGCCAGAGCCTCGCCCTCGGCTTCTCGAAGGGCGAGGCCGGCACGGTCTTCACCTGTGTCATGCATCTGACATGACGCCGTGCCGCGAGGAACCGCCTATACTGGTCTAGCGCACAACTCCGGTTAGCGTTGCGGAGGGGCTGGACCATGAAGGTCGTGATCATCGGCGGTACGGGCCTGATCGGCTCGAAGGCCGTCGCCATCCTGCGACAGGGCGGACACGAGGTCGTCGCCGCCTCGCCCAAGAACGGCATCGACAGCATCACCGGCGAGGGGCTCAATCAGGCGCTTGCCGGCGCGCAGGTCGTGGTCGACCTCGCCAACTCGCCGTCCTTCGAGGACAAGGCGGTGCTCGAGTTCTTCCGGACCTCCGGCCGCAATCTCGCCGCGGCCGAGGCCGCGGCGGGTGTCCGGCACCATGTCGCGCTGTCGATCGTCGGAACCGACCGGACGCCCGACAACGGCTACTTCCGCGCCAAGGTCGCGCAGGAGAAGCTGGTCGAGGGCTCCGGCATTCCCTACACGATCATCCGCTCGACCCAGTTCCTGGAGTTCCTCGGCGCCATCGCCGAATCGGCCGCCGACGGCGGCAAGGTCAGGGTCTCGCCCGGGCTGTTCCAGCCGATCGCGGCGGCCGAGGTCGCCGCCATCGTCGCGGAGGTGGCGCTCGCCCCGCCGCGCAACGGCATCGTCGAGATCGCCGGGCCGGAACGGGCGCCCTTCGACACCTTCGTCGCCCGTTACCTGAAGGCGGTCGGCGATCCGCGCGAGGTCGTCAGAGATCCCGGGGCACGTTATTTCGGCGGCACGGTCGAGGAGCGCTCGCTGGTGCCGCTCGGCGAAGCCCGCCTCGGGCGCATCGGGCTGGACGAATGGCTCAGCCGCTCACGCAAGGGAGCCTGATCGACGAGGAGTGGGCATCATGAAACGCACCCTTCTTCCCCTGCTTCTCGCCGCCCTGCCGTTCGGCGGCGTCCACGCCGACGCGGCGGAGGCGAAGAACGCCAAGGTGACCCTGGTCTATCAGCACGCGCTGCCGAACGTGCCGGGCAAGAGCGTCAAGGGCGTGCTCGTCGAGTACGGCCCGGGCGGCTACTCGCCGGGCCACACGCACGCCAAGTCCGCCTTCATCTACGCGACGGTGCTCGAGGGCGCGATCCGCAGCCAGATCAATGACGGGCCGGCGACGGTCTACACCGCCGGGCAGAGCTTCACCGAGCTGCCCGGCGACCGCCACGCGATCAGCGCCAATGCCAGCGAGACGCAGCCGGCCAGGCTGCTCGCCGTCTTCGTCGTCGACACGGACGAGACCGAGCTGACGATCCCGTTCGGGGAGTGATGCCGCGGCCCCTCAGCCGAAGGGAGGGCGGGGCAGCGTGAGGACCGGCTCGCAACAGGGGCAGCCGATCGGCGAGATGCAGACGCAGTTCGGGACGCACTCGCCGGGATCGAGCCAGCCCACCCGCTCACGCCGGACGTGGAATGCGCGACCCTGCTGCTGCGGCATCGCCCCGCCGCGTACCCGGCCCGCCCGTCCGTCGCGCGCGATCCCGCCGCGTTGCCTCGGCAGCCTCATTGCCCGTCTCCCTCAGTGCCTGGGGTGGCAGCAAACGCCGGAGTAGCCGCTGCCGCCGCCGCAGGGGCAGCAGATCATGCTGGAGAAGACCGTGCACTTGGCGGCGATCCATATCGGCAGCCAGGGCACCGGCAGCAGCGGCTGCGCCGGCCGGCCGCGGCCGGCGAGCGAGCCGGACGGCCCGACGTTGCACTGCGGCGGGCTGCCCGACGCGGCGCGCACGGCGCCGGGCGAGGGTCGTGGAAGCCTCATGGTTCCTCTCCTGGGTGACGGCAGCTGTCTCGCGGTCGCGACCGCCGCGTCAGCAGGGCACCTTGCGCCCATAGTCGTCGAAGCACTCCGTGAAGATCGTCCCGCCCTGGACGCAGACATCATCGTCGCCGCAGTCCCAGAAGAAGTAGTCGCAGCGCGCGATGTTGTCGTTGCCGTAGGTGCAGGACCGGTCGATCGACGCCTGCACCGGCCCGCGCGGCGGGTTGGCCACCAGGCCGCCGATCCGCCGCCGCGGGGGCCGCCAGACAAAGCCCGAGGCCTGCGCCGGCCGGACGGCGTGCGCCGGGATGGCGGGAACGGCGCCGGCGGCGCGCTGGCGGCCGGCGGACTGGATGGGGAGCCTCATCGCATGACCTCCATGGGGATGAATCGGTACCTATCGCACGGACCACGAGCGCACCGGCCCGACCATGACCGGGACCACGTCGCTGACGTCGACCGTGAAGCGGTAGACCTTGCGCGCCTGCTCGAAGAGCTTGCGCGGGTTGAAGAAGATCAGCCGGACGTCCCAGCAATCCGAGTCTGGCCGGCAGATCGGGCTGCGCTCGACGGCGATGGTGTCCAGCTCCAGCTCGGACCGCAGCGCGTCGGCGAAGACCTGCGCGACCTGGAAGGCGTTGGTCGCGGCGTAGTTGAGGGCGCGCTCCTGCGGCGCCAGCCCGAGATTGCGCAGCTCGTCATAGACGCGCCGGAGGAAGTTGGCGACCGCCTCGTCGGCGCCGTCGCCGCCCTCGCCGGACCGGCGGCGTCCCGGCTTCCGGCCGGCCTCGCCGAGCAGCGCCGCCGTGGTCCAGCTGTACATGCCGCGCGGCTCCGCCCAGAGCACCGGCAGGACCTGGCCCGACATCAGCCTGGCGCTGCCGGCCACCTGGCCCGGGATCGAGACCCGCTCGACCTCGCCGCCGACCTGCTCGGCGAGGAACTGGCCGAGCCGCCGATAGGCGAGGTCGGCGAAGGCGCCGCGCGCCTGGACGACGTAGATCGGCGTCGCGTCGAGGCTCAGCGTCCAGAGGATCGACGCGGCATCCCACGGATTGCTCTCGAGGTAGGCCAGCAGCTGCGCGGGGTCGTGCGGGTTGCCGGGCCCGGCCATGTGCTGCTGGATCGAGTCGCGGCGCGCCTCGCTGCCGAAGTCGAAGCCGAGGCTGCCGAGCGGGAAGGCCAGCTGCGGTTGCGTCGCGCCGCAGCTGCAGGCGCCGCCGTCGGCGCCGCCGCAGCCGGAGGCGTGGATGCGGCCCTCGGGAGGACCGACCTGTCGCGCCGGGCCGGCGACGGGCTCGCGCGGGGCTGCCGTCGGCGCCGGGCGAGGCCCGGGCTCCTGCTGCTCGTGGCTGACGGGCTCGTCGGTCGCCGTGGTGATCTGCATCGTTGCCCCCTCGGGATTGAGACGGCCGGCGAGGAAGCGCCGGCAGGAAGCGGCCTCGCCGTCGCAGCCGGTCGCGCTGTCGAGGAGCGCCGCGCGCACTTGGCTCGGGCTCGGCCGGCGCCCCTGCGCCAGCTGCAGGCCGAGGAGCAGGGCGGCGATGCCGGCCACGATCGGCGTGGCGTAGCTCGTGCCGCTCTGGATGGCCGTGCCGCCGCCCGGCGCCGCGCCCAGGATGTCCTGCCCCGGCGCCAGGATGCCCTGGGCGCCATAGCGGCTGCCCCAGTTGCTGAACCCGGCCGGCAGTCCCTGCGCCGTCATGGCGCCGACCGCGAGCACGCCCGGCAGCGCCCCCGGGACGTGCAGGCAGTCGCAGCCCTCGTTCCCGGCCGCGGCGATGACCAGCACGTCGGCCCGGGCGCAGCGCTCGATGGCGCCGGTCAGGATGGGATGCGCCGTGCCGGTCGCCGACAGCTCGCCGCCGCTGATGCTGATGACCTGTGCGCCGCATTGCAGCGCCTGGAGGATCGCGCGGGCGAGATCGAGCTGCGAGCAGGGCCGCACCCCGCCGTCGGGCCCGTCGGCAAAGATCGGCAGGATGACGCCGCGGCACCCCGGCGCGATGCCGGGCACCGGGCCGCCATGGCGCCCGAAGACGATGCTGGCGACGTGGGTCCCGTGCCGGAACGCGGCGCCGCCGGTGGCCGGCGTCGTTGCCGTCGTCTCGACCATGGCGAGGTCCGCCGCGGCGAGGCTGGGATGGCAGAGATCGGCCGGACCGTCGAGCAGCGCCACGCAGATACGCGGGTCGCCAGTCGACCGGCGCCAGAGTTCCGCGAGGCCGGGCAGCGCCACGATGTCGAAGGCGCGGCACGGCGCGGCGGCCGGGACGACCTCGGCGCGCCGACGCGCCCGCCGGTGCGGTTCCGCGTCGAAACGCAGCCGCGGCACATCGGTGCGGGGTGCAGTCCCGATGTCGACTCGCATGAGGTCCCGGGCGCTGTTGATCGCGTCTGGCTCGGGCAGAATCGTTCGGCACCGGCGATTGCCTGTCGCGTGTCAATCTACGGGCGCGTGAATGGAATTCCTATTACGAGGGAAAGATACCTGGTTAAAGATTATGCGCCTGAAGTTGTATAATCGTGCGCAGCAGAGAGTTCATCCCCTGCGACCGCGCCGGCCTCGTCCTTGGACAATCTCACGCAGGCCGGCGCGGTCGCGCCCCAATTCGTGGGCGAGGGGCTTCCAGACCTCGACTTTCATGGCAGCCTGTCGAAGGGCGAGGTCGGCACGGCCTCTCAGCCGAGAATGGCCGCCAGCACCTCGGCGGCGCGCAGGCATTGCTCGCGCGTGACGTCGAGATGCGTGACGGCGCGCACCGTGCGCTGGGCGAAGGCGCTGACCAGCACGCCCTCGGCGCGGGCCGCCGCGACCACGGCGGCGGCGTCGGGCGCGCCGGGCGGCGTGCGGAAGATGACGATGTTGGTCTGCACCGTGGCGAGATCGAGCTCGATCGCTTGGGCCTGCGAGAGCCGCTCGGCCAGCACCCGCGCATTGGCGTGGTCCTCGGCCAGCCGCTCGACATGGTGATCGAGCGCGTAGAGGCCGGCGGCGGCGAGGATGCCGGCCTGGCGCAGCGCGCCGCCGAACAGCCGCCGATGGCGCCGCGCCGTCACGATGTCGGCGGCGCTGCCGGCGAGCAGGCTGCCGACCGGGCAGCCGAGGCCCTTGGAGAGCGCGAGGCCGGCGAGCCGGAACGGCGCCGCCAGCCTCGCCGGGGCGACGCCGAGCGCGCAGGCCGCGTTGAGCAGCCGGGCGCCGTCAAGATAGGTCTGGAGGCCGAGCTCGGCCGCCGCGGTGCAGACCTCCTCGGCAAGCGCCGGCGGGAAGACCACGCCGCCGCCCCGGTTGTGGGTGTTCTCGACCACCACCAGCCCGGTCGGCGGGAAGACGATGTGGCCGCGCGGCTTGAATGCGGCGCGCAGGGCCGCCGCATCGAAAAGGCCGCTGCTGCCGAGCGCCAGGATCTGCACCCCGGCATTGGCGGCGGCGCCACCGGATTCGTGCCACAGCACATGCGCCTCGCCGCCGACGATCACCTCGTCGCCCGGCCGCGTCAGCACCTGGAGCGCGATCTGGTTGGCCATCGTGCCGCTCGGCACGAAGAGCGCCGCCTCCTTGCCGAGCAGCGCGGCGACGCGCGCCTCGAGCGCGTTGATCGACGGGTCCTCGCCATACTGGTCGTCGCCGACCGGCGCATCGGCCATCGCCTGGCGCATCGCCGGGGTGGGGCGGGTGACGGTGTCGGAACGCAGGTCGATCACGCGGGCGGCTCCTGGGCAGGGAAGGGGCCGCGACGCTAGCACGGGCCGGGACGAGGCGGCCACGCGCGCGACAGGGCCGGGCCCCGGTTCCGAGCCCCGGGGCTACCCGGTGGCCGGCGCGGTGTAGCGCTTCTCGACCGCCTCGCGGATGCGCGCCCGGCTGTCGGCCGGCGAGAGGCCCTCCTGGCGCTCCACCGCTTCGGCTTCCCCGGCCAGCTCCGGGTCCTTGATCACCTCGCGGAACCAGCGCGAGTAGTCCCCGGCCCCGAGGTGATGGGCCCAGGTCTCGTCGTCGACGCCGTCGGCGATCTGCACGAACAGCGACAGGTTCTGGACGCGCAGGTTGAGCTTCCGCTCCGGCCCACGAAAATAGAAGCTGAGATCCTCGCCGAGCTTGCCCTCGGCATATTTGCGGGTGTGGCGGCGATGCTCGCCCCTGGGCGGCTCGACCCGGACCCGCTCGGGCGGGCGGCCGGCGCGGAGATCCCAGGCCAGCACCTCGCCGCGCTCGAGCGGCGCCGGGTCGACCGCCGGGACGTCGCGCCCGACGGCGCGGCAGAAGGTCTCGACGGTCTGCTGCGGCTGCTGGCCGATGACCAGCAGCAGGTTGACCTGGCGCAGCGCCGCCGGGCTGACCGCCTCGGGATGGACGGTGACCATCAGCGCGCCCTCGAGCCGGTCCGGCAGGGCGAGGCTGCCGGGATCGCGGGCGGCGGGCAGCATGTGGTGCGCCTCGTCGATGACGATCCAGTGCGGCCGCGCCGCGCTGGCGCGCAGCGACAGCAGCTCGGGCAGCAGCTCGAGGAAGAATCCGGGGCGGTCGGCCAGCGAGATGCCGAGCATGTTGGCGACGACGTTGACGTCGGGCTTGCGCAGCAGCTCCATGACCTCGGGGACGGTCACCGCCCGGTCGGGCTCGCCGGCGCCGATCGCGCCCTCGAGCGCATCGTAGTCGCCCTCCGGGTCGGCGATGCAGAACTGGTAGGCGCGCTCGGCCATCCGCTCGAGCAGCGCGGTGGTCAGGGTCGACTTGCCGGCCCCCGAAGTCCCGGCGATCAGGAGGTTGGCGCGCAGCGGCGCGATCTCGACCGGGCCCGCCGCGCCGGTGCCGAGGCACAGCCGGTGGCGCTCGATGCGCCGGTCGAACTCGGCGAGGTCGGTCTCTACCATCAGGTCGATCAGCTCGGCGACCCCGGCGCCGCGCTCGCCCTGCATCACCAGGTCGGCGGTCTCCTTCAGCGCCGGCAGCGCGTTGGCGACGGCCACGCCGCAGCCGCACAGGTGGAGGAAGGCGTGGTCGTTCTCGGCGTCGCCGACGCCGACCACGTTGTGCGCGGAGAGGCCGAGCTCGGCCAGCGCCGCCTGCAGCCCGCTGCCCTTGTTCACGCCGGCCGGCAGGACCATCACGGCGCCCTTGTTGAAGATGATCTGCAGCTCGAGCCCGAGGTCGCGGATGGTCTCCAGCACCGCCGTCTCGTTCGGCTCCCAGGTGGCGACGATGACCTCGCCGACCGACAGCGGCTCGACCGCGCGCTCGCGCAGCATCTCGGCGAAGCGCGGCGGCGGCGGCTCGGCGAGCGGCACCGATTGGCGGCTCGCCGGCCGGTAGAGCAGGGCGCCGTTCTCGGCCACCACCAGGTCGAACAGCTCGAGTTCGGGAAAGACGCGCTTGAGGTCCGGCAGCTCGCGGCCGGTGACCATGATCAACCGCCGGCCGGACTCGCGCAGCCGGGCCAGCGAGGCCAGCACCTGCGGCCCGACCCGGCCGTCGGTGGCGAGCGTGCCGTCATAGTCGCAGGCGAGCGCGATGTACTGCATGCCGGTCTCCGGTCGTGGGCGGCCGAAGCTAACTACACGCGGCGGCCGCAAACGTTGCCGCAGGCGGGCGATTTTCGTCAGGCCGGGCCTTTGCGTCGGGGGCGGTCGCGGCTAAGATCACGGCAATTTGAGACGCGCGGCCGCAACGGCCGGGCCGGCTTCGGGAGGATGCAATGACCCGCACGCTCTTCACCAACGTCACCGTTCTCGACGGCAGCGGCGGCGAGCCTTTCGCCGGCGAGGTGCTGGTCGAGGGCAACCGCATCAAGCAGGTTGCCAAGGCCAAGCCGGGCGGCAAGGGCGGGCTGCCGCGCCAGGGTGCGGAGCTCGTCGATGGCGGCGGCGCGACCCTGATGCCGGGCCTCGTCGAGTCGCACTCGCACATGACCTTCACCGATCCCTCGACGCTCGAAGCGCTCGGCTTCCTGCCGCCCGAGGAGCACCTGCTGCAGAGCGTGCGCAACGCCAAGACGCTGCTCGACCAGGGCTTCACCAGCGCCAACAGCGCGGCCGCGGCCCGCGCGCGCTTCGACGTGGTGCTGCGCAACGCGATCGATGCCGGCCACTTCCCGGGCCCGCGCTCGCTCGCCGCCTCGCCCGAGCTGACCGTCACCGGCGGCCTTGGCGACGTCCGGCTCTACCACATGGAGCGGACCAGCTTCGCGCTGGTCTGCGACGGCGCCGACGAGTTCCGCCGCACCGCCCGCGAGATGTGCCGCGAGGGCGTCGACACCCTCAAGATCAACCCGTCGGGCGACGAGCTGGTCCCCTTCGCCAAGGCCGACCAGACGGTGATGACCGAGGCCGAGGTCCAGGCGGTCTGCGAGGTCGGGCTGCAGCGCGGCAAGCGCATCGCGACCCACGCGCGCAACGCCGAGTCGGTGAAGATGTCGCTGCGCCACGGCTGCCAGATCATCTACCACGCCACCCTGATCGACGAGGAGGCGATGGACATGCTGGAGGAGCGCAAGGACCAGATCTTCGTCTCGCCGACGCTGGGCATCACCTACACCACCTCCTACGAGGCGAGCGACTGGGGCATCACCACCGACATGGCGGCGGGCTTCGGGCTGGTGCGCGAGCTCGAGATCGGCTGCGAGAACATGCGCAAGCTGAAGAAGCGCGGCGTGCGCATCCTGCCGGGCGGCGATTACGGCTTCGCCTGGAACCCGATCGGCCGCAACGCCCGCGACCTCGAGCATTTCGTCAAGCTGCTGGGCTTCACGCCGATGGAGGCGATCGTCGCCGCGACCAGGCTCGGCGGCGAGATCATGATGAAGGGCAACGAGCTCGGCCAGATCAAGGCGGGCTATCTCGCCGACATCCTGCTGGTCGACGGCAACCCGCTCTCCGACGTCCGCATCCTGCAGGACCGTGACCGCCTGCTGGCGATCATGAAGGACGGCAGCTTCCACAAGAAGCCCGCCGCCGAGCGCCGCGCCGCCCGCGTCGCCGCGGAGTAGACGGAGTACCCTCTCCCCGGAAAGGGGGGAGGCCAAGGGGGCGGGGCCATGTCCAGCAGCGAGACTCCGCCGCGCCGGCTCCGCCTCGGCCTGATCGGCGGCGGGCGCGGCAGCTTCATCGGCGCGACGCACCGCATCGCGGCGCGTCTCGACGACCGCTTCGAGATCGTCGCGGCGGCGCTGAGCTCGGATCCGGAGACGGCCGCCGCCTCGGCCCGCGACCTGCATCTCGATCCGGCGCGCAGCTATTCCGACTATCGCGCGCTCGCCCGCAGCGAGGCGGCGCGGCCCGACGGCGCCGAGGTGATCGCCGTGGCGGTGCCCAACCACCTGCACCACCCGGTGGCCAAGGCCTGCCTCGAGGCCGGGCTCGACGTCATCTGCGACAAGCCGCTGGCGACCAGCGTCGCCGAGGCGCGCGACCTGCTGGCCACCGCCGAGCTCACCGGCTGCTTCCTCGGCGTCACCTACAACTACACGGGCTACCCAATGGTGCGCGAGGCGCGCGCGCTGGTGGCAGCCGGGGCGATCGGGGCGGTGCGCAGCGTCCAGGTCGAGTTCGTGCTCGGCTGGCTGTCGCGGCTGGAGGAGGCCGACCCGGGCAGCAAGCAGGCGGCCTGGCGCACCGACCCGGCGCGCGCCGGCCCGTCCTTCGTGACGGCCGACCTCGGCACCCACTGCATCCATCTCGCCGAGTACGTCACCGGGCTGAAGCTCATCCGGCTGGCCGCCGACCTCGCGACCGTGGTGCCCGGTCGCCGGCTCGAGGACGATGCCGAGCTGCTGCTGCGGTTCGACAACGGCGCGCGCGGCGTGCTGTGGGCGAGCATGGTGGCGGCCGGCGAGACGGTGGGCTTCCGGCTGCGCGTCTATGGCGAGACCGGGCACGTCGCCTGGGACCAGGCCTGTCCGAACGACCTCAGGCTGGCCATGGCCGACGGGGTCCGCATCCTGACCCGCGGCGGCCCCGGCCTGTCGCCGGCGGCGAGCCGTGCCACCCGCATGGTGGCCGGCCTGCCCGAGGGCTACTACGAGGCCTTCGCCGTGCTCTACGCCGACTATGCCGAGCTGATCGCCGCGCGCCGCGCCGGCCGCAAGCCCGACCCGCTGGCGACGACGGCGCCGACCGGCGCCGACGGTCTCGACGGCTGCCGCTTCGTCGAGGCGGCGCTCGCCTCGCACCAGGCCGGCGGCGGCTGGGTCGAGCTGTGACGGCTCCGCCTCCCGCTGACGCGGGCGAGGGAGAGGTTCCTACCTTATGAACTGCTCCACGAACCCCTCGCCGAGCCCGCACTTCGTGAAGTGGGCCCGGCACAGGTCGATCTTGCTGAAGACGTCCTCGTAGCCCTGCACCTTGCCGTCCGGGTCGACATAGATCATCGCGCCGTTGACCTGGAAGAAGGTGATCATCTCCGGCACGTCCTCGTCGACCACCAGCGTGTGGGTCTCGCCCGGCGCCTCGTAGACATAGGCGCCCTCGGTCGCCACCCAGTCATGCTCGAGGTAGCGCCAGCGCCCCTTCAGCACCAGCCCGTGCACCGGCTGCGGGTGGCGGTGGCGCGACAGCACGCCGGAGCGGCGCACCCGCAGCAGGTTGTTCCAGTAGCCGCGGCTGGCCGACAGGCAGAGCGGGCGGAACCAGACGTTGGGCTGCTGCGGCACCCAGAGCCGCTCGTCCTCGGGGATGGCGTGCGGGATGACGATCTCGGGCGGCGACTCCGCCGGCTGCGGGTGGCGGTAGGGCTCGCGGGCCTGGTCCATCGAGGTCTCCTTCAGGAAGCGGCGTAGCCGCCGTCGACCGGCAGGATGGCGCCGGTGACGAAGCGGGCGGCGTCGGAGCAGAGGAACACGGCCGCGCCGCCGAGGTCGTCCGGCTGGCCCCAGCGGCCGGCCGGGGTGCGGGCGAGGAGGGCGGCGGAGCGGGCGGGGTCGGCGACCAGCGGCGCGGTCAGCGCGGTGTCGATCCAGCCGGGCGCCAGCGCGTTGACCCGGATGCCGTCCTTGGCCCAGGCCACCGCCAGCGCCTTGGTCAGCTGCGCCACGCCGCCCTTGGAGGCGGTGTAGGCCGGTACGACGGGGCCGCCGAAGAAGGACAGCATCGAGGCCATGTTGACGATCGCGCCGCCGCCGGCGGCGAGCAGCTTCGGGCGCGCCGCCATGCAGCAGCGCATGGTGCCGGTGAGGTTGATCTCGATCACCTGGCGGAAGGTCTCGATCTCGAACTCGCTGCCGCCGCGGCGGATCGTGCCGGCGCAATTGACCAGCGCGTCGAGCCGGTCGAGCCCGGCGAACAGGCGATCGACGGCACCCTGGTCGGTGACGTCGAGGAGGGTGGCGTCGAGTCCCGGCCGCGGCGCCACGGCCGCGACCTCGGCAGCCGTCAGTCCGGTGGCGGTGACGGCGTAGCCGGCTGCCAGCAGCGCCTCGGCGATGCCGAGGCCGATCCCGCCGGTGCCGCCGGTGACGACCGCACGCCGGGTCATGCGGCACCGGCCGCGACTTCGAGGCGGGAGCGCGCCTCGGCCAGCAGCGCGGCCATCTCGCCGCTCTGCGGATGCGCCCGGGTGCCGGCCTGGAGGATTGCCGCGGCCTGGACGAAGCGCCGCCGGACCAGCAGCCGGCGCCCGATATGGGCGACGACGGTCGGGCCGGGCACGCCCTCGACGAGCTCGACGAAGGCGCGGTCGTAATACGGATCCGGGTTCATCGCGCGTGGGTGGCGCAGCGGCAGCTCGAGCTCGAAGCTCTCCTGGATCGCGGCGACCAGCGTTCGCTTGCGGGTGTGGGTTGCCTGGTCGTCGAAGCCGATGTTGCGGATCAGGCTGCGGCGGGGCATGACGGTGAGGCCGTCGGCCAGCGTCTGGCAGAACATCCACTGATAGTCCCAGGTATCGTGACGGCCCGCGACGGTGTCTCGGACCCGGGTCAGCAGGCGCTCGGCCGCGTAGGCGTCGCCGAGGGTCGCCCGCAGCCGGTCGCCGATGCCGGGATCCGCGGCCCGCGGTGCGCGCGGGTCGTAGAGCCGCCACGCCCGCCGCCAGCTCGCCCAGCCCCAGACCACCGCCATGCGGGCGAAGAGGTAGCTGTCGTCCGTCTCGGGATATTCGCCGAGCGCATTGAAGCCGGTGATCGTCATCACCCGCGGCTCGTCACGAAAGCGCTCGAGCAGCTCCCGGCAGAAGGGGAAGAACGAGTCGGTCGGCAGGCAGTCGTCCTCCAGGAGGATCGCCGACTCGAAGCGCTCGAACACGGCGTCGAGGCCGCTGGCGATGCGCCGGCCGCAGCCGAGCTTCTCCACGGCGTAGAGCCGCTCGACCCGGCACGGCCAGTCGATCTCCGCGACGGCTCGCCTGGCGGCCGCGCAGGCCTCGGCGAGCAGTCGCCGGCCGACCGCGGGCGTCGGCGACGACCACCAGCCGGTCGGGACGCGCGCGGCGGATCGCCGCCAGCACCCGGGCGGTCGCGGCGGGCCGGTTGTAGACGAAGAGGACGACCGGTGCGCTCATGCCGGCTGGTGCCGCTCGATCAGCATGCGCAGCGTGCCGGCGACCGCTGCCATGTCGGGACCGAGCTCGAGCGCATAGCAGGGCAGGGCCCGCGCCAGGCGGGCCGCCATGTCGAGGGCCGGCGCCGGCCTGCCGCGCAGCAGGATGACGCTGGTCAGCGCCAGCGCCCGGGCGGCGACCGCCGGCAGCACGGGCTGCACCGCGCCGCCGCGGCCCTCGCCCCGCCGGGGCAGCGCCATGGCGCGCAGCGGCAGGCGCTCGGCGACCCGGTCGATGCGGACCAGACGCTTCGGATCGGCCGATGCCGCCTCGACCCGGCCGGCGTCGAGGCCCGGCAGCAGGGCGAGGCTCTGCTCGGTGACCTTGGCGGTGGCGTAGAGGCAGGCCGCCGCCGGCTCGGGCTCGCAGGCGGCGGCGATGAAGTCGTCGCCGACGAACTCCATCCCGGCGAGCAGGCCGGCGAGCGCCGTCGTCGACTTGCCGGCCCCGCCCGGCCCGGCGAGGAGGATCCCGCCGCGCGCCGTGCCGACCGCCGCGGCGTGGAGCGGCTGGCTGCCGCGGCCCGCCAGGGCCCAGACGAGGATCTGCAGGAAGGGTGCGGCCCGCATCCAGACCGGCGGCGTCGCCGCCGGCAGGTGGAAGCAGGCGAGGCGCCGGCCGGCGTCGAACGAGGAGATGACCCGCTCCTTGGCCTCGATATGCACCAGTGCGGTGCCGTCGGGATCGCGGGCCAGGCCATAGGCGTCGTAGGCCGTGCGCGGCCAGCCCGGCGCCGGCGGCGCACCGGCACCCTCGCCGCTCCAGGCCTGGATCACCAGGTCCGCCTTTGTGCAGCGCGGTGCCGCCGCATGGGCCAGCGCCGGGTGCAGCTGGCCGTGCAGCGTCGTCCCGGCGTAGCGGACCTCGACCGCGAGGCCGCTCAGGCGATAGTGCTCGGTGCGCGGCGCCGCGCCGGCCGCGGCGGCGAAGGCGTCGTCGAGTCGCAGGATGTAGTCGGCGACCGCCCTGGACCGTGGATCCATCATGCGGCGATGATCGCTCAGCTGTCATCGCCGCGCTACCCGCAGAGTCGGCCGGCCCCATCTGAAATCCTCGCATGCGCGTGCTCCACGTCATCGATCGGCTTGGTGCCGGCGGTCCGTCTCGGGCGATCGCCGGCGAGGCCGCGGCCGCGCGCCGGCTGGGCCTGCGGCAGCAGCACCGGCTGGCGGTGCTGGAGCCGGGCTCGGCGCCGGCCATGGCGATCGCCGCCCACCGGGCAGGCATCGCGCTTCGCCGCGTCCCGGATCCGGCTTGGCTGGCCGAGTCCATCGCCTGGGCGGAAATCGTGGTGGCGCAGTACTGGAACACGCCGTCCATGACCGAATTCCTCGAATCCTGTCGGGGCGCGGCGCGAATGGTGATGCGCTGCCGGGTGGCCGGCCTCCACCCGCCGCAGATGCTGGCCGAGGATATCGCCGCAACCGCCGATCATCTGATCCTCGGCTCGCCGGCGACCGCCGCGCTGGCCTGGCTCGGCGCGCCGGCGTGGCGCGAGCGCGTGTCGGTGATCGCGCCGAGCGCCGACCCGGCGCGGCTGGAGGGGTTCGTGCCGCGGCCGCATCGCGGCTTCGTCGTCGCCTATGTCGGCACCGTCGGCGGGACCAAGCTGCACCCGCGGTTCGTCGCGATGAGCGCGGCGGCGCGGATTCCGGAGGTCCGGTTCGTCGTCTGCGGCGGGCACGATCCCGGCCTCGTCGCCGAGGCGGCCCGCCTCGGCGTCGCCGACCGCTTCGTCTTCCCCGGCTTCGTCGAGGACGTCCGTGCCGTGCTCGAGGAGGCCGACCTGCTCGGCTATCCGCTGCGTCCCGACGCCTACGCCTCGAGCGATCTCAGCCTGCAGGAGGCGATGTGGTGCGGCATCCCGCCGGTGCTGCTGCCGCACCTGGGAACCGGCTGGATGGTCGAGCATGGGCGATCCGGCGTGGTTGCCGCGGACGAGGCCGGCTACAGCGCCGCGCTGGAGCTCCTCCACGCCCGGCCCGACGAGCGGGCGCGCCTGGGGCAGGGCGCGCGGCTGCGGGCGCGCGCCCTGTTCGACCCCGACCGGACGGCACGCTCGCTGGACGAGGCGCTGCGAGGCGTGCTGGCCGCACCGCAGCGTCGGGCCCCGCCGCGGCCGCCCGACAGGCAGCCCTTCGCAGCCGCGCGCCGCTTCGTCCGTGCGCTCGGGCCGCATGGCGCCGCCTTCGCGGCAAGCCTGCGGCAGGAGCGCGGGGCGGCCGAGGCCGCCGATGCGGCGATCGGCGTCCTGCCCGACGAGCAGCGCGGCGGCGAGGGCGGGCTGGTCCATTGGCGCAACCGGCATCGGGAGGACGGCTATCTCCGCTACTGGACCGGGCTCTGCCTCGCCGGGTCCGGACGCCTCGCGGAGGCACGACGCGAGCTGGAAGAGGCGGCTGCGCTCGGCGCCGCGCCGGGGCGCGTCGAGGCCCGCCTCGCCGCCCTGGGGAAGGATGACACTGCCACCTCCGGACGCTAGTCTCTCCCCATGGCGAGCGAAGCAGAGGCCATCGGCGGGACCGGACGGCTGGCGGTCAATCACGCCAAGGTGGCGCACGAGATCATCGACGGGGAGGTGTTGATCATCAACACCGAGACCGGCGCCTATTTCAGCCTGCGCGGCTCGGCGGCGGTGATCTGGAACGGCATTGTCGCCGGGCTCGATGCGCCGGCCATCGAGGGCCGCTTCGCCGGCGATGCCGAAGCGATCCGCCGCGGCGTCGCCGAGGTGCTCGCACAGCTCGCGGCGGAGGAGGTGCTGGTCCCGGACGGCTCGGGAGCGCCCGCGCCGGCGGACGACGTTGCGCCCGTCCCGTTCGCGCCGCCGCTGGTCGAGAAGTTCACCGAGATGGCCGACCTGCTCACGCTCGACCCGATCCACGACGTCGACTCGGCCGGCTGGCCCTATGCCAAGGACGGGGGATAGCGGCGCGCCCTGGCCGCCCGTCAGCCTGGTCGTTCCGGCCTACCAGGCCGCCGCCTGGCTCGGCGAGGCGCTGGAGAGCGTCGCCGCCCAGGCCTATCCCGATCTCGACCTGATCGTCGTCGACGACGGCTCCACCGACCGGCCGGAGCAGGTCGTCGCGCGGTCGGGGCTGCCGGCCCGCGTGCTGCGGCAGGTCAACCAGGGGGCCTCGACGGCGGAACGCCGGCATCGCCGAGCCCGGGCCGAGCTGATCGCCTTCCTCGATGCCGACGACCGGCTGACGCCGGGCTCGCTCGCCAGCCGGGTGGAGCGGGCGCTGGCGGTGCCCGAGGCCGACCTCGTCCAGGGCCGGCTGCAGCGCTTCGTCCAGTCCGGCGCCCGCGGGCGCCGCGCCGCTGCGCCTTTCGGCCCGCATCTCGCCAACCTGTCGACCATCCTCTTCCGGCGCCGGGTGTTCGATACCGTCGGCCTGCTCGATTCCGCGCTGCTGCTGCACGAGGACATGGAGATCATGATGCGGGCCACCGGCGCCGGGCTGCGCTGGGAGCGGATCGAGGATGTGGTGCTGCTCTACCGGCGCGGCCACGGCAGCCTGACCGAGCGGCTTGCGCCGCGGCAGCCGGCGGCGTCCGCCGATCTCCGCCCGTGGCTGCGGCTCCTGCACGGCCGGCTGCAGCGCCGCCGCGCGGGCACGGACGAGACGCGGTGAGCCGCGCCGAGGTCAGCGTCGTCGTCGCGGTGCGCAACGGCGCCGCCCGGCTGGGCGAGGCGCTCGACAGCATCCGGGCGCAGTCCCATGCGGCCGCCGAGATCGTCGTCGTCGACGGGCGCTCGACCGACGACACGGTGGCGGTGGCGACGCAGCGGGGCGATGTCCGCCTGCTGCGGCAGGAGGGGGAGGGCCTGGGCGATGCACGGAACCGCGGGATCGCCGCCGCCCGCTGCCCGGTGATCGCCTTCCTCGACCACGACGACCTCTGGACGCCGGGCAAGCTCGCCCGGCAGCTCGCCGCGCTGGCGGCGCTGCCGCCGCCGGCCGGGATCGTCGCGCATCTGGTGGAACGCGATCCCGACGGTATCGACGGGCCGCCGCGGCCGGGCCGCACGCCGGGCACGCTGCTCGCCGACCGGGCGCTGCTCGACGCCGTCGGCGGCTTCGCCACCGATCTGGCGATCGGCACCGACATGGAATGGTTCGCCCGGGCGGCCGAGCGCGGCGCCCGGCTCGTGCTGCTGCCGGATGTGCTGCTGGTCAAGCGGCGGCGCGACGACAGCCTCTCGGCCGACCGCGCGCGTAGCCGCGCCGAGGCCTTCGCCGTGCTGCGCCGCTCGCTCGCCCGCCGGCGCGCCTCAGGCCCCTGAGCCGCCGCCGCCCGGGCGGAAGGGCGGCGGGGTCATCAGCGTGGCGACGATGTGCTCGGGCAGTGCACCGAGCGGATTCTCCCGCGTCGGCATGCCGCCGACGAAGGGCAGCAGCTGCTGGCGGGCGACCTCGAAGACGCGGCGCAGCTCGGCGACGGGATGACGGTGCTCGTCGACCCGGAGATCGAGATAGGGATACTCCTCGCGGTCGAAGACGCGCAGCGAGGCCGATTGCCGGCCGCGCTTGTCGCCGCCGGCGCGCTGGCCGGCCTCGAGCGCGACGAGCAGCCGCTCCGGCAGGTCGAGCGCGGCGGTGCCGGTGAAGGCCTCCTCCATCGCCGTCACGGTCGCCTCGCCGACCAGCATGTTGCCCTGCACCGCGTAGTCCGGGCCGGTGCGATGGCCGCACCAGGGCACGCACTCGCCGCCGGTCCAGCTGGCGCTGCCGCCGTTGCGGTCGACGATGCCGAGCTGGCGCACGGCGCGGCCGGGATCGGCGTCGATCAGGGCCTGGAGCGCGGCCTCGGCGCTCTGCCCCTTGGCGAGCAGCGCGAGCCCGTCGATGCCGAGATAGGGATTGACCCAGGACTGGGTGGCGATGGCGCCGACCCCCGGCCGCACGAAGGGACAGATCGCGCCGACCCCGGGCACGGCGGTCGAGACGGCGACGCCGAGCCGGCCGGTGCGCGCGCAGCGCGCGGCGATCGAGAAGGTGGTCAGCACCAGCGATGTCATCGGTCTTCTCCTTCCTCGGACGGCTCCGCCGGCCGCCGCGCCGGGTCGAGGTCCGGCACGGCGGCCAGCAGGGTACGGGTATAATCGTGCCGCGGCCTGTCGAACAGCTCGGCGGCCGGTCCGATCTCGACGATGCGGCCCTGCTGCATGACGGCGACGCGGTCGCTGACATAGCGGATGACGCCGAGATTGTGGCTGACGAACAGGTAGGTCAGCCCGAGCTCCCGCTTGGTCGCCTTGAACAGGTTGAGGATCTGCGCCTGGACCGAGACGTCGAGCGCCGAGGTCGGCTCGTCGGCCAGCACCAGCGCCGGCCGCAGGATGATCGCCCGGGCGATCGCCACGCGCTGCTTCTGCCCGCCGGAGAGCTGGTGCGGGAAGCGCTCGGCGAAGCCGGCGCCGAGCCCGACCAGCTCGAGCGTCTCGCCGACCCGGCGGCGGCGCTCGGCGGCGTTGCCGACCCCGTGCACCTCGAGCGGCGCGCGCAGCACCTGGCCGACCGACTGGCGCGGGTTGAAGGAGGAGGCCGGGTCCTGGAAGACCGCCTGCATGCGCCGCCGCATCGCCTTCAGCTCGGTGCCGCTCTGCCGCCAGACGTCGCGCCCCTCGAAGGCGATGCTGCCCTGGGTCGGCCGGATCAGCCGCAGGATCATGCGCAGCAGGGTCGACTTGCCCGACCCGGACTCGCCGACGATGCCGAGCGTCTCGCCGGGCTGTATGGCGAGGTCGACGCCGGCCACGGCGGCCGTGCCGGGACGGAACCAGCCGCCGCCGAAGGCCTTGCCGGCGCCGCGCACCTCGACCAGCGGCGCGCTCACGCGGACGCGCTCCGCCAGCAGCGCGAGGCCTGCGCGCCGCCGACCGGGAGCAGCGGCGGCTCCTCGCGGCAGCGCTCGAAGGCGAGCGGGCAGCGATCGACGAAGCGGCAGCCGGCCGGCAGCGCCGAGGGCAGCGGGATCTGGCCTGGGATCGACTGCAGCTCGCCGGTCACCGCCCGGATGGTCGGCGTCGCCCGCAGCAGCGCCTGGGTGTAGGGATGCGCCGGCCGGCCGAAGATCCGCGCCACCGGCCCGGACTCGACGATCGCGCCGGCATACATGACATAGACCCGGTCGCAGAGCTCGGCGACGATGCCGAGATCGTGGGTGATGAACAGGATGGCGGTGCCGTGCTCGTCGCGGATCTCGCGCAGCAGCCGCAGCACCTGGGCCTGCACCGTGACGTCCAGCGCCGTGGTCGGCTCGTCGGCGATCAGCAGCTCCGGCTCCAGCGCCAGGCCCATGGCGACCATGGCGCGCTGCTGCATGCCGCCGCTGAACTGGTGCGGATACTCCCGCGCTCGCGCCGCGGGATCGCGCAGATGCACGGCGCGCAGCAGCTCGACGGCGCGCGCCCGGGCGGCCGCCCAGGGGGTGCGCCGATGGATGCGCAGCGGCTCGCCGACCTGGGTGTCGACGCGCAGCACCGGGTTGAGGGCGCGCAGCGCGTCCTGCGGGATCAGCGCGACGCGGTCGCCGCGCAGCGCCCGGCGCTGCCTCGCCGGCATCTCGAGCAGCGAGCGGCCGCCCAGCACCAGCCGCCCGCGGGCGATCCGGGCGGCGCGCGGCAGCAGCCCCAGCACCGAGAGCGCGGTCATCGTCTTGCCGCTGCCCGACTCGCCGATCAGCCCGACGATCTCGCCGGGCTGGACCTCGAGCGAGACGCGGTCGACGACGCGGCCGAGCCCGCGGCGCGAGGCGACGGTGATGCTGAGCTCCTCGATGGCGAGCACCGGCGGCGCGCCGGCCTCGCGGGGGAGACTGGCCTCGGCCATCGCGGTGCTCAATCCCGGAGATGCGGGTCGAAGACGTCCCGCAGCCCGTCGCCCAGCAGGTTGAAGCCGAGCACGCAGAGGAACATCGCCATCCCCGGCACGATGCCGAGCCAGGGGTCCTGGGCCATGAAGCCGCGGCCGGTGTTGAGCATGTTGCCCCAGGAGGGCTCCGGCGGCTGGGCGCCGAGGCCGAGGAAGCTTAGCGCCGACTCCAGCAGCACGGCATAGGCGAAGGCGACGGCCGCCTCGACCAGCAAGGGGGTCACGATGTTGGGCAGGATCTCGCGCAGCAGGATGCGCGCGTCGCTCATCCCGACGGTGCGCGCCGCCTCGATATATTGCTGGCGCAGCACGCCCTGGGCGGCGGCCCGGGCCAGCCGCGAGAAGCCGGGGATGAAGATGATGCCGATGGCCAGCATGGCATTGAGGATCGAGGTGCCGAGGCTGGCCATCAGCACGACGGCCAGCAGGATCGCCGGGAAGGAGAAGAGCAGCTCCATCAGCCGCATCAGGGCGAGGTCGACCAGCCCGCCGAAATAGGCGGCGATCAGCCCGATGACGGTGCCGCCGACCAGCCCGACGCCGACCGCGACGATCGCCACCTTGATCGAGATGCGGGCGGCGAAGATGGCGCGCGACAGCACGTCCCGGCCGACCTCGTCGGTGCCGAGCCAGTGGGCGGCGCTCGGCCCCTGCAGCATCGAGGCGACGTCGAGGTCGTAGGGCGAGTAGGGGGCGAGCCAGTCGGCGAACAGCGCCGCGCACAGCACCGCCAGCACGATGGCGCCGCCGAGCGCCAGCAGCCGGTAGCGCCGCCAGGCGCTGGCGGCGCGGTGGACGGGCAGCGCGGCGGCCGCGGGCTCGCTCATCGGCCCGACCGCAGGTGGAGCTGCCGCGGATCGAGCAGCGTGGCGACGATGTCGACCAGCATGTTGGCGGTGAGCACCGCGACGGTGACCACCAGGGTCGCGCCGAGCAGCACGGGATAGTCGCGGTTGATGATGCCGACCAGCACCAGCGAGCCGATCCCGGGCAGCAGGAAGATGTCCTCGATGATGACCACGCCGCCGAACAGGAAGCCGAACTCGACGGCGCCGACGGTGAGGAACGGGATCAGCGCGTTGCGCAGCGCGTGGCGCACGATCACCGCCCGCTGCGTCGCCCCCTTGGCCAGCGCGGTGCGGATGTAGTCGGAGGACAGCACCTCGATCATCGAGGTCCGCATGATGCGCAGGAGCAGCGCCGAGGAGACGATGCCGAGCGAGGCGGCCGGCATGATCATGCGCAGCAGGTTGGCGCCGGGGTTCCTGGCGATCGTCACGAAGCCGCCGGCCGGCAGCCAGTGCAGGGTCAGCGTGAAGACCAGGATCAGCAGGGTGGCCAGCCAGAAGTTCGGGATGGCGCCGAGGATGGTGGCGAGCAGGGTGATGAGGGTGTCGGCCTTGCGCTGGTGGTGGAAGGCGGCCAGCGCGCCCAGCGGCACGGCGATCAGGTTGGCGATCAGGAAGGCGAGCAGCGCCAGCTCGAGCGTGATCGGCAGCCGCTTCAGCAGCTCCGGCCCGACCGCGACATGGTTCTGGAAGGAGGTGCCGAAATCGCCGCGCAGCACCTTGCCCAGCCATTCCAGGTACTGCACGTGCAGCGGCCGGTCGAGGCCGGTCATCGCCTCGAAGCGGGCGATCGCCTGCGGCGTCGCATCGATGCCGAGCGCGGCGCGCGCCGCCGAGCCGGGCAGCACGTTGATGGTGACGAACAGGACGATGGAGGCCGCCAGCAGCGTCGGCACGAAGGCGAGCAGGCGGACGGCGATCAGCCGGAGCATCGGGGACCGTCAGGCGCGGGACCGGGCGGCCCAGCATGGGCCCGGGGGGCGGACGGCGGCAAGCCCGGTGCCGCCGTCCGCCAGGCGCGGAAGGATCAGCCCTCGAACCAGGCGTCCTTCAGGGTCTTGAGGAAGCCGGTCCGCATCGGCTTGTAGCCCTTGAGCGTGTTGCTGTAGGCGATCAGCAGCCAGCCATTGACCAGCGGCACGATGTCCATCTCCTGCAGCGAGAGCTCCTGCATCTTCTTGTAGAGGTCCTTGCGCTCGGCCTCGCTGCCGGCCGTCTTGGCCTGCTCGAGGATGGCGTCCATCTCCTTGCTGCAGCTCTTCTGGACGTTGATCGCCATGCCGCACTTGTAGTTGTTGGTGACGAAGTCGTCCGGATCGGCCAGCGGGCTCAGCCAGTACATCGTGGTGATGTCGAAGTTGCTGGTGCTCCAGACCTCGTCCCAGTAGCGCGGCACCTCCATGGTGCCGATCTTCGCATTGATGCCGGCGGCGGCGAGGTTGGCCTGGATGATCGGCGCCATCGCCATCATCGCCGGGAAGGAGGACACGATGGTCATCGAGGTCTCGAAGCCGTTCGGCAGCCCCGCCTCGGCGAGCAGCGCCTTGGCCTTCTCCGGGTCGCCCTTCGGGCTGAAGTACTTGAGGTCGGCATAGCCCCAGTTCCAGTCGGGGATGACGCCGCCGAGGATCGGCGTCGCCTGGCCGAAGAAGGCGCCGGCGACCAGCGCCGAGCGGTCGATGGCCAGCCCGACGGCCTGGCGGACCTTCGGGTTGTCGAGCGGCTTCTTGGTGTTGTTCGGCAGCAGCCAGTAATAGCGCGAGCCTTCGAGGGTGACCGCCGCAAGGTCGCCGTTGCTCTTGATCGAGGCCCAGTCCTTCGGCGGGATCTCGTTGGAGAAGTTCACCGTGCCCGACATCACCGCGTTGGTCAGCGCCGTGATGTCCGAGATCAGGTGGTACTCCATGCCGTCGAAATAGGGCTTGCCCTCCTGGAAGTAGTGCTCGTTCCGCTCGAAGCGGATCATCGACCGCGGCTCGTAGCTGACGAACTTGAAGGGCCCGGAGCCGACCGGCTTGGCGTTGAGGTCGTGGCCGGACTCGACCAGCTTCTTCGGCACGATCGAGGAGCCGGGGAAGGCCATGTAGATGAGGAAGGGGCCGGTCCGCTTGGAGAGCTTGAACGTCACGGTGTGCGGGTCGACCACGTCGACGCTGGCGATGGTCTCCACCTGGGAGCCGTAGGAGTAGCCGGAATCCTTGGCCCGCAGCCGGTCGAAGCTGAACTTGACGTCCTCGGCGGTCAGCGGGTCGCCGTTGTGGAAGGTGACGCCCTGGCGCAGCTTGAAGGTGTATTCCAGCCCGTCCGGAGAGACCTCGTAGCTCTCGGCCAGCTCCGGATAGGGCTTGGCGTCGGGGTCGAGGGCCATCAGCGTCGAGTAGACCTGCTCGATGACGACGTGCGACATGCCGCTCGGGCCGCGCACCGGGTCGAAGCCGGCGGGATCGGCCGAGAAAGCCGCCTTGAGGATGCCGCCGCGCTTCGGCGCGTCGTCGGCGAAGGCCGGGCGGACGCCGGCGAGGAGCCCGGTGCCGCCGGCCGCCGCCATCAGCCCGAGCGCGGCGGAGCCGCGCAGCAGCGCGCGGCGGCCGAGGCCGGCGCGAAGCCCGATCGAGCCCGAGTTGTTCCCAGTCCTGCTGCCCATTTGCCCCCTCCTGTTCGCCCAGCCGGCGGTCGATGCGACGCATTCGCGGCAGCCGCTCGCGGCTCGCCTGCGTTCAAGTGACTTGATGGTCAGTCAAACCCCGGGGGCTGTCAATTCGGTTGGGGGTCGGATTGCTGGCCGGTCGGTCTCGGGCTATGACAGGTTCCCATGGCCATCGAGGACTTCGCGGCGCTGGGGACCAAGCTCCGGCACGTCCGGCGGGTGCGCAAGCTCCGGCTCAAGGACGTGGCGCGCTTCGTCGGCTGCTCGGAAAGCCTGCTCTCCAAGATCGAGTGCAACAAGGTGGCGCCCTCGCTGCACATGCTGCACCGCATCGCCGCCGTGCTCGACACCACGGTCGCGGCCCTCTTCAGCGACGATGCGGCCTCCGGCATGGTGGTCTATCGCGAGGGCGAGCGGCCGGCGGTGCTGCTCGACGGCGCGCCGCAGGACGGGCTGCGGCTGGAGCGGCTGATCCCCTACACGGCGGGCCGCGTGCTCAACGCCAACGTCCACGTCATCCCGCCGGGGGCCGGCAATGGCGGCGACCTCAAGCACGAGGGCGAGGAGGTCGGCTACGTGCTGGAGGGCGAGCTCGAGCTGACAGTCCGCGGCGAGACCCAGCTGCTGCGGCGCGGCGCCTCGTTCTTCTTCCGCTCCGACCTGCCGCACAGCTACCGCAACCCGGGCGACAAGGTCACCCGCGTGCTCTGGGTCAACGCGCCGCCGTTCTGAGGCGGAAGCAGCGCGGCGGCAAAGCCTGGGGGGCTGCTGCAGGTGCGGGGCCGCGTCCTACTGCAGCAGGGTCTCGCCCGTTGCCGTATCGAAGAGATGCAGCTTGGCTTCGTTCCAGCCAAACCGCACGGGGTCGTCGATGGCCAGCCGCGGCGCGGTGGCGGGCACGGTTGCGCGAATGAGGGACTCGCGGGCGCGCAGGGCGACGATCCTCTCCACGCCGTGATCCTCGACGGCGAAAACCCGCGCCTCGGCATCGCCGGCCGGGTCGATGCGAACGTCCTCGGGCCGGATGCCGAGCGTCACCGCGCCGCCGCGCCCGGCCAGCCGCTCGAGGCGGGGGCCGCGCACGGGCACGGCGAAGCCGGCCGAGTCCATCGCGATCAGGCCGTCGCGGATCTCGCCGGACAGCAGATTGATTCCCGGGGAGCCGACGAAGCCGGCGACGAACAGGTTGCGCGGGTTGTTGTAGATCTCCCACGGCGTGCCGATCTGGACCATCTGGCCGCCATCGAGCACGCCGACCTTGTCGCCCATCGACATCGCTTCGATCTGGTCATGGGTGACGAACAGGAAGGTGGCACGCAGCTTCGTCTGCAGATCCTTGAGCTCGGCCCGCAAGAGCTCGCGCAGCTTGGCGTCGAGGTTCGACAGCGGCTCGTCCATGAGGAAGGCGCGCGGCTCGCGGACGATCGCTCGCCCGATCGAGACCCGCTGCATCTCGCCGCCGGACAGGCGGTCGGTGCGACGGTCGAGCAGGTGGTCGATGCGCAGCGTTGCCGCGGCGGCGGCGACCCGGGCCGCGATCTCGCGCTCGCCCAGCCGGCGCGCCCGCGACCGCAGCGGGAATTCGAGGTTCTGCCGGACCGAGTAGCGCGGATAGAGCGAGTAGTACTGGAACACCAGCGCCACATCGCGCTCGGCCGGGCTGAGCGGCCCGACATCCTGGCCGTCGATCAGGATCGTTCCCGCGCTGGGCCGTTCGAGGCCGGCGATCAGCCGCAACGTGGTCGTCTTGCCGGCGCCCGTCGGGCCGAGCAGCACGAAGAACTCGCCGTCGGCGACGGTGAGGGTGAGGTCGGCGAGGGCAGGGCGCTGGCCGAAGCGCTTGGTGACCTGCTGCAGCCTGATCTCCGCCATCTCAGGCGTCCCGCCGCCATTGCAGCGACTGCCCGGTGGCGGCGTCGAAGAAGTGCAGCTGGCCCACGTCGAGCCTGGCCCAGACCCCTTCGCCGGGCCGGGTGGCGACGCCGCTCGGCGTGCGCGCCCGCAACAGACCCTGGCCGACCTTGAGATCGATGATGTCGTAGGCCCCCAACGGCTCGATCAGGTGCGCCTCCACCGCGATGTGCCCCGGGGCCGGCGAGCGCCGTACCAGCACGCCCTCGGGCCGGACGCCGAGCACCAGCTCGCCCGCGGCCGAAAGGAAGGCGGCCTGGTCGGGTGCGAGCTCGATCGGAAACGCCACCGCGTCGCTTCCGCTGCCGATCTCGACCAGGCTAGTGGCGCCGTCCTGCCGAACCACGGCCTTGGAGGCATTCATGACCGGGCTTCCGATGAACTGGGCGACGAAGAGGTTTGCCGGTCGCGAATAGACGTCCGTAGGGCTTCCGACCTGCTGCAGCACGCCCTGCCACATGATCGCGATGCGATCGGCGAGCGACATCGCCTCGACCTGATCGTGCGTGACATAGACGGTGGTCGACCGGTTCTCGACATGGAGGCGCTTCAGCTCGGTGCGCATCGCCTCGCGCAGCTTGGCATCCAGCGCGCCGATCGGCTCGTCCATCAGCATCGCCTTCGGACGGCGCACCAGCGCCCGGCCGATCGCGACACGCTGCATGTCGCCGCCCGACAGGGCGGACGGGCGGGTCTTGAGGAGATGCTCGATGCGGAGCGCCGCCGCCACCCGTCGCACCTCCGCCTCGACGGTCGCGCGATTCTGGCGCACGGCGCGGAGCGGGAACGCAATGTTCTCGAACGCGGTGAGGTGAGGGTAGAGAGCGAAGAGCTGGAAGACGAAGGCGATGTCGCGCTTGGTCGGCGGCAGGTCCTGCACCGGCTGGCCACCGATCAGAATCTCGCCGCTGTCGATCTCCTCGAGGCCCGCGATGGCCCGCAAGGTCGTCGTCTTGCCGCAGCCCGAAGGCCCCAGCAGGACCATGAACTCGCCATCGGCGATCTCGAGATCGAGCGAGCGGATGACGTGAAGCTCGCCGAACCGCTTGTCGATCGATCTGAGGACGATGGCTGCCAATCGCCTAGCCCTCGTCGCCCGCCGGGCCGATCTTCGAGAAGATCGAGAACCCGACCAGCCCGACCAGGATGATGGTCACGCTGTAGCTGTGCAGCAGCATGAGCCAGGGCTGGCAGAGCGCGACGATCCCGAAGATCATCAGCCACATCGAGATCGGCTCGAGGTACCGCTTGCTGATCTGGGCGAAGCTCATCCCGCCTACTTCCGGATCGCCCCGAAGGTGACGCCCCGCAACAGGTGGCGGCGGAGCAGGAAGGTGAAGATCGCCACCGGCAGGAGGAACAGGACGGTGCCGGCGGCGATCGTCGTCCAATCGGTCAGGCCCGACCCGAGCTGGGCGGGGATGAAGGGCGGCGCGGTCTGCGCCCTGCGGTTGGTCATCATCAGGGCGAACGCATATTCGTTCCAGGCCGCGATGAAGCAGAACACCGCGGTCGCGGCGATACCCGTGGCCGCCTCGGGCAGCACGATCTTGATGAAGACCTGCATGCGGGTATAGCCATCGACCAGCGCCGCCTCCTCGTACTCCCTGGGAATCTCGTCGATGAAGCCCTTCATCAGCCAGACCGAGAACGACAGGTTGAAGGCCGTGTAGAGGATGATCAGGCCGATATGGGTGTCGACGAGGCCGACGGCGCGATACATCAGGAACATGGGAATCGCGACCACGACGGGCGGCAGCATGCGCGTGGACAGGATGAAGAACAGCAGGTCCTGCTCGCCGCGGATCCGGAATCGGGAGAAGCCGTAGGCCGTCAGCGTGCCCATCATCACGGCGAGGAAGGTGCTGGTGATGGCCACGATCAGGCTGTTCTTGAAGCGATCGGGATAGGCCGAGAGCTGGATGCTGTCGCCGGTCCGCAGGATGCGCTCGCCTCCGTCCAGCACCAGACGCTCCCACCAGGGCGCCGCGGCGTACACGGCGGGATCCACCGGCTGCGTCAGCTGGACGCGCTTGGTGAAGAGCTTGATGAACGGGGTGATCTCAGGGTGGAAGATCACGGTGGGCGGCACCGTCGTGGCCTCCCGTCGCGGCTTCAGGGCGGTGCTCGCAATCCAGTAGATCGGGGCGAGGAAGATCAGTGTCGCGATCAGCGTGGAGGCGATGGCGATGCGGTTCAGGGTCCTCTGGCGCTGGGATCGTACCGCCGCCATGTCAGCGTCCCTTCACCCGGTTGAGGTACTTCACGTAGATATTGGTGATCGCCAGGACCATGATCAGGACAATGTAGGCGAGCGCGCAGGACTTCCCGGTCTGCCATTGCTGGAAGGCGAGCCGGTAGAGCTTGATCGCAATCAGCTCGGTGGTCGGCTGGGTGCTCATGATGTAGGCGATGTCGAAGGTCTTGAAGGCCTCCATCGTGCGGAAGATCAACGCAATCAGCAGCAGCGGCGCGACCAGGGGAAGGGTGATGCGCGTGAAGGTATACCAGCCCCCCGCGCGGTCGATCGCCGCCGCCTCGTAGAGGTGGCGAGGCACTGCCGACAGGCCGGCGAGCGACAGCAGCATCACGAAGGGCGACCACATCCAGATGTCGGTGATCGCCACAGCGTAGAGGGCGATGTCCGGGTCCGACAGCCAGGCGAAGTCGCCCAGGCCCAGCACGTAGTTGATGACGCCCCAGGACGGATTGTAGAGCAGCTGCCAGAAGAGGCCGACGACCGCGGCCGACAGCATCATCGGCAGCAGCAGCAGCGTGGTGATCAGCCCCTTGAACGGCATGGCACGGTTGAGCAGCAGGGCGAGGCCGAAGCCGACCACCATCTGCCCGCCCACCGAGATCAGGACGTACTTGGCGGTGATCGCGAAGTTCTGCCAGACATTGGGGTCGGACAGGAGGTCGCGATAGTTCTGGAGCCCGACGAACCTTATCGGCTCCCTGGATGACGCCACGAAATCGGTGAACGAGTAGCCGAGCGAGTAGATCAGCGGGAAAATATTGAAGACGATGAGGAAGACTAGGGTCGGGACGATGAAAAGGTTGCGGATGCTCAGATCGCTGAGCCCGCGTACCGCCGCGGCCGAGCCGGAGTTCAGGCGAGTGAGCATCTTGCGTCTTCGCAGGAAGGGGCGGGGCGGGCGGCGACGACCCGCCCCGCGCTGCCAGCCCGGAGAGGGCTAGTACCGCTTGTACTTCTTGAAGGTGGTCTCCCAATCGTCGGCCAAGCCGTTGAGGGCGTCCTCAGCAGTCCCCTGGTCGCCGACGACGAACGGATAGAGGCGGTGATTGAACTGCTCCAGCAACTCCGCGTACTCCGGCGTGGCCCAGAAGTCCTTGACCATCTGCATCGACTGGTAGAACGCCTCGTTGTAGGGCGTCGCCTTGCGGAAGGCTTCCGAGGCCAGCACCTTGCTCGAGCAGGTATAGCCGCCGAGCTCGGCCCACTTCTGCTGCACGTCGTCGCGAATGAACCACTCGAGGAACTTCATCGCCTGATCGCGATTCTTCGAGTAGGAGACGATGGAGACTCCCTGGCCCCCCAGCGCGGCGAAGTGTGCGCCGCCCGGGCCGGCCGGGTTGGCGAAGAAGCCGGTCCCCGCGGCGTGCGGGTTGGTCGCCGGGTTGGCGAGCGCCGGGAAGAAGGCGAAGAAGTTCATGCTCATCGCCGCCAGGCCCTCGGTGATCGCCTGGTTGTCCTCCAGGAAGAACGCCTTGCCCCAGCCGGGCGGCGCGAACTTGTAGAGCTCGCGATAGGCCTTCAGCCCCTCGATGGCCTGCGGCGAGTTGATGATCCCGCGGACCTTGTAGCTCGAGTAGTCGCCGAGGTCGCCGCCATAGCTGAAGATGGTCTGCTCGACGCCCATCGCCATGGCGTCGTAGGAGTTGTCGGTGTAGAGGGCGACGCCGTACCGCTTCTGGTCCGGCCGATAGAAGAACTCGGCGATGTCCCGCATCTGCTTGTAGTCTTTGGGAACTGCGAGATCATAGCCGTACTTGGCCTTGAATGCCGCCTGCTCCTTCGGATCCTCGAACCAGTCCTTGCGGTAGGCCCAGCCATTGGCATCGCCCTCGAGCGGGACCGCCCAGTACTTGCCGCTGCCGGGAGGGTACTCGGCATAGCCCCGGACCGTCGCCGGGGTCATGACCTTGTCGAGCTGATGCTGCTTGAAGAAATCCGTGAGGTCGACGTAGTGACCGCCCGTCGATCCCGCCCCGAGCCATTGCGAGTCGCCCACGACCATGTCGTAGGAATCACCGTGCGCGTTGAACTCGGTGAAGGCCTTGGTCTGGAAATCCGACCAGGGGGTGGTCTCGATGGTGACCTTGACGCCGGTCTCCTTCTCGTACTGGTTGACCAGCTCCTGCAGGTAGTTGGCAGGATCCCATTCGGCCCAGAAGATCGTGAGCTGGTCGGCGGCGTGCGCGAGCGGCGTCGCGAGCGTCACCGCGACGGCGGCCGCGAAGCCGGTACAAAGCTTTCTCCACATCGCGTTTCCTCCTCTCCCCTGTTATCCCCTTGTGAACTCGAGGGTCGTGTTCGGGCGGGTCCCGGCGGTTCAGGCGGTGGTCTTGTCGAGCTCCTCGATGAAAGCGTTGACGTCGCCCGCCTTCTCCATCTGCGGCATATGGCCGGTGCCGGGCAGGACGTGCACGCGGATCGAGCGCGGCAGCCCCTCGGCATGGGCGGCCGGGATGATCGAATCCGCGGCGCCGAAGATCACCTGCGTCGGCACCTTGAGGGCGGCCAGCTGGTCGCGGAGCTGCAGGGTCTGCGTGCCGCCGGCGAAGCTGGCGCCGGCGATCGCCCGCAGCGCGGCGTCGACGCCGTCGAGCCGCTTGAACTTCAGCAGGTCGTTGACCATGTCGCGCGTCACCAGCGACGGGTCGGCGAAGAGCAGCTGCAGCACCGGCGTGAGGTCCTTGCGGCCGCTCGCCGAGATGAGGCCGTCGATGAAGCGCTGGTTGATCTCGCGGCCGAGGCCGGCGCTGGCGATCAGCGTCAGCGCCGAGACGCGGCCGGGGTGCTTCGCCGCGTAGGCGGCGGCGATGGCGCCGCCCAGCGAATGGCCGACGATGTGGGCGCGGCCGACCTCGAGCGCCTCCAGCGCGCCGGCCACGATGTCCGAGAGCGTGTCGACCGAGCCGTCGCCGGCATCCTTGCTGGAGCCGCCATGGCCCGGCAGGTCGATGGCGTAGGTCGAATGGCGGTCGGCCAGCGCCGTCTGGTTGAAGAGCCAGCCATTGTAGTCGCCGCCGAAGCCGTGCAGGAAGACGATCGGGCTGCCGGCGTCGCCCGCCCGCTGGTAGCGGAGGGTGCGGCCGCCGACCTGGATCGTCTCCGGCCCGGCCGCCTCGCTGCCGCCCTCGGCCACCGCGGCGGCGAAGGCCTCCTGGAAGCTGGCTATGAAGGAGTCGAGCGCCGCCTCCTCGACGGCGCCCTCCGACACGACGCCGAGCAGAGCGCCCACCGGGAGCAACGCGCCCTCGTCGGCGACGCGGCGGCGCAGCGTGCCGCTGACCGTGGCCTCGAGCGCGTTGGTGATCTTGCTGGTCTCGATCTCGCAGATCTCGAGGCCCGGCTTGATCACCGCGCCGTCCTCGACCAGCCACTTCAGCAGCGTGCCTTCCTGCATCGCCAAGCCCCACTTGGGCATGACGATCGGCTGGATGCCCGCATTCATGCCGCGGCCTTCCGCGCGATCTGGCGGACGGCGGCGGCGATCTTGTCGGCGTTGGGCAGATAGAGGTCCTCCAGCGCCGGCGAGAACGGCACCGGCGTGTGCGGCGCGGTCACCATCCTGATCGGGGCCTGCAGCGAGTCGAAGGCGTCCTGGGCGACCGTCGCGGCGATGTCGGTGGCCATCGAGCAGCGCGGATGGGCCTCGTCGACCACCACCAGGCGGCCGGTGCTCTCGACGCTCTCCAGGATGGTGTCCATGTCGATCGGCGAGGTGGTGCGCGGGTCGATCACCTCGCACTGGATGCCGTCCTTGGCCAGCGCCTGGGCGGCCTGCAGCGACAGCGCCACCATGCGGCCGATGGCGACGATGGTGACGTCCTTGCCGTCGCGCAGGATGTTCGCCTCGCCGAACGGGATGGTGTAGGCGTCCTCCGGCACCTCCTCCTCGACGTCGTAGAGCATCTTGTGCTCGAAGAAGATGACCGGGTCGTCGTCGCGCATCGCCTGGATCAGCAGCCCCTTGGCCTCGTAGGGCGAGGAGGGGACGACGCACTTCAGCCCGGGGATGTGGGTGAAGACGTTGTAGAGGCACTGCGAGTGCTGCGCGGCGGCGCGGAAGCCGCCGCCGATCATGGTGCGGATCACCACCGGCGTGGTCGCCTTGCCGCCGAACATGTAGCGCAGCTTCGCCGCCTGGTTGAAGATCTGGTCGAAGCAGACGCCCATGAAGTCGACGAACATCAGCTCGGCGACCGGGCGCAGCCCCGCGGTGGCGGCGCCGACCGCGGCGCCGATGAAGCCCGACTCGCTGATCGGCGTGTCGAGCACGCGGCTCGCGCCGAACTTGCTGTAGAGGCCCTTGGTGACGCCGAGCGGACCGCCCCAGGCATCCTGCTCGCCCGGCGAGCCGGTGCCGCCGGACACGTCCTCGCCCATCAGCACGACCCGCGGGTCGCGCGCCATCTCCTGGGACAGCGCCTCGTTGATCGCCTGCCGGAACGACAGCTTGCGCGCCATTCTAATCCCCTCCCTCGAATGTCCGTCAGTAGGTGGCGTAGACGTCGGTGAACAGCGCCTCCGGCTTCGGATAGGGCGCCGCCTTGGCCTTGGCCACCGCGTCCTCGACGAGGCGCGCCACCTCGCCGTCGATCGCGTCGAGCTGCTCGACCTCGAGCAGGCCGGTCTCGCTCACCCGGGTGCGGAAGCGCGCGAGGCAGTCCTTCTGCTCGCGCAGCAGCTTGACCTCGTCCTTGCCGCGGTAGGTCTGGGCGTCGCCCTCGAAATGGCCGTAATAGCGGTTGAGCTTGAACTCGAGCAGGGTCGGGCCGTCGCCGTTGCGCGCCCGGTCGATCGCCTCCTGCGCCGCCTCGTAGACGGCAAAGAAATCGTGCCCGTCCACGATCTTGCCTGGCATGCCGAAGCCCACGGCCCGGTTCACGATGTCGCCGGAGGAGACCGAGAACTTGCTCGAGGTCGCCTCGGCGTAGCCGTTGTTCTCGAAGATGAAGATTGCCGGCAGCTTCCACACCGTGGCGAGGTTCATCGCCTCGAAGGTGGTGCCCTGGTTGGAGCCGCCGTCGCCGACGAAGGCGATCGCCACGCCGCCGGTCTTCAGCGTCTTTGCGGCAAGCGCCGCGCCGCAGACCAGCGGCGGGCCGCCGCCGACGATGCCGTTGGCGCCCATCATGCCCTTGTCGAGGTCGGCAATGTGCATCGAGCCGCCCTTGCCGTTGCACAGGCCGCCGTCCTTGCCGAAGATCTCCAGCATCATGCCGTCGACGTCGCAGCCCTTGGCGATGCAGTGGCCGTGGCCGCGATGGGTGCTGGCGATGTAGTCGGAGCTCTCGCGCAGCTGCAGGCAGACGCCGACGGCGCTGGCCTCCTCGCCGGCATAGAGGTGCACGAAGCCGGGGATCTGGCCGTTGGAGAACTCGACGTGCAGGCGCTCCTCGAAATCGCGGATCGTCCGCATGTTGCGATAGGCGCGCAGCAGGTCGTCGCGGTTGATCTGCAGCATCTTGGGCTTCCCCCTCTCGTGGCACCGATTGCGCCTACAATAGCCGAACCGACCGTGGGATAAAGCCGTTTCGGCGGCGTGGCCGTGACGCTAGGATCGCCCCCGTTCCAGGGGAGCGGCGAGGGGCGCCCGGAACGCGCCAGGCGGGAGGCGGAAGGGTGGAGCGGGCAGCCGGAGCGCCGGTGCGGTTGAGCGGGCCAGGGGCGGCGATGCACCTGGTGGGATTCGTGCGCGACCCGCTGGTCGCGACCCGCCGCCTCTACGACGCCCACGGGCCGTTCGTCGAGCTGTCGCGCCTCGTGCCGGGCTCGCGCAAGGTGTTCGTGCTGACCGCCGGCGCCGCCTTCAACCGGGCGGTGCTGGGCGCGCCCGCCATCTGGCGCACCGTCAGCATCGCGCCCGGCGGGCCGCGCAACTCGGCGATCCGGCGGCTGTCGATCGGCCTCATCCGCATGACCGGCGAGCGCCACGCGCACTATCGCCGCATGCTGCTGCCGCCGCTGCGCCGGCACAAGGTCGAGGCGATGAGCCCGACCATGGCCGGGCTGGCGGCGGAGGAGATCGGCCGCTGGCCGGCCGGCCGGCCGATCGACCTGTGGACCGAGGTGCGCCGGCTGATGCGCAGCCTCGCCATCGGCCTGCTGTTCGGCGGCGACCGCGCCCAGGGCTATCCGGTCGCCGACATGATCGGCAGCCTGCTGCAGTTCAACTGGTCGGTCGGCGTCGCCGCCTGCCCGGTCGACCTGCCCTTCACGCCGTTCGGCCGGATGGTGCGGCAGGGCGAGGCGCTGGAGCGCCGCATCCTCGACTGGGCCGGCGGCAAGCGCGGCCGGCTCGATCCCGACGATCTGCTGTCGGTGATCGTCAACAATCCGGAGGAGACAGGCTGCCCGGTGCGCGACCCGACCATCGTCGGCCATGTGCCGACCCTGTTCGGGGCCGCCTACGAGACCTGCCAGAACCTGCTGGTCTGGACGCTGGTGCTGCTGGCGCTGCATCCGCGCGTCGCGCAGGACCTGCGCGACGAGCTGCGGGCCGCCTTGCCCGGCGACGCGCCGCCCGAGCTCGCCCGGCTCGACGGGCTGACGCTGCTCGACGCGGTGGTCAAGGAGAGCCTGCGCATCCTGCCGCCGGTGCCGATCCAGTACCGCGTCGCACTGCAGGATACCGAGCTGCTCGGCCATCCGCTGCCGCGCGGCGCGCGCGTCCTGCTGAGCAGCTTCCTCACCAACCGGCTGCCCGCGCTCTATCCCGAGCCGGACCGGTTCCTGCCGGAGCGCTGGGCGGCGATCGACCCGACGCCGTTCGAGAACCCGGTGTTCAGCGCCGGGCCGCGGGCCTGCCCCGGCGGGCCGTTCGGGCTCGGCGTCGTCAAGATGGCGCTCGCCACCCTGCTGCGCCGCCACCGGGTGACCGTGCCGCCGGGCACGCGGATCGACTACCAGGTCCGGGTCGCGCTCAGCCCGCGCGGCCGCGTCCCGGCGATCCTGCGCCCGGCCGACGAGCCGTTCACCGCCGCGCCGGTCGGCGGCTCGCTCGGCCGTCTCGTCCGCCTGCCGCAATGAGCGGGCGGGGAGCGGGCGGGCCGGCCGCATGTACGGACCGGGGGCCGCGATGCTAGGCTTCGCCCGGGACCGAGGGGATGCGGCGGGGGCAGCGTGCCGTTAGACGGAGACGATCGCCGGCCGGTGGCGGTGAGCGGGCTCGCCGCCAGCCGCTTCGCGCTCGATTTCCTGCGCGATCCGCTGAACGCGGCGCGCGCCATGACGCGTCGGCACGGGCCCTTCGTCGAGCTCACGCGGCTGGTTCCCTTCGGCCTGTCGCGCCAGACCTTCCTGCTGGCGATCGGCGCCGGCTTCAACCGTGCCGTGCTCGGCTCGCCGGCCGAGTGGCGGCCGGTGCGGCTGGTGCCGGGCGGCCCACGCAACTCGGCGATGCGGCGGCTGGCCCACGGCATCTTCCGCATGGTCGGCGAGCAGCATGCCCACTACCGCCGGCTGCTGCTGCCGCCGCTGCGCCGCACCGCTGTCGAGGCGATGGGGCCGGCGATGATCGGGCTGGCCGAGGAGGAGATCGCCGGCTGGCGGCCGGACCGGCCCGTCGACCTCTGGGCCGACGTCAGGCAGCTGATGCGCGGTTTCGCCATCGGGCTGCTGTTCGGCGACGACCGGACGCGCGGCTTCCCGATCGCCGACATGATCGGCCAGGTGCTCAAGCTCAACTGGTCGCTGCACGTCGCCGCCTGCCCGGTGAACCTGCCCTTCACGCCCTATGGCCGGATGCTCGGGCTCGGCGAGCGGCTGGAGCCGAAGATCGTCGAATGGGCGGGCTGCAAGCGCGGCCGCCCCGATCCCGGCGACCTGCTGTCGATCCTCGCCAACGGTCCCGACGAGACCGGCAAGCCGACCAGCGACGCGGTGCTGGTCGGCCACCTGCCGTCGCTCTTCGCGGCAGCCTACGAGACCTGCCAGAACGTGCTGATCTGGACGCTGGTGCTGGTGTCGCTGCATCCCGAGGTCGCCCGCGACCTCCACGCCGAGCTCGAGGGCGCGCTCGGCGACGGGCCGGCGAGCTTCGAGGCGATCGCCGCGCTGCCGCTGCTCGACGCGGTGGTCAAGGAGAGCCTGCGGATGATGCCGCCCGTGCCGGTGCAGCAGCGCGTCGCGCTCGCCGACACCAGCCTGCTCGGCCACCCCGTGCGCCGCGGCACCCGGGTGGTGCTGTCGAGCTTCCTCACCGGCCGCGACCCGGCGCTCTATCCCGACCCGGACTGCTTCCGCCCGGCGCGCTGGGCCGGCATCGACCCTTCGGCCTACGAGAACCCGGTGTTCAGCGCCGGGCCGCGCACCTGCCCCGGCGCCACCTTCGGCAACAGCGTGGTCAAGGTCGGGGCGGCGACGCTGCTGCGGCGCTGGCGGGTCGCGATCCCCGCCGGCAGCCGCATCGACTTCAAGGTCCGCCTGACCCTCAACCCGCGGGACGCCGTACCGGCGGTGCTGCGCCCGGTGGATGGCGACTGGCGCTCGGGCCCGGTGACGGGCTCGTTGAACCGGCTGGTGCGGCTGCCGGGCTAAGAGCAGGGGGCAGGGACATGGTGCGGAACGGCGCGACGGGCGCGATGCCGACCGTTGGCGGGGCCAGGGCCATGGCGGCGGCGCTGTCGTTCGCGAGCGATCCGGTCGGCTGGATGGAGGAGCTCTACCGCCGGCATGGGCCGGTCGTGCGGCTCGACGCGTTCGGCGGGCTGCGGCGGCTCGGCCGGCCGGTGATCCAGGCGGTCGGACCCGCCTACAATCAGGCCGTGCTGATGGATCCGGAGATCTGGCGCACGTCGCGGATCACCCTGCCGGGACCGCGCGGCTCCGCCCAGCGCCAGCTCGGGGACAACCTGGTCAGCCTGAACGGGCCACGCCACAAGCACTATCGCGGCATCGTCCTGGGCGCCCTGCGGCGGCCGCGCGTCGAGGCGATGGGCCAGCCGATGGGAGACTCGGTCGAGCGGGAGATCGCTCTCTGGCCGCTGGAGCGGCCGGTCGACCTGCTGTCCGTGACCCGGCAGCTGGTGCGCGCCGTCTCGGTCGACCTGCTGTTCGGCGGCGACCGGGAGCGCGGCGAGGCGCTGGATCGCCTGATGACCCGGCAGGTCCGCCTCAACGCCTCCCGCCGCGTCGTCCTCTGCCAGATCGGCCTGCCCGGCCTGCCCTATCGCGGGCTGCTGCGCAACGCCGAGGACATCCTCCGCTGCTGCGTCGAGTTCGTCGCCAGCCGGCGCGGCACGGTGCAGCGCGACGATCTGCTGTCGCTCCTGGTCAATGCGCCCGACGAGCATGGCAAGGCGAGCACCGACCGGCAGATCGCCGGCCAGGTCCCGATCCTCTTCGCCGCCGCCTACGAGACCTGCCAGACGGCCCTGACCTGGACCCTGTTTCTCCTGGCACAGCACCCCGCCGTCGCGGCGCAGCTGGAAGAGGAGGTGCGCGGGGCGCTGGGCGGAGCTCCGGCGACGCTCGCGCCGGTGGCCGAGCTGCCGCTGCTCGATGCCGTGATCCGCGAGTCGATGCGCCTCCTGCCGCCGGTGCCCTACCAGCTGCGCGTCGCGCAGCAGGATGCCGGGCTCGGCGAGTACCGGGTCGAGCGCGGCACGCGGGTGCTGCTCAGCGCCTTCCTCACCAACCGCCTGCCGGCGCTCTACGAGGAGCCGGCCCGCTTCCGGCCGGAGCGCTGGGCGAGCCTGCGCCGCTCGCCGTTCGAGTACCTCACCTTCAGCGGCGGGCCGCGGCTCTGCCCGGGCAGCTGGTTCGGCACCGGCGTGCTCAAGGTGGCGGTCGCCGCGGCGCTCTCGCGGCTCAGCATCGCGGTCGTGCCCGGCACCCGGATCGACCGGCGCACCGCGATCACGCTGCGGCCCCGCGACGGCCTGCCGGTGATCCTCCGGCGAGCCGGGGAGGGGGGCTGGCAGGCCGCGCCGGTGACCGGGCAGATCCGCGAGATGGTGAGCTTTCCCGACCCGTCGGACAGCCGCCGGGCCGGGCGCGTGGCCGCTCAGTAGGTGGCGCGCCCGCCCGAGACGTCGAACACCGCGCCGGTGGTGAAGGAGCAGTCCTCGGAGGCGAGGAAGCCGATCATCGCCGCCATCTCCTCGACCTTGCCGAAGCGGCCCATCGGGATCTTCGACAGCATGTAGTCGATGTGCTGCTGGCTGATCTGCTTGAAGATGTCGGTGGCCACCGCCGCCGGGGTGATGGCGTTGACGATGACGCCCTTGGTCGCCAGCTCCTTGCCGAGCGACTTGGTGAGGCCGATCACCGCCGCCTTCGACGCGCTGTAGGCGCTGGCGTTGGGATTGCCCTCCTTGCCGGCGATCGAGGCGACGTTGACGATGCGGCCGTAGCCGCGCTCGATCATCTGCGGCACCACGGCGCGGCAGCAGAGATAGGGCCCCTCGACGTTGATGGCGAAGACCTGCCGCCACTCCGCGGGGGCGTAGTCCCACAGCGTCTTGCTCGGGCCCGCGATGCCGGCATTGTTGACCAGGATGTCGACCGGGCCGAGCCGGCGGTTGGTCTCGGCGAGCGCCGCCGCGACCCCGTCCTCCTCGGTGAGGTCGACGCGCACGGCGAGCGCGCGCTCGCCCAGCGCCTTGGCCGACTCGGCGGCCTTGTCGGCGTCGACGTCCCACAGCGCGGTGCGCACGCCCGACGCGACCAGCCGCTCGGCGGTGGCATAGCCGATGCCGCGGGCGCCGCCGGTGACCACGGCGACGGAATCGGCGCGATAGCGATAGCTCATCTCAGCTCCCCTGGTGACGGAAAGGTGCCGGCCGGCTCCGGTTGGAGACTGGTCCGGCTACAAGGACACGGTGAGGCCGCCGTCGACGGCCAGGACATGGCCGTTGACGTAGGAGGCGGCCGGCGAAGCGAGGAAGACGGCGGCGCCGCCCAGCTCCTTGGGGTCGCCCCAGCGGCCGATCGGCGTGCGGCGCGACACCCAGGCGGTGAACTCGGCGTTGGCGAGCAGCGCCTCGTTGAGCTCGGTGCCGAAGAAGCCCGGGGCGATGGCGTTGACGGTGATGCCCTGCGGCCCGAGCTCGGCGGCGAGCGAGCGGGTCAGCGCCTGCAGCCCGCCCTTGGCCGCGACGTAGCCGTGGATCGTCGGCCGCGCCAGGGTGGCCACGGCGGAGCCGACCATGATGATACGGCCGGAGCGCTGCGCCAGCATCGGCCGGGCGGCCTCTCGGGCCAGCCGGAAGCAGGCGGTGAGGTTGGTGCCGATGACGCGCTCCCAGTCCTCGTCCTGCCAGTCGGTCAGCGGCACCCGATGCTGGATCCCGGCATTGTTGACCAGGATGTCGAGCCGGCCGTGACGGGCGACGATGTCGCGGATCGCGGCGGTGACGGCGCCGGGGTCGGCGACGTCGAAGGCCGCCGCCTCGGCCGAGAGCCCGGCCGCCTTCAGCTCGGCGGCGCGGCCCTCCAGCGCCACATGGCCGCGGGCGTTGAGCAGCACGGTGGCGCCGTGCCGGGCCAGCGCCTCGGCCATCGCCCAGCCGAGGCCGCGCGAGGCGCCGGTGACGAGCGCGACGCGCCCGGCGAGCGAGAACAGGTCGGACATGGCGGGGCTCGCCCGGCTCAGAACGTGGCGCCGAGCTGCCACGGCACGAACTCGTCCTCGCCGTAGCCATATTCCTCGCTCTTCGACTTCTCGCCCGAGGCGATGCGCAGCATCAGCTGGAAGATCCGCTCGCCCATCTCCTCGACGGTCGAGGTGCCGTCGACGATCTCGCCGCAATTGATGTCCATGTCCTCGGCCATGCGCTGGTACATCGGCGTGTTGGTGGCGAGCTTGATGCTCGGCGCCGGCTTGCAGCCGAAGCAGGAGCCGCGGCCGGTGGTGAAGGCGATCAGGTTGGCGCCCGAGGCGACCTGGCCGGTGGCCGAGACCGGGTCGTAGCCGGGCGAATCCATGTAGACGAAGCCGTGCGTGGCGATCGGCTCGGCGTACTTGTAGACGCCGACCAGGTCGGTGGTGCCGCCCTTGGCGACGGCGCCCAGCGACTTCTCCAGGATGGTGGTGAGGCCGCCCGCCTTGTTGCCGGGCGAGGGGTTGTTGTCGAGGCTGCCGCCCTGGGTCTCGGCGTGCTTCTCCCACCACTCGATGAGGTCGATCAGCTTGCGGCCGGTCGCCTCGTCGACGGCGCGGCGCAGCAGCATGTTCTCGGCGCCGTAGATCTCCGGCGTCTCGCTGAGAATGGCGGTGCCGCCATGGCGGACCAGCAGGTCGGCGGCCGCACCCAGCGCCGGGTTGGCCGATATCGCCGAGAAGCCGTCGGAGCCGCCGCACTGCATGCCGACCGTGATGTGCCGGGCGGAGACCGTGGTCCGGCTCACCCGGTTGGCCTCGGGCAGCATCTCGCGCATCGCGTCGACGCCCTTGCGCACGGTCGAGGCGGTGCCGCCCTCCTCCTGCATGACGTAGGAATGCAGGTGGTTGCCGCGCTCGAGATGCTCGGCCTCGAACAGTCGCTTCATCTGGTTGGCCTCGCAGCCCAGCCCGACGATCACCACCCCGGCGAAGTTGACGTGCCGGGCATAGCCGGCGAGCGTGCGGCGCAGCACGTCCATCGGCTCGCCCTCGGCCGCCATGCCGCAGCCGGTGCGGTGGGTCAGCGCGATCACCCCGTCGACATTGGGGAAGGCCTCGAGCGCGCCGGGGGCGCGGAAGGTCTCGGCGATGTGGCGGGCGACCGTGGCCGAGCAGTTCACCGTGGTCAGCACGCCGAGATAGTTGCGGGTGGCGACCCGGCCGTCCGGCCGGACGATGCCCTGGAAGGTCGCCGCCTCCTCCTCGGGCAGGTGGTTGATCGGCCGCCGGTCGGTGCCGATCGCGTGGTCGGCCTGCGACATGTGGAAGGCGAGGTTGTGGGTATGGATGTGCCGGCCGGGGGCGATCGGCTGCGAGGCGTAGCCGATGATCTGGTTGAACTTGCGCACCGCCTCGCCGGCGGCGATGGCGCGGGCGGCGATCTTGTGGCCCTTGCCGACCGCCTCGCCGGCGCGCAGCCCGCCGGCGCCGATCGGCTCGCCCTCGGCGATGTCGCGCAGCGCGACGACCAGCGGGTCGGCGGCATGCAGGCGCAGCGTGGCGGGGCGGTCCAGGACTTCGGCCATGGTCGGTGACCTTCGGATGGGGGTGGGCGCGATGCGGCGGGGAAAATAGCAGCGCCGGCCGGGCTTGTCTTCCCGCGCGCTCGGCATGGCTGCCTCGCCCGGCGGCCGGGGATGGCCTAAGCTCGCGACCGGGGAGGGACAGGATGGCCCGGCGCCCGGAAGAGCTGACCTACGCCGTCGACGAGCGGCCACCCTGGCCGCGGCTGCTGGCGCTCGGCCTGCAGCACGCCGTGCTGGTCTCGATCTACCTGGTGCTGGTGGTGATCGTCGCCCGCGCCGCCGGCGCGCCCGAGCCGGAGATCCTCGACCTGCTGTCGCTGTCGATGATCGCCATCGGCATCGCCGGCGCGCTGCAGGCGCTGCCGCGCGGGCCGGTCGGCTCCGGCTACCTGGCGGTGCCGGTCTACTCGGCGATCTATCTCGGCCCGGCGGTGCTGGCGGCCAAGGCGGGCGGGCTGCCGGCGGTGCTCGGCATGACCATCTTCGCCGGCCTGGTCGAGACGGCGCTGTCCTTCGTGCTGCGGCGGCTGCGCAGCCTGTTCCCGCCGGCGGTGAGCGGCTTCATCGTCGCCATCGTCGGCGTCGAGCTCGGGCTGGTCGGGATGCGCCAGACGCTGGCGATCGCCGGCAGCGCCGAGCCGATGGCCGACCGGCTCGTGGCGCTGCTGACGCTCGGCACCAGCATCGCCCTCAGCGTCTGGGGCGGCGGCGTCCTCCGGCTGGTCTGCTCGCTGATCGGGCTGGCGGCGGGCTTCGCCGCGGCGCTCGCCTTCGGCATCCTGCCGGCGGCCTCCCTGGCGCTGATGGGCGCGACGCCCTGGCTCGCCCTGCCCGACCCGGGCTTCCTCGGCTATGCCTTCGACCCGGCCCTGGCGCCGTCCTTCGCCGCCGCCGGGATCGCCGCGACGCTGCGCACCATCGGCGTGATCACCACCTGCCAGAAGCTGAACGACGCCGACTGGAAGCGGCCGGACCTCGCCTCGATCCGCCGCGGCACGCTGGCCGACGGCCTCGGCTGCGTGCTGGCCGGGCTGATCGGCGGCGTCGGGCTCAATACCGGCCCCAGCCTGGTCGGCGTCTCCAGCGCGACCCGGGCGACCAGCCGGTCGATCGCCTTCGCCTCGGGCGCGATCCTGGTCGTGCTGGCCTTCGTGCCGAAGGTGGCGGCCTTCTTCCTGGTGCTGCCGCTGCCGGTGGCGGGCGGCATGCTGGTCTTCACCGCCTGCTTCATGATCGCCGGCGGCATCCAGATCATGACCTCGCGCAACATGGATGCGCGCAGCACCTACGTGGTCGGGATCGCCTTCCTGCTGGCGATGTCCAAGGAGGTCTTCCCCGGCTATTTCGAGCGGCTGCCGCCGGCGCTGCACGCGCTGACCGGCAGCATGCTGTCGCTGGGCGTGCTGGCGGCGGTCGGGCTGACGCTGCTGTTCCGGCTCGGCATCCGCCGCACCTCGGTCATGCTGTTCTCGGAGTCCGACGACTCCCTGGCCCGCCTCGAGGCCTTCCTCGGCAGCCAGGGCAAGGCATGGAAGCTGGCGCCCGACGTCGTCGAGCGCTCGCTCTCCAGCACCCGCCAGGCGATCGACCAACTGCGCGCCGCCAACCTGGCCGGCAAGCTGCTCGAGATCCGGGTCAGCTACGACGAGGTCGACCTGGCGGTCGAGCTGCGCTACCGCGGCACGCTGCTGGTGGTGCCCGGCCTGTCGGTGCGCCGCCGCACCCTGGTCGAGGAGGAGTCCTTCGCCTTCGGCCTCGCCAACTACCTCTCCGGGGTCCATCCCGACCGGCTGGACTCCTTCACCGACGGCGACCAGGCGGTGCTGCGCATGCGCTTCGCGGCGTAGCCCCGGCGGCTCACGCCGCCGGCGCCACCGCCGCGCCGGACGCCGCCGAGTCGTAGGCGGCCATGACCAGGGCGTAGGTGCGCAGGTTGTCGGCGCCGGAGGTCTCCGGCTCGCGGCCGGCCTTCAGGCGCTCGACCCAGTGGCGCTGGGTGTTGAGCACGCTCTCCTGGGCGACGTGCCAGGGCTGCGAGGTCCAGGAGAGCAGGGGAGTGGCGAGGTTGCGGCGGGTGGTGCGGCCGTCGCTGACCACGGTGAGGTCGAGGCCGCGGGCCAGCACCAGGCTGCCGCGGGTGCCCTCGAGATGCAGCAGGGTTTCCGGGAACGGGTCGGGGTCGAGCCGGCTGGCGTAGCTGCAGTCGACGACGCTGGTGGCGCCGCTGCGGTGGTGCAGCATCATCGTCGCCATGTCCTCGCCGCGGATCCCCGGACGGATGCTCTGGGCCTGGCAGTAGAGCCGGTCGGCCTCGCCGAGGAAGACGCGGGCGACGTCGAGCACGTGAATGCCGAGGTCGAGCAGGATGAAGCGCTCCTCCTCGGCGAGGTAGGGCTGGTTGGCGTAGACGTCGTAGGCGGTACGGAACGAGACCCGGCCGAAATAGGGCTCGCCGATGGCGCCCGAGGCGAGCACGGCGCGGGCCTCCATCATCGGCGACTGGAAGCGGAAATTCTCGTGCACCATCAGCGGCACGCCGGCCCGGCGGCAGGCCTCGACCATGGCGAGGCAGTCCTCCCAGCGCGGCGCGAAGGGCTTCTGCACGATCGCCGGCACGCGGTGGGCGGCGGCGAGCTCGACCAGGGCGCGGTGCGAGGGCATGGTGGTGACGATGTCGACGAAGTCGAGCCGCTCGGCGGCGAGCATCGCCGCCGCCTCCTGGTAGGCGCGCGGCACGCCGAAGCGCTGCCGCGCCGCGTCGGCCTTGGCGCGGTCGCTGTCGCAGACGGCGACCAGCTCGACCTCGGGGATGTCGCGCCAGGCGTGGAGATGGTTCTGGGCGAAGAAGCCGCAGCCGATCAGCCCGGCCCGCAGGATCCGCTCGGCCATGCTACTGGTGCCCCATCACGGTGTGCGGCTGATATGGCTCTTCCAGCTCGGCGATCTCCTCCGGCGACAGGCTGACGGAGAGCGACGCCACCGCGTCGGCGAGGTGGTGCGGCTTGCTGATGCCGACGATCGGCGCGGTGACCCCCGGCTTGTGCAGCAGCCAGGCGAGCGCGATCTGCGCCGGCGGCACGCCGCGGCGGCGGGCGACCGCCGCCACCCGCTCGACCACCGGCCCGTCGAGCTGGTCCTTGTACATGCGCTTGCCGAACTCGTCGGTGCGGGCGCGCTCAGTCTGCAGCGCCCTGGTGCCGGCCAGCACGCCGCGGGCGAGCGGGCTCCAGGGAATGATGCCGACGCCCTCGGCGCGGCACAGCGGGATCATCTCGCGCTCCTCCTCGCGGTAGGCCAGGTTGTAGTGGTTCTGCATGCTGGCGAAGCGGCTCCAGCCGCGGCGGTCGGAGAGGTGCAGCGCGGTGGCGAGCTGCCAGGCGAACATGCTGGACGCGCCGATGTAGCGCGCCTTGCCCGAGCGCACCACGGCGTCGAGCGCCTCCAGCGTCTCCTCGATCGGCGTCTCGTAGTCCCAGCGATGGATCTGGTAGAGGTCGACATAGTCGGTCTGCAGCCGCCGCAGCGAGCCGTCGATCGCCTTCAGGATGTGCTTGCGCGACAGGCCCCGGTCGTTCGGGCCCGGCCCCATCGGGTTGTAGACCTTGGTGGCGAGCACGACGTCGTCGCGCCGGGCGAAGTCCTTGAGGGCGCGGCCGACGATCTCCTCGCTGGCGCCGTTCGAGTACATGTCGGCGGTGTCGAGGAAGTTGATCCCGGCCTCGAGCGCGGCGCGGATCAGCGGCCGGCCCGCTTCCTCGTCGATCACCCAGTCGCGCCAGCTGCGCGAGCCGTAGGTCATCGTGCCGAGGCACAGGCGGGAGACCTTCAGGCCGGTGCGGCCGAGCCTCACATGGTCCATGGGGAATCTCCGGAGGGCAGGGGCGATAGAAGACAGCAGCGGCGGGCGCCGTGCAAGCCGGCTCGGCGGGAGCGCGACTTCGTCGGGGCCGGGGCAGCGATCGGTTCACGCCGCGGCGCCAAACCGCCGAGAATGCGCGGGCGGCGCCGGCACGCCCGCGGCGTCCTCGGCGCCTCTGCGTGCGATTTCCTTCCTCGCCGGCGCGCCGGCGCCCGGCACAGCTCGCCCCGGGGTTGACAGGCGGTTGACAGGGAAGGCGGGTGCGCCGGACACTTCGCGGCCGGCCCGAGGCGGGCGGCTGAAAACGGGGAGGACTGGGATGATCCATCTTTCGCGGCGGCAGCTGCTGCTCGCCGGCCTGGCGACGGCGGCCTTCGGCCTGCCGGGCGGCGGCGCGCGGGCGGCCGAGACGCTGACCATCATGACCTCGGTGCCGAGCCTGGAATTCCCCTTCTTCGTCCATATGATGAAGGCGCTCAAGGCCGAGGGCGACAAGCTCGGCGACATCACCATCATCGAATCCGACGGCCAGAACAGCACGACCAAGCAGACCGCCGACGTCGAGGCGGCCGTCGTGCAGAAGGCCAACGGCATCGTCATCAGCCCGAAGGAGGTCGACGCCATGGCGCCGGCGCTGCAGGCCGCCGTCGACGCCGGCGTGCCGGTGGTGACGATCGACCGCCGGGTCGAGGGCGTGCCCGGCATCCTCGCCCATGTCGGGGCCGACAACGTGCAGGGCGGCGAGGCGCAGGGTCGCTTCGTCATGGAGCTGTTCCCGAACGGCGCCACCATCGTCAACCTGCAGGGCCAGCCCGGCGCCAGCCCGGCGATCGACCGCAACAAGGGCCTGCACAACGTGCTCGACAAGGCGCCGGACAAGTACAAGTTCGTCGCCGAGCAGACGGCGCAGTTCGCCAGGGACAAGGGCCTGTCGGTGACCGAGAGCCTGCTCGGCGGCCTCAAGACCCCGCCGGACATCATCGTCGCGGCCAACGACGACATGGCGCTGGGCGCGCTCGAGGCGGTGACCTCGCTCGGCCTCAAGGACAAGATCAAGATCATCGGCTTCGACGCGCTGCCCGAGGCGCTGGGCAGCGTGCGCGACGGCGGGCTCGCCGCCACGGTCGAGCAGTTCCCCGGCGGCCAGAGCAGCAAGGCGATGGACGAGCTGGTCGCCTATCTGCGCGACAAGACGCAGCCGCCCAAGGTCACGCTGCTCACCCCGATCATCATCACCAAGGCCAATCTCGACAAGGCCGAGCGCCTGGGCGAGCTGAAATAGCGCCGCCCGCTGCCGACGCCGCCGCGATCCTCGGCCCCGGGCCTGCGCCCGGGGCCGAGGGCGTGCCGCTGCTCGCCATGCGCGGCATCGGCAAGCGCTTCCCCGGCGTGCAGGCGCTGACCGGCGTCGACCTCACCGTCGCGCCCGGCGAGATCCATGCGCTGCTCGGCGAGAACGGCGCCGGCAAATCCACCCTGCTGAAGATCCTGGCCGGCGCGCAGCAGCCGGACGAGGGCAGCATCGCGCTCGCCGGCCGCCCGGTCGCGCCGCCCGACCCGCACGCCGCGCAGCGGCTCGGCATCGCCACCATCTACCAGGAGTTCACCCTCGCGCCGAACATGACGATCGCCGAGAACGTCTTCATCGGACGCGAGCCGGGGCCCCGCCTCTTCGTCGGCTGGCGGCGGATGGGCGAGGAGACCCGCGCCATCATCCGCCGGCTCGGCCTGGCGCTCGACCCCTTCGCGCCGGTGCGCGACCTCAGCGTCGCCGAGCAGCAGATGGTCGAGATCGCCCGGGCGCTGTCGATGCAGTCGCGGCTGATCGTCATGGACGAGCCGACCTCGGCCTTGAGCGCCAGCGAGGTCGGCAAGCTGTTCCGCATCGTGCGCGAGCTGCGCGCCCAGGGGCTCAGCATCATCTTCGTCACCCACCGGCTCGACGAGGTGATGGCGCTGGCCGACCGCTACACCGTGCTGCGCGACGGCCGCCAGGTCGGCAGCGGCGCCGTCGCCGAGACGAGCGTCGACGGCATCATCCGGCTGATGGTGGGGCGCGAGGTCAGCACGCTCTACGCCCATCGCGCCGCCGCCGCGCCCGGCGCGGTCGCGCTGCGCGTCGAGGGGCTGAGCCGGCGCGGCACGGCGCAGGACCCGCACGCCGCGGTGCTGCAGGACATCACGCTGGAGGTGCGGCGCGGCGAGATCCTCGGCCTCGCCGGGCTGGTCGGGGCCGGCCGCACCGAGCTCGCCCGCGCCATCTTCGGCGCCGATCCCTTCGCCGCCGGCCGCATCCTGGTCGACGGCAAGCCGGCCGCCATCCGCTCGCCGCGCGACGCCATCCGGTACGGCATCGGCTTGGTGCCGGAGGACCGCAAGCAGCAGGCGCTGTTCCTGGCGCTGGCGGTGCGCCGCAACCTCAGCATCGCGGCGCTGGACAAGCTGCGGCTGCTGCGCTGGCTGGTCGACGAGGCGGCCGAGCTGGCGATGGTCGAGCGCTTCCGGCGGATGCTCAACATCCGCATGGCCGGGCCGGAGCAGCTGGTCGCCAACCTGTCGGGCGGCAACCAGCAGAAGGTGGTGCTGGCCCGCTGGCTGGCGCTGCGCCCGACCGTGCTGATCGTCGACGAGCCGACCCGCGGCATCGACGTCGGCGCCAAGGTCGAGGTGCACAACCTGCTGTTCGAGCTGGCGGGCTCCGGCATCGCGGTGATCGCCATCTCCTCCGAGCTGCCCGAGGTGCTGGCGATCAGCGACCGCATCGTGACGATGTGCGAGGGCCGCATCACCGGCGAGGTCGCGCGCGACGCGGCCGACCAGGAGAGGCTGATGAGCATGATGACGCGGCGCGGGGCACGGGCGGCATGAGCGGGAGCGAGGGGGACGCGGCGCCGGCCGCGGCGCGCGGCGGCCCGGACCTGCTGAGCTGGCTGGCCCGCTTCGCGCCGCTGATCTTCCTGATCGTGCTGATGGCGGTGTTCGCCGCGGTCGAGCCGCGCTTCCTCAGCCCGATCAACCTGTTCAACGTGATGCGGCAGGTCTCGATCATCGGGCTGCTGGCGGTCGGCATGACCTTCGTCATCCTGACCGCCGGCATCGACCTGTCGGTCGGCTCGCTGCTCGCCTTCGCCGGGCTGGTCGCCGCCGCGGTCGCCAAGGGCGGGCTCGAGGGCCGCTTCACGGTCGGCGCGGCGCAGGAGGCGGCCGGCTATGGCTGGGGCCTGGCGGCGCTCGCCGCCGTCGCGGTCGGCACCGCCGGCGGCTTCCTGCAGGGCTTCGCCATCACCCGCCTCAAGGTGCCGCCCTTCGTGGTGACGCTGGGCGGCATGTCGGTGTTCCGCGGCGCCGCGCTGCTGTTCTCCGGCGGCGGGCCGATCAGCGGCTTCGGCCCGTCCTTCACCTGGTGGGGGCAGGGCAAGATCGGGCCGGTGCCGGTGCCGGTGATCATCTTCCTCGTCTTCGCGGCGATCGCCCACGTCGTGCTGCGCTACAGCCGCTACGGCCGCCAGGTCTATGCGGTCGGCGGCAATCCCGAGGCGGCGCGGCTCGCCGGGCTCAACGTCCGCTGGGTGATCTGCAGCGTCTACGTCATCATCGGCTTCTGTGCCGGGCTCGGCGCCTTCGTGCTGTCGGCCCGGCTCAACTCGGCCGAGGCGGTGGCCGGGCTGCAATACGAGCTCACCGTCATCGCCTCGGTGGTGATCGGCGGCACCAGCCTGTTCGGCGGCATCGGCACCATCTTCGGCACGGTGATCGGCACCATCCTGATCGGCGTGCTGCTCAACGGGCTGGTGCTGCTCAACGTCTCCTCCTACATCCAGCAGATCATCATCGGAGTGATCATCGTGCTCGCCGTCGCCTTCGACACCTTCGCCAAGTCCCGCCGCCGGAGCGCCTGATGGAGGACCGCATCCGGGTCCGCAAGGTCGAGACCCTGTCCGAGGCCTGGGCCGTGCTGAAGCGCACGACGCTCGACTACCGCCGCAACGACGGCAGCTGGCAGACGCAGATCCGCGAGACCTACGACCGCGGCGACGGCGCCGCGGTGCTGCTCTACAACCGGGCGCGCCGCACCGTGCTGCTGGTCCGGCAGTTCCGCTATCCCGCCTATGTCAACGGCCATCCGGAGCCGCTGATCGAGGTCTGCGCCGGCAAGCTCGACGCCGACGACCCCGAGGCCTGCGTGCGCAAGGAGGCGGAGGAGGAGACCGGCTTCCGCATCGAGCGGCCGGTGAAGGCGATGGAGTCCTTCATGAGCCCGGGCTCGGTGACCGAGCGGCTGCATCTCTTCGTCGCCGAGTACGATCCGGATCGCCCGGTCTCCGCGGGCGGCGGCGTCGCCACCGAGACCGAGGACATCGAGCGCGTCGAGATGGGCTTCGAGGAGGCGCTGGCGGCGATCGACCGCGGCAGCATCATGGACGGCAAGACCATCATGCTGCTGCAGTGGGCGAAGCTGCACGGGCTGATGGATTAGCGCGGGGCCTCGACAGTCTCAGACCGGCAAGCCGGCCTTGCGCAGGCCTTCCTGCAGGTGGGCGCGGTGCGCCGGGTCGGCATAGGGCGCCACGGCGTCCCAGTAGCGCGCGGGATCCGGCAGCTGCAGAGCCAGGAATTCTTCGCGCACCGGTTTCGCCTGCTCGCTGAGCCCGAGCTGGCCGAGGCAGGCCAGCAGGGTGCGCAGGATGAAGGGCAGCCGGCGGGCGCTCACCGCGCGCTCGGCATAGCGCAGCGCCTCCTCGTACTTGCCCTGGTGGTAGTGGGCGAGCGCCACGTGATGGATGAAGGCGTGGAGCTGCGGGTCATTGGGATTGAGGCGCAGGCTGCGCATCAGCGGGTCGATCGACTCCGCGAAATGCCCGAGGAAGATGCGGATCCAGCCCAGCGCGAAGAAGCCGAGCGCGAAATTCGGGTTGAGATCGATGGCGCGCTGCGCGGCGTCCAGAGCGCTGTGGTGCCGGTGCGTCAACAGATGGCCGAGGCAGGAGGCGTAGTGCGAGTAGGGGTCGCGGTCGTCGAGCGCGACGGCGCGCGCCGCCTCGGCGCAGGTCTCGTCGATGTCGCGGGCGATGTCGGCGCTCCAGCCCCACCAGATCCGGTTGTTGCAGAGCCGCGCGAGATAGGCGTGCGCCAGCGCGAGCTGCGGGTCGAGCTCGATCGACCGCCGCAGCCATGTCTCCGCCAGGCGGCTGTCCTCGAGCGAATGCTGGTGGAAATGCCACGTTCCGCGCATCCAGCAATCGAAGGCGTCGGGGCTGCCGGAACCCTTGCGGGCCGCACGCCGGCCCTCGAACAGCAGCATCTCGGGCTCGATCGCGCCGACCACGCTCTGGGCGATCTCGTCCTGCAGGGCGAAGATGTCGGCGACGTCGCGGTCGAAGCGCTCCGCCCAGATATGCTTGCCGCTCTCTGCCTCGATCAGCTGCGCGGTGGCGCGGATGCGGTTGCCCGCCTTGCGCACGCTGCCTTCCAGGACGTAGCGGACGCCGAGCTCGCGGCCGACCTGCTTGATGTCGATGCCGGGGCGGCCCTTGTAGGCGAAGGTGGAGTTGCGGGCGATGACGAAGAACCAGCGATAGTGGGACAGCGCGGTGATGATGTCCTCGGTGACGCCGTCGCCGAAGTAGTCCTGCTCCGCGTCGCCGCTCATGTTGGCGAAGGGCAGCACGGCGATCGACGGCTTGTCCGGCAGGCTCGGCACGGCGCCGCGCAACAGCGTCGTGTCCGGTATCGCATCGGGGCTCCACTCGACGCGGTAGACCGCGACCGGACGCGGGATGTTCTTCAGCGTCCGCTCGCCGAGCGGCGCGACGGGAAAGTCCAGCCTGGCCTCGATCTGGTCCCGCACGGCGGCCGAGATGCAGATGCCCGCCGGCTCCGCGATCGCCTGCAGCCGGGCCGCGACGTTCACGCCGTCGCCGAGCAGGTCCTCGCCTTCGGCGACGACGTCGCCGAGATTGAGGCCGATGCGCAGCTCGAGCCTGCGGCCTTGCGGCAGGTCGGCATTGCGGCGCTGCAGCGCGCGCTGGATCGCGACGGCCGCCCGCACCGCCTGCACGGCGCTGGCGAACTCGACGACGACGCCGTCGCCGGCGAAGCCGAAGATCCGACCGCCGTGATCGGCGACCAGGTCGGCCAGCATGGCGCGGAACGCCACCAGGGCCCGCAGCGTCGCGTCCTCGTCCTCCGCGACCATCCGGCTGTAGCCGACGACGTCGGCGGCCAGGATCGCGGCGAGGCGACGGTTGACGGGCGGCGTCGGCATGGCAGGCGGGGGGGCCCGACCCTCGCCCCGGCCCTCTCCCGCGCAGCGGGAGAGGGGGACGCGTCCTGCTACTTCGCCTCGGCCAGCAGGCGCTCGGCCAGCGAGCGCTTCCCGGCGGGGTCGAGCTTCTTCAGCTCGTTGGTCAGCACCCGCTCGTTGACCGCCTGGTTCCAGTAGTCGAGCGAGCCGAATCCGAGCAGGGCGGCCTTGCCGATGAACTGGCGCAGCACCTCGTTGGTCGGGCCCATCACCCAGCCGGCCTTGCCGTCGCGCAGGTAGCGCTCGATGCCCAGGCCCGGCTTGTAGCCGGTGCCGCCGCAGGCATGCAGCATCTTGTCGGCGACGTGGGCGACGTTCTTGGCGGCGTTGAACTTCACCTGCCACATCCAGTGCAGGTACTGGGCGCGGGGCAGGGCCTTGAGGTCCCTGTGCAGCGACCAGTCGCAGTTCTTCGTGGCGGCGTCCATCGCCTGGGCCATGGTGAAGACGAAGGAGCGGCTGGCGTTGGTGTCGGCGATCGCCTCGCCGAAATAGTCCTGGATGGTCGGGTAGTCGGCCACCCGCATGCCGACGTCGACATGCTTCTTCATCGTGGTGTGGCGCTTGGCGATGTCCAGGAGGCCGAGCGAGATGCCGTTCCAGCAGGCCGAGGAGCAGAGCAGGAAGAAGGGATCGACGCACTCGTCGTTGGACGAGGCGCCGTCGCCCTTCGGGCCGACCATGCGGTCGGGGCCGACCTTGACGTTGTCGACCTCGAGGGTGCCCGACTGGTTGCCGCGCAGCCCGAGCCCGTCCCACTTCGAGGGCTCCGCCTTGACCTCGTTGCCGAGGATCAGCCAGCAGGTGAGGTCGGAATAGTTGCCGCCGAAATCGGGGCTGGTCGTCTGGATGATGTACCAGTCGGCGAAGCCGCCGGAGGTCGTCCAGGACGCCTTCTTGCGCACCTTCCAGCCGCCGTCGACCTTCTCGGCGCCGGAGGAGACGGGGTACCAGAAGTGCGAGCCCGTCTCCGGGTCGGAGTAGGACAGCGTGCCGATCAGCACGTCCTTGTCGAGCCGGCGCAGGATGTCCTGGATGGTCTTGTTGTCATGGTGGCGGAACAGCGCCGCCGCGACCGCGCCGAGATGCATGGTGTAGCACATCGCGGTGCTCGGGCAGCCATAGCGGGCGATGGTCTCGCAGACCATGGCGGCGCAGATGTGGTTCTGGCCGAGGCCGCCGAGCTCCTTGGGGACCAGCAGCCCGAGCAGGCCGAGCTTGGCCAGCGCCTCGAAGTTCTTGCGCGGGAACATCAGCTTCTTGTCGGACTCGACGGCGTTGTCGCGCAGCGTGGTGCTGGCCAGCTCGATGATCCGGGCCTGCAGCGCCTTCTGCTCGTCGGTCAGCAGCCATTGCGGGTCGAACTCGAAGCCCAGGCCCCAGAACTCCTCGGCACCCCACTTCTTCACCTGACTCATCACGGCCTCACCTGGAAGAATACCGCCCCGGGGCGGTCGCGCTTGTTGCCGGCCAGCCTACAGAAGCGGCCCGGCAGCCGCAAGCCGGACCGCGCCCTATCATGGACCAGATCCAGCCAATTACAGACCAAAGCCGACGCGGCAACCGGCTCGGCGGACGCCACTATTTGGCGGCCGGCAGCAACCTCAAATGAAACGGGGCGACTGCCTGTCCCAGTGGTCTGGAATTGGCAGCCGCCCCGATTTTCGCGCAAGGCGGGAGGGTGCGACGCTGGCGGTCCCGGCGTCCCCTGTGCGGCGATGGCCGCGCCCCGCCTCCCGGCGACGGGCGCGGCGACCGGTCAGCGGTCCTGGTCGCGCGGACCGAAGGAGCGACGCTGCGGCTTCTGCCGCGGCGCCGCCGTGGTGGTGTCGAGATTGATCACGCGGAGCACCTGGACGCCCTTGCGACCCTGGCCGACCTCACAGTGGATCGAGGATCCCTCGGGTGCGTCCTGCAGCCCTGCCTGCTTCAGCGCCGAGATGTGCAGGAAGACGTCGGGCGAGCCGTCGGCCGGCGAGACGAAGCCGAACCCCTTCTCGGGGTTGAACCATTTGACGGTGCCGTGCAATTCAGTGCCTTCACCGGCCTGGCCGGTCATGTGACGATCGTTCATAACCCTACGCCTACTCCCATGGACCCTTTTGGCCGGAAGTAGTGGGACCCGGTCAGGCCGCGCCTTTACCCCGCGCGAGCCTCCGGTGTACCTCCCATTCCGTGCCGCCCTGTCGAGCCGGAACCTATCCTGAAGATGAAGGCAGCGAAAAGCAAGGCCGCGCTTGCAGTGACGGCCCGCCTCTTCCTGAGACGGGCGAAGGTCGCGCCAGAACTACCAGAGATCTATCGTCCGATTACCTGCCGAGACCGCTGTAATGAAACATGACATGCCGCTGACCATCGACAGTCGCTCCGACTTTACCCTGGAGAACTTCGCGGCCGCCGCCTGGCACGGCGCCGCCGTGCGGTTCTCCGCGGCGGCGCTCGCCCGCATGGCGGCGAGCCGCGCCGCCTTCCTGGCGCTGCTCGACGGCGATCCGCCGCCGACCATCTACGGCGTGACCAGCGGCTACGGCCAGCGCGCCAGCCGGCGGCTCGACCGCGAGGAGCGCCAGGCCCATGCCCGGCGCCCGCCGGTGGCGACGGTGGCCGCCTTCGGGCAGGCGCTGCCGGAGCGGGTGGCGCGCGGCATCGTCTTCTGCCGGCTCGCCAACTTCGTCGAGGGCCACGCCGCGATCTCGCCGGAGCTCGCGGCGGGGGTGGCGGGGCTGCTCGAGGGCGGGCGGCTGCCGCCGGTGCCGCGCGACGGTCAGGGCGGGGCGGGCGAGATCCTGCTGCTGGCGCCGCTGCTGGCCGACCTCGCCGAGAGCGTGACGCTGGGCGAGAAGGAGGCGCTGGCGCTGATCAACGGCTCCCCCGGCGCGAGCGCGCTGGTCGCCGACGCGGCGCTGGCGGCGGGCCGCCGGCTCGACCTCGCCGAGCGCGTCTTCGCCCTCTCGGTCGAGGCCTTCAACGCACCCCTGGAAGCCTACGACCCGGTGCTGGCCGGGCTGTGGGGGGACCCGCACGAGGCGGCGGCCCTGGCCGCGCTCGGCCGTTGGCTCGAGGGCGCCGGCGGCGAGCGCCGGCCCTACCGAGTGCCGGTCAGCTACCGCATCCTGCCGCGCGTGCTGGGCCAGGCGCGGCGCGCGCTGGCCGAGGCCGAGGCGGCGGCGGCGGTCGCGCTGGCCGCCGTCACCGACAACCCGGTCTTCCTGCCGCCCGACGCCGCCCATCCGCGCGGCCGGGTGATCAGCAACGGCGGCTACCACAATGCCAGCGCCGCGCCGGCGATGGACGGGCTGGCCGGGGCGGCGGCCGATCTCTGCCTGATCGCCGACCGGCACGTCTCGAAGCTGCTCGACGGCCGGGTGTCGCTGCTGCCCGACCAGCTGGTCGAGGGCGACGGCGCCTATCTCGGCAATCTCGGCATGGCCCAGGTGGGCTATCTCGAGGCGGCGCGCCGCGCCGCGCAACGCACGCTGCTGCCGGGCAGCGAGGGCGGCGGCTTCGGCCAGAACGACGTCGCCCCGGCGGCGATGCCGGCCTGGCGCGGCCAGGCCGAGGCCGGCGCCTGCCTGGAGCAGGCGCTGGCCAACCTGGCGATCGTCGCGGCCCAGGCGCTGCACGTCACCCGCCGGCCGGCACCGCCGCCGCTGGCGCCGCTGCTGGACCGGATCCGCGCCCATGTCGCGCCGGTGACCGAGGCCCGGCGGCTGGCCGGCGAGGCGGCCGCGCTCTGCGCCGCCTTCCGGTCGGAGATCTATCCGCCGGAGGACTGAGTCAGGCGGCCCGGCGGAGCACCCGGCCGGGACGCGCGCCGGTCGCCCGGCCATCGCGCATCACCGGCTGGCCGTTGACCAGCACCAGCTCGAGCCCGGCCGAGGGAAGCTGCGGCTGCTCGAAGGTGGCGCGGTCGGCGATCGCGGCGGGGTCGAACAGCACGAGGTCGGCGAAGGCGCCGGACCTGAGCCGGCCGCGGTCGGCGAGGCCGAAGCGCTCGGCCGACAGGCCGGTCATGCGCCGGACCGCCTCGGCCAGGGTGAGCAGCCCGCGCTCGCGGACGTAGCGGCCGAGCACGCGCGGGAAGGTGCCCCAGAGCCGCGGATGCGGGAAGCGGTCGCGCGGCAGCCCGTCCGAGCCGATCATCGCGTCGGGCCAGGCCATGATCCGCTCGACGTCGGCCTCGTCCATCATGAAGTAGATGCCGCCGCCGGGCTGCAGCCGGCGCATCGCCTCGGCCGCCCCGACGCCCCAGAGCGCGGCGATCTCGGCGAGCTCGCGGCCGGCGAGCTCTGGATGCGGGTCCGACCAGCTCACCAGGATGCGGGCCGACTGCTCGATCAACTGCTCCAGCAGCACGGTCGAGCCCGCGACGTAGGGGTAGACGTCGATCGCCACCGCTTGCTTCCGGCGCGCCGCCTCGATGCGCGCCAGGGTCGCCGGCGAGCGGCCGAAATTGCGCCGGCCCATGCATTTGTGGTGCGAGATGATCAGCGGCACGCCGGCGCTGCGCGCCGTGGCGAAGCTCTCCTCCAGCGCCTCCTCGACGCCGTCGGCCTCGTCGCGCATGTGGGTGGTGTAGACCGCGCCGGTGCCGGCGAGCTCCTCGAGCAGGGATGCGACCTCGTCCGGCGGCGCCGCCTTGCCGGTGGGGTAGAAGAGGCCGGTGCTGAAGCCGACCGCGCCGCAATCGAGCGCCTCGCGCACGCCGGCCCGCATCGTCGCGATCTCGGCCGGCGTCGCCGCGCGCCCGAGGTCGGCCATGGCGCCGACCCGCAGGGTGGAGTGCCCGACCATCAGCGCGGCGTTGACCGAAGGCGGGCTCGCCTCGAGCGCCCTGACATAGTCGGGGAAGCCCGGGAAGCGGAAGCCGCCGCGCTCTGCCAGCACGTCGAGCGGCGGCGGGGGATGGTCGTGCACCAGCGGCGCCAGGCTGATGCCGCAATTGCCGGTGACCACGGTGGTCACGCCCTGCGAGGCCTTGCACCACATGCCGGGATCGGTCAGCAGGGCGTTGTCGTCGTGCGTGTGCACGTCGATGAAGCCCGGCGCCAGCGCCCGGCCGCGGCCGTCGACCTCGATCGCGGCCGCGGTGCCGCCGAGCGCGCCGATGGCGGCGATGCGGTCGCCGGCGACGGCGAGGTCGGCGACGAAGCCGGGCGCGCCGCTGCCGTCATAGAGGGTGGCGCCGCGGATGATGAGGTCGCAGGAGCGGGGCGCGCCATCGGTCACGTCGGTTTCCTTTCGCCGGGAGACGGAGGACGGGCGGCGGCCACGTCCTGCGGCCGCCGCCGACTGGGCTAGAGACCCTCGACGTTGTTGAACTTCTGCAGCACGCCGGTGTCCTTCAGGTACATGTTCTCGGCGACCAGCGGCGGCAGCAGCTTCACCTTGCCGTCGGCGTCGTAGTACTTGTCGACGGTGTCCTTGGTCAGCACCGCCTGCGGCGACTTGGTGAGCGGCGGCAGGGTGGCGCCCTGCATGATGGCGACGCCCATGGCGAGCACGTACTGGCCCCAATGGCTGATGAAGATCGAGCCTTCGGCGATCCACTGGGGATTGGTCCGCAGCTCCTTCAGCGCCGCCACCGAGCCGCCGAGCCCGGCGACCAGCGTGTTCTGCTCGCGCTTCGACTCGGTGATCGCCCGCCAGGCGCCGAGCACGGAATCGTCGTTGATCGAGTAGAGCAGGATGTGGCGGTCGGGCGGCAGGGTCTGCAGCGCGTTCTTCACCGCGGCGTAGCTCGCCTCCAGGGTCGCCTTGCCGTCGACCTGGATGCCCGACTTGCCGATGGTGGTGGTCAGCGCGGTGATCGCCGAGGGCTCGACCTGGTCCATCCCCGGCATCGCCTTGGCGACGTTGACGTAGAAGTAGCGCACGCAGTCATTGACCTCGGCGCCGTATTGCGAGCCCTGGACGATCAGCACCGTGGTGTCGGCGGCGCTCCAGCCCTTGGCCTTGGCGGCCGCTGAGACGATCGCGGCGGTGTCGGTGCCGATCTCCTTGTTGACCAGGTTGAACCAGTGGCCGCCGGGGATCGGGATGTTGATGGCGACGAACGGGATCTTGGCGTCGTCGTACATCTTCTTGAGGGCGGCGCCGATGCCCTCGACGCCGGTGTATTCCAGGATGACGTCGGGTCGGTCCTGGATCATCAGCCGGGCGTTGTTGATGGTGGTCGGCCCGTCGTTGTTGTTGTTGTAGCGCTTCAGCTTGATGCCGGCGACCTTGGCGGCCCCTTCCAGCCCGTCGCCGAACTGCTTGAAGAGCTCGCCCGACTCCAGGATGTTGGCGAAATCGAAGAAGTACTGCTTGTCGGCCGCGCCGGCCGGGCCGCCCGGCAGCATCGCGGCCGCGCCCAGCGCGGCCATTCCCTGCAGCAGGGTCCGCCGGGAGACGCCTCCGACCAGCATGTCGGGACCGCTGTGCTCGCTCATCTCGTTCACTCCCTCGGGTTGGGTCCGGCGCCTCGTCAGGATTGCTCGCCGGACAGGATGCCGCGCAGCCGCGCGAAGCCGACCCCGAGCAGCAGGATGGCTCCGGTCGCAATCTGCTGGTAGAAGGCGGGCACCTGCAGCAGCACCATGCCGTTGGCGATGGTGCCGAGCACCAGCACGCCGATCAGCGTGCCGGGAATGCCGCCGATGCCGCCGGTGAGCGAGGCGCCGCCGAGGATCACCGCGGCGATCGAGGAGAGCGCCGCGTCGGTGCCGACCGTGGCGGAGCCGGCCAGCAGCTGGCTCGCCACCACGACGCCGGCGAAGCTCGCCAGCGCGGCGCACTGCACGTAGACGGCGATGGTCACCAGGTCGACCCGCATGCCGGCCAGCCGGGCGGCCTCGCGATTGCCGCCGATGGCGTAGAGCATCCGGCCGAACACGGTGAAGCGCAGCACCAGGAAGGCCAGCGCCGCCAGCAGCACGAAGGCGATCAGGTACCAGGAGAGCCCGCCATAGGTCTGGTCGGCCAGCACGCCGGCGTCGAGGTTCGAGAAGGGGATGGTGACGCCGCTCGAGAGCGTGAAGGCGAGGCCGACGCCGATCGACAGAGTGCCGAGCGTGGTGATCAGCGGGTTGATCTGCAGCTTGGTGACGATCAGGCCGTTGATCAGCCCGACGAAGGCGCCGGCCAGCACGACCAGGACGATCGCCGCCGCCACCGGCAGCCCGGCGTTGGTGAGGAGGGCGAACAGCACGGCGCCGAGCGGCAGCGCGCCGCTGACCGACAGGTCGAAGCCGCCGGAGATGACGGCCAGCGCCTGGCCGATCGCGACGATGCCGATGACGCTGACGTTGGTCAGGATGTTGAGCGCGTTGGAGTAGGTGAGGAAGAACTCCGTCGCGAACGAGAAGAAGACCAGGATGAAGAGGTAGAAGGTGCCGATGCCGAGCGCCTGGAGGCCGATCCGCATCATCCGCTCGCGGCCGGCGCTGCGCGCCGGCGCGGCGGCGGTCGTCTGGGGGGGCGGGCGGTCGGGGAGGGCGTCGTTCATGCCGCTTCGCTCCCGGCGGCGAGCGCCACGGCGCGCGCCTGCGTCTTGGCCGCGCCGCTGAGCTCGCCCGCCAGCCTGCCGTCGCGCATCACCAGCAGCCGGTGGCTGACCGCCACCGCCTCCTCGAGGTCGGCGGTGACCATCAGCACGGCGCAGCCGCGGTCGGCGATCTCGGCGAGGAAGCGGTGGATCTCGACCCGGGCCCCGACATCGACGCCGCGGGTCGGCTCCTGCAGCACCAGCAGCCGCGGCTCGACCGCCATGCGGCTGGCCAGCAGGACCTTCTGCTGGTTGCCGCCGCTGAGCTGGCCGACCTTCTGGCCGAGCCGCGCATAGCGCACGTCGAACTTGCCCGCGAGCGCGGCCGCCCGCGCCTGCTCGCGGCCGCGGCGGATGACGCCCCAGCGGGCGAGCTGGCGCAGGATCAGCAGCACGAGGTTGTCGCGGATCGGCAGCATCAGCACGAGGCCGTCGCGCTTGCGCTCCGGCGGCACGTAGGCGACCTCGGCGCGGCGCGCCGCCAGCGGGCTCGGGAAGACCCGGCGCGCCCGCCCATCGACCACGACCTCGCCGCCGATGTCCGGCCGGAGCCCGGCCAGGCCCTCGGCGACCAGCTCGGCGCCGGAGCCGCGCAGCCCGTAGAGGCCGACGATCTCGCCGGATGCCAGCGACAGGCTGACATCGTCGAGCGGCGGCAGGCCGGGCCGCCGCCAGCCGCGCAGCTCCATCGCCGGCCGGCCGGCGGCGGCGGCGCCCGCATGGGCGAAGGCTTCCTTCTCCTGGCCCAGCATGTGGGCGATGAGCTGGGCCGGCGTGGTGTCGGCCGGCCGCACCGAGGCGACCAGCTCGCCGTTGCGGAAGACCACGACGCGGTGGCTGAAGCGGTAGACCTCGTCCATCCGGTGCGAGATGTAGATGACGCCGACGCCCTCGGCGGTGAGGCGGCCGAGGATGGCGAAGAGGGTGCGGCTCTCCTGCTCGCTGAGCGAGGCGGTCGGCTCGTCGAGCACGATCAGCCGGGCCCGCCTGGACAGCGCCTTGACGATCTCGACGATCTGGCGGTCGGCGAGCTTGAGCATCGCCATGGTGCGCCGCACGTCGAGCGGGATGCCGAGCCGGCGGCAATGCTCGCGGGCGCGGGCCAGCCACAGCCGCCGCGAGGTCAGCCCGTGCCAGGCGGGCAGCTGGCCGAGGAGTATGTTCTCCGCCACCGTCAGGTGCGGCACGTAGGCGAGCTCCTGCGGGATCAGCGCGATGCCGTGCCGGATCGCCTCGCGCGGCGAGCCCAGCGTCACCGGCGCGCCGTCGAGGCGGATGGTGCCGGCATCGGGCCGGATCACGCCGGTCAGGATCTTGGCAAAGGTCGACTTGCCCGCGCCGTTCTCGCCGATGACGGCCACCGACTCGCCGCGGTGCAGCGTGAAGTCGACGCCCTGCAGCACGCGGTTCGAGCCGTAGCTCTTGGCGAGGCCGGCAATGGCAAGAAGGGGAGGGGTGGACATGCGCGCGAGGGACCCCCGTTGCTGCAACGGTGCATGCAGCCTAGCATGAGGGCGGCCTGGGACGTAAAGCCTGTTGGACCGGGTCCCCGGCCGGACGCGATCACGAGCAGGAGGGGCGAGCCATGACGAGCGACAAGGCCGCGCTGGAGCGGCGCATCGACCAGCTGAGCGAGGGCTTCAGCGGCAAGCTGTCGCTCTATGTCCGCGACCTCGCCTCGGGCGAGACGATCCTGCGCGACCCCGACGCGGTGGTGCCGACGGCGAGCTGCATCAAGTTTTTCATCCTGCTCGAGCTGATGCGCCGGGTGGCGGCCGGCGAGTTCCGGCTGGAGAGCCGCATCCCGGTCCGCGCCAACCAGCAGGCCGGCGGCTCCGGCATCCTCAAGGACCTGAGCGCCGGCATCGAGCTGCCGCTGCGCGACGTCGCCGTGCTGATGATCGCGCTCAGCGACAACACGGCGACCAACATGCTGGTCGACCTGCTCGGCCGCGAGGCGATCAACGCCACGATCCGCGGCATGGGCCTGACCGGCACCGTCCTGCACAACAAAGTCGATTTCGAGGCGATCGGCGATGACGTCCGCCGCTTCGCGGTCGGCACGGCGCGGGAGTTCGGGATTGCGCTGCAGCAGGTGGCGGAAGGCCGCTTCGTCGACCGCGCCACCTCCGACGCGGTGATCGACATCATGGAGCGGCAGCAGTACCTCGACCTGCTGCCGAGGTACCTGCCGTACAACCCCTATGCCCGGGAGCTGAAGGCCGCACAGGCGCTGCGGGTCGCGAACAAGACGGGGTTCTACATGGGCGTGCGGTGTGACGCCGCGCTGCTGATGCTGCCGAAGCGGACGCTGGTCGCCGTGGCGTTCACGCGTGATGGCCGGGATTTGAGCTTCAACCCGGAGAACGAGAATGCGGTGTTCGTGGGGCGGGTGGGGGAGGCGGTGTACGAGTATTTCTCGCAGCTCTAAGCGCAGACAAGAAGAGCTCGTCACTCGGAGAAATGAAGAGATAAACCTTAAGCCAATATTAAATAGAACTCGACATAGGCCGCAAAACTGAAATCACGATTGACATGCAGGTATTGAGCGCTCTCTTATTTACTTACCTACTTCCCCACCTGTCCGCCTCTGTCGCAATCGTCTGTATTTCACTGCGCATTGTGATGCTGGCATTGGCCCAATGGGCAGCTTACTCTGACAGTCAGACATCCTCACGCACTGTGCGAGACATTGAACGGCCGGTGATCGGGCTTGGAAGTGCGTAGGTCTTCCGAGCCAAATTTCGAGACGCAACTGTGATCTCTGGCGGGCACTACGGTGAAGCCGGTAGAGCTGCGCGGCGATGCCACGCGATTAGCGGCCAATAAAGAGAACCTTGTAATCTGGCGCCCATCCGTCTGGTTCCGAGATTAGCGCATCTGAGCTTGCTCAGATTGCTAAAAATATTGTATTGGCATTGCGGTAGATGCTTGTTATTGATGCTGCTCACTCCGCACGCGCATGCAATGTGTGAAGGAGTTGTGACATGTGATCCGCTGATGATCAAAATTATAGAAGACTCCGGTCAGAAAGTGATATTAGAAAGTAATCCAGCGCTATATATTCATTGGACCATAGTTGTACTAATCTCGGCAGTTCCATTGGTGCTGCCATATATTTTCCTTGTGAGAGGTAGACGATTTCCGTTGGGGAGAAAAGATCGGATATTTCTCTCTGCGCAGGCAATATGCCTCTATTTTGATCAGCGTTTTGGAGCGGCGTCCCGGAGCTAAAGGAATTGGCGCATCTAGGTAAATCTGCGTTCTCCAAAGAGACCAGAGAGATCGATGCGATAACCGCCGAACTGAGATGCAAGTTTGACGGATTCTACGACAATCAGTCAGGCGGATCACGTATCGGTATCTGTAGCCTTGCTTCCTATTGGTTACCTTGAGTGCGTCTGCTTCGCTGCAGCCTGTTCGTCGAATGGCGAGGCCGGGCAAGCGCTCCACTCGGGTATTCGCCTTGATTTTTGGCACAGCGCTCGCTGCTCGGCCAGCACATGTGGATAAGTAGCGACTTAATCGGTCGTACTAGGCGACGCGACTGCCTCCCCAGTGATTTATATTGGCATTGTCTAAGACCTACGATCGCGGCACCTCTCGGCTATTCGGTATCTTCTCTGGCGAATGCACAGATCGGCCCCTTCGTTTCCTTTGCGATGGGTGCCTTTCCGATAGATTCTATTTCACAGATGTTGCGGCATCTCGCGGATAAGTCTCTGGGCCTGGAGCACACGGATGACGGCCCCACCGAGTTGGTTAAGTTGACGGGTGTCAGTCCGGCTATCGCTGCTGCCCTAGCCCAGGAAGGAGTGACTTCAATCCAACAACTGACAAGCGTAGATCCGATTCTCCTGTGTATGCGCAGCAATCTTACTTTCGACTTGATAATGGAGTGCGTCAACGAGGGACTCGCGTGGCGATACTTCAAAGACGACCTACCCTCTCTGCGGCGGAGTGGGCTTCGAGGGGCGTATGAGATAATTGTATTTATAGAGACGCTCCACTATGAATCGAGTAATCCACCGGCTAGCAATGACATAGAAATGAAGGAACAGCAGAAGATGGTGCAGCAATTACTTCCAAAAATGGCGCAGAGAATGAAATTGGACCCACTGTATGATCCTTTGGAATTGCAGAACGCGCTCGAGCATGTTGCGGGGGAGTCATATGCTAGGTTTATTTATCGTGTATGGAGTTAGAGATCTCAGAACGCGTCCGCGTGTGACCGTGCAGAAGGCCCTGTCAAACCCGCTCGGCCCGCCCGTCCCTGACGCGCACGCCGTAGGCCTGCTCGGCCTTGGCCGGCGAGACGAAGCCTTCCTCGACGTCGTGAGCGATCCGGCGGACGTCACGCTCCTGCGGATCCCCATAGCCTCCGCCGCCCGAGGTCTCCAGCCGAATGACGTCGCCGCGCTTCATGTGGATGTCGGAGAACTTGCCCTGGCAGACCGTGCCGAACGCTTCGGGGACGGGCTGATAGGGCCGGTCGGCGCCGGTCTTCACCAGCAGGTTCGCCGTCGTGCCGGGCAGCCCGCCGAAGACGCCCTCCGGCGGGGTCTCGACCCGTTCGACGAAGGCCGAGACGCGCAGCTCGTCGGCCAGGATCTCGATCTCGCGCACGCAGCCGAGCCCGCCGCGGTTCTTCCCGGCGCCGCCCGAATCCTCGCGCAGCGAGAACTCGTGGTGGAGGATGGGATAGCGCGTCTCCAGGACCTCGATCGGCGCGATCGCGCAGTTGCCGTTCGGGATGCAGAGCACGTTGTTCCCGTCCTTCGCCGCGCGGCCGCCCCAGCCGCAGCCTTCGTTGGTCAGGTTGGCGAAGATCTCCCCGGTCCTGGGCTGCACGCCGCCCATCGCCAGCAGCGCCGAGGTGCCGCCGTCGAAGGCCGAGATCCGGTCGGGCAGCACATCGCGGAGCGCGGCGTAGATCGCCATCACGATGTGCGGGTGCGTCTCCGAGTTGCCGCCGACGCTGGCGCCGGGATAGGCGACGTTGACGATCGTCCCGCTGGGCGCCCTGATGGCGACGGGCCGATAGCAGCCGTGGTTCGATGGGATGTCGTTGCTGGTCAGGTGCAGCAGCGCGTTGTAGGTCGCCGAGGCGGTCACGCCATAGGTGCAGTTCACCGGCCCGCGCGCCTGGGGCGCCGATCCCGTGTAGTCGAACAGGATGTCGCTGCCGCGGACGCGGACGGCGACCTCGAGCTCCAGCGGATCGTTGGTGACGCCGTCATTGTCGACGACGATGCCGCGGTAGCGATAGACGCCGTCCGGGATGGCGGCGATCTGCTGCCGCATGCGCCGCTCGGAATAGTCCTTCAGCTCCTCCTTGGCCACGCCGAACGTCTCGACGCCGTACTTGTCGATCAGCTCGATGATCCGCCGCTCGCCGACATGGAGCGATCCGATCATCGCCTTCATGTCGCCATAGGCGTATTTCGGCGTGCGCACGTTCGACAGGATGATGTTCCAGATGTCCTCGCGATCGACGCCGCCCTCGCAGATCTTGACCGGCGGCAGCCTGATCCCCTCCTGGAAGACCTCCGTCGCGTCCCCGGCGAACCCGCCCGGGACCATGCCGCCGACCTCGGTCATGTGGCCGATGCAGCAGAGAAAGGCGACGATCCGCCCGTCATGGAAGGTCGGCTTGATGACGCAGAACTCGGGGATGTGGCAGCCGCCGCGGAAGGGGTCGTTGTGGATGACGACGTCGCCGGGATGGAAGTTCTCGATTCCGACCTCCTTGACCACCCAGTCGGCGATGAAGACGATGGCGCCGAGCTGGGCCGGGCAGAACTCCGCCTGGGCGATCATCTCCGCCTTCTCGTCGAAGATGGCGCAGGAGAAATCGAGGCCCTCGTTGAAGAGCGGCGAGTAGGAGGTGTTCATCATCGCGACGCCCATCTCGCGCGCCGTCGTCATGAGGTAGTTGTTGATGACCTGCATCGTCACCTGGTCGATCGCCATGCTCTCGCTCCTTCGGCCCGCGGTCATCGTGGCCGGGTGATGTAGAGATTGCCCCATTCGTCCGCCGTCAGCCTCTGGTCCGGCGGCACCAGGGTCAGGGAATAGTCCTCCTCGACGATCGCCGGGCCGTCGATGACGGTGTCCGCGCAGAGGTCCGGCCGGACGTAGATCGGGCAGTCGACGAATCCGCGGCCCTGGAAGTAGACGGGCCGCCGGGCGGTCGGCGACACCGATCCCGTCGGCCTGATCCGCGGCAGCTCGGGCTTGGCGATCGGGCCGATGGCCGTCACGTTGAAGTCGGTGATCTCGATGATCTCGCGCTCGATGCTGTAGCCGTAGAGCTCGCGATGGCGGCGGTGGAAGCTCTCGAGGACCTCCCGCAGAGCGGATTGCCCGAGGCCGGTCGCTCCCACCGGCACCGGGATCTCGAGGCCGTAGTTCTGGCCGAGGTAGCGCATCTCGAAGGTTACGATGGTGATCGGCTCGTCGCGGTAGCCGTCGCTCCGGAGATCCTGGAGGGCCCTGTCGACGAGCCGCAGCAGCGCCTGGTTGGCGCTCGCCAGGTCGAGGCCGTCCGAGCGGAGGTTGGTGGTCTGGGAGACGTCGACCCGCATGTCGGCCGAGGTCAGCCCGTAGGCCGAGAGCACGCCCTGGTAGACCGGAATCATGACGTCGCGCATGCCGAGCGTCTCGGCCAGCGCCGCGGCATGCGCCGAGCCGGCGCCGCCGAACGAGACCAGGGTGAAGTCTCTGGGGTCCTTGCCCTTGTCGATCGACACCAGGCGGATGGCGTTGACCATGTTCCAGTTGCTGAGATCGACGATGTCGTGCGCCGTCTTGTGGAGATCGGCGCCGAGCGTGCGGGCGAGCTCGCCGACGACCCGCTCTGCGGCCTTCCTGTCGAGCCTGATCTGGCCGGCGGCGAAGTTGTCGGGATTGAGGCGCCCGAGCACGAGGTCGGCATCGGACACCGTGGGAAGGGTGCCGCCGCGGCCATAGCAGGCCGGGCCGGGCCAGGCACCGGCGCTCTCCGGCCCGACGCGCAGGAATCCCCCGCCGTCGATCCGCGCGATCGACCCGCCGCCCGTGCCGATCGTCTCCACGTTCACCATGCCGGTGCGGATCGGTACGCCCCACTCGAGCTCGATGCCCTGCGATCGCCCGAAATGGCCGTCGACGATGATGCTGACGTCGAAGCTGGTGCCGCCCATGTCGGTCGAGATCAGGTTGGCACGGCCGGTGATGCGGCCGAGCTGCACGGCGGCGATGACGCCGCCGACCGGGCCCGAGAGGATGAGGTCGACCGGCTTGCGCGAGATCGCCGCCGCCTCGGTGACGCCGCCATTCGACTTGGACAGCAGCAGGGTGGCAGCGCTGCCGGTCCGCTGCAGCCCCTCGCTGATGTTGTCGATATAGGTCCTGACCAGCGGCTTTAGGTAGGCATCGACGATGGTGGTGCTGGCCCGCTCGTACTCGCGCCAGCGCGGATACACCTCGTGCGACAGGCTGACCTCGACCTCCGGGCAGATCTCGCTGAGGACGTCGCGCATGGCGCATTCGTGCGCGCCGCTCTTGAACGAGAACAGGAAGCAGACCGCCGCGGCCTTCAGGCCACGCGCCTTGATCTCCTCGGCGACCCGCCTCGCCATGCCGAGGTCGAACGGAACGAGCTCGACGCCCTCGGCATTGAAGCGGCCGGCGACCTCGAAGCAGTTCTTCCGGGCGACCGGCAGCACCGGCTTGTCCCAGGACAGGTCGTAGTGGTGCTTCCGGTTCATCCGCTGGATGTAGATGATGTCGCGGAACCCGGCCGTGCAGATGAACGCCATGGCGGCGCCCTTGCGCTCCAGCAGGGCGTTGGTGGCGACGGTGGTGCCGTGCACGATCGCGCCGATCTCGTCGAAGCGCACGCCCGCCATCTCGATCGAGTTGATCACGCCGGCGATCGGGTCCCCTGGCGTCGAGGGGACCTTGGTCGTCGTTACGGTCCGGGTCGCCTCGTCGATGGCCACCAGGTCCGTGAAGGTGCCTCCGACATCAATTCCGAGACGAACGGCCATGCCTGCCTTCCTCTTTTCCGGGATCCGCCTGGCCGCGCTCCGAGACCTCGGGAAAGACCTCCTCGAAGCGAATGCACTTCTCCGAGCAGTAGAGACGGTCCTCCCGGAGGATCGGCTCCCATTGCGGCGGGAAGCTCCGGCCGCAGAAGCTGCATTCCCTGAAATGCTGGTCGACAAGGATCATCTGGCCGTGCTCCCCGATCGCTCTGCCGCGTCACGCGCGGCCGCCTCCCGTCACAGATAACCCTTCGGAACCCCGCTGCCGCGGCGGCCGACGAGAAATCCGAAATCGCAGCCCTTGTCGGCCTGCAGGACATCGCGGACGAAGAGCCCCTCGAAGCCGCCCCGGGCACGGGCGGGCGGCGTCCAGGACGCCCGGCGCCGCTCCAGCTCGTCGGCCGCGACGTCGAGGTGGAGCCGGCGCTCCGCAACGTCGAGCTCGACGACGTCGCCATCCCTGACCAGGGCGAGAGGGCCGCCGATGGCGGCCTCGGGGGAGACGTGCAGCACGACCGTGCCGTAGGCGGTGCCGCTCATCCGCGCGTCCGAGATGCGCACCATGTCCTTGATCCCGCGCGCGAGAAGCTTCGGCGGCAGACCCATGTTTCCCACCTCGGCCATCCCCGGATAGCCGACGGGACCGGCGTTCTGCAGGACCAGGACGGAGCTCTCGTCGACATCGAGGCCCGGGTCGGCGATGCGCTGCTTGTAGTGGTCGTTGCTCTCGAAGACGATGGCGCGCCCGCGATGGCGGAGCAGGTGCGGGCTCGCGGCCGACGGCTTCAGCACGGCGCCGTCCGGCGCCAGGTTGCCGCGCAGGATCGCGATCCCGCCATTGCGGGTCACCGGACGGTCCAGCGGGCGAATGACCTCCGCATTGTAGTTGACGGTGCTCAGCCCGGGATCGGTCAGCGCGCGGCCGGTGATCGTCTGCGCCTCGGCGATCAGCCCTGCCTCCGCCAGCAGGCGAACGACCACGGGAAGCCCGCCGGCGGCGAAGAAGTCGTCCATCAGGTACTCGCCCGACGGCATCAGGTTGACGATGGTCGGCACGTCGCGGCCGAGGCGGTCCCAGTCGTCGAGGGTCAGCGGGACCTCCGCCCGGCCGGCGATCGCCAGGAGGTGGATGACGGCGTTGGTGGAGCCACCGATCGCCGCATTGATCCTGATCGCATTCTCGAATGCCGGCTGGGTCAGCACCTTCGACAGCCGCAGATCCTGCCGCACCATCTCGACGATCCGGCGCCCGGCCATGTGGGCCAGCGCGGTCCGTCGGGCATCGACCGCCGGAATCGCCGCATTGCCGGGCAGGGCGATGCCGAGCGCCTCGACGAGGGAGGCCATGGTCGAGGCGGTGCCCATCGTGTTGCAGCTGCCCGCCGACCGGCTCATCGCGCTCTCGGCCGCGAGGAACTGCTCGGTCGAGACGGTGCCCGCGCGGACCTCCTCGCTCAGGCGGTAGAGGTCGGTGCCAGAGCCGATGCGCCGACCCTCGAAGGTGCCGCTGAGCATGGGGCCGCCCGACACGACCACCGTCGGCAGGTCGACGCTGGTCGCGCCCATGACCGCGGAGGGAGTCGTCTTGTCGCATCCGACCAGCAGCACGACGCCGTCGATCGGGTTGGCGCGAATCGACTCCTCGACGTCCATGGCCGCGAGATTGCGGAACATCATCGCCGAGGGCCGCATGTTCGATTCGCCGAGCGAGGTGACGGGCAGCTCAAGCGGAAATCCACCGAGCTCGTAGACGCCCCGCTTGACGGCCTCGGCAAGGCCGCCGAGATGGGCGTTGCACGGGGTGAGCTCGGACTTGGTGCTGACGATCCCGATGACGGGCCGCCCGTCGAAGAGGTGAGGGGGAAAGCCTTGCGCCTTCATCCAGCTCCGGTGAACGACATTGAGCTTGTCGTTGCCCTGGAACCAGGCCGCGGATCGAAGCCGCCGATCGGCATCATCGCTCATCCCTGCGAAACCATATCGCGTGGTTTCCTTTCCTTCGGAAGGTCTTGTGCTTTAACGATACGCCACCATGCGGGGTCAGGCCTGTCAAGCGCCGGGCGGCCCGATGGCCGGCATGCAGCACGATGCTCCTGGAGAGCGCGAGCGCGGCGCTCGTCGATCGGATCGAGAGAAGCTACGGGGCGTTCCCGGCCTTGCTGGCGCCGGTTGCCCCGGCTGCCGGGTCGTTGTCGCCGGGCAGTCCGTGCAGCGCGAGGAACGAGAGCCTGTCCCAGTAGCCGCGCTGGAACGCGATCCTGCCGTCGCGAACCTGGAAGAAGCCGCAGCCACGCAGGCCGAGCGGATCACGCCATTCCAGGATCGCCCAGTCGCCATCCTCGAACAGGTTCTCGACGATGCAGACCATCTTCGCGGCGCCGAATTCGCTCGCGAACATGGCACGGATGGCCTTGCGGCCCTGCACGGGGGCGAGCGCCACCTGATGGTTGACCGCGTCCTCGTGGTAGAGGCTCGCGAGCCCGTCGGCATCCCTGCGGTTGAACGCCTCGACCCAGCGGCGCACGACGTCCCTGGCCCGCATGGCCGCTACAGGTCCTTGCAGAGCCTCAGCGCGTCGTAGATCGCCGCGTGCACGTTGCGCGACGCCACGGCATCGCCGATGCGGAACAGCCGGTACCGTCCCTCCGGGTTGCGCGTGACCGTCTGCGGCTGTCCGGCGATCATCGCGGCATAGTCGACCTCGCCGCGATTGACCGAGCCGTCCTTCAGCGCGAGGTAGAGGTCCTCCAGCGGCACCGTGCCGTGCTCGACGACGACCTGGTCGACCAGGCGGGTCTCCGTGCGCGGGCCGTAGTCGGAGCCGACCACCGCGGCCAGCTTGTTGCCCTGGCGGCGGACCGCCAGCACGCGGCTGTTGATGGTGATCTTCACCCCCGTGCGGTGGAAGATCTCGGCGTAGGAGACGTGGTTGAGGCCGCCCATCTCCGGCGCGAAGTAGCGCTCGGGAGAGACGATCTCGAGGCGGGAGCCGTGGTTGGCGATGGCCTCGGCGGCCTGCATGCCGGGATGGCCGCCATTGTCGTCGTAGAGCAGCACCTCCTCGGCGATCTTGGCGTCGCCGGAGAGGATGTCCCAGCTGCTGACGACCAGGTCGTTGCCCTCGTCGAGCACCCGGCTGTCGGGCAGGCCGCCGGTGGCAACGACGACCAGGTCGGGCTCGAGCGCGAGGACGTCGGCGGCCTCGGCCCAGCGGTTGAAGCGCAGCTCGACGCCGAGCTTCTCGCAGCGCTCGACCCGCCAGTCGGCGATGCCGATCAGCTCCTTGCGGCGGGTCGCCGAGGCGGCGAGGCGGATCTGGCCGCCGGCCTGCGGGGCGGCCTCGAGCAGCACGACCTGGTGGCCGCGCTCGGCCGAGACGCGGGCGGCCTCGAGGCCGGCCGGGCCGGCGCCGACCACCACCACCCTGCGCGGCGGGCCGTCGCTGCGGCGGATGACGTGCGGCATGGTGGCCTCGCGGCCGGTCGCCGGGTTGTGGATGCAGAGCGCCTCATGGCCCTCGTAGATGCGGTCGAGGCAGTAGGTCGCGCCGACGCAGGGGCGGATCTCGGTCTCGCGGCCCTCGGCGACCTTGCGCACGATGTGCGGGTCGGCGATGTGGGCGCGGGTCATGCCGACCATGTCGAGCTTGCCGGTGGCGATGGCGTGGCGCGCCGTCGCCACGTCGCTGATGCGGGCGGCGTGGAAGACCGGGAAGCGGGTGGCGGCACGGACCTCGCCGGCGAAGTCGAGATGCGGGCTGGCGCGCATGCCCTGCACCGGGATCACCTTCTGCAGCGCCGCATCGGTGTCGATATGGCCGCGGATGATGTTGAGGAAGTCGACCTGGCCGGTGCCGACCAGCCGCTGGGCGATCGTCAGGCCCTCCTCGCGGCTGAGGCCGAGATCCCAGTCCTCGTCGCAGACCAGGCGCAGCCCCATGATGAAGTGCGGCCCGACGGCGGCGCGGATCGCGTCGAGCACGCGGAAGGTGAAGCGCAGGCGGTTGTCGAGCGAGCCGCCATAGGCGTCGGTGCGCTTGTTGGTCGCCGGGGACCAGAACTGGTCCATCAGGTGGCCGTAGCATTCGAGCTCGATGCCGTCGAGGCCGGCCGCCTGCATGCGCTGGGCGGCGGCGCCGTAGGCGGCGACGATGCGGTCGAGGTCCCAGTCCTCGGCCTCCTTGGGGAAGGCGCGGTGCGCCGGCTCGCGCACCCGCGAGGGCCCGAGGATGGGCAGCCAGTCGGCCTTGTTCCAGTTGGTGCGCCGGCCGAGATGGGTGAGCTGGATCATCACCGCGCAGCCCTCGGCATGGCAATCCTCGGCCAGCCGCGCCAGCCAGGGCACGATCTCGTCCTTGTAGGCGTGCAGGTTGCCGAAGGCCTGCGGCGAATCCGCGGCGACCACGGCCGAGCCGGCCGTCATGGTCAGCGCGATGCCGCCGCGCGCCTTCTCGCGGTGATAGAGGCGGTAGCGGTCCTTGGGCAGCCCGTCCTCCGAGTAGGAGGGCTCGTGCGAGGTGCTCATCACCCGGTTCTTCAGGGTGAGGTGCTTGAGCTGGTAGGGCTGCAGCAGGGGATCGACGGGGGTCATGGCGGGGCGGGCACTCTGCGAGGGCTGGGGTTCGGGGGAAGGCTTAGGCCCTGCGGCGGAAGCCGGCAAGGATCTCGCGCTGCACGGCGAGGTAGCCGGGCGCCACGACCCCGAGACGCGGCCGGAGCCGCTCGTGCAGGGCGGGCAGGGCGTGGAACGGCACCGCCGGCAAGGCGTGGTGCTCGGCGTGGCAGGGCATGTTCCAGAAGAGGAACCGGATGGCCGGGTTGGTCAGCGTCGTGCGGGTGTTGGCCAGCATGTCGGGGGTCAGCGGGCAGCCGGCATGCTCGGCCATCAGGTAGAGCCGCAGCCAGGGCTGCCCGAGCAGCGCCGGCCCGACCCAGAGCAGCAGCAGGGCCGGGGTGGCGAGCGCCGCCGAGCCGGCCGCCAGCCCGAGATAGAGCGCGAGGTGCAGCCGGGCCTCGCGCACCAGCGCCGGCCGGGCGCGGGCCGGCAGCCAGGGCTCGTCGATCCGGCCGGCGGCGTGGCGCAGCATGTTGCGCAGCAGGGCCCGCCAGAGCGGGACGCCGCTGGCCTGGCGCAGCCAGGCGCCGAGGCTGGCCGGCTTGGGGGCCGACAGCTCGGGGTCGCGGAGCGGGTCCTGGGTGTGGCGGTGATGGGCGAAGTGGAAGTGCCGGAACTCCTCGGCGGGCATCAGCAGCAGGAAGCGCAGAGCCGGGAAACGGCGTCGTTGAGGGCGCGCGAGCGGAAGGCGGTGCGGTGCGCCGCCCTGCAGCGGCGCGAACAGGGTCACCAGCAGCCCGCCCTCCAGCGCCATCGCCGGCAGCACCAGCCGGCTCCCGGCCGCCGCCGCCACGCCGGCCGCGGCGGCGGCGATCAGCGCCAGCTGGGCCGCCAGCCGGCCGAGGCCGGCCGCGTCCGACCGCCGGCACGACCCGCGCGCGGCGTGGCGGAGGAGGAGGGCGCCATGGCGCCACGCCGCGCCGCGGCGGGTCAGGCGCGGCCGTGCCGCGACTTGACGGCGCCCAGCGTCAGCCCGCGCACGAGGTGGCGCTGCACCAGCAGCGCGAAGACGACGATCGGCAGCGCGCCGACCACGCCCGCCGCCGACATCGAGGCCCAGTCGGTGTCGATCCGGCCGATCAGCGTCGCGGTGCCGCGCGGCATGGTCATGGCGCGCGGCGTGGCGGTCAGCACCAGGGCGAAGAGGAACTCGTTGAAGGTGACGATGACGGCGAAGATGGCAGTGGCGGCCAGCCCGGGCGCGGCCAGCGGCAGCGTCACCTTGCGGAAGGCGGCGAAGCGGGAATCGCCGTCGACCATCGCCGCCTCCTCGAGGTCGACCGGGATCTCGCGGAAGAAGCTCTCCATCATCCAGACGCAGAAGGTGATGTTGACCGCCGTGTAGACGATGATCAGGCCGAGCCAGGTGTCGAGCAGGCCGAGCGACAGCATCAGCAGGTAGACGGGGATCAGGATCACCACCGGCGGCACGATGCGCAGGGTCAGCAGCGACAGGCCGACGAAGCGCTCCAGCCGGAAGCGGAGGTGGAAGCGGGCGATGGCGTAGGCGGCGAGCGAGCCGGTGACCAGCGCCAGCGCCACCGAGGCGGCGGTCACCGCCACGGAGTTGAGCAGGTAGTCGCCGAACTGCTTCTCGGAGAAGAGGTGGCGGTAGTTGTCGAGCGTGGGCGCGTGCGGATAGAGCGTGGCGTCCTGGGTGATCTCCGGGTTCGACTTCAGCGACGCCGCCACCATCCAGTAGATCGGCAGCAGCACGATGCCGAGCAGCACGGCAATGACGGCGGCGCGCAGCAGCGGGCGGTTCACGACGCGTCGACCCGGCGCAGCATGCGCACCGCGGCCAGCGCGGCCGCCAGGATGATCAGGCCCATGGTGACGAAGAGCGCTGCGGCATAGCCGGTCTGCTGGAACTTGAAGGCGGTGTCGTAGCCGTAGATCGAGAGCAGCCGGGTCGCCTCGCCCGGGCCGCCGCGGGTCAGCACGAAGACCTGGTCGAAGGTGCCGAAGGCGTCGATGGTGCGCAGCACGATGGCGATCGCCAGCACCGGGCGCAGCATCGGCAGGGTGTGGTCGAGGAAGACGCGCCAGGCGCCGGCGCCGTCGACGCGCGCCGCCTCGAACGGCTCGACCGGCAGCGACTGCAGCCCGGCGAGCAGGATCAGGAACATCAGCGGCGTCCATTCCCAGACGTCGAGCGCGACCAGCCCGAGGAAGGCCCGGCCGGGATCGCCCAGGATCTGCACCGGCGGGCCGCCGAACGCCTCCGACACGGCGGTCAGCATGCCGGCGTCGCTGGCATAGATCAGGCGGAAGACGATGCCGACCACCACCGGGGTCACGACCATCGGCACGATCAGCACGGTGCGCAGCAGCCGGATGCCGCGGAACTCGCGCACGCAGAAGAGCGCCAGCGCCAGGCCGAGCACGGCCTCCAGCGCGACGGAGAGCGCCACGAAGCGCACCGTCACCCAGAGCGAGTTGAGGAACTGCTCGTCGGTCCAGAGCTTCCAGTAATTGTCCAGCCCGACGAAGTTGAGCGGCTTGCCGTAGCGCCAGAACTGGGCGCTGGCGCGCAGCCCGTCCCACAGCGGATAGACCAGCACCGCCAGCGCGATCAGCACGGCGGGCGCCAGCAGCAGGTAGGGCAGGGCCAGATCGAGCCCCGCCCCCTGCAGCCGTTCCCGCCGTGCCCTCATCGCCGTCCGCTCGGCAGCAGGGCGGTCAGTAGTAGCCGGCCTGCTTCAGGTAGTCGGTGACCTTGACGGCCGCCGCGTCGAGCGCGGCGCCGCCGCCGGAGCCGGCCTGCAGCGCCTTGTTGAGCTCGATGCCGAGGAGCTCCTCGACCTTGGCCCAGTCGGGCGTGCGCGGCCGCGGCAGGGCGCCGGCGTCGAGCTGCTTGAGGGCGACCGGGATCAGGCGGTTGCCCGGGTCCTTCACGCCGAAGGCGCTGCGCTTCACCGGGATCGAGCCCGCCTCGGCCAGCTTCGCCTGGGTGGCGGCGCTGGTGTACCACTTGAGGAAGGCGATCGCGTTCGCCTTGTTCGGCGCCGATTTCGGCACGCCGGCGATGAAGATGCCGAGCTGGGCGATCGCCTTCTCCTGCTTCGGCACGACGCCGAAATCGAGCTTGCCGGCCACCTTGGTCTGCTTCGGGTCGTCGGCCTTGAGCGCGTTGCCGGAGTACTGGATGATCGCGCCGGCCTCGCCGCCGAGGATCGCCGCGCCCTCCTGGTCGCTGTCGAACTCGACCACCCCCGGCGGGGCGTTCTGCTTCATCGTGCCGACGAAGAAGTCGGCCGAGGCCTTGCCCGCCGCGGAGTTGAAGGTGACGTTCCACTTGTCGTCGAAGAACTCGCCGCCGAACGACAGGAAGATCGGGTACCAGCTGGTGACGATGGGGTTGCCGGAGACGCCGCGGAAGACCACGGGGTACTTGATCTTGCCGGCGGCGACGCCCGCCTTGCCATTCTCGATCACGTCGGTCCAGGTCTGCGGCGCGCCGTCGGTGTAGACGTCGTTGCGGTAGGTCAGGGTCTGCAGGTCGCCGACGAACGGCACGGTGACCAGGGTCGGCGTGGCGCTCTCGAAGCCCTTCACCCGCGGGCCCTTCTGCGGCGGCCAGAAGCCCATGTCGATCAGCGGCCCGATCCAGTCGGAATCGGCGGCGTCGAGCCCGGCCTTGCCGAGATCCTCGAGCACGTCGGCGGCGCCGAACTGCGGCACCCAGGGATCGTCGAGCAGATAGAGGTCGTACTGGCCGGCGCCGTTCTTGGCGTCGGCGAACCACTTCTCCAGCGTGACGCCGTACTCGTCCTCGAGGAACTGCACATCCATGCCGAGCTCGGCCTTGGCGAGCGGGATGATCTTCTCCTTGAACGGCGTCAGGCCGCCATCGGCGAAGGCGCCGATGATCACCTTGCCGCCGGCCGCCGCCGCCGGCCGCGAGGTCGTCGCGGCGGCGAGCGCGCCCAGCATCGCCAGGCTGGCGCCGCCCTTGAGAACGGTCCGGCGGCCGACGGGCCGCTGGAAGGGCCTGTAGTCAGTCATCGCTTTCCTCCCTTGCTTGATGCGCGATGCACCACCGTCTGCCCGGAGGCGTCGAAGAAGGAGGCGTCTCCGGGGTCGAATGTCGCGCCGGCGGCGGAGCCGATCGGCGCGGTGAAGCCGCGCGGCGCGCGCACCGTGAGGTGCTCGTCCGCGATCCGCACGTCGACCAGGGTCTCGTTGCCCATCGGCTCGACGACGTAGATCTCGCCCGGCATCGCGTCCGGCCGCCCGGGCTCGACCAGCCGGACGTCCTCAGGGCGGATGCCGAGCTCGGTGACCGCGCCGGCGCGGCAGGCCGCCCGCTGCTCCGGGCCGAGCGGCAGCGTGGCGCCGCCGACCCTGAGCCCGGCCTCGTCGACCGCGGCGCGCAGCACGTTGGTCGGCGGGTTGCCGACGAAGGTGGCGACGAAGCGGTTGGCCGGGCGCTCGTAGATCTCGTCGGGCGGCGCCACCTGCTGCAGCACGCCTTCGCGCATCACCGCGATCAGGTCGGCCATGGTCAGCGCCTCGGCCTGGTCGTGGGTGACGTAGAGGGTGGTGGCGCCGAGCCGGTGGCACAGCCGCTTGATCTCGCCGCGCATGGTGAGGCGCAGCCGCGCGTCGAGGTTGGAGAGCGGCTCGTCCATCAGGAAGGCGGCGGGGTTGCGCACGATGGCGCGGGCCAGCGCGATGCGCTGGCGCTGGCCGCCGGAGAGCTGGCGCGGCCGGCGCTGCAGCAGGTGGTCGATCTCCAGCGCGACCGCCACCTCGCTCACCATCCGGCTGCGCTCGGCCGGCGAGACGCGGCGGATGCGCAGGGGATAGGCGATGTTCTCCGCCACGGTGAGATGCGGATAGAGCGCGTAGCTCTGGAACACCATGGCGACGTCGCGGTCGCGCGGCTGCAGCCGGGTGACGTCGCGCTCGCCGATCATCACCCGCCCGGCGGTCGGGATCTCCAGCCCGGCCAGGATGCGCAGCGCCGTGGTCTTGCCGCAGCCGGACGGGCCGAGCAGGGCGAGGAAGCAGCGGTCGGGGATGTCGAGCGACAGGGCCTGCAGCGCGGCCACCGCATCGAACCTCTTCTCCACGCCCTGGAAGCTGACGGCGCTCATGACGGCGGCGCCCCGGTCGTGTCGCGGACCACCAGCGGGTTGGCCTGCATCTCGCGATGGGCGACATGGCGGCCGTCGCGCACCGCGCCGACGGCCAGCGCGACGGCGCGGTGGCCCATCCGGCCGGCGTCGGAGCGCACGGTGGTGAGCCGGATGCGGCTGTGGGCGGCGAGCGGCACGTCGTCGTAGCCGACCACCGAGACGTCCTGCGGCACGCGCCGGCCGCGGCGCTCCAGCCGGTCCATCGTGGCGATGGCGTGCATGTCGTTGTGCGCCACCAGCGCGGTGGCGCCGGCCAGCGCGGCGGGGCGCAGGCCGCGGCGGGCGAGCGCCGCGAGGAAGCCCAGCCGGCGCCGCTCGCCGCTGTGCTCGCGCAGCCCGTGCGCGACGAAGGCGAGGCGGCGATGGCCGAGGCCGCAGAGATGCTCGACCACGGCCTCCATCGCCGCCGCGTCGTCGTGGTCGATGATGCCGAGGCGGGGATCCTCGAGCTCGCCGAGCGAGGCCAGCACCACCGGCACCTCGCGGTCGAGCAGCTGCCGCGGCAGGGTCGAGCCGAGCGAGACGCCGGCGATGATGACGCCGTCGACGCGGCGCTCGATGAGGGCGCGGCCGGCCTCCGCCTCGGCACCCGGCTCGCACTCGGTGTGGGCGGTCAGCACGGCGTATCCCTGCGCGTGGGCGGCACGCTCGACGCTGACCGCGAGCTCGGCGAAGAACTGGTTGGTGAGGTCGGGCACCACCAGCCCGAGCGCCGCGCTGGTGCGCGCCTTGAGCGCCCGGGCGATGGCGTTGGGGTGGTAGCCGACCGCGGCGATCGCCCGCTCGACCCGCAGCCTCGTCTCCGGCGCGACGGGGACGGCGCCGCGAATCACGTTCGACACCGTCGATTTGGAGACGCCGGCGCGCCGCGCGACATCGCTGATCGTGGTCACGCCGCCTTGTCGAGGCGGGCCAGCGCCCGGCCGAGACCGGCCAGCGAGCGCGCCGTCCCGGTCTCGCCGTCGTAGCGCGGATCCTCGTGCTCGATCGAGATCACCCCGTCATAGCCGGCGCGCCGGGCGGCGCCGAGCAGCGTCGCCCAGGTGGCGTCGTCATGGCCCTCGCCGACCGGCGCGAAGTGCCAGGGCGCCTTGTCGATGTCGTCGCCCGGCGGGGCGAAATGCAGCACGCCGAGCCGGCGGATGCGCTCGGGATAGAGCAGCGTGTCCTTGCCGTGCATCCAGCCGATGCGGTCGCCGAACTCCTCGACGATGGTCAGCGGATCGATGCCCTGCCACCAGAAGTGGCTGGGGTCGAGGTTGAGCCCGACATTGCGCCCGACATGGCGGGTCAGCTCGGCGAAGCTCGCGGCGCTGAACACGGTGACGCCGGGATGGGCCTCGAGGCAGACCATCACGCCCGGCGCCTCGCGCGCCAGCCAGTCGCTCGTCGCGCGCCAGAACGGCCCGACCTCGTTCTCCATCTGCCAGGCGAAAATGCGCTCGTCGTCGGCCGAGGTCGCCCAGCAGGGGAAGACGCCGAGCCCGCCGCCGCCCCGCCCCGCGGGACAGCCGCTCATCGTCACCACGCGGTCGACGCCGAGCGCGACCGCCAGCTCGACGGCGGCGCGGAAGCGGGCCTGCGCGTCGGCGCGGCGCTCCGGGTCGGGATGCAGCAGGTTGCCGGCGGCGTTGACCGCCGCCAGCCGCAGCCCGTGCTCGGCCAGCTCGCCCTTCAGCCGGTCGCGCTCGGCGCGCTGGCCGATGGTGGCGAGGTCGAGATGCGGCCGCGGCCAGGGCCCCCAGGCGCCGACCCCGAGCTCGACGTCGGCGACGCCGTGCGCGGCGCACCAGGCGAAGAAGCCCCGCCGGTCGAGCCCGGCCAGCGAGTCCGAGAAGACGCCGATCCTCATGACGTTGCCTTTCCGAAGCCGGAGATGAGCAGCTCGATGTCGCGCCGCGCCTGCTCGATCGGCGTGTGCACCGGGCCGGCGCCGGTCGCGGCGGCGTGGAAGGCGCGCAGCTCCTCGCGGAACGCCTCCTCGTAGCTCGCCCGGTACTCGCGCGTCTCCAGCCCGCCGGCGGCGGCCGGCATGCGCAGGGTCAGCCGGGTCGGCAGGTGGCGCAGATAGGGGGAGGGGAAGACCAGCTCGACGATGCGGTCGGCGGCGTAGACGGTGATCCGCTCGCTGTAGTCGGGCACGCCCGGCAGGTTGAGGTGGGTGAGGCTGGCGCGGCCGCCGCCGGGCAGCGGGAAGCCCAGCTGCACGCCGCGGCCGCCGTCGAAGATGGCGCCGGAATCGGCGGCCGGCGGCAGCTCGGTGCCGAGATGCGCCAGCATGCCGTGCAGCACCGCGACGTCGTGCACCAGCGCCGAGAGGAAGCCGTTGGCGAGCGCCCGGGCCCCGGTCTCGTCGAGCGGCCGCCCGGCCGCCGCCTCGAGCTGGGCCGCCGCCTCGCGACGCGCCGCCTCGCGCAGCTCGCGCGGCAGGTCGTCCGGCCAGGCCATGGGCAGGTGGGCGACGAAGGGCTCGTGGTCGGGGTCGTTGACCTCGACGGTGATCAGGCGGATGTCCTCGACGCGCGGCGGCAGCAGCTCGAGCGCGCGCCGCACCGCCGGATCGTACCGCTTCATGTAGGCGACCTGGACGACGCGGCGGGCGCGGTCGCGCGCGGCGGCGATCCGGTCGCAGCCGGCCGGGGTCAGCGCCAGCGGCTTCTCGCACATCACGTGCAGGCCGGCCTCCAGCGCGGCGACGGCGAGATCGGGATGGAAGGGGTCGGGGGCGGCGATCACCACGGCGTCGAGGCCGGTGGCGATCAGGTCCGCCAGATCGGGGTGCAGCTCGGTGAGCCCGTAGCGCGCGCCGAGCTCGGCGCGGACCGACGCCGATGGATCGGCGACGCCGACGAACCGGAATCGCTCGCGCTCTTCCCACAGATAGAAGGCGTGCTCGGCTTGGCCGACCAGGCCGGCACCGACCAGGCCGATGCGCAGGCGCTGCATCTCCCCGTACCCTCGTCCTTATTGGAACGTTCCAATCAGATTGCGCCAGTTCTCCGGCGGCGTCAATGGCTGGACGACGGGGGGTGCCGCAGGGGCGGTCAGGTCGCCGGGGCGCCGGTGACCAGGTAGTCGCCATAGGCGGCGCGCAGCGCCAGCTTGTTGAGCTTGCCGGTGGCGGTGTGCGGCAGCTCCTTCACCACCACCACCGCGTCGGGCAGCCACCATTTGGCGACGGCGCCGTCATAGAGCGCGAGCAGGCTCGCCGTGTCGACCGTGCGGCCCTCGCGCGGCACGACCAGCAGCAGCGGCCGCTCCATCCAGCGCGGGTGCCGGGCGGCGATCACCGCCGCCTCGGCGACGTCGGGGTGGGTGACGGCGATGTTCTCCAGCGCGATCGAGCTGACCCACTCGCCGCCCGACTTGATGACGTCCTTGGAGCGGTCGACGAGGTGGACGTAGCCCTCGGGATCGATGGTGGCGACGTCGCCGGTGCGGAACCAGCCCTCGGGGTCGGCGGCGCCCTCGTCGCCGCGGCCGAGGTACCGCTCGGTGATCCACGGGCCGCGGCACAGCAGGTCGCCGAAGGCGACGCCGTCCCAGGGCAGCTCCTTGCCCTCGGCGTCGACGATCTTGATGTCGGCGCCGCACACGACGCGGCCCTGCTTGAGGCGGAGCTGCACCGAGGCCTCCGGCGTGAGGTCGGCGGTCGCCGGCTTGGGCGCGTGATAGGTGACCAGCGGGCTGGTCTCCGTCATGCCCCAGCCCTGGTGGACGTGAACGCCGAGAGGCGCGAAGCCATCGATCAGCCGCTGCGGGCAGGCCGAGCCGGCGATCAGCAGCCGCTTCAGGTCCGCCGGGCGCTGGCCGGTCTTCTCGAGATGGTCGAGCACGGCGAGCCAGATGGTCGGCACGCCGCCGGTGAAGGTGACCCGCTCCTCGATCAGCAGGCGGACGAGGCTGACCGCGTCGAGGTGGCGGCCGGGCAGGATCAGCGCGGCGCCGACCAGCGCGGCGGAGTAGGGGATCCCCCAGCCCGTGGCATGGTACATCGACATCCCCGGCAGCACCCGGTCGACGGCGCGAAATCCCAGCACGTCGGGCAGGGCCGAGCCATAGGCGTGCAGCACCGAGGAGCGGTGGCTGTAGAGCACCCCCTTGGGCCGCCCGGTGGTGCCGGAGGTGTAGCAGAGCCCGCTCGCCGTATTCTCGTCGAAGCTCGGCCAGGCATAGTCCTCGTCGGCCGCCGCGAGCAGCGTCTCGTAGCAATGCAGCGCGACGCCGGCCGGCAGGGCGAGCGCCGGCATCTCCTCCGGATCGGCCAGCAGCACCACGGCGCGCAGGCTCGGCACCAGCGGCGCGACCTGCCCGACCAGGGCGGCGAGGCCGTGGTCGGCGAACAGCACGCCGTCCTCGGCATGGCTCATGATGTAGGCGATGTCGTCGAGCGCCAGCCGCGGATTGACGGTGTGGCAGACGGCGCCCGAGCCGGAGATGGCGTAGAACAGCTCGAGATGCCGGAAATGGTTGAAGGCGAGCGTCGCCACGCGGTCGCCGAACCGCACGCCGAGTCGCTCGAGGACGCGGGCCAGCCGGCGGGCGCGGCGCTCGACGGCGCCCCAGCTGGTGCGGTGCCGCACCGTCTCGCTCAGCTGCGAGACGATCTCGGTGCTGCCGTGATGGCGGGCGGCGTGGCGGACGAAGGTCGACAGCAGCAGCGGCTGGCGCTGCATCAGGCCCTGCATGGACGCTCTCCCCGGACGGCGCGCGCTACGCCGCGCCTGGGGTCGAGCTTGCAACGGCCGGAGGGCCGGCGCAAGGTCGGGGCGGCCGAGCGCGCCCTATGCCGGCCGGGAGATCCCGCCATGACGCACGACGCCCTGTCCGAGGCCCGCAAGGAGCTCGCCGCCGCCTTCCGGCTGGCGGTGCGCTTCGACCTGCACGAGGGCATCGACAATCACTTCACCCTGATGGTGCCGGGCTCCCGCCGGAGCTTCCTGCTCAACGGCTATGGCCATCACTGGTCGGAGATCACCGCCGGCGGGCTGATCGTCGCCGACATGGAGGGCAACCTGCTGGCCGGCGAGGGCGTGATCGAGCCCTCGGCCTTCTTCATCCATTCGCGGGTGCACCTGGCGAGCCCGCGCGCCGCCTGCGTGCTGCACACCCACATGCCCTACGCCACGGCGCTCTCATCCATCGAGGACGGGCGGCTGGAGCCGATCAGCCAGGCGGCGCTGCGCTTCTGGGACGACGTCGCCTACGACGACCGCTACAACGGCCTGGCGCACGACGCCGCCGAGGGCGACCGCATCGCCGCGGCGCTCGGCGACAAGCGGGTGCTGTTCCTCGCCAATCATGGCGTCGTGGTGGTCGGCCGCAGCGTCGCAGAGGCCTTCGACGACCTCTATTTCCTGGAGCGCGCCTGCCGGGTGCAGGTGCTGGCGATGTCGACCGGCGCGCCCCCCCGCCGGGTGCTCGACGAGGTCGCCCGCGCCACCTTCGGCAATCACGACCTGGCCGCTCCCGCCCGCACCCACTTCGCGGCGCTGCGCCGCCTGCTCGAGCCCAGACCTTGCCGGCTACGCCGGAGCGGCGGCTCGGCCGAGGGCGGCGCGAGCGCGAACATCGCGTAGCGGCGCGCGAAGCCGGGATGGAGCGGGATCGTCACCACCGAGACCGGGGTGACGGGCGAAGTGCCGTGCCAGCAGATCGGCGTCCGCCTCGTCGCCGACATAGAGCAGCGGCGCCCGGCGGAGCAGCGCGGCGTCGGCGGTCATCTCGAACTGGTTGCGCGGCGTAGAGGTTCCGGCGAGCTGGCGTCGCGCGCCGGTCATAGAAGGCGAGCTTGGCATGGGCATGCCATCGGTCGTCACCAGCACCGCATCGGGGTAGCCGGCGGCCTCGCCGACGGCGCGGCCGAGACGTCCGATCCCGCATCATTGAACGGGTCGGTGACGGGCGTCAGGGGCAGGCCGAGCCGGTCGACCCGGATGGAAGAGGTACAGCGCGGCGTTGGCGGCAGGTTGAAGGCCAGCACCCTGCAGCAGCCGGCGCGGCCCGGCTCTTCCCAGGCAGCGCCGCGAGCACGGCGCCGGCGACACGACGCCGCCCAGTTGGCGTTGGCCTTCCAGAGCAGCGCCATCAGCGCGATGATCGCCAGGTTCGGCACGACGAAGGCGGCGAGCAGGCGGAAGCGTCGCGTCCGCGCCGCGCCGCGCCGACGACAGCAGGACCACGACCATCGACACGAAGGCCGGCCCGGCCACGGCGAGCTGCCCGGCGAGGAACAGGAGCAGGCTGAACGGACGGAACGGCCTGTCCCCGTCGAGCACGTTCTCCACCAGGTGGTTGTAGGCTCAGCCCGTGCGTCAGGTTCCAGACCAGGTTCGGCAGGTAGATGAGCACCCCCAGCGCCAGTGCCGCCCAGAGCCGGGGATTGCCGAGCAGCGCGCGGCGCTGCGGCGACCAGGCGAGGTAGCAGCCGAGCGAAAGCAGGAAATAGGCCATCGCGTACTTGGCGAGCAGCCCGAGCCCGAGCGCGACGCCGAGCAGCAGCCACCAGCCCGCCCGGTCGGATCGCGGGCCCGCACCAGCGCGAGCAGCGCGGCGGCCCAGCAGAGCAGCAGCGGCGCGTCGGTCGAGATCACGAAGGAGGAGAGGGCGACGCCCGGGCGTGGCATAGATCCCGTGGCCGCGACGGCGCCCTTGCGGGCGCCGATCCCGCCGCCGAGAGCGCCGACGAGCAGCGCCGTGGCGGCATGGATCAGCGGCGCGGCGCCGCAGCCCCGGCCTCGCTGTCGCCGACCAGCGCGGTGGTGGCGGCGATGATCCAGGCGATCAGCGGGGCTGGGAGAAGTGGCCCCAGGCGGGCGTCTGCGCCCACACCCAGTACTGCGCCTCGTCGCCGTAGAGCGGATAGGGATGCGTCCGATGGCGAGCAGCCGCACCGCGGTCAGCCCGACGACCAGCGCCCGGCGGCCGCGCTCCAGCGCGCCGGCCCGCGCGCGGCGAGGCCGGCGCGACGGCGGCGACGGCGGCGCGGTGGCCTGCGGCTGGCGGCGCAGCGCCGCCAGCGCCTCCGGCGTGTCGATGTCGGTGAGCACCGCGTCGTCGGCCATCGCCACCTCGCAGACGAGGTCGGCGTGGCTGCCGATGAGGTGGCGGGCGCCGACATCGCCCTCGAGCCCGGCCATCTCCGGGAAGAAGCGGCGCGACCACAGCACCGGGTTGCCGCGCTTGCCGTTCCAGGTCGGCACGCAGATGGCGCGGCCCTCGACCGGGTTGTAGGCGGCGATCAGCCGGTCGAGCGCGGCGGCCGAGAGGAGCGGCATGTCGCCGAGGCAGACCAGCGCGCCCTCGACCTCGTCGCCGAGCGCGCGCAGCCCGGCCTTGAGCGAGCCGCTGATGCCGCCGGCGAAATCGGGATTCTCGACGACGCGCACCGGGCGGCCGCCGAGTGCCGACCGGACCCGCGCCGCCTCGTTGCCGACCACCACGACGACCGGCCGGGCCTGCGAGGCGAGTGCCGCGTCGACGGCATGGGCCACCATCGGCTTGCCGGCGACCTCGGCCAGCAGCTTGTTGGAGCCGCCCATCCGGCTCGAGCGGCCGGCCGCCAGCACCAGCGCGGCGATCGCCGGCGCCCGCGGGGCACGCAGCGCCGCCGGCGTGCCCTCGGCACGCGGCTGCGGCCGCGTCGGGATCTCCTTCAGCAGGCCGCCGACGCCCATCAGCATGATATCGCGGCGATGCACCGGCAGGTCGGCGACCAGCCGCTGCAGCACCCAGTCGAAGCCGTTGATCTTGGGCGAGCGCACGCAGCCCGGCAGGCCCAGCACCGGGTCGCCGCCGAGGCTGCCCAGCATCAGCAGGTTGCCCGGATCCACCGGCATGCCGAGATGCTCGACCGTGCCGCCGGCCTGCTCCAGGGCGGCCGGGATGACGTCGCGGCGGTCGGTGATGGCGGACGCGCCGGCGACCAGGATCAGCCCGGCGCCGTCGCGCCGCATCGCGTCGATCGCCGCCGCCACCGCCGCCGCCTCGTGCGGGCAGCGCCGCTCCGTCACCGGCGGGCAGCCGAGCGGCACGACGCGGCCGTCGATCGCCTCGACCGTCTTGTCGAGGATGCTGGGCTTGAGGCCGGGCAGCGTGGTCTGGATCAGCCCGACGCGGCGCGGCCGGAAGGCCGCCAGGCGCAGCAGCGGGCCGCCCTCGGCGGCGATCGCCGCGCAACGCTCGACCGCGGCGCCGGGCGCGGCGAACGGGATGATCTTCACCGTCGCCGCCATCTGGCGCGGCTCGAGAACGTCGTAGGGCGGCAGGCTGGCGATGGTGATCGCCTCGTCGACCAGGTTCAGACGGTCGAGCCGCTCGCGGTCGACGACCAGCAGGCCGGGGCCGGCGGCCAGCAGGTTGCAGCGGCCGGTGAAGGGCGCCGAGGCGACCAGGCCGGGGCCGCAGGCGGCCGCGGCGATGCGTGCGGCAGCCTCGTCCTCGCCGACGTCGTCGGGCTCGAGCCGTGCCGCGACCACCGTGCGGCGGCCGGCCGCCTGCAGCGCCGCGACGTCCTCGGCCGAGAGCCGGCGGCCTTTCTTGAAGCTTGCCTTGGGCAACTTGACGCTGTGCGCCAGCAGCGCGCCCTCGGCCGCCTCGACCGGCAGCTCGGCGAAGATCAAGCGGCCGCCTCCGCCGGTGCCGGCAGTGCGCGATGCAGCACGGCGGTGATCTCGGCCAGGATCGAGATGGCGATCTCGGCGGGCGACAGGGCGCCGATGGCGAGCCCGACCGGCCCGTGGATGCGCGCCGTCTCGTCGGCCGCGAAGCCGGCCGCGGCCAGCCGCTTCAGCCGGCCGGCATGGGTCTTCCGGCTGCCCAGCGCTCCGACGTAGAAGGCGGGCGAGCGCAGCGCCGCCTGCAGCGCCGGATCGTCCAGCTTGGGGTCGTGGGTCAGCGTCACGACGGCGGTGCGGCTGTCGATCGCCAGCGCCGCCATCGCCTCCTCCGGCCACTCGGCGACCAGCTCGACGCCGGGGAAGCGCGCCTCGCTGGCGAAGGAGCGGCGCGGATCGACCACGGTGACGCGGTAGCCGGCGAGCGCCGCGATCGGCGCCAGCGCCTGGCTGATATGGACGGCACCGACCAGGATCAGGCGGAGCGGCGGGTTGAAGATCTGCACGAAGAGCTTGCTGCCGGCCGCGTCGGCCATGCCGGCGCGGTCGTCGCGCAGCGCCTGGCGCACCACCGCGAGCGCGGCCGGGGACAGCGCGAGGTCGCCCTCACAGAGGGTGGGCGTGCAGAGCGCCTGGGCGCCGCTGGCGAGGTCGGTGACCATCGCGGCGGGGCGGCCGGCGTCACGCTCCGCCAGCGCCCGGCCGAGCAGGGTGCGCTTCACTGCAGCCGCTCGACATAGACCTGCAGCTTGCCGCCGCAGGCGAGCCCGACCTCCCAGGCCTGCTCGTTGGTGATGCCGAAATCGAGCAGGCGGGGCTGGCCATCGGCGATGGTCTTCTGGGCCTCCTCGACGACGGCGCCCTCGACGCAGCCGCCCGAGACCGAGCCGATGATCGCGCCCGCGGCGTCGACCGCCAGCTGGCTGCCGGCCGGGCGGGGCGAGGAGCCCCAGGTGGCGACCACGGTGGCGATCGCCACGGGCCGGCCGGCATCGTGCCAGGCCGCGGCCTGCGTCAGGATGTCGTCGCTTCGATCGGTCATCTCGGCATCTCCTGCCCGCGCTCGGCGAGCCAGCGATTGACGCCCTCGAGGCGGCGCCGCCCCGGCTGGCTCAGCACCCGCGTCAGGTCGCCGAGGCTCTCCAGGTTGTGCACCGGCCGGAAATCGTCGACATGCGGCATGATCGCCCGGGCGCCCAGTGATTTTGGCTCATAGCCCTCGTAGCGCAAGAGCGGATTGAGCCAGATCAGGCGGCGGCAGGATTTGTGCAGCCGCTCCATCTCGCGGGCCAGGCCCTCGCCGCCCTCGCGGTCGAGCCCGTCGCTGATGAACAGGATGACGGCGCCCTGGCCGAGCACGCGGCGCGACCAGCGATTGTTGAACTCGGCGAGGCAGGCGCCGATCCGCGTGCCGCCCGACCAGTCGGTGACCCGGGCCGAGACCGCCTCCAGCGCGACGTCGATGTCGCGGTGGCGCAGCGCGCGGGTGATGTTGGTCAGCCGCGTGCCGAACAGGAAGGTCGAGACCCGGTCGCGGTCGTTGGTGATGGCGTGCATGAAGTGCAGCGCCAGCCGGGAGTAGCGGCTCATCGAGCCGGAGATGTCGCAGAGGATGACCAGCGGCGGGTGGCGCCGGCGCCGCTCGCGCCGGCGCAGCATGATGGCGTCGCTGGAGCGCAGGCTGTTGCGCAGGGTGGCCCGCATGTCGATGCGCCGGCCGCGCGGCTCCGGGCGGAAGCGGCGGGTTGGCACGTCCATGATCGGCAGCGTCATCGCGGCGATGGCGCGCCGGGCGGCCGCCACCTCCTCGACGCTCATCTGCTCGAAATCCTTGTGCTGCAGGATCTCTCGGTCGGACGCGGTCATCACCGCGTCGACCTCGAGCTGCTCCTCCGGCTTCTGCGCGTCGCCGCCGCCCTGCTGGTCGGCCGCCATCGCCTCGGCCAGCCGGCGGCTCATCTCCTGGCGCTGGGCGGGGTCGGCGGGCACCGCGATCTGCGGCAGCAGCGCCTGCATCATCTTGTCGAGCAGCCGCGGGTTGCGCCAGAAGAGCTGGAAGGCCTGGTCGAACAGCGGCCGCTGGTCGCGCCGCGTCACGAAGACGGCGTGCAGCGTCCAGTAGAGGTCGTCGCGGTCGCCGATGCCGACCGTCTCGACCGCCCGCACCGCGTCGATCAGCTGCCCCGGGCCGATCGGCAGCCCGGCCGCGCGCAGGGTGCGCGCGAAGAGCATCAGGTTCTCCAGCAGCCGGCTGCCTTCGGGCGCTGTCGCGGTCATGGCGGGAGAGCGACAGGCCTCGTTTCTACTGTCATTGCCGGGCTTGACCCGGCAATCCATGGCAGCCGCAAGCTGGATGCCCGGGTCAAGCCCGGGCATGACAAGGCTGGGGGTAGCCGGCAAGGTGTCAAGACAATCGGGCCCATGAGCTCCCGCCTCAGCGCGGCGCGGCGGCGAGCTCGGCCTTGAGCTGGTCCAGCAGGAGGGCGGCCTCGCTGCCGCGGATCTTGGCGATGTCGTCCTGGTACTTGAGCAGCACGCCCAGCGTGTCGTCGATGGCGCGCGGGTCGAGCGCCACCTTGTCGAGCTGGATCAGCGCTTCCGCCCAGTCGATCGTCTCGGCGATGCCGGGCAGCTTGAAGAGGTCCTTCTGGCGCAGCTTCTGCACGAAGGCGACGACCTGGCGGGCCAGCGTCTCGGCCGCGCCCGGCACCTTGACGCGCAGGATCTCGAGCTCGCGCTGGGCGTCGGGATAGTCGACCCAGTAGTAGAAGCAGCGGCGCTTCAGCGCGTCGTGGATCTCGCGGGTCCGGTTGGAGGTGATGATCACCACCGGCGGCTCGGCGGCTCGGATCGTGCCGATCTCCGGGATGGTGATCTGGAAGTCGGAGAGCACCTCGAGCAGGAAGGCCTCGAACGGCTCGTCGGTGCGGTCGAGCTCGTCGATCAGCAGGACGGGCGCGCCGCCGACATCCGGCTCCAGCGCCTGCAGCAGGGGCCGCTTGATCAGGAAGCGCTCGGAGAAGAGGTCCTCGCCCAGCGTCTGGCGGTTGCTGTCGCCGCTCGCCTCGGCCAGCCGGATCTCGATCATCTGCCGGGCGTAGTTCCACTCATAGACCGCCGAGGCCACGTCGAGCCCCTCGTAGCACTGCAGGCGGACCAGCCGGCGGCCGAGCGTCGCCGCCAGCACCTTGGCGATCTCGGTCTTGCCGACGCCGGCCTCGCCCTCGAGGAAGAGCGGGCGGCCGCGGCGCAGCGCGAGATAGAGGGCGGTGGCGAGGCTGCGGTCGGCGACGTAGTCGCCGCGCTGCAGCAGGGCGAGCGTCTCGTCGACGGAGGCGGGAAGGGCGGGCATCGGACCTCGGGGGGCAGGCGGGCGCCGGCTCCGGCGTGGCGGCGCGCGGCTGGGGGCGGGGCTGTGCGGCGGGCGACTCGACGCCCTATTTGCGCGCCCACTTGCCGTTGATCAACAGGTATTCGCCGGGCTGCGCCAGGGCGTAGACCTTCTCGGCGGCCAGCGCCGCGACGTCCTCGATGGGGATCGCCTTCTGGGTGGCGATCTGCTGGTAGGCGGTGCGGCGCTTGGCATTCACCTCGCGGACCAGCGCCACGACGTTGGCCGGCGCGTTGCCGGTGACCAGGCCGACATAGCCGTCGGGCTGCTCGCCGACCAGCCCCGCCTTCTTGGCATCCTCGAGCGGCGAGGCCGCGGCAGGGCGTGGCGCCAGGCCGGCGAGCCCGACGACCAGCAGCAGGGCGGCCAGCCAGCGGCCGGCCCGGGCGAGGCGGGAGGAGAAGCGGGTCATGGTCAGAACAGGTCTGGGTTTGAGGTCACGAGATTCTCGACGTCTTTGTCAATCTTCACACGGACTTCCTGCTCGATCTTGACGTTCAGATTGATGACGATCGGCTTGTCCGGCGCCTCGACCTTCACGGTCGGCTGGCAGGCGGCGAGCAACCCGCCCAGGAGCAGCGCCGCCGCACTACTGGCCGAACGTCGAGAGCTTCTCCCGGATGCTGTCCGGGATCCGGTAGCCGGCCAGCCCGCGGCGCAGGATCCGGTCGAGCTGGCCGCTGAGAGTGAAGTTGAGCTCGACGGGATAACCATTGTAGAAGCTCGGATTTTTCCCGCGGACATGCATGCCGATCCTGACCTCGCCGCCGGCGTCGCGGTCGAGGGTCGCGCGCAGCTCGTCGTAGCGGAAGTCGGTCAGCGCGCCGAGAGCCAAGCTAACGCTTTCCCCGCCCCCTTGCAACGCGGCCGGCGGCTTGCCGGGCGCGTAGCTGAGGCGCCCGGGTCCGGCGGCGGCGAGCCGGCCGTCCCTGACCACGATGCCGGCCGGGTCCAGCCGCAGCGGGATCTCGCCGGACAGGCTGCCGGTGCCGTCGAGCCCTTCGATGGTGGCCAGCGCCAGGAGCTGCTGCAGGTCGAGGCCATTCACCTTCAGGCGAAGCTCGGGCAGGCGAAGCTCGGGCGCGCCGGCAGCCTTGCCGCCGGCCTGTCCCCCGACCTGGATGGGCTCGAGCCGCACGTCGCCGCCGGCCAGCTTCAGGCTGCCGCCGCCGATCGCCAGCGCCGGGCCGGGCAGCAGCTGGAAGTCGACCAGCACGTCGGTGAGCGGCAGCCCGACATCGGCCAGCGCCGCGGCGAGCTGCTGGTGCGGCGGCGTGGTCGGCGGCCAGATCCGGTCGAAGGCGACGACGCCGTTCACCTGCTGCAGCGCCACGTTCGGCGCAATTCCCGAGAAATTCTTGATTGCAAGCTTGAGGTTGCTGCTCGAAGTACCTGGTTTCCAGTTGATCTTGCCGCTGATGCCGAGCGTGCCCGCCACCTCCTGCAAGATCCGGCCGAAGGCCGGGCTGAGGTCGCGCGGCTGCAGGCCGCCGGTCGCGAACACCAGCGGCGGCGCCGAGACCGAGGCGCTGCCGGCGCCGCCGGCGAGGTCGTGCTGGCCGGCGATGCCCAGCTTCAGACGGTTGCCCTCGTCGGCGAGCTGGGCCTTGAAGTCGAGCCGCGTGCCGGCGAGCGCGGCGCTGCCCTGCAGCCGCAGCGGCACGAAGGCCGGCGGGCTCGAGGCGTCGACCAGGCGCAGGCCCTGCAGGGTGCCCTGCAACCGGCCGTCGGCGGCCAGCGTTGCCGTCGCCGCGATGCCGGAGGCGGTCAGCCGCGCCTTCGGCAGGGCGATGGAGGCGCCGCTCAGCGCCAGGGTGGTGGCATAGCCGGCGCCGGCGCTCTCGCCGTTGCTGCTGAGCGCCTGCCAGGCGATGTCGACGGGGCCCTGCGGCAGCGCGGCCAGCCGCAGGCCGGCGAGCCTGGCCGGCCCGACGATCACGCTGTGCCGGACCTTAGGACCGGCCGGCGACCAGGCGACCGAGAGCAGCGGCTCCGGGCCGGGCTGCAGCGGCAGCACGAGGTTGTCGAGACCGGCACCGACGCCGCCGAGGCCGAGCCGCCGGGCGGAAATACGGTGACCGTCGGCCAGCCGCAGCTGCAGCCCGGCCTGGTCGACGGCCAGCGCGCCGGCGACATCGATGGCCACGTCGCCGACCGACAGCGGACCCGCCGAGGCACGCGGCAGCACCAGCTGCGCGGCGACATCGCCCTTGAACGAGGCCTGGTCGGCGACGCCGTTGAGGTCGCAGGTGAGCGTGGTCTCGCCGCGCGCGAGTGCCGCCGACAGCGACAGGGAGAGCGGCATCGCGGCGTCGGCGTCGAGCGTCGCGAGGCTGCCCGCCCGCAGCGTGGCGGCGAGCGGCCCGCCGAGCAGCGCGCGCAGCGCCGGCGGCATCGCCTGCAGCGGCTCGTCGTCGAGCGATGCCTCCAGGCGGAGATCCTCCGGCAGGCTGATGGTCGCGGCGGGGCCGTTGCCATGCAGCGCGAGGCGGGCGGTGCCAGTGGCCCCGGCGGCCAGCCCCGGCCAATTGACGTGATCGAGCTGCGCGCCCAGCGTTCCGCTCCACCGGGCCTGGCGCCAGTCGAGCGTGGCGGCGGGGAGGGCGCCCTCCAGGTCGGCGTTCAGGGCCAGGCTGCCGCGCTCCGGCGGCGGCAGCCCGAGCAGCGCCCAGACTGGCGCGCCGGGCTTGGCGCCGAGCGCCACCTGGCCGGTGACGGCGAGCTGCCCGGCCGGCCGCGACAGCCGGCCGGTGGCGGCCAGCTCGAAGGGATCGGCAGGACCGCCGAGATGCAGCTCGAAGCTGCCGCCCTCGGACTGGTTGACGAGCTTGAGCTGGCCCGGCGCGAAGCGGGCATCGCCGTAGTGGGGATCGGCGAGGTCGAGCTGCAGCGAGAGGGTGGGGACCGCGCCGCCGAGCACCGCCTCGAGCCGGCCGGAGAGCTGCGTGGCGAAGTCGCCGATGGCCAGCGTGCCGCCGATGCCGAGCTGCCCGGTCAGCCGGGCGTCGGCGACCTGATCGAACTCGCCGCTGAAGGATGCGGCGAGCAGGCCCCCGGGGAGCTTCAGCGACAGCACGCCCTCGCCGATCGAGAGCTGCGGCGGCAATGCTGCGCCGCCTGGCCCATGGCCGCTCGCGGCGAGCGCCCGATCGACGCTGCCGAGCGACAGGCGGCCGCTGTCCAGGCTGGCCTTGAGGTGGACGCCGCGCAGGTCCAGCCGCCGCACGCGCCCGGCGAGCAGCGCCGCCGGATCGTAGATCACCACCACCTTGTCGACGGTGACCTCGTCGTCGGTGCCGAGCTGCAGCCCGACGATGGTGGCGCGGTGCAGCCCGATCGAGGCGACGGCCAGGCGCGGGCTGGGCAGGCCGGCGGCCGCGAGCTCGCTGCGCAGCCAGGCGCCGGCGATTCCGGGCAGGGCCAGCCAGAGCCCGACCAGCAGGGCCAGCAGCAGGGCGAGCCCGGCGAGCCAGCGGCGTGGCCGGCGCGGCGGCGGCTCGTCGCCGGCGGCGGGCAGGGCAGGGTCGGTCATCGCCGGCCGAGCGAAGGGCTTGCCGGCGCAAACGCCATGCGGCGGCACGGCGAAATGAAGAACCCCTCTCCCGCCGGGCGGAGCGGGCATGAGATCACAGCGCGGCGGCCGCGATGGCCGGTGGGTCAGACCGGTGCGTCAGGCGGCGGCGACGGCCCGCCGTGCGATCACGCCGACCAGATGCGCGCGATAGGCGGCACTGCCGTGGATGTCGCTGTTGAGGTTGTCGGCGGGAACCGTGATCGACTTGATCGCGTCGGCGGTGAAGGAGGCGGCGAGCGCCTTCTCCATGGCCGGGACGCGGAAGACGCCCGGGCCCGCCCCGGTCACCGCGACGCGCACCCCGCCGCCGGTCTTGGCGACGAAGACGCCGACCATCGCGTAGCGCGAGGCCGGGTTGCGGAACTTGACGTAGGCGGCCCGCTCCGGCTTCGGGAAGCTGACGGCGGTGACGATCTCGCCATCCTCCAGGGCGGTGCTGAACAGGCCCTGGAAGAAGTCGTCGGCCGCAATCGAGCGGTGGTCGGTCTTGATCGTCGCGCCAAGCCCGACCAGCGCGGCCGGGTAGTCGGCCGCCGGGTCGTTGTTGGCGACCGAGCCGCCGATGGTGCCGCGGTTGCGGACCTGCGGGTCGCCGATCAGGCCGGCCAGCTTGGCCAGGGCCGGGATGGTCTGCTGGACGAGCGACGAGCCGGCGACCGCGGCGTGGGTCGTCATCGCGCCGACGACCAGGCCGCCGCCCTCGCTGCGGATGCCCTTGAGCTCGGCGACGCCGCCGAGATCGACCAGGTCCGACGGGCTGGCCAGCCGCTGCTTCATGGTCGGGATCAGCGTCATCCCCCCGGCCACCAGCTTGGCGTCGCCGCCGGCGCGGATCGCCGACAGCGCGTCGGCGAGCGAGGTCGGGCGGTGATAGGCGAAGTCGTGCATGGGATCCTCCCTATTCCGCGGCCTGGCGGCGTTGTGCCGCCTGCCAGACCTTCTCCGGCGTCGCCGGCATGTCGATGTGCTTGATCCCGAGCGCGTCGGTGATGGCGTTGATCAGCGCCGCCGGCGAGGCGATCGCGCCGGCCTCACCGCAGCCCTTCACCCCGAGCGGATTGTGCGGGCAGGGGGTGTGGGTGAGCCCGACGCGGAAGCTCGGCAAATCGTCGGCCCGGGGCATGGCGTAGTCCATGTAGGAGCCCGTCAGCAGCTGCCCGCTCTCCGCGTCGTAGACGCAGCGCTCGAGCAGCGCCTGGCCGATGCCCTGGGCGATGCCGCCATGGACCTGGCCCTCGACCACCATCGGGTTGACGACGTTGCCGAAATCGTCGACCGCCGCCCAGTCGACGACCTGGACGATGCCGGTCTCCGGATCGATCTCCACCTCGGCGATGTGGACGCCCGCCGGGTAGGTGAAGTTGCTGGGATCGTAGAAGGCCGATTCCTCGAAGCCGGGCTCGAGGTCGGCCGGGTAGTTGAACGGCACGTAGGCGGCGAAGGCCACCTCGGCCATGGTCTTGGTCTTGTCGGTGCCGGCGACCCGGAAGACGCCGCCGGTGTAGGTGATGTCGTCGACCGCGGCCTCCATCAGGTGCGCGGCGATCTTGCGGCCCTTGGCGATCAGCTTGTCGGCCGCCTTGGTCAGGGCCGAGCCGCCGACCGCGAGGCTGCGCGAGCCGTAGGTGCCCATGCCCATCGGTACCTTCTCGGTGTCGCCGTGGATCACCTCGATGTTCTCGATCGGGATGCCGAGCTTGTCGGAGACGACCTGGGCGAAGGTCGTCTCGTGGCTCTGGCCGTGGCTGTGCGAGCCGGTATAGACCAGCACGCTGCCGGTGGCGTTGAAGCGGATCTGCGCCGATTCCCACTGGCCGACGCCGGCGCCGAGCGAGCCGACCACCGCCGAGGGCGCCAGGCCGCACGCCTCGATATAGGCCGACAGCCCGATGCCGCGCAGCTTGCCCTTCTTCTGCGACTCCGCCCGGCGCGCCGGGAAGTTGCTGTAGTCGATCAGCTTCAGGGCGGCGTCGAGCGTCGCATCGTAGTTGCCCGAGTCGTAGGTCAGCGCCACCGGCGTCTGGTAGGGGAACTGGTCCGGCTTGACGAAGTTGCGCCGGCGCAGCTCGGCCGGGTCGAGCTTCAGCTCGCGGGCCGCCGCCTCGACCAGCCGCTCGATGACGAAGGTCGCCTCGGGCCGCCCGGCGCCGCGATAGGCGTCGACGGGCGCGGTGTTGGTGAAGGCGGCCTTGACCGAGACGTGGATCGCCGGGGTGGTGTACTGGCCGGCGAGCAGGGTGCCGTAGAGATAGGTCGGCACGGCGGTCGCGAAGGTCGAGAGATAGGCGCCCATGCAGGCGATCGTCTCGACCTTGAGGCCGAGGAACTTGCCGTCCTTGTCCATCGCCAGCTCGGCGTGGGTGACGTGGTCGCGACCGTGGGCGTCGCTGAGGAAGGCCTCGCTGCGCTCGGCCGTCCACTTCACCGGCCGCTTGAGCTTCTTCGACGCCCAGCAGCAGAGTACCTCGTCGGAGTAGCAGAAGATCTTCGAGCCGAAGCCGCCGCCGACATCGGGCGCAATGACGCGCACCTTGTGCTCGGGCAGCCCGAGGATGAAGGCGCAGAGGATCAGCCGCAGCACGTGCGGGTTCTGGCTGGTGCTCCAGCAGGTCAGCTGGTCTGAGCCGGCGTCGTAGTCGCCGAGCGCCGCGCGCGGCTCCATCGCGTTGGGGATGAGCCGGTTGTTCACCAGGTCGAGCTTGGTGACGTGGGCCGCCTTGGCGAAGGCCGCGGCCGTCGCCGCGCCGTCGCCCAGCTCCCAGTCGTAGCAGAGGTTGCCGGGGACGTCGGCATGGACCTGCGGGGCGCCGGGCTGCAGCGCCTTGCCGGTGTCGACCACTGCCGGCTTGACCTGGTACTCGACCTCGATCGCCTCGCCGGCATCGCGCGCCGCCGCCGGGCTCTCGGCGATGACCGCTGCGACATGGTCGCCGACATAGCGCACCGTGTCGACCGCCAGCACCGGATGGGCCGGCGCCTTGTGCGGGTTGCCGTTCTTGTCCTTGACCACCCAGCCGCAGATCGGGCCGCCGATCTTGTCGGCGACCGCGTCGGCGCCCGTGAAGACCGCGACCACGCCCGGCGCCTTGCGCGCCTTGGAGACGTCGATCCGGGTGATCGTCGCATGGGCGTGCGGCGAGCGCAGGAACCAGGCGTAGAGCTGGCCCGGCCGGCTGATGTCGTCGACATAGTGGCCCTGGCCGGTGAGGAAGCGATAATCCTCCTTGCGGCGGACGGCCGCGCCGATTCCCGTATCAGGCATTGCGGCCTCCCATCGCCTTCGCCCCGGCCTGCACGGCCTTGACGATGTTGTGGTAGCCGGTGCAGCGGCAGATGTTGCCGTCGAGCCACTCGCGGACGTCCTGCTCGCTCGGGTTCGGGTTGTTCTGCACCAGGTCGATGGCGCTCATCACCATGCCGGGCGTGCAGAAGCCGCATTGCAGCCCGTGATGCTCGCGGAAGGCCGCCTGCATCGGGTGCAGCTCGCCGTTGGCGATGCCCTCGATGGTGGTGATCTTCGCGCCCTCGGCCTGGAGGGCGAGCAGGGTGCAGGCCTTCACCGACTTGCCGTCGACATGGATCACGCAGGCGCCGCACTGGCTGGTGTCGCAGCCGACATGGGTGCCGGTGAGCCCCAGCTTGTCGCGCAGAAACTGAACGAGCAGCGTGCGGGATTCGACATCTCCCGACACCGGCTTGCCGTTCACCGTCATCGATACGGCGGGCATCCCTTCCCTCCCTAAGAAGAACCGCGCGACAGCATGCACTCACGGGCCGCGCGGCAACCGTGATGGCGCGCATAGTTGAACGCCGGCTCCGCCAAGGTCAAGGCCGAAGCGGCTCCGCCGGGCTCCCGGGCGGCCCTCAGCCGCGGCCGAAAATGGCGAGCAGGATGAGGACGATGACGATCAGGCCGCCGACCCAGGCCCAGGGCGGCAGCCCGCCGCCGCGGGCGGCGGCGGCGCCGGCAGGGGCCGGGGCGGCCGCCGCGGGGCAGGGCGGGGCCGGCGGCGGCACGGCGGCGACGGAGGGCGCGGCGCCGGCCACCGGGGCGGCGACCGCCGGCGCGGCCGGCGGCTCGGGCGGGGCCGCCGGCTCGGGCGGGTGCCGTGATTCGGGTGGCGCGGCCTCCGGCGCGGGCGCGGCGCCGGCGGTGACGGCGCGGGCAAAGGCGGCGAAGAACTCCTCCGCCATCTTGCGCGCCGTGCCGTCGATCAGGCGCGAGCCGATCTGGGCCAGCTTGCCGCCGACCGCGGCGTGGACCTCGTAGCGCAGCAGGGTTCCCTGGCCGCTCTCGTCCGGCAGCAGCCTGACGTCGGCGCCGCCCTTGGCGAAGCCGGCCGCGCCGCCCTGGCCCTCGCCGGAGATCTTGTAGCCGTTCGGCGGGTCGAGGTCGCTCATCGTGACCTTGCCGCCGAAGCGTGCCTTGACCGGCCCGACCTTGGCGGTGACCTTGGCGGTGAACTCGGTGTCGGAGGTCTTGTCGACCTCCTCGCAGCCCGGGATGCACTGCTTGAGGATCTCGGGGTCGTTGAGCGCCCGCCACACCGCCTCGCGCGGCGCGGGGATGCGGACTTCGCCGGTCATGTCCATGGCGGCAACCTAGCGCCCGGGCCGGCCCGCGGGCAACGGCTCTTCGCGGCAGTGGTTGGCGCCTCGCGGTCCGGCGCGCTACGGTGCCGGCCTGTCGACCGGCAGCGGAGAGGGACCCCCATGCGGCGGATTGCGGCGAGCCTGATCATTCTCCTGGCGCTGGCGGGCGCGGCCCGTGCGGAGGAGTTCGTCAACGTGCTGACCGGCGGCACCAGCGGCGTCTACTACCCGCTCGGCGTCGCGCTCAGCAAGATCTACGGCGAGGGCATCCCGGACGCCAAGGTCACGGTGCAGGCGACCAAGGCCTCGGTGGAGAACCTCAACCTGCTGCAGCAGGGCCGCGGCGAGGTCGCCTTCGCGCTCGGCGACTCGGTGACGCTCGCCTGGAGCGGCAACGCCGATGCCGGCTTCAAGCAGAAGCTGGACAAGCTGCGCGCCATCGCCGCGCTCTATCCCAACTACATCCAGCTGGTGGCGAGCGCCGATTCCGGCATCCGCAGCCTGGCCGACCTCAAGGGCAAGCGGGTTTCGGTCGGGGCGCCCAAGTCGGGCACCGAGATCAACGCGCGCGCGGTATTGAAGGCGGCCGGGCTCGGCTATGACGATCTCGGCAAGGTCGAGTACCTGCCCTTCGCCGAGTCGGTCGAGCTGATGAAGAACCGCCAGCTCGACGCCACCCTGCAGTCGGCCGGGCTCGGCGTCGCCTCGATCCGCGACCTCGCCAGCGCCGTCGACATCGTCGTCGTGCCGATCCCGCCGGACGTGGTCGCCCGGATCGGCGATCCCTCCTATGTCGCGGCCAGCATCCCGGCCGGGACCTATGCGAAGCAGGACGCCGACGTGCCGACCGCGGCGATCGTCAACATCCTGGTCACCCATGCCGGGGTCAGCGACGAGCTCGCCTACCAGATGACCAAGCTGATGTTCCAGCATCTCGGCGAGCTGCGCGCCGCCCATGCCGCGGCCAAGGAGATCGCGCTCGACCGCGCGCTGCACGCCCTGCCGATCCCGCTGCATCCCGGCGCCGAGCGCTACTACCGCGAGACCGGGCTGGTGAAGTAGGGGCGGCGGCTTGGCCGCCCCGGCCGAGGCTGCCGCTCCGGACTGGCGCTGGCGGGGCGGCAGCGGCCGCCAGCGCGCGCTCTTCGCGATCGCCGTCGCCTTCGCCGCCTTCCAGGTCTACACCGCGGCCTTCAGCCCGCTGAGCAGCATCGTGCTGCGCTCGGTCCATGTCGGCTTCCTGCTGCTGCTCGCCTTCGCGCTGCACGATCGGCGCGGACGGACGTCGGGACGGACGGCGCCGCTCGACTGGGCGCTGGGCGGGCTCGGCTTCATGCTCGGCCTCTATCACTGGGCGTTCGAGGCCGAGCTGATCCAGCGCGCCGGCGATCCCTCGACGCCCGACCTCCTGGTCGCGGCGGCGACGGTGCTGCTGGTCTTCGAGGCGGCGCGCCGCCTGATGGGGCTGGCCCTGCCGACGCTCTGCGCCGTCTTCCTCGCCTATGCGCTGCTCGGCAACTGGCTGCCGGAGCCGCTGCGCATCCGGCCCTACGGGCTCGACCAGGTGCTCGACCAGCTGGCGCTCGGCACCGAGGGCATCTACGGCACGCCGGTCTTCGTCTCGGCGACCTACATCTTCCTCTTCATCCTGTTCGGCACCTTCCTCGAGCGCTCGGGGATGATCCAGCTGTTCAACGACGTCGCCATGGGCACGGTCGGCCACACCCGCGGCGGGCCGGCCAAGGTGGCGGTGATCTCCTCGGCGATGATGGGGACGATCAACGGCTCCGGCGTCGCCAACGTGGTGACGGTCGGCCAGTTCACCATCCCGCTGATGAAGCGCTTCGGCTACGACCCGGCCTTCGCCGGCGCGGTCGAGGCGACCGCCAGCATGGGCGGCCAGATCATGCCGCCGGTGATGGGCGCCGTCGCCTTCATCATGGCCGAGACGCTGGGCGTGCCCTATCTCGCCATCGTCAAGGCGGCGATCGTCCCGGCGCTGCTCTATTTCGGCGCCGCCCTGTGGATGGTCCACCTCGAGGCCGGGCGCGCCCGGCTGCTGGGCCTGCCGGCCGACCAGATCCCGAGCGCCGTCGCGGCGCTGCGGCGACGCTGGTACCTGCTGCTGCCGCTGGCCGCACTCGTCTACCTGCTGTTCGGCGGCTACACGCCGCTCTTCGCCGGCACGGTCGGGCTGGGGCTCACCGCCCTGCTGCTGCTCGGCGCGCCGCTGTCCGACCGGATCGGCGCCCTGCCGCTGCGCATCGCCTTCTGGCTCGTGCTCGGCATCGCCGCGGCCGGCTTCTTCCGGTTCGGCATCGTCGCGGTGTTCGCGCTGCTCGCCCTGCTGGCCGTCGCCGATGCCGCGGTCGCCGGCGGGCGCGCCACGCTGCGCCTGGCGGTGGCGAGCCTGGCCGAGGGGGCGCGCAACGCGCTCGGCGTCGGCATCGCCTGCGCGCTGGTCGGCGTGCTGATCGGGGTGGTGACCCTGACCGGGCTCGCCACCTCGGTCGCCGGCGCCATCGTCGACATGGCCGGCACCAGCCTGTTCCTGGCGCTGCTGCTGACCATGGTCACCTGCCTGGTGCTGGGCATGGGCATCCCGACCATTCCCAACTACATCATCACCAGCTCGCTGGTCGGGCCGGCGCTGCTGCAGCTCGGCGTGCCGCTGCTGATCTCGCACATGTTCGTCTTCTATTTCGGCATCATGGCGGACCTGACGCCGCCCGTCGCGCTCGCCGCCTTCGCGGCGGCGGCGATCGCGCGGGCCCCGGTGCTGAAGATCGGCATCAACTGCATGCGCATCGCCATCGCCGGATTCGTGGTGCCGTTCATGGCCGTCTACGACCCGGCGCTGATGCTGCAGGGCGGCGGGCCGGCGGCGGTCGCCTACGTCGTGGTGAAGGCGGTGCTGGCGGTGATGCTGTGGGGCGGTGCCACCATCGGCTGGTTTGCCGGGCCGCTCGCCTGGTGGGAGCGGGTGCTGGCGACCGCCGCGGCCTTCCTGCTGGTCGCGGCGATCCCCTGGACCGACCAGGCGGGGTTCGCGCTGGCCGCGATCTTCCTGCTGCTGCAATGGGGCCGCCGCCGTGCCGGCGCGCCGGCGTGATCGGGCTCTGCCTCGACGGCGCCTTCCTGCCGGCCGTCGCCTTCACCCTCTCCTGGATGCATTCCGTCGAGCGCACGGAGTGGCAGGAGGACTACCGCATCGCCGCCGGCCGGCTGGTGCTGGTCGAGGCGCGGATCCGGGGCAGCGGCGCCGGCATGGAGCCGCCGCCGGGCGCGGTGCTCGCCAATGGCTGGTGGCGCTACCGCCCGGACCTGCCGCCGCTGCCCGAGCTGCGGCTGACCCGCTCCGGCGCCACGGCCGACTACCGGCTGTGCTGGGACGGCGCCTGCCGGCCGCTCGGCGACATCGCGCCGATCCGGGGCGAGGGCAGCGTCACGGTGCTGCGGGCCTGCGACGGGCCATAGCCTGCCCGGCTGTCGCCCGGCCGCCTTGTCCGGCGGGACTATCCGGCGGCCGCCAGGCCGTCGGCGCCGATCTCCTGGCGGCCGCGCTCGGCCCAGCGCTGCACCTCCGCCTCCAGCTGGGCGCGGCCGATCGGCTTGGCGATGAAGCCGTCCATCCCGGCGGCCAGGAAGCGGTCGCGATCCGAGGTCATGCCATGGGCGGTCATGGCGACGATCGTACCTGGCCGCGTGGCCCCGCCAGGCCGCGGATCTCCGCCGTGGCGGCCATCCCGTCCATCTCCGGCATGGCGATGTCCATCAGGATCAGGTCGTAGTCCCGCTGCGCCGCTGCCGCGATGGCCTCGCGCCCGTCGGCCGCCAGGTCGACCTGATGGCCGGCGTGACGGAGCAGCGTACCGGTCACCGCCCGGTTGGTCGGTGAGTCGTCGACCAGCAGCAGCCGCGCCGCGCGCCGCGGCATCTCGACCGGCGCCGCGGCCGCCCGCGCATCGGCGATCTGCGCCGCGCTGGCCGGACGCAGCGGCAGCTCGAACCAGAACAGGCTGCCGCCCCGCGGCCTCGGGGCATAGCCGATCGTGCCGCCGAGCGCGGTCACCAGGCGGCGGCAGATCGCCAGGCCGAGGCCGCTGCCGCCATATTTGCGGGTGCGGCCGGCGTCGAGCTGGCTGAAGTCGCGAAACAGCCGGTCGGCCGCCTCCGGCGGTATGCCGATCCCGGTGTCCGACACCTCGAAGCGCAGCCGGGGTCCGTCGGCCGCCTCGCTCACGCTGAGCGCCAGCGCGACCTCGCCCGCCTCGGTGAACTTGACGGCGTTGCCGACCAGGTTGACCAGCACCTGGCGGACCCGCTTGACGTCGCCGGCGAGCCAGGGCGGCACGCCGGTCGCCTGCTGGACGCGGAAGCCGATCCCCTTCTGGCGGGCACGGAAGCCCAGCATCGCCACGACGCTGTCGAGCAGCGCCCCGACCGCGAAGGGGTGGGATTCGAGCTCGAGCTGGCCCGACTCCAGCCGCGTCAGGTCGAGGATGTCGTCGATCAGCTCGAGCAGCGCCACCCCGCTCGCCCGCGCCCCCTTGACGATCCCGCTCTGCTCGGCGTCGAGGGGCGTCACCTGCAGGAGGTCGAGGCTGCTGAGCACGCCGTGCAGCGGACTCCGCAGCTCGTGGCTGACGGTGGCGAGGAATTGCGACTTGGTCCGGCTGGCGGCCTCCGCCTCGTCGCGGGCGGCGCGCAACTGCTCGCCGATCTGCTTCAGCTTGGAGATGTCGGTGTAGATGCCGACCCGGCCGCCATCGCTCGTGCGCTGCACCGACGCCTGCACGCAGCGGCCGTCGGCGAGCGTCAGCTCGACGCTCTCCTGATGGCCGAGATACTGGACGATCCGCCGCCAGGTCCAGGCGTCCGGCCCGGCGGCCGCATCGGCGAACGCCCCGCTCTCGGCCGCCCGGCGCAGTACGGCGTCGATCTGGTCGCCGGGACGGAGCTTGTCGCCCTCGGGCCCGAGCATGGCCCGGAAGCGCCCATTGCTGCTCACCAGCCGGTGCTCGCTGTCGAAATAGGCGAAGCCCTCCGGCATCGCCTCGATTGCCTCCTCGAGATGCTGGCGGGCGCGGCGCGCCTCCTTGCCCGATGCCTCGGTGGAGGCCAGCAGCCGCCGGCGCACCCGGATCTCAACGAACAGGAAGGCGATGAAGACGACCCCCACCAGGATGATCGCGGCGATCAGCGCCGCGACCGTTCCCAGCCGCGATTCCAGCCGCTCCAGCTCCGCGAGCGCGCCCTTGGTCTCGTGCGCGTTCATCCGCTGCGCGACCTGATGCACCGGCGCCGCGACGGCAGCGAGGTCGGCGCGGATCCCGGCGTAGCCCGGATCGCCCGCGGCAAGCGCCTGGAGCCTCTGCTCCGCTTCGGCGAGCCTCGCCTTCAGGGCGGCCAGCATCGCCGGTCCGCCCTCGATCTGCGCCAGCCGCTCCCGCGGGGCGCCAGCGTCGAAGACCGCGATCCGGCTCCACAGGATATCAACCCGCTCGCCCAGGAAGGCCGCATCGACCGCCTGATCGCCGCCAGCGCGCCGGTCGACGGTGTCGATCAACCGCCACAGCTCGAGCTCGAGCTGCGCCGCCGACCAGTAGCTGTACTCGCGGTCCCAGACGGCGAGCGAGCGGGAGGCTTTCAGGACGGTGGCCAGCCCGCCGGCAAGCGCCACCGTCAGCAGCAGCAGAGCGGCGATGAGGGCCGCGTAGCGCAGCTGCCAGGAGCGCGTCTTCACCGGATCTCCAGCGACCGCAGCTGCCAGATCCAGCGATCGTTGATCTGCGGGCTGCGCAGCTCTGCATAGTCGTCGCGCGGGTAGACGACCCACACCGGTCCCTTGTCCCGCGCGGTGAGCTGGGTACCGTTCATGGTCAGCGCCAGCAGCACCGGATAGCGGGTCAGGTCGTCGAGCGGGATGGTGATCTGATAGTCGTTGAGCGCGGTCGCGACCGCCGTGCTGCCGTGCGCTCCGACCGCCGTCAGCAGCTTGCTCGCCAGCACGCCGGCAAAGACCGGCTTGCCATCCGTCCAGTCGGTGCTGGTGGTGAGCTGGCTGACGCCGAGCGCCTCGAGCATGGCGCGGTCGAACTCGGCGCGCCCCGGGGCGTTGGTGCGATCGATTGCGCCGCTGACGGTGAGGATGACCGGCCCGGACGGGGGCGGCAGCGGCTCGGCGGCGCGCGCCGCCCAGGCGGGAAGCAGGCACAGGAGCAGGAGGGCGGCCGCGAGACGGATCATGGCAGGGCTCTCGTGTATCCGGGTTGGACGATACGCGATGGCGGTGCAAGCGCCGGACCAGCGCCGGGCGGGCCGCAAGGGCGGGAGCGGTGGCCCGACCGTTGCAATGCGGGAGACATCCCTCGCCGAACGCGACACCCCGAATGCGAGATTGCAATCGGCCCGCGCCCTCACGCCGGCGCCGGGCTGGTCGCGGGCTCGGTCGCGTGGGCGCGGGCCGCCGCCGCGAAGGCCCGTCCGAGCACGATCAGCCCCGGCCAGTAGAGATAGGCCAGGATCTCCAGGTTCTCCCCGAAGCTGTAGAAGATCAGCAGCAGGACGAAGGCGAGCGCGGTCCGGCCGACCGGCTCGAAATGCGCCAGCAGCAGCATCTCGACGAAGCTCCAGAGCAGCGGCACGATGAGGCCGATCACGCCGACGATGCCCTTCACGAAGAGCAGCCCGAACCAGGTGTGATGGCTGCCGATCGGCATGTGCTCGACGTAGTGCGGCCCCTGCTCGACGATGCCGTGGCCCCAGATCGGCGCCTCGCTCTGCCAGCGGGTCACCGCGATCCGGCCGAGCGCCTCGCGCACCCGGGTCGAGTCGGACCGCGCCTTCCTGAAGGCGGAGACGGCATTGCCGATCACCTCGAGCAGCCAGTTGGCGAGCAGCCCGAGCACCAGGGAGGCGCCGGACAGGATGACCTGGCCGCGCACCGTCATCAGCCGCGTCAGCCCGAACAGCAGGGGCGGCAGCAGGATGGTGAAGAGCAGCGCCATGCGCGACTTGGTCATCAGCGCGATCAGCACCGCCGCAGCGATCCCGGCATAGCGGAAGCCGCGCTGCTTCTCGGCCATGGCCAGCAGCAGCACGAGGTTGCCAAGCATGCCGCCCGCCGGCGCCCAGGGTGCGATGAACTGCCAGCGGAAGGAGCCGTTGGACGGATCGATCGAGTAGGGCATCACCTCGAAGAACTCGGGCCCCGGGCCGCCGACCAGGCGCAGCGGCGAGACGTAGAGATGGCTCGGCGCATGGACCAGCGCGGCGGCGACCAGCAGCGGAAGCAGCAGCAGGGTCTGCACCGCGAACCAGCACATGGCGCGGCTCACCACCTCCGGCCGGATCTTCAGGCAGGCGCCGGCCAGCGGGAAGGCGGCGAGCAGCGCCCAGCCCTTCATCCAGCCGATCGTCGACTTCAGGGTCTGGGCGAAGCCCAGCGCGTAGTCCGCGTGGGCGACCAGCAGCGCCAGCAGCATGGTCAGCATGCCGAGGATCCAGACCCAGACGCTGAACGGCACCGGGGCGGGGCGGCGCTCCGGGCGCTGCGCCGGATGGGTGTAGCGCCGCCAGAGGTACTTGCCGAGCAGCACCGCCGCCAGCGCCGGGCCGAGGATGTAGAGGGCCCCCAGCACGTACCATCCCCAGGCCCCGGCGATGGCGACGAAGATCAGGCGCTCTTCAGGAGTCTTCTGAGCAGCGCGGTCCGCAGCCATATCAGCACCAGCGAGAAGGTGAATGCGAGGCTCGCCATCATGCCGCCGCCGACGGCGAGCAGCGGCGAGGGCGAGCTCGGGCGTTCCGGCACCTGCGGCGCCTCCAGGGTCTGCACCATCGGGTAGGACGCGAAGATGTCGGACTTGGTGGTGCCGATGCGGGCGAGCGCCGACGAGAACACCGCCTCCGCGACCTGCACGTCGCGCTTCAGGTCGTCGAGATGCGAGGCGTCCTTGGCGAGCGCCACGACGCGCTCCTGCTGTGTCGCGATCTGGTCGCGCAGGCTGAGGATGCTGGAGAGCAGGCCCTGCTCGTCGGCGCTGGCCGAGACCAGGCGCTCGAACAGGCGGGCGCGCTCGTCCTTGGTGCTGAGGTCGCGGGCCTTGGCGAAGGCGTCCCGGGCTCGGCCGGTGAGCTGGGCGCCGCGCTCGGCCAGCCGCGCGGCCGTGGTCTTGCGCTGGGCCAGCAGCTCGGCGAGCTTGGGGTTGTTGCCGCCCAGCGTGGCGTCGAGCTGCGCCAGCGCGGCGTCCTGCTTCGCGAGCTGGTCGATCAGCGCCTGGAACAGCGGATCGGCGCGCAGCACCATGGCGGCCGAGGCGGTGGCAGCGTCGGCGCCGAGCGCCTTGGTCAGGGCGCCGATGACCCCGCGGGTCTCGGCTTCCTTGGCCTCCACCTGGCGCAGCTGCTGGCGCAGGCCTTCCAGGGCGCTGACCATGGCGTTGTACTGGTCGATCGAGACCAGGCCGGTGGCCGCTTCATGCTCGATCAGGCGCTGGCGCGCCCGGTCGAGCGACAGCTTGTAGCCGGCCAGCATGTCCCTGTAGGAGGCCTCGCGCCCCTGGATCTCGTCCTGGCGCAGCTCGTCGAGGGTGGCGAGAAAGGCGGTGTGCAGCCCGGCCGCCCGCTTCTCGGCCTGGGCGGGCGTCGGGCCGGTCAGCTTCACCAGGATCAGCTTGGTCATGTCGACCAGCTCGACCTTGGGCAGCGGGAAGGCGTCGTAGGGGTCGTGCGACAGCGCGGCCGCGGCGGCGATCACCCGGCCGCTGATCAGCATGCGCCGGTAGTTCTCGGTCGGGCTCTGCTCCGGAGTGGAGAAGGCCGAGCTCGAGGTGGAGGTCGCCTGGCCGAGGCTTTCGAGGTTGATCGAGGAGCCGGCGCCGCTGCCCGGCAGCACCAGGGTGAAGCCGGAGGTGTATGCCCTGGGGGCGAGCTTCAGATAGGCGATGGCGGCGCCCCAGATCACGCCGAGCCCGAGCAGGCCGGTCAGCAGGTACCGGGCGCGGCGGCCCTCGAGCCGGCCGCCCCGCACCAGCCGCCGGCCGAGGCGCCGCGCCAGCGAGCCGTGCCACTCCTCCCGGGACACGTCGGCGCCGCGGGCGGCGGCCGGTTCGAGGGCCGCGGCGGGTCCGGCGGCGGCCGGCGCCAGGCGCGCCGTGATCGTGCGGGCGAGCATCGGGCGCGTCCTAGAACAGCAGGAAGGTCTTGAAGGCGAGCGCCGGGACGAACATCTCGGAGATCGTCTTCACCACGTCGCGGAAATTGGTGACCGGCGAGTCGTAGCAGGCGACCGCGTCGCCGGGCAGCAGCACCGGGTTGTAGGCATCGCGGTCGGCGCGGCGGACCAGGCCTTCGATCGGTCGGTCGATCACCTCCGAGGTGCCGGTCTCCGGGTTGCTGGTGATCAGCACGGCACGGCGGTCGGCGTTGGTCGCCTGGGTGCCGCCGACGCAGTTGCCGGACACCGCCGCTTGCAGCAGCCGCGTGCCGTAGGGGAAGCTGGTCGATTCCTTGTTGATCGCCGACTGCGCATTCGCCGAGGCGGGCTGCGTCAGGTTCGAGATGTAGACGCGAACGCCGACGGGCGTGATGTCGGACGGTCGCGCCAGCGCCTCCTGGAAGCAGTGCAGGCTCGCCACCTCGACCCGGTCGCCCTCGGTCAGATAGAGGTCGCCGTTGCCGGTGCCGCTCAGCAAGCCGCTGAGGTCGGTGGTGACGCGCTGGCCGTCATGGATGACGACGATATGGGCGAGGTCGGCGTCCGGGCGTACCCCGCCGGCATGGGCGAGCGCGACGCTGAGCAGGCGCCCCAGCGGCCGGTCTCCGGCTGCGACGGTGCGGTTGGGATCGCGATCCTGGCCGGAGCCGCCGATGTTGACCAGGCCGGGCTGGAACACTGCGCCGGCGACCAGGATGCGGGCCGGGGCCTGGTCGAGCAGCTGGATCGAGACGCGGGCGAAGCCTTCGCGGTAGAAGCCGCGCTCGACGAGCATCTGCGCCAGCGCCGCTTCGCCGTCGACCGGCTGCTTGCCGGCGAGAGCGAGATTGCCGAGCAGCGGCAGGGCGATGCGGCCATCCGTGCCGATCTCGTAGTTGCCCGAGGGCGGGTCGCCGTTCGGCAGGGTGATGCGCACCATGTCCCCCGGCGACAGGGCCGGCGCGGCCGCGAGGCGGGCGGCGGGCGCCTGCGGAGCGGCGGTCGCCGGGGCGGCGCAGCGCTTGGCATTCCAGGCGCCGACAGCCGGAGCCGTGACGCTGCCCGGAATGGTCGTCATCGAAGCCCGCTCGATCATGTAGCCGTCCGGCCCGGCGAGGTCGTAGGGATTCTCCGGCGGCGTCGCCGCGCAGGCCGCCAGCCCGAGTGCCAGCAGGGCCGGCCATCCGCTGATGCGTCGCATCGGTGGAGCGCTCCTCAAGTCGCGTCGTGGCGTCCCGCATCGGGACGCGTCCCGTCGCCCCCGTTGCAAGCGACCGGCCGCCGCGGAGCTGGAGGGAACCCTTGCTAGAACAACGACTTGTGAAGCATCCCGCGAGGCTCCGTTGCAGCCTGCGGCGGCCTCGCCGTCGCGTTCCGGCAGGGTGGCGCAGAATGCGACGGCCGGCGGAGCGCGGCCTTTGGCGTCAGAGGTAGCGCAGCCAGAGATAGACGGTGCTGATGAGGATGCTCATCAGCATCATCGGCAACGCGGCCATGAGGAACGGCACGAAGCGGAACGGCACGCCGGCACGCTCGCCGATGCCGGCCACCGTGAGGTTGGCGCTGGCGCCGATCAGCGTGCCGTTGCCGCCGAGGCAGGCGCCGAGCGACAGCGCCCACCACAGCGGCTTCAGCTGCTCCGGCCCGCCGACCGCCGGCGCCATGCCCTTGATGACCGGGATCATGGTGGCGACGAACGGAATGTTGTCGATGATCGCCGAGAGGATCGCCGAGCCCCACAGGATGACCAGCGCCGTCGAGGCGAGGTCGCCGCCGGTGAGCGCCGTCAGCCGGTCGGCGAAGAGCCGCAGCAGGCCGGCATCCTCGACCCCGGCGACGATGGCGAAGAGGCCGACGAAGAAGAAGATCGTCACCCACTCGACCTCGCCGAAGGCCTTGTGCACCGCCTCGCTCTGCGCCTCGGCGTGGCGCGGCCAGTTGTCGAGCAGCAGCAGCAGGGCGGCGCCGGAGAGCGCGATCGTGCCGGGCTCGACGTGCAGCGGGTGAGCCAGCACGAAGCCGAGGATGACGAGCAGGATCACCGCCAGCGACTGGCCGAGCAGGCGCCGGTCGGTGATCGCCTCGCGCTCGTCGAAGGCCATGACCCGCTTCCGGTCCGCGGGTGCCACCCGCATGCGGCGGCCCCACACCAGGTGATTGACGAGGAGCTGCGCGGCCAGGATGACCACCACGACGGGGGCCAGGTTGATGACGAAGTCGTTGAAGGTGAGGCGGGCGGCCGAGCCGATGATGATGTTCGGCGGATCGCCGATCAGCGTCGCCGTGCCGCCGATGTTCGAGGCGAGGATCTCGGTCAGCAGGAAGGGGTAGGGCGGGACCTTGAGCTCCTGGGCGATCACCAGGGTGACCGGGGCGATCAGCAGCACCGTGGTGACGTTGTCGAGCAGCGCCGAGACCACGGCCGTCACCAGCCCGAGCAGCGCCAGGATCGCCGCCGGGTTGCCGCGGCCGATCTTGACGGTGCGGATGGCGAGGTATTGGAACATGCCGCTGCGCCGGGCGATCGCCACCAGCAGCATCATGCCGATCAGCAGGGCCAGCGTGTTGAAGTCCTCGCCGGCCACCGCGCGGTGCTGGTCGATGACGCCGAGGCCGACCATCAGCCCGGCGCCGAGCAGCGCCACGATGGCGCGATTGAGCCGGTCGACCACGACGGCGGCATAGGTGGCGACGAGGAGGCCGGTGGCGAGCCAGAGCGGCGCGATGCCGAACAGGGTGGCGGCGGGCTCGCTCACGACGCGCTGCCCCGGATCGCGTCCAGCGCCTCCCAGAAGGAGAGCAGGCCGAGCAGCTTGCCGTCCGCCTCGTCGACCACCGCCAGCGGGCTGCGATGCTTGCGCATCAGGAACAGCCCCTCGACCACCGGGGTGTCCGGCCGCAGCACCGGCAGCGCGGCATCGGCGAGCGGGCCGACCGGCTCCGCGCCGCGCGCCGCCAGCCGCTCGCTCAGCGACCGGCTGTCATCGCCCATGAAGGCGAGGTCGGGGACCAGCCCCTCGGCGGCGGCGGCGGGCAGCAGCAGGCCGAGCAGCTCGGGCACGCCGAACATCCCGAGATAGCGGCGGTCGGGTCCGACCACCGGCAGGGCGAGCCGCTTGCGCTCGATCAGCCGGCGGGCGGCCAGCGCGACGGTGTCGTCCGCCCCGAGCGTGGCGGGGTTGCGGCTCATCAGGCTGCGGCAGGACATCGGTCGACTCTCCTGGGCGGGGCGCCGAGAGTTTCGTGGCCGGGCCGCTCCGTCAAGCCGGAGCCGGTTGACCCGGCGCCGGGCGCGGCCTAAGTCGCTGCCGTGGCCCCGCGTCCCATCCTGATCGGCAGCGAGATCTATCGCCGCTCCTCCTATGGCGGCCGGCATCCGCTGGCGATTCCGCGCGTCTCGGCGGCGCTCGACCTGATCCGGGCGATGGGCTGGCTGGACGAGCGGGACTATCGCGACAGCCCGGTCGCGACCCCGGCCGAGCTGGCGCGCTTCCACGATCCCGCCTACGTCGCCGCGCTGCAGGCGGCCGAGCGCCAGGGCGGCGCCGCGGCGGCGGTGCGCGAGCGCTACAACATCGGGCGCAACGGCAACCCGATCTTCCCGGAGATCTTCCGGCGGCCGGCGACGGCCTGCGGCGCGACGCTGATGGCGGCGCGCCTGCTCGCCGGCGGCGGCATCGTCTACAACCCGGCGGGGGGCACCCATCACGGCCGGCCGGACCGCGCCAGCGGCTTCTGCTACCTCAACGACCCGGTGCTCGGCATCCTGGCGCTGCTCGATGCCGGGCTGCGGCGCGTCTACTACGTCGATGTCGACGCCCATCACGGCGACGGCGTGCAGGACGCGCTCTCCGCCGACCCGCGGGTGCTGGTGCTGTCGATCCACGAGCGCGGCCGGTGGCCCAATAGCGGGCCGGCCGAGGATCGCGGCGGCGGGCAGGCGCGCAACCTGCCGGTGCCGCCCGGCTTCTGCGATGCCGAGCTCGACTGGCTGACCGAGGCGGTGGTGCTGCCGCTGGGCGAGCGCTTCGCGCCGGAGGCGGTGGTGCTGCAGGCCGGCGCCGACGCGCTGGCCGACGATCCGATGAGCGGCCTCGCGCTGTCCAACCGGGCGATCTGGCGCGTGGCGGCGCGGCTGCGCGGGCTGGCGCCGCGGCTGCTCGTGCTCGGCGGCGGCGGCTACAATCCGTGGTCGGTGGCGCGCTGCTGGGCCGGGCTGTGGGCGACGCTCGCCGGCCACGCCCCGGACGCGCCCCTTACCGCCGCCGCCGCGGCGGTGCTCGCCGGGTTGTCCTGGCAGCACCGCATGGGACGGGAGCCGCCGGCCCGCTGGCGCGAGAGCATTGCCGACCCGGCGCAGCAGCCCGCGGCAGTGCGGCCGGAGATTCGCACCCTCGGCATGGCGGTGCTAGGCTCCGCCGCATGAGTCGATTCGCCGCCCCGATCCTCGCCATGCTGCTGCTGCTGGCCCATGGGGCGGCGGCCCAGGGCTTTCCCAAGCGCGAGCTGGTCATCGGGTCGTCCGGGGGCCCGCGCCACTTCACCGTCGAGGTCGCCACCACCGACGCGCAGCGCCAGCGCGGCCTGATGTTCCGCCAGGACATGGCGCCCGACGCGGGAATGCTGTTCCTCTATCCCAGCGAGCGCGAGATCACGATGTGGATGGAGAACACCGTCCTGCCGCTCGACATGATCTTCTTCGCCGCTGACGGCCGGATCATCCGCATCGCCGAGCGGACCGTGCCGTTCTCCACCACGGTGATCTACTCGGAGGCACCGGCCCGCGGCGTCGTCGAGGTCAATGGCGGCACGGCCGAGCGGCTCGGCATCCGGGTCGGGGACAAGGTCGAGTACTGAGCGCTGCGCGTGCCGGCGGAAGAGGGGCGGGGACGCTTCAGCGCTTGCGCGCCAGGGTCAGGCCGTCGCCGATCGGGATCATGCTGATCTCGACCCGGGCGTCGCCATGCACCTTGTCGTTGAGGGCGCGGATGGCGGTGGTCTCGGCGTCGGTCTTGGTCGGGTCGGCCACGTCGCCGCCCCACAGCACGTTGTCGATCGCCACCAGGCCGCCGGGACGGAGCAGCGTCAGCAGCCGCTCGTAATAGCCGTCGTAGTCCTCCTTGTTGGCGTCGATGAAGCCGAAGTCGAACTGGCCGGCGCCGCCGGCCTGCAGGAGCTGGTCGAGGGTGGCGAGCGCCGGGGCGAGGCGCAGGTCGATGCGGTCGGCGACGCCGGCCCGGCGCCAGTAGCGCTGCGCCACCGCCGTGGTCTCCGGATTGATGTCGCAGGCGATCAGCCGCCCCTCCGGCCCCATCGCCAGCGCCACGCAGAGCGCGCTGTAGCCGGTGTAGGTCCCGACCTCGATGGCGCGGCGCGTGCCGGTGAGCTCGATCAGCAGGCGCATCAGCTGGCCCTGCTCCGGCGAGATCTGCATGACCGCGAGCGGCAGCGTGGCCGTCTCCTCGCGCAGCGCCCGGAGGACGTCCGGCTCGCGCAGCGACACCCGCTGATAGTAGTCGTGCAGCCGGTCGGACAGGGTGATGGTGCGGTTGGCCATGGATCCTCTCTTGGTCTGCCGGCGTCCTACCGCGCCAGGCGGCGATAGTCGACCCCGCGCTCCAGCACCTCGCGCGAAACCGTCTTGCGCATCGACCGGTCGTCGGCCCGGACGAGCTGCACGTAGATCATCCCGTCATTGCCCTCGAACAGGCCGGTGACCTCCCAGACCATCCAGGGCACACCGGGCTTCTGGAACCGCTGGCCCGCTGCGATCTCGGGCTCGGCGCCGCGTCCCGTCAGGCTGTCGAGAAAACCCCTCCTGCGGCCCAGCATGCCACTCCTGTCTCCTGCACAGGGCCCGGCGCGGGCTGATCGCCGCCGGCCGGGAACCCCCACCCCATCGCGTCCCGAGTCCTGCGCGATTTCCCCGCCGGTTGCAACGGCTGCCTTGCCACGGGATCGCCGCCGCGCCCCGGCGACGCGATGCCCGGCCATGTCGGGGAAATGCCACAGCCCGCCCAGGAACCGCCCGCGCAGGCCCGGGTTGGCCAGCCGGGTGAGGGAGGAACAATGGCGCGATTTCGGGTGTGGGTGGGTCTGATTGCCGCGGCCGGCAGCTTGGCCATGGCGGGGGTGACGGGCAGGGCGCAAGCCGCCGCCGGGTTCGACGACTATGCCAGCCGCGGCTATGCCGAGGTCGCGGCCTTCGCCGAGGCGCAGGCCCGCGACCCTGCGCTGTCCGGCTTCTTCGCCGAGCGGTCGCGCGCGCTTTCGATCGGCCTGCCGGTCGACCCTGCCGACCTGTCGCGCTGGCAACTGCCCCCGGCGGTGGCGCGCGAGGCGACGGCGGCACGACGGCGGCTGATGGCGGCGCTCGCCGCCGGCGCCCGCGAGCAGGAGCCCTTCACCGCGGCCGTGGCGCAGGTCAACTTCGACTGCTGGATGGCGCAGTTCCGGCCGGCGGGTCCGGGGCTGCCCGGCAGCGGCGATTGCCGCCGCCGATTCTATGTCTCGCTCGGCATGCTGCAGCAGGAGCTGAAGCTGCCGGCCCAGCCCTCGCGGCAGGTGCGCCAGGCGGCAGCGCCGCCCGTCATCCGCGTTTCGCCCGACCGCTCGGCGCGTCAGGGCAGCCTCGCGCCGGATCGTCCGGCGCGGGCAGCCTGGACGCCCAGATCGCCGCCGGCTACGGCTCCTGCCAACCCGGCAATCCCGGCGACCCCTGCCGCTCGACGCGGGCGCAGATCGACCGGCCGCTGGAAACCTGCACCGGCGCGACTTGCGGCACCGCGACCGCGCTGGCCGCCGTCGAGGGCGTCGGCGTGAGCGCGCTGGCCAGCGCAGCGCCCGCGGCGGCGGCCAGCACGGCCGCGAGCCCGGCGGCTGCGAGCCCGCTGCCGCGGCCCCGAGCGCGACGGCACGGACCAGCGCCGCGCCGCCAGCGCGCCAGCCAGCGCGCCGCCTGCCAGCGCGCCGCGCGCGCCTGCAGCCACCGCGACCGCGGCTCCCGCCGCGGCGCCGGCGGCCGAGGGCACCGGCAGCGCCGCGCCGGCCGGCACGGCAACCGCGGCGGCCGGCAGTACGCCCGCAGGCACCGCGACCGCAGGCACCGCGACCGCGGGCACCACGACTGCTGGCACCACGACCACGGGCGGAACGACTACGGGCAGCACTACGGGCTCCACGACCACGGGCGGGACTGCTACCGGCAGCACCACGACCGGCAGCACGGGCACGGCAACGGCGGCCAGCGGTACAGGCAACTCGACCGGCGACAGCACGAGCACGGCTTCGGATCCGGCCGGCGGCAGCACATCGGCCGGCAGCAGCGGGACGACCTCGACCGCTTCGGGCTCGGCCACCGGCACGGCCGACGGCAGCAGTGGCGCGACCGGCAGCGACAGCACGGGTGCGTCGACCGGAAGCGAGGCGGGCGGGACCACCGGCAGCGTCTCGGGTGCGGTCGGCGGCGCGGTCGGCGCGGTCGGCGGGGCGGTCGGCTCGGCCGCGGGCAGTGTCTCCGGCGCTGTCGGCGGAACGACCGGTGGAACGACCGCGTCGAGCGACAGCAGCGCGAGCGGGTCTGGGACCGCGAGCGGCGGCAGCGATTCCGGCACCGGCAGCGCGAGCGCCGGGAGTGCCGGCTCGACCGGCAGCACCGGCACGGGCGACACCAGCGCGGCCGGCGGCAGCGCCGGCATCGGCAGCGACGGCACCGGCAGCGACGGCACCGGCGCCGGCAGCGTCGGCTCCGGCACAGCCGGCGGCAGCAGCGCTGGCAGCTCCGGCTCGAGTTCCGGCTCCAGCGCCGGGAGTGCCGGTACGGGCAGTGCCGGCGGCTCGGGCGCGGGCGGGACCGGCAACAGCGGCAGCGCCGGCGGCAACGGCAAGGGCGGAAATGCCGGCGGCAATGGCAAGGGCCACGGGAACGGCAAGGCAAAGTAGGGGCAGCCGGAGCCCATCAGTTTGCTGTAAGGAATCGGCCGAAGCCTGACAGGCTTATCGCGCTCCCGCGCCACGCGACCGGTCCGCAGCCGCGGCCGCCGTCCGAGCCCGGCGCCGGGCGCCCTGCCCGCAGGACACCGGCATGGATCATTCGCTCTCGCCGACCGCTCCCCACCATCCCAACCACTTCTTCCGCTTCCACAGCCCGCACACCCACCTCTCGGCCACCTTCGGCTCGGACTGGTTCGGGCTGAAGGCCGAGGCGTTCGCCCGGTTCTTCGGAACGCCGGTCTTCCTGATCGGCCAGACGGTCCTGGTCGCCATATGGATCGTCGTCAACGTGCTCCATCTCGTCGACTTCGACACCTATCCCTTCATCCTGCTCAATCTCGCCTTCAGCCTGCAGGCGGCCTACGCCGCGCCGCTGATCCTGCTCGCGCAGACGCGCCAGGCCGAGCGCGACAAGGTGCACGCGGTGGCCGACGCCCAGCACCGCGAGGACCTGCACAGGGCGAGCGAGGAGCGGCAGGCCCTGGCCGTGCAGCAGAGCACGCTGCTGGTCGAGATGCTGCGGCAGAACATGTCGCTCACCGAATCGGTGCGCGACCTGACCCAGCGGGTCGAGGCGCTGACCCGCGAGATGCACTGCCAGGTCTGCCCCGCCGCGTCGGACGAGCCGGCGGTGTGACGCTGCCGGCCGACCGGCCTACCAGTCGACGATCGTGCCGTCCTCGAGCACGGCATGGAGGGTGTGGAAGATTTCCTGCCGGAACGGGTGCCGGGCGGCGACCTTCTCGTTGACCTCGACACCCAGGCCCGGCTTGTCCGGGATCTGCCAGGCGCCGTCGACGCGGCGGATCACCGTCTCGGCGACCTCGTCGTACCAGGGGACGGCGCCGGTCATCTCCTCCTGGATGACGAAGTTGGGCGTGGCGATGTCGAAATGCAGCGCGGCGACGCCGGCCAGCGGGCCGAGCGGGTTGTGCGGCGCGATGCCGACCCCGGCGGTCTCCGCCGCGGCGGCGATCTTGCGCGACTCGGCGAGCCCGCCGGTGTGGGCGATGTCGGGCTGCGCGATGTGCAGCGCCTGCAGGCGGAACAGCGGCTCGAACTCGGTGCGGCCGATCAGCCGCTCGCCGGTGGCGATCGGCACGCGCGACTGCGCGGTGACGGCGCGCATCAGCTCCGGGTTGGTCGGCGGCACCGGCTCCTCGGCGAAGAGCGGCCGGCCCGGCTCGATGGCGCGGATGTAGTCGAGGGCGGCGGAGACCGAGGCCGGGCGGCCGTGGAAGTCGACCATGATCTCGACCGTGTCGCCGACCGCCTCGCGCAGCGCGCGCATCAGCTTGCCGACATGGTCCACCGCGCGGGCCGGCGCGGTGTAGTGGGTATAGGGGATGAACACCACCTTGACCGCGCGATAGCCCTTCTCGACGACGGCGAGCGCCGAGTCGACCAGCTGGTTGACCTGCATCGTCTCGTAGACGGCGCGCATGTCGCCGAGCCCGAGATGGGTGTAGACGGGCACCCGGTCGCGCGTCTTGCCGCCGAGCAGGCGCCAGACCGGCACGCCGAGCTCCTTGCCGAGGATGTCCCAGAGCGCCACCTCGATGCCCGAGATGGCGGTGGCGCCGATCACCCCCATGCGCCAGAAGCCCTGCTTGTGCATGATCCGCACGGCCTGCTCGATGTCGCGCGGGTCCTGCCCGATCAGCAGCGGCGCCAGGTCCTCGACGGCGCCGACCACGGCGCGGGTCTTCCATTCCAGCGTCGCCTCGCCCCAGCCATAGAGCCCGTCCTGGTCGGTCTCGACCTTGACGAAGATCCAGTTGCGCATCTCGGCATTGACGACGGTGGTCTTGATACCGGTGATCTTCATGGCCGCCTCCGCGGGATTGCAGGTCTGGTCAGCCGGCGAAGCGCGGCTCGGGCACGCCGCGCACCCCGACGTCGCAGGCGAACAGGCCGCCCGCCTGGGGCTGGCCGGCGAGCTTGTCCGGCGTCAGGTCCCAGACCGCCGAGGTGACGTAGAGGGTCGCCAGGCCGGGGCCGCCGAACATGCAGCTGGTCGGCTTCTGCACCGGCAGCGGCACGACCCGGTCGACGCGGCCGTCCGGCGCGTAGCGCACCACCCGCCAGCCGTTCCACTCGGCGTTCCACAGGAAGCCCTCGGCGTCGATCGTGCCGCCGTCGGGCACCGCGCCGCCGGCCGGCATCGCGAAGGGCCGCCGGTTCGACAGCGCGCCGGTGGCGTGATCGTAGTCGAAACGGTCGATCCGCCGGTCGAGCGAGTCGGCGAACCAGAAGGCGCGGTCGTCGAGCGACCAGACGAAGCAGTTCGAGATGCCGACGCCGTCGAGCGCCTTGTGGATCGAGCGGTCGGGGTCGACGCGGTAGAGGGCGGCGCTGTGCGCGGCCAGGCTGTCATCCATGGTGCCGGCCCAGAAGCGGCCCTTGCGGTCGCACTTGCCCTCGTTGAAGCGGTTGCCCGGCTTGTCCGCCTCGGGGCGGCCGATCCACGCGATGGCCCCGGTCGCCGGCTCGTAGAAGGCGATGCCCGACGCGAACGCCACGATCAGGCCGCCCTGCTCGCGCAGGGCGAAGCTGCCGATGCGCTCCGGCATGGTCCAGCGCTCGACCTGGCCGGTCGCCGGCCGGTAGCGCTGCAGCAGCCGGCCCTCGATGTCGACCCACCAGAGCGCCTGCTCGCGCTCGTCCCAGACCGGCACCTCGCCGAGCTTGTTCCGGCAGTCGACGACGCAGGCGACCTTGTCGCTCATGGGTCCTCCCTCAGGATCTCGCGCGCCTGGCCCGGCGCAGCGCCGCCCCGCCGCCGCCGCGCCGGGCGTAGAGGGCGACGGCGATCAGCGTCAGCGCGCCGGTCAGGACATATTGCCAGTAGGCGGAGACGTGCAGCTGGTTCATCGCGCTCTGGATCAACATGATCAGGATCGCCGCGGCCATGGCGCCGATCGCCGTGCCGCGGCCGCCGGCGACGCTGGCGCCGCCGAGCACCACGGCGGTGACCGAGAGCAGCGTGAAGTTGGTGCCGGCCTGCGGGTCGCCGCTGCCGATGCGGGCGGCGACGACGAGGCCGGCGAGCGCCGCGGCGAGGCCGGAGGCGACATAGGCGGCGAAGCGGACGCGCGCCACCGGAAGGCCGGCGACATAGGCCGATTCCTCGCTCGAGCCGACGGCGTAGAGCCTGAGGCCGGCGCGGCCGCGCAGCAGCATCGCCTCGTAGAGCAGCACGGCGAGGAGGGTGAGCAGGAAGGCGGCCGGCACCCCGGCGATCCGCACCAGGATGCTGCCGGTGAGCGGATCGGCGAGCAGCCCGCCGGGGGCAGGCCGGATGATCAGCGCCAGGCCGGCGACGATCGAGAAGCTGGCCAGCGTGGCGATCAGGTCGGGCAGCCCGAGGAAGCGGATCAGCGTGCCGTTGGCCAGCCCGATGGCGACGCCGGCCGCCAGGCAGGCGAGGATCCCGGCGGCGAATCCCGCCGGCGGGTCGGGGACCAGCAGGAAGGAGGCGAGCGCGGTGACCAGGCTGATGGTCGGCCCGGCCGACAGGTCGATGCCGCCGAGCAGGATGACGGTGAGCTGGCCGAGCGCCACCAGCAGCAGCGGCGCCACCTGGATGGCGAGGTTGGCGAGGTTGCGCGGCGTCAGGAAATAGGGCGAGCGGCTGGCCGTGTAGGCGGTGACCAGCCCGATCACCCCGGCCAGCAGCAGCGCCGGCCCGTAGCGGGCGAGCAGGCGGGCGCCGGCCCCGACGCGCCGCCCGCTACGGGCCGGCGCCGGATCCGCCGGCCCGGCGTCCGCGGCGTGGCTCTCGCCGGCGCCGACGGCGCGGCCGACGATGCGCTCCTCGGTCGCCGCCGCGCCGGCGACCTCGTCGACGATGCGGCCGCGCGCCACCACCAGGATGCGGTCGGAGAGGCCGATCAGCTCGAGCACGTCGGCCGAGACGACGATCACCGCGATGCCGCGCGCGGCGATGGCGCGGATGATGCGGTAGATCTCCATCTTGGTGCCGACGTCGACGCCCTGGGTCGGCTCGTCGAAGATGCACAGGCGCGGGCTGGAGAGCAGCCAGCGGGCGAAGGCGACCTTCTGCTGGTTGCCGCCGGAGAGCAGCCCGGCCGGCTGCTCGGGCGAGGGCGTGCGGATGGCCAGCGCCTCGATCTCGCGGGCCACGGCGGCGCGCTCGCGCGGCAGGTCGAGAATACCGAGCCGGGCCCAGTCGGCGATGTGCGGCAGCGCGATGTTCTCGCGGATCGAGTGCGGCAGGAACATGCCCTCGCCGCGGCGGTCGGCGGGCAGGTAGACGATGCCGGCGGCGATCGCGTCGGCCGGGCGGCGCACCGCCACCGGCTTGCCGTCGAGCGTCAGCCGGCCGCCCGCCGGCGCCAGCCCGAACAGGGCGCGGGCGAGCGCCTGCTGGCCGCTGCCGGTGATGCCGCCGAGCCCGAGGATCTCGCCGGCCCGCACCGAGAAGCTGGCCGGCTCGGCGAGGCCGTCGACCGCGAGCCGCTCGGCCGCCAGCACGACCGCGCCGGGCGCGGCATTGCGCGGCGGGAAGGCGACGGAGAGCGCGCGGCCGACCATCATCGCGACCACCTGGTCGGGCGTGACGCCGGCGGCGGGCACCGAGCCGACCATCTCGCCGTCCTTCAGCACGGTGATGCGGTCGGCGATGGCGAAGACCTCGGGCAGGCGGTGCGAGATGAAAACCACCGCGGTGCCGGCCGCGCGGAGCTCGCGCAGGATGGCGAAGAGCCTGGCGACGTCGGGCGGGGTCAGCGCCGAGGTCGGCTCGTCGAGGATCAGCACGCGCGCCTCGACGCTGAGCGCGCGCGCGATCTCGACGATCTGCCGCTCGGCCACCGAAAGCTCGCGCACCGGCCGGCGCACGTCGATGCTCTCGCCGAGCCGGCGGATCAGCGCCGCCGCGGCGGTCCGCATGGTCCCGTACTCGAGCAGCACGCCGCCCGGCTCGCGGCCGAGGAAGACGTTCTGCGCGACGTCGAGGTCGGGGACCAGGCGGGTGTCCTGGTAGACCATGGCGATGCCGAGGCGGCGCGCCTCCGCCGCCGGCCGGCGAGCTCCACCGGCCGGCCGGCGATGCGCACGACGCCCTCGTCCGGCGCGTGCACGCCGGCGAGGATCCGCATCAGGGTCGACTTGCCGGCGCCGTTCTCGCCGACCAGGGCATGGATCTCGCCGGCCCGGCAGTCGAAGGAGACCCCCTTGAGCGCCTGCACGCCAGGAAAGCGCTTGGAGATCCCCTCGACCGCGAGCGGCGGGGCGGCCGCCTCCTGCATCGTCGTCCGCAGGATTAGCTGAAGACCGTCCTCAGCTCAGCTGAAGATCTTCTTCAGCTCCTCGTCGGACAGGTTGGTGTCGGTGAAGACGCCGTCCGCGAGGTCCGGCCGCATGTATTTCTTGTAGTTGTCCTTGGTGATCAGCTTCGGCGTGATGATCCACTGCTTCTGGATCGACTCGCCGCGCAGCACGGCGAGCGCCATGCGCAGCGCCACGACGCTCTCCCAGGTCGGCTCGGAGATCAGGCCGATGTCGAACTTCGGCTGCTTGCCCTTCTCGGCGTCGTAGAGCTTGAGCAGGCCGTTGTAGTCGTCGCCGGTGACCGGGACGAGCGGCCGGCCGGCGGCGAGCAGCGCCTTGCTGGCGCCGGCGGTGACCTGGCCGCCATCGGCCCAGATGCCGTCGATCTGCGGATAGGCGGCGATCAGGTCGCTCATCACCACCTTGGCCTTGTCCTCCGACCAGTCGGTATCCTTGAAGGCGAGCACCTCGATGCCGGAGCCGGCGAAGGCCTCCTGCGCGCCCTTCCAGCCGGCGGCGGTGTAGGAGTTGCCGGGGATGCCGCCGAGCGCCACGATCTTGCCCTTGCCGCGGAGCGCGTCGCGCAGCCAGGTGCCCGACGACTTGCCCTTCTTCGACGGGTCGGTGCCGCAATAGGCGGTGTAGGCCTCGCCGTCGACCGGCAGGTTGAAGGGCACCGTGACGATGCCGTCGCCGGTCGCCGCCTTGAGGGCCGGGACCACGGCGGTGCCGGAGTTGGCGATGCACAGGATGGCGTCGACCTGCTGGCTGGCCAGCGACTCGATGTCGTTGACCTGCTTGGTGATGTCGCCCTGGCCGTCGACGATGATCAGGTCGCCGACGTCCTTGTGCTGCGCCGCCTCGAGCTGCAGGGCGCGGATGCACATCGCCCGCCAGCTGTTGCCGGAGAAGCCGTTGGAGAAGCCGATCCGGTAGGGGCCGTTCTTCTTCGTCCCCTGGACCGTCGGGCCGCTCTTCGTCATGTCGGCATCGGCGATGGTGTCGGCGCGCGCGCCCAGCCAGCGCGGCGCCGCGACGATCGCGGCCGCGGCGACGCCGAGCTGGAGGGCGCGGCGCCGGGTGAGCAGGTGGTCTGCGATGGGCTTCATGGTTCTTCCTCCCGCCGGCTCGGTTGTTCCTGGCGTCCCGCGGTCCACCGGCGTCGGACCGCGGGCGCCCGATTCCTTCAGGCGCGTCGCCGGCCGACCGTCCGGTAGAGCGCGACGCTGAGCGCGATGATGGCGCCCTGCAGCACCATCTGGGTGCCGGTGGTCACCCGGATGACGTTGGTGAAGCTGTTGAGCTCGGTGATGAAGATGGTGCCGCCGATGGTGGCGACGACGCTGCCGACCCCGCCGGTGAGCGCGGTGCCGCCGACCACCACGGCGGCGATCGAGGTCAGCAGGAACTGGTTGCCGATGCCGAGGCTGGGGGCGCCGATATAGGCGGTGAAGAGCAGCCCGCCGATGCCGGCGAGCAGCGCGCTGGCGGCGTAGGCGCCGATCGACACCGCGGCGACCGGCACGCCCATCAGCCGGGCCGCCGCCAAGTTGGCGCCGGTAGCGTAGAGCCAGCGCCCGGCGACCGTGCGGCGCGTGGCCCAGGCGACGGCCAGCGCCAGCGCCAGCCAGACCAGCATGCTGACCGGCAGTCCCAGCAGGCTGCCGGCGCCGACCCACTGGAAGGAGGGCGCCGCCTGGCCGTGCGGCGCGCCGCCGGTATAGACCAGCGCCGCGCCGAACAGGATCGAGTTCATCGCCAGGGTGGCGATCAGCGGCGTCACCCGCAGCAGCACGACGACGACCCCGTTGAGCAGCCCGACCGCCAGCGCGACGAGCAGCGGCAGCAGCACGCCCTGGGCCATGTTGGCGTCGGAGCCCAGCATCAGGCTGGTCGCCAGGATGTTCACCAGGGTGACGATGCCGGCCTGGCTGAGGTCGATGCCGCCGACCAGCAGGGCCAGCGTCTGGCCGGTGGCGAGCACGCCGAGGAAGGCCGCCACCTGCAGCATGTTGAGGACCTGGCCGAACTGGAACATCGCCGGCGAGATCAGGCCGGAGAGCAGGAACAGGGCCACCACCGCCACCCAGACCGCGCCGATCCGGCCGAGCGGGCTCGCCAGCGTCGTCAGGCCGCGGGGCAGGTTCGCCATGCTCCTCCCGTGCTGCGCATCGCCGCGCAACAGTGTATGATCTTATCGGGATAATATCGTACACCGATGCCGGGTCAAGCCGATCGGCTTGGCCCGACCGGACGGACGGAGCACCATCGCGCGATGGAGCGGGCGGCGAGGCGCATGGCCAGGGTCGGCGACGCGGAGGCGGGCGAGGCGGTGCGTCCGGCCGTCTGGATCCGCGACCGCGTCACCAGCGGGCTGGCGCTGCGCATCCTCTCCGGCCGCTATCCGCCCGGCACGTCGCTGCCGACCGAGGCCGAGCTCGCCGCCGAGTTCGGGGTCAGCCGCACCGCCTTGCGCGAGGCGACGCGGACGCTCGCGGCCAAGGGGCTGATCGAGACCCGGCAGCGCGCCGGCACCCGGGTGCGCGCCTCGGAGGACTGGAACCGCCTCGATGCCGACGTGCTCGCCTGGATGGGCCAGGTCGAGCCCGATCTCGACTTCGTCCGCGGCCTGACCGAGGCGCGGCAGATCATCGAGCCGGCGGCGGCCGCGCTCGCCGCGCTGCGCGGCACGGCGCGCACCCTGGCGGCGATCGAGGAGGCCTACGAGGCGATGTGCCGGGCCGACCTCGCCGACCTCGATGCCTGCGCCGAGGCCGACGTGCGATTCCACATCGGCATCCTGAAGGCGAGCCGCAACCCGGTGCTGGCCAATCTCGGCAACGTCATCGGCGCCGCCCTGGTCAACGCCTTCCGCCTCACCACCTCGGCCTCGGTCAATTACAGCCGCACGCTGGCCGCCCATGGCGAGGTGCTGGAGGCGATCCGGCTGCGCCGCGCCGACGATGCCCGCGCCCGCATGCAGGCGCTGCTCGGCATCGCCAGCGAGGACCTGCTGCGCATCGCCGCCGGCGGCCGGGCGGGATAGTCTCGGAGGACCACGTCATGAGCAGCGCAGCCCCGATGGAGACCGATCCGGCGTCCCTGGTCGACCGCGCCCATGGCTGCCTGCTGGGCGGGCTGATCGGCGACGCCATGGGCACGCCCTCCGAGCTGCTCGAGCCGGCGGAGATCGAGCGCCGCTTCGGCTGGATCGACGCGTTCGAGGGCGACGGCACCGACGACTCGATCATGAAGCACCTGCTCGCCGACGCGCTGCTGGCGAGCGGCGGCGAGGCCGATGCCGATGGCTGGGCGGCGCAGTGGCTCGCCCATCGCGACCAGTTCGGCGGCGACAAGGCGGAGCGCTTCTTCGCCTCGATCCGCCATGCTGCGGCGAAGCTCGCCTACGGCGTGCCGCCGCGGCGCATCGCGCTCGGCCACATGCCGAGCTCGACGGCCGCGATGGCGATCGCGCCGGTCGGCATCGTCAATGCCGGCAACCCCCGCGCCGCCGCCGCCCAGGCGCAGGAGATCGCGTCGCTGGTCCATGTCGACGAGGCGGCCTTCTGCCAGGACGGGGCGGCGGCGCTCGCCGCGGCGATCGCCGTTGCGATGACCGGCGCGATGACCGGCGCGATGACCGGCGCGGCCGGGCTGGATGCGGCGATCGCCGCGGCCACCGCCCACATCAAGCCGTGGAGCGGCGGCGAGATGATCGAGCTGATCGGCGCCGCCTTGGCGCTGGCGGCCGAGACCGCGGAGTACCGCGCCTTCCGCGAGCGCTATCACGCCCGCTTCCGGCGGGCGATCGCCTGCGACGCCCGCGAGACCATCCCGGCGACCTTCGCGCTGCTGCGGCTGGCCGGCGGCGAGCCGGCGACGGTGGTGCGCTATGCCGCCAATTTCGGCCGCGACACCGACACCATCGGCTGCATGGCCGGCGCGGTCGCCGGGGCGCTCGCCGGTGCCGGCGGGTTCCCGGCGGCCTGGCTTGCCAGGATCTCCGGCAGTGGCGCGCGCGACCAGCTGGCACTGGCCCGCGCCCTGGTCGAGACCGGCCGCGCCAAGGCGCAGCGGGCGCGTGCCGCCTGGGCCTTCCTCGCGGGGGAGTGAGCGCGGCGGCTCAGCCGCGCAGCAGCGGCGCCAGGTTGCGGCGGATCCGCTCGAGCACCGGCGTGTCGTCCGCGGGGAAGGCGAAGGCGCGGCCGGTGATCGTCTCGAAGGCCTCGATGTAGACGGCGGCGGTGGCCAGCACCAGCTCCTCCGGGATCGCCGGGATCGGGTCGCGATAGGGGTCGCAGCGCGCCGCCACCCAGCTGCGCACGAAGTCCTTGTCGAAGCTCTCCGGCCGCTGGCCGGCCGCCAGCCGCGCGTCGTAGCTCGCCGCCCGCCAGTAGCGGCTGCTGTCCGGCGTGTGGATCTCGTCGGCCAGCGTGATGGTGCCGGCCGCGTCGACGCCGAACTCGTACTTGGTGTCGACCAGGATCAGGCCGCGCTCGGCCGCCATCGCCTGGCCGCGGGCGAACAGCCGGAGGGCATGGTCGCCGAGCGTCGCCCACTGCGCGGGGGTCAGCAGCCCCCGGGCCAGGATGTCCGACGGCGCCAGCGGCTCGTCATGGCCGCCGGCGGCGGCCTTGCTGGTCGGCGTCAGGATCGGGCGGGGCAGGGGCTGGTTGTCGGCCAGCCCGTCCGGCAGCCGGACGCCGTACATCTCGCGCTGCCCGGCCTTGTAGAGGGTCAGGATCGAGGTCGCGGTGGTGCCGGCGAGATAGCCGCGCACGACGATCTCGACCGGCAGCATCTCGAGGCGGCGGGCGACCAGCACGTTGGGGTCGGGGTAGCCGAGCACGTGATTCGGACAGATGTCGCGCGTCGCGTCGAACCAGAAGCGCGCCGTCTCGGTCAGCACCTGGCCCTTGAACGGCACGGCGCAGAGGATGCGGTCGAAGGCGCTCAGCCGGTCGCTGGCGACGATCACCCGCCGCCCGTCCGGCAGGTCGTAGTTGTCGCGGACCTTTCCGCGATAGTGGTTGGGCAGCTCCGGCAGCGTCGCGTCGCGGAGCACCTGGTGCGCATGGGCGCGTAGCAGAGCCGGATCCATGTCCTCGGAGGTGCGGGCCAGGGGAGAAATGGTCGGGGCGACTGGATTTGAACCAGCGACATCCTGCTCCCAAAGCAGGCACTCTACCTGGCTGAGCTACGCCCCGGAGCCGCGCAACAACTATAGGCTTTGCGCGCCGCTTTCAATCGCCAGCCTGCCCGGACCTGCGCCCCACCCCGGCCCGTGCCGGGTCGGTGGCAATCAGGCGGGGACCGGCTGGCGAGTCCCGAACGCGCCCGCCTCGGGCAGCAGCGCCGCGACCAGCCGCTGCAGCGCGCGCAGCTGGAACGGCTTGGCGAGGTAAGGACGGCCGGGCAGCAGGCGGGCGGCGAACGCGGCGTCGAAGCCCGTGACGATGGCATAGGGAATGCCGCGGCGGTCGAGCGCCTCGGCCACCGGCAGGGCGAGATCGTCCTCCAGCCGGAGGTCGAGCAGGGCGGCATCGACCGGCTCGCGCTCGATCAGCGCCATGGCCGCACCGACGCTGCGCGCCGGCCCGACCGGCCGGTGGCCGTGGGCCGTCAGCGCCGCCTCGATCCGGAACGCGTTCGTGAGCTCGTCCTCGACGACGAGGATCCGACTGGACCGCATCAGCATGATCCACCCCTGCGCCCCCGGCCGCCACCCCTTCCGGCGACCGCGCTTCCACCTAAGCGATATGTCGCCGAAATTTATTTCCGGAAAGTCATATTGTCATCGGTCGTCAAGGAACTTGGCGCGAACCCCTGTGTTGTGGCATAACTCGGGCATCGCTCCACCGGTGTCCTGCAGGGGAAAACGGATTTCAGGGGTCAGGGCAGTGCAAAAGCGCGCCGATCTCACCAGTGCCGATCTCGCTGTGCTTGCCTCCATCTGGCCGGCGGGCAGCCGCCATTCCGGCACGGCCGGCGATGTCTTTTCTGCCCCTGGACGGGCCGGCCGCTGGACCGTCGTGGCGCGTCGCGCCGACGGCTCCTACGTGATCATCGAGGAGGGCGGCCGGCGCTCGGCGACCGGCCAGTCGCTGAGCGAGCTCGGCCTCCCCGAGCAGCCCATCGCGCCGGCGCCCGCTCCGGCGGGGGCCGCAGCCACCGGCAAGCGAATCGCCTAGCGCCCGGCGCGCAGCCACCACCGGCGACGGCGCGTGCCGTCGCCCGGCGGGGACGCCTCCTACTGCTCCTTGACGACGTGCCAGACGCCCTTGAAGCCGTCTCCGGCGACGTCGCCCGGCGCCTTGTCCTTGACGAAGGTGTAGAGCGGCTGGCCTTCGTCGGCCCATTGCAGGCTGCCGTCGTCGCGCTTGACCAGCGTCAGGTCGCCGACCGGCTTGGCATCCATCGCGGCCATGGCGGGCGGCCAGTATTCGGCACATTGGCCGCTGCAGCTGGACTTGCCCTTCTGGTCCTTGTCGAAGGTGTAGAGGGTCATGCCCTTGGCGTCGGCCAGGACCGGGCCGAGCTTCGTCTTCTGGACCGTCATCGGGCCGTAATCCTCGGCGAACGCCGGCGTGGCGGCGAGCGCCAGGCCGGCCAGCAGCGCGGCGGTGGCAATGCGGATCATCTGCTCCTCCCTCGGTGGTGCGTGGTCCGGCCCGCGGGCCGGCATCCAGCAAACGGACGAGGCGGGGCCGCTACCGCATCAAGCGACATCACGATCGCGTCACCGGTGCCCGACGCCGAGCCCGCGCCGAGCCCGCGCCGTGGAGGCGATTGCCAGCCCGGGCCGGCTCTGTCAGCCTGACCTTGCGGCGCCGGGCGGGCGGGGCGCCGGGCCGTCGGGCGGTTGGGGGACGATGCGGCGCGGGATGCAGCTCTTGGGGGTCGGCCTGGTGGCCGCGCTGTTGGCGTTCAGCCCGCCCGCGGCGACGGCCGGGACGTCCGTGACGGTGCCGGGCGCGGCCTCGACCGCGCCGGCCTGGCAGTTCTCGACCTCGACGCTGGTGCATGGTGCCGGCGCGCTGCTCGGCATCGGCGTCTACCGCTACCTGGTGGCCCCGCTCGCGCCGCCGGCCGGGGCCGCGGCCAGCGCGGCGACGTCGCTCGCGACCGGCCCGCTCGCCGCGGCCGGCCTGGCCGCGCTCGGCGCGGTCGGCGTCGGCTACGCCTATGACCGCTGGTCCGGGCAGCCGCTCGACTACGCCTATCTCTGGACCCGGGTCGGGGCCGTCGCCGGGTTCGCGCTGGCCGGCGCCACCGCCGGCTGGATCGAGCTGCCGCCACCGCCGCGAGCTGGTCGGCGGGATGGTTCGCTACCGGGCGTTTCTCGGGCTGGGCGCTCTCGCCGGCAGCCGCGCCGCCTGGTACTGGTACGGCGAGCCGCCGGCCGCGCCGGCGCAGCCGGCCGCCCCGAAGCCGGGTCAGCCGCCGGGCGGGTGAGCGGTCGTGCCGGGGGCCGGCATGTCGGTCAGGCAATGCTCGACCAGCGGGCCGCAGGCCGCGAGCCCGCCGAGGCCGGACGCGGTGGCGCCGGCATAGTGCAGCGACACCACCTTGCCCTCGACCAGCTCGAAGGTGGCGCGGCAGCTGGTCGAGCCGCCGCCGACGTTGAAGCCGCCGCCGCCCAATACCGGGCCGATCGCCGGCAGCGACAGAGCGAAGCTGGGCGGCGGCGTCGACACCTCGTAGGTATCGAGCAGGTGGCCGTCGAGCGTCTCGCTCCTGGTCGGCAGGCCGGCGCAGCGATGCAGGTCGAGCCGCGTCATGCCGTAGAGCTGCGAGCGTGCCCGCTCGGCGTCGCGCGAGGCCTGGACGCCGCAGCCGCCGAGCGCGGCCGCGGCGAGGAGGAGGGCGGCCGCGGGCGGCCGCGCGAGCATGGGGATCATCGCAGGATCAGCAACCGGCGGGCGCCAAGGTTCCCGCCGGCGCGCGGCAGCGCTCAGGACGCGGGCTTGAGCTCGGCGCAGATCCGCCGCATGACCGGCTCGGCGAGCAGCTCCGCAGCGGTGCCGCAGGACACCCAGCAGACGTCGCGGCGGTGCTTCTCCGGCCAGTCGTCGAGCACCTCGGTGACGCGGAGCAGGTAGACCCAGACCTCGATCAGCGACTCGCCCTCGGGCCGCCGCTTGACCGCGCGGAACATGCCGGACGCCCGGGGCGCCACCTCGCCGCGCACGCCGGCCTCCTCGAAGGCCTCCTTGGCGGCATTCTCGGCGAGCGAGAGATGCGGCTCGGCCGCCCCCTTCGGGATGGTCCAGCGCCGCGTCCGGGTGGCAGTCACCAGCAGCACCCGGATCTCGCCGTCCTCGTCGATGCGATAGGGCAGCGCACCCGACTGCAGCTGGACGATCGAGCCCATGACTCAGCCCTCGCCGCGCAGCCGGCTGGGCAGCAGCTCGCCCTGCTCGCGCAGCACCGGATAGGCCGCCGCCTCGACGAGATGGGCGTTGACCCGCTTGAGGTCGCGGATCAGGTCGAGATGCAGCGCGCTGGTCTCCGCGGTCTCGACGCGGCCGCTGCGCAGCCGGCCGAAATGCGCCAGCGTCGCCTCGGTCTCCAGCGCGCGGAAGATCTCCTTCTCGCCGGCCAGCTGGCGGGCGGCGCGCGGATCCTCGGTCATGAAGACGGCGGCGGCGGTGCGCAGGTTGCCGGCGAGCCGCTCCAGCATGGCGCGGATCTCGGCCTGGCCGTCGGCGGAGAAGGCGAGGCCGCGCTTCAGCCGCTTGGCGGCCAGCGCCATGACGTTGCGGTCGAGCACGTCGCCGGCATGCTCGAGATGGGTGGCGAAGGCCAGCACCTCGAGCATGCGGCGGTCGTCGGCCGGGGTCAGCGCGTCGGTGTCGAGCCCGGTCAGGTAGGCCTTGATCGCGGCGTTCAGCTTGTCGAGCGTGTCGTCCATCCGGCGGGTCTGGACGATGGCGTCGCGGTTGCCGCCGTCGAGCCCGTCCTGGGCGCTGCGCAGCATCGCCTCCAGCACGTCGGCCATGCGCAGCGCCTCGCGCGCCGCGGCGGCGAGCGCGATGGCCGGAGTTTCCCGCGCCGGCGGATCGAGATAGAGCGGCGTGGCCGGGTCGCGCGGATCGACCCGGCTCGGCAGCAGGCGGCGCAGCAGCCGGGCATAGGGCCCGAGCAGCGGCAGCAGCAGGATGGCGACCGCCAGGTTGAAGGCGGTGTGGTAATCGGCGACGGCGCGCGCCGCGTCGGGCTCGACCTGCACCAGCCAGCGGCTGACCGGCGGCAGCAGCGCCAGCGCCAGGAGGCAGCCCGCCGCCCGGGTCAGCAGGTTGCCGATCGGCAGCCGCCGCGCCGCCGGGTCGCCGCCCGATGCACCCTCCAGCACCGGGTTGATCGCGGTGCCGAGATTGGCCCCCAGCACCAGGGCGAAGGCCGCCTCGGGCGGCACCACGCCGCGCGCTGCGAAGGACATCACCAGCAGCACGATGGCGACGCTGGAATGGGCGGCCCAGGTGAGCGCCGCGGCGACCAGCAGGTCGACCAGCGGCGTGGTCGCGATCATGCCGAGCAGCAGCCGCAGGCTGGGGACGTCCTCGTAGGGCGTCACCAGCTCGAGCAGCTGGTGCAGCGCCAGCAGCATCAGGCCGAGCCCGATCGCCACGCGGCCGAGATCGCGCGTCCGGGTGCTGCCGGCGCGGCGGAACATCATGACGCCGATCAGGATCAGGATCGGCGACACCGGCGCCACGTCGAAGGAGAGCAGCTGGACGATCAGCGTCGTGCCGACATTGGCGCCGAGCATCACCGCCAGCGCCGGCACCAGCTCGACGAAGCCGCCGGCCGCGAAGGAGGCGGCCATCAGCCCGGTCGCCGTGCTGCTCTGCAGCACCGCCGTGACGCCGAGGCCGGCGGCGAATGCCTTGATGCGGTTGCCGAGCGCCGCCGCGAGCGCGCGGCGCAGCTGCGGGCCGAGCGCCCGTTGCACGCCCGTCTGCACCATGTGCACGCCCCAGAGCAGCAGTGCGACGGCCCCGGCCAGGCCGGTTATGGTGAGCGCGGAATCCAAGCTCGGTCGATGCTCCACACGCAAGGCGGCACGGCGCTGTCCACGGCAGCGTGACGCCAGAATTGCGCCGCAATCTCAAGCAGTTCAACTGTGGATAACAACGACAGTGCGAATTTGCTGCCGCAAGACGCCCGGAAGAGGCGTTTTCTGTCGTTCCTGCGCCGTTTTGGCCGGAGTGGAAGCCCGCGGCGGTTGTGGCGGCGGCCGGCGCCTGGCTCCGGCCTGGCGAATCGGTCGCGGGTCAGTAGGTGATCTGGCCGGGTTCCGCCGCGTAGGTCGGGCCCTTCAGTGTGCGCACGCACTGGACGTAGGCGGGGCTGCCGGTGAGCGCCACCTCGGAGCAGCGGAAGTTCGTCGTGGCGGTGACGCACTGCTGGTATTCCGGCGTGCCGGGCTTCAGCAGCTTGCCGGCGCAGTTGCCCTGCGGCGTCTCGGCCTCCTCCGGGCTGGTGAAGCTGGTGTTGCACGCCGCGAGCGCGAGCAGCAGGCCGAGCGCGGCGAGGAGGCGGGGCATGACAGGCTCCTGGAGAGCGGCAGGCGGCCGCATTCTTCGGCCTCCGCCGGCCCCGGGTCAACCCTTCGCGGCCCGCTGCCGGCCGCCGCCGGCCTTGCCGCCGGCCCACCGCCGATTGACCTCGGGGCGGGGCGTCACTATCGTCGGCGCGCCTCCTGCAACCGGTCCCGATCGCCATGCCCGTGCGGATCTTCCAGCCACCCAAGAGCGCCATGCAGTCGGGCCGCGGCAATACGCGCCGCTGGGTGCTCGAGTTCGAGCCATCGGAGCGCCGCGAGCTCGAGCCGCTGATGGGCTGGACCGCCTCCGGCGACACCAGCCGCCAGCTCCGCCTCCAGTTCGACACCAGGGAGGAGGCGGTGGCCTATGCCCAGCAGCGCGGGCTGGCCTATGTGCTGCTGAACGAGACGGAGCGCCGCATCAGGCCGAAGGCCTACGCCGACAACTTCCGCTTCGACCGGATCGGTCGCTGGACCCATTGACCGGCCGGTCCCGCCCGCCGACGACGCGCCCGTAGCTCAGCGGATAGAGCAACCGCCTTCTAAGCGGTAGGTCGCTGGTTCAAGTCCAGCCGGGCGCGCCAAGATCCATCCGATCGCCCCGGGCAAAGCGCCGCATCGGCACCCCGCGCGCCGCTGACGGTCCGTCACGCGATCGACATGGCTCGCCGCGTAGCCTGATCCGGCATAGCCTGGAGGCGGAGCAAGGAGGATGGCGGGCATGAGCGGCGAGGGCGGCGACGGCGAGCGCATGGCGGAGCGGGTGCGGGCCGAGATCACCGACAGCTTCGACGAGGAGCTCGAGCTGGAGCTCGACGACGAGCGGCTGGCCGGCCTGATCGAGGGGCTGGCCGAGCAGCCCGGGCCGGAGGGGCTCGACCGGCGGCGCTACTTCACCGAGCTGTTCCGGCTGCAGATGGAGCTGGTCAAGCTGCAGGACTGGGTGGTCGCCCGGAAGCTCAAGGTGCTGATCCTCTTCGAGGGGCGCGACGCGGCCGGCAAGGGCGGCGTCATCAAGCGGATCACCCAGCGGCTCAACCCGCGGGTCTGCCGCGTCGTGGCGCTGCCGGCGCCCAACGAGCGCGAGCGCACGCAATGGTATTTCCAGCGCTACCTCGCCCACCTGCCGGGCGGCGGCGAGGTCGTGCTGTTCGACCGCAGCTGGTACAACCGCGCCGGGGTCGAGCGGGTGATGGGCTTCTGCACCGAGGCCGAGGTCGAGGAGTTCTTCCGCACCGTCCCGGAGCTCGAGCGCATGCTGGTGCGCTCCGGCATCATCCTCATCAAGTACTGGTTCTCGATCACCGACAGCGAGCAGCATCTGCGCTTCATGATGCGGATCCGCGACCCCATCAAGCAGTGGAAGCTGAGCCCGATGGATCTCGAATCGCGCCGCCGCTGGGAGCAGTACACCAAGGCCAAGGAGGCGATGCTGGAGCGCACCCACATCCCCGAGGCGCCCTGGTGGGTGGTGGGGGCCGACGACAAGAAGCGGGCGCGGCTCAACTGCATCCACCACCTGCTCGGCCAGATCCCCTATGGCGAGGTGCCGCACCAACCGGTCGTGCTGCCCGAGCGGGTGCGCAATCCCGACTACATCCGCGGCCCGATCCCGCAGGAGATGCACGTCCCCGAGGTCTACTGACCGGCGCCGGCCGGCGCCGCGATCCGGGCGCGCCGCGCGTGCAGCGCGCGCCGCCGTGCGAGGGCGCGCCGGCCGCGCGCAGCACGACGGTCTGGACGCCGTCGTCCCGGAAGGACTGCAGCAGGTCGGGCAGCATCAGCACCGTCGGCAGGTGGGTGTCGTGCAGAAGCAGCGTGCCGCCGCGCTGGTGCTGGATCTGCTCGAGGCAGCGGCCATGCACCACCTCGGCCACTGCCGAGGCGCCGCAGTCGCGCGAATCCATGTTCCAGTAGACGTTGTAGAGCTGCAGCTCGGCCAGGATCTGGGTCAGCGCGGGATTGCGCAGGCCGGCACCGTAGGGCAGGCGGAAGAAGGGCGACGTGCCGGGATCGATCGACAGCACCGCGTCCTGCGCCCGGGCGATCTCCCGCCGCGCCCCGTCGGGGGACAGCCGGGTCAGGTCGGGGTGGCTCCAGCTGTGGGTGCCCAGGCTGTGCCCCTCGGCGATGATCCGCCGCACCAGGTCGGGATAGCGGGCGGCGTTGCTGCCGATGACGAAGAAGGTGGCGCGCACGCCGTGGCGCTGCAGGGTGTCGAGCAGCATCGGCGTCAGCCGCGGGTGCGGCCCGTCGTCGAAGGTCAGCGCGACCTCGCCCGGGCCGAGCCCGGCGCCGCCGATCGGCTTGGTCGGGTAGGGCAGGAAGAGCTCCCGCGAGGGCAACGGCACCAGGCCGCGCGGCGGCAGGCGGCCGGCCGGCAGGATCGTCGCGGCGGCCGGGCGGAAGGGCCCGAGCCCGGCCAGCGCGGCGGCTGCCGCGAGGCCGATCATCCGTCGTCGTGCGATACGTGCGGCCACCTTCATCCCCCGTCCGGAAGGTCGCCAATCCCTACGGCCAAGGCTATCACAGGCCCGGCCGGAGTTCATTCGCCGCAGCGCTTCGCGGAACGGATTCCCGGCGGCGGGCCCCGATCGAGGCCCCCGGGCTGCGCGGGATGCCGGAATTCGTCCCGCTCGGCCGCGGAATCGCGCCTCCCCGGGGTCCGCCGGGGGCCTGTTGCGCATCAGCCGGCCCGGCCGGCGGGACGGTCCTGCCCAGATCGGCTGTCGTTCAGCGGCAGCCTCGCCAACCTGCGGGCGGCGTTCGCGGACCATGCGCATGGCTGCGGCTCCCGGTTGCGGCACCGCCCAGGCAAACCTTCGCCGGCCGGGCCGGTTCCTGGCGGGCCGGTTCCTGTCGGGCCGTTTTCCCGGCGCGCCGGACGTCAGCCGCGGTAGAGCGTCTCCGGGTCGATCTCCGGCTCGGCGGTGACGCGCCAGCCCTCGGGCCCCGCCAGCCGGTAGAAGCAGGAGCGCCGCCCGGTGTGGCAGGCCACGCCCTGCTGGTCGACGGTCAGCAGCAGCGTGTCGCCGTCGCAATCGAGGCGGAGCTCGACCAGGCGCTGCACCTGGCCGGAGCTCTCGCCCTTGCGCCACAGCCGCCGGCGCGAGCGCGACCAGTAGCAGACGCGGCCGGTGGCGAGCGTCTCGGCCAGCGCCTCGCGGTTCATCCAGGCCATCATCAGCACCTCGCCCGTGCCCTGTTGCTGGGCGATCGCCGGCACCAGCCCGTCCGGGCCGAAGGCGACGGCGTCGAGCAGCACGGCGGGACAGTCGCTCATGCCGCCACCTCGCGCGCCAGCGCGAGGCGGGCGAAGCCGGCCTCGAGGTCGGCGATGAGGTCCTGCGGATCCTCCAGCCCGGCATGGAAGCGCAGCACCGGGCCGGCCGTCTCCCACCGGGTCGCGCTGCGCCACTGCGCCGGCTTCACCGGCAGGACCAGGCTCTCGTAGCCTCCCCAGCTGAAGCCCATGCCGAACAGCTTCAGCCCGTCCAGCATGGCCGCCAGCGCCGGCTCCGGGCAGGGCTTCAGCACGACGCCGAACAGGCCGGAGGCGCCGGCGAAGTCGCGCCGCCAGAGCGCGTGGCCGGGATCGCCGGGCAGGGCGGGGTGCAGCAGCCGCTCGACCTCCGGCCGGCCGGCGAGCCAGCGCGCCAGCGCCAGCCCGTTCTCCTGGTGCCGGCGGAGCCGCACCGCCAGGGTGCGCAGGCCGCGCAGCGCGAGGTAGCAGTCGTCCGGGGCGGCGGCGAAGCCCAGCCCGTGGCCGTTGAGCTTGAT